>DHEF01000020.1 GCA_002399735.1 Chitinophagaceae bacterium UBA4857
ACCTTATCCGGACAACAATGATTACCTAATTATCTAATTGTACTAAAAAGCCAGACGGAAACTGCCAAACACGCCAAAACGTTTGGTAACAAAACTACTGGAGCGTAGTTCCGATGTTGGTAACACACGCCATACACAATCAATACGTATAAAGCGTAAAATATTATCAATGCCGGTACCCAGTTCCAAATAAGTTTTTTCGTTCAGGGTTTGAAAACTATGGCCTTGTTTAAAATTAAACTGTTGGTTTTCTTCGGACAGGCTGCCCCACAAAACCTTAGCGGTCCAAAACTGACGGAATTTTAGTTTAGGCATTATGCGGAAAATACCACTGCCCACATTGTGTTCAAAGTTGATACCGGCATATTGGTCATGTAAAAACTCAAACCGGTTCATCATATTATAGGCATATTTATTATAATAAAACAAATCGTTGCCCGGAGCCATATCCAAAAACACATAAGGTAGTGTGCCAAAGGTTTTACCACCAAATACCTGGAAGGATATATTACCCAACGGTGGCACATTTATGTAATCGGAAACGCTGGCCGATATTTTTGTATAGTTATAACCACTGCTTAAAATATTTTTTATGCCCTTGGTAAAATTAGCTTCTACAACAGGGTAGGGGCTACCTAAGCTGGTACGAAAAAAAGTAGATTCTATAAATTTTTCCAGGTAAGCAAAACGTAACCGTAAAGATATTTCGGCCGTTGTCATAGCCTGGCTATTGGGCAATGCAAATGAATCTTTTGGCGGCAGATTTAAAAGCGGGTAATAGTTTTTATGGTTTACTGCAAACAAAGTGGAAAAGCCACTGCGGGTTTCGTTAAAAAATTCAAACTTCTTTTCTTCTACACGCAGGTACTTGCGGGTAACATGGCGTTTGCGAATAGCCAGTGCAAAAATATTATCCTGAGTAACCTCGCCATAGTAGTTCTGGCCAAAATCCAAATCGTTTACATATGATAGTAAAAAGTATTGACGCGGATCTTTTTTAGGTAAATAAAATAATTCGCCCTTGCCTTTAAATTTTTTATCGCCAAAGCCATAGGCCAGGTAACCATGGTACCAGAATTTTTTATCAAAGTATTTATTACTGGCTACATCAAAGCGCATACGAAAACCTTCCCAACCATTTGCGGTAAACCAGTTAAATGCCGATCCTAATTCTACATTTCCAACATCAAAGTAACCTGTTGCTAAAAACTTTAATTGTTTGGTAAGCCGTTGAAAAGTAGGACTGTTATTTAAAGTGTCCAGCATGGTAATAATTCCTTTTTCAATGCGGGACAATTCCTCATGTCTGGCACGTGATGATGACCAATAGCTGCTGTCTTTTTGTTCAGCCTCTTGCAAAACCAGTATTTCTTCCTGTTTTTTGTTTTTGAGAAGTTCGTTGGTTACCGTACTGTCATTTACTACTATATTACGGTAAGTGGTACTTTTTCGCCCGATAATCCCGGGTACTTTTTTTCCGGCCGGTGATACATCTGCTACAAATTTGTCTTTGGATAAAAACCAGGTGCTATCATTAATTAAAGAAAACTCCTGTATCAGGCTCAGGCTTTCAACAAAATTTATATTGGCGTCTTTACCCAGGCGCAGGTTCATGCGTTGTATGGCAAATGTGCCTACATGCACCCAGCAGTCCCCTTCAAAGGTTGATGTGCCTTTACGGCGTGGTACAAAAGTTAAATGAAAATAACGCTGTCCACCTATTTGTTGGGTATCTATTACATTATAGTTGTAATACATATCGCCATTATCGCTGGCGGGGCTTACAAACTGTTTATCAAAAACAGGAATAAAATTGTTGTAAACATTTATGTTCTGGTCCATGCCTCCTAAAAACTTAAGCATGCTTTCGTTTTTCACACCATTGGTATTAACGCCTTTAATTATCTCACGTCTGCGTTGCGGCTTTTTCTGGTAGTAATAATCAGATACGGCTTCGGTTAAATAAGCCGGCAGGTATTTCTGGTTTTCGGAGGAGTCAACCATGTGGCTGCTGATAATATCGTCCAGGCTTTTTAAAGGTTTTAACTTGGTAAAACGTTTAAAGTTCAGGTTTTTAATATCGAGCTCCAGCTTATTATATAATTCGTACGAAAAGTTATCAAACTTATAGCGGTTATTCTTGTCTTTGTGTTGCACTATTTTACGCCATACCCATAAGCCGCGGTTAATACGTACTTTAACCTGTACACCTTCATTAAAAGTACCTCTTTCCATTTGTATTTCTACAAACAGATTTGTGCTGTCCGAGGGTAATGAAAAAGTAAACGGTTGGTAGCCTACGCAGGAAACAATAACAGTGTCCGAAGGCCATTCGGGATAAGCAAAACTAAAGCCGCCTGCCGAGTCGGTTAGTCCTCCATATGCTGTTCCTTTAAAGGTAATAGATGCAAATGGAATTTTTTCATCGCTCTGTACATCCCGTACAGTACCCGATAAATATTTTTGTGCGTACAGGTGGTGTACGCATATAAGCATTAATACAAACAGTATAATGCGAATACTCTTGTTATTGCCTGCCATTCGCCACAAAGCTAATTTAGTTTATAATACCGTGCTATTTTTCCTGAGTGCTTAAATGTTAAAAACAAGCAATTAGTGTTTTGGTTCTGAAAAGAATGACGGAGTTGTATTTTTAAATGAGAAAACAAAAAGGGATCTTCAAAATGGGTTAAGTGAGAACAGGGAGAATGTTAATGGTTGATACAGATAATTGGGAACTTGATATATTATACCCGGACCTTTAAAAGACAGAATAAAGCCTGAATTATTTGGCTGTACAAGCAGATAAAGCACAACCTTTTTAACCGATTTTTCATCTAATCATCTGTAATATAAGGCTCAACAAAATTAACCCAACTACTATGGTGTTTTTATGTCAACTTCCAAATTTTTAAACAAAAAAAGCCGGAAAATGACAGACTATTTTTTTAGAAAAAAAACAAACGAATAAAGTTTTTTATTATCAATTAAATGTAGATATTCGCTTCCCGTCCAAATTTTTTTATTGACAATGTGTGGGAAAAAATGTGGATAGAACGACTTTAACCAACATTATTATCACGACTAATTAAACTGCCCCCTGACAGATGGATATGAACGCTGAAAAAATTTGGGCTAATTGTTTAAAGATCATAAAAGATATTGTAGAATGGCAGCATTATAAAACCTGGTTCGAGCCTATTCAGGCTATTTCTGTTAAGGACAATGTTCTTATCATTCAGGTTCCAAGCCAGTTTTTCTTCGAGTATCTTGAAGAGCATTATGTAAATCTTTTAGCAAAAACATTAAAGCGAGAGCTAGGCAAAGACGCAAGATTGGAGTATAGGATAATGGTTGACAGCGGTAACAGCCGTAACAAGCCACTTACTATGGATGTAACCGGTAACGGTTATAAAACATATTCTAACAATGAAATGGATTTTCCTTTGGTAATTAATAATCCCGTAAAAAATCCTTTTGTTATTCCGGGTCTGAAAAAAATGCAGATAGACTCGCAGCTTAACGTTACTTATACCTTCGACTCATTTGTTGAAGGCGATAGTAATCGTGTAGCCCGTCGTGCAGGTAAAACTGTTGCCGAAAAACCCGGTGCCAATTCCTTTAATCCATTAGTAGTATATGGTGGCGTAGGTTTAGGTAAAACCCATTTAGTGCAAGCCATTGGCAACGAGGTTAAAAAACTTAATCCCAATAAAGTGGTATTATATGTGAGCTCCGAAAAGTTCATTAACCAGTTTATGGATCATAGCCGTAATAACGCTATCAACGACTTCATACATTTTTACCAGTTAATAGATGTATTAATAATAGATGATGTACAGTTTTTCAGTAAAGCTGAGCGTTCACAAGATGCCTTCTTTGCCATCTTTAACCACTTACATCAGTCAGGCAAACAATTAATATTAACCTCCGATAAGTCGCCCAAAGATATGGAGGGTGTACAGGAGCGTTTGTTAAGCCGCTTTCGCTGGGGACTTAGTGCCGACCTGCAAATACCCGATTACGAAACCCGTATAGAAATACTGGAACGTAAAATGAAAGCCGACGGGTTGGATATGCCTAAAGAAGTGGTAAAATATATTGCCTATAATATCAATAGCAATGTACGTGAGCTGGAAGGCGCATTAATTTCACTATTGGCACAATCTTCGCTAAATAGAAGGGAAATAGACCTTGATTTAGCAAAAAAAGTGTTACGAAATTTTATCAAATCAGCAAGTAAAGAAATAACGATTGATACCATCCAGAAAATGGTATGCGATTATTTCGATGTGGCCTACGACAAGCTTTTGCAAAAAACACGCAAACGCGAAATTGTACAGGCGCGACAGATAACTATGTACCTGGCCAAAGCCTTTACCAAAAACTCACTTAAAACCATAGGCGAGCATTTTGGTGGCCGCGACCATACCACCGTTATTCACTCCTGTCAAACAGTAAAAGATTTAATGGATACAGACAGCGTTTTCCGCGAAAACGTATTAGAACTGCAACAAAAGGTTCAGTTAGCGTCTATGTAATCCATTTGACATGTTAAAACAGCAAATCCCAAAGTCCGGAAAATTATTTCTGATTTTGGGATTTGTTTTTTGGGTTATATCCCACTATATCTTTATTTTTGCCACCCCTTCAAAAAAGGGTCAGCCGACGGTGAGGTGGATGAGTGGCTGAAATCAGTAGTTTGCTAAACTGCCGTACGGGTTAAACTGTACCGCGGGTTCGAATCCCGCCCTCACCGCCACTCTCGTTCGTCTTAAAGAAACGAATAAGCGAAAAGCCTGTAAAATCGAGTGTTTACAGGCTTTTTACTTTAGTGAGTTTTGAGCACTTTACTTAGATTCACTTATTTTGTCGGTGAAAATGTCCCGATTTCCCTACTTTATTGTACGTGACTTTACGTTACTCACTCGTCCGCACACTGGCAATGAACGAACTACAGCGTGACCGTTTCGGTAGACATAAAAAACTAATCAACAGTATGAATATAAAATGAACCAATAATCCCTGTACCAATATATTCAAGCAGGCCTTGCATGTATGTACGTTTTCAGTGAGGTGTTATACGCATCTTTTAACTACAGCCACAGAAGTTGTTTACTAAAAACAAGCTAACCTAAGTAGGACAACTTTCCTGTACATAATACAAGCAGGCTTTTCTGAGCCTGGCATTTAAAATATCCGCTAATTGTTTTTATGCTTTTATACTCTATATGATATAAATTTTATAAACACCTGTAAAGGTATATTATATGGAAGGTAATAATATTTCAGATTTTATAAAATACAGCCGTAAGAAAAACGGCATGAACCAGAGGAATTGGCCCGGAAGGCCGGGGTAGGGCTTCGTTTTATTCGCAATCTGGAGCGGGGAAAAGAATCATTACGCATGGATAAAGTGAACCAGGTGTTAGTACTGTTTGGTTATAAAATGATGACGGGGTCTGAAACCATATTTGATTCCTTTGAAATAATGCAATTCTATAGTCATATAGAAGTACATATTTACCTGAAAACAGTACGGAGTTCCTAGGGATAATTCTCGGGCCTGTCATGGCGGATGGGCAGATAAACGGATGGCATTTTATTTCAAACAATAATGCCAAGTAGTACCCAAAAACGAAAGATAAAGACTTGGTACAACGTATTAATCATGCTGAGATAGAACATATCAACTAACAAGAATTATGAGACGTTCCGGAAATATATTTTTTAAAGGTATCCTGTCCGGAAAAGTTTGGCAGGATGAAGATGGCTATGGCCAAACACCAGTAAAATAAGATGTGTCGTTAATAAATTTACGTAAACAATATACCATGAAAGTAGTATTTTCATTTTATGACATTAGTCAAAAAGATTTACAATTATACTGATAAACAAGCCTTATAACGTAATATAATTGACGTATAATAAATAATTAAATATATAGTATTGTTCTTATTTACAAAATAAGTTTTATCTTCATAGCGAGCCATTAGATGCCGTGTAAGATTGACAACGGATTAACGCAACCACTTGAACCGAACCATTAGCCATTTGCTAACCTGCTTCTGCATTTTGTTTAGCTGTGTATCATTGCAGGCACAAGACGGGCAATCTATTGATACCGGCACTCATTTGGTTTCTGCCAGGTATATCCAATCGGTTCAATCTACCGCTTCCAACCTTGAAGACAAACTGGACAAAAAAACAGAGAAATTACTGCGCAAACTACAGCAACAGGAATCCCACATTTATAAAAAACTACAGAAGACGGATAGTACAAAAGCCAAAGCTTTACTAGAACAAAGCGAAGCCCAGTATAAAAAGCTGGAGCAAAATATAAAAAAGCTTGGTAAGAAAGGCAATACCTATATTCCCTCCTTAGATACACTTACCAGTAGTTTTAATTTTTTACAACAAAATCCTGAGTTACTGAAGTTAAAAGACAATGCCAAACAGCTAACCGGTGCCATGGACAAAGTGCAGGGACTGCAACAACAATTTAACAAAGCCGAGCTGGTTAAAAAACTGGTAAAGGAAAGAAAACAAACCCTCACCAACCAATTACAAGGTTTGGGTTTTATGAAAGAACTCAAACAAATCAACAAACAGGTCTATTATTATCAAGCTCAGGTAAATGAATACAAAGAGATACTAAAGGACCATAAAAAAGCCGAACGCAAAGCCATTGAGTTACTGAGCCAGACAAAATTATTCAAAGAGTTTATGCAAAAAAACAGTCAACTGGCTTCACTATTTCGTTTACCAACCAACAACCCAACAGACCCTGCAGCATTAAACGCATCACTGGCCGGTTTACAAACCAGGGCACAGGTAAATAATTTACTGCAACAACAATTATCCGCACCGGGTGCCATGGATCAGTTTCAACAAAACATGCAGGACGCACAATCACAGCTAAGCAGTTTAAAAAACAAACTGGGTAATCAGATAGGTAATACCGGAGGTAAGGATATAGACATGCCTGACGGGTTTAAACCCAATCAACAAAAAGTAAAAAGCTTCAAGGACAGACTGGAATACAACACCGACTTCCAGAGCCAGCGAAGCAGCGGTTACTTTCCCACCACCAGCGATATTGGTTTATCAGTAGGTTATAAGCTCAACGACAAAAGTATCATCGGCATTGGCGCTGCTTACAAACTGGGCTGGGGCA
>DHEF01000019.1 GCA_002399735.1 Chitinophagaceae bacterium UBA4857
GACTAGCAACTTGGGTTAATTAGATAATTAGATGAAGAGGTAATTAGACAATGAAGGAGTTAATACAACAAAGCCCCGCAATAATTGCAGGGCCTTGTAAAGTATGTAAAGTTAATGACTAACTTTTTTTCTTGCCTTTTGGGGCAAACATGGCCAACATACGGCGTCCTTCTAACTTAGGCATGTTTTCTAAAATACCTACTTCGGCTAAACGCTCGGCAAATTTTAATAGCAATAACTGGCCACGATCCTGAAACTGAATAGCACGACCTTTAAATTGCACATAGGCTTTTACCTTGTTGCCATCTTTTAAGAAACCTTCGGCATGCTTGGCTTTAAAGTCAAAATCATGATCGTCGGTGTTAGGCGTAAAGCGAATTTCCTTTACCTCGGAAACCTTGCTTTTTGCCTTCATTTCTTTTTCCTTTTTCTTTTTATCGTAAAGGAATTTATTGTAGTCGATAATTTTACATACCGGTGGATCAACCTGTGGAGAAATTTCCACCAGGTCTAACTCCTGATCCTGCGCCATTTTAAGCGCTTCTTGTATAGAATAGATACCTACCTCTACGTTGTCGCCCACCAGACGAACCTGTGGTACACGTATATGATGGTTAATTCTGTGCTCGGCTTCTTTGCGGGGTATAAACCTGCCTCTGCCGCCTTTGTTAAATCCGCCACCGCCGCCGCCGGGCTTAAATCCGCCCTGACCGGGTGGTCTGCTGAACCCGCCACCGGGTTTTTGTGGTACTGCCATTTACGTTTTTTAAATGAAGCTTACCTCCTGTGGGTAAACATTTTTGCTGTTTTTTAAATGCCTCAACTCAGGATTTGAGGTTGGTTATTTTTGATTATTTTTTGAAATTACTACATTTTTGGTTAACCGTTTTTTTTATTTGCCAAATTATTGGCCGGTTAAGTGTTGGCTTATTTAGCCTCCGTAACTTCATGGGTATCTGCCCTGCGCTCTTTTACTTCTTCTACAATTTGTTGTACAAACTCGTCCAACGGTTTGGCGCCTAAATCGCCTTTACCCTGACGCCTGATAGATACTTGTTTTTCGTTCATTTCTTTTTCACCTACCACCAGCATGTAAGGAACCTTTAACAACTCGGTTTCCCTGATTTTTTTACCAATTTTTTCCTGGCGGTCGTCAACTTCTGCACGAATATCAGCTTTTTTAAGTTTTGCCTGAATTTCTTTGGCATAATCTAAAAACTTATCGCTGATAGGCAATACTTTCACTTGTACAGGTGCTAACCATACCGGGAATTTACCGGCATATTGCTCTAATAAAAATCCGATGAATCTTTCGTGTGTACCTAATGGAGCACGGTGAATGATTAATGGCGTTTCGGGCTTGTTATCCTGCGAAGTATATTGCAACTTAAAGCTACGGCCTTGCGAAAAATCTACCTGGTTGGTTGCCAAAGTAAACTCACGACCAATAGCACTATAAATTTGTACATCAATTTTTGGGCCGTAAAACGCTGCTTCGTCCTGTACCTCAACAAACGGTATATTTGATTCGGTTAATACATTACGTACCATGGCTTCGGTTTCCTGCCAAAGCTCCGGCTCGTTTACATATTTTACTCCCAGCTTTTCAGGCGAGTGCAGCGATAAACGCATCACATATTTTTCAATACCAAATATTTTAAAGTATTTTAAATACATTTCGTTTACGGCTCTAAACTCCTCATTAAACTGTTCTTTGGTGCAATAAATATGTGCATCGTTCATGTGTAAACAACGTACACGCATTAAACCAAATAACTCGCCACTTTGCTCGTAACGGTACACGGTACCATATTCTGCAATACGGTAAGGTAAGTCACGATAGCTTTTTGGCTCGGCCGCAAATATTTTGTGGTGGTGCGGACAGTTCATGGATCTTAGGTAGTATTTCTCGCCTTCTAATTCCATTGGCGGATACATACTATCGGCATAGTAAGGTAAGTGTCCACTGGTTAAATACATATTCTCCTTAGCAATATGCGGGGTTACTACCCTTTTATAACCGGCTTCGCTTTCTGTTTCCTTAGCTAATTTTTCCAACTCCTCAATTATAACTGTACCGTTAGGCATCCACATAATTAAACCTTGTCCCACATCATCATCCATGGTGTAAATGCTTAACTCCTTACCCAATTTGCGGTGGTCACGTTTTTTAGCTTCCTCCAGCATTTGCAGGTATTCGTCCAGTTCCTTCTGGTTAGGGAAGGTTACGCCATATACACGGGTTAACTGTTTGTTTTTTTCATCGCCTTTCCAATAAGCACCGGCTACATTGGTTAATTTAATGGCTTTTATAAAACCGGTATGTGGTATATGTGGCCCACGGCATAAATCGGTAAACTGTCCCTGGCTATAAAAAGTAATGCCATCTTCCAGGTTTTGTAATAAATCTAATTTATACTCATCGCCTTTGTCAGCAAAATAAGTAACCGCATCGGCCTTAGAAATTTCTTTACGTACAAAAGCATTGTTTTGCTTTGCCAGTTCGTTCATTTTTTTCTCCAATACCGCCAAATCTTCTTCGGTTATTTTGCGGTCGCCCAAATCCATATCATAATAAAAACCTGCAGGGTTTTCAGTAGCAGGCCCTACCCAGAATTTAGTACCCGGGTATAAAACCTCAATAGCCTCGGCCATTACGTGTGCCGATGAATGCCAGAATGTTGACTTGCCTTCCTTATCATCCCACGTCAGTAAGTTTAATGTCGAGTCACCCGTTATTGGTCGGGAAGCATCCCAAACCTCGCCATTAACTTTTGCTGCCAGTACTTTTCTGGCCAACCCTTCTGAAATGGATTTGGCAATGTCCAATGCCGAACTACCTTCGGCATAAGATCTAACTGCACCATCCGGAAACGTAATATTCATTTGTTTGTAATTGAATCGTCTTTAATTACTTTACAGTAATTTTAAAATCTATCAGTTATTTTGCACCAACCTGTTTATTTGCAAGTGAGCACTAAAAGTTGGCAAAATTAACAAAGTCTTTCTGTAGTGCAATCACTCAATCATCACAAATTCATTAGTTTTGGGCTGTTATGAGGTTTTTTTTGTTATCAATATTGCTAACAGGCCAATTTTTGCTTGGTTTCACCAACTTTTCCACCGCTCAAAACATTGATGGTATTTGGCGTGGATACTTTATTACCGATGATGGCGACCAATACCGCCTGGAAATTCAGGTAAAGAAAAATGCCGCCAATGCCGTGCAAGGCGTTTCCTACTCCTACTTAGATGTACGTTTTTACGGTAAAGCTACCATGACCGGTACTTACGATAAAACCAAAAAGAAATTACGGGTTTACGAAATTAAAACCGTTGAAATTAAAAGTTCAACCGGTGATGGTGCAGCCATTATGAACTACGATTTACACTATTCTCAATCCGGTAAAGAAGAGTTTTTAGAAGGCACTTACTTAGGCAAAACCGAAGTAAAAGACGGACCTAATCCATTTGAATGGGGCCAAAGTGGCGGCGGTAAAGTTTATTTAAGACGTGTGGTAGAGTCTAACTTTTATGTAGAACCTTTTTTGCGTAACACCCCAAGCGTTGCTAAACCCAAACCAAATGCACCAACAACCAATAAGCCGGCATTAGTTACAACCAAGCCTAAAACACCTAATAATACAGCTAGTACTAACCGACAAACACCTCCAACAAATAATAGAACTACCACCCCAAAAACACCGCAACAAAAACAACCTGATCAAAATACGGCCAAGGTAACAACACCCATAACTTTACCGGAAATAAAAACGGAAATAAAAACAGTACCGCCAATAAGTAAAACAAATAATTTACCGGTGCCTAAACCAGCCATTCTTAAAACCAGGTCAAACGAATTAATGAAAGCATTGGTAGTTAACAACAATAATGTTACTATTAAGTTGTACGATAATGGCGAAATTGACGACGATACCATATCTGTTTATGTAGATAATAAACTGATGCTGGCCAACAAACGTCTTTCTACCCTACCCATTACTTTAAATTTAACTTTAGAGAATGATGGTGATGAATACGAAATTGTAATGGTTGCCGAAAACCTGGGCCGCATACCACCCAACACCTCATTAATGGTGGTAACGGCTGGCGATAAAACGTATAAAGTACAGATTACTTCCAACGAACAAAAAAATGCCATGGTGAGGTTACGATACGAGAAACCGTAGTAAGGTGGAAGGCTTAAGGCATAAAGCTTAAAGCGGAACTCTCTACTCTCGATAAGTTTTACTAAACATTATTTTTATTATGCACCCAGCTTCAGCTCCCTGATGGATCTTCTGTTGCGTCGCACTCTTGTACGTTCTGTAATACTATTCGGCATTGTGCAAAACCAAAATATTCTTTTGAACTTTTGAACATTGAACCCCTTGAACTTTTTGAACTTCTTAAACTTCTTGAACCTTTCCTCGTCGCTGCTTTGTTACAGTAATTATAATTTTACAACCGTTGCTGTAAATTATTGGTGTTGGTAATAGCTATTTGCTTATTTTCATTTTTCATGAAACGGACGCAATTTTTCCTTTTGTTATTATGTGCTGCACCTGCTGTATTTGGGCAGAATATTAATGGCATTTGGAAAGGCAAGCTGGTAATGGAACCCGGCGGCTGTTTTCCGGTGTATAATATTGAATTACAGATTACACTTACCGGCACAAGAATCAGTGGTACCTCTTATCACTTTTCCGATACGACTAATTTTGTAAAAGAAATATTCGACGGATCTTTCGATTCTACCTCCAAAATTATTCTGTTAAACGAGTTAAGCGTAGCCACTTTTCGTATTCCGGCAGATTGTACGCCTTGTATAAAAAAATTTACACTTACTTATCACACCGATGGTAAAGAAGAACAGTTAAGAGGCTCGTGGACAGGTAAAACCTTAGACAAAAACGCGGATTGTCCACCAGGTAGTATTGTCATGACTAGGTTTCAAAAATCTTCCTTTGAACCGCCACCACCCAAAATTGATAATAAAGTACTGGAGCTGGTACAGGAAATATATGTAGATACTGGTATTGTAAAAATTTCCTTTTACGATAATGGTTATATTGATGGTGACACCATATCAGTTTACGTAAATAAAATTCCGGTTATTAGTCGCCAGATGTTATCGTTAAAGCCGGTTACCACCGAAGTGTATGTAACTGAACAAAAAAATATTCACGAAGTAGTAATGGTAGGCGAAAACCTCGGCTCTATACCGCCCAATACCGCTTTAATGGTTATTAGCGCCGGGCAGCAGCGACATAAGCTCAACCTATCGTCCGATGAAAAGAAAAACGCGATGGTAAAAATAATTTATAAAAAACCCGATAACGTGGATATAAAAAGATAAAGGAGGGTAATATTACCCTCCTTTATCTTTTTATTGACTTAGAATAAATTTATTGCTGTCACCCTGAGCCTGACGAAAGACTATGCAACAAAATAAAAATTCTCTTTGGGCTTCGTCAAGCTGAGCCTGGTAGTTTCCTTATAAATTTTAAAGAATTTAATCCTATTATTTGTATCCAAGCCTAACAAGGGTATTCTGAATTAGTTAATAAACTCCTTTATATCCTGCATTAATTTTGTAGCAATATTATTTGCCTTGCTTTCAAAATCACTTTCAGCATAAATACGAATGATTGGTTCCGTATTAGAAGTACGCAGGTGTACCCAATCATTATCAAATTCTATCTTAATACCGTCTTCTGTATTAATCGGATTTTTCTTGTATTTGTCTTCAATCTTTTTAAATAAGGTTACTACATCAATTGATTTTTCCAGTTCAATTTTATTCTTAGAAATAAAATAATCCGGGTAGTTGGAACGTAATGATTTTACACCATTTTTATGTCCTGCCAGATGGCTTAAAAACAAAGCAATACCAATCAATGCGTCACGGCCGTAATGAAAATCAGGCACAATAATACCACCGTTTCCTTCGCCACCAATAACGGCGTTGTGCGTTTTCATTTTTTCCACCACATTCACCTCACCTACCGACGATGGAAAATATTCGCCACCATGCTTTAAAGTAATTTCTTTTAAGGCTTTGGTGCTACTCATATTGCTTACCGTATTGCCTTTTCTGTGTTGTAATATATAATCGGCTACTGCCACCAAAGTATATTCTTCTCCAAACATACTGCCATCTTCACATACCAATGCCAGACGGTCAACATCCGGATCAACGGCTATACCTAAATCAGCTTTTTGTTTAATTACTTCGTTTGTTAATTGCGTTAAATGTTGTGGTAATGGTTCCGGGTTGTGTGCAAATTTTCCTGTTACTTCTTCATTTAAAACAATCACTTGTTCAACACCCAAAGCTTTTAACAAAGCGGGCACGTAAATAGCACCTGTAGAGTTAACAGCATCAACAACTATTTTAAAATTTTTGGCTGCTATGGCTTCTTTATTTACTAAAGGGTAAGCCAGTATGGCATCAATATGTTTTTGAAGATAATCTTCGTTTGGCGTAACGGTGCCTAATTTATCAACCGATGCAAAATTAAAGTCTGCAGTTTCGGCCATATCCAACACTTTTTTACCCAACTCAGCAGAAATAAATTCACCTTCGCTGTTAAGTAATTTTAAAGCATTCCATTCTTTTGGATTATGACTTGCTGTAATAATAATACCGCCTATAGCACCTTCGGCTTTTACTGCCACTTCCACTGTTGGTGTGGTAGATAATCCTAAATCAATTACATCAATACCCAAACCAATCAGCGTATTGGTAACTAAACTGTTTACCATGGCCCCACTAATACGACCATCACGCCCTATCACAATTTTTTGGTTGCCGGTAGTGCCTTCTGTAAGCATACTACCAAAAGCAGCGGTAAACTTTACTATATCCAATGGGGTTAGGTTGTCACCGGATTTTCCACCAATGGTTCCTCTAATTCCGGAAATACTCTTAATCAACGACACAGTGTAAAATGTTAAATGGTTAAAAGACAGCTAGTATTATATATAATAGTTGCTTTTCTCAGGTTATTTAATTTTTGCTACTCAAAAATAAGCGTTTCTAACAATTTTAGCTTAGGAAACATTGTATATGGGTATATATTTTTTATAAAAAACGTTTGCATATCAGTGTGTTAGGCAACAATAATTATTAAAAAACATTAAAAGTAGGTATTAATAACTCTTATTATTCATTAACATGTATCTGGCCGTTTCAAAAATGGCTGTAGTTTGTTCAGATAAACGTTTTTTTACAGAATCTAACTGTGCTGTAGAGTAGTTTTTAGGTACATAATTCATGTACATCAACTGTTCCTGCGGATAATTAAGGTTTTTTGTAAAATAAAATTCATCGGTAACCATGCCAATGGTTCCTGCTGTATTGGTTATAAAAGCGTAATTATTACGTTTTGCAGTATCCAATACATTACGACCTAAAGTTGTGTTTATATAAGGTTGTTGAATAAGCCCCGCAATGGTTGGCAGTACATCTATTTGCGAAACTACCTCGCTACGCAACATGGGTTGTAATAAATGCGGTGCATAAATTAAAAAAGGTACATGTTCATCGGTTAATCTGGCCGATGTCCAAACCGGTGGATACATTTCTGTGGCATTACCGGCTACACCATGATCGCCAATAAAAACAAAAATGGTATTATGAAAATAACTTTCCTTTTGTGCAGCTTCCATAAATTTTTGAAAGCTATAATCGGAGTAACGGAAGGTATTGTATTCATCCAACGATTCAAAGCCATACTTCAATAGCTCTTCTATAGAAACTGTTTTTTTCACAAAGTCGGTATCCGCTTCGGGTATCATATAGGGCCGGTGATTATAGGCAGTTTGTACAATGGCAAAAAAAGGTTTCTTCTCCTGCTTAAACACTTTATTGGCTTCGTAAAACAAGTCCTTATCACTTATACCCCAAACATTGGCCGGTTGCGCAGTAAAACTGCCTTCGGTATGCATTTGCAACCCATCAATATTTTTTATCAGGCCTTCAAAATTATTAAAGCCCGCACTTCCACCTAAAAAGTAATGTTTATTATAACCCTCAAAATTATCAATAATGGTATGTTGTTGTATAGCCTGCGGATTACGGGTGGAGAACTTAAACAACTGTACATCCGGAATGCCGGTAATGGTTGCAAAAAGCCCACGTGCTGTAGAAAAGTGTGGCGTAAAACAACGTTCAAAAAAGATTCCATTTTTACACAAGGAATCAAAAAATGGTGTTGTGTTTAAGGGGTTACCACTCATGGTACTTTTATACATACTGAATGATTCACACAATACCAACACCACATTGGGTTTGCTCTCTAATGCATTACTACCCGGCGAGATAACGCGTTTGTATCCAAAATTTTCTTTATCACGAAGCTGTAATAAATCGGCTATAACTGGAAAGTTTTTACGGGCAAGTTCCTCACTAAAAACAGGTTGACGTAATTGTAAAGTAGAAAAAAAGTTTTGCAACGGGTTTAATGCCAGGTATGAACTAAAACTTCCGTTTAATGAAAAACAGGCTTTAGCCGTTAATGGCTTTACAGAAAATCGCCCCCATATAAAAAACATTAATATTAAACCGGCTATAATAAAATACTTTGGCCGGTGGGGTATTTTATGGCCATCGGTACGATTAATAATATGCCAGTGACTTTTAAAATACATCCACCTAAATAATAATACTGCTACCAATAAACCTAACAACATCCAGAACAACGGATAGGTTTGCCACATCATTTTTACAGAAATACCCGGATCTTCTACAAAATTCATAGCACCTGCATCTAAACGGGTTTGGTTGTAGGAAAAACTACCCATATCGGCAGCAAAAAAGAAGAAAACAAAAAAAGTAATTAACACGAGGTAACCTGTCCAATAAGCTTTATTACGTGATGAGTAAAAAGGCGATAACCGTGGTACAATACTACATGCAATAATGGGCAACAAAACAATACTTATCCAACGCATATCATATTGCACACCCATTAAGAAAGATGGCACCACATCGGCAAAAGAAATATGTTCGGGTTTAAATGCAAAAAATGTAGCCAGGCGAAAAAGTGTAAAAATTACAAAGAACAGCACCAGTAAATTGGTTACCCATAATATTGTTTTTGGTAGCTTATACTTTATTAACATGTGCCATTTACATTTTTACTTACACTTTTATAAAACAACCTGTCATATGCGTGAGGGATAGCAGCGAATACCCCGGTGAGGCCCCACCCTACATCCCCAAAGGGAGGAGGAAGAAGCTTAGCGCTTGTGCCGGAGTAGCAGCGTATAGCCCGACCCTTACAAATAATTTATCGCACTATATTATACAACGTTTACTTATATAAGGTTACATATTGTACAAAGCAAAGTAAAAAAATATTGATAACCATACCGTTTAACCACATTATACGTAAAAAAAAGTCCGGATAAACCGGACTTAGAAAAAATTTTACATGCAACTTGTTTTAAACAAGTTGGGTATATGAGGTTGTGTTGTTCATGTAAAAAAATCAGGTAATGCAAATTACTTGCAAAACATGATTTATAAAAGAAACAGCTTAGTACGTGTTGCCTGTGGCAAGTTTCGTATTGCGGCGAATTTTCCATAAATTACCTGTGGTGAAAGAACGTTGGTTCTTAACAGCAGGCGCAAAATGTTCGCTTGTAGCTATTGTTTCTTTTACTTCGGCAACTAATTGTTGCAACGCTTCTGGCTCCATCTGAATTACAGACGGAATTACACTTGTTTTCATCTAAAAACTCGGTTTTGTTGTTAAAATAAATCCCCCCGTGAGCTAAAAAGTGCGAAGAAGAAACCTGAAGAATCGTTAAAGTAAGAAAAGGTTCTGAACTATCACTTGTGCAAGTACTTGGTATTGCTCAATTGCGCTGCAAAGGTACAACCAATAAGGGTTTTGTACAAGCTATTTTGGTAAAAGAATTGTTAATGCTATGGGTTACGGTATAAATGGTAAGGCATTGGTACAAGCGGTAAATGCTGATTATGATTGTAATATTTTTATGAAAACACAGTGTTTTAGCAAATAAAAACAGGAACACAAAAATTTATATGCTTAATACCTACATCTTTGCATTTCAAAAGTTTTTTACTTTTTATGTCGTTTAGTTTATTAGCAACATCGTTTTTAGAAACTTTAAAAAATTGGGATAACCAACTGTTTACTTTAATAAATGGTAACCTGACCAATGGCTTTTTTGATTCATTGATGCCTTTTATGCGTAATGCCATAAACTGGTCGCCACTATATTTATTTGTTGCAGCTTTTGCTGTTATTAATTTTAAGAAAAACGGCTGGTGGTGGGTATTGTTTTTTTTAGCTACCGTTGCCTTGACCGACCTGATAGGCAACTACGGTTTTAAGCATAATTTTCAACGCTTGCGTCCTTGTAATAATCCTGAATTAGGCACTACTATACGCATGATGGTAGATTACTGCTCCGGCGGTTTCAGCTTTACATCAAACCACGCTGCCAACCATTTTGGTATGGCTACCTTTTTTTATTTTACTGCCCGCCCGTTTATAAAATATGCCTGGCTGGGTTTTGTATGGGCAGGTTTAGTGGGTTATGCGCAAATTTATGTAGGTGTTCATTACCCCTTTGATGTATTGGGTGGTACAGCCCTCGGATTAATTATTGGAACATTTACCGGCAAGTTGTATCATAAACGATACGGAATTAGTATCTTCGATAAACAACCAATGTAGTTATTATTAATGGAAATATTTATACTGGCAGGTCTTATCCTGCTTAATGGTCTTTTTTCAATGGCTGAGATTGCATTGGTGTCCTCGAAAAAATCCAGACTGGAAGCCCAGGCCAATAAAGGAGACAAAGATGCTGCTGAAGCATTAAAACTGGCCAGCAAACCCGAGAACTTTCTTTCTACTGTACAAATGGGCATTACCGTTATTGGTATTTTAACCGGTATTTACTCAGGTGAACAAATTACCGACGACTTTGCCGCTTTCCTGAGCCAATGGCCTGTATTTGGTAAATATAGCTACGGACTTGCCACAGCTATTGTGGTTATTATTGTTACTTACTTTACCATCATTTTTGGCGAGTTGGTGCCAAAACGTTTAGGCCTTTCAAAACCGGAAAAAATAGCCAAACTTGTAGCACGCCCCATGAAGGTGTTAAGTACCATTACCCACCCTTTTATATGGCTGTTGAGTAAATCCAGTAACCTTATCATTAATATCTTCAGCCTGAAATCGAACGACAACCAGGTAACGGAGGAGGAAATCAAAGCCATTATTAGTGAAGGTACCGAGCAGGGAACTATTGAGGAAACCGAACAGGAAATTATTGAAAGAGTGTTTCATTTAAGCGACCGAAACATTACCTCTTTAATGACGCATCGCAGCGATATTGTTTGGTTTAACCTGAACGATACCGAAGATATTATTAAAGAAAAAATCATCAACGAACCCCATTCCATTTACCCCATTTGCGACAGCAATATTGATGAATTGAAAGGTGTGGTGTCTATTAAAGATTTATATGTTAGCCCTGATTATACCCGTTTTAAAGACCTGATGCGTCCTGCATTGTTTGTACCTGAAAACAATACGGCATTTCAGGTAATGGAACGCTTTAAGGAATCTAAATTACATTCATGTTTTATTGTAGATGAATATGGTAGCGTATTGGGAATGATTACATTAAATGATATTTTAGAAGCCATTATCGGCGATATGCCTCAGCCCGATGTACCCGATTATGAAATTATTCATCGTGAAGACGGCTCCTACCTTATTGATGCCCAGATACCTTTTTACGACTTTTTAGCCCACTTTGAACAAACCGAGTGGATGAACGAAGGTGAACAGGAGTTTGACACATTAGGCGGTTTTATTTTACATGAACTGGAACGTATACCACATACCGGCGACAAAGTAGAGTGGAGAGGTTTTACCATTGAAATAGTTGACATGGACGGCCACCGGATTGATAAAATATTGGTGAATATTAACGACAGTATACGTGACCAGATGGAGGAGTAATAAAGTAGACTTTTCTTTTTGTTACCAACGTCCCTCCCTTGATTGAACTTTAGTTGTGTCACTCACTTGTGCGTCCGGTAATACTATTGGGCACTTTGCAGTAAGTCCTACTTTGTTCAGTTTCATACCAAACAACAACTCATTATTTATCATTCATAAATCATAATTCATAGCTCATGCTTATGAATCTTGAAGAACAAATATTACAGGAAAACTCCCGTGCTAATTGCGATATTATTGTAAAATGGGTAGGCGCATCACAAAAAAAGTTTGACCAACTTTTTCAATTATTCTTACATGGCGATAGTATAACCACTCAACGGGCAGGTTGGCCTTTGAGTTATGCCGTACAAAATCATCCACAGCTTATTGATAAACATTTCGACAGTTTATTAAACAACCTTACCCGTACAGGTATGCACAATGCTGTAAGGCGTAATACCATGCGTTTATTGCAGGATATAAATATACCTGAGCAATACCAGGGTCAGGCCATGGATATAGCTTTTAACTACATTATTGACCCTAAAGAAAAAGCAGCGGTAAAAGCTTTTTCCTTAACTGTTTTAGAAAACATGCTGGAAGAGTACCCCGAAATTGGCCCGGAGCTTAAACTGGTTATTGAGGATCAATGGGAAAACCAGACGGCCGCTTTTCACTCACGAGCAAAAAAAATATTATACCGACTGGAAAAGAAAAAGTAAATACTATTTCAATTTTCTCTCGGCTACACCCTTCGTAGTTATCACAACAGGTTTTATTAAACCGTTTTCATCAAAATACATCCGTTCAATACAGGTTTCGCGGGAGTTACCGCTTGTTTCTGTTATGGGCCTGCGGTGGTAAATAATATACCATTCATCTGTACCCGGTATTTGTATTACCGAATGATGACCGGCACCATTAGCTATAGCAGGATCTTGTTGTAATATTTTATCAATCCGTTTAAATGGTCCAAAGGGAGAATCGGCAATAGCATAAGCCACACTATAATCTGGCCCTGTCCACCCACCTTCCGACCACATAAAGTAATACTTGTTATTGCGAATAAACATTACCGGCCCTTCCACATAACTTTCCGGTGTAATTTCTTTAAAGGTAGTTCCGTCTGAAAACTTTCCAATCTTGGTAAAATCATCACTCAACTTTGCAATATTACAATGCTTCCAGCCGCCATAAATAATGTAATAACTCCCATCTTTATCTTTAAACACAAACTGATCTATAGGTTGGGCACCGTTGTAAAACTTATCAATAAGCGGTCTACCTAATAAGTCTTTATATGGGCCGTCTGGTTTGTTCGCTACAGCTACGCCAATACCACCCGGTTCATTATCACTCTGAATATCATTAGCCGCAAAAAACAAGTAATACTTTTTATTATTTTCTACAATTGCCGGAGCCCATATTGCCCGCCATGCCCATTTAATTACGCTGGTATCAATAATACGGCTATGCTTTTTCCAATTAACTAAATTGGTAGATGAAAATGCATCTAAAAAAAGCTGTTGTTTATATGGTGCTGAGAATGTCGGGAATACCCAATATTTTTTGTCAAAAATTACTGCTTCCGGATCAGCGTACCAACCTTGAAAAATGGGATTACCTGAAAAAACAGTATCGGCTTTTGAAGACTTTTTTTGTGCATACAAGTTTACGCTTATGGTTGCCACCAATAAAAAGATGATACTTTTTTTCTTTAACACGTATTTAAACATAGCCAAAACATTGAATTAATTAGTAGCCATAAAGTATTATTATACAGACTAAAAATACAGGAAAATGCGTTATTAAGTCTATGGCAACAAACTGAAAGATTATAAAACTCAGTAAGTGTAGCGCACATCTGTGGAAAAGTTTTAAGTAAGCTTTTGTAATTGAATAATGATATTGCACCAGTATTAATGCAACCAAATAAAGAAATACAAGCCCTGCTCACCCTGATTGATGATCCCGATGAAGAAGTATTTGATGTTATTTCTCAAAAGATTATCGATTATGGTAAACCTATTATTCCCAACCTGGAAGATTTATGGGAAAACACGCTTGATACTACCGCACAGGATCGCATTGAAACACTTATTCATAAATTGTATTATGGCGATTTGGCAAATGATATGCGTGAATGGGGAACAGCTGGCCATCAGGATTTACTGTTAGGAGCATTACTGGTTTCTAAATTTTCATACCCTGATCTTACAACTTCTACTACATTAAGAGAGACCGAAAAAATTAAACGTAATATCTGGCTGGAACTAAATAATTACCTAACTCCTTTAGAACAGATAAATGTATTCACCAGTATTTTATATAGTTATTATGGCTTAAAGGGTGCTGAAATCAGCTATAATAACCCCAATGAGTTTTTAATACACAAAACTGTTGAATCCAAAAAAGGCAACCAGGTAGGTAATGGTATTCTTTATCTCATTTTATGCGAAATGCTGGATATTCCTGTAAGATTGGTACAGTTACCGCGGCAGTTTATTTTAGCTTATTTCCGACCGGGATATACGGTTGAAAACACAAACGACCCGCAAAAGATGATTGAGTATTATATTGATCCGGCAGCAGGGCAAATATATACTCATAATGATGTGGATGCCTATTTTAAAAGTATATCAGTCCCTCCTTCTGCTGCTCATTTTAAACCCCTGAGCAATAAAGAGGTTATAAAAGTATTATTAAGCGAGTTTAGCAAGTGTTTTACAAAAGATGAAAACATGTACAAACACAATGAGCTATTACAATTATCCGCTTTATTGGATTAATTGGCTTACTTAGCACAATTGTTCTCAACTATTGCCTGTCTGTTTATGTTATAACATTGAATTGTAATTTTGAAACATGAAGGAGGCTACCCATTTTCCTATTATTATCATTGGAGCAGGACCTATTGGTCTGGCTTGTGCAATTGAAGCAAAAAAAGCCGGTATTGATTACCTGATTCTTGAAAAAGGTTGTCTTGTAAATTCATTATACAACTACCCCGTAAATATGACTTTTTTTTCCACCTCGGAAAGATTAGAGATTGGGAATATACCGTTTGTTAGTAATAGCCCCAAGCCTACCAGAAACGAATCATTAGAATACTACAGGCGTACTGCAACAGCTTTTGATTTAAATATACAGTTGTTTGAAGAGGTACAAAACATAACCAAAGAAGCTGAAATTTTTGAAGTAACAACTACTAAAAACCAATACACTGCTGCTAACATTATAGTGGCAACAGGCTTTTACGATATACCTTATTTGTTACAAGTACCCGGTGAAGATTTACCCAAAGTAACACACTATTACAAAGACCCACATTTTTATGCTTTTCGTGATGTAGTGGTAGTAGGCTCACAAAACTCGGCAGTAGACGCTGCTTTAGAAACATGGCGTAAAGGGGCAAGAGTGACAATGGTTATACGTGGTAATGAAATTGGACAAAGGGTTAAATACTGGATTCGTCCAGATATTATTAATCGGATAGAGGAAGAATCTATTAAAGCATATTACAACAGTACTGTACAAAGCATTACAGAAAAAGATATAACTATACAAACTCCCGACGGGTTGGTTACCATCGATAACGACGCCGTTATTGCTACTACAGGCTATCAGCCCAACCTGGCCTTTTTAGAAAAAATTGGTATTCTATTAAGTGATGATGCAATCCGTACTCCATTTATAAATGAAGACAATCACGAATCTAATATTTCTGGTATTTATCTGGCAGGCGTAATATGCGGCGGCATGAATACGCATCGGTTATTTATTGAAAACTCAAGGGAGCATGCTGTAAAAATTATACAGCATATTAATACAAAATAGAGACAGTCACTGTCTCTATTTTAAAAAGCAATTATTTAATGCTTCTACATTTTTTACCACGGGGATTATTTGCCGCTTCGTAAGGTGTCATACTTCTACTACATGCCTGTAATAGCAAAACAACTAATGCCAATCCAAAAATCAATTTTATAGCTTTCATAGTAAATAAATATTGGCCGCAAGATAATACCGGAGCCAATACTGTAAAATAGCAAAACAACTAAAACGCAACAGTTTTCTCACTACGTTTTTATACGAAACTTATAATCGCATCAGACATTCTGTTTCCTTACATATTTGGTTAAAATAACAATTAATTGTCCTTCTATCTTACCTTCAATCTGCTCAGTGTTATCTGTAACCACACGTATGTTTTTAACTACGGTGCCCATTTTTGCATTTAAAGTAGAGCCTTTTACGTCCAAAGATTTAGTTAGTACCACTGTATCACCATCCTGTAATATCGCTCCATTTACATCACGGTGTAAATCCACATTGCCGTCACTTTCATGATCGCCGGCGGCTTTTGCCCAAGCCAATAAATCATCAGACAGATACATCATATCTAAATTATCAGCCGCCCAGCTTTCATTACGTAAACGGTTTAGCATACGCCATGATACTACCTGCACCGCCGGTACTTCGCTCCACATACTGGTTGATAAGACTTCCCAATGTTTATTATCCAATATATCTTTTTTATCAACCTGCGTTTGACATTTTGGACAAATTAAAATACTGCTTTCTTCTGCATTACCAGAAGCAAAAGACACCTCGTACACTTTTAAGTCATTGGTTGTATTACATAACTCGCAAGTATTGCCGCTTCTTTCTCTTAATATATCTTCCAGTTTCATGATAGTAACCGTTTTAATTTGCCGCGAATGTAATAAAACTATTATACATCGATACTGATAAAAATCAGGACAAAAAAATACCGTCACTCAAATGGAATGACGGCATTGTATAATTATTTTCGCAATCGGTTTTATTAATGTCCCAAAGCACTTAAATAACGTTCTGCATCTAATGCCGCCATACAGCCGCTACCTGCTGCGGTTACTGCCTGACGATAAATTTTATCCTGTACATCACCGGCTGCAAAAACACCTTCTACATTGGTTTTAGAAGTACCCGGTGTGGTTAAAATATAACCGGCTTCGTCCATATCCAATAAACCTTTAAATATATCGGAATTTGGTTGGTGACCAATAGCCACAAAGAAACCATTGATAGGTATTTCTGTTGTTTCGTTGGTCTGGTTATTTTTTATACGAACACCGCTAACGGTTTTATCGCCTAAAATTTCATCGGTTTCGGAGTTCCAGTAAACTTTAATATTGGGAGTAGCCAATACCCTGTCCTGCATTACTTTACTGGCACGCATGGCATCCTTACGTACAAACATGTGAACCGTTGTACAAAGCTTACTTAAGTACAACGCTTCCTCGGCGGCTGTATCACCGGCACCTACAATGGCCACTTCTTTTCCACGGAAAAAGAACCCATCGCACACAGCACACGCACTCACCCCAAAACCATTCAGGCGTTCTTCGCTGGGTAAACCCAGCCATTTAGCCGATGCACCTGTTGCTATAATAATAGACTGCGCCTCAATCCATTTGTCATCATCTATCTGTACTTTATAAGGCTTGCTACTTAAATCTACTTTAGTTGCCAAACCAAAACGTATATCAGCACCCATTCTTTTGGCTTGTTTTTCAAAGTCCACCATCATTTCGGGGCCTTGTACGCCATCGGCATAACCAGGGTAGTTTTCTACCTCGGTAGTAATAGTTAACTGGCCGCCGGGTTGAATCCCCTGGTATAAAATAGGATTAAGATTAGCACGTGATGCATAAATGGCCGCTGTATAACCTGCAGGCCCGCTTCCTATAATTAATACCTCTGTTTTTTCTGATACTTCTACTGACATATTTGTTGATTGTGTACTATTAAAACAATATCTGCAAAAGAAAGTTTATTTACCCAAAATGCCAAAAGGCTTTGTGTACAGTTTAGGAAGGTAAATGTGAATAAAAGGGAAGACGGAAAGTCCGAAAGACGGTGAGAAGCAATTGACAGTTGACAAGTGACAATTCACAAAATTCACTACTCACTATTGACTATTCACTTCCATTAACTATTAACTATATTCTATTGCTCAAGGGCTGGCGGATGGAAACGGTAGCTGGCCTGTAGCGATGGCAAAGCAGCCAGGCCGGCCACTACAAGCGTACAGCCGCAACTGTAGCTGACCGGAGTTACTACTGCTGACAGCCCCCCAATAATTAGATAATTTGAAAATCATTGTTGTCCGGTAAACATTTT
>DHEF01000014.1:0-18187 GCA_002399735.1 Chitinophagaceae bacterium UBA4857
GGAGTGCAAATGTAGACCTTTTTACCTTTTCACCAAATTTATTTTGGAATTCTTTTAAAAATTTCTTTCAGAACTTAGTGACAATCAATTTGTTTTGTAAAGAGCGGGCTTTATTTTTAAAGCGGACTGCAAAGGTAAGAGATTCAATTTAACTACCAAATTTTTTTTAAAGTTTTTAACAACTTTTTTAATATTATTTAGTGATAATCAGTTACTTAGCAAAGAACACCGTTTTTTAAAGCGGAGGGCAAAGATAGAAGCTTCTTACTTATCAGCCAAACTTTTTTTGAAGGTTTTTAGCTTTTTTTTGAAGATCTTTTGCCGCTATTCAGAGAACTTTTTCCACCGTTTTGTTGAGTGGGCGGCAAAGATAGGGAGCTGGCGTTTCCTGCCAAAAGTTTTTTAAAAATATTTTTAATATTACCCTGAAACTACCGCTAATAGTGTGTTAGCGGCTAAAAGTTTTTTTACAAAGGCTGTAAAAAGTTCACTTTTTGCAAAAACAGCCCATGTCCGGGCACATCAAAATGGGCTTTTGTGCAGTCTTTCGCCTCAATTATTTCCTGAAACTGTTGTAAACTTATCTTTCCCCTACCCACTTTTAACATGGTTGCCGTTAAAGCCCTTACCATTCCACGCAAAAAACGATCAGCCTCTACCTTGTATATTAAGCAATCGCTTTGCCAAAACCATTGGCTTTGTATAATACTGCACCTAAAAGTTTTTACCTGGGTATTACGTTTGGAAAAACTGGTAAAATCATTATACCGGGTTATTAAGACAGCCGCTTCCTGTAACTTCTCCATATCAATGGTGTATGGGAAGTAATATGCCCTATCCTCCAGAAACGGATTTTTATGTGTATATATATGATAGTGATACAGACGGCTGGATGCATCAAAACGTGAATGTTGCTCGGCACCTACCGGGTAAATGGCTTTAATAACAATGTCTGCAGGAAGTATTGCATTCATCTTGTACACAAAATCGGGATGTATTTCAGCTTCAAAATCAAAATGAAAAAAGTTTTGCAAAGCATGTACACCGGCATCCGTACGGGATGATCCGGTTAAAGCTACCGGTGAACGTTGTAAAATTTTAAATGCTTTTTCAACTTCGCCCTGAACGGTATTGGCATTTTGCTGGGTTTGAAACCCGCTATAATTAGTGCCCTTGTATGATAACTCCAGAAAGTACCGTGACGACATGTTTATTATTTGCGATAAAAGTATGGCTTTTAGCGTTTTTAAAAAAAGCGGGACCTATACCCTAGCCTGTTATTTGATTTGTTATTATATATGTAGCACCAACTTAATAAATAAGTTTCCCTAACATTTCCACGGGACAATAGTTTTTAATTGAACGCAGAGGCCATCGGGTGAGGGATAGCAGCGAATACTCCGGTGAAGGCTGGTGAAAGGCGTAAGGTATAGGGCGAAATGAATGATACTTACTTTAGGACAGCACTTTTAACCTTAAGGCCATTGCCCTATACCTTACTTGTGCCGGAGTAGCAGCGTATAGCCCGACCCTGTGTTAGTAAACAAGGTGAGGTACGAACCGTGGTTTACTAACACAGGGGCACCCCATAAAAAGGTTGAAGGTTAAGGGCTGAAGGTAAAAGGAGTGAACTGTTCAAAAGTTCAATGTTCAAGTGTTGAAAGTTGTAAAGCTTATGCTGCCGCTCTTTATACTAATACATTAGTTTTTGTTACCATCGTCCCGCCCTTGATTGAACTTTACTTGCGTCGCACTCTTGTACATTCTGTTCGCTAATCAACATCGTGTTATGCGACAGTCGTTTAACTTAGTCTAAAAAATACATGCTTAGCGTAAGCTGTATTATTGAATTAGCTTATTAAACTGGTTGATGTAAAAGGTATCTTTTAATTCGCTTGACAAACTTGGGAAATTATTAATATCGGAAATATAGTTTTTGGCCATTGCGTAAAAGTTATACTTGCCGGCATTGGATAAAAACATGTTGCCCAAATTTTTTACCTGTGTTGTGGTAAAACATTTTGTTTTAAATACTTTTTCCGCCTCGGCAATCATAGACTCGTCGTTGGTTTTGGCCACCATTTTACGACGCAGGGCCAGAAAATCTTTTTCGCCGGCAACAGTTTTACAAATATTACCTTTTAAAATAGGTTGCTCGGTTGGCTGTGTAGGTGTTTCTTTAAATATTTGTTTGGAAGGTGGTACTATAATGGTGATTAATTCTTTATTACCATCTTCAAACGCTTCCTCATAAACAACGGTAGTTCCCTCGGCCGTTTCGGTAACGGCTTTACGTTGTATGCTTGTTGTAGCGGCTACGGTTTCGGCCTTAACTACTACCGAATTGTCAATTACTGCGGGGGGTGCGGCTACTTCTTTAACAGGTTCTACCACTTTTACCGGCTCGGTTACAACTGTTACCGTTTCTTTTACAGGTTCTACTTTTTCTTTTACAACTGCTACTACTTCTTCTTTAACTGTGGCAACAATTGTATCTTTCTTTTCAACCACGGGCGGAGGGGCAGGAACAACTTCTTGTTTTACAACAACAGGTTGTTGCGCTACTGGAGTAGTTTGTTTGGGAGTAGTATATAATAATGTAGTATCGGCAGATGCTTTTGATAAAGCATTGGTAAAGGCTGATACATTTTCCTTTTCTAATTTAACGGAAGTGGAATTATCCGCTTTATTGGCAGCCGCAATTAAGGCAGTTGTTTGCAGGTCAAACAAATTAATCTCGCCTTCGCCCAATTGTTTTATTAAATAACCTTTATCCAGGTTTTGTACATGTAAGTTAAAGATTTGCTCTTTTACCTTACCTCCTGAAAAGCCAACCGTAATGGCATGAGTACCTTGCGCTAGAGAAGGCAAAATGAGGTAACCTGAAGCACTTGAGCTGATTATTTTTTCGTTGTACTTAATAAAAAACGGCTGTTGCGGATCGGTTTGTAAATACACGAAACTTGTTTTTTGTGCAAAAACAAAAGGTGCTATCATTAACAAGGTTATGCCTAAAACTAACTTTCTCATGCCCTAAAAAATTGTTTATGGGTCAAAAATAACGCAATTACCGCTATAACAACACGTTAAAATATAGTTGCCACTCATCCATTTTAGTGTTTTATACTGTTACAGCCTTTTATATTTGTGGTTTATTGTTTAACAAAAAAGCTAAAATGAAAAAAGTTTTACTGGTTTTGGTTACCGCTTGCAGTAGCTTATTAACCTTTGCGCAACACATGGAAATGCCAGCTGACACTAGTTGGAAGAAGGAATACAGAGAAACTGCACCCATTATAAACCAACTGGTACACACCAAACTGGATGTGAAGTTTGACTATACCAAGAGCCATTTGTTGGGTAAGGCCTGGTTAACCTTACAACCCTATTTTTATGCAACAGACTCCTTAACCCTGGATGCAAAAGGTATGGATATACACCAGGTTGCAATGGTAAAAGGTAATACCAACCAAAAATTGGCTTTTACTAACGACGGATCTTTTTTACGCATAAAGCTTGACAAAACTTATAAAGGGAAAGAAAAATACACTGTATATATTGATTACACTGCTAAACCGGATGAACTGGAAGCTGCCGGTAGTGCTGCTATTACCGATGCAAAAGGTTTGTATTTTATAAACCCAAAAGGTGATGAGCCTAATAAGCCTACACAAATTTGGACACAAGGTGAAACAGAAGCCAGCTCGGTTTGGTTTCCTACTATTGACAAGCCTAACCAGAAAACAACACAGGAAATTTATATGACGGTTCCTGATAAATATGTTACACTAAGCAATGGTAAATTAATGAGCCAGAAAAAAAACAATAACGGCACACGTACCGATTATTGGAAGATGGATTTACCACATGCGCCTTATTTATTTTTTATGGGTGTAGGCGACTATGCTGTTATTACCGATAAATGGAAGGGTAAAGATGTTACTTATTATGTAGAGAAAGAATATGCACCGGTTGCCAGAAAAATATTTGGTAACACACCGGAAATGATGACTTACTTTTCTAAAATTACCGGCGTAGAATACCCTTGGGTGAAATATGCACAGATTGTTGGCCGCGATTATGTTAGTGGTGCCATGGAAAACACTACCGCTACCCTACACCAGGAAAGTGCACAACAAGATGCCCGTGAATTAATTGATGGCAATGGTTGGGAAGATGTAATTGCACACGAACTATTTCACCATTGGTTTGGTGATTATGTTACCAGTGAAAGCTGGAGTAATTTAACCGTAAATGAATCGTTTGCTAACTATAGCGAAACGCTTTGGAATGAATATAAATATGGTAAAGATGTTGCCGACGATAAGGGCTTTGGCGAAATGCAAGGTTACCTTGGCAGTAATAGCGAAAGTAAAGACCTGGTGCGTTTTAAGTACAGCGATAAAGAAGATATGTTTGATGCAGTAAGCTATAATAAAGGCGGACGTATTTTACATATGTTACGTAACCAGATTGGTGACAGTGCTTTTTTTAAAGGCATGAACAATTACCTTACTACCAACAAGTTTAAAGCGGCCGAAGCACACCAACTTCGTTTAGCTTTTGAAGAGGTAACCGGAAAAGACATGAACCCGTTTTTTAACCAATGGTATTTTAATAACGGCCACCCGGTTATTGATATTAGTTACGACTATAACGATGAAAAAGGTATTGCCACCGTTATTGTAAAACAATTACAAAAAAGCGGTTACATTTACCAACTGCCTTTAGCGGTTGATGTTTATAACGGCACCAATAAAACACGCCACAACATTGTTACCAGCCAGGCTGTTGACAGCTTTACATTTAACTATACCAAACGCCCCGATTTAATAAATGTAGATGCGGATAAAGTAACCTTATGGGTTAAAAAAGATAACAAAACACTAGACAACTTTATACACCAGTATAAATATGCCGGCAACTTTTTAGACCGCAAAGAAGCAGTTGATTTTGCTATAAAAAATGCTACTGAAACCAAGGCAATTGATCTGGTTAAAACAGCGTTGAAAGACAAGTATTTTGGTTTACGCAATTACACCTTGCAAAAAATTGATTTTAAAAATGCTGCATTGAAAAAAGCGGTAGAACCCATTATTGCTGATCTGGCTAAGAACGATACAAAATCAACTGTACGTGGAAATGCTATCGGAGCATTAGCGGCATATGAAGCTACCCCAGCTTATGTTGATATATTTAAAAAAGGATTGTACGATTCGTCTTACACTGTTGCGGGTAATGCCTTGTTTTCTTTATCGGCGTTAGGCGATCCGTTGGCACAAACTGCTGCGGTTGAAATGTATAAAAAACCGGCAAAGAAAACTTTACAGGCCGCAATCATGGCGCAATTATTTTCATCAGATGATGAAAGTATTGCCGAGCAGTTAATAAACGATTTTGATAACATGTCTTTAAACGACAAGTTTGAATCGGCAGTTGGACTTGGTGGTTTTATAGCTAAACTAAAAAATGCAACACTGGCTAAAAAAGGGGTTGAAGCACTTATATCTTTCCGCGAAAAAATACCTGCGGCCTACCGTGCACAAACAGATGCCTATATTAACGGTATGATTTTAAAACAAATTGCAGATGTTAAAACAAAAGCATTACAAGCCACACCAAGTGATGCAGCATTAAAATCGCTGGTTGAATATTTAAACTCACAACTAACAGATACCGATAAAAAAGGATTCTAAAGAACCAAAAAGTCCCTCCATTTGTGAGGGACTTTTTTTTGTAAAACAAACGCTGAAAATGAAAGTTATAAAAGAACAATTATTGTTAGAATGCTGTCTTGTCCGCAGTGTAAGTACAGCCGCTGGCGGAATGGCGTTTTTCGGCCATAGCACAAACGAGCTTATACCAAATTACACAATAACTAAAACAACAAACGACCGGTCGAAAAAAATAGCCTGTAGCCAAGCGGCTGTATGGTTCCGCCTGGCAGCATCATACTATAAACAAATACTTGCAGGCGGAATACACCTTGGACAAGACTTGGCTTTTTTGTTACTTTTTTCCAACAAAAAAAGTAAAAGGAAAACAAGTAGAAACATAATGCTTAATCAAATAACAACCCCTCTTTACCTCTTTTATAAAATGTATTTTACTATAAAGTATTTTAATTTGGCTAAAGCCAATTCGTAGTCTATTCTTTATCCTCCAGCTTTAGCTGGAGGCAATTACCTGCACTACTTTGTATTTAAAAAGATGAGGCCACGATAGGGTTTTATATGCGGTACTTCCTGCTCGCAAATCAATATCATCAACAATACCAATAAAATGACCGCCTCAAAGGCGGTCATTTTTACTGCCGGTTAAGAATAACCACAGCGTCATCTCACATTCATAAGGTGGGTTTAATGGAATTATATTTTATAATATTACCATTGTATTTTTTTAGAAAACTTCATGATGATGCCAAGTGTTATAAACAAACCAATACTACCCATGATTAAGGAATAATCTTCCAATTGTAACGTGGTAAATACATACGAATAAATAAGTACCAGTATACCGCCTAGTAAAAGCGTAGGTTTAGCTAACTGCAAAATGCCTTTTACAAACCACCCAATTAAACCTATTACTGCTACGGATGCTACCAGATAAGCTGCATTAAAACCGATATACTCCGTAAATGAAAGCAACAAAGTATAAAACAGAATAAGTGCCACACCAATTAAACCATAATGAAAAGGGTGTACCGATTTTTTGTTATTGGTTTCAATTAAAAAGAAACCGGCAAACGTTAATACAATACATAACAACGCATACTTTATTGATCGTAATGTTTTTTGATAACCGTTTACCGGTATATGTAAATCAACACCAAAAGATGCCGCATCCAGTTTATAATGGGCACCTTGTACCCAGGCCTGTGGAAAAGTACGGGTATGTGCCAGGCTTTTCCATTTGGCAACAAAACCAGAATCGTTAATGGTATGTTTAGGTAAAATAGCACCTGTAAAACTAGGGTTAGGCCAGGCCGATTTCATAGTAACAGAAGTTTCGTTGCCAACAGGTACAAACTGCAAATTACGTGAGCCATTTACTTCTAACCTAGTCGAAAATTTAATCTTTTCTTTTGCATTAATTACCACAGGTGCCACTAAAGCTTCCGCCAGATAATTGCCTTCTTTTGTTACACTTTTTAATTCCAGGCTACTATCCTTCCACAATAATACCGGCGGATTTTGAACACCGGCCAAATCCGTTAGTCCAATACTTACATAAGCCTGGTTCCAATGTATCAATGCAGGATCAACACGCAGCTCTTCCAATTGTTGTAAATTAAAACTTCCGCTTACATCCATCAATGCGGTGTATAAGGTAACCTGAAAAATGCCCCGCTTTCTTTTTTCGGGTACAGCTGTTGTATTAATATCTAACACTTCCGGTAACAAGTACAAATGTTTAGTATTTCTTTGTACGGTTTCTTTATCATTGCTTTTAACAACAACTTCTTCCGTATAAGGTATGGTTAATACTGGGCCCATTACTTTTTGCTCACTGGCCCATTTGCTACTCACCTCTTTGTATACGTCCTCCTGTCGTTTTTCTCTTTCTATAATTATATCCTTTACAAAATAGGATGGTATTAACAGCAATAATGCAATAGCCCCAATAATTAAACCTTTAACCAATAGTTTACTTTTTTCCCATGCGGTTTTAGCAACAGATTCAATTTCCATTTTATTTATTTTATTTTATTTTAAAAGTACTTTGAAATACAAAGTATAAGTGCAAAAAAAATTATTTTACCCCTTTTATCATACTTTCCAGTGCCGCTACATGCAGTTTGAAAGCTTTTTCGCCGGCCTTGGTTACACTGTAAGTAGTATTGGTTTTACGACCAATAAAACCCTTGTGCACTTTTATATATGCACTAGTTTCCAAACTCACCAGGTGCGATGCAAGGTTACCGTCAGTTAATTGCAATAACGACTTCAGGTCGTTAAAACTCACTTCCTCATTTACCATAAGGATGGACATAACACCCAAGCGAATACGATTATCAAAAATTTTATTTAATCCCTCAATAGGATTGAGCATTTCTTTAAACTTTAGTTGTTGTTACTTTTATCGTTCAGATAAATTTTAAGGCCATACAAAATATGCAACACCCCAAACCCAGCGACCCAAAAATACAACCCATATCCTATCCACCATATATTAATTAAGCCAAGTACAATTTGGCAATAACCCAGGTACTTAATATCGGATATTGTAAACTTACCCGCATTAACCAATGCCAGTCCGTAAAATACAAGACAAGCCGGTGCTACCAGATACCAATTATCAAAACGAAGAATGCCTAATATAAAAATACCGCCACTCACCAATGGTACCAACATCGCCCAAAACACTCTTTTAGATGATGGCTCCCACATACTTAACCCCTGCCCCTTTGCTTTGCGCCAGGTAAAATAAAATGCTGCCGAAGCTGCCACTACAAATACAACAAACGCCAACAACAATAACTGTTGTTTTAACTGTGCAAAGGAGTCATTGCTGTATTGCCACATTCGTAAATCGGCACCATAATAATTACCCAAAATGTTATAGGCAATAACGGCACCAATAATAGCCGCAACACCTGCAGCTATGCAGCTTACACCGCTTAAACTGGTAAACCTTGTCGATCGTTCCATTAACGACTGAATATGTTTTACCTCCTGTAAAGGCTCGAATGATTGTGATGATGACACACAAAAAGCACTTTGAAATACAAAGTAAATAGAAGAAATTCAGATTAGCAAATTCTTTTGAAACATTTTTTTGAGATTATTTTGTCGGCTGCGTTGCTATTATCATCGCCTGTTGTGTCACTCACTTGTGCCGCAACAACGCGGAGTATAAATGAGACTAATCCAATAACTAATATCGAATTAATTCTATTGAGCATTGTGCAAGTAACTTAACTATTGGCAAATTACTTTTATGTTGCCCTGCTAAAATCAGGGGAGGTTTGGCAAGCATGGTCATCCTGCGGAAGAGTTGCTCAAGATAGTACTACAGTAGGCTTACTACACATGGAAACCACCATTATATAAGACTACGGAGAACATATTCCCATCAATAATGTTTCAAGTGTTACATTATACTTATTACTATAAGTTCTTATACCTACACGGGGAGAATTAGCTACCAACGTATTTAAAGCACAAAAATTATTTAGATTACTGTTCGAATAAATTCCTACTCCTACTGCATGTTTTAATGTATTTAACCCATTTAAAGTAGTTAGTTTGTTATTACCCTCAATTTCCAAACTATTCACTTTTTCAATTTTCTCTAATCCTGTAAATGATAAAAGTTCAACTAAGTGTGATACTTTAAATAAACCTCCAACAGTAGTAAGATTGTTTAATCCACTCATGGAACTTATATTATTATTTATCTCAATAGTCATATCTCCCCCTACACTTTTTAACCGATTTAATCCGTTTAATGAAGTTAGGTCGGGAGAATTCACGTAAACATTACCACCAATTGATTCCAGATTTTCTAACCCCTCAAAAGATTGTAATTCTTTAACATTACCAATCCAGAATGAGCCATCAATTATTTTAAGATTATCTAACCCTTTTAAAGATTGCACCGTGGCGTGCGCTAACAAAAAACTCCCACCTATTCTATTTAGTTTTTCTAATCCTCGAAAAGATGAAAAAACACCAGTCTGGTCTAATTCGAATGTGCCTGATATCAAGGTCAAATTATCCAACCCCTCCATTGTAAGAAGCAAATCGTTGTCCCCAACTACAAAACGTCCGCCAATATGGCTCAAATTCCCTAACCCTTTAAATGTCCGCAAAACCTTGTTATTTCCAACACCAAAATTGCCACTAATAGTTGACAAATTTTCTAGCCCCTCAAAGGAGGTCATTTTATTGGATTCTGACAAGTTAAAGTTCCCTTCTACAAACCTAAGGTTATTCAACCCACTAAAGGATTCAATTGAAGATTCTCCTCCTACTACCAACCCTCCCTCAATAGTAGTTAACTTCTCCAAACCCTTGAAAGACTTTAAATGAGGATTTCCTCTATAAAAACTGAACCCTCCCCCAATTTTTGTTAAGCTATTTAATCCCTCAAATGACAAAAGCCTCTCCAAGAACTGAAAATAAAAATACCCCCTTATTGAAACTAACTTTCCTAAGCCTTGAAAATTAGTAATACTTTCAACCCCTTCGCCAAACTTCAAATTACCTCCCACCATAGCAAGATTATCTAATCCCTCCAATGAAGATATTCGGGTATATTCAATTGTAAGATCACCTGAGATACTTTTAATGGATGATAAGCCCTTCAAGTTTGTTACAATATAGTTGCTGATACGAACATCTCCGAAAATGTGTGTATACCCCTGACTTGCAAAATGATCAATAGCTTCCTGACTAAAAAAGTTTAAATCCCTATTATATGGTTTGTAGTGTGAATCAGTTATAGTGCTACATGTTTGCAACGTACCTACATCTAAAGTTATATCATCAATAATCAAAGTTTGTGGGATGGATTCTTTATTGTTATCATAATCATATACAACCAACTCAATGGTTTGGGAGTTCGATGAAAGACAAATGAGTTGATTACTAAAATTAAATTGTCCGTTTGTTATTACAGAAATGTTAGTTTGACCATTGTGACGAACAACCGCCATCCCATTACTTATTAATGTACCATCACATTTTGTAGCTTTTCCCTTTAGCAAAATTGGTCTGAGCTGCTCCGAATAGGAAAGATTAAACTTTAGCATACTTCCATTTACTACTTCGTTACTGGTTTTCGTAACAACCCCTACACGACAAAGCTTTTCTCCAGCTAAACCACTAACCCAAAAACCAAATTCCCAAACTCTTGGACTACCATCAGCATTAACTGGCAAAGTAATACACCCATTACCTATTATTGAAACACCCATGCCACTTATCTTATCAATTGCATTTATTATAAGATTTTCAGGTTTTAGGGTATCATTTATTGATATATCTAAACAATAGTTCTTTGTATTCAAAAATAAATCTGCATTCCACCAACTAAAATGAGATACTTTACCCACATAACGGTCTCCTTGTAATCTAGCCTCCCCTTCTGATTTCCATATACCTACACTTTCATCAAAATGCCACAAAGGAATAGAAGCAGGTGCAGTAGTCTTCTTGGATGCAGGTATAGGAATTTCAATATCGGCCTGCTTTCCAACTGCTAACTGCAATTTATTGCCACTCCCATCTAACAGATCTACCGATATCATACCGTAACTATCCAACATGCCGACCTGATTAGTGCTGTTTATGGCAACTAAATCACCTGGTAAACTACCTATATTAAATTGATCAGTAGCATCTATATATTTTACAGCCATTCTGATATTTCCAGAATAACCACTAACAGGATTGGCCGGTAATTTTATTTTAACGCCATCCATAGTCGTTATTTCTCCTCCCGTAGACGGAATGCTCGCTTCTACTCTTTGTTCAGTTAGTTCAATACGTATATGATTTATCTTATTCTTTTGTGGCTGCAATACACGAAAATTACTATGGTAGTTCTTTTTAGCTGCTTTAATAAATGCACGACTTTCTGAAACAGAAGCATTATAAAAAGTAGCTATACCTAATTTGTTAGTTTTTTTTGTTACACTCCCAATACTCACATCTACATCAGCTAAAGGTTTGTGACTATCGTCCAGTGCATAAATAATAAAATCGGTATTAACCAATTGGCCCCCTGGATTACCAGGATCCGGAATATCTGGACCTAACTGATCAGTCCTCTTTTTACAAGAAATTACTAATAAAATTAAAAAGAGAAAAATTAACAACTGAGGAACTTGACGCTTCATGGTGGTGGTATTAATTCAATTAGTTAATGGTTACAGCCGTAAAAATAAAAATTATTATGAACGACGAAAGTAAATTTCAAAGATAATGTTATGGTTATGTAAAATAAAAAACACTGATTAGTATTACTACTAATCAATGGCTGCGGGATTGCAGTGAAAAGCACGGTGAGGATTTGTGCAAGGGCTTTTGTGCCGGACTTGTAACGGAAAGCCAGAACTGCTGCTGATAAGTATTACTACAGCCGACAGCCCCAAATAGATTTAGTATAAAAATGTTAGTATATAGACGAGGCGAATTACCATTTGCCGCTGGCGCCGCCGCCGCCAAAGCTGCCGCCACCAAAACCACCAAAGCCTCCGCCTGATGATCCACCACCGGACCAACCGCCACCACCGCCGCCGCTTGTCCAGCCGCCACCGGGCCAACCGCCCCAATCGCTGTAACCACGACGTGATACATAACCACCCCCGCCTTTACCACCAACAGATGATATAATGATAATAAATGCAATAACGGCGATGATAATAACAATAACTGGTATGCCGCCTTTATTGCCGCGGTTTGCCCAACCTTCGGGTGCTTTGTACTCACCTTGCGCTGCTAATATTAATGCATTAACGCCTTTGTTTAAACCGCTGTAAATATCGCCGGCTTTAAAATTGGGAATCATCTCGTGGTCGATGATTTGCTTGGCAGTTATATCGGGTATGGCTCGCTCTAAACCATAACCAACCTGTATGGTTAAATCACGGTTACCATCGCCACCGCCCGTACTAACCAATATTACCACACCGTTATTAAAATCCTTATTACCTACACCCCATTTGCGGCCCAGCTCCAGTGCGTAATCGTCAACATTTATTCCGTTAAGGGTGTTTACAATAACAATGGCTATTTGATTGGAAGTAGTATCGTCGTACTGATATAATTTTTTCTCCAGTTCGGCAATTTGCGAACCCGTCAATGTGTTGCCAGTAAGATCGTTAACCAGTTTGGGTGGGTTGGGTCGGTTGGGAATACCCGACTGCGCTACCAATGTAACTGTAAAAAATAAGAAGAATACTGCGAAGATTTTTTTCATGTTATACCAACAAGTTGCAACCTTATTTAATGAGATGAGTTTTAATGACCAAATACTATATCGTCGGGCAGTTGGTTTTTATCGTGCCCGGGCTCAAAAGGAAATTCTTTTTGAAGTGCCTGTCCTATATCGGCCATGCATTGTACAATACCATCAACAATATGTTCGCCCTGAAATTTTTCTAGCATTTGTTCCACTTCGGCCTGCCAGAATGCGGCACCTAAACGTTTATGTATATTTTCATCACCAAAAACAGCCACTTGTTTGTCACGCATGGCAATATAAACCAGCACACCATTACGGTCTTCGGTTAAATCCATTTTAAGATGAAAAAAAACTTCTGCAGCCCTGTCCAACGCATCCATAAAACGACAGCGGCTTTCTACAAATAGTCTTATCTCGCCGCTAGTTGTTTTTTCAGCCTCACGGATGGCATTTACTATTTGTTCTTTTTCCTGCGCCAGAAAAAACTGTGGTTTATTTTTTGAAAATGGAAACACAATAATTATTTAAACTTTATTTCAATAACTTTTTCGGTGCCTGCATCGGCTGCAAAAGGTTGCTTAGTTTTAAAGCCAAACACATTTGCCGTTATACTGGAAGGAAAAGAACGTACCCGAACGTTATAATCGTTAACAGCCTGGTTATAATCTTGCCTGGCTACTTTTATCCGGCGCTCGGTACCTTCCATTTGTGTTTGCAGGTTTAAAAAACCTTCGGTACCACGCAGGTTAGGATAACCCTCTACCACTGCAATTAAACGGTTGGCATTAATAGCCAACTCTTTTTGCAATTGTTCCTGTAACGCAATATTTTCCGGACTAGCTTCAACATTCATGGCTGATGAAGTTATACGACTACGCAACTCTGCAATTTTTTCCAGTGTTTCTTTTTCGTAATTGGCCATGCCTTTTACGGTTTGTACCAGGCTGGGAATTAAATCTGCACGACGCTGATAGGTACGTTGTACATCGGCCCAGTATTTATTTACAGCTTCCTGTTTATTAATAAAGCTATTGTAACTAATAGCAGTATATAAACCTGCTATTAGTACAATACCTAATAATATATAGAGACCTTTCTTTTTGTTCATTTCTTATTAGAAATTAAACTTTACATCCGGCGCTTTGTTGGCACCTTCTTCTGCTTTAAATCCTTCTTTAGCTTTAAAGCCAAACATTCCGGCAAATATGTTCATAGGGAAAGAACGTACTTTAACATTATAGTCGTTTACAGCAGTATTAAATGTGCGTTGTGCATTATTAATACCATTTGCCATACTTTCTAAACTGGTTTGCAGTTGTAAAAAGTTTTGGTTGGCTTTCAGGTCAGGGTAACGCTCTACCACTACCATTAAACGGCTTAAGGCACCGGTTAACTGGCTTTGTGCTTCCTGAAACTTAGCAACATTCTCCGGCGTAAGATCATCCGCAGATACATTAATACCAGTAGCTTTTGAACGGGCTTCAATAACATCCGTTAAGGTTTTACGCTCAAAATCGGCAGCACCTTGTACCGTATTAATTAACTGCTGTGTAAGATCGGCACGTTTTTGATATTCCACTTCGACATTACCCCAGGCTTTTTTTACATTTTCGTCTTGTTTAACGATACCGTTATAGCCATTACAGCCCATAAAGCCTACAATGGCAAGAACTGCTAATACAATAATCCAGGTTAAACTTTTCCCTTTCATGTTTTAAAGATGTTTTTGTTAGATGTTAAAAGTACTGCTTTTGTACAGTTACTAAAAAGTTTTTGGGTAAATGCCCTTTTTTATACGGTAAGTTGCACCCGTAATCTATCTTCCTTCCTGTTTTTGAACACCAGCCATGTTGTTACAAGTGTTGATAATATAAAGTACACCAGTATAATATAAGGTGTTATGTTCAGGTATTTGCTAATGGCAAACCAATCCTGCTGACTAAAAAATAAATAAACGCCGAAAGCGTTTTTCACTAACTCCCAATACATAGCAGCAGGATTACGATCCATTAACTCGGTAAGTGCATACACCGATAAAAATACAAACAAGCCATATACATAAATAGCAGCACCGTCTAACTGGTTTATAACAGCTATGTTGGCAAAAAAATAACTGATAAAAAAAAGTATAATGCCCAGTTGCATCCAGCTCCAAGCTTTTAAAGTAAAGGATGCGGGTGGATTATACTTTTCAAAATCATATGGGTCATCAATCTTAAATACGGGATAATTTTCCGCAACATCCTGCGGACGCCAACCCGTTGGCATAAACCAGATACGCAATTTATCTTTCCAGCTTTTGGTACGCCACGCATCCTGTATTAATAACCATATATGCTGAAAATTTATTTTAATCGGGTTCCAGGTACGTACCGGACGGGTAATGCCATACACAGGTGGTACATCTGCTAATTCTTCCTGATAAGTACCAAACCATTTATCCCATACAATAAATATTTGTCCAAAATTTTTATCAAGGTATTCTTTGTTAATAGCATGGTGTACTCTGTGATGCGATGGTGTTACAATAACTTTTTCAAGCCAACCCATTTTATTAATGTGTTGTGTATGGTACCAAAACTGTGCAAATAAATGTAAAGGTGCTACGACCGCAATTACCAATGCCGGTACGCCTAACAATGCGGCAGGCAATAAAAAAATAGCAAACAGTTTTACAATTTCCGAAATGCTTTGCCGCAAGGCACAAGCCAAATTAAACTCCTCGCTGCTATGATGTATTAAATGATTGTTCCAGAAAATATTGTACACATGATTAATACGGTGCGACCAGTAACCCATAAAATCCAGTGCAATAAAAGCAATAATGTACAACCAAACTGTAGATTCAATATGCACCAACGCCACCCTGTTTACCAACCATTGATACGATAAAATAGCAATACTCAGGCCCAGCACATCTTTAGTTACATTCGTAATGCCACTTGTTAAACTACTTATCATATCCATCGTCTGCACGGTGTCTTTACCTTTTCGCCAGCCATACCATTTTTCAAACAGTACCAGCAACAAAAAAGCAGGCATTGCAATCAGCAAAATTTTGCCATAGGTTTCCATACTACAAGCTTTGTTACCTAAATTTAAACATTAGCATTCAGAATTGAATAGCCAGATTTGAGATTTTATTTTTTTGTTTTCCAACGTCCCCGCCCTGATTGAACTTCCGTTGTGTCACTCACTTGTACGTTCGGTAATGCTACTGAACATTATGTTAGCCTCTGTTTTTATATAGCAAACCCCTCATTACCAAATTTCCAAATCATCAAATCACCAAATTCTTTACTTACTTCTTGCTAGAATAAAAACTGTTATTTTTACACAAACTATTACCCGTGAGTTTTTTATCAGTCACCCAGTCCATAATATTTCGTTTTAAATTTTTGCTGTCCACAATCTTAGGCAGTTTACTGTTGTGGGCAGCCTGGCCAACATCCAGCTTTACGGTGCTTATTTTTTTAGCCTGGGTACCATTATTATGGGCCGAGGATAATATGAAAAATACCAAAGCGTTTGCTGCACTTACTTACCTGCACATGTTTTTATGGAACATACTGGTTACCTGGTGGGTGGCAAATTCTACTATTATTGGTGGGGCTAGTGCGTTTTTAGTAAACAGTCTTATTATGTGTATTCCTGTTTTATTGTTCAGGTTTACAAAAAAACAATGGGGCCGTTGGGTAGGTTATGGTTCATTTATTATTTATTGGTTGTGCTTTGAGTATATACATCTTAACTGGGATTTAAGCTGGCCCTGGTTAACCTTAGGCAACGCATTTGCAACACAAACAAGTTGGATACAATGGTATGAGTATACCGGCAGCAGCGGCGGTAGTTTGTGGGTTTTGTTAAGTAATGTAATAGCTTATTTTGCTTTATCGGTTTTTGTGAAAGAAGGAAGAACAGGTAAATACTTTAAATCATTAGCCGGATGGATTGCCTGTATAGCTTTACCCATTATTATTTCACGGTTAGCCATTCCTACCTCATTAAACTATACACAGGAACATAATATTGTAGTAGTACAACCCAATATTGACCCATGGGATGAAAAGTTTGAATTGGGAAAAGAAGAAGCACAATTACAAAAATTAATCAGTCTGTCAGAAAATGCCATTGATGCCAATACATCATTGGTTATATGGCCCGAAACGGCCATACCGTTTCAGGCAGATGAGGACCAGCTTTGGCATAATAACTTAATAAGCCCGGTATTTGCTTTTTTACGGAAACATCCGCAGGTTAATTTGCTTACCGGACTGGAAGGTGTGCAGGTTTTTGCATCCAAAAACAGTCCTTATTCAAAAGCATTCCGGGGTGGGTATTCCGGTTATTATGAGAGTTACAATAGTGCCTTGTTACTGGATACCGCATCGGCCTCTATTTACCATAAATCAAAACTGGTACCGGGAGTAGAGGTATTACCCCGCTTTTTAGGGTTTATGTCGGAAGCCTTTGAAAAATTTGGCGGTACCGGCGGTGGTTATGCGAGAGATACAGCAGCAAAAGTTTTAACTACACCTAATAAAAGTTATAAAATAGCGCCTGCCATTTGTTATGAGAGTATTTATGGGGATTTTCTTACTTCTTTTGTTCGTAAAGGTGCCGACATCATTTGTATTATTACCAACGATGGTTGGTGGGGCAATACACAAGGCCATAAACAACATATGAATTATGCACGCCTGCGCGCCATAGAAACCCGTAAATGGATTGCTCGTAGTGCCAACACCGGCATTAGTTGTTTTATTGACCCCTTGGGTAATGTAATACAACCACAACCATGGGATAAAGCTACTACTATTAAAATGAATATTCCTGCCACCGAAGGACAAACCTACTTTGTAAAACATGGTGACTATATTTCCTGTAGTATGTTATGGATAGGGGCATTATTATTGCTGTTATCTATTGGTGATGTTATAAAAACATTTGTGAAAAAAAGAAAACAAAAAACTAAAGATAATTTGGAGGTTTGATGATTGCATGGTTTGATAATGGGCATTTTTGATTACACATGTAATTTGCGTTGTGTTATCAGCAATTTATCCGGCAGACTATCGCAGCTATATACAGCATTGATCTTCGCAGATCAGCATAATGTTTGATTTGTGGTTTAAAAATTAATGACTTTTTAATCCTATAAAGAAGCTTGTCCATTGCTCAATAGCATTACCGGACGGCCCCGAATCAAACGCACCTTGCTAGCTCGGGGTTAGAAACACAATGGCCAATAGAATTAATTCGATATTAGTTATTG
>DHEF01000014.1:18321-34739 GCA_002399735.1 Chitinophagaceae bacterium UBA4857
ATGCTTCGCGTTGTTGCAGCACAGGTGAGTGACACAACAGAAGCACAATCAAGGGAGGGACGTTGGTAACAAAATAAAAAGTATTTGTATACAGACGCCAAAATATTCAATCTACATTTTTACATCTTAATTCTAACTTATGCCCTATTTAGAAACCGCGATTAACGGAAATAAAATTGGTTATTACGACGAAGGCAAAGGCAATGTAGTGGTACTATTACATGGCTTTGGCGAAGATGCTACTATTTGGGACGAACAAATAAAAATATTACAACAAAACTATCGGGTTATTGCACCAAATTTTCCTGGGACTGCACAATCCGAGTTAATAGCGGATTTATCTATTGAAAGTATGGCAGATAGTGTACAACAACTATTACAATTGCCGGCACTTGATATTTCTGCCAACAATAAAATTATTTTAATTGGTCACAGTATGGGTGGTTATGTTACCCTGGCCTTTGCAGAAAAGTATCCTGAATTATTATTGGGCTGGGGGCTTTTTCATTCTACTGCAATTGCTGATAGCGATGAAAAAAAGCAGATTAGAGAAAAAGGAATTGCTTTTATTGAGAAAAATGGCCCTGTTGCCTTCATAGAATCGACGGTTGGCAACCTTTTCTCGACCAAGACGAAAAAAGTTAATCCGGGCTTAATAAAAGATTTTTTACAGCGTATGAACAACTTTTCCGGACCTTCACTCGTTTCATATTATAAGGCAATGATTAACCGTACCGACAGAACAAATGTTTTAAAAGATGCAGCGGTTCCGGTACTATTGGTGTTAGGTAAAGACGATAATGCAATACCCTATGATGATACGCTAAGGCTGGCATATATGGCCAATAAAACTTATTTTTATACCTTACAACAATCCGGACACATGGGTATGTTGGAGGAACAGAAAAAAACAAACGAAATTTTGCTGGACTTTATACAGCAATGTTTGGTAGTAAGCCCCGATTAATGAAGCGAATTATTGTTTTTATATTATTACTTATTTCTGCCACCGGTTATGCTGCGCATATAAAAGGTGGCTTTTTTACTTACGAATATTTAGGAGCTGCGGGTGCTGATTCAAGCCGCTATCGTATTACCTTAACAGTGTACATGCAATGTAACCCTAACACTAATCAGGTTGATGACCCTATTAATTTTACTTTTTTTGATGCATCTAACGTTCAAACTTTTCAGGAAAGGGTAAACCTTACCTCAAGATATGATTTAGGTAAAGTAAGGGATGAAGAATGTTTATCGGGCGATCAACGAGGGTGTTACTATACCATTGTGGTGTACACACTAAATTCTGTTACTTTAAGAAATACGGTAGGTGGTCATACGGTATCTTACCAGCGTTGTTGCCGTATTGCAGGCGTATCTAATATTTCTAATTCAGGTGAGGTTGGGAATACATACTCTATAAGCATCCCCGGCACGGGGGTTTCGCCAACTGCCCCACGCAATAGCAGCCCCATGTTTTTGGTTAATGACACAGTGGTGGTTTGTGCGAATAGTTATTTTGAATATCCTTTCCAGGCAACAGATGCAGATGGCGATATACTAAGATATGAATTTTGTTCGGCTTGGGTAGGCGGCGGTCCCGGTGGTAACAATACCGGTAATAATTCTGCAAACGGCCCCACCCCTAATCCTGCCGCACCACCACCATATAATACAGTACCCTATGCCAGCCCCTACTCATCTATGCAACCATTGGGTAGTGATGTAACTATTAATCCCACTACTGGTTTAATAAGCGGTGTGGCACCACCACTTACAGGACAGGGTGAGTATGTGGTTACGGTGTGTGTAACCGAAACCAGAAACGGGATAATAATAGGACGTTCAAGAAAAGAACTTCATTTAAAAGTTGGTGCCTGCCAACCTATTAAGCCCAGGTTAGAACCTCGTTATATTACCTGCGATGGCTTAACACTTACTTTTCAAAATTTTAATACCAATCCTGATATAAGAACACTGTATTGGGATTTTGGAGATGGCACTTTTTCTACCGAACGTATACCCACGCATACCTACCCAACCCCCGGTAATTACACTTTAAAAGTTGTTGCTAACCGTGGCGAACTTTGTGCCGACTCTGTTGAAGTACCCGTAGGTGTATGGCCCGGCTTTTTTCCCGCATTTAACAGCGCAGGTATTTGTATTACAAACCCTGTAAACTTTACCGATGCCAGTACCACCAATTATGGTGTTGTTGATTACTGGCGTTGGAATTTTGGCGATGCAACTACATTGGCCGATACATCTCGCTTACGAAACTCAAACTGGCAATATGCCGGTATTGGCCCAAAAACCGTTCAATTAATTGTAGGCAATAGTATGGGCTGTATTGATACTATAGAACGAGTAGTGACCATTATTGACAAGCCACCTATTACATTAGCATTTAAAGACACTCTTATTTGTATACCCGATCCTATACAGTTACAGGCATCCGGTACCGGTCAGTTTAGCTGGTCTACTAACACCGGCACATTTGCCACTAACACACCTACAACAACAGTAGCACCTACTACTACTACTATGTACTATGTGGAGCTAAACGAGCAAGGTTGTATAAATAACGATTCGCTGCAGGTAAGAGTGGTATCTGAAGTAACATTAGAGCCCATGGCCGACACTGTCATTTGTCGTACCGATAATGTTCAGCTACGCGTAACATCTGATGGATTGCGTTATAACTGGACACCGGCTGCTACCATTGCCGATCCTACCTTACAAAACCCCATTGCCCGGCCTACCGATCCAACTACAACTTACACAGTAGTAGCAACCATTGGATCCTGCTCGGCTACAGATAGAATTAATGTAACTACAATTCCCTACCCCATTGCCAATGCGGGTAACGATACAATTATATGTTATAACGAGCCGGCATACCTTCACGGTTCACACAATGGTAACCGGTTTACATGGAGTCCGGCTGCTTCGTTGTTAAACAGTGGCTCTCTAAATCCGGTGGCTTATCCTCCACGCACAATGGAGTATGTGTTATCATCATGGGACGATTTGGGTTGTCCTAAACCCGGCCGCGATACCGTATTGGTAACCGTGTTACCCAAAATTATTCCTTATGCAGGTAACGATACCGCAGTTGTGGTTAACCAGCCATTGCAATTATTGGCTACCGGTGGCAGCAGTTATGTATGGTCGCCTGCAACGGGTCTAAACAATCCAAATATAGCCGATCCCATTGGTCGCTATCCCGCCAGTATTGATAGTATACGCTACAAAGTATTGGTGTATAATGAAGCCGGCTGTTACGATTCAACATCGGTTAAAGTAACGGTATTTAAAACCAATCCATATGTGTTTGTACCCACAGGCTTTACACCTAATGGTGACGGACTAAATGATGTACTTAAACCTATTGCCGTTGGTGTACAGGAAATAAAACATTTTCGTGTGTTTAACCGCTGGGGGCAACTTGTTTTTGCAACACAGGTAAATGGTCATGGTTGGGATGGACGCATTAACGGAACCCTACAAGCAACCAATGTATACGTATGGATGGTTGATGCGATTGATTATACCGGACAGAAAATTTTTCTGAAAGGAACTTCTACATTAATACGATAAAAATATTTTTGTTATCATCGTCCCTCCCCTGACTGAGGCCTCTCCAAACCCCTCCGAAGGAGGGGCTAAGTAAAAACTTTATACTAATGAATAAGTTTTGTTAATAAGCAGTGGTGCTACTATCATCGCCTGTTGCGTCGCACTCTTGTACTGCATCAAAGCAAAGCATCAATGAGGCGAATCCAATAACTAATATCGAATTAATTCTATTGTACAATATGCAGTACTCCGTATTTTAATCGGAGAAACCTGCGTAAGCCCCGACATTTGTCGTGGGTAACATTACTCACCACTGTGCAAGGCAAAACGCTATTCATCGGCGGTAAGTCCGGTAATGCTATTCAACGTAATACCAGTCATCTTTTTTATCTACTGTCCTTCTTATTTAAAATTATAATTCGGCTGAAGCCTGTTACACAATTACGCTACCCGGGGCTAAAGCCACGGGCTATTAAAAAACAACATACACACCCACCAAAACCATTCTACAATAACAAAGTTTTGAACTTTACCATTTTTATACTTCTTCAACCTTACAAACCTATTGCACCGTCCATTATTCATGATTCATAACTAATCATTCATCATTAAAAAAAGAACATTGAAACATTGTGACTTTTTGCTCACCATTCATAAATCATAATTCCTAATTCATCACCATCCTTAACATTTGCAAATCTGGAACCTCTTAAACTTTGAAACTTCCCTCCTACCTTTGTTAGTATGATACAATTATTTAAAAACATTGATCAGCAAACCGTAGAGGTTGATAAAGCCGGCGAAGCGGTTTGGGTAAACTTATTGCCGCCGTTAAAACAGGAGGAGTTTGCCGAATTATCGGATACGCTGGATATACCCATCGACTTCTTAACCGACTCTTTGGATATAGACGAACGTAGCCGTTTTGAGGAAGAAGATAAAGTGAAACTGATTGTTATTAAAACCCCTACCGAAAACCATTCGTTTAACGAAAGTGATGCCTATTATATAACTATACCTATTTGTATTATACTTACCCACTCGCAAATTGTAACCGTAAACTCATTTGAAAATCCTGCTATAAAAAAATTTCTGGATACTTTTCAAAACCGCCAGCCCGATAAAAAGAGTATGATGGTATTGAAAATTATTGAAAAGATTGTACAGAATTTTTTGGAGTACCTGAAACAAATTAACCAACAGCGTAATATACTGGAACAAAAACTATATGCCTCCAGCGAAAACGAACAGCTTTTACAGTTAATGCGTATACAAAAAAGCCTGGTATATTTTGTTACAGCACTTCGTTCAAACGAATTGTTGATGATGAAACTGCAACGCACCAATTTTTTACAACTTAACGATGAGGAAAAAGAATACCTGGATGACTTAATTGTAGATAACTCGCAGGCATTGGAGATGGCTAATATTTATGCAAATATTTTAGCCAGTACATTAGATGCGTTTGCCAGCATCATAGCCAATAACCAAAATCAGGTTTTACGTCGTTTATCTGTTATTACCATTGTACTTAGCCTTCCTGTATTAATAGCCAGTATTTTTGGTATGAACGTGCCCAATGGTTTTGAACAATCGGGTTATGCGTTCTATATTGTAGTACTATTATCGTTAGGCATAGCCTTAACCATTGGCTGGCTGTTTTTACGCAAAAAAATATTTTAACCGGTGGCAAATTTTAATGTAAGGGTTTACGGCTTATTAATAAATGAACAACAACAGGTATTGGTAAGCGATGAATATATACGAGGTGGTTATTACACCAAATTTCCCGGTGGCGGACTGGAGTTTGGAGAAGGCACACGTGACTGTCTGGTTAGAGAATTTATGGAGGAAATGAATCTTACTGTACGTGTTAAAGATCATATTTACACTACCGACTTTTTTCAAATGTCAGCCTTTAAACCTACTGACCAAATTATCTCAATTTATTACACCGTAGAAGCATTGGAAGCCATAACTGTTCCGTTAAGAGATACACCTTTTACTTTTGATGAAGAGCAACTCTTAGCATATGAAACCCGCAAAGAAATTGAATCCTTTCGTTTTATTGACTGGGATAATTTTTCATCATCCTCTGTTACTTTGCCCATTGATAAAGTTGTGGCAGATTTAGTAAAGAATAGGCAATTTGACAATTAGTTAATTCGAAAATTTACCAATGAGGTTTTCCGATGAAATAGGAACCTTGCATAATGCCCAATAGAATTGTTGCAGTACAAGTGAGTGACACAACCAAAGTTCAATCAGGGATATGCAGCTGGTAACAAAATAAAAAACACCTACTTTTAAGGCAGCGTTACATAATGTTGGCCATCTTCATAATCACGTTCCAGCGCTTCTATAACTACCTGTATATGTTTTGGATTACCCAAAAAATCGGCATTGGAGGCATCCACAAAAATTGTTTTCAGGTTTTGTTGTTTAATATAACTGGTATAGGTTTCCTGTATGCTAAACAGGTATTCGTCGGGAATATTTTGCTCGTAACTGCGATTGCGTTTTTTAATGTTCGCCTGTAACTTTTTTACCGGCGCATGCAGGTAAACTAAAATATCGGGCTTTATTAGTTGCTGGTGAATAATATCGAACAGGCGTTGATACAGCCTGAACTCATCATCGGGTAAATTTACTTTTGCAAACAGTAAACATTTTGTAAACAAATAATCGGATATGGTTATTTGCTGAAACATATCTTTTTGCTGCAGTAAATCTTTCAACTGTTTAAACCTTTCGGCCATAAAAAATAACTCCAACGGAAAAGCATACTGGCCGGGATTTTCGTAAAATTTAGGCAGAAAAGGATTGTCGGCAAACTCCTCAAGAATAAGCCGCGTATTGTAATGTTTGGACAATAAATGCGACAAAGTGGTTTTGCCGGCACCAATATTTCCTTCTATGGTAATAAAACTATGATTCATGTAGAAACGCCTGTTACATGCAGCAACAAATCTGGCGCAATGTAGTTTAAATTATACGCAACTTAAAACTGTAATAAAGGTTGTGGAAAAATCAATTATACTTTGTTACAGCCAAGGTATCGGAACAATCTGCTAAAAGTTGTGTTACCGTTTTTTGTAAAACAGGGTGTCTAAAATCAGGCGCAATTTCCTGCAAAGGAACCAATACAAAACGGCGCTGTTGCATGTAAGGATGGGGAATTATTAAGTTTTTTGTTTGAATAACCTGTTGGTTAAAAAAAATAATATCAATATCAATTACGCGGGGACCAAATTTTTCGGCCCTTATGCGGCCTATATTCTCCTCCACGGCCAGTAATTTTTTTAATACAGTAGCGGCAGTGTAATGGGTGCTTATTTGTAAAGCCTGGTTTAAAAAAGCAGGCTGGTTGGTATTACCCCAGGCGGCAGTCTCATACAAGCCCGACTGGGCCTGCAAATTGCCTTTTGTCGACTCGATAATTTGGGTAATAGCATAGGTAAGATTTTGCTCCCGGTTGCCTAAATTACCACCAATCAATAAATAAGCTATATTCATACCTGTTAACATGGCTTTAGTGCCAAATATCACTATTTTTGGAAGTAACCCAAAATTGAAATAAAAAATTTGTGCTCGGCTCATTAAAATTGAAACATGCGTAGCTTTTTAAAAATATTTTTTGCCACTTTTTTAGCCCTCCTTGTATTCTCTGTTTTATCGGTATTTTTTGCCGTTGCCTTTATTGGCGGTGTAGCCAGTAAAAAAGTACCCAAAACACCTACCAATGCGGTGTTGGCCATTGACTTAGGCACGAAGTTTAATGAACAGGCCAGAGATAACTTTTTGGCGTCTTTAAATTCTACAGACAGTGAAACCCCGGGACTGTATGACTTAATACGATTGATTAGAAATGCAAAGGATGATAAAAATATCAGTGGTATTTATTTAACTGCCAATAGCAACCCTAATGGTTTTGCTGCCAGTGACGAAATAAGAAGTGCACTAAATGACTTTAAAACCAGTGGTAAATTTATTTATGCTTATGGTAGCGTAATGACGCAGAAAGCTTATTACATAGCCAATGTTGCGGATTCGGTTTTTTTAAACCCGATTGGCATGCTTGACTGGAGTGGCATGCATGTTGAGTATACTTTTTTAAAAGGAACATTGGACAAACTGGGAATTGAGCCACAGATTTTTTATGCGGGTAAATTTAAAAGTGCGACCGAGCCTTTGCGTTTAGAAAAAATGTCGCCGGAAAATAAATTACAAACTTCAACCTGGTTGAACGACTTATATAGTCATTTTTTAGAAAACACTGCGGCTGCACGTAAAACTGATACGGCTACATTACGCAAACTGGCTAACACGGCCGCTATTCAATTTGCAACAGATGCTGTTGCGCATAAGTTAGTAGATGGATTGAAGTATGATGATGAACTAAAGGATATTATTAAAGGCAAATTAAAGATTGACAAATACGAAAAATTAAATACAGTAAACATCAACAGTTACTACGCCTCTAATAACTACTCAACGGGCAGTGGTGAAAAGATTGCGTTGATTTATGCAGAAGGTGATATTATTGATGGTAAAAGTGAGGATGGTACTATTGGCGATATTACTTACATTAACCTGATACGTAAAGCAAGACTGGATAAAAGTATTAAAGCCGTAGTTTTTAGAATTAATTCCGGTGGAGGCAGCGTACTGGCCAGTGAAAACATATGGCGTGAGTTATCTATTACCAAAAAAGAAAAGCCGGTTGTGGTAAGCTTTGGTGATGTGTCTGCATCAGGCGGGTATTATGTTTCCTGCGATGCGGATAGCATTTTTGCTTTGCCATCTACCATTACTGGATCGATTGGTGTATTTGGTATAGTACCCAACTTGTCTAACTTTTTTAAGGGTAAATTAGGCGTAACATTTGACGAAGTTAAAACCGGACCTTATGCTGGCGGTTTAACCGTTACCAGGCCCATGACTGATGCGGAAAAAAGACTACAACAAACCCAGATAGAAGTTATATATGCACAGTTTAAACAACGTGTGGCCGATGGCAGAAAGATGGATACTGCTGATGTAGAAGCTATTGCACAAGGACGTGTGTGGACAGGCAAAAGAGCACTTGAAATTGGTTTGATTGACCGTTTTGGCGGAATTGAAGATGCCATTAATAGTGCAGCTACATTAGCGAAGCTTAGTAACTACCGGGTAGCAGAATACCCCGCTAAAATAAACTTCCTGGATAAATTATTAGGTAAAGGAGAGTCGGAGAGTTACATAAAAGAAATTAAAAAAGAATTAGGTGCTGATCAGTTTGCCATATTTGAACAAATGCAAAAGATTAATCGCTTAAGTGGCAATCAGGCCAAACTACCTTTTAGCTTTAATATAAGATAATATAAATAAAGCAGTTTAAGACTAAGCCTTAAACTGTTTTATTTGTTTGCGTACATTTTCTATTTCTTGTTCAAATTGTATTTGGACCTCTTTTTGTTCATTAATAAAACTGTTATCGCTTAACTTACCTATTACCCTCTCCATTTCCAGCTCGGTTTCGTACACCATTTTCCTGAAAGGACTATTATAGTCTTTTGCGCGGGACAGGTATATTTTTTCTACCATCCATTTTCTGGTAGCAGTAGCCTGTTGTAATAATTTATCAATAAAGGCGGTTGTGATATCTGCCTCTTCGAGTTTCAATAAATTTACAAGGACTGCAAAAGCCTGCTTTTGTTTTTGTGCGTTATATTGTTCACTTTGGTTGTTATACGCTTTGTGTAAAGCAGACCAACTGTTTATATCGCCAGATTTAATTTGTTTCAACCAGGTTTTTACCACGCTTTCGGGTAACAACTGGCCACCAACATTTAACCACCGCTCCTCTTTACTTTTAGCGTTTACAACTTTTACTAATTGTTTTAAATTTTTAATGGCGCCACTGTCAACTAATGTTTTTAATGCCATTACAGCATTGTAAACAATAAGTTGTTTAAAAATATCGTAAGATTCTGCAACTTTTATTATTTCTACCGGGCGATTACTGTTCTCAAACCCTTCGGCCATTACTTTTAACTCTTTTACAGTAGCCGGTTTCTTCTGTAAAATTTTACGTCCTTGTTCTATACAATCTTCAACAGACGCTTTTTTGTTTTTTTGTGTATAATAAGCTTTACCTGTAAACTGCTCCAACAATATAATAGCATTAACTATTTCGCTTACCGTATCCGGTGCTAAAAAATCATACTCCAGGTGTTGTGCTTTTACTACACGTCTGTCACGGGTCAGGTATTTGCCTTCGTTTCGGGCCAATGCATACATGTTGTACATAAACCAATAAGCAGGCATTATAACTAGCTTATTATTGGTAACGTCATTACTGATTAGTGAAAAAGGTATAGGTATGTTTAACTCCGCCGGAAAATCGCCTTTGGCTAATAATGTAAATGCGGCAAATTTTGAATTGTGTTTTAAACTTACACAAAGCCCCGGCCAAAAGCCCCGGCCGGCTATTAATTCACCATCAGCACCACGGGAGTTATGGTTAGAGCCTACAGTAGCACCTGCAGCCATATTACTCTGTCCCATTAAAGTGGCAGCACATAAAAATGAGTTATTGTGGTGTTGCTCATGTGCAGGAAAAATTAATGAGTTAAGTACTTCACAACAGGAAATGGTTGAATTGTCACCCAGATAGGAGTTAATTAACCGGGCACCATATTTTAACTGCGAAAAAGACCCCATTAAAAAACGTACCGCTTTTACGCCATAAAAAGAACGGCATCCGTAACCAACAATACCATTTACCATTTCACAGCCCTCACCTATTTGCGATTTAGCATCGGGTGCTGAATTAATAGTCAGGTTTTTAAGTTTGTTTGCACCTTTTATATAGGCATCGGTACCAATTTTTACATCCTTAATAATGGCCGTATTTTTTATTACGGTTCTGTCACCAATTGTTCCGTAATAGCCTCTTGCATTATTATGATCCTGTTCCGTAAATAATTTAAATTTATCCATCAGGGCTACATCATCCCGGTACCTTGTCCAAAGCCATGCATCACCTGGTAGCATACCTTCAAAAGGCATTACACTTCTGCCGGCATTTTCGTTACACAACTCCAACCATATACGTACCGATTCTTTTTCCCCTTGTTTTACAACACCATTACCAAACTTACTGCGGTTGCTGGTTATCAGTTCGCTTATATTAATTAAAATAACATCGTTGCCTATTATATAATGGCTTAGGTACAAAACTTTTTCAATGGCAACATTATCGCCTATATCGCTGCTAATGATGGTACTGTTATATAAACCAACCGGTGTTTCTAAATCGCTAAAACTTACTATCAGCGGTTCTAGTTTTCCTATGCGTACTAAACCATAAAAACGGCATTTTCTTATTAAAGTAATATCGCTGCCGGGAGCAATCCATACATCGTTCCAATTGCCTGATATATTGCCGTTGGACTCAAGTACTGCAATTTGTTTAGCTGTTACTTTTTTATAATCGTTTCGGGTATTCTGCGTAAAACGTAAGTAATATTCGTCTTTACCTTGTGGCAGGTAATCGGCAGGAATAAAATTATAGCCGTATTCTTTTACACTTTTTTTTGTGATAGTATTCATTAAGAAAAGGAGTTAAGGTAAATGTTGTAAAAGTTTAGTTAATCACTATCCTTTTACTGTTGTTTTCAATTAATTAAATAGGTACAAAAAATATTCCAAGCATTCAATGCTTTATTTGTTCTGTTGGGGTCACTGCACAATGCCCAATAGAATTGTTGCAGTACAAGAGTGCGACGCAACCAAACACCCCTTTAGGTTCCCAGTGAAACGAAGGGAAGGAGCTTAGCTCGGGGCATCAGGGCTATACAGCCGGTCACATAACCATTCCAGTTGCATGCTGCTATCTACAAAATAAAAATAGCGCTGTAACATTCGGTTACAGCGCACTCATTAGCAAGCAGTCGTGATTGTATTGCAAAAAAAATTATTCAACAGTAACGCTTTTAGCAAGGTTTCTTGGTTTATCTACATCCAAACCTTTAGCTACGCCAATATAATAGGCCAACAATTGCATAGGCACAACACTTAACAGCGGTGCTACAATTTCATCGGCCTCGGGTATTACCATTACATCCTGCGATAAGGACGCTGAGTGCTCATCACCCTCAGTAATTACCGATATTACCTGGCCTTTTCTGGCTTTAATTTCCTGCATGTTACTCACCACTTTTTCATGGTAAGCATCTTTGGTGGCAATAAATACAACAGGCAGGTTTTCATCCACCAATGCAATAGGACCATGCTTCATTTCGGCAGCAGGATATCCCTCTGCATGTATGTATGATATTTCTTTCAATTTTAAAGCACCTTCCAATGCCACGGCAAAATTGTAACCACGGCCCAGGTATAAAAAGTCACGGGCATCTTTATACTTCTCGGCTACTTTTTTAATGTGTTCGTGCTGGTTTAAAATCCAGGCTACTTTTTCAGGTACTTCATTTAACTCTTTCAGTAAATGCATATAACGCTTTTCCGAAATAGTACCTTTCATGTAACCCACTTTTAAGGCAATCATGGTAAGCACCGCTAACTGTCCGGTAAAAGCTTTTGTACTGGCCACACCAATTTCCGGGCCTGCATGTGTATATGCACCGGCGTGTGACATACGTGCAATAGATGATCCTACCACATTTACCACACCTAATATAATAGCACCTTTTTCTTTAGCGGTTTCAATAGCTACTAAAGTATCGGCGGTTTCGCCACTTTGCGAGATAGCTATAATAATATCGCCTTTATTTATTACAGGATTACGATACCGGAATTCCGAAGCATATTCCACCTCCACATTTATGCGACACAGTTCTTCAAAAATATATTCGGCCACCAAACCCGAATGCCAGCTGGTGCCACAAGCCACCATTACAATGCGGTTGGCATTCATAATCTGCTCGGCATATTGTTGTACACCACTCATGGTAATAGTACCGGCGGCTGCATCAAGTCTGCCACGTAAACAGTCGTGAATGGTTTGTGGTTGCTCAAATATTTCTTTCAGCATAAAGTGATCGTAACCACCTTTTTCAATCGCTGCTAATTCAATATCTAATTTTTGAACGTAGGGTGTTAACTTTTCGTTACCCAGGTTTTTTAAAATCAGTTCGTCGGGTTTAATAATGGCCAGCTCATAATCGTTTACATAAACCACTTCTTTGGTGTATTCCAACATCGGTGATGCGTCCGAACCTAAAAAGTGTTCCCCCTTACCCACACCAATTACTAAGGGGCTACCTTTACGGGCCGCAATAATAGTATCAGGATTATCAACATCCAGCAACAAAATAACATAAGCACCTACTACCCTTTTCAAGGCAATACGAATGGCTTCTTCCAGCGAGCAGTCGTTGTTAGTTTTAATTTCTTCAATAAAATTTAATAAAACTTCGGTATCGGTATCGCTTTTAAACGTGTAACCTTTTTTAACCAATTCGCCTTTTAGCTGGGCGTAGTTTTCAATAATACCGTTATGTATCATGGCCAATTTACCACTTGCCGATTGATGCGGATGGGCATTTTTATCATTAGGTTCGCCGTGGGTAGCCCAACGCGTGTGGCCAATTCCTACATGAGAATGTAAGTTTTTACCAACTACTGCCTCTTCCAGCTCGGCAACTTTTCCTTTCTTTTTATAAACGTTAAGGCCGCCGTTTTGCAAAGCTACGCCTGAACTATCGTAACCACGGTATTCTAACCGTTTTAAACCTTTAATAATAACCGGGTATGCTTCTCTAGGTCCTGTGTAGCCAACAATTCCGCACATAATTTTTGCGTGTTTTTGCTGCAAATATATAAACTCTTTACGCAAACGTTTGAAAAAACTGTAAAACAGCGCAAATTAGCACCCATAAGGGATTGAGGCTTATATTATAAAAAAATTTAAGAAGTTTTGGGGCTATCAGCAGTAGTAACTCCGGTCAGCTTCAGTCCCCGCTTTCCGCTACAAGTCCGGCGCAGCCCTATGCACAATGCCTCACCGGGCTTTCCCCTGCAATCGGGCAGCCCGTGAACAGTGTTCATAGTTAATAGTTCATGGTTAATAGTAATACACAGGCATAGTTCTAAAACATTAAACTTTAAACCTTTTGAACATTGAACTTTTGCAACCTCTTGAACCCTCCTCCCGTTTCCGTATCTTTGCAGCCGAAAATTTTTATAGTACAATGACCATATCGTATAAATGGCTGAGTGAATACCTGCCCGTAGTTGTAGATACCGAACGTCTTAGTCGCATCCTAACTTCTATTGGTTTAGAGGTGGAACATGTAGAAGAATTTGAAGAAGTAAAAGGAGGATTAAAAGGTTTGGTAATCGGCCATGTATTAAGCACCGAAAAACATCCGAACGCAGACAAGCTTACACTTACTAAAGTTGATGTTGGTACCGATACACCTTTATCCATTGTATGCGGTGCCCCCAATGTAGCTGCCGGTCAAAAAGTAGTAGTGGCTCCCGTTGGTGCAACTATTTATCCAACAACAGGCGATCCTTTAACCATGAAGTTGGCAAAAATAAGAGGCGAAGAAAGCCAGGGAATGATTTGTGCAGAAGATGAATTGGGACTAGGTACTTCACATGCCGGTATTTTGGTATTACCGGAAGATGTAAAACCCGGTACTGCTGCCGCTGATTATTTTCATCCTTACACTGATACAATCTATGAAATAGGCTTAACCCCTAACCGTATGGACGCTATGAGCCATTGGGGTGTTGCCCGTGATGTATGCGCTTACTTATCGCACCACGATAAAAAAGAACTGAGAGCTAAAATACCTAACAGCAATAGTTTTAAAGCCGATAACCAGGATTTAAAAATTGAAGTAACAGTTGAAAATACTACAGCCTGCCCACGTTACAGTGGCGTAAGCATTAGCGGTATAACAGTTGCCGCTTCTCCCAAATGGTTACAGGAAAAATTAAAAGCCATCGGTTTAAGGCCCATCAATAACATTGTAGATATTACCAATTTTATTCAACACGAAACAGGGCAACCTTTACATGCTTTTGATGCTAATAAAATAAACGGCAAAAAAGTAATTGTAAAAAACCTGCCAGAGAATACACTATTTATTACATTGGATGGTAAGGAAAGAAAACTACATACCGATGATTTAATGATTTGTGATACTGATAGCGGTATGTGTATTGCCGGTGTGTTTGGTGGTTTAGAAAGTGGCGTTACCGATGTAACACAGGATATATTTTTAGAGAGTGCTCACTTTGATGCTATCACTATTCGCAAAACATCGTTCCGCCATGGTTTACGTACCGATGCGGCTACCCGCTTTGAAAAAGGTGCTGATATTTCGGCAACGGTGAATGTTTTAAAACGTGCAGCACTTTTAATTAAAGAAATTGCCGGCGGTAGCATTAGTTCAGATATTGTTGATGTTTACCCTGAAGTGCCGGAGAAAAAAGAAGTGGCGATTAAATACCATTTCTTAAAAAAATTAAGCGGTAAAAATTATCATCCGGATTCGGTTAAAGGTATTTTAACCAGTTTAGGATTTGAAATTTTAAAAGAAGGTATTGATGAATTGCGCATTGCGGTGCCTTATCATAAACCGGACATTTCGTTACCTGCCGATATTGTAGAAGAAGTATTACGTATTGATGGACTGGATAATGTTGCCATACCCGACAGCATTATGATTACGCCTGCCATTGAAGAAAATTATGCGCAGGAAAAATACAAGGAAAAAGTAGCCGACTACCTGGTAGGTTTGGGCTATCACGAAATATTAACCAACTCTATTACTAATGAGTCTTTCTTTAGCGAGGAAGAGTTGGCAACCTCGGTAAAAATGTTAAACAGTTTAAGTGCCGAGTTAAACATACTGCGTCCGTCCATGTTGGAAACAGGCTTACAGGTTATTGCCCATAATTTAAACCGCAAAAACAACCAGCTTCGTTTTTTTGAATTTGGTAAAACCTACAAAAAACAAGAAGATAGTCAGTACATAGAAACAGAACAATTATGCCTGTACATTACTGGCGCACAAAACAATGGCAGCTGGCGTGTTAAACAAGGTAATACTGACTTTTATGTATTAAAAGGTGTGGTAGAAAGATTAGCCAATATACTTGGCATTAAAGCCCTGAATTTTGAGGCATGGCAACACACCAAATTTGAAGCAGGTTTACAGGCATTGGTTAAAGGTGAAACGCTTATACAAGTTGCACAGGTAAATAATACTACCTTAAACAGTTTTTCTATTAAACAACCTGTTTATTACGCTTGTATTAACTGGAAACTGGTTTCGGCCATTGCGGGTAATACTAAATTGGCTTTTGTTGAAATACCAAAGTACCCGGCTGTACAACGTGACCTATCGTTAGTTGTTTCCAGTACACTTAGTTATGCTGATATTGAAAAATCGGTTAACAATATTAAACTGAACAAACTTACCGGCTTTGAATTGTTTGATGTATATGCAGGTGATAAATTGGGTAACAATAAAAAATCGATGGCCCTTAGCTTTACGTTTCTTGATGTTGAAAAAACACTGACAGATAAAGAGATTGACGGCTGGATGAATAAGATAATGACCAATCTTGAAAAAGAGTTGCAGGCGGAGATTAGAAAGTAAAAGAACAATTTGTCAATTAGTCAATTTGGAAATTAGATAATGAGGTTTTCTGGTAAAGCAAGATAACTTACATTATGCCCAATAGAATTAACTCGATATTAATTATTTGATTTACCCCATTGATGCTTCGCCTTACCGGAAGTACCGCCGATGAATCGGGGTGCACCTTGCACTACTTGTTCCGCTTTGCGCAAATGGTGAGTAAAGTTACAGGTG
>DHEF01000014.1:34854-116181 GCA_002399735.1 Chitinophagaceae bacterium UBA4857
GAGTGCGACGCAAGGGACGATGACCGGAGTTACTACTGCCGGTAACATAAAAAAAATACGGCTGGTGAATGAATACCGTTACAAGTGGTGATAAACCATAAATAGTTTAACTTTAGTGTTACTTATTTTATATGGCATTAAGCGAAGAACAAGCTAAACGTATATTGGAAAAACTACAGCAGGTGCTGAAGGTGAATGCCGCTTTGCGTAAAGACAAAGAAGTATTGCAGCAAGAAATTGCCCAACATAAAAATAAGATGGAGCTGGCACAGGAAACAATTGCAAAACTTGATCAACAAGTAGAGCTTTTAAAGTTTACCGGTACACCTATGACTGACGAAGAAAAGAAACAATTTGAGCGAAGAATTAATACTTACCTGAAAGAAATAGATAAGTGTATTGCTTATTTGGAAGGATAATCATGGTTATACCCTTCGTCAAGCTCAGGGTGAAAAAGGTTTTTTAAATGCGTATCAGTGTTTTATTACACCCTTTTTACCAGCGGTAGTTTTAGTTCATTTTCGCCTTGGGTTAGCTCCAATGTATAACGGCCGTAGGGCAAATCGTTTAAGCCGGACCAGGTAATTTTTTCGGTCACCTGCGATAGTCTTCTTTCAAGGCTACTACAAATACAACCGGTATCATCTTTAATAACGGCTTTGAAAAAATTACCGGCAATGCAAGAACACTCCAACTGCAAAGCATCGATAAAAGTTGGCGATTTAATTTTTGCTAACATTTTACAACTGTTTTGGTTTGTCAAAAGGCTTTCATTTGGTAGAGATAACGGGCAGATATTTAACAGATTAACTGAAAAAGGAAACTAATATATATAATATTTTTTAAATATACAAGTAATGGAAGAATTAATTGCCGTAAACGTTGTAATAGCCGATAGAACCTATCGGTTAAAATTAAAACCTGCTGATGAGGAAAAGGTAAGACATACGGCAAAACTGGTTAACGAAAAATTACTGGAATATAAAACCCAGTTTGCCGGTAAGGATATGCAGGATTATATAGCCATGGTATTAATATGGTTGGCTACAGATGGCGTTAACAGCGATGCAAATGTAGAGATTGTGAACCTGCAAAAACGAATGACCAAAATGGAGCAATTATTAGATGATGCTATTGCAGAGGGAAATAAATAATACAATAATAAGACATAAACAAAGAAGCCGTTTTCTTAAGAAAACGGCTTCTTTGTTTATTAGATACTTGTAAAACTATTATAAGTTATAACCATAACTAACATAGTACAAACCACCTACGTAAGGGCTACCAAAGCCGGTACGGTAGTATTTGTTAGCAATGTTAGTACCACCAATACGGAAAGTACTTTTTGTTTTAGGCACACGGTAAGTTATTTGTGCATCCAAGGTTGAGAAAGAAGGTAAGTCTCCGGAAATAAATGTTCCTTCATAATAGCTCTTACCCTGGTATTTGTATACCACATTAAAGCCAACACCATTAGCAACATTATCGTTACGTACGCCTAAGTTAAAGCGGTATTTAGGTGCGTTAAAGAATGAAACATACTCAGGGTGTGGTAAATCACCCATTACATCAGAAAACACATTACCATATACAAAATAGTTTTTAACTAATTTATACTCTGCGCTAATACCCCATCCTGTTACATTTACGGTCCCTTCTGTATTTTGCGTATACGATATACTTCTGGTAGTTAAGGGATTTAACAATGCCGTAACAGCACCTTGAGCATCTCCTGATTGACCCAACGCAACAGCACCTAACATATTTTTATACTGGCTGTAGTATACGTAAGCATCAAACATTAAGTTACCCCCCAGAACACCTTTGTACCCTAATTCATAAGAGTTTACTGTTTCAGGCTTTACTTCTCTGTATTGGGCTTGAACTAAATCTGCCTGACTACCTGTTCTTCTATACTCTGCAATACTCGCAGGTGTATAACCCGGGTGAGTAGAGTTTAGCTTGTAAAAAGTTTGAAACTCAGGTAAGGCGCCAATTAATGTACCTGCACCGGTAACCAAACTTATGTACTGGTTTTGGTTGGTTGGAAAACGATAGGCATTTTGGTATGATAAACGAATAAAATTATCTTTTGCTACCCTGTAAACACCTGTTACACGGGGTGTAAATTTCCCTTCAAAATTGGTTTGTTTATCATATCGGCCCGAAGCTGTTAAAGTAAGCTTATCATCAAACAATGTTTTTTTCAATTGTAAATAGCCGCCTATTTCGTTTATTTTTAAAACACCCAATGTATCGGCAAATAATGTTCCTTGTGAGTTCATTACATATTGTTTCCACTGTACACCGGCTAACACTTCTATAATATGGTTAAACTCAAATGCATCCGAAACATTTAATTGTCCTTCTGCAGCATATAGGTCAGATTTGTCTAAGAATAAAGCACCTTTATTTTTAATAGGCGTAGCCATTACCTTTGCTTTTGTGGTCTCAAAACCAGATGTGCCTGGTAATAAACGTCCTACATCTGCTCTTGAACGAGCAAGTGCATGGGCCATTTCCGGTGTTACATTTCCACCACCTTGCAAAATAGCACCTGCGTAATTACCTACATATTCGCCAAACCATGTTTCGTTTGCCTTCCAGCTATCATTAATATAAGCACCTAAAGCAGAAGCATTGTATGACCCCCCTGCATCTTCCTGAGTAGTATATCCGCGTACCATCCAGTTGCGGCCTTTAAACTCCAATTTATGTTGCGACATTTTCAGGTTTCTTAAAGAATATCTGTCTGCGCCCGTATAAACAGTTGTACCGGTACCAAAATAAGAGTGCCATGAAGCTTCAATATCATCAGTAATCTTATAGTGTAAACTACCGTTTAATTTTACATTTAAAGTGTTGTAATCCACAAGGTCTCTTTCCAAATAACCTGTTCTGGATACATTTCTGTTAGGAATTGCTCCGGTTTGCATGCCCAGAAAAAATGGAGCCACCTGTGGATTTGTAGACAAGGCAGCATTCATAGCAGCCAAACGTTGGGGATCAGACATAAAAGCATTTACCTCAGCTTGAGTAGCTACTCTACCCTGTAATTGTAGTGCTTGTGTAACAACTGCTACTCTACCTCTTTGGATAGCTGCGCCTGCAATTGCCTGCATATTGGCACTGGCTTCATCACCATAAATATTTACACCATTAAAATTGGGATCAGACTGCCTGTCACCCGCAACCACTTTACTTAACACACCAAACTGGTCTTTATTACGGTAATCATCGGCCTGCCAATCCTGTGCAGAAACCATTGATGCAGAAAGCTTAAAGGCAAATTTATTATTAAATGCTTTAGCCCAACGTAAGGCCCAGTCATAATATGGTGCCGGATCCCTTTGTTTACCATCTGTATGGTTTACACCTTGTTTAATATTAAAACTTAAACCCTGATATTTAAAGGGGTTTTTACTATTGATTAATAAAGTACCGTTAATACCACCCGAGCCATATAAAGCCGAAGATGCGCCTGCTAATAACTCTACATTATCAACATCCAGTTCGTTGGGTCCAATAATACTACCTACCGAAAAGTTTAAGCCCGGTGCCTGGTTATCCATTCCATCAGTTAACTGGTTTAATTTTACATTACCACTACCGGTAAAACCTCTGGTAGTTACGGTTCTAAAAGTTAAGCTGGCAGTATGCATATCCACCCCCTTCAAGTTGGCAATGGCATCATAATAGTTAGGCGCTGCTGCGCTTTTAATAGCACTGCTGCTCATACGTTCTACTGTTACCGGCGATTCTAAAATACGTTGTGGGGTTCTGTTGGCCGATACTACTATTTCCTGACCCAATAAAGGGTTTGGTTTAAAGCTTACATCAACCGAAGCCGCTGCGCTTGATACAGTTGCTTCGTGACTGTCATACCCTACCGAACTAAACACAAGGGTTACCGGCAACTTAGCTACTTTCAAAGTAAAGTTTCCATCCTGATCGGTAAATGTACCCTGCGTAGTTCCTTTAACGGTAACCGATACAGCCGGAACAGCTTCACCGGTGGTATTGTTTTTAACCGTACCACTAACGCTTGTTTGGGCAAAAGATGTAAAAGAAAAGAGGCAGGTAGCTATTACAGCTACCAAGAAGCAAGCACGTTTTCTCATATTTGGCAGATTTTGAAATGGAAAAATAAGGAATGTAAGGTTGAATTGAAAATTTTATTTTTCCTCAAAAAGAATAAAATGTTGAAATCTTCATTCACACATAACTTACTTATTATCATTCCCTTCCTAATTTCGACTTATGAACGAGTTTAACTTCCCCCAACAAACCGCTTTTTATCGTGGCAAAGTAAGAGATGTGTATAGCATCGGGCCCGATTTATTGGTAATGCAGGCCTCTGACCGTATTTCTGCCTTTGATGTAATATTACCCCGACCTATACCATATAAAGGACAGGTTTTAAACCAGGTAGCGGCATATATGTTACAGGCCACTACCGATATTTGCCCCAATTGGTTATTAAACACGCCTGCGCCAACCACCTCCATTGGTAAAAGGTGCAAGCCTATAAAAATAGAAATGGTTATCCGCGGTAACCTAACCGGTCATGCATGGCGTACCTACAACAGTGGTAAACGCATTTTATGTGGGGCCGTTTTACCCGAAGGCATGAAGGAAAATGACTTCTTTCCCACTCCTATTATTACACCTTCAACAAAAGCCAGCGAAGGGCACGATGAAGATATTGCCCCTGAAGATATTTTGAAACAAGGCCTGGTATCTGAGCAAGACTGGAATACCATTGTTGCTTACACACAGGCATTGTTTGCCCGTGGTAAGGAACTGGCCCAAAAACAAGGACTTATCCTGGTTGATACCAAATACGAGTTTGGTAAAATTGGCGATACCATTTACCTGATGGACGAAATACATACCCCCGACAGCTCCCGTTATTTTTATGCCGATGGTTTTGATGAGCGTCAGCAAAAAGGTGAAAAACAAAAACAACTTAGTAAGGAGTTTGTAAGAGAATGGTTAATAGCCAACAACTTTATGGGTAAGGAAGGGCAAACCGTTCCGCACATGAGCGACGAATGGATTGACACTATATCCAAACGTTATATTGAACTGTACGAACAAGTTATCGGACAAAAATTTGTACCCGAACAACTATCGCAGGAAGAAACCTTTAACCGAACCGTAGAAGCTTTACATAAATTATTGTAATTTTTTGTTATCGGCTGCATTACTACTATCATCGTCTGTTGTGTCACTCACTTGTGCTGCAACAATTCTATTGGCCACTTTGCAGTACCCCGTATTTTAATCGGGGTGTTCGGTAACGGCGAAGCCCTCATTTAGGCTAATAACAATATAAATGAACTAAATAATTCTATTGGGCAATTGTGCAAGTGCCCTACCAATACCGTAAACTTTTATTGGCAAATTTTCAAACTGTCTCATTGCCAAATTGTTATCGTGTTATGCAGCTGCCGTTTTTAATCGCAAAGAGTGTAAGGTTATGTCAATCTTACACTCTTTTTTATAGATTATAATCATCCAGCACCATATTAATTACCCGTAAAAGCTTTTCCGGTATATCAGCATCAGCAGTACCTAATACTTTGGTGGAGTAATGTATGTTGCACTGCATACCATCAATATCAACCGGGTAAATACTCATACCAGATGCATCATCAATATGAGGAGCATACACAATTACTTCTTTGTATCCTTCCAACGGTTTTTCAATGCTGAAAATTCTACGTTTTTCCATTTCCTAAAGTTTACCATTTTAATTGATTATTCCATTAGACAACCTTAAAATTATATAATTATGAAAGAGAAATTTAGAACTAAAAAATGACTTAATAAATTAAAAAACATGTAATACATTAGCATACATCTTGAGGCCTACACAATAATATTATATATGTTTAATTAATTTATCTATTAAATGGACAATATATTTCTCGATACAAGTATTTTCATTAATCAGAATTATCTTAATAGCCCTATTATTAAGGAGTTTTTCAACTTATCCTCTTTAGGATACTTACGTTTAATAACAACAACTATTACTTTGGAAGAAATTTTAAGTAACTACACTAAAAGCGTAAGTGCTGCTAAACTAACATATAATAAAGGGGTGAAAGATTATGAAAAAGTTTTACGTTCAATACATTCTACACCTGCTAGTCTTCCTGAATTCAATGAAGAAAGTTTTTTAAAATTATTTAATGCTGAATTACTAAGGTTGTTGCTTAATTCCAAATGCACAATTTTGGACACTAAAAAAGTAGATGTCCAAAAAATATTTAATCAGTATTTTACGACCACTGGCCCTTTCGGAAATGGAAATAAAAAAAGTGAATTCCCCGATGCTTTTGTATTGAATATTATTGAAAATTGGGCAATAGAACAAAAACAAGATTGCTTTATATTTTCCAATGATGGAGACATGCTAAAATTCAAACACCCGAAGCTTAGAGTTTCTAATAATTTTAAAGGATACTTAGATGAGCGAATTCGAGAAATTGAAGAATACAAATCACGTATTTCTTACATACCAAAAGTTTATGAAAACTCGAAAAAAGTTTGGTTGGAAATAATTTTAAATTGGGTGAATGACCGACTAGAGGACACAGATACATATTATGACTATATTAATGCAACCACTGTTCATGATGTTATAGATACTACAGCAGAAATAATAAGTGATAAGTATTCTCTGGTATCAGTTGAAGGTGACTATATAATCATTGAGGTTACGACTATTATTCGTTGTAAATCTAAGATACTCGTAGACGACGAAAATACTCTTTATAAAGATCAGGATACAAAAGAGTGGCACTATGCAAAACAATTTTGGTTTACCGTGGAAGAGGAAGTAGAGCTAACGACCATATTTAATGTTTCCCTTAAATCAAAAAACGATTCCATCAATACTTTTGACATGATAGAGATTAATAATGGGAATGAGCTAGAAATTGAATTTGCCATTGGATAAACTCTTTAGACCTATCTGGCGCAGGTTTCTGACCTGTGCCTTGACGTTACTTAATTAACCATGGCGATAACTTTATTTTTCGGGTAGTGTATTTAATTTAAAGACAAGTAACTCATTAGCACAGGTCAGAGACCTGCGTTAGCTAATTTAAAAAAAATTTCTTTTTAAATAAAACAATTTGATAATTAATATATTCATCGTAATATTGCGATATACAATTAAACAATGGGTGTAACAAAATCAGATATTTTTACCAACAAACAAAACCACCTTGCTACTGTATTTAAGGCATTGGCCCACCCTGCCCGTATTGCCATTTTGCAGCACATTATTAAACAAAACGCTTGTATTTGTAATGATCTGGTGCAAGAGTTGGGCTTAGCTCAGCCCACTATTTCACAACATTTAAAAGAGCTAAAAAATATCGGTATTATTAAGGGGAACATTGAAGGCACCAGCGTTTGTTACTGCATCAATGAAAAAGTGTGGTTGCAGTTTAAAAAAGAATTAAACGTTTTTTTTACAGAAAACATTACTACTAATAACTGTTGTTGATTTTTTTTGATTTCATTCATCGCAATATTGCGTTATAACAATAAATAAACCAATATGAAACTATCTCAATTAAAAGAAATATTGCCGGCCTTAAATAATGTGGTTTTCCAACTGCCCGATAATAGTTTTGTACCCGAACATTTTCATGTAACTGAAGTAGGAGTGGTAAAACGAAATTTTATTGATTGTGGTGGCACCATACGCAATGAGCAGGTTGTTAATTTTCAACTATGGAATGCTGATGATTACGACCATCGCTTAAAGCCGCAAAAATTATTAAACATCATACACCTATCCCAAACAAAACTAGGTATCCCAGACCTCGAAATTGAAGTAGAATATCAAAGTAATACTATTGGCCGTTACAACCTGCATTTTAGCGGACAACACTTTGTATTACAAAACAAAACTACCGCATGCTTGGCACAGGATGCTTGTGGCACGCCTACGGTCAAAACAAAAATAAATTTAGCAACCCTTACAACAAAATCCTGCTGTGGAAACGGTACCTGTTAGTAGCACAACAAAATGGGCACGTTACCGTAAGCCGGTTATTATTACTACGGCTGTAATAGTGCTGCAACTCATCTTTGGGTTTGATGCTAAATTTTGCATCATCAATATTATTTGGTTATTCGTATAAACTTAAAAAAATTGGAAACAAAAACAATATTGGTGCTTTGCACCGGCAACAGTTGTCGTAGCCAGATGGCAGAGGCGTATCTACGTAATTTTGTAAAAGAAAAAGCTACCATTTATAGTGCAGGCGTAGAAACGCATGGCCTTAATCCCGGTGCTGTTGCTATTATGTTGGAAGATGGAATGGATATATCGCACCATACATCCAATAACATACAGGAGTACCTGCATATCAATTTCGATTACGTAATTACGGTATGTGATAATGCGAAAGAACGTTGCCCTGTTTTTCCTGGCAGAGCTCAGGTGTTTCACCATAATTTTCCTGACCCTGCTAAAGCCAGTGGGACAGCAAATGAAATAAAAGAACATTTCCGCTATACCCGCAACCTTATTAAAAATTACTGTGCTGATTTTGTGCAACGTTATCTATAACAAAGACTACTATCTGGCGCAGGTCTCTGACCTGTGCCTTGCCGTTACTTAATTAATCATGGCGATAACTTTATTTTTCGGGTAGTGTATTTAATTTAAAGACAAGTAACTCATTAGCACAGGTCAGAGACCTGCGCTAGATACGGAATACTTTAAAATTACAAACAAAAAAAGCGACACATTTCTGTGCCGCTTTGCTATCATGTGTTAATACTGTTAAGGTTTTGCATTCAATACATTCTTATCAGCTTTTATAATCATTTTTTTATTGCCGGTTCCACTGTCTTTACTTAAGGTTTTGTCGTTGCTGTTTACACCATAGTAACCGCAGTAATAATCAATAGCATCCTGGGCATCAAAATAATCTAACCAGTATTCAATAATATTACCACGCATTAAACTACGGTCAGAGTAGTTGTAAATATCACGGGTGCCATAGTTGCTAAAATTACTGTACACAATATCGCCTTCAAATGGCAGGTAACCATCGCTGGAACGGATAACTGTGTAACCACGGAAAGTTTCTACAACATAATAAGAACAAGCACCACCACTGTACACCACCACACCTCGCTCTTTACTTAACCAATAACTTTCGTCAAAATATTGTTCTGATCTTTTAACGCAACTTGTTAATAGTACAACAACTGTCATAAACAATGCAGATAGGGTAAAAATTCGTTTCATGTTATTTGGTTTTAATCGGTGAAAAAATCAGGGCTTTTTAATTTTCCGTTTCTGTATATAAGACCAATAACAGGTTGCAAAAGTTACGCTAACAGTTGTTAAAGTATGTTGGCTAAAGGGCTGTTTTTAGCAAATAAAATCATAAAGCTTTTTTAATTTGAAAATTAGTTGATTTGGAAATTTTGTAATGGGGTTTTCGGTAAAAGCAGGGACGCTTACATAATGCCCAATAGTATTACCGGACACCCCGATTAAAATACCCCGAACAGCGGGGTTAGAAACGGGGTACCGCACAATGGCCAATAGAATTAATTCGATATTAGTTATTGGATTAGCCTCATTGATGCTTTGCGTTGTTGTAGTACAAGTGAGTGACACAACAGACGATGCTAGTAGTAATGCTGCTGACTAACTAAAAAAAATCCAATCCTCGAAAAGTCTGTTGAGAAAAAAGCAGACAATTGCCTCTTTTTATGAGTAATATTAAAACTTAGTTAAACGGTTATATTACTATATGCGTAAATTTGTAATTAGGCTTGTATTGGACTAATTTTACGGGCAAAAACCTATCTGAAGCGGCTTAAGAAAATAGCGAAATGGACTCTCCTATCAATTTTACTTTTATTAGTAGCAGTATGGTTATTAATACAAACACCGTTTGTGCAAAACTGGCTGGTGCAAAAAGTTACTGCCCGACTTTCTAAAGATTTAAATACCGAAGTATCTATTAAGCGGGTAGATTTTTCGTTGTTTAACAAAATGCATTTATTAAACACTTTGGTATTGGACCGACAAAAAGATACCATACTATCTGCCGGGGAAGTTACGGTGCGTATAACCGACTGGTTTTTTATAAAAAAGAATATTGAACTGAAATATGTGGGCCTGAAAGATGCAGTAGTAAAATTGCAAAGAGATACTGATTCTATCTGGCGGCACCAGTTTATTATTGATTACTTTTCATCGCCAACTAGCAATACACAAAAGAAAAAAAGCAGCATATCATTAAACGTTAAAGAGCTGGATTGTAAAAATGTTTTGTTCTGGCAACATGATGCCTGGGTTGGCCAGGACATGAAAATTTACTTTGGCAGCCTATCAGCAAATGCCCGTGTTACCGATTTTGAAAACAAAAGAGTAGCAGTGGAAAATATTACAGCCGATAAACCGGATGTAAGCCTATCCGTATATAAAGGAAATAAACCGGTAAGGCCACGTACACCCACTACTCCCACAACAACAAAAGGGCTGGAATGGAATAAAGGCGACTGGGCTATTGAAATTGGACAGTTACGCTTAACCAATGGTTCATTTAAAAACGACAATTTATTGGTACCTGAAGGACCAATCGGTGTGTTTGATGGCCAGCATATTGCTTTTAACGATATTGACCTTACTTTAAAAAATGTATGGTGGCAACAGGATACCATTAGCTCGGAAATAACGGTTAACACCAAAGAAAAAAGTGGCTTTGAAGTTAAAAAGCTGGAGGCCCTGGCTAAAGTAACGCCAAGGGAAATGAGTTTTTCAGATTTAAAAATTAGCACCAACAACAGTAGCATTAGCAACTACTATAGCATGCGCTATGATAAGTTTAGCGACATGAGTGACTTTATTAATAAAATAACGCTGGTTGGCGATTTTAAAAATACCGAGATTGACAGTGACGATATTGCCTTTTTTGCACCGGCTTTAACTGACTGGAACAAACGGATTAATTTATCGGGAAGATTTAGCGGTCCGATTTCAAACTTAAGCGGCAGGGACTTTTTATTAGAAGCCGGTAATAACACCCGTTTGAAAGGCCATATTAGTTTGGTAGGCTTGCCCGATATTAATGAAACCTTTATTGACTTTAGTGCCGAGGATTTTAAAACTACTTATGCCGAAGCGGCTACCTATGTACCTCAGATTAAAACATTAAAAAAACCGGATTTATCGCAACTGGAATACATACATTTTAACGGAAACTTTACCGGGTTTATTAGAGACTTTGTAACTTTTGGTACTATTAAAACTGCCTTGGGTACGGTAAAAACTGACCTTAATATGAAGTTGCCCCAAGGCCGTGACCCTGTATATTCCGGTACTTTGATAACGGATAATTTTTTATTGGGTAAATTTTTACATGAGCCTTTGTTGGGTGCTATTGCTATTAAAAGCTCTTTAAAAGGAAGTGGAACGCAGGAAAAAAGACGTATTGCAGAGTTTAAAGGCGATGTAAAATTTATTGACTTTAACGGTTACCGCTACCAGAACCTACACCTGAACGGCATTTTAAATAAAAACGAATTTGACGGCGTAGCATCTATAAAAGATGAGAATGTAAAACTTACACTGAACGGGTTGATAAATATTAACGACTCGGCACCCATATTTAATTTTATTGCCGATGTGCAGGAATCGAATATTAAAAATATTGGTTTAACAAAAGAAGATATTCGTTTCTCGGGTAAGGTAAATACCAACTTTTCGGGCAAAACCATTGATGACTTTTTGGGCGTAGCTAATATTACGGATGCGGTGTTGATACATGACGATTTACAGCTACCTTTTGATTCGCTTACATTATCATCGACCTATGTGGATGATAAAAAAATACTCAGCTTAAACTCCAATGAACTAAAGGCCACTGTAAAAGGGAATTATACCATACGCGAACTACCGGATGCTTTTAAAACCTTTTTAAGCAAGTACTATCCTGCCTATATTGCAGCACCTAAACTTACTGACATTAATGAACAGCTCGAGTTTAATATTGAAACAGGTTATATTGATGATTACTTAAAATTATTTACAAAGCAGATTAGTGGCTTTAACCATAGTAATATAACCGGCTCGTTAAACACTATTGACAATAGTTTAACCTTAACAGCAAATGTACCCCAGTTTAAATACCTGACTTACAATTTTGACAATGTTACTGTACAGGGCAATGGCGGTTTGGATACTTTAATAGTTACGGGAAGTGCATCAAACATAATGATTGGAGATAGCCTGAATGTACCGCTGGCTACATTTGATATTACAGCTTTTCACGACACATCGTATGTAAATATTATTACCGGAGCCAATCAAGGGATTGACCAAGCAAAGATTAATGCTGCGGTCTTAACCTATCATAATGGGGTACGTATAGAAATGAATTCATCCAACTTAGTAGTAAATGGGAAAACATGGACCATTGATGAAAACGGTGAATTGGAGTTTAGAAAAAATGCACCTGCGATTGGAGAACTACGGTTAAGAGAAAACAATCAGGAAATAGTGATTAAAACGCTTCCATCCGAAATTGGAGAATGGAATGATGTAAGTGTAAAACTGACAAAAGTAAACCTTGGTGATTTTGGCCCTTTCATCATGCCAAGAAACAGACTGGAGGGATTAGCATCGGGTGATGTATTAATTGAAAACCCTTTTAATGATCTAAGAATTATCAGCAATAATTTTAAAGGCGAGTATGTACGACTTGACAATGACTCTATAGGTGAAGTAAACGCCAGTGTTATTTATGAAAATAAAACAGGTGAGCTTTTCGTGAACGGCAAAAATGCAAACCCCGACCATGGTATTGCTTTTGATATGCACTTGTTTTTACAAGACAAAACCAGCCAGCAAAAAAATGTAATTGACCTTACTGCAAAAACATTTCAATTAAAATACCTGGAACGCTTTTTAGGTACTTTATTTAGTGATATGAATGGTTTTATTACGGGCAACTTCAGTATTAAAGGTCCGTTTGACAACTTGGATGTAACAGGCAAAGGGCGTTTAACAGAGGCAGGGTTAAAAGTAAAATTTACACAATGTTATTACGAGATTGAAAACAGGGAGATAGAATTAAAATCTGGAGAAATTAATTTAGATGGCATTGTTTTAAAAGACCCGGTAAGCAAAAACCCCGTTTACCTGAACGGTAGTATTTTACATAATGGTTTTAAAAATATGTTCTTCGACTTGTCTGTATCAACGCGTAAATCGGGTACACAAAGCAGCGATAATAACCGGCCTATTTTATTATTAAATACTACATACAATGATAATAAACAGTTTTATGGTAAAGTAATGGGAACCGGATCATTTACATTATCCGGACAGGAATCCGATATGTATATGAAAATAGATGCGATTGCATCAACTACTGATAGTAGTTCGGTTACTATACCGTCATCCAATAGCAAGGCATCGGGTATGGCCGACTTTTTAGTTGAACGTAAGTTTGGTCGGGAAATGATTGACTCCAATTTTACCAAAGGCTCAGCCAATGTGGTGTACGATGTAGATATTACGGCTAACAATATGGTAACGGTTAGAGTAATACTGGATGAATTTACAGGGGACGAAATTAAAGGAAAAGGATCTGGTACACTCAATATACGTAGCGGTTCTTCTGAGCCATTGTCTATACGTGGTAAATTTGATATTGAAGAAGGTGATTACCTGTTTACATTTCAATCTTTCTTTAAAAAACCATTCGAGTTAAGAAAAGGTGGTGATAGTTATATAAGTTGGACCGGCGACCCTATGGATGCACAAATAAAATTTGAAGCCCAATACAAAGCTGAAAGAGTAAGTTTCGCACCATTGGTATCAGGTTTAAATCTTGAGCAAAACTTATCAACCCGACGAGAAAATGTTTATGTATATGCCGATTTAACGGGACAATTATTTGACCCCCTGTTTAAGTTTAGCTTGGGTTTTGAGCCCAACAGCTCACTAAAAAATGAGTTTGCTGTAACTAGTGCTATTCAACAAATGGAAAATGACCCCAACCAGATTAATAAACAGGTTACCTATCTAATAGTATTTAATAGTTTTGCGCCACCCGAAACTATTCAATCATCAGGCTCAGGTCTTGGAAGCGCTATAAACGAATTTACCTATAATACCATCTCCAGTATATCGGGTATTATTTTTAACGAGATTAATAAAAAACTTAACACGGAGCTTTCCAGAATTTTAAAAACTGATAAAGTTAGTTTAAACTTCAGCGGCTCTGTTTATAACAGAAATCCTTTTTCATTGGGAGGGGCTAGCGGGTTTAACATTAACCAAAGTAATCTAAACTTAAATATACCAATTTCTTTATTTAAAGACCGGTTGGTAGTAACACTAGGTAATACTTTAGACGTACCCTTACAAGCCAGTTTACAGCAAACAGTACAGTATTTGCCTGATGTAACAGCCGAATGGTTAATTAACCAAAGCGGCACCATACGTGTAAGTTTTTTTTACAGGGAGAACTTAGATTATTTGTTAACCAATAATAGCCGCAATAAGCGTTCTGGTGCCAGTATTTCGTACCGCAAAGAGTTTGACAATATAGGCCAGTTTTTAAGACGCAATAAAAAGAAAAAGCCTGAAACAGAAGTTAAACCTCCTGAACAAACAGAACAATAAACTAAATAATTAATTATTTGAACTTAGTGGTAAAGTAACAGTTATAACAGTTCCCTTACCCAAGGTGCTTTCAACAGAAAAACTACCACCTATCATCATTGCTCTTTCACGCATACCTACAATACCCATTGTTTTGGTGTGTTTCAACTCTTGCAGGTTTATACCAATCCCGTCATCTTCTATTGTCAGTATTAATGTATTTTCTTTATCCTTAAGTTTTACCGATACATTGGTTGCCTTTGCATGGCGTGCAATATTAGTTAACGATTCCTGAACAATTCTGAATAATGCGGTTTTAGCGTTTTCGGGCAAATCAGGTTCTTTAAGTTTAGCGCCAAATTTCACCTGTACACCTAACTTAAGCCCCACTTCTTTTAAGTGCCATTCCAATGCGGCAATCAAGCCTAAATCATCCAGTAAACTTGGTCTTAACTCTGCAGATATTCGTCTTATTGACTTTAGTGAATCGTTTAGTATTTCATCCAGATTTTGCAGACGCTGTCTTATATCATCATCTACCGTTTGCAATTTGCTGCTTAACCAGGCCACCTGTATTTTCATTACAGTAATTTGTTGGCCCAATTCATCATGCATCTCCCTGGCAATCTTTTTCTTATTCTCCTCACGCACATAAATTACGTGTTCGCTCAGTTCTCTTATTTCTTTGTACGATAAAGCCAACTCCTCTTCCACAATTTTTAACCGTGTTATATCCATCATCGATCCTATCATACGTTGCGGCCTACCTTCTTCATCTTTTACCACATACCCCCTATCATAAAAGGATACATAAGTGCCATCGTATTTTTTAAAACGATATTCAGATGCCCATTGGTCAACGCCCTGCGCTAATGCTTCATTTAAACTAGTTTCCACTGCAACCCGATCATCAGTGTGCAATCCATTAATCCAAAAATCTACATCGTATAAATGCTCACTTTGTGCATAACCCAATTGTATAAAAAAATTATTATTCCACAATATATTACCTGTTGCTATATCAAGATCCCAGATAATATCATTCGTAGCCTTCATCACCATATGATGAAACTCCTTTTCTTTAATCAGATTCCGGAGTACATAATCATCATATATAGTCATGTCTTTTTCTTTGTTCACATTCCGCTTGCTGGAGGTTAATACCCATACCGACCTAGTACTTGGTATTTCTCTTGTTTTTGGTATTGGCACAAAATTAATCAACAGACTTTCTGTTAAAGTTGTAATATAAATGTGAAAAGCTTCCGGGCCAACCAGTTTTAGTTGTTCGTTTAGCGGACAAGGCTCTTTAACTGTATACGGACTTAAATAATAGTCTATATCTTCATGTTTTATTGATAAAACCTGAGTAAGATGCCGGCCCCTACAGTCTTCCTCAGAAAGGTTAAACAATCTTTTTCCTGCTTTATTTATATAAATAATAGCATACGAATCTGTCACCAATAATACTGGCTGTGCCGCATTTTCAAACGCCTCATTTAAATTTTTAAAACAAGCTGCGTTTCCACCGTTTTTTTTTGACATGCAGGGATGCTTGGGTTTTTAAAACTTACAAGCAATCACAACTTATAAACCCTGTGCATTTATAAAGTTTACCAATGAAGCTGTGTTGCGTAAATTCAATTTTTTAAGGATATTATAACGGTGTACTTCAACGGTTTTCAACGTAATGTCCAATTTCTGGGCAATTTCTTTTGATGGTAACCCTTCTTTTATAAGTTTAGCTACATCAATTTCCCTACGTGATAAAAGATTAATATTTGTGTTAGCTTCCTGCTCCTGTATTTCATGCTCGGCTAAAATACTTTTCACTTCCTCACATACATATTTCTTACCGGCATTTACCTCCAGTATGGCATGAATCATTTCTTCCTTCGACGAATTTTTGGTAACATAGCCCATCGCGCCTAATTGTATTAATCGCTTGGCGTAGGCCGGCATACTATGCATAGATACACCTATGATTTTTGCCTTTGGCATTATAGTTCTGATGGCTTTAGTTGCATCAAAACCATTCATTGGTGTCATGTGAACATCCATTAATATTACATCCGGGTCTTTTTCTTTTGCAAGTTCAATGGCAGTGTCACCATCCCCGGTAGCTTCTATTACATTAAACCGTGTATCACTGTTTAAAATAAAAGCCCATGAGTCTCGTATTAGCTTATGGTCATCAACTAACAAAATTTTAATCTGTTCCATAACAAAAGAGCTTAAGGTTTAGAGGTTTAATTATTGCAATACTAAAGTAAAATAAAAAAACGGGATATAAAATAACTCTTTCAAAAAGTAGCTTATCCTGCTAATATATTAATATATTTTAAAATATATTTAATTGCAACAATCCTTTTCTTTTAATGCACATATTAAACATAGATATTTATTACACTTTACCTTTAATAAAGCAAATACATGTCCGTTATAATATGAACATATATTATACCAAATACTAAAATGTTAATAAAACAATGGGGGTGCTTTGCTTTCTTTCGAAAGCACTAGTGACGGATTTTCCCATCACTTACATAATAAAAAGTAGTAAAGAATTGAATAGAAGCAAATTATTGTTGCGTAGATGCTATGTTCATGTATGATTTTAGTAACGCAAACTGATGTTGTGCACGTTTAAAATTATGTTTGGGGTAAGCTGGTGTATAATACTTATCGCCGGATAAATAGTCAGTTAAAAACCTGATGGCCTGCATAAAAATAAGAAACTGGCCGGAGTAATAAAAGTAACTTTTCTCTGTAGAGGTTAAATGTGTGGCCATCTCGGACATATATCCGTCTTTAATAGCAGTATAAACATCCTTGCGTACTGGTACTTCATCAAAATTTTTATCCTCCTCTCCTATTTCCGATAAATAAGTGCGCATCATGTCACCCACATCGCTTATATAATAACCTTCCATTATCGTGTCTAAATCAATAACGGCAAAGGCTTTTCCCGCAAGATTAAACAATACATTGCTTATTTTAGTATCGTGATGGGTAACACGCTTTTTAATCAGTCCTTCGGCAACAATAGCTTCGTAACGTTTTACAATATCTATATAGCTTAGTGCAGTTTCAACCAATACTTTTGCTTCTTGCAAACGCACCGTATCACCGGTTTTAAGTACTTGTAAAAAATCGTTGTAACGTTTTGTAAGATTATGAAACCCAGGAATATTTTCATGTAAAGTATGCGAAGGAAAATTATTTAACAACGCACTAAACCTGCCAAACTCCTTCGCTGCCTCATAAGCCTGGTCACAATTAGCAACTACATCAATAGTTTGCGATCCTTTTAAAAATTGAAACGCTCTGTACCAACTGCCATTTTCATCTTTATAAAATGTATCTCCATTGGCGTTTAACACTGGCGCAGGAAAATAATAACCGGGAAAATGTTGTTTTAAATAAGCATTGATAGTCTCAATATTAAAGGCAATACTGGCTGGATTTGTAAATACATTTGTATTTACCTTTTGCAATACCAGTTCAGTATCTCCAAATCTAACTTTCCAGGTACTATTAATTAAGCCTCCACCCAAGTTTTCAACCGTAAAATCTTCACCGTTGCATCCATATTGTTGTAATACTTTGGCAAGCCCTGTCATATCAATTGTACTAGGTAAAACTTCAATCATGCAGTTGTTAATAATGTTGTTATGGTGTGCTTTATCGTTATTTAAGGACAAAATAATACAAATACATACTCAAAAATCGCACAAACGATTGCCTGAAAATTGCAAAAAATCAACTCCCGCAACACAAACGATTGCCTGAAAAACAACAACTTGCAAGCTTAAATTTGGCATAAAAAAACGGCTAAGTAAACTTAACCGTTTTTTTTCATTTTTAAACAAAGTGGAGGCGACCGGATTCGAACCGGTGTCCAAACATATTCTTCAAAAGCTTTCTACATGTTTATTTCATTATTAATTGTCGGCAAATAACAGGAAACGAACAAACCAATTATTCACTTAGCTGGATGGTCTTAAGCAACGGTCACAGCCTTCCGTTGCAGCAGCCTGTTTTGTTTTTTAAGTCGGCGGCGGGGCGTGGTAACAGACCAACCGGCCCGGCGGCCCTAATGACTAACTAATCACTGATTAGGCAGCCATGGCATACTGAGTATTGCCATTTATAGTTTGAATATTCAGATTAAGGTGCTAATTATCCAACGCACCACATGCTTACACCTTCAAAGATCTACGCTGTCAAAACCAAACGCCCCCAAGATTTTAGAAGCCAGTGTACAAAGATAGTGTAGTTAATTAGCAATTAATAATTAGTAATTAACAATTCTTAAATACATTTTTATGAGCCAACTTCAGTTCCCTGATTGAGCTTCCGTTGCGTCGCACTCTTGTACTTTCTGTTCGCTATTCAGCTATTGTGTTAATCGTTATTTGTTAAATGTTAATTGTAAATAAACGGATATCTATTTCCCTATTAACTATTAACGATGAACCATTAACTTCTCCTACCTAAACAACCTGAATATATCCAACCCAATAGCATAAGCCATTAAGCCTAATAAAAGTACCATACCTACCAATTGGGCATATTCCATAAATTTATCACTTGGTTTACGGCCGGTAATCATTTCTATTAAAGTAAACAATGCGTGGCCTCCATCCAATGCAGGTATAGGTAATATATTCATAAAGGCCAGAATGATAGAGAATAAACCAGTCATTGTCCAGAAACGATGCCAGTCCCACTCACCACCAAATGTTTTACCAATACTAATTACACTGCCCAGGTTTTCGTTTACCTTATGTTCTTTAGATACAAACAGTAAACGAATACCTTCAATGTATTCTCCTAATTTTTCCATTCCAAAGTTTATACCTGCCGGAATGGATTGAAAGAAAGTATACTCTTTTTTCTCCGTTTCAATTACATCTAATACACTATTAAAACCAAAACCAATAGCGCCTTTATCATCTACTTTTACAACGGTGGTTAACGTATCAGTATTGTTACGCAAAACTGTAAGGGTCACATTCTGGCCACCATATTTTGGTATAGCTAATTGATAGTCCTGTGCATATTTTAATGGTGTTCCATTTAAAGCAAGAAACTGGTCTCCTTTTTTAAAATCACCTTCAACAAATGAAGCAGTAGTTACAGTATCTATTATTGGTAATAAAGCAGGATACACAAAACGCTTTTGTTTGCTTTTGGTAAGCTTACTCACAAAACCATCAGGTATAACAACTGTAGTTTCTTTACCATCACGCTGTACGGTAAGTTTTGCATTTTCACTCATGAAAATACCTTTTGGTAAATCATCCTGATAAACCAATGTTTTACCGTTAATAGCTGTTACCAAATCACCGCTTTTTAATCCTGCAGATGTAGCCAGCGAGTCAGCATAAATACCATGCTTTAAGTTAGCCACCGGAATTTTTTCCTCGCCCCAAACAAAAAGAATCATAGCAAATATTACCAACGCCAATACAAAGTTGATAATTACACCGGCTAACATTATAATTAAACGTTGCCAGGCCGGCTTAGCCCTGAACTCGTATGGTTGAGGTGGCAATTTCATGGCTTCCTTATCCATGCTTTCATCAATCATCCCTGAAATTTTTACATAACCACCTAGGGGTATCCAACCAATACCGTATTCAGTTTCGCCAATTTTCTTTTTCCAAAGCGAGAACCATGGATTAAAAAACAAATAGAATTTTTCTACGCGGCAACCAAACCATTTAGCAGTTAAAAAGTGTCCCAGTTCGTGTAGTACAATTAATATAGAGAAAGCCAGTATAAACTGTCCAAGGTTGGCCGCAAATGCAGCCCAATCAATAGCTAAAAGTATCATGTATTATTATAAAGTATTATAAATTTTGAACGCAAATATCCGCTAAAAGCCAAATATATGCTTACCGCCCATGAATTATTTGATTTTCTTAAGATTTTGATGCGGTTAGATTACAAGCCAATTATGTCGGCTGTAATACTACGGGCTTCCCCATCGCTCATAAAGTATTGGTCTAAAGTTGGTTGTTGAATATATGGTACTTTATGCATTACTTTTTCAATTACATCAGTCATTTCTAAAAAGCCGATACGGTTTTTTAAAAACGCATATACCACAATTTCGTTAGCCGCATTTAGTACACAAGGCAAGTTACCACCTTTTTCCAAGGCTTCAATAGCTAATGCCAGGTTACGGAAGGTTTTAATATCCGGCTCCTCAAAATTGAGTGTGTTTATCTTTTTAAAATCAAAACGGGGGAAGTTATTAGGAATTCGTTGCGGAAAAGCCATGGCATACTGAATAGGCAGTTTCATATCGGGTAATCCCATTTGTGCTTTTATACTACCATCTTCAAACTGCACCATGCTGTGAATAATACTTTGCGGATGTACTACCACCTGTATTTGATCAGGTGTTAGATTAAACAACCACTTGGCTTCTATCATCTCCAGCCCCTTGTTCATCAACGTAGCTGAATCGATGGTGATTTTTGCCCCCATTGCCCAGTTAGGGTGTTGCAAAGCATGCTCTCGTTTTACATTTACCAGGTAATTAGGTTTGCGTCCTAAAAACGGACCACCCGAAGCAGTTAAAATGATTTTCTCAATTTTATTACGCCCCTCGCCTACCAAACATTGAAAGATTGCGGAGTGTTCACTATCTACAGGTATTACTGGCACACGGTGTTCAATTGCTTTTTGCATTACAATATCGCCGGCTACAACTAGCGTTTCTTTATTGGCTAAACCAATGGGTTTACCATTTTCAATAGCTTTTAAGGTTGGTTTTAAACCTGCATAACCAACAATGGCCGCAATCATCATGTCGTAATTATCCATGGCAGCCACATCATCTAATGCTGCTTCGCCGGCAAATACTTTTATATCGGTATTGGCCAATGCTTGTTTAACTTTATTGTATTTGCTTTCGTCGCCAATTACTACAATATTGGGATTAAAGCGTAAAGCTTGTTGTATTAATAAATCTTCGTTTTTATGTGCAGTTAAAATTTCCGCCGAAAACTTATCGGTGTTTGCTGCAATTACATCCAGGCACTGGGTACCAATGGATCCTGTTGATCCAAATATGGCTATTCGTTTTATTGGTTGTTGCTCTGTCATTTTTTAAAGTTCCAAAGGTTCAATAGTTCAAAGTTCCAGAAGTTTAAAGTCTAATAAATGATTGCCGTCTTTCAGTCTCCCTGACTTTTCGTCTTTCTTCTGCAGATGAGCGATATACGCTCCGATTAAAATACGGAGTACTAAAAATTGCCCAATAGAATTAATGCAGTACAAGTGTGCGACGCAAGGGACGATGCCATTTATACTAAAGCCGGGATCATAAAAAAACTGTTGTTTAAAAGCAATTTTACATTGTCAATTGTAAACTATCAGCTATCAATTATCGCTTACTCTGCCCACTTTTCTAACTCGGTTGCAATCTTTCTGTCGTTACTTAAGCGTGGCACTTTATTTTGCCCGCCCAGTTTACCAATCGATTTCATATAATCGATAAAGGCATTTTTTTTCACCGCTGTTAATTTTAGCGGTTGCAAAATATTACCACTTATTAAATCATCGTAATATACATTCTTTTTACGAAGGTTATCATCAACCTTCAGCGCAAAGGCTTTCATATCATGGGGTTTGTTTTCAAACTCAATAAACCACTCGTGGTAAGAGCGCCCCTCCCCATCATTTACAAAAGGTGCCACTGTAAATTCGGTAATACGTACATTCTCCTCTGCGGCTGCTTTTAACAAGCTATGCTCTACTTCCTCTCCAATTACATGCTCGCCAAATGCCGATATAAAGTGTTTTATACGGCCTGTTACGACAATACGATAAGGGTTGGTTGATACAAATTTAATGGTATCGCCAATGTTATAACCCCATAAGCCAGCATTGCTGCTAATGATTATGGCATAGTTTACACCCACCTGAACATCGGCCAATGATAACCTTGTCGGGTTTTCGTTTTGCAGTTCGCTAACGGGTACAAACTCGTAAAAGATCCCGCTGTTTGTATTTAATAATAAACCTTCGGCTTCCTGCGAATCCTGAAAAGCAAAAAAACCTTCAGAGGAAGGATAGGTTTCGATACTGTCAATTTTTTTACCAATGCTTTGAAACAGTTTTGCTTTGTAAGGTTCAAAGTTTACCCCTCCCTGTACTAGTACAGAAAAGTTAGGAAACACTTCGCTGATGGTTTTATTGGTACGTTTCATTATTTCATCAAAATACATTTGCATCCATGGTGGTATACCACTTATCAGTGTCATGTTTTTATTGATGGTTTCATCAACAATTTTATTCAGTTTAGTTTCCCAATCTTCAATACAATTGGTTTCGTAAGAAGGTAGTTGGTTTTTACGCAGGTAGCGTGGTACATGGTGGTTAACAATACCACTTAAACGTCCGGTTGGTATTTCGGCAATGCGCTCCAACACTGGCGAGCCGGATAAAAAAATCATATTACCATCGGCAAATTTAGTGTTACCGGTTTCGGCCATGTAACATAAAAGGGCATTACGGGCCGAGTTGATATGATTTGAAATAGAATCTTTTGAAATAGGAATATATTTTGTACCGCTGGTTGTGCCTGAAGTTTTAGCAAAATAGGCCGGTACACCTCTCCATAATATATTATGCTTTCCTTCTTTAATTAATTCGATGTAAGGCTTTATCTGCTCGTAATCTTTTACGGCAACGGCTTGTTTAAATTCCTGATAATTATTCACTTGTGCCAGGTTCACATCTTTACCAAACAGGGTATTGCGGCCCACTTTCAGTAACGTTTTCAGGATAGCTTCCTGATCGTCAACTGCCGAAAGCATGCCCTTTTTGATGGATTTATGAATAATGGCGGCAAGTGGTTTAGCCAGGAACGATTTGATTTTCATATACTTACTACTTTTTCGGGCAGCTTAGCCCTACTTTTCTTAATTTTGTGCTACTGTTTAAACTATTTGATTTGCTGCGAGTTACAACAATCAAGCCAGCCATTCCTGTACAGGCTTTAGCAAAGATACAGGATGCCGTTTCAAAAAATACCTAATTTAACTATTCAAAAGTTTAAACGATTATTGGTTAGTTAAATTTTTCCCCTTACCTTTGCCGTCCTAATTTTCAGACTATGTTAGCAGTAATTAAAGTTGCGGGTCAGCAATACAAAGTAGAAAAAGACCAAACATTATATGTACCACGTGTAGAGGGTAAAGCCGGTGATGTTTTAAACCTTGAGGTTTTATTAGCCGATGCCGGTGGTAGTGTTTCAGTTGGTGGAACAGTAAGTACAAAAGTAACTGCAGAAATCCTTGATCAAGTTAAAGGAGATACTGTAATTGCTTTTAAACACAAAAGAAGAAAAGGTTTCCGTAAGAAAAGAGGACACCGTACAGCGTATACTAAAATAAAAGTTACCAATATTGCTTAATTACTGTTTACAGTAAGTAATATAATAATGGTCTGTTATTAGTTTAATAATTTTCAAGTAAGTTAATATTTAAAAATAATCTATCATGGCACATAAGAAAGGTGAAGGTAGTGTAAAGAATGGCCGCGACTCAAGAAGCAAACGTCTTGGCGTAAAAATTTTTGGTGGTCAGCCAGCTATTACCGGTAACATCATCGTTCGTCAACGTGGTACTGTTTACCATCCTGGTAAAAACGTTGGTGTAGGTAAAGACTTTACTCTTTTCGCATTGAACGACGGTGTTGTAGAATTTAGAAAAGGTGTTAAAGACAGAACATTTGTTTCTGTAGTTAGCGTTGAGGCAACTGCTTAATACTTTTTTCGTTTAACTAATTTTTGTGAAAAAAATTTGGGTAGTATAAAATAATTATTATTTTTACTGTAGATAACCCATTTACTAAACATTAAATTCACAAAAAATGGCAACTAAAAAAGCAGCTCCTAAGAAAGCAGCAAAAAAAGCGGCTCCTAAAAAAGCAGCAGCCCCAAAGAAAGCAGCTCCTAAAAAAGCAGCAAAAAAAGCAGCTCCTAAGAAAGCAGCGAAAAAAGCAGCTCCAAAAAAAGCAGCGGCTCCAAAAAAAGCAGCAGCTCCTAAGAAAGCAGCAAAAAAAGCAGCTCCTAAGAAAGCAGCAAAAAAAGCAGCTCCTAAAAAAGCAGCAAAGAAATAATAAAAAATTTCTTTTAAGATTTATAAAAACCTCCGAAGTTCGGAGGTTTTTCCTTTTATACCCCTACCCCATTTACATTAGCCAAACAGAATAATTTTATTACAATAACTTCGCCTCATTAATGCCTGATACAGTATGATGGATAATGCCGCTATTGCCGATAACTTTTCTTTATTATCCAAATTAATGGATATACATGGCGAAAACAGTTTTAAATCTAAGACCTACTCCATCGCCGCTTTTTATATTGAAAAACTACCCGAACAACTTCATACGACCGAACGCAGTACTATACCTCGCATAAAAGGCATAGGCGACAGTGTAGCAAAAAAAATATTTGAAATGCTGGACACCGGAAAGTTTCAGCAATTGGAAGATATTATTGCCGATACACCTGCAGGTGTTATTGAGATGCTGAACATAAAAGGCATTGGCCCCAAAAAAATAAATACCATTTGGAAAGAAATGGGTATTGAAAGCATTGGCGAACTACAATATGCCTGTAATGAAAACCGCTTAACCTTATACAAAGGTTTTGGACAAACCACACAACAAAAAGTTTTAGAAGCCATTAATTTTTATATAGCCAATCAAGGACATTTTTTATATGCGCAGTTACACAATATTTATCCGCAGGTACAACAATATTTAAACCAGTTGTTTGGTGCCGATAAAGTAGCTCTTACCGGATCGTTTAAAAGGCAACTATTAACCATTGAAGAAATGGCCTTTGTAATAAACTTAAACAATGCCGATGTTAAACCAAAATTTGTTTCGGCCTATCCGCCTGAACTATTAGAAGAAACTGATGACAGCATTTTATACCAATTAAAAAACGGTTTGCGTTTACGCTTGCTTACCGGTACACAAAATTTTGCACAACGTATTTTTGATAACAGTGGTTCGCCTGAGTTTGTTACCAGTTTTTACCAACAGTTTCCTAACTTAAATATCAATCAAGATAACGCCGACGATACACAATACTTTACAGCTGCTAACATAAATTATATATTGCCCTGCCTGCGTGAAAGCAGTAACATTATACAACAGGCACAACAAAACTTGCTGCCACAGTTAATACAGCCCAACGATATTAAAGGCATTATACATAACCATAGCAACTGGAGCGATGGTACCAACACCATTGAAGAAATGGCAAAGGCATTAATTGCAAAAGGCATGGAGTATTTTGTTATATCTGATCACTCCAAATCGGCCACCTATGCCAACGGATTAACCGAACAACGCATTGCCGAACAACATAAATACATTGATGAGTTAAATAAAAAACTGGCACCATTTAAAATTTATAAAAGTATTGAGTGCGATATATTGGGCAATGGCCAGTTAGATTACAGTAATGATGTACTAGCCAGTTTCGATTTAGTCATTGCATCTGTACACAGCAACTTGCAGATGAATGAAGAGAAAGCCATGCAACGCCTTTTAACCGCCATAGAAAACCCTTACACCACTATTCTGGGGCATATGACCGGCAGGCTATTACTAAGCCGTAACGGCTACCCTATTAATCATAAAAAGATTATTGATGCCTGCGCTGCCAACAATGTGGTTATTGAATTAAATGCACACCCCCGCCGTTTAGATATTGACTGGCAGTGGATACCTTATGCACTTGAAAAAAATGTGCTCATCTCCATTAATCCCGATGCACATTTTATTGAAGGTTTTAATGATGTAACCTACGGTGTACTGGCCGCACAAAAAGGCGGATTGGTCAAAGAAAAAAACCTGAGCAGTTTTTCATTGCAACAATTTGAAGCATACGTTAGCAACCGTAAGGCTGCTATAGTTTAGTTTTATTTTTTTATCAGCTGCATTACTACTATCATCGCCTGTTGTGTCACTCACTTCATCGTTCAGTAATACTATTGGGCATTGTGCAGGTGGCTGTGAGTATGTAAGCACATAATTTTACAACGTTAAACAAAATGTAAAATCAAATATTGCAAAGCTAAAACTCGGATTCAGTATCTAATACTTTACCATTATATAAAATCTCTGTTTTCCGAACACACTCCTTACGTACATCGCTAAAATGCCATTTATTATTTTTGCTAAACTGTTTAGAAAAACGGAAATTTTCCAGATATATATTTAGAGATACTTCCTTAGAGTACACAAGAAGAACAGAACTTAACTTCCCGGGAGGTTCATCCACCAATATGTAAGACTTATAGTTTTTCACAATAGTATTTTTCAATAATGAATCCAATGGCATCGCATAGAATTGTTTAAAATCTATTCGTTTCAATTTACTAAGTATTGTATCCTGATAAATGGTCTCTAATTTTTCAATATTGATTGTATCGTCCAATTTGTTTGTATTTACTGAAGGATACGATTTCTCTTTGGTATTACAAAAACCCAATACTGTAAAACAAAGTATTATAATAAAGTAAAAGCACGCCTTCATATTCATATATGTTGAGTTTGGTTTATAAATATATAAATAAGCATAACCTTTTACCGATTTTACTAAAAATAGTAAACATCTTAGAAAGACTATCATCAAGCACAACCTTTTTACACATTGTTTGTTAAAAAAGAAACCGCTTATACTTACTTTACTTATATGAGAAATTTAACCCACTCTAACACGCTTTTCATTGCTGTGCTACTCTTAGTGTTCATTCCTTTAACATCCTTTACGCAAAAAACAGTTAAATCAAAGCCGATTATTTTTTCAGGAACGATAAAAAATATTCCTGTTTCAGATAATGGCAAACAAATAATATCCGTTTCTTTTCCTAAAAGAGCGGATAATAATCCTGTACAAATTACTGTTGATAAAAATGGATTTTTTCACGATACTATTTGGGGACCCGAAGGTAAATACTTCGTTGAGCATGGCAATTTTCCCTACCCACTTTACTTTGTACCCGGTAATAAATATAATATTCAATACACATTTAATACTAACACACCACTGCTACCCAATTTAGTAACCCTTGCAGGAAATGACACTTTAATAAACCGTTATTTTATAACACAGCAGCAGCAGAAAACCTTTTTTAATCCTACAGAGGTTATGGCAGAAGACGCTTATGTTAAGTATTTAAACGATTGGAAAACCAATCAGCTAAACAGAATTACTACTTATAAACTATCGAAAAAGATTGCTACTAAAGAAAAAAAGGAAATAACATATGAATACTTGTTCAATCTGCTTTTATTCTCTCGCTATCATGAACAACGTGACTCCAGTTTTAAACCTTCCTCACTTGTTACGCAACAGTTTAATATAAACTACAACAACGAAAAAGATTACCATTTATATAGCTACTATAGAAGATTTGTGTATGAATATTATATGTTACGATTAGATGAAATTGAGAAAGAAAAATTAAAAAAAGATACAACATTCGATTTACGCCAAAACCGCCAACGGTTAATTAATGAACTAGTAGCAAATAAATTTATTAAAAACAACATTTTAAGTCAGATGGTTTTGTATGATTTAAAAACAGTAAAAGATATTGAATTGTATTATCAGGATTTTAAAACCTTGTATACCGGCAATGACGAAAAAATAAAAGAACAAGCATTAGATGTTTACCTACGCTTAACACAATTAAAAAAAGGAACTCCATCTCCACAATTTGAAAATTTTATAAATTATAAAGGCGGCACCAATTCTTTATCGGATTTTAAAGGAAAGTTTGTGTTTATTGACATGTGGGCGACCTGGTGTGGTAACTGTTGGGGAGAGTTTCCTTATATCAAAAAAATGGAAGCAAAATATGCTAATAAGAATATTGTTTTTGTGAGCATTTCATTAGACGATGACAAAGAAAAATGGGCACAAATAATTGAAAAAGAAAAACTACCCGGCATACAACTACTTTCAAAAGGACAAGATGATCCTTTTTTTATAGAATATGCTGTTTATGGTATACCCCGTTATATTTTAATTGATCCTGACGGAAACATTATAAACTACAGTACTGCCAGACCTTCGGAAGAAGAAGAAATAGCGAGATTATTTAAGAGTGTTGGACTATAAATAATTGATGGCACTTGAATTAAGTGTACGATGATGCACAAAGAACAGAACGATGAATAGTGCGACGCAAGAAAAGTACAATCAAGAGTGGGGCGATGGCAACAAAAAATAATTACCCTTCTTCATACTTTAAAGTCGCTTTACGGTTTTAGGCTTCATCTGTGTTACTTCAGTTGGTAAACAAAAAATCAATTTTAAAAACTTACATCTTTTAACTAAGTTTATTGCAGAATAATTTAATCATGATTAAAGTAATCGCCTCTACTCTTTTGTTATTAGTTACATTTTTTTGTGCTGCTCAAAATGACGACTCATTAATGATACGCAAAATAGCTGGCGAAATTTTGAACAATTCCGAAGCTTATGAAAATCTGCGTTTTTTAACCAAGAAAATTGGGCCACGCTTGGCGGGTTCGCAAGGTATGGTTAAATCGGAAAAATGGGGCTACGAAAGGTTTACAAAAATTGGTGCCGATAAAATATGGATGCAGGAATGTATGGTGCCTTATTGGGTACGTGGCGGTAAAGATGAAGCGGTAGTAAGCTATATACAATCGGCCAATAAAGTCGGCGTACCGGATGCAAGGCTACAAAAAAAATCGTTAGATGTTATTGCTTTAGGTAACAGCATGGGTTCGGGTGCAAAAGGTGTAACTGCGCAAGTGGTGGAAGTAAGCTCCTTTGATGATTTGGAGAAAAAGAAAAATGCCGTAAAAGGCAAAATTGTTTTTTATAATTATGCTTTTAAAAAAGATTTTGTTGAAACCTTTGATGGTTATAGTGATGCTGTAAAATACCGTGGTAACGGACCAATTAGCGCTGCTAAATATGGTGCAGCGGCGGTTATCATCAGAAGTATTAGCCATGGCGAAAATAATCATCCGCATACAGGTGGCACAAGGTATGATAGTGCTTACCCGAAAATTCCGGCAATAGCCGTAGGCTTACAAGATGCAGATTGGTTAAGCAATCAACTGAAACAAAAGAAAACCAATATGACCATTAAAACATATGGTTATTTTAAACCTGATACGATTGGTCATAATGTAATTGCAGAATGGAAAGGATCTGCATTTCCGAATGAAATTATAACAGTAGGTGCACACTTAGATAGCTGGGACAATTGCGAAGGTGCACATGATGATGGTGCAGGCTGTGTACAAACTATTGAGATATTAAGAGCATTTAAAGCAATAGGTTATCAACCCAAAAGAACGATACGTTTTGTATTATTTGCCAATGAAGAAAACGGTGTAAGAGGCGGTAACAAATATGCTGCAGCGGCAAAAGAAAAAAACGAAAATCATGTTTTTGCATTAGAAAGTGATGCAGGTGGTTTTACACCAAGAGGTTTTGGGTTTACTTCCAAACCGGAAGTATTTGCAAAATTAAAGATGTGGGAAAACTTATTAGCGCCATACGGTGGTAGTAAATTTTTACCGGAAGGTGGCGGTGTAGATATTAATCCGTTAAACAGAACGCTTGGTACAACTGTGGCAGGTTTATTGCCTGACTCGCAACGTTACTTTGATTATCACCATGCACGTAACGATGTGTTTGAAGCTGTAAATAAACGTGAGCTTGATTTAGGTGCTGTGAATATGGCCGCTTTGATTTATTTGGTAGACAAGTATGGGCTGTAGGGGTAAGGTTTACCATAAGTGTAATTTTCTTTTAAAGTAAGGAAGCCTTTATTTCTTTTGCAACCGTCTCGTTGTAACTTCTTCCTATAGGTAATAATTGTTGTTGCATTTTAATTTCGGTAACGTTGTAAGCCTTTGTCATAGGTTTTGACACGATAAAGGAACGATGACATTCATCGTTCCTTACAATTAAATGATTGTTCGCAATCTTTTCTTCTAATGAAAATTATATATCCTCACGATGATGCCCAAAGAACCGAACGATGAACGGAGCGTCGCAACGGGTGTTCATCGGTGTTACTGTTGTTGACAACAAAAGAAAAAAAATAGTTTACATTAAAATATTATTCTGTGCCTGTATAGCCGGTGGCAAATCTGTTTCTCCCAGCATTTCACGTAAATCAATTTCTATATTACGGCTAATTTGTGTAATAGAAATATCATTGGCATTGCCTTCAAAAGGGTTTTCAGTACTCTCGCCTATTTGCTCTAACACAAGAAAAATCCAACCAACCAATACACTCAAAGGAATACTTAGCCAAATAAAATGCTCGCCTAGCTTCTCGGTATATTTTGACAACTCGCCAATAAAACCCAATGGAATGAGCAGACAAAGTGCATTGGTAAAATAAAGGTTGATACTGGAAAACTGTCGGGGATAAGGAAAGTTTTTAATCCGTTCACATTTGCCCTGCTGATCGTACAAATCTTTTAACTGGTTTTGGAGGGCTACATAATTATAATCGGTAATGCTACCACTCAGGTTTAACTTTTTCAATTGCAGTGACTGACGTGCTATAATTTGTGTTGCCCTGTTTTTAGTAGAAAGAATATAAGTTCGCTCTTCTTCATAAAGAAATGGTTTTAATTCATCGGCCATATTCGTTTCCCATTCAGGTACTTTATAGTACTTCAGGTATTCCTTGTTATAACTTTTTGTTTTTACGTTTTCCCAGCTTTTAACTTCCCGTAACTGAAAACGTAATGCCGTAAGCCAAGCAAAATGACGATAGATAATTTCCTTATGTAATAGCGCATCCTGATGTGTATCAGCAGCTCTTACAAAATCTTTTACCATTATACCAAAACTCCGGCTACAATTAATAATGGCACCATACACTTGCCTGGCTTCCCAGGTACGATTATAAGTTTGGGTATTTTTGAACCCTGATATAAAGGCGGTAGCCGTACCAATTAATGCTACGGGTACCCATGGTATGGCCAACCAAGTCCAACCCAGAAAATAAAATAATGCGGTTGGAATAATACTTAACAATAGCATTTTGTAAATCTTCCTTCTTGTCCAAGGAATAAAATGTACCAACTTGTAGTGAGACGATGTATTCATTATAATCAGATATTATTAATTTGTGTAGCGTTAAATTACAAACGCCCGGTTTACCTGTAAAGTTTATAACCGCCGGTCCGATTATAGACCCAGTCAACAATCGTTATTCTGCCAAAGATAACTTGCTTAGTGTCCGGCTCCTGTTATCTTTAGCTCGTTCAGGTCTAACTGTAATTCAGTCTTCCTGATTTCTTCATCACTGAAAAATTTTTCTTTGCGAAGCTTAAACAACTCTTTTCTTTGTACACTATATACATCCAATAACATTTTATGATACTGTACGATGTACTCATGTTTAGTCGCTTCGCCATCCAACGACTCCAACCGCTGTTGTATACTGGTTATCTGGTTTTCTACATGGACTTTATAATACGCCATTAATTCATTTGTTTTAATAGCATCTGCGTATTTATCATTCAACAGTTGTAATGTTACATTGTCCAACCGTAATTTTATACCATTCTGTTGTTCGTCCTTGGGTAAAAAAGTATCTATTTCTTTTAGTTTAATGAGTTTAATTATAAACGGCAAGGTTAAGCCCTGGAATACCAAGGTGACAAAAATGACGATAAAAGTGATAAAAATAATCAGGTTACGTTGGGGAAAAGCAGTATCATCAGTCATTAATAATGGAATTGAAAGTGACGTAGCTAATGAAACCACTCCACGCATACCGGCCCAACTAATTACCAGTGGCCCATTCCATCCAGGTGATGGCTCCTGTCGTATTTTAGCACTTAGCCAACGCGGAATATGCGCTGCGGGATAAACCCATAAATAACGTAACGCTATAACTATGGCACTGATAATTAATCCGTATTTAATACCCTCTAAAATAGAATAAGTGCCTAGTCCGGCAATAATTTCAGGTAAGGCCAGTCCAATGAGTACAAACACCAAAGTATTCATCACAAAAATCATGGTGGTCCATACGCCCAACATATTCACCCTTGTACTACCTGTTTTAAAAACTTCGTGTGACCTGTAGGACATAAATAAACCTCCGCTTACAACTGCCATTACCCCAGAGAAATGAAAATGTTCTGCAGCCAGAAACAGAATGTATGGCGTCATTACGGTCAATGCCGCATCTATGGCCGGTGTGGTGGGCAAAAAACGGTGAATGAGGTACATCAGGTTTGCCCCAATCAATCCTACTACAATACCCATTCCTGCTACTAAAAAAAACTCCCCTGTTGCTTCCTGCATCGAAAATGTGCCTGTTAAAACTGCAACCAGCGCAAACTTAAAAACAATTAAAGAGGATGCATCATTTACCAGGCTTTCGCCTTCAAGTATGGTCATTAACCTTTTAGGTACGTTCATGCCTTTCATAACGGTTGCGGCCGCTACAGCATCCGGTGGTGATACAATACCACCTAATAAAAAGCCCAATGCAAGTGTAAAACCGGGAATGATGGCGGCTGCAGAGTAGGCAATGATGGTTGAAGTAAAGAAAACCAGACCAAATGATAACAAAGCAATAGGCCGACGCCATTTCCAAAAATCTTTCCACGAAGTATACCAGGCAGCTTCGTATAAAAGAGGCGGTAAAAAAATTAAGAAAATCAGTTCGGGATCAAGGTGAAGTTTTGGTATACCGGGAATAAAGCTAATACCTAGTCCTGCAATAACTAAAAATATAGGATATGCAATTTTTATGCGTGTTGCCAGTAATACCAATAACATAACGGCAAACAACAAACTGAGAATAATAAGAAAAGTATGATGCATATATAATTTAAAGATTTTACCTTTTTGTTATTCTGGTAAGGTACATACTACCTCCATATATTGAAGTTCTGGTATTTACTTTATTGATAGAATCATAACCAAATGATTGAAAGAGTTTTGTCAATCGCTCAAAACTTATCGGGAATGGGACCCAATTATTGGCTATATCGGTTTCATATTCGGCAATAATAAAATGGTTCTGCTTCGAAAAAAAATGCTCCAGGCTTTCTATGAATTTTCCCTTCTCTCTTACATAATGTAAAGCATTGGCAATTAGTATACCGTCTAAAGGATATATATCCGGTAGTTGGGTTTCAAAATCCGCCTGAATAAATTGTACGGCCACATGTTTACCTGAAACGGGAGGCAACTGCTGTTCATTTTTATCAATAGCTAATATTGTACTTCCGGCAGGAAGTATAGTAGCCAATGCTTCTGTAAACACACCACTTCCACAGCCTAAATCAGCCCATCGTTGTATAGGACGATGCGCTAATTCATTTTGTAATGGTTGCATAAAATCAATATAATCGTTCATGGTATAACATTATTCAAATATACTCAGGTGCCGGGCTATATATCCCGGTATAAAGAGAAAATACATCCAGCTCCAAATCAGGTCTACCGATCAGCACGACCTTAATTTGCCTGACCTATATCTAACCTGTCAAATTTTCCTTCAACAGTTTGATGGAATTTAAAAAACACTTTAAAAGTCCCCCACTGTCCGGCTTTGAAACTTCCCCAAACATCTTTCCCATCATTCTCTACTTTGTCGATGCTTAAAAATTTTTCGGTTCCTAATGCTTTGCCAAAAAATGATTTGAAGTTGACCGTGTTCCCGTCATCCGTCATTACCGGGCTTTCTGTAAAGAAGGAATACCAGTTTTGGTCGCCTGTCTGTAAAGCTTCGATAGCATGTTTTACTTTTTCGTTGGTTATTTTTGATAAGTCCATTGTGTTGATTTTTTAGTTTTATGCTGATTTGATTCTATTATTCTTTGAGCCTTGCATCCTTTGGCTTCGGCGCAACAAGCAATGATACCTAAGGATAACATTTTCGTACGGCTTGTAAGTCCATACTGTATAATTTGTACGTTGAATAATAACTATCCGGTTAGCTATTGATAAGGTTTAATAATAAAAAAGGAATTTCTACCCATACATCTTTCAGGTTTTTATCTAAGAGGTGAAAGCAAATGATTATTAGAATACCAGTTGTCATAAGAAAGTTTCCTATACAAAAGTTTTGAGATGCAGTATAAGGAAGGCTGCAATCACCGTAATGGTACCATTTACCATAAGGGCCGTTTTGTTAAAGACCCACTTATTAAACATTTGTAACATTTCAGGTTTGCACGAGAACATGGCATGCCCTTGTTTGATACTCATAAACACAGCCACAATAGTAGGTGCAGTATTGATAATCTTAAAAATCATAGGTAGTCAGCTTTAGGTGTTAAAGAGATAAAATAAATACATTTTATTGTATTCACCATTTTTAATAGTAGAATATCAATTAAATTATAATATAAGTTACATAAACAAAGTTAACTTGTCTGTAAAACACACATTAAACAGTTTAAAAAGCAGCTATGTCATTTTTTTGATATTAATCAAATCAACTAAATAAAAGTACATTTTTTAATGATATTCTGAGACTCAAGGGGTGACGGATAGTAGTGAAAAGTCCTGAGAAAACTGTGTAGCTAAGATTAAGATATAGGGTAAAAGTGAATAACCCTTGCAGCAGGCTTTTACCCATATAACCTGTAGCTTCCTGTCGGATTTGTAATGGATAGCCACTAGCAGTTCTGCCAATGACGGCTCCTAATTTAAAAAGTCTTTTATACTTGCCAAATGATGATAAATGCCTTCTAACACGCCTTTGGCTATTCTGTTTTTTGCAAAGTAAATTGATCTGTATTTTTTCAAGCTTTCCAATTCGGGACTATAATTAGATACAACAATAGCTTTTGTTTTACCACTGAGCATATCTTTATCATTACCGCCATTACCGGCTGTAATAATACGATTTAAGGGTTGGTTCCATTTATAACTAAGGTAACGTACTGCACTTCCTTTGCTTGCACGAAAAGGAAGTAAGTCTAAGAATTTATTATCGGTTAATAATACTTTTGCCCTGAATTTATTATCATCCAGGAATTTATATAAATCAGACAAATCGTTTTCGTTAAAAAAATCTTCGACGTAATAGCTCAGCTTAAACGGCCATTGTGCATCATCTTCTTGCATGCGTAGCCCGGGAAAACGTTGTAAGGATTCTTTTAACTCCTCACGTTTCCATTGATTATCTATATGACTTTCCCAACCTTTGTCCGGTATTAATTTATCGGTATAATAAATTTCTGTACCGGCGGAACAGATTAGCATATCCGGATTAGGCAGATTATACTTTTCAATAGCCTGTTGCGTAATAATTTTATTCCGTCCGCTTGCAATACCAAAAACAACATCAGCCTGATGATTGTTTACCCACTCTGTTAAAATATCCAAACCTTCAACATCAGATCCTTCTACTAATGTGCCATCCAAATCAGAGATAATAAACAACTTTGCATTAGCCAGTTTTTTACCATATGCTGTTTTATTTACAAAGTTTAAAGAGGTATTGTTATTTTGTTCAAACAAATCATTTACAATACCTAAATATTTATCGGCAAAAGATGGCCAGGAGTATAATTCTTTCGCAGCTACTACCCCATTTGCAGAATATTTTTCCCACAAGGTTTGATCGGCAATTATTTTTTTAAGTGCAGTAGCAATTGCATCGGGGTCTTCTACATCTACTAATAAGCCATTATCACATTTTTCTAAAATTTCTTTGGGACCACCCGTTGGCGATGCTACCACAGGCAAACCACAAGCCGCGGCTTCTACAATAGTTAATCCAAAATTTTCACCCGGCGTGGCATTCACAAACACCCCTTTTTTTCGAGCCGCTAAGCGATATATTTCAGGTACATCTAATTTAGGATCGTTCTTTTTGGGAATAGCCATCTTACCATACAAGTCATACTTATCTAACAATAATAAAAGATTAGTAAGTATATCCTTTTCGTCGTCGGGCATTACTGTAATATCTTTCCTAACCCCTGCGAAGATGGCAAGGTTAGCCATGGCCTGTAGCTCTTTGTCTTGCCCGTAAGATTGAATAATCGTTTCGAAATTTTTTCGTTTATCCGCTCTACCAATTGAAAGTATTATCGGTTTGTTAGGATTAAACAAAAACCTTTCCATTTCGGAGTTAACCTTGTATAAGGTTTGCTCCTGCTCTACCGGCATGCTATACGATGGCATATCCAACCGATAGAAAGGATAAAAAATATCGGAGCTTACACCCGGTGCTATTACGTGAAACTTGCCATGACCGTAATTGTTGTAACGGGTATATTGACTTTCGATGATATGTTGTGTGCTGGCGATTATTACATCAGCGCTTTTCAATACCATCTCTTCTACTTCAATACGTTTTTCCATATTGAATTTCTCATCAATCTTTTCTTCTGTCAATCCTTCATTAAGCAATAACTCTTTTTTATTACGACCTAATGAATGACTGGTAGCAAAAAATGGTATACCAAATATTTCGCTAATGTGACTGGCTAAATAATTTCCATCGGCATAATGTCCATGCACCACATCGGGCACATCGGCATCCTTCTCAATAAAATGTAATGTTTTATCGATAAATTCATCAAGATAATCCCAGAGTGTTTCTTTTTTTCTGTAAGTGTTACCACCACAGTTTATTCTGACAATACGAGCTTTCTCGTTAACTACTTCAATTTCATTTTCGTAAGAAGGAGCAACTCTTTTATCACTAATCCTGCGAGTAAATAAATCAACCTTTCTTATTTGTGGGTGTTTAGAAAGACTGTCCAACATTTCTAACAGGTATTTTACTTGTCCGCCTGTATCAGGATCTCTACCAATTTCGGGTTCGTTGAATCTTATGAGGCCATGGGGGCTGTATAACTGTACGTAATATTCTTCCATCCCTTTCCTTTTTGTTAACTTCGTAAAGGTAGCCAAAACTCTTCTCTTATGTGTTCATTTAATTATTTCATTAAACTGAAAATAGAAGATTATGTATTCAGGTTCGGGTTTTAGCGATTGGGAAATTGGCGATATTACTGTTATCATTCACGATGATGTTTATCATTTATTCCATTTAATTATTCCTAATCATGATTATATAGCACATGCCACTTCGCATGATGGGATTTCCTGGAAAAGAGTAAACAATGCTTTGTTTGTAGGACATCCCGGCGAATGGGACGATGATATGTTATGGACCATGCATGTTGTACAGGAAGGTGAAACATTTGAAATGTATTATACCGGACTACAGCGTAAAGATCGTGGTGTAATATCAAGAGTAGGGTTTGCTTCATCAACAAACCTGATTGACTGGACAAAAAATAATAAAAAAGGGTACCCCATTGAGCCCGATGATATTTTTTATGAAGCTCATGAAAAAAATCCACGTAAATGGATAAGTTTTAGAGACCCTTATAAATTTGACCACGAAGGAGAAAGTTATTTATTAATAGCCGCACGCAGTGTAGAAGGGCCTGTATCACGAAGAGGATGTGTAGGTTTGGTAAAAATTACGAACGATGTAATTGAATATTTACCGCCTTTGCTTTATCCATTGGTGTATGATGATATTGAATGCCCCTGTGTTTTTCAATTAAATGGAAGGTTTTATTTAATAGGTTCGATAAGAGAAGATATAAAAATAAGATATTGGTTTGCACCAGAGTTTATGGGTGAATACCACTCCTTTCACGAAGATGTTTTATTACCACCAGGTAATTATGCAGCAAGAGTAGTAGAAGACGGTGAACATTTATTAGTTTATAACTTTTTTTATGCTTTTGGTGAAATAAATGCCTTGAGGGTATTGCCACCGCCTAAACAGTTAAGTACTGATGAGCGTGGGAGGTTGATACTAAAAAGTTATTATCGTTGGGATGAAATGATTACTAAAACTTACAAGCAACCTGAGTTTGATACATTTAAAACTATACTAAAAAATCCGACAGCATTTTCATCGATTGAAGATGACAAGTTTTTTTGTGGATCGAGAAGTGGCTATGAAATATTCTGTTTTGAAAAACCTTCCGACTCGTTTAAATGGGAAGGCATACTTACCGTTGAAGGCATGGGAAAACTAGGGCTGGTTTGTGATATGGATAATGATGGCAACGGTTACTTTATTTCGTTTGATATTACACATGGCGTAACTAATATCAGGGCCTGGGGTTTTAACCCGAAGGATAATAAAAACAATTTTATTTTTAATAACATTCAGACGGCTTTTTTTACCATGACAACCACGAACTCATTACATTTTAGTTTGATCAGATATGGTAATTATATTGAACTATCGGTAAATGGTATTGTTAAGCTTACCCTTATGGACTATGCTTTTTCGGGAAAGGGAATAGGATTGTATTCGGCTTCATCAGTTATATCTATACAAAATTCTTTATTACATGTTTTACCCGACCCTGAAGAAGAATATGTTAAACCTGAAGAGCCGGTAATATAAAAAAGATATACCAGCGAGTAATATTGCTGATGGTTATTCTACTGTTGAAAGGCCGGCGGATAGAAATGGAAAGCCCGGTGAGGAAAAGGTGTGTGGCATAAGGTATAGGGCCAATGGATGAAGCATTGTAATAAATAAAACTTTTACCTTTAAACCTATGCCCTATACCTTACTTGTGCCGGACTTGTAATGGATAGCCGCCACTGCTGGTGATAGTAGCACTGTTGCTGATGGCCCACTTAAAAATAAACATTTTATTCTTCAGATTTTACAAGTGGTAGCTGTACAAAAAATGTTGTGCCTACGTTTTCAAAAGTGGTAAACCAGATATGGCCGCGGGCTTGTTCTACAATACCTTTACACATGGCTAAGCCTAAACCTGTGCCTGATGTTTTGGTAGTAAAGTTGGGTGTAAAAATATTTGCCTGAAAATCTTTTGGAATACCCACACCATTATCGGCAATACTTAGTAAAACAGTATCGCCACTTATACTTTCGGTAATTGTAATAGTTGCATCATACTTCTCGTGCAATGCATCAATGGCATTGATGATTAGGTTGGTAAACAATCTGTTCATCTGCGTTCTGTCGGCAGCAACATAAATAGGCTGACCAATAGGTTGCCATTTAATTGTAACTGCACTATTGGCACTATGTAGGTCTATTTGTTTTCTTATTTTATCGTGTAAATCAAATACTTCAACTTTTACATTACCAATATTGGCAAACTGCGAAAAATCGGAAGCAATTTTTGACAAGTGATCAATTTGCTCCACCAAAGTGTTGGCTACATTTTGCGATAACTTGGACACATCGGGGTGATTACTATTGATAGCTTTTTGCAAATATTGCAAACTAAGCTTCATGGGTGTAAGCGGATTTTTTATTTCATGCGCTACCTGCCTTGCCATTTCACGCCACGCCCCTTCCCTTTCTGATTTTGCAAGTGTTGTTGCGCTGGCATCTAATTTACTTACCATGGTATTGTACTCATCCACCAACTGCCCTATTTCATCATTACGTGGCCAATCAATTTTTTCGTTGCTTTTGCTAAGGTTAACCTCACGCATTTTTAAGCTGATAAGTGTAAACGACTGCGTAATACGATTGGTAATGATTAACGCAATTACACCGGCAATTAAAAATATAAATGCGTTTAAGATGATGATGGTGATAAGAAAATTGGATATTTCCTGCTTTAATTCCTGCTCGGATGTAAAATACGGAATACCTAAATATGCATATACAATTCCGTTATGATCACGTACCGGCGCATAAACACTAAGATAAGAAAGACGACCGATAGTTTCTTTTTGTACATGTTGTACATAACGCAGTTTACTTAAGTTGTAAAAAGCAACAGGGTCTATTTTACTGCTTAATACGCCTTGTGTATATACTTCCTTTTGTGAGGATACTTTTAAATCGCCACTGAGATCGTAAATATTTACGTCCACGCCATGTATGTCCGAAACTTCTTCCAGAATTTTTTGTACCCTGCTTTCGCTGTTGCCGGTTGAATCTTTATCCGTTTCGCCTCCAGGTATTAAATTTAGACCCACACCAATTTCCTGCTGCATCTGCTTAAGCATAATATTCATGGTACGGCTTAACTTATCACTATTATTTTTTTCATACCTGTTGATAAAAAACGAGATAGTCGCAATACCAATAACCAAAAATGAAAACAAGCTTACAAAAATAAATGTGTTATGTACCTGGTTCCTGATACTTACATAAAATACAGAACGCAACTCTTTTACTTTATGACCATATTTAAACAAGAAGGATAATAACTGTACTACTGCTACCAATAGTAAAAAGGCGCAAAAGAGATAAGAGAATAAACTGATAGATTCAATGAGCGTATCACGCTTACGCACCATTACAGCAACCTTTTCGTTACTGGCACGGTACCATAATTCGTCAAACTCATCTTTAGGTCTTGTTACATATTGATCTTTAGGAACCTGATCCTGCGAAAGCCAGGTTGGGAATGGATACTTACCGGTAGAAGTCATTAACCTACCGGCATTATAAACAGCATAAGAATAAATGGGTGAGCTCTCGGGGTCATTTTTCTTAAACTGCCTGAACAGTTCCGGAAACAATGCATCGCTGCTGTATTTTTTAGGTAAGGAAACAAAAAAGAAAGAGCCCATTTTGTTACCTAACGAATCTTTTACTATTCTTTCAGTAATATAAGCGTACTTATCAAATGAAGTTTCATAATAAAATAAATCAGTTATACCTGTTGGCCTTGATTGAACTTTTATAATTGTATTAAGGTCATTATAAGAGCTAGCCTCAGTATTGTTAACAGGATTATCCAGCGAATCGAAAACAAAAAGGTTCGTAGTAAATTTATCGCGGTAACCGGAATAGTTCATATTAACAATGCTATCCCTTAATTGCTCGTTATCCAACGAATCGTGAAAACGGTGAAAATTATCGCTCAGAAAATCATTGTCCAGGTAAGCAATAGCAATACTCATCAGGTTTTCGCTGGAGGGGTCGTACTGCTCGGCAATTTTTAATATGTAAAACTTTCTCCGTGCCCATTCTGCATTTTTATTTTCGTGCAACATAATGGCTGATATGGAAGTACAGAAAACAAAAATCCAGAATAAAATACCTGCTATATTAAATCGTAAACGATAAAGTATTAAACCATCCCTGCTTACCAACCATGTGTAACCAATTAACCATAATAAAACCGGTAAGTAAAATAAGACCTCCTTATTACTAGGGTTAAACGTTAAGTAAACTAAGCCTGAAAAACCAATGGCCAGATAAATTAAAAAGGTTCGTCCCCTAAACACCACTGTCATTAACCGGAATAACAACTGTGTAAAATAGTAGTACGATAAGGACAACGTAGCCAGTACAATAAAACCAAAACCGGTGTAAATGGTAAGACTAAAAAAATCAGTTACATCAAAAGATATTTTTGAATCGGCCACAATACTGCGAATTGTACTGGCAACGTAAAATGTAGATGCAATTAGTAACACCAGGCAAATAACCCCTAAAACCCATACGCTGGTTTTTTTCCATCCCGTAAAATCTATTTGCCTGTGTTGTAGCTTAAACCAGCTAAAAATAATAATCCAGGAAAAAATAGCCGAGTTTATCAATAAATCGCCCAGGGAACGTTGCACAAAGTTGGAACCATATATTGCCGGATCAAACAATTCGTACTGCCGCAGGTTAAAAAAATGAGGATACAGGTAACTTACAACCCTTAAACAAATCAGCGTGATGGCTATTACACCAATACCGGCCCAAACCGATTTTGTACGTACCAATCTGTCAGCAGTTGTCTGCATGGCCAATAGTAACAAAAATAAACCCGCTACACGAAGCACTATGGTAATCCAGTTACTTTTTAAAATATTATCAGCCGCTTTTTTCTCCAGATAAAACAACGCTTTTCCTTCACGGGTTTTAACCGGATACTCCGTTACTTTATTGGCTATCTCTATACGATTTTCGGCCGATGCATTGTATGTAAACTCTCTGGGTAAGTAATCGGTTTGTATAAAAAAAGATGATCTAACCAACACCATACCATATGCTGTAACTCCCGGTAATGAAGGAACCTGCTTACGTATAACATAATAGTAGCCATTGGTAAGATGATAAAAATATTCACCATCTTTTTCTTCTAATACTTCCTGGGGTGGTAATATTTTTTGTGTACTCCAAAATAAAATATTGGGTTCATAAGGGCCGTCTTTATATAAAAAAAGGCTTGTGTTATCATAGTTTGTTTGGGCTATATCATGCAGGTCATTGGTATGTAGTGTTAATTTGCGTAACAGCAATGTATCTTCTAAAAAAGCATCAAAATGCCGGGCTTCCCGTGACAGGTAAAGCTCAGCCTGCGCTATGTCGCCAATGATGGCGGGTTTACTGAAATAAATTTTTTCGGTAATAAAAGAGGCGGCAAAAAGCAACAGCGCAGTAAACGCCAATGCAAATTTTGAAAAAAAGGTTCTGTTTAGCTTAGCCACTAGCTTTTTTGTTTTTTAATTGTATTCCATAACTCGTCCATCTCCATTAAATTCATTTCGCCTAAAACCTTCCCCTGCGCAGTTGCCAGCTCTTCCATTTGTGTAAACCTCTTTATAAACTTTCTATTGGTTAGTTCCAGCGCCGATTCTGCATCTACACGCAAAAACCGTGCATAATTAATTAAAGAGAACATTAAATCTCCAAATTCGGCCTCCGTAGCTGCTTTGTCATTAGCGGCAATAGCCTCTTTCAGCTCACCTATCTCCTCTTCCACCTTGTCCCAAACCTGTTCTTTTTCCTCCCATTCAAAGCCAACCTTCCGGGCTTTTTCCTGTAACCGGATGGCTTTAACCGTGGCCGGCAAACTGTTAGGCACACCACCCAATACCGACTTTTTCCCTTCGGACAGTTTTATCAGTTCCCAATTTCTTTTCACATCTTCCTCATCATTCACCTGTACATCACCATAAATATGCGGGTGACGTCTTATCAGTTTTTCGCAAACACCATCAATCACCTCATCAATAGTAAACTTTTGCTGCTCACTGGCAATTTTTGCATAAAAGACAATATGCAGCAACACATCTCCCAATTCCTCCTTTATTCCGTCCCAATCATTATTGGTAATAGCATCAGCCAGTTCATAAGTTTCTTCTATGGTAAGTGTTCGTAAGGTTTGCTCGGTTTGTTTCTGATCCCAAGGGCATTTTTCCCGCAATTCATCCATTATTGTTAGCAACCTTTGTAAACCGTTTTTGCTGATTGTTTCCATAAATAATTAAAATTAAACGCTAAATAAAGCATAAGTAAACGCCACCATGCACAAAAGCCTTGTCCTTCGCCAATACTAAAAAAATAATGCCACAAATATACACGACTATCCCACTTTTTACGTTTACTGCATAAATGAGCTATTTTTGCAAAATAAATCCCAGTACATGAAGCATTTGTTTTTGTTGGCGCTAATTATTACACAACAAACTATTTTTTCCCAGTATTATTATCGTGATATTGTTACAACCGGCGAAAACAATGTTTATTTATCTGCCTTATTTAATAATAAAGTAACCAATATTACCGCTACCGAATACAATAACCGCGGGCAAAAAAATACCGACTTAAACGACTGGCAGGAGATTAATTATACCAACCGAATCATCAGGCAAACCACTCGTGACCGTCTTACCAAAGCTACTGTTTACAGCCGTTTTGACGATCAGTTTCGTTTAATTGACCTGGCCGATACCTCCGGTGGTATTATTAATAACATAAAATATACCTACAACAATAAAAGCCAGTTAACCTACATTACCAAACATATTGTTGAACCCGGTTTAAACACCAATCAAACGGAACAATATGTATGGAGTTATGCCAACGACGGATTGCCGGAAAAAATGTTGCGCATCATTAACCAATCCGATACTACTGAATACCGTTTTGCACGTGACGAAAAAGGTAATATAGGCCAAGAACAACAGTACCGTTTAAACCGTCCTTTTGGTCAGCCAATTTTTTATTACTACGATAACAAAAACCGACTTACCGATATAGTACGTTACAATACCCGCTTAAAAATGGATATGGCTGAGTTAATGCTTGAATATGATGATCAAAATCGTGTTATTCAGAAAATTCAGGTACTTAGCAGTATAACTAAAGATTATGTTATCTGGCGTTATATTTTTAACGATACGGGCTTAAAAACAAAAGAAGTTTTGTTTGATAAAAACAAGGATCAAACAGGGCGTATTGATTTTCAATACCAGTTTGCACAGTAAAATTATTTTTATGTTACCGGCTTTAGTTCCCTGAGCATCGTCCCTTGCGTCGCACTCTTGTGCACCTGTAACATTACTCACCATTATGCAAGGCACACCCCTATTCATCGGCGGTACTACAGTAATTATATTCAGCATTTGACATGAGGTGTTTACAATTAATGGTTAACGACCAATAATTGATCGCTTTTACTAACTATTGACTATTCATTTACCGACTTTCAGACTTTCCCACTCCCAAGTTCTCTCAGTTGATTAGCGAACGGAACGATGCAGTGTGCGACGCAACAGACGATGATAGTTGTGTTGCAGCCGATAAACCCAAATAAAAAACCACCATTTATAAATACTGTTTAATGTCTTAGGTCATTTCATAACAACCATTCCTGTATGCTTACAACCGTTGGCGCAAGTTTTGCTTTAAACATATAACGGGGTTATTTTAAATTTAACAATTAAAGGACCCAAGTTACCTGTATGCCTGTTACCTTCACGCCTTATTACAACAAAACCATGAGCAAAATATCAGCATTTTTGCTATTGCTATGTATCAGTTACCAAGTACAAGCCCAGCAAAAATTCACCATTAGTGGTACTATTATTTCCAAAGCAAAAGGCGAAACTTTAATCGGAGCATCTATAAGCACCGGGCAGTTTGGCACCAATAGCAACGAATACGGTTTTTATTCCCTCACCCTGCCACAAGGCAAATATGTAATTAGTTTTTCGGCCGTTGGTTTACAATCGCAGGAAAAAGAAATACTGGTTAATAAAGACATTAAACTAAACATCAGCCTGGGCGATGAAGTGAAAGACCTGGAAGATGTTGTTGTAACCGCTACCAGCCGTGGCCGCAGCCTTACCAATGCGCAAATGGGTGTTGAACGTTTGTCCACCAAAGAAATAAAAAACATTCCGGTTTTATTTGGCGAACGTGACATTTTAAAAACCGTACAATTATTACCAGGTATTAAATCGGCCGGTGATGGTAATAGTGGTTTTTTTGTACGTGGTGGTGCAGCCGATCAAAATTTAATTTTACTGGATGAGGCCCCTGTTTATAATGCATCGCATTTACTGGGTTTCTTTTCCACCTTTAACTCCGATGCTATAAAAGACATGACGGTATACAAAGGTGCCATGCCGGCACAATATGGCGGCAGGTTATCATCGGTATTAGATATAAAGATGAACGATGGCAATAACCAGGATTTTAATGTGAGTGGCGGACTTGGCTTAATATCGGCCAAACTAAATGTTGAAGGACCTTTACAAAAGGATAAATCATCTTTTTTATTAACCGGCCGCAGAACTTATGCTGATATGTTTTTAAAACTATCAAGCGATTCGAATATAAATAATAACAAACTTTTCTTTTACGACTTTAATGCAAAACTAAATTACCAGTTAGGCGAAAAAGATAAAATTTACCTATCAGGATATTTTGGTAAAGACGTATTGGGTGTAGGTGAAACATTTGGTTTAGACTGGGGCAATACTACTGCCACATTGAGATGGAATCATATTTACAATAGTAAACTTTTTTCTAACACTTCACTTATATACAGCAACTATAACTACAACATTAATATAAGAAGCGGTGCTAATAAGTTTGATATTTTTTCACAGATAAAAGACTGGAATATTAAACACGAATTTCAATGGTTTGCCGGTAATAAAAACAATGTCCGTATAGGACTTAATGCTATTTACCATAATATTTTACCGGGCAGGGTTACCGCTGATGCTAATTCGGGTATTAACTCATCAGCCTTACAAAACCGTCACTCCTGGGAAAATGCTTTGTACATAACCGATACCTGGAAAATTACACCTAAAGTAAATGTAACATACGGACTGCGTATGTCGGCATTCAGTATTTTAGGTAAAGGCGATTTTTATAATATAGATGCAGATGGAAATGTAACCGATACAATCAGTTACAAAAAAGGTGAGTTTGTAAAAACTTATTACAACCCGGAGCCACGGGTTGCTTTCAGCTATATCATTAATCCACGTACATCGGTTAAGGCATCGTATGTACGTAACACGCAAAGTTTGCATCTTATATCCAACTCTACCTCCTCCAATCCTACTGATAAATGGATAGCCAGTACCAACATTATTAAACCGGAAATATCCGATCAGGTATCCCTAGGTTATTATCAGGATTTAATAAAAGGCAAACTGGAATTAACAGTTGAAGCTTATTATAAGGATATGAAAAACCAGATTGATTACCGTGATGGCGCAGATGTATTCAGTAACAGCGATGCTATTGAATCGCAGTTATTGTTCGGTAAAGGCCGTGCTTATGGTTTAGAATGGCTATTAAAAAAAACAAGCGGTAAGTTTACAGGCTGGTTAAGCTATACGCTATCAAAAACTGAAAAAAAGATTAACGGCATTAATAATAATGAATGGTACAATGCCCGCCAAGACCGTACACATGATGTAGCATTGGTAGGCTCGTACCAGTTAAGTAAAAAATGGGTAGTATCTGCTACATGGGTTTATTATACCGGGGATGCGGTTACTTTTCCCGCAGGCAAGTACCGCATAAACGATGAAACAATTTTTTATTACACCGAACGCAACGGTTATCGGATGCCCGATTATCACCGTTTAGATATTGGTGCTACCTGGACTTTAAAAGCCAAGAAAAACAGATTATCGGAATTAAGCTTTAGTTTATTTAATGCTTACGGAAGAGAAAATGCTTATACCATTAATTTCCGCGATAACGAAAACGATCCTACAAAAACCGAGGCCGTACAGTATGCGCTGTTTAAGTTTATTCCTTCCATTTCTTACAATTTCAAATTTTAATACCATGACTACAAAAACATATATATCAACAACAAGAAAGTGGTCAAGTTATATAGCGGTATTAATGGGTATTATAACAATAACATCCTGCGAAAAAGTTATTGACCTTAACCTGAATAATGCAGAAAAAAGATACGTAATAGAAGCTAATCTTACCAATAAACCCGGCGGTTGTATTGTACTATTAAGTCAGACTAAAGATTTTGATGAAGACAATACTTTTGAAGGCATTAGCGATGCTACTATTACCATAACAGAAAACGGCACAACTGTTATACCCTTAACCGAAACAGCTACCAAAGGGCAATATACTGCCCCTTCATTTGTAGCCACAACAGGCAGAAGTTATGAACTAAAAGTAAATATTAATACAGCTTTATTCACCGCTACTTGTAAAATGGCGCAGATAGTTTTAATGGATAGCATTAATACCAAAGATGAAACGCTGTTTGGACAAACCCGCAAGATGGTTACTGTATACCATCCGGACCCGCCTGGCTTGGGTAACAATTATCGCTACATACAATATTTTAACGGTTCTAAGATAAGCGGCAACCTTATACGTAACGATGATTACAGCGATGGCAGACATACAGAATCGCGGTTATTTTATTTTAGTGATGATGAAGATGAAAACGACCCAAAACTGGAAAGTGGTGACCATGTAAAAGTTGAGATGTTAAGTATAACACCCGAAATTTATAAATACTGGTTCAGCCTTGACCGTAGCTCCACCGGTGGCAGCGGACAAGCCACCCCATCAAACCCTGTAACGAATATTAAAGGTGGTGCATTGGGTTATTTTAGTGTGCACGGTATTGATACGAAGACGATGATTGTTCCCTGATGTTAATTAAAAATTAGTAATGAATAATTAATAATTTTAGTAAGAAATATTTAGTTCCTCCTGAAGCATTTTGATTGCATATTGTACAGGTTGCATTATTTATGTGAAATAGTTCGTAAGACGCAAGTATTTACAACATTGGCCACCTATAAAATGTTAACGACACAAGCCCCAAGGGATAACATTGTACTAATAATATCACCACACGGGATTCTGCTACATTTACGATTTTTGCTATAATAATACCATGCCGTCGGGATTAAGAAAACAGTTTTGAATCTTACAGACACTTGTTGTTAAATACAAACCATAGCGAATTAACAAGAGAAACGCAGAGGCTTGCACATAGTTGAGTAAAGTTACCCACGACAAATGTCAGGGCTTACGCAGGTTTCTCCGATTAAAATACGGAGTACTGCTAATTGCTCAATAGCATTACTGCAGTACAAGTGTGCGACGCAACCAAAGTTCAATCAGGGCGGGGACGATGACAAACAAAAAATGTATTACTAACTAAGGCCTGCCGCCACCACGACCGCCGCTGCCGGAATTACCACCACCACGGTTGCCGCCACCACCCTGCTGCATACCTTCGCCGCGTCTGCCTTGGTTGTTGGTATTACCACGACCACTACCGGTAAACTTTTGTAAGCGAAAGTTGAGGGTTAATAAAAAGTAGCGGGCTAAACGATTGGTCCGGCTATCTGTAGTAATATCGCCATTAATGGTACGACGTACATCAGTATTTTCATTCAACAAATCAAAGGCCTGAAAACGTACAGCTGCCATTTGTCTTTTCAGGAAACGATACTCTGCTGATAAATTTATAATTAACGGATTAGCATTGACGTTTCCTTGTAAACCGAAGTTCATCATCTTAGCAACATCGTAACCAAATATCCATTGCTTTTTAATAAAATTTTTCCCGCTTAATCCTAACTGTAATGTTTGGTTATCGCTAACACGCTTACCACCGGTATCATATCGGGCAATAATTTGTTGGAAAGAGTAGTTTGCATTAGCTGACAAATCTATAATACCGGGCAAATCTAATCGAAAGCTGGTACGCGGCGACACACGCCAGGTATTACCATTATTACGCAGGTTATTTACAAAAGTTATATTGTTACTATAGTTAGCATTGGCACCAACGGTTAAAGAATATTTTTTGTTACTAAATGGTTTGGTATAAGCAGCATTGCCACCTAAATTATAAAAACCATTTGTATTCAGGTAAGAAGTAGTACGCCCTGTACCTTCTTTATTATTAACCCTGCTGGTAACAATTTTATCCTGAGTTTGATCAAAGTTTAAGTTGGCAAACAATGAAGTACCAGCCTTCGCATCAAACTTGTTATAACTTAAACCAAACCTTGATGTAAACTCGGCCTGTAAATTAGGATTACCTACTGATACATTGTTCAGGTTTGAACTATCGTAAACGGGTTGTAATTGGTTAAAGCCCGGTTCACGGCTGGATCCATCGTAGGTTGCCGTTAAGCTATGACTACGGGCAAAATTGTACACAAACCTGGCAGTAGGTATCCAATTGAAGTTTTTATAATTTGTTTCAATTTCTTTACCAATAGATTGACCAGTTAGTATACTTGGTTGTACAACCAACCCAACTGTATAATTGTATTTAGTTTCCCTGCCTTTAAAATTAATACCGGCCCTATGTGTTACAAACTGGTAATTAAAATAATTGGTCTGGTCTGCATTAGGTGTGGCTTCGTTTGTAAGCGGATTAATATCATCTACCTCACGAATATTTTCGGTATTTGAATTACTCCAGCGATAACTAAGCTCTAAAAAAGTTGTTTTTCTTTTATTCAACGGTTCGTTAAACGATAAACCTATATTGCTTGCGGTGTTTTTATTTTCGGTGTAAGAACTTTGTTGCTGAATGGTATCAAGCATGTTCACCACATTATTTAAAGAATCAAAAGTCACGTTATAATAATCACCATAGCTTTGGCGTGATTGTTCGCTATAAGAAACATTTAAACTTGTTGAAATATTCAGGCTTCTACCCTTTTTACGAAAGCTATGATGATACATTAAATTACCACCACCATTAGGCGAAGAAGAGTTACCTGAAGAATTAAATACATTATCTGTAGTATAATATCGCCACTGTGGCCTGTTTACCTGGCGTCTTATTTCCGACATACCATCACTTTCCGACGAAGAATTAGATATAGACAAATACGGGGTGAATTTAAAATAATTCATCGAATCCATACGATACTCAATATCTGCTGTAATACGGTGATTGTAACTTGAGTTATGACTATTGTTTTTACTAAGCGTATTTGAATTTCCATCAGGGTTTATTTCCTGGCGAAAAGTTTCACTTGCCATATTCATGTGCCTGGCCGAAAAACTGTAACTACCGTTTACTGATAATTTGTTACCAATTTTTGTTCTGAAGTTTAGACCGGCCGATTGGGATAACGTAATACCATTCCCGCCACCACCCCCACGGCTTTCACTACCAAAATTGCTGCCTCTTGCACCGCCTCCACGGCCGCCGCCGTTAAAATTAAACAGGTCAGCATTGGTGTTATTAATAGAACCTAAAAAGTTAATTTGCGTTTCATCTCTAAATAAATTGGCCGAAATACCACTACCAAAACGCCCCTTATCACCAGCCGAAACACTGGCATTGCCAAACATTCCCCGATTTTTATTTTTTTGAATATTGATGTTAATGATTTTTTCCGGCTCACCTGTTTTAATACCCGTCAGGTTTGCTTCATCGCCATAGTCATCAATAATCTGAATATTTTCAATTATATCGGCCGGTAAATTTTTAGTCGCCGTTTGTATGTCACCGCCAAAAAAATCTTTACCATTTACCCGCACTCTGGATACTGCTTTTCCCTGTGCAGTAATTGCACCGTCTTTCCCCACTTCCAAGCCAGGCATTTTTTTAATAGCATCTTCCACAGGTGCGCCTTCTTCTACTTTATATGCTTTTGCATTATATTCAATTGTATCTTCTTTTACCACAATTGGCTGCACAGATGTTACTTCTACTCCCGGCAATAAAGCAATATCCATTTCCATTAAAACGGAATCCAGTTTAATCCCGTCATCGCCGATAACAATGGATGTAATTTTTTTTGTGTACGGAATATAACCCATCAGGTTAATCGTAATATCAATAGGAAAAACCGGTGTTATACTTAACTCCAGTTTTCCGTTCTTATCAGTAAAAGCAAATACGCTATCCTTTTCGTTGGCCACTTTAATAGTAGCACCTGCCAGGAGGGTTCCGGCCGAATCGATAACAACACCGGTAATATTCACCTTTTTTTGGGCCAATAGATTAACCGATAAAAGCAGGAGTGGAAGCAAAAATAGTTTGGTGGCTGACAAAATGTAAATTTTGGGTATTAGAAGCTGTTTATTGAAAATACTTTCACATAGACCATATATATGTTAAAAGGTTTAAACAAAAAATTAAACGCCTGCTACAATATGAGTCATCATCTCAAAAGACAAACGATTGATAGCCTACTTAGGCATTAATTATACCCCAATTGTTAATGCATTGTAAAAATATTTTTTATAAAATCATTTTCATTAACTTTACTCTACTAAATTAGTAGACTAATAAAATATATAGATATGCAGCTACTTCCCATCAACAGTATATCGGGTATTAGTAAAAAAGACTTTACCGAGCAGTACGTTAAAACAGGAACACCCGTTATTATAAAAGATTTTTTAAAAGACAGTCCGGCACTGGACTTATGGAACTACGATTATTTTAAACAACATGCCGGCGATTTAATTGTATCGGTACATGGGCACGAAAATGCACACCCGGATAAAGTAGTAAGTGAGGCCGCTACAAAAATGAAGTTTTCCGAATATCTTGATTATGTACAAGCCTGCCCTACAGAAGCCCGTCTGTTTTTGTTTAACCTGCTAACCGAAAAACCGGAGTTTAAAAAACAACTGGTTATAAACAGGGTTACCAATAATATTTTAACATCACTTCCCTTTATGTTTTTTGGAGGCCAGGGCTCCAGTACCCGCTATCATTTTGATATTGATATCAGCAATGTATTTTTATCACAATTTGAAGGAGCAAAAAAAGTATGGTTGTTTCCACCTGAGCAATCAGACTTATTATACAAACTGCCTTATAATTTTCATGGCATTGCTGATCTAAAAAATCCTGACTATGAAAAATTTCCTGCACTGAAATACCTGCAAGGTTGGGAGTGTACTTTACACTTTGGCGACACTTTATTTATGCCTGCCCATTTCTGGCATTACATCCAGTACGAAACGCATGGTTATTCTGTTAGTCATCGTGCTTTATCAAGCTCGTACATACAACGCCTGCAAGGTGCCCGCAACTTATTGTTTATCCGTCGGTTTGATAACCTCATGCGTATTTGGCGTAAAGACAAATGGTTTAATTATAAAAAACAAATTGCTTTTGAAAGAGCCGAAAAAGCTATTAAACGTTTTGAAGATTAATTCATGTTGTAATTTCAATAAAATAGCGGATTTTTTGTCACCCTGAACTTGACGAAGGGTTATGCAGTATAATAAAAATTCTTAGCTGGCATCGTCAGGCTCAGTCTGACAATGTTCTTGTCATTTTAAAGAATATAATCGGGCTTTTATTTATGTCTCAGCCTGACAATAATCAAACAGTTAATCTTTGTTTTATTTTTCATGTTGTCAGCTACAGGAATACTAATCAACTTTACTTGCGACGCTCCGTTCAACAGCGTATCGCTAATCAACATCGTGCTATGCGAGGGCCGTTTGTTTTAGCATAAAAATAAATCATTACAATAAAAAAGCTAACCGGTAGGCACCGGTTAGCTTTAATCATAATCATCACTCATTCACTATAAAAAAACAATCCTACACTTTTTCAGTAGATGCATCGTTTCTAAACACTACGGTATTATCAAAAACATCAATCAATACCGGATGGTCACGTTGTATATCACCCGCCAGTATTTTTTTACTTAATCCGTTCACTATTTCTTTTTGTATAAGTCTTTTCAAAGGCCTTGCGCCAAACTGTGGATCAAATCCCTGATCAGCTAAAAATTCCAATGCATAATCGCTAAATTCCAACTGCATACCATTCTTAGCAACTAGATCTGCTAATTGTCGCAACTGTATTCTAACAATTGCTTCTATTTGTTTTTTATGCAAAGGTTGGAACATGATAATATCATCCACCCTATTTAAAAACTCTGGTCTTATTGTCTGGCGTAACAGGTTCATTACATCCGTCTTTGCCTTATCAGCAGCTTCCTCTAAATGATTATCACTTACACCATCAAATGCATCTGATATTAAATGGCTACCAATATTACTGGTCATAATAATGATAGTATTTTTAAAGTTTACTACACGACCTTTATTGTCTGTTAAACGACCATCATCTAACACTTGTAGTAATACGTTCCAAACATCAGGATGTGCTTTCTCTATTTCGTCTAACAGCACTACACTATAGGGTTTACGTCTTACCGCTTCAGTTAATTGTCCGCCTTCATCATAGCCCACATAACCCGGAGGCGCACCTACTAAACGGCTTACCGTATGCTTTTCCTGGTACTCACTCATGTCAATACGGGTCATCATACTTTCGTCATTAAACAAGTATGCTGCCAGTGCTTTAGCCAGTTCGGTTTTACCTACTCCCGTTGTACCTAAAAATATAAACGAACCAATCGGCTTACGCGGATCATGCAGCCCTGCACGGCTTCTGCGAATAGCATCGGCTAATGCAGTTATGGCCTCCTCCTGCCCCACTACACGCTCATGTAAGTGTTCCTCTAAATTCAATAGCTTTTCCTTATCACTTTGTAACATTTTTGTTACCGGAATACCTGTTGCTTTAGCAATACTTTCTGCAATATCTTCGGCATCAACTTCTTCTTTCAACAAGCGTTTCTCGCTAATATCAGCAAGGCTTTTTGTTTCGCTGGTAATTAACTCCTCTTGTTCTTTTATTTTACCATAACGTATTTCTGCTACTTTTCCATAATCGCCTTCTCTTTCTGCTTTTTCCGCTTCCAGTTTTAACTGCTCGATACCGGCTTTAGCATTTTGTATTTTATCTACAATTTCCTTTTCCTCGGCCCACTTTGCTTTAAATGTATCACGTTGTACAGAAAGGTTAGCTATGTCCGTATTCAATTGCTTTAACTTGGCTTCATCATTCTCACGTTTAATAGCCTCTCTTTCAATTTCTAATTGGCGAATCTGCCTTTCCAGGGTGTCCAATTCTTCCGGCATGCTATTCATCTCCAAACGAAGTTTAGCGGCACTTTCATCAATCAGGTCGATGGCTTTATCAGGTAAAAATCTGTCGGTGATATAACGGTCAGATAATTCTACCGCAGCAATAATGGCTTCATCCTTAATACGTACATGGTGATGCGTTTCGTAACGGTCTTTTAAACCACGTAAGATTGAAATAGCATCTTCCACCGAAGGCTCATCAATAACTACCCTTTGAAAACGACGTTCCAATGCTTTATCTTTCTCAAAAAACTTTTGGTATTCGTTTAAAGTAGTAGCACCCACAGCTCTCAATTCGCCACGTGCCAATGCCGGTTTTAAAATGTTGGCTGCATCCATAGCACCTTCGCCGCCACCTGCCCCAACAAGTGTATGTATCTCATCGATAAACAATATAATTTCGCCATCACTGCCGGTTACTTCTTTTACTACAGCTTTTAATCTTTCTTCAAACTCACCTTTGTATTTGGCACCGGCAATTAATAAGCCCATGTCCAATGCATAAATAATTTTTGACTTTAAATTTTCCGGTACGTCACCGTTTACAATACGATGGGCAATACCTTCGGCAATAGCTGTTTTACCAACACCGGGTTCACCAACCAGTATAGGATTGTTTTTTGTACGGCGTGACAATATGTGTAACGTACGACGTATCTCTTCGTCACGGCCAATAACAGGATCAAGCTTACCTTGACGGGCTAATTCATTCAGGTTTTTCGCGTATTTATTTAACGCATTAAATTCCTGCGTTTGGGTTTGCGATGTTACTGTTTCGCCTTTACGTAAATCTTTAATTGCGGTAACCAAACCTGACTCAGTAAGTCCTGCTTCTTTTAATAATTTAGCGGCATTATCGCTACCCTGAACAATAGCTAATAATATATGTTCAGGTGTTACAAACTCATCATTAAACTGTTTGAGTACAGACCCTGCACGCAACACCACTGTATTGGCATCGCGGCTGATTTGTTGTGCCGCATCGCCATTTGTTTTAGGTAGTTTTTGAATACTGGCATCCAGTTTACTATCCAGTAAGTTAAGCGTAACGTTATTCTTTTTTAATAAGTAATCAATTGGAGAGTCCTGTTGCTCCAATAATGCTTTTAATATATGCTCTGTCTCAATATTAGGAGCTTGTGCATTAAAAGCAATTTGCTGCGCTTGTTGAAACGCTTCTGCTGCTTTGATGGTAAAATTTCCTAAGTTCATATTTTTATTTTTTATTACGGTGTTATAAGTTTTACAGCATTTATAATGCCTGTTTTTTATTTAATATTTCTGCCTTACTATTACCTGCTCACTAAGACCTACCTACTACAATGCAGGGTTACTGCACTATGCCCAATAGAATTACTACAGTACAAGAGTGCGACGCAACAGACGATGATAGTAGCGCTACAGTTGACAAACAAAAAATATTACCGTACACTATATTAATTAACAAGTGGTAATGATAATTATTTGTTTTTAAGCCTTATTTTAGTATTCATACAATAAGCAAATTTCAATTTATCTGTTTCGTAATATCAAATTACAATCCAGTAAGTAAAACAAGCAACTATGGCATATAAATTTACTTTTAACTGTCTGAAATTCAGTTTAGTGGGCATAACACTGCTATTATTTCAGGTTTTGCAGGCACAACAGTTTGATGATGCTGAGTTGAGCGCATTGCTTACCAGTAAACAAAAACAACTGGGAAACAATTTTGTTACGTCCATTACCACGGCCGATACTACGATTTATAAAAAAGAAATGGGAGATGTGCATGTTAGTAAAACGGTTTTACCCATTGGCGATCTTAGCCAGTTGTTAACGGCTATGATGGTAATGAAATTTGTTGAGGAAGGAAAAATATCGTTAGATGATAATGTGGCTACTTATTTACCGGAGTTTGCACGTTACAATAAAAATTATTTAACGATAAGACATTGCCTATCCCACTACACCGGTATTAAACAAGAAAAAGCGGGTGCAAGGCTGATTAAAAAATATAAAACGCTGGAAGATCTCGCAGATAATTATGCATCGAGAGAAATAGATTATAATGCAGGCGAAGCTTTTAGTTATGGATTGGCAGGACCAAATATTGCCGGTAGAGTTGTAGAAGTAGTAGGCAAAAGAAAATTTGAAGTGTTGGTTAAACAACATTTATTATCGCCATTAGGCATGCGTAGAACAAATTTTAGTACCACTGATTTCAGCGCCATTCGCCCGGCAGATGGAGCCAATAGCACCGCCGAAGACTTAGCCATTTTGGTACGTACCTTATTAAATAAAGGAAATTATAAAGGCAAACAAATACTCAGCGAAGCATCGATAAACGAATTGCTACAAATACATACGACTAATGGCGTAATTAAAACGGCCTCTAAATTAACAGAAGGTCTCCCCTATACATTAACCGGTTGGGCCAATGGTGTTGCCGGTGACGATGCAAATGCAATTAGCCTTTATGATTTTGAAGGTAATACAATTACCATTGATATATGTAAAAAATACGGCTATATAAGCTTGTTAAAACAACCGCAAAGAATAGAAGCTGCACAGATAACCAAAAGCATAAAGATGACAACAGATGTAGCTTTTAAATCTATCTGTCCTTAAAAAGCTTTTTTCTCGGTTTCATCTTTTACCAAAACAATTCTTGCTCTATCCGATTGGTAAATGTCTTGGTAAAAGGTACTTAACTCGTTAAAAGAATCAGGCGGAAACAGACCGCTTGCCTGTTGTACTTTACGATAGTAAACTATTTTATCGGTCAATACTTTTGTAGTGGAAGTATAGGTGCCAAATTTGGTATCCAAGTTTACATCTTTAGGAACAGACTCTGCCTTGTAACCGGCAGGGATGGCTATTGTTACCGAGTCAACATCTATATAGGGATAGGTTAAATAGACGGGTTGTTTACGTTTATCATTGGCAGGCAAACGTGTACCTGAACGGGTTAATAGGTTAGGGGTAACAAATAATCTTTTACCTGTTATAGTAGCATAATTGTAAACTGTTATATCCAGGTTTTCCTGTAGTATAGGTATGCGTTGCTTCAACTCCTTATAATCAAATGAAGCTATATCATAAGTAGTAAGGCTAAAATTATCCTGCAGGTATTCTTTCACTTTATCTTTTGATAAATTACTAATCATACCATGCATATCGTCTTGCTGTAAACCGGTATATTTATTACGGGCTTTTATTTCCAGTGTAGCATCGGGCAATAATCTAGCACTAATATTACGTATTTGTAAATTATCATTAGCAGTATAATTAGGTGTACGTACTAAATAGCCTCCTGTTTCATTTACCAATAATGCATGCCTGTTTCCTGTAAATTTGCCCATATAACCTGCTGCCACATCCTGACTGGTACATTCCAACCAAATTGAATCTTTTGGCATGGGTACACATAAAATAACATGGTTAAATTGTGAGGAAGGAAAATCATCATACATATTGGTAGCCCCCTCACCTGCACGTATTAAAGCATAATCTGATTTTATACCGGCTTCTTTTAATAAAGCTGCCATAAAGTTGGTGAGTGCTTTACAATCGCCATACTTTTTTTCGGCTACATATTTTGCATCAAAAGGTTGCCAGCCGCCAATACCTAATTGAATGCTAATGTAACGCGTATTTTTTTGCAGATAATTGTATAATACATTCACTTTCTCTTCAGTGGTGTTTAAACCTTTTACCAACTCATGCACTTTAGCCTTTAGATTATCCGGAAGTTTATCACGGTTAGATATAAGCTGATAAACAAATAAGCCAAAATCTTTCCAGGTACTCATATCCCCCTTGTACTTTTCCATTTCAAAAGCAGTTGGGCCAACCAAAACTACAGGAACAAATTCGCTGATGCGTTGTGAATACGATTCACGTACAAATGCAGGTAGGTTTTCAACCTGCCAGGTATAAGTGCTTTTACCCTTTTCGGTTGTTATAGCAGGTTTACCTTCAAAATTATAAGCCTTATGCCTGAACTGATATGCCTCAGGACCCGTTATGCTAAACACACTTTTTTGCACTGCTATAAATTCAGCCCCCTGGGGCTTCCATTGAGGGTAAAACATGGTGCCGTTTTGTTTAACCTCTACAATATATTCTACCGTATAAGGATATACTTTATGGTAAAAGTTATGGCGTTTAATCCGATCACTCTCCATCAAACTCATATCACTTACGCCACTTAAATCCTGTATATCTTTTTTCTTTAAACTTCTTATTTTTTTGCCGGTGGCATCATATAAGTTTCCTTCAACCGATTTAATATCCCTGAATGTATCATAATAGTCCAGAAAACCCGCATACTTATCCCCATTCTCATTTAAAATAGTAACGGCCAATATACTTTCATAAGTTGCTTGGCCATCATTAACCAGCTTAAAGTTCATGCTTTCCAACCTTACCACTACATTAGCATTAACCAATAAACTTACAGGTATATTACTAACAGCATAATTACCATTATTAGCCATTATGTTTATAGTACTACATAAAAATATTGCAACAATTATTGATGACCGTTTCATAAATCGACAAAGAATTATTTCTTTTTAAAAACTATTTGTTCACTTTGTTTTTTAACCACCATATTAAAAAACTCTCTTAACATTTCATATTCTTCAGGTGCAAAAAAAGTTCTTTTTATTGTTAGTCTCGCACGTAACGATATAGTCTCTCCTGAGGCAGCAATACGGTATTCAAATATACCGTCATCATTTTCATTCAGCTTCAACATCATAGACCGCGGTAACTCATCCACCTTATACCCCTCCGGAATATCCATTCTTAAAAGAAATGTTTCGTCTATACAATAAGGCATCTCTACCGGGTAAAATCTTTCTGCCGATTTAAAAGGGTTTGACTTAAAGCCTTCTGCAAACATGGGATTAAAGTAAACAATATCTTCACCAAAGCTTTTTATACCAATATCATATTTTATACCCAACGGCATATCATAATCTTTTAAAGAATCAAGTACTTCTTTGGTTATATCTACTTCGCCTGTATATTCTTTTTTAATATCGGCAAACACCTGATCCTTTCCTTTACTCTTTACTTTATTACGAATAATTGCCGATTCAAACTGTCCCAAACTTTGTTGCAATGTACCTTGAAAACCTTTTTCTTTATCATGAATAAAAAACATAGAGGTTAGCTTTTTTTCATATAAAGAATCAGCAGTAAAATGCACCGGATCGGCTGTTTTGTTTACCACCCTTGCGTGCCCGTTATAACAGGTATAATCTAATTTACCAAAACCATAGGGTTCTGTAGCATCTAAATAAAAAGTTTTGTCATCTATAATTGTTTGTACTAAAATATAATTCACTCTATCCATTAAAGGATACATAGCATACATCGTAGCATTGCCTCTTGTACTCATCAAAACAGGATCTGCAGCTATATCCGCTTTACGTAATAAACAAACCAATAATATATTCAGTTCCGCAACAGTTCCACTACGTTTTTTCAACACATCACGCATTGATTGTTTGGGATATATACTTCCACGATTTGTGCAAACAAAATTATCCCTTACAAATGCATATAACTTTTTAGCTTTTTCAGTTTTAGAGTCCGCCGCGGTTGTAATAGTTTGTATTGTTTCGTTCAACCAATTATTATCCTTAGTTAAAACGGCACCAAAGTCTTCATCTTCCAATAAACGTTTTGTAGCATCAGGCCAGGAGCCCATTATCCGTTGATAGGTTAACGGCTCTCTTCTTTCTGCTAACTGAAATTCAATTTTGGCTATATGATTATCTAGTGACGAGGTATAAGACTCTTCTTTTAATGCCGGAACTTCTTTCATTACCCATCGGTAATCTGTTACGCCGGTGGTAAATGAAACTCTTTCAGAACTTAAGCTAGTACCTACATCACTTACTGTAAAGTTACTACGGCTGTTTTTTGATTCTCTTATATGGAATGGTTGATACCCTTGAACCAAGGTTACATAATAAAAAAATTGCGGCATAGATACATTGTACTCACTCCATACCTCCGGCACATCACTCTGAAAAGTCCACGGTTGCAGGTTAAATAAAAAGTCCGATGTTATATGATATTCATATTCTACAATTGAACCTTCTTTCACGTTTGGAAAAGTAAACTTATTCAGGATATTATTTTTTGTAAGCTTGTCCTTAAATAAGCCCGACTTATTTTCAAGTTTAGTGCTAACAACTTTTCCATTTTCCAAATTATAAGTAGTTGCTTTTAACTTATCCAGTTTCTCTTCACTTTGCCCGTTGGTATAAAGATGAATATTCACATTCGCTTTATCGTAACCATTTTTGTTTAAAATATGTACACGTTTGTACACTTTATACTCCAACGAAAAACCACCCTTTGTATTACCTACTAATTGGGTCGATCCAATATGCGCAACAACAACCGCATTGGCACTAGAGTCAATACTATACACTGTAGTTTTAAAATCTTCGGGAGTAACCTTACCATATTTGTAAGGCGATTTATCCTGTGCAGCAACAAAGCAATAAAACAATAACATACAAGATACTGATACCAGGTGGCGGATTGGCATGGCTTAAGTGGTTTTGTAATGCTTCAATATTAGCAATTTTTTTTTATTTAACCAACTGTGGTAATACTAATCGGCTTATGTTGTGTCACTCACTGCATCGTCCCGTTCGCTAATCAACATCGTATTAACCGCAAGCATCTTATAAACATTCAAAATATATTAAGTTCTTTTATACCCCAAAAGCATCATAAATTTGCAAAAAACTCGTACTTGAGCATTATTGAAAAAAATACACAATTGGTTAAACAGGCCGCAACAACTTGCGGTTTTGATTATTGTGGCATTGCCAAGGCTGGCTTTTTAGATGATGATGCCCGTAAACTGGAAAATTGGTTACATAAAGGAATGCATGGCAGCATGCATTATATGGAAAACCATTTTGACATGCGTGTTGATCCCACAAAACTGGTTCCGGGTGCAAAATCCGTTATTACCTTTTTAAAAAACTATTACCCTTCGCAAAACCAGCAAACTGATACCCCAAAAGTTTCCAAATATGCATTTGGTGAAGATTATCATACCGTAATTAGAGGTGCCTTAAACCAGTTATTATTTATACTAAACGAAAAAATTGGGTCTATTACCGGCCGCGGATTTGTTGACTCAGCCCCGGTGTTGGAACGAACCTGGGCGCAAAAAAGCGGTTTAGGCTGGGTTGGCAAAAATGGTAATATTATTAACAAACAAAGTGGCTCGTTTTTTTTTATTGCTACCCTTATTACCGATTTGGATTTAATACCCGATGACCCGATGGCGAAGGACTTTTGTGGCACTTGTACAAAATGTATTGAAGCCTGTCCCACCCAGGCTATACTACCTAACAAAGTTGTTAACGGCAGCCAGTGTATTTCCTATTTTACTATTGAGTTAAAAGATGAATTAATACCACCACACTTACAAGGCCAATTTGATGACTGGATGTTTGGCTGTGATACCTGCCAGGATGTATGCCCCTGGAATAGATTTAGTAAACCCAATAACGAAAACGGTTTTACACCTGTACCCGAACTATTAAACCTTAGTACAAAACAATGGGAAGATATGAGCGAAGAAAGTTTTAAAAAAATATTTAAGCATTCGCCTTTAAAGCGAAGCAAATACAAAGGCATTATGCGTAATATTAAATTTTTGAAACAGGGGAATTGATTTGGAAATTTGGTGATTTGAAAATGAAGAATAATGTCGGATTTCTGATTTGAAGATGTAGGATTTGAGGAGAATACAGATTTGAGAATTGAGAGAGATTTAATATTTTGTTGAATATTGGCAAATGTTCATCATCTAGTACAAGCATCTTATGGTCTTTTTGTCTTACTTACTTTCGGACTTTCTTCTGATGATTAATGAACGGAACGATGCAGTGTGCGACGCAAGGGACGATGATAGCAGTACTGGTGCTGACTTAATAAAAAAAAATCAACCTTTATTTTACTACTGTAATAAGCATCTTAGTTTTATACCCACCTCCCAAAAATTTTTATCATCGCCTTTTAATTGGCCAATTTTATTAATACCATAATTTAATACGGGGCCCATTTGCCATACCCTGTTTTTATTATTGGTAAAGCCAATGGTAAATCCTGTATGTATAAAAAAATGTGTTTTAGTAAACGACTTATCATCCTCATGAAAGCTACCACCTAAATATGACGACGCTACTAATGCGTTGGTGCTTATTAAACGACTTACAGACCCACCCAAATCCCAACTGAAAGGCATGTTTTCGTTTTTGTTTAGTATAAGATGATGTGTTACCGGTATACTGATAAAATGAAACTTGTTGATATGATTTTTTAATTCGCGGCCATAATAATAAGTACGCATATTGGCATTATTAGATACCGTGGTACTACTATCACCAATTTTACTTATGGTAGATAAATACTGATACGACAAACCAACGGATACTGCATTGCGACGGGTTAATTGCTTGTACCCAACCAAACCAAATGAATGTGCGGTAGAAGCACGATGCGTATTTTGGCTTTCCCATACCGCACTATTACTTAATACCGGACTTAAACCATTATTATAACCCGCCGTAGGAGCGTCTAATTGCATACTTTTATTTACACCCTCAATTTTATCCATTGTACCAGAAACACCTGCCATTACTTCTACACCCCAATAAAACGGATATTTTTTCTTAGTTATTTTTACTATTTCTCCCTGTGTTACTATATGTTGTGGTATGCTTGCAATATTTACCGGAATATCAGTTATGCTATTGGTATCGGTTATGTTTACAAAGCTTTTATCGGATAAATTACTGGCTACGGTTAATTTACGTTTTGTTATTATATCAGCATCTGAATTTTCATTTACGGCTATTATGCTATTATTTGTAACGGCATCGTCATTTACATTAGCAGGAGTACCAGTTATATCAATAATATCGGTGTTAACTTTATTTGTATTAGCCTTAACAACAATATTTTTTTTGTTTTTAGGTTTTTTATTTACTGTAGCTACATCTACATTACTGATTGCTTTTTTATCGGTAATTGTATGTACATTATCGGCTTTTGCAGGTATTGCCGGCTGTTTAACTACCTCGTCATTTTTTGTATTTACCGTTGTATCTACTGTTGTGTTGGTATTAATATTTGTTAAGGTTGTTGTTTCGTTTGCTGTTAATTTATTTTTATCAGGTGTTATATCTGTCCCTGTTGTATTAACCATTTGCGGTTGTGCAGGGTTAAGTTGCTGCCAGGCAACAAAACCGCCACCGGTGCATACCAATGCCGTAAGAAAAAACAGGAAGAAAGCCCTTCTTCTTTTTTTCTTTTGCAAACCTGCTTCCAGTTTTTGCCATACGCCATCGGATGGCCTCATTTGTAATTGGGCCAGCCGCTGCTCTACCTCTTTCTCAAAATCATTTGCCAACATAAGTTAACTTTTCATTGTCAGACAGCCTTTCTTCCTGCAAAGCTTTTATCCAGCTTATTAATACGGCCCTGGCACGGGCATATTGCGAACGGGAAGTACTGTCACTAATACCTAATATTTGTCCAATTTCTACATGCGAATACCCCTCTACGGCATGCAGGTTAAAAATTACCTGATACCCTTGTGGTAATTGCCTTATTAAATTGGCAATTTCTTTTGCTTCAATATTTATTTCGGGGTTATCGTTTGTTACCGGGTGCATGTACTCCTCGGTAAAATACATTTCGGTTTGGTACCTTTTATTCTTTTTTAAATAGTTTAATGCGGTGGTTACCATAATGCGGCGTATCCAACCGCCCAATTCGCCTTCAAATTTAAACTGACCAAGTTTATTAAACACTTTTACAAAAGCTTCCTGTAATACATCCTCGGCATCGGGTAACGAGCGGGTATAACGAAAACATACCCCCAGCATGCTGCCGGCGTACTTTTCGTACAACTCCCTTTGTGCACTTAATTTGCCTTTCAGGCAATCCTGTATTAAACGCCTTTCATCTGTCATTAATTCGTAAGGTTGACAACCACTGTTTCTCAACCGCTGCATTACGGGTGCAACATAAGCAACAAAAAAGCCGAAACAAATTAAAATGTTTGTTATAAAACATTTCAGCTTGTTCCGGCTTACACTAATTAACTAGTAATCAACTACTTTACTACAAATCCTACTTTTATACCACCCCATAACAAGTTTACTTCACCGCTTTTATTTACGGCGTAAGTAAGTGTTTCGGTAAAAGGTGTATTATCTTTTTTTGCAGGCACCGTTATACGCAAAGCATCTTCACTTTCTTTGTATTTATAAGCACCCCAGTCTTTCCATACTTTATTAAAAATAATAGTCCAGTTATCGCCATTGTCAATAGTAAAAAAACCGTATTTGCCTGCGGGTAATTTTTTACCATTAATGGTTACGTCTTTGCTTACTTCAAAAATAGTGGTTGCGTTAGCACCTGCACGCCATACTTCCCCTTTTTTAGGTTCAAGGTTTTCGCCAATTACGCGTCCTTTTACCGATGGCTGGCTATAATCAATAGTCACTTCTGTACCGCTGGCAATAGTTGCTTTGGCTACAGCCGGTGGACTTTTAGGTTTTGGTTTATCGGTTTCATTTTGTGCTTGTACTACCAACATGCTACACATAGCAAAGGCCGTAAAAAATAATGCTTTCATGATAATTACAATTGAGGGGTTTAATATTATTTGGTTTCTAAAAAACTCTTTAATCCTGCTAATCCGTTTTCTAACATAGAGCCGTACCTGGCTTCAAATGATAAACTGGAAAATTTTTCCCATGGGTACCATTTTAATTTAAAGTCAATGTACCATTGTACGGTCACTAAATCCGAACCCGCATGTTCAATTACCTGCCAACCCATATTTGTCTTTTGCGATCCGGCTTTACTTAACGTTGCCATCAGGTGATTTACACTATCCTGCACTAAAGAAATTTGTGATCCTTTTACCTCGGCAAAAGTTACTTTCCCGTTTTCTTCAATTGGTTTTTCCAGCGCCAATGTATCAAACCCGGGGTACCAGTTTTTCCAGTTTCTAATATCATTAATTTGCGCAATGATTGTGCCAGCGTTAGCATTAATATTTACCGCCCGGGAAATACGAATGTTAGATGGAATAAAAAAAGTAATGCCTGTTACTAACAGAAACAGGATCACAAAACTTATCAGTGCTAATTTTATTAATTTCAAAACAAAAATTTTAAGCCTTCCCAAACCCCTCCTTCGGAAGGGATTAAAAGATATAATATTGTTGACTATTTCTGACTCATCACTTCATTGCCTAATTACCAAATTGTCTAATTATCTAATTTTCCCTCACTCCCACTTCATTAATTTATTTAATACAGCATAAATAACGGCAATCCAAATACCTAAAATGCCTAATTCTTTCCAACAGTCAAACAAGTGTAACCCATCAAAAGATATTTTACGCATGGCATTATTAAACTGTGTTAGCGGTAATGCCTGGCATAAGTCCTGCAACCATTTTGGAAACACTTCTATCGGAAAAAACGTACCTGACAATAACATTTGCGGAAAGCCGAAAATATTAATCAGCAACGGAATAATTGCATCTGTTTTTGCCACACTACTGATAATTAAACCCACCCCCATCAGCAAAAACAACATTACCATGGTTAACAGTAACATTTCAACCAGGGTAATAACACCGTGTACCAACGTAAAGTTTAAAAAGAAATACCCGAACAAAATTAACACCAATACATTTACTACCTGAAAAAACAAACGACTGGCACCTATACCTATTAAAATATTTATTTTTTTTACCGGCGTAGCATAAAAACGTTTCAGCACCAATTGTTCCCGCAGGTTAAAAAAGGTAATAGCAATACCAAATAAGGTAGCAAATAAGATGGAAAAGCCTAACTGCCCTGGTAAAATAAAATCAATGCGGCGAAACTTACGTCCTTCGTATACAGTTGGCTCTAAACGATAATGTCTATCATTAATATGGGCTTCATCCAGTTCAGTTTTTATGGCCAGGTAGTCCAGTTGTTGTAATAGTTCTCCCAGATTACTGCCACTGGCCGATGTGGCAATTATTCTTACTTTATAGGTATGAAAAGAATCTGTCGCCTGCTTATCAATGCGCAGCATAGCTGTCAGACTGCCTTTTTCAATTGCCTCCCGCATCGCTACGGTATCTTTCAGTGAAGCAATCCTTATGTAGGGATTGGCTTTTATACTGTCAAAAAAAGCATTGGCCGTATCACTGCCGGGTATAATAGCAATAGGCTGACTACTGCTGCCACCATTACTGAATGCACCAAAAATGAGGATAAAAATAATAGGAAAAAGTAAACTAAAAATAATAGAAGCCGGCTGTTTAAATATTGCTTTAAAACTTGCCCTGGTTATTGCCCATAATGCCTTAGCCTGACTATAAGATTGCGCCATGAATGTATATTGGTACGCAAAAATAAACAATTGTTGAGAGTAAAAGGTGGTAATTGCATAGTTGCTGTAAACACAATACCATAACAAGTTGTTATGGCATTGCGGTTGTTATTTTAACCAAACTTATTCTTCCATCTTAAATCCATTTTTAGCAGCATACGCCTCTTGTTCTTTAACTACCTTTTGTAACATTTCACCCTCACCTTCTGCCAATGTGCTTAGCTTTTCAACATACTTTTCCAAAACATTATCCGAAACTGTTTTACTCAGGCTCTCAAAAGGCAGAAAACCCTGCCCTATCATGTAATCCTGAAAACACAAAAACTCAACCATGGCCAACCTGAGCTTTACAGAACCTTTATAATCCTTCATCAGGAATATCTCCATCTTTTTACGCACAATAAAATTTTGTATTTCTTTACGCACCGGTGCCAGTTTTTCAAACTCCCGTTTTTCTTTTATCTCACCAAATTTGGTTCCCCATTTACTGCCTAAGGTATACAAGGTATCGGTTGTTGAAGCCAGGTAATCGTTATAATCTATTGCTGCATTATTATCCTGCGCTTGCGATTGAAAAGAAAATAATAACCAAATTACAACACTTGAAAAAAGTGATTTAATACTCATGGTGGTGGATTTAATATTTTTTAAAAGTAATATTAAAGTATAATAACTCATAATTGTTAGCAATAAAAATCTTGCTGCTTATCCGCTACTCGCTAACAAACACAGCGTACTTAAAGTGCCCAATAGCAATATGCAGCACAAGTGTGCGACGCAAGGGACGATGCTAGTAGCACTGCAGCCGGTACCATAAAACAAAACACCCCACAGTAAACTGCGGGGTGCTTTTATGTAGTAATTACAATATTAATTATGCATTTACTTTACCTTTTGCTTTTGCAACCACTTCCTCAGAAATGTTGTTTGGAGCAGCAGCGTAGTGAGAGAACTCCATGGTAGATGATGCACGACCTGAAGATAATGAACGCAATTGCGTTACATAACCAAACATTTCGCTTAACGGAACTTTGGCTTTAATAACCTCGGCACCGGCACGGCTATCCATACCTTCCATCATACCACGACGACGGTTTAAGTCACCAGTAACATCACCCATGTACTGAGCAGGAGTAATAACTTCTACTTTCATAATAGGCTCAAGTAATACTGGTTTTGCTTTACGTGCCGCTTCGCGGAAACCTTGTTTAGCACATAACTCAAACGACATACCGTCAGAGTCAACTGCGTGGAAGCTACCGTCGAAAATACGAATCTTCATATTGTCAACCGGGTAGTTAGCCAATACTCCTGTGGTCATTGATGCTTCAAAACCTTTTTGGATTGGAGCAATAAACTCACGAGGAATAGAACCACCTACGATGTTGTTAACAAACTGGAAGTTTTTATCCGGATTCTCTTTTTTCCAATCTTCATCAACCGGGCCTAATTCAAACATAACGTCGGCAAATTTACCACGACCACCGGTTTGTTTTTTCAAGGTTTCACGGTGTTGTACAGTTGTGTTGAAAGCCTCTTTGTAAGCCACCTGAGGAGCACCTTGGTTTACTTCTACTTTAAATTCACGACGCATACGGTCAATGATAATTTCTAAGTGAAGCTCACCCATACCACGTAAAATGGTTTGGCCGGTATCTTCGTCAGTATTTACACGTAAGGTAGGATCTTCTTCAACCAACTTGGCGATAGCCATACCCATTTTATCAACGTCGGCCTGCGTTTTAGGTTCAACCGCAATAGCGATTACCGGCTCAGGAATAAACATGTTCTCCAGTACAATCGGGTGATTCTCATCACAAAGGGTATCACCGGTTTTAATTTCTTTAAAACCAACCGCTGCACCAATATCACCTGCCTCGATAAAATCGATAGGGTTTTGTTTGTTGGCAAACATTTTCATGATACGGCTGATACGCTCTTTCTTACCGCTACGTACGTTCAATACATAAGAACCTGCATCCAGGTGACCAGAGTAAGCCCGGAAGAAAGCCAGACGACCTACAAATGGGTCAGTCATAATTTTAAATGCCAATGCAGCAAACGGCTCTTTAGGATCCGGTTTACGGTACATTTTCACTTCAGGATCGTTAGGGTCTGTACCTTCGATAGCTTCAACGTCTACCGGAGAAGGCAGGTAACGACAAACGGCATCCAGTGCAGTTTGTACACCTTTATTTTTAAATGAAGAACCGCACATCATAGGTACAATGCTCAGGTCAATTGTAGCCTTACGGATAGCTTCATGAATTTCGTCTTCGCTGATGCTGTTAGGATCTTCAAAGAATTTCTCCATTAACTGGTCATCATATTCTGCTACTGCCTCAACCAGGCTTGCACGCCATTCTTCAGCTTCCGCTTGCATATCAGCAGGAATATCAATTTCGTCAAAGGTCATACCTTCAGTTTCCATGTGCCAGATGATACCTTTCATTTTGATAAGGTCAACAACACCCTGGAAATTATCTTCAGCACCAATTGGTAACTGTAAAGGCACAGCTTTAGAACCTAACATTTCTTTCACCTGTTTTACCACGTTTAAGAAATCGGCACCGCTGCGGTCCATTTTGTTTACAAAACCAATACGGGGTACATTGTAACGGTTAGCCTGGCGCCATACAGTTTCAGATTGTGGCTCCACACCATCAACCGCAGAAAATAAAGCGATCAGACCATCCAGTACACGCATACTACGCTCCACCTCTACGGTAAAGTCAACGTGACCCGGAGTATCAATAATGTTAAAAGAGTATTTTTTACTGTTAGCATCAGCAGTACCTTTTACTGTAGGAAAATTCCAGTTACAGCTTACAGCAGCCGAGGTAATGGTAATACCTCTTTCTTTCTCTTGCTCCATCCAGTCGGTTGTAGCACCACCATCATGCACCTCACCAATACGGTGAATCATTCCGGTATAACGTAAAATACGTTCTGTAGTTGTGGTTTTACCGGCATCAATATGGGCGGCAATACCAAAGTTTCTCTGAAGTTTTAAGTCAGCCATGACTATTTAATTTGAATGTTTACGTGTTATGTATAAAAATATTTATTGTGTCATCTGTAGTGCTACTATCAGCTTTCGTTGCGTCGCACTCTTGTACTTACTGTTCGCTTATCAGCAATTTTGCAGGTGGTTATCGGCTGGGAATGAAGGTATTAGGTACGTAGTGGTTTATGTTTACTACGTAAAAAGTGCCGATATGTGTGATTAGACTCTCATAATTTGCCATGTAAAGAAAACTCCGCATTTCTGGTACACTTACGTGTACAGTTTTCCCTTATGGCGCCGCAAAGGTAAGGTTTTTTATAAAAAAACAAAACCACTCATTCAATATTTCTCAGGCTTAAAGTTAAAATACCTAAACGCAGTTAACCCCTTGCAATAGCCCTCAGTATTTTGCCCATGAGCAAAAAACGGCGAAATAAGCACAAAACATAGCTGCTATGCTAAAAAAGTTCCTTTTTGTTTGATGACATTTTTTATACCAATACGATATATAGTTAACTAAAAAACTGTCTAACATGAAAAAAGCATCGTTGTTATTAATTGCATTGGTAAGCATTTTGTTTTTTAATGCTTGTAAAAAAGAACCTAAAGAATCATCGGATGGTAGTGATACTGGCCCAAAAGCCGGAATGACCAATTTAGATTTACGTGTGGTGTTACCCGCAGGAAACAGCCTGGATCTTTCAAAAACAAAAATTTATAGTATGGGCAAAGCCTACGCTGTAAGTGCCGATGGAAAGGCAACTATTTCTGTTATTAAAAATAGTTGTAATAACGTGTTTTTATTTGACCAAACCGATCGTTTAGTGCTAATGTCTTATGTATATACAGAAAATAAAGAAATCTCTATAAAAACTACCGCACAAGCCTTACTTTTTAATGGCTTGCAGTTAAATTTTTTATCAGATAGTCTTCGGTATTCTTTTTTAAATTTATCGGCTTCATCAGACAAACTAACCAGTTATTATACACAAATGGAACAAGCTTTTAAAACCGACCATTTGTTACTTGAAAAAAGAGGTTTTGTAACACTGTTAAAAGAAGCTATAAAAGCCAGCAAACCTGTTACAATAGATATACTGGCCAAACAAGTTAATGTATTAGACGGCTTAGTTAAAAGCAAATTAAAAGTGGAAAAAGCTGATGATGAAAATATTAATATACTTAACATGTGGTACAGACGGGCACATGCTTTTGTTTATAAAAAAGGCTTCAGAGATGCAAATGACAATTGGCAAACTATTTTTCAGGTAATAGACTTTGACGATGCAGCCGAAAAAGATTTGAAAGTAAATAAAGTAAAAAAAGAAAGAAATGTACTTACAAATTATGGCAACCTCACTAACCCACAACCAGTTACCACCGGACCAATTGGCGTGCCTATTAAAGCAAATGAAAAAGAGGTAAAATATGGCATAAGAATAATTGGTCCGGGCAATCCCGCATTAGTAGCATTAACCAATGTCGAAAAAGCAAAATTGAAAGAATTGTACTATGATTATTTAGCCTACGACATTCTTGCTCCTTTTATGTTGGATGCCGTTGGCACAAGAGGCTTTGAAAACACTGCGAACAAATACATTAATATGTTAGACGATGATAAACTAAGTTCGTTTCGCTTTAATGTAGAACAAATTGCCAAAGACGATCCGGGTATACTTGCAGCTATACAGGCAGGCAACGTAACAAGTGCTATAAAAAAATTTGCAGCAGCAATGGCTGCTACCGACCAAACAGCAACAGGTATTATTAGTGCCCTATTTAATGAACTGAGTGATGCTGTTGGCGGTGCTGTAAAATTTCCTACACAAAATGAGTTATTAGACGTTAAGGCTAAAACAAAAAAAACATTGGACTTTTTAGATGACTTGATTGATGTAAGCGACGACCCTTTTATTTTAGTACGTTATGATGATTATAAAGAGATGGAAGAATTTGAGGTGCTTGTAAATACACATAATGTAAAAGTTAGCCCCAAAACTTCGGATGTAATGGCATTTACAAACCATGCGCTTACCGTAAACGCCAATACAGTTTTAAATAATGGCGAAACCTTAGAATATGAATGGAAAACTGCCGGCACTTTTGGTGTACTAAAAAACGGTAGTACCGAAGGAACCACTTTTACTACCACCGCTAACAATATAAACTACTATGGGAAAAACACACCTAATGAGAATAATATAGAAAAGGTAATAGTAACAGCCTATATAAAAAATAACGGGGGTACAAAAACTAAATATGGTGCCGATACCGCTAACATCAATGTAAAGAAGATAAGAATTAATATGAAACCAACGGGGGCTGTGTTATCGCCAAAGTATGATAACTCCAGCTTAAAATTATACCTTTTAAACGCTGATGGTACTGACCCTATTGTTAATAATAGCTCCGTACAATACAGGGTTAACTGGAGCACAGCCGGTACATATGGACATTTTGCCGGTGGTACCACACAACAAACCACTACTGTAAATCACATTACTTATAACGCAACTGACAAAGAAGTTAAGAAAGGGGTGGAAACCATTACTGCCAAAGTTGAATTTAGAATTACCCAAGGTAACGGATGGTCGGCCTGGATGCATAGAGAAACTATTGTGGGGCAAGTAAGGGTAGAAAATGATGTAAAAGTAATTTATGTACAACGTGTGCCCAACCATCCGGCTCATGGCGACTATTGTGTGATGCAAACAGTAGTGAAGATACCTGTGGATAATAATGCAAAATCTTATAGAGCGGTGTTTACAGATATTCCAAATCTTGTCGGAGAAGAAATTACTGTCAGTTTCACACCCACTAACTTGCCTAGCTCGGTTTGGTTAGAAAATGGGTTTTATGTAGTTTATAACTTTGCAAGTTCTCAACATGTTTCTCACGGACATCTTCCAGCAAAAGATGCTCCGGGAGGTGCGTTTGTAACGATAACATATTGATAGAGTGTAATATTTTTAATTTTATGCAAAAAAGAGCGCATATGCGCTCTTTTTTGCATAAAGGAAATAGGTGAAGGTATAGTGCGTCTGGGATTCTTATAAAAACAAAGAGCATCGAAATGGTTGACAATTATCAACCATTTCGATGCTCTTAAGTGTTAATACTCAACAAGTTTTGGCATTTTTGCTTATAGGTTGTTTTATATAATCGATATATTTTTGCCTTCCAATATCCTAATATAAAAACAGCGCATTAAACTCTTTGTTCCAGAAACCCTATAAAAAAAATGTAGCCATAGCTGTGGCCATATACACAAGTGTATTTGTATTACTGTGTGTATGTACATTATCCATTAATACCCTTTATGCGCAACGGGTATATGCCAATGCTCAACAAACTGGTGTTACGGGTTTATCTTCTGTAACATTTCCGGGTCGTGCTGTTGATGGCGATTTTACAAATTTTTCAAGTCTAAATTCTGTCGTAGTTGGTAGTGCCTGGCAAAATCTACAATTTACAGGCACTAATAAACCTATTGCCTCCACACCACTAATAATAAAAGCAACTACATCCCTTGCATTATTTACAAGTATGAAAGTGCAGTTAACTAATGCAACTGCATTAGTGGGTTCAGAATATGCATTTTTAAACGGAGAATACACCTATGCTCCTCAGAATATTAGTTACGACGGTGTACGTCTATATATTGGTGGAGTAGCCGGAAGCATAAGCGCCTATTTCGCCTTCTTTATTGTAGCTCCTCAAATTAATAATGTATCTATCTGTACTGGTAACCCGGCTGTGCTTACTATACAAAATTACCAGGCGGGTTACACTTACAAACTATATGAAGGGGCTACCGAAATAGCTGCCAGCTTAAATACGACAACACATACATTAACTACTACTGCCAATTTAACCAGTACCAAAAATTATCATGTTGTTGCTTTGGAAAATGTTACCAATCACCCTTCCGGAAGAACACCGGTTACCGTAACGGTTAACCTCAATCCATCAACCCCCAATACCTCTTTACAATAAACAATCATTTTTAAAAAACAACAAACAGATCCAATCATGAAAAAAATCTATTTAAAAACAACACTGCTTTTTGCTATGGCAACAATGGCAATGGTATTACCAGCATTTGCCGGTAACTTTTATGTATGTAGCGGCACATCCTTTACCTTAAAGGCCGATGTTAGCACCACTACTTACAGTACCTACGAATGGACAACCGGCACCGGTACTGTACTGCAAACAGGCACTTCGCCTGATTACGCTACCTCCGTAACCCTGGCTACTGCCACTACCGCAGAATCCAGAACTTACAGATTACGCGTACAAAATGCGGATGGATGTTGGTCAGATTTAGCAACGCATACAGTATATATTTTACCGGCACTTACAGCAACTATTGCAGGTACAAATGAGTTTTGTTCTGACGTTCCGCTTACAGGCAATCTGGTTGCCACGGCTAATTACAGTTCACTTAATTTAACAGCTGCCCCCGGCACCGGTTATATTTTTAGCTGGACAGGCGGTACTGGTAGCACTGCCAGTGGTACCAACAATAACACCTATACTATCACTACAGCAGGTACTTATAATGTATCAGTAGCTTATACCTTACCAACTAATGATGGTTCCAAATTAGCAAGCTGTAACGGTACTGCTACTCATAATGTAACTGTATTAACTGCTCCGACAACACCGGTAGTTACAATTGAGTAATAGTATAAAGAAAGATATGTATCAAACAGGTAAAATAATATTTTTCATATTGTTGTTTGTTGTGTGTGGGTATAATACCCGTGCACAACAAACAGCACCTGTTTGTTTTGGTCAGACAAAAAAACTAATTGCATCATCACCCGATGCACAATCATATCAATGGTTTAAAAATGGTATCCCTATACCCGGTGCATTAACGGCAACACTCATAATAAATGAGAGTGCTACTTATAATGTAGTTTGTACAGATGCGAATGGTTGTATATCTGATAGCTCAATATCTGTTTACATTATACCAGCCAGACCTATAGGTATAGATGATGTTACACAAACTGTTGACACCGTAAGTGTGCATGTATTGTCTAACGATATAAGTCCATGTGCACCCTTAAACACCGCAACAGTAACCATTACAAAAACACCTGATAACGGAACCGTAACTATAAACAGCGGAGGAGTTGTATTTTACACAGCGAACGCTACATTTTCCGGAACAGATAGTTTTGAATATACAGTGGCTGATATGAATGGTACAGTCAGTAATGTTGCCGCCGTTTACATTTTAGTAAACAACCCGCCATTACCTGTTACATTATTATCGTTTACGGCTAAAAAACAACAACAAATCAGTTTACTACAATGGCAAACTGAAAACGAAGTGAATTTTTCCCATTTTGAGATATCCCGAAGCCACAATGGAATAGAATGGACAACCATAGGAAAAGTGCCTGCTACAACAAGTACAAGTGCTATTAATAATTATAAATTTGTTGATCAGTCACCTTTGGAAGGAAATAATTTTTACCGCCTTATTATGCGTGACAGAGATAATACTTTCACATATAGCAGAATACAAATAGTGTATTTTGAACCGAACACCTGGATAAAACTTTCACCCAACCCCGTTACGGATAACCTGAATATAACCTGGCAAAACAGGAACATAACCCATCTACAATGTTATGATATAACCGGAAGATTAATTTACCAGCAAACAGTAAATAACAATCGTGCAATAATTAATATGCACCAATATACCGCCGGTATTTATATGATAAGGCTTACACAAGACAATGGGACTATTCATTCTTATAAAATAGTGAAACAGTAAGCTTGTAAAAAGCAATGCTCAAATTAATTTACCATTTTAGCAGTAACTAACGCCTGCCCAATATGGCGTTGTATATGTTCGGCTGCATGAAATAATAAGCCGATTAATGTAGTAGGTATACGTTTACGGCCTAAATAACGTGTAGCGGTTAAATCAGCTTCATTGATTTGCTTTAATTGTTCAATTGCTATTGTTACCTGTTGTTTAAATGCACTAATTAAAACAGCAACATTTACATTATCCTGTTTTTCTGTTTCCGATTTTAAATAAGCAAACTGTTCTTCGCTTAAAGCATTTTCATTGGCATAGGTAAACATTCTGTCCACCACCCCACGCATATGCAACAAATGAAAGCCAATGGATGCCATGCCGTTTGGCCTGGCCCATAGATTATCATTACTAAGCGGTAACAATTTTTCTTCAGCATCTTCTACCGCTTGCAATAATGCATGTGCTACAGGTTGTAATAACGCAGGCACACCATCTATTGGGCCACGCATCCACACTTCCGGCTTATCACTCATTTATCAGATTGTTTCATTTAAACTCCAGCCCTCACGATATTTTATACGAACAAATTCATTGGCTTCGTCAAAGTTGGTCACCTTCATATTTTTGGCATCCCACATTAATTTTTTCCGGCCGTTTAATTTTGTTTTCCCATCTGCAGTTTTACTTTCCAACACCCAGCTTCTTAACGCTAAGTTGCCCATTAATATACTTTCCGTAAACGGTCCTGCATATTCAAATGGTGAACTTGTTTTTCCTTTGCCATAGCCGGCAATACAGGCGTTCACCCATTGCTGGTAATGCCCTTCCGGTACACGGGCAATGGTTTTAGGAACATTCAGCCCTTCGTTTTTCTTTAATGGCAATAAACGAGGGTTACTGCCGTAACAATCGCACAATAATTTTCCTTTAGTACCAATAAATAAGATGCCTCCGCTCCAGTCGCCAAAAGCTTCTTCCGGCGATAACTCCTCCGGACGTGGCGGCATTAAACCACCATCATACCAGGATAGTTTTATATTACCTTTACCATCTTTACGAGGATAATTTAAATGTATGATAGATGACATTGGGCAACTATCTGTAAAAAGTGTTTCTTTCCACATTTCGCGGTATACATTGGCAGCACTGCACTCGGCGCTATCAGGATAGTCAACAGGAAGTATTCTAAAGAAAGGATCCAGTATATGACAAGCCATATCACCTAATGCACCAGTACCAAATGCCCACCAACCACGCCAGTTAAAAGGCAGGTAAGCCGGGTTGTAATCAATATGTTTGGCAGGGCCTAACCATAAATCCCAATTTAATTCACTTGGTATATTATGTGTACCGGTTGGTGTTGGAATACTTTGTGGCCAGATGGGACGATTGGTCCAGGCCTGTACTTCTTTTACCTCACCAATAAGACCGGCTTTATAAATTTCCTGGGTTCTGCGTACTCCTTCGCCTGAACCACCCTGGTTACCCATTTGGGTTACTACTTTATATTTTTTTGCAGCATTGGTTAATACCCTTGATTCGTAAATATCGTGTGTAAGTGGTTTTTGTGTATACACATGTTTACCCATTTGCATAGCTGCTATGGTGGCTACGGCATGTGTATGATCGGGTGTGGAAATTGAGCAGGCATCAATGTTGTTCTTTTCCTTCGCCAGCATTTCTCTGTAATCCTTATAATAGCTTGCTTTTGTATATTTTTCCCTGGCCCCTTTTGCCATTCTATCATCCACATCACAAAGGGATACAATATTTACAAAAGGACTTTTTGCCAGCTCGGCTAAATCGCCTGCGCCCATGCCGCCAACACCAATACCGGCAATATTTAGTTTATCACTAGGGGCTATAAAACCACGACCTAATACATGACGGGGAACGATAAAGAAGCCTGCAGCAGCTAAGGCGCTGTTCTTGATAAAATTTCTGCGACTATCCGAGATTGTTTTTTTCGACATGGCAATCATTTTGATGAGTTTCCAAATTTAATGAAGACTGATGAGAAAACAATTTAGGATTTAGGATTTCTGATTTGGAGATATAGGATTTGATGAGAATACAGATTTGAGAATTGAAAGAAGTCGGATTATTCTTGGGCACATTTGACAAGGTAGGAAAACAATTTGACAATTAGGGTTAGTGGTATGAATAAGACACTAGCACAATGCCCAATAGAATTGTTACAGTTGAAGAGTGCGACGCAAGGGACGATGATAGTAGTAATGCTGTTGACTACATAAAAACAAAAAAGGAGCAGTTACCTGCTCCTTGTGTATTAAAGTATGACTTTTAATTATTCTTCGTCGTCAAAGTTCATGGCTTCACGAGTTGTTTGTAACAATTCATATTCTTCCTTGCTACCAACAATCATGTTTTCAAAATCACGTAAGCCGGTACCCGCAGGTATTAAGTGTCCGGTAATTACGTTTTCTTTTAAGCCTAACATATCATCTGACTTACCATGGATGGCAGCAGAAGAAAGTACTTTGGTTGTTTCCTGGAACGAAGCAGCAGAGATCCAGCTTTGTACACCAAGCGATGCTTTGGTGATACCTAACAAGGTAGGTGCTGAAGTTGCAGGCTCTGTATCGCGATACTCTACCAATGCTTTATCAGAACGACGCAGTAAAGAGTTTTCTTCTCTTAACTCACGTAAGCTAATGATTTGACCGGCTTTTAATTTAGCAGAATCACCAGGACTGGTTACTACTTTTTTATCAAAAATCAAGTCGTTCTCATCAACAAACTCAAACTTATCTACTAAATCGTCTTCTAAGAAACGAGTATCACCCGGATCTACGATGCTTACTTTACGCATCATTTGACGAACGATTACTTCGATATGTTTATCGTTGATTTTTACACCTTGCAGACGATATACTTCCTGAATTTCATTTACTACGTACTGTTGTACGGCAAACGGTCCCTGAATATGTAAAATGTCTTGCGGAGAAATCTGACCATCACTCATTGGTGAGCCGGCTTTAACAAAGTCACCATCCTGTGCTAAGATCTGACGGGTTAATGGCACTAAGTATTTACGTACTACACCATCTTTAGCTTCTATAATGATTTCGCGGTTACCACGTTTAACTGCACCCATTGATACCACACCGTCAATTTCAGAAACAACGGCAGGGTTGCTTGGGTTACGAGCTTCGAATAACTCGGTTACACGTGGAAGACCACCGGTGATATCTCTTAGTTTACCTAATACCCTTGGAATTTTAACCAATACCTTACCAGCTTTTACCTCGTCGCCTTCTTCAATCATGATATGGCTGCCGGTAGGTAAGTTGTAAGATTTGATTTCTTTCCCTTCTACAAGGATTGATGGAATCTTAGTTTTATCGCGGGTTTCAATTACCACTTTTTCACGGTGACCAGTTTGCTCGTCGGCCTCTTCGCGGTAAGTTACACCTTCAATAACGTTTTCAAATTTCATGGTACCGTTAATTTCGGCAACTATTACGTTGTTGTACGGATCCCATGAACAGATAACATCACCTTTATTTATCTTCTGGCCATCTTTTACATTTAAGATAGAACCATAAGGAATATTGTTGGTAATTAACAGACGATCATTTTTAGTATCGATGATACGAACCTCACCGGTACGTCCAATTACAATCTGTACTTTATCGCCTTCGGCATTTTCAGTAGCAACAGTACGTAAACCGTCAAACTGAATAGTACCGTCAAACTTAGCCAGCATAGTAGAATCGGTAGCAGCAGAACCAGCCACACCACCAACGTGGAAGGTACGAAGTGTAAGCTGTGTACCCGGCTCACCAATTGACTGAGCAGCTATGATACCAACAGCGTCACCTTTTTGAGCGATGTTACCGCTTGCAAGGTTTTTACCATAACACTTAACGCAACATCCGCGTTTGCTTTCGCAGGTAAGTACCGAACGGATATCTAATGTTTCGATACCGGCTTCTTCTACTTTTCTTGCTAAATCCGGAGTAATAATTTCACCGGCAGATACAATGATGTCATCATTAACCGGATTAAACACGTCGTGCAATGAAGTACGACCGATAATCCTGTCAGCTAATGGCTCAATAATATCTTCGTTATCTTTTAAGGCAGATGTAGTGATACCTCTTAAAGTTTCACAATCTTCCTCTGTAATTACAACGTCTTGTGATACGTCAACCAGACGACGGGTTAAGTAACCTGCATCGGCAGTTTTTAAGGCCGTATCCGCCAGACCTTTACGGGCACCGTGGGTAGAGATGAAGTAATCCAATACGTTCAGACCACCTTTAAAGTTAGAAAGAATCGGGTTTTCGATAATTTCTGAACCAGTAGAACCTGATTTTCTTGGTTTAGCCATCAAACCTCTTATACCAGCCAACTGTTTAATTTGTTGTTTACTACCACGAGCACCTGAGTCAAGCATCATGTAAACAGAGTTAAACCCTTGTTTATCGCTGCTTAATTCACGAATCAACGTTTCAGTAATGCGTGTATCTACACGGCTCCAGATATCTACAATTTGGTTATAACGTTCGTTGTTGGTAATAAGACCCATGTTATAGTTCTCCCATACCTCTTCAACTTCTGCTTTCGCATTTTCCAATAACTCTTCCTTAGTATCAGGAATAATTAAGTCGTTAATGCTAAATGATAAACCACCCTGGAAGGCCGTACGGAAACCTAAAGTTTTAATATCATCTAAGAACTTAGCAGTTTTAGGAACATTGGTAATATCAATAATATCACCAATAATTTCACGTAAGTTCTTTTTAGTTAATAAAGCATTTACAAAACCTACTTCTGCAGGTACGTGTTGGTTAAATATAACACGGCCTACTGTAGTTTCAATTAATTTATGCTCTAACAAACCATCACTGTTACGAATGTTGGCTTTTACTTTAATCCATGCATGTAAGTCAACCTGCTTTTCGTTGTAAGCAATAATAACTTCTTCTGCCGAATAAAAGCTCATACCCTGGCCACGTAAAGTTTCTTTGTCATCAGTTTTTTTACCCTTGGTAATGTAATACAAACCAAGTACCATGTCCTGAGAAGGAAGGGTAATAGGTGTACCATTTTGCGGGTTTAATATGTTGTGCGATGCCAACATCAGTAATTGTGCTTCCAATACTGCCGAAGCACTTAATGGAACGTGTACCGCCATCTGGTCACCGTCAAAGTC
>DHEF01000014.1:116276-116653 GCA_002399735.1 Chitinophagaceae bacterium UBA4857
ATCTGGTCACCGTCAAAGTCGGCATTAAATGCGGCCGTAACTAACGGATGTAACTGTATGGCTTTACCTTCAATTAACTTAGGTTGGAAGGCCTGAATGGATAAACGGTGCAGCGTTGGGGCACGGTTTAACATTACCGGGTGACCTTTTAATATATTTTCTAAGATATCCCAAACCACCGCTTCCTTCTTGTCAACCAGTTTACGGGCCGACTTCACGGTTTTTACAATACCTCTTTCAATTAACTTACGAATAATAAATGGCTTAAATAACTCAGCCGCCATATCCTTAGGTAAACCACACTCGTGTAATTTTAACTCAGGACCTACTACGATAACCGAACGACCGGAATAGTCAACACGTTTACCTAATAAGTT
>DHEF01000014.1:116779-142851 GCA_002399735.1 Chitinophagaceae bacterium UBA4857
ACGACCTTGTTTACCTTTTAATACATCCGATAAAGATTTCAATGCACGACCACCCTCTGCTTTCACCGCATTTGATTTACGGCTGTTGTCGAACAAGCTGTCAATAGCCTCTTGCAACATACGTTTCTCGTTACGTAAGATTACTTCAGGAGCTTTGATCTCCAATAATCTTTTTAAACGATTGTTACGGATAATTACACGACGGTATAAGTCGTTCAAATCAGATGATGCAAAACGGCCACCATCCAAAGGAACTAACGGACGCAGTTCTGGTGGAATAACCGGAATATATTGCATAACCATCCACTCAGGACGGTTGGTTAAACGTGTATTAGCCTCACGGAAAGCTTCCACAACGCTCAAACGTTTTAAGGCATCAGCCTTACGTTGTTGCGATGTTTCATTAGCCGCAGCATTACGTAAATCAAAAGATAACTGGTCAAGGTCAATACGCTGTAACATATCATGTACAGCTTCTGCACCCATCTTAGCAATAAACTTTTGCGGATCATCATCCGGTAAGTATTGGTTATCTTTTGGTAAAGTATCTAAAATATCCAAATACTCTTCCTCCGTTAATAAATCGCCAGGGTTTTGGCCTTTATCTGCACGTACGCCACCTTGTATAACAACGTAGCGCTCGTAGTAAATAATCGTCTCTAGTTTTTTAGAGCTTACACCTAATAAATAACCAATTTTATTAGGTAACGATTTAAAGTACCAAATGTGTACAACAGGCACCACCAATTTAATGTGGCCCATACGCTCACGACGTACTTTTTTCTCTGTAACCTCTACACCACAACGGTCACACACGATACCCTTGTAACGAATACGCTTGTACTTTCCGCAAGCACATTCGTAATCTTTTACCGGACCAAAAATTCTTTCGCAAAACAAACCATCACGCTCAGGTTTGTAAGTACGGTAGTTAATGGTTTCGGGCTTCAACACCTCGCCGTAACTTCTCTCCAAAATTGCATCAGGAGAAGCAAGGCCAATAGTAATTTTTGAAAACGTTGATTTAGGACGATTTTCTTTTTTGATAGCCATATTTAGTTTCTAATTACTTGTTATTTGTTTTTGTTACCAGCTGCAGTACTACTATCAACTTTCGTTGCGTCGCACGCTGCAAGGTTCTGTTCGCTTATCAGCATTTTGCAAGTGCATCATCCTTTTCAAAGCCTCGCCAAAGGCAAGGCCCGAAAAGAATATTATGTCTTAATCAAAATGAAGATCTAAACCTAAACCTCTCAACTCATGTACCAATACGTTAAACGATTCTGGTACACCGGCTCTTGGAATATTATCACCTTTCACAATTGCTTCATAAGTTTTTGCACGACCTATGATGTCATCCGATTTAAGCGTTAATAATTCCTGTAAAATGTTAGAAGCACCGTATGCCTCTAAAGCCCATACCTCCATCTCACCAAAACGCTGACCACCAAACTGTGCTTTACCACCCAATGGCTGTTGTGTAATTAATGAGTATGGTCCTATCGAACGGGCATGCATTTTATCATCCACCATGTGGTGCAGCTTAATAACGTAAATAATACCTACGGTTGCTTTCTGGTGGAAACGTTCTCCGGTTTCGCCATCATACAAATAAGTGTGACCAAATTTAGGAATACCAGCTTCTTCACAATATTTCTCAATTTCGTCGGTAGATGCACCGTCAAAAATTGGTGTAGCAAACTTCAATCCTAGTTTTTGTCCTGCCCAACCTAAAACAGTTTCGTAAATCTGTCCTAAGTTCATACGGCTAGGTACACCTAATGGATTCAATACTACGTCAACCGGCGTACCATCTTCTAAGAACGGCATATCTTCCTGACGTACTATTTTAGCAACAATACCTTTGTTACCGTGACGACCAGCCATTTTGTCGCCCACTTTCAACTTACGTTTTACAGCAAGGTAAATTTTGGCCAATTTCAATACACCTGCAGGTAACTCGTCACCAATAGAGATATTGAATTTCTCTCTTTTGTAACGGCCTAACTCTTCGTTGTACTTAATATTGTAGTTATGTAACAAGATATTGATCTGACCATCAATTTTGCTGTCACCAGTCCAACCTAACGGATTGATGTTGGCATAGTCTAAACCGGAAAGGTTTTTAGGAGTAAACTTAGCACCCTTACCAATTTGTACTTCACCAAAGTTATTGCTAACACCTGCTGATGAATGGTCTTTTAATAAAGAAGTTAATTTATCAAGTAATACCTGTAATAAGTCAGCTTCGTTTTTCTCGTGAATTTTTTCCAGCTTTTCAATAGCCGCTTTTTCACGAATCTTAGCATTCTTATCTTTTTTGGCACGTTGGAATAACTTTTTACCAATAACAATACCTTCCACGCCATTCGGTGCTTTTAAAGAAGCGTCTTTAGCATCACCGGCTTTATCACCAAAGATGGCACGTAAAAGTTTTTCTTCAGGTGTAGGATCACTTTCACCTTTAGGAGTGATTTTACCAATTAAGATATCACCTTCTTTTACTTGCGCACCCACACGAATAATACCGTTTTCATCTAATTCACGGGTCGCTTCTTCAGATACGTTAGGGATGTCTGGCGTTAATTCCTCTTCACCTAGTTTAGTATCACGTACTTCCAACTCATATTCAGAAATATGAACAGAAGTGTACATATCTTCTTTCACTACACGCTCACTGATTACGATGGCATCCTCAAAGTTGTAACCTTTCCAAGGCATGAATGCCACTTTCAGGTTTTTACCTAAAGCAATCTCACCGTTTTGTGTAGCGTAACCTTCCGTTAAGAAATCACCGTTTACAACTTTCTGACCTTTTTTAACAGCAGGCTTTAAGTTAATACAGGTTTCCTGGTTGGTTTTAATAAACTTAGTCAGTTTGTATACACGCAGGTCATCTTCAAAGCTTACTAATTTTTCGGCTTCGTCGCGGGTATAACGTACATGAATTTCGTTTGCATCAACAAACTCAACCACACCATTACCATCTGCGTGAATTTGAATACGTGCGTCACGAGCAGCTTTACCTTCTAAACCTGTACCCACAATCGGCGCATCGGGACGTAATAGTGGTACAGCCTGACGTTGCATGTTCGATCCCATCAACGCACGGTTAGCATCATCATGCTCAAGGAAAGGAATCAGAGAAGCACTTAAACCAACAATCTGGTTAGGCGCAACGTCCATAAATTCCACTTCGCTCTTATCTAAAATCGGGAAGTCACCGGTTTCACGGCTTACAATACGATCTTCCACGAAATTTCCATTAGCATCTAAAGCTGAGTTAGCCTGTGCGATTTTTGCTTCATCTTCTTCCTCTGCACTCAATAACTCTAACTCGTTCATATTTACTTTACCGTTCTCTACTTTACGATAAGGCGTTTCAATAAAGCCCATATCGTTAATTTTTGCGTGTACGCATAAAGTAGAAATCAAACCAATGTTTGGTCCTTCCGGTGTTTCGATAGTACACAAACGACCATAGTGGGAGTAGTGTACGTCACGAACCTCAAAACCTGCACGCTCCCGACTTAAACCGCCTGGCCCCAGCGCTGAAATACGACGCTTATGGGTAATTTCAGAAAGCGGGTTAGTTTGGTCTAAGAACTGCGATAATTGAGAAGTACCAAAGAATGAGTTAATAACAGAAGAAAGTGTTCTGGCATTAATCAAATCAACAGGAGTAAATACCTCATTGTCACGTACATTCATTCTTTCACGAATAGTACGAGCCATACGTGCTAAACCTACACCAAACTGAGCATATAACTGCTCACCCACTGTACGTACACGACGATTGCTTAAGTGATCAATATCATCAATCTCGGCTTTACCATTGGTTAAGCGAACAAGATATTTGATGATTAATATAATATCTTCTTTAGTTAATACCTTTTTAGTTAAAGGTTGGTCAATATTTAACTTACGGTTAATTTTATAACGACCTACTTCACCTAAATCGTAACGTTTATCGCTAAAGAACAATTTATCAATAATACCACGGGCAGTTTCGTTATCAGGCGCATCGGCACCACGTAACTGACGGTAGATAAACTGAACTGCTTCCAACTCAGAGTTAGAAGTATCTTTATTTAAAGTGTTGTAAATAATAGCGTAGTCACCACCAACATCCTCACGTTGAATAAACACGCTGGCAACATCCATATCGGCGATTGTATCAATTGCTTCTTCGTCCAATACAGTATCACGCTCCATCACAATTTCATTACGCTCTATAGATACAACTTCACCGGTATCCTCGTCAACGAAATCTTCAACCCATGTTCTTAATACACGAGCCGCTAATCTGCGTCCAACATATTTTTCTAATGCTTTACGTTCGCCTTTCACTTCGTCAGCCATGCCAAAAAGTGTCAGGATGTCCTTATCGGTTTCAAAACCAATAGAACGTAGTAAAGTAGTTACAGGAAACTTTTTCTTACGATCAATATACGCATACATTACGTTATTGATATCGGTAGCAAACTCCATCCAGGCTCCTTTAAAAGGAATAACTCTTGCCGAGTATATTTTTGTACCATTCGGGTGAACCGACTGACCAAAGAATACACCTGGAGAACGATGTAATTGAGATACTACAACACGCTCAGCACCATTGATAACGAAAGTACCACGGGGAGTCATGTATGGAATATTACCCAAAAACACGTCCTGAACAATAGTTTGGAAGTCAACGTGCTCCTCATCATTACAGCTTAAACGTAGTTTAGCTTTCAAAGGAACAGCGTAAGTTAATCCACGCTCCATACACTCATCAATGGAGTAACGGGGCGGATCGATAAAGTAATCCAAGAACTCCAGAACAAAGATGTTACGGGTATCAGTAATGGGAAAATTGTCTTTGAACACCCGGAACAAACCTTCTATATCACGTTTGTCTGGTGTTGTTTCTAACTGGAAAAACTCTTTGAACGACTGAATTTGAACTTCAAGCAAATCAGGCGTTTCTGCCAGATGCTTGATTTTTCCAAAATCCACTCTTGAGGTCAATTTTGTAGAAGACATATGCGTAATTACCGGTTTTTAAAAATTTTGAGTACACAAAACACAAACAGGCCATCATTTTAGTAAAATGAAAGCCATTGAAAATCAATCAATTGAATGCGTTATGGAACGTCAAAATATATTTGGCCAAAATAAAGGATTGCAAAGGTAAGGAAGATAGGGCATACAAACAAGACTTTTTTGCCAACAATAATAAGGCCAAAAAGACTGTTTTTGTGGATTTTATTTATTTAAAATACACTCCCAATTTACTCCATTTTTACCCTAAGCCATTGAAAAATTGTATATTAGTAATGCTAACCTACTAACCATGAACCCACCACCTAAAATCAACCTCGGTTTTAGCCGTAAAGAAATTATTGGCGTTACAACCCTGCTGTCAATTATTCTGCTACTTTATATAGGAGCACATTTTTTACGTCATTATATTAAACAACCCAACAATAATACTACAGCCAACAACGAATGGTTGCTAGCGGCTGCAACCTTGCAGACACAAACCGCTGCTGAAGACTCATTAACCGATTATAGTAAAAACAACTTTTTTACCCAAAACACGGCAAAAAGCTATTTTACCCCACCCGACAGAAGTTTGTTTTACTTTAACCCCAACGAACTATCGGCCGAAGGATGGGAAAAACTGGGTGTTAAACCCAAGACTATTAACACCATTATTAATTACAGAAATAAGGGCGGAAAATTTAGAACAGCAGAAGATCTGAAAAAAATTTACGGACTCAGTGAAACTGACTATGCTGCTATTGCTCCTTATGTTCAAATTGCAAAACAACAAGACAATACAAACACCACCTCATCTATTACGCCAACTTATAATAACGAAAAAACCACCTACCCTACTTACACTAAAAAAAGCTACCATAATATTGATATCAATTTATCCGATACCACTACTTATATTTCCTTGCCAGGTATCGGAAGTGCTTTAGCCAAACGAATCGTCAACTTCCGTGATAAGTTAGGTGGCTTTTATCGTGTTGAACAGGTTGGCGAAACTTATGGCGTACCTGATTCTACTTTTCAAAAAATTAAACCTTACCTGCAAGCCAATCCGGCGGCTATAAAAAAGTTAAATATTAATAGCGCTACGTTTGAAACGCTGAGAGATCACCCGTATATAAAATCAGCCATTGCAAAAAGTATAATAGCCTACCGCCAGCAACATGGCTTATTTAAAAATATTGATGAGTTAAAAAACATCATGAGTATTGATGCGAATGCTTTTGAAAAGATTAAGCATTATGTAGTGATTAATGAATAAAGAAAGCACTGCCCTTACTTGTATTTTAAACACATCACTTATAGATTTTATTTAGGGCTGTCAGCAAAATGAATACTAATCAACTATTGTTCGCTGCCCGCCTGCAATGTACGCTGCACTACCATTTTCGTCTAAGCAGCGCAGCCCTTCATCTTTAGTAATGCTTATCAACAATCGTAACTCCGTTAGCAAAAAAGTTTATACAACATTATTAATGCTATCAAAACAACTGATAGACTTTTGCTTTATTACGATGATGATTAGCGAACAGACTCTCCGAAATAAATTCGGAGTGCTGCATTTTGGCCAATAGAATTGATGCAGCAGAAGAGTGCGACGCAAGGGACGATGATTAGTATTACTACAGTCGGTAACATAAAAATTATTTTCGCTATGCAGACCTAAATAATGCAAAAAGAAATAACTGAAAACAATATTCACAATAACAAAAAAGGACTGCAAGCAGTCCCTTAAAATTTATTCAGAATCCAGTAAAGCAACTTCGTCCTTACCATCTTTATCCTGCCAGAATACTTTAATTTTTTGACTTACCAACGCATCTACAGAACGACCTACATAATTAGGCTGTATGGGCAACTCACGGCTAAACCTTCTGTCAATTAATACACACAATTCCACTTTTTGCGGACGGCCAAAATCCAACAACGCATCCAACGCAGCACGAATAGTACGACCGGTAAATAATACGTCGTCAATAAGTACTACATTTTTACCTTCAATTGAAAAAGGGATTTTGGTAGCATTGGCAATATGCAATTGGCTACGTACATCATCGCGGTAAAAGGTAATATCCAGTTGGCCATATTTCACTTGCTCCATCGGAATTTCTTTTCCAATTTCAGCAACGATTTTATCGGACAAATAAATACCCCTTGGTTGTAAACCAATGATAACCGTATTATCCAGGTCAATATGATTTTCCAGCACTTGTTGTGCCAAACGACGAACAGTGATAGAAAGTTGTTGGGCGGTAAGAATAGGTTTCAATTACGTAATAAGTTTAAAGTTATAAGTGGCAAGCTGCTGCGCTTACCACTTATATAACAAATATTATTTTTCCTGCATAAACGGATAAGCATAATCCGTTGGCGGGTTAAAGGTTTCTTTTATAGTACGTGGACTTAACCAACGATACAGGTTTAAAATACTTCCAGCCTTATCATTAGTACCACTTGCTCGGGCACCACCAAATGGTTGTTGGCCTACTACAGCACCTGTAGGCTTATCGTTTACATAAAAATTACCTGCCGCATTTCGTAGTTTATTCGTAGCCAATGCTATTGCGTTACGATCGGTTGAAATGATAGAACCGGTTAACGCATAAGGCGAAGTTGTATCTACCAATTCCAATGTTTCTTCAAACTTTTTCTCAGGGTAAACATAAACGGTTAATACAGGACCAAATATTTCCTCGCACATGGTTACATACTTAGGATCTTTGGCTTCAATAACTGTTGGTTGAATGAAATAACCTTTAGTTTTATCACATTTACCACCAGCCCAGATTTCTGCTTTTTTATCTTTTTTAGCGTTGTTGATATAAGAAGCGATTTTGTCAAAGCTTTTTTCATCAATAACAGCATTAATAAAATTGGTAAAGTCTTCCACTGTACCCATTTTAAAACTTTTAATGCCGGCTATTAATTTTTTCTTTACTTCCTCGGCAAGATTAGAAGGAATATATGCACGAGAAGCTGCAGAACATTTTTGCCCCTGAAACTCAAATGCACCACGCAATAACGCAGTAGCTACAACATCGGCTTTTGCACTTGGGTGTGCGACCACAAAATCTTTACCGCCAGTTTCGCCCACTATACGTGGATAGGTTTTATAGTTACCCATGTTTTTACCAATGGTTTCCCACATATTGTTAAACACACCTGTAGAACCTGTAAAGTGTACACCTGTAAAATCGCGGTGGGCAAAACATACTTTACCTAAAGTTGGGCCATCTACATAAATTAAATTTATAACACCATCAGGTAAACCTGCTTCCTGCATAATGCGCATAAACATTTGTGCTGAGTAAACCTGCGTGTTAGCCGGTTTCCAAACTACGGTGTTACCACACATTGCCGCACTGGTAGGTAAATTACCACCAATAGCCGTAAAGTTGAAAGGAGTTACGGCCAATACAAATCCTTCTAATGGACGAAACTCCAAACGGTTATGCATACCAGGCCCGCTGATAGGTTGTTGCTTATAAATTTCGCTCAGGTAATGAACATTAAATTTAAGGAAGTCAATTATTTCGCAAGCCGCATCAATCTCGGCCTGGTAAGCATTTTTACTTTGTCCTAACATGGTAGTACCGTTCATGTACGGGCGGTACTTGGTAGCAATTAAGTCAGCCGCTTTTAAAAAGATAGCTGCTCTGTCTTCCCAACTCATGGCAGCCCAATTATCTTTAGCAGCTAAGGCTGCATCAATGGCTTGTTGTACATGCTTTTCGGTACCAATATGAAAATGGCCTAAAGTATGTTTTGTTTCGTGTGGCGGATGAATACTTTGCGTTTTGTTGGTACGCACTTCTTTACCACCAATATACATAGGTATATCAGCTTTTTCTTTTTTAAGAATAGCCAATACTTCTTTTAAACGTTTCTTTTCTGCCGAACCCGGACCATAGTTTAATACCGGTTCATTTGCTGGCAATGGATATGAAAATGTTCCTAAACTCATAGTTCTTATTTGATAATTTAGTAATTGGGGGATAATGCCCAAAATTACTTTAAATTAAATTTTAACCTGTTTTTGATGTAGATATAATTTTTGATAACACTTTGCAATCTTTTAACCGATAGATAAAATAAAAATCAATTCAACACTTACGGTTGTACATTTCCAAATTATCTAATTAGCTAATTAATCCTGGGTTTCCTTCTCACTCATCAAATACGCTTTTATAAAACCATCCAACTCTCCATCCATCACCGGTTGAACGTTACCTACTTCAAAATCGGTACGGTGATCTTTAATCATTTTGTAAGGATGAAAAACATAACTGCGTATCTGGCTGCCCCACTCTATCTTTTTCTTTTTACTATTCTCAGCATCTTTTACCGCCTGACGCCTGCGCAATTCTTCTTCGTACAAACGGCTTTTTAACATTTGCATAGCCAGCTCACGGTTGCCTAACTGGCTTCTATCCTGCTGACACACCACCACAATACCCGTTGGTATATGGGTTAGTTGCACCTTGGTTTCTACCTTGTTTACATTTTGTCCACCGGCACCACCACTTCGTGATGTTTCCATTTTTACATCTGCCGGATTAATTTCAATGTTAATCGTATCGTCTACCAATGGGTACACAAACACCGATACAAACGAAGTATGTCTGCGGGCATTACTATCAAAAGGTGATATACGTACTAAACGATGCACACCACTTTCGGCTTTTAAAAATCCGTAAGCAAAGTCGCCTTCAAACTGAAGTGTGGCCGTTTTTATACCGGCACCATCACCCCATTGCCAATCCATTTCGGTAATTTTCCAACCTTGTTTTTCGCCATACATACGGTACATACGGGCCAGCATTTCGGCCCAGTCCTGACTCTCGGTACCGCCTGCGCCTGAATTTATTTGTACAATGGCTGTTAACTCGTCCTCCGGTTCGTTTAATGTAGCTTTAAACTCGGTATCTTCCAACTGCACTAAAGCATTTTCGTACGCTTGTTTAGTTTCTTCTTCGGTAGCATCGCCACCTTTCCAAAACTCAAACAAAATGGCAAAGTCTTCCACAGATGTTTCGGCTGTGTTAAACAGTTTTACCCAGTACTCGTTTACCTTAATGGTTTTAAGAATTTCGGTGGCACGTTTGTTATCGTCCCAAAAACCCGGACTTAGTGAGAATTGTTTTTGTTCTTCTATTTTCGCTTCTTTATTAGCGACGTCAAAGAAACCTCCTTATCCCGGCAATGCGGGACCGCATATCCTGTAATTTTTCTATTGTCATGGCGCAAAGGTAGCAACATAATTAGACAATGAGGTAATTAGATAATGAGATAATTTTTATGTTACCAACAACATAGCCCTGATTGGGCTAACGTTGCGACGCTCCGTTCGGGGTTCTGTTCTTTGTGCATCATCGTGCTGATGCATAGTGTTTAATTAATTACCTACAACTTTAGCTATAGGATAAAGGAAAATCATAACCGGCTTTAGCCAAATTAGAGAACAACTTTTACAATTTGATTTGCCTTTTGATTTTTTGTATTACAAGACTTTAAACCGTTAAAGCGGTTGGACATATTTTACAATACACTATAGCCCACGGTTTAAACCGTGGGCTATGTAAATAAAAAAGGATGGACCGCAGTCCATCCTTTAATGTTATACTTACATATTGTATTAATGTACGTGTATTGGAAAAATTAATTCTGCATCAGTGCTTGATTTGCTGCTGTTCACATCATCAGCTTCTGCTTTGTTGTCATTTTGATAGTGACGTAAAGTAATTTTCACCGTTCCTTCGCTATGGCCGGTAGTAGTCCATTTACTTTTTAAACCTAATGAAATACCATCTTCGTCTTTATCAAAATCTGAGAAAGTAATGGCACCACCGGTAACGGTAGCAGCATAATAAAAGCGGTGATGATCAGATTCGTGATCTTCAATATCATGTGTAAGGTCATGGCCATGAATATCCAATAACTCCATGGTTACATTATACACTGCGTTTTCGTCTAATGTAATTTCATCTACAACAGGTGCGTTACCACCGTCGCCATCTAAGTCTTTCCAGGTAAATGTTTGTACAGTGGTTGAGCCTACTTTCGTAAACTTTAAATTTACTGTGCCAATTACTTCATGGTCATGCTCATGGTCATCATGATCTTTATCTTTTTTACAAGATGTAACTAAAACAGCTAATAAACTAACAGCTAAAAATGATTTGAATAGAGTTTTCATGCTTTACTTTTTTCTTCTAATGTTTTAAAATTGATTGAAAGGGAACTTTAATCCGGAAATTAATATTGGTACCAGGTGCATCCGTATAATACCTGAAACTATTCAGGTAATCGCGGTAACTTTGGTTTAACAAGTTATACGCACCTACTCCAAAACCTACAGGTATTTTACCTATCATTACGGTTGTATTTGCCTGTACATTTACCAATGTGTAACCATCGGGTGGCAAAGCATAATCCTGTTTGCCATGTATGGCTTCATTGGGCATACGTGTTTGTTTTAATACAGTCGGTACTTCTACGCTTAACTCGGTTTTAGAAAACCTACCCATATCCGGTAATTTATAGACTACCTCACCTGTAAAACGATGACCAGGCATACCAATTAACCAATCATCTATACTGCGGTTTTTAGCCCATAACAAAGCAGTTTTGCCTATTACTGTAAGTGACGGTAACAACTGGTAACCGGCCGTAACATCTATACCTTGTAAAGTGGCATCTGTTTGCTGAAAAACAATTCTGGGAAAACTACCGCGTATGGTAATAACAGGATCATCGGGCCTTGGTTGCTGGTAAATAAAATCGTTTATCAGTTGGTGATAAAGACTAACATCAAAACTCCATTTACTTTCCGGATTATCCCAAACATAACCCAATGACAAGTGTACCGACTTCTCTGTTTTCAGGTTAATATCACCTTGCTCGTATGTAGCCGATCCATGGTGTACACCATCTGTAAGCAACTCATTAACATGTGGCGCCCGGCTGCTAACACTAACACCGGCATTAAACTTGCCGCCATTATTAGCCAACTTGTAACCACCGTTAAGTGAACCAGCCATGGTACTAAAATTAAAATCATGCGCTGTGGTATCACCTCCAAACATATAACGTTTGGTAGACAAGGTTTTGTAATCGTAGCGCAGACCGCCTTGTACATCCCATTGATGACGGCTCCACTTTTCTATCCAATACAAGCCACCACTGTATGATTTATAATCCGGTATAAGGTAACGCCCCGTATACCAGTTATTTTGTTGTATGGCCGATGCCCCAATTACTCCTTGCATATTTCGCCATGGCCGGTGTTCCCATGAAATATCTTCGGACAAGGTTAATACACCAAAAGTTAATTGAGGTTGGGTACTGGTGCTGTTTCTAATTACGTCATACTCTTTTCGTTTGTTAAACTGTGCCGCAAACTGAAAATTCCATCTGCTTAGGCCCGTTTTCACCGTTGATTTTAGTTTAAACAAATTATGTTGTACTTCCTGTGAAGGACGTTCTATTTTATACGTTTTCTCGCCTAAAAAACCGGGATCAGGCTGTGATGCACCAATAGCATTTATTAGGTCGGTTACATTACCAATATGTGCACCCTGAAAAATACCAACCTTGGTAAAAAACTGGCTGTAAAAAGCTTCTACATTATACTTTTCTTTTTTCCAGCCGGCCGTTACCGAAAAGTTAGCCTCCTGATTACCTGTATTATTCAACCTATAATCCGGTGCTGTTACATTACCACCTTGTTTAAAAGTACCTTGTAAACGATAACTAAATGCAGGTAAGTTTTTTAACTGCTGTTCAAACATACCCGACACTACATAGGCATTGTTATTAGTAAAGTACATACTATTAAACTCGGCATTATAACCGGGTGTATGGCGTAAGGCTTTAGGGTTAACCAAAATTACCCCGCCAATAGCATCGCTGCCATAACGCAGTTCATCCACACCTTTTATAATGGCTATGTTATCAGCGATAAAAGGATCTATTTCCAATGCATGTTCGTTGCCCCATTGTTGCCCTTCCTGGCGTACACCGTTATTAATAGTTAATATACGGCTGCTGTGCAAACCATGTATCATAGGTTTGGCAATGTTGGAGCCGGTTTGTAATAAGGTTACACCATTTATACGACCTAAGGCATCTGCAATTGAAAGTCCTTTTACTTCATCTAACTGTGTACCCGATAATGTTTTTTTAAAGCTTCCTGTTGATACTCCTTTTTGGGTGATTACTACTACATCGCCTAATTCTTCACGGGCATGTGGTAAAAATATATCCAGATGTTTATTTTTATCTACCTGAATAGTTTGCGTTACGGTTTCGCAACCGGCATGGCTAATAACTACCACATAAGTACCGGCACATAAATTAGTAAATACAAAATCGCCTTTTGTATCAGTAACAATTTGCCTGTTTAACTCACGGATAAATACAGCCGCTCCGGATAGCTTTTCTTTTGTATCCGCATCCTCTACATGTCCGCTAAAACGTAACGTACATTCCTGTGCCTGAGCTGCCATAAAAGACATAGCCCAAAAGGCAACTAATAATAGTAATCGCAAGGGAAATAAAATTTACCGCATAAAATAATAGAAACAGCACAACCATCCCCATGGTTACTTACTGTTTAATAAAACAAACTTTATGCAAGCTGAGGAGGGCCCCGTAACGAGAAGTAATTATGCGGAGCAGAATGAATACGCACCGCAAAATGAACAGGTAGTGAATTTTCCGGTGTTGTAACAGTTGCAACTTTGTAAGGCGTTACATTAATAAATGGCGCTAATGGTTCCAGGTTATTACACTCACAAAAAACAGGTATTTCGCATACCGTAGTTTGCTTGCCATGATCATGTTCCATTAAATCAGCAGTGCTTACTTCAATATGTGCTACAAATACTTCATGCAACAATGGTTTGGGTGTTACACCCAAAATAAACACTACCATTAAAACCCAGGCAGCCAAAAATTGTATATATTTCGCTTTTTTCAAAGTTGATACAACGTTGCAAAAATAGGGAAAATTAAAAAGTAAAAATTAAAAAGGTAAAATACTGCTATCAGAAAGGCTGTTTGCGTTAACCATTTTAACATTTACAATAGGACGTTGTTTAACAAATAATCTTGCTGTTAAAAACTATTAGCAATAAAAACACAACGACCTTGCCCCGGGCAGGGATAGCAGCGGTTACCCCGGTGAAGGTTGGTGCGGCTGGGCTGTGCCGGAGTAAAAGCGAATAGCCCGGCTGCCCGCATAAAAAAAATAATTTTTAGTAATGGCAACCTTTTTAAATACAAGATTGTTTTTACCACATGAATATTAAACTAAGTGTATTAGATCAAACGCCGATTAGAAAAAACGAAACTGCTGCCGACTCATTAGCCGAAAGTCTGGAGTTGGCCGCACTTACCGATAAATTGGGCTACACCCGTTATTGGTTATCAGAGCACCATAATACACTTACACTAGCCAATGCTGCGCCGGAGATTTTATTGGCACGTTTGGGTGCGGTTACACAAAATATTCGTTTAGGTTCGGGTGGCATTATGTTGCCTAATCACAGCAGTTTAAAAATGGCTGAAAACTTTAGGTTGCTGGAAGCGCTTTACCCTAACCGTATTGATATGGGCATTGGCCGTGCACCGGGTACCGACAGGGTTACAGCGCAATTATTAAATCCTTCCAATACTTTTAATCCGCAGGAATATGTGCAGCAGTTAAAAGAATTGCAAGCTTATTTTACCAACGAACCCATTGCCGAAAATATGTTTGGTAAAATACGGGCTATACCTAATGTACCTACCCTGCCGGTAATGTGGGCTTTAACATCCAGCGGAGAAAGCGCCTACATAGCCGCACATTTTGGTATGGGTTTATCGTACGCACAATTTATAAACCCTATTGGCGGAGTACAGGCTATACGCCTTTATGAGGAAAGGTTTGAACCTTCTCCACAACTGCAACAACCAATAAGTAATGTGGGCATTTTTGCTTTTTGCAGCGAGAGTGAACAAAAGGTAGAGGAAGCGATTGCATTAATGCAATACCGTTTTTTAAGTTTTGAAAAAGGTGAGTTTGATAAAGCTTACAGTTATAACGATATTAAAGATTATGAATACACCGAAGGCGAAAAACAACGCCTGCTGTTTCATAAAAACCGATTTATTGCCGGTACGCCACAAACTATAAAACCACAGTTTGAGCAACTGGCCAGACAAATGGGCACCAACGAAATTGTGGTAGCTACTTTTTCTGATAGCCGCGAAGACCGTTTAACCTCTTACGAGTTGTTAGCAGGTTTGTTTATTAACCCCACCAACGCATTAAGCGAGTTATAATTTTTTAATCTGGGACTGTCAGCTGTAGTGCTACTATCAGCTGCAGTTCCGGCTTTACGCTTGTAGTGGCCGGCCTACACACTTAGCCACCCGCCGGCCAGCTACAGCTGCAATCCGGCAGCCAATCATCAGTAGTAATGCTATTTAGCAAGTTGGCAAGTTTTTAACCACAGAGGTAAAGGAGTTTTTTTCCCGGAGTTAACGGAGTTTGTACAAAACATTTCTCTCCTCTGTGTCCCTCTGTGAAAAACCTCCTTGCAACACTTTGGTAAAAACACAGCGTGAACCATTCCTTAACTCCTGATACAATCAGGACAAATTTATTAGGCACACGTCATCCTTCGGAAGACGTGCGCCAGATAGGGAGGTAAAGGAGTTTTTTCACGGAGTTAACGGAGTTTGTACATTTCTCTCCTCTGTGTCCCTCTGTGAAAAACCTCTGCGAAACTCTGTGGTAAAACCCTGCTTTCAGCTTTCTCCCTTTTTCACTATTTTTACGTATTGGCATTTATTAAAAACATAACGCAAAATGTGTTGACCGATAACGAGTTATTGGCAACCTACAAACAAAAAGGCGATGTGGCGGTTTTGGGCGATTTGTACCAACGTTACATGGACCTGGTATACGGCGTATGTTTAAAATATTACAAAGAGCCCGAAATGGCCAAAGATGCCGTAATGCAGATTTTTGAAGAACTGGTAGAAAAACTTAAAAAACACGAGGTAGAAAATTTTAGGGGTTGGCTACACCAAGTAGCTAAAAACCATTGCCTTATGCAATTGCGTAAAACCCAAAAAGTTAAAACTGTGGAGTTTAATACCGAGCTTATGCAATCAGGAGAAAATATGCATCTTGATAGTGTATTGGAAAAAGAAGAGAATTTTAAGAAACTTTCCGGCTGTTTGCAAACCCTAACCGGTGAGCAGGAAACCGCTATCCGCTTGTTTTATTTAGACGGAAAATCTTACAACGAAATTGTAACTATTTCCGGCATTGAATGGAATGCGGTACGCAGCCTTATACAAAACGGAAGACGTAATTTAAAACTGTGCATGGAAAAAGCGATGACTACAGAAAGTGCAGGTGACATTTATTTAACCAACGAAAATTAAAAAGAACAGTAGATTATAACATTAATGGCAGACGACAAAAACATATCAACCTATACCGCATACGATATTGAAAAATATCATAAAGGCTTATTATCACCAAGCGAGATGAATAAGCTGGAACGTGCTGCATTGGAGGATCCGTTTTTAGCAGATGCATTAGACGGCTATGCCGAAACGCCGGTAAATCTTAGTGCCGACCTGACCGACCTGACTGAAAGACTTCACCAAAAAAAAGAAGAACAAAAAGTAATTCCGATTGCGGCTAAAGCCGGAAGTAAGTTTATTTGGTGGCGTGTAGCTGCTATGATTATACTTATTGCCGGTATTGGTTATACAGGTTATCGGTATGCCTTCAATAATTCCAAAGAAGAATTAGCACTGAAAAACACTGATTTTCAAAAAACGCCTGTAATTACACCTGCGGAGAAACAACCAGAAATAACAACTGAAAAAACTGCTATTACGCAAAGTGAAGAAGCTGCCGTTAAAAATATAGAAAGTAAAAATATTCAGACAGACGATATAGCTACATCAACTAAACCTACTCCTGATAGAATCGCCGCAGCACCGGTTGCAGAAGCTGTGGATATGGCCAACAGACAAGACTCTGTTGCAGCACTTAATGAAGTAGCAATAGTTGGTTATAGTACAAGATCAAAAAAAGAAAGTGCTGAGGTTAAAAGTGTACCCACACAAAAAAGTATTGCGGAAGTGCCAGTACGTAACAGGCAATATGAGCAGGAAAATATGCTTAGGAACAGCCAGGCCAAAAACGGTGGCCCTAGTGCTAATTACCGGGCTAATATTTACCGAGGCCAAATAGTAGATGCACAACAAAACCCTATACCATTTGCCAATATTACCAACCCTGTTGACAATGTGGGTACCTATAGTGATGCAAAAGGAAGGTTTTCCTTAATATCACCGGATAGTGTGTTACAAGTGCAAGTTCGATCATTAGGCTATAAAGAAAAAAATATTGCGCTGCAAACCAGTACTGCTACCAGTCAGGTAGTGTTACAGGATGACCAAAGTATATCCCCCATTGTGCTAAACCAAAAAAGGCAAAACAGCAATATGCCTTCCCGCCAAAACAACCTGGTTTTTGACGAGCCTGAGCCTGAAGCAGGTTGGGTAAATTATGATTCTTACTTAGTTAATAATATTCGGTTACCGGATAATGACTATTTAAAAAATAAAAAACAAACCCCTGAGGCAATAGGTCAGGTTCAGTTATCTTTTGAGGTAAGTAAACAAGGACGCCCTATAAATATTAAGGTAGAAAAATCGTTGTGCGACGCCTGCGACAAAGAAGCTATCCGTTTATTAAAAGAAGGGCCAAAGTGGAAACGTAACAAAGGCAAAAAACACAGTACCACTATTAAAGTAAGTTTTTAAAAATCCAAACTCCTTTCAAGCATTTAATTTTCTGCTGCATTAATTCTGCACTAATAAAACATACAGAACGCTGCATATCATTACGCTGTCTTATCTTCGCGGCCGTTAACGGACTTGTCAATATTATTATATAACACAACTACTTTTTATGAAACAACTTGTATTTGCAATTATTGGAAGCTTCATTTTTGCAACAGCCGATGCACAGATTAAAACCCCCGCTCCTAGTACTGCACAAACAGTAAAACAGGAATTTGGTATTTCAACTATTGAACTTTCTTATGCACGCCCTAATGTAAAAGGCCGTAAAATTTTTGGTGATATTGTACCTTTTGATGCTGTTTGGCGCACTGGTGCTAACAGTGCTACCGTATTAACTTTTGGTGATGATGTTATTATTGGCGGAACTGCAATACCTGCCGGTAAATATGGCTTATTAAGCATTCCAGGTAAAAAAGAGTGGACATTAATTATCAGCAAACAAACCAATGTAACCAGTCCTGCTGCTTACGACCAAACACAGGATGTTGTACGTGTACCGGTTGCTGTAAAAAAGAACGCTAAAACAGAAACCTTTACTATTCAGTTTGCCAACATTGCAAATTCAACACTGGATTTACAAATTTTGTGGGACAAATCGATTGTAACTTTACCGATTACTACCGAGATTGACAGCAAAATAATGGCCAGCATTGAGAAGAATTTAAAAAGCGATAAACCTCAATACTTTCAAGCTGCTATGTACTATATGGACGCAGGTAAAGATTTAAACGAAGCATTGGGTCTATTTAATAAAGCGGTTGAACAAAATCCTAAAGCATTCTGGATTCAGTATAACTGGGCTAATTGTTTAGCTAAATTGGGTAAAAATGAGGAAGCCCGTGCTGCTGCCGAAAAATCGAAAGAACTGGCTATTGAAGCAAAAAATAACGACTATGTTCGTTTGAACGAAAAACTGTTGAAACAGTTAGGTAAAAAATAAATAGTAATGCTATTAAACATAATAAAGAACGCCGGCAAGATGCCGGCGTTCTTTATTTAATCCCAATAGTGACTATCGCATCTTGAAGTGAGTTTTATAATAAATACTACACTATTTTTCTATTACTATTTTATCAGGTAATAAAACATGCAGTAACCAACTCACTACTATCATACCCATTGCGCCAATAGCGTTTAGCCATAAAAAGCCTAAACCTATTGTTCCGTTTTTAGACAGAATGAATAAAATGATAGTGGCAATTTCTACAGTAACCGCGGCCCAAAACACCGCTGTCCCTTTTATCCTTTTACAGTAAAAGGCAACTAAAAATATTCCTAGTATAGTGCCGTAAAATAATGACCCCAGGATGTTTACCGCTTCAATTAAACTGTTGCCAATATTAGACGCAAACATGGCTACTATAATACAAAAAAGACCCCACCCAAAGCTATACCAGCGGGAAGCATTATAATCTTCATGATCCGTACGTACTCTTTTATGACGGCGTTTATGTAAATCGATAACAGTACTGGAAGCCAATGAATTTAAGGCTGCCGCAATACTGCCCCATGAAGCCAAAAATATAACGGCTATTAATAAACCAATAAGGCCTACGGGTAAATAATCAATAACAAATCGAAGAAAAATATAGTTGGTGTCATTATCGTCGCCGCCATTCTTTTTTACCAGTGCTTTTACATCATTGCGTAGTGTATCCGTTTTTAACTGTACTGTTTTTAACTGCTCTAAATGCACTGCTTGTTTATCCTGCGCATAGGCAGTCAACAATTCATCTTTTTGTAATTGTAATGTACTAGCCTGATTTTTTATATCCTGTAAAGAATCTTTATAAATCGAGGTTTCCAAACGTTGCAGTTCCTTATTATTAAAGAATACAGGGGGCTTGGTAAACTGGTAAAAGGAAAACACCAATACACCAATTAACAAGATGAAAAACTGCATGGGTATTTTTACAAAGCCGTTCATTAATACACCCAGCTTACTTTCCTTTTCTGATTTCGCCGTTAAAAAACGACCTACCTGCGATTGATCAGTACCAAAATAAGATAAGAGTAAAAAGAAGCCGCCTATTGTTCCACTAATAATATTATAGCGGTCACTCCAATCGAAGGAGCCGTTTTTAAAACCGGTAGTAATCACATTTAATTTATCCAGCTTGCCACCAACTTCCAAGGCATCAAAAAAACCAACGTTGGTTGGCAGACTTTGTACCACATAGACGCCGGCAATAAACATACCGGTAAAGATGATGAACAACTGCAATGTTTGTGTATAAGCCACTGCTCTTGCACCGCCTGTAACCGTATAAATAATAAGCAACCCGCCCATTATAAGATTAGTAAGATAAATGTTCCAACCTAATAATGCTGATAAGATAAGTGATGGGGCATAAATACTAATACCCGTAGAAAGACCACGTTGTAACAAAAAGAGTAAAGAAGTTAGGGTTCGGGTTTTACCATCGAAACGTTTTTCCAGATATTCATAAGCCGTGAATATTTTAAGTTTACTAAAAGCAGGAATAAATGTGATACAGATAACAATAGCAGCCAATGGCAGACCAAAATAGTATTGCACAAAACGCATACCATCCGTATAAGCCTGACCCGGAGCCGCTAAAAAAGTTACAGCACTGGCCTGCGTGCCCATGATGCTTAACAGCACCACCCACCAGGGCATACTGCGATTAGATAGAAAGTAGCCTTCTAAACTTTTAGCACTTTTGCTTTTATAAACGCCAAACATAATGATAATGGTTAGCGTACCAATTAATACTATCCAATCGGGTGTACTCATGAAAAATATTGAGTGAACAAATAAAAGGCAATAATCTGCACCAGCAACCAGGCAATTGCCAGTGCATACCAATGCGACCATTTTTTAAACAGCGGCACTTTTTCTTTTTGTTCAGTTTCCATTATGCCAATTTTATCGTTAGATGATGTAACAGTTGTTTATAAATTTCAAAGTAAAAATTAAAAAGTAAAAAATTGCTTTTGCATTTTTACGATGTTTATCTCTGTTAATACTTTCCCGAAATAATCGGGATGCTGCAAAAAGCCCAATAGAATTAATGCAGCAGAACGGAGCGTCGCAAGTAAAGTTCAATCAGGGCTATGCAGCTGGTAACATAAAAAATTATCTACGCTTAGTTCTTGTCCATCCCAAAAACACGATGGCGATACCAATAATTAAACCCAGTATAATACCAAGTTTTACTTTTTTAATTAACACACCTAGTACAAGCCCTAACACTATTGCGAAAATGAATGCCATTTCGCCACGGCGTATACTGGGACTTTTTTGCTGCGCCATATACTTAAAACGCTTTCTTTTTATTTAATGCAATAATGTTTGCCAATAACCTGTACGCACCTGGCACCCCAGCCGGCAACTCCCTGAAAAATACAATACCTGTATAAGTAAAATACCCTTTGCCGTATTTAGCAATTAACAAGCTTCCTTCATCAGGCGATTCGCCTTCGTCGTTCATGGAAAATATGGTTTCGTATTTTTTATCCCAATTGCTGGCATGGTATATACTACGCTCCTGTACCCAGCCTTCAAAATCGTTGTTGGTTATTTTGTTGGGAAAGTTTAATACCTGATGCTGTGGATTGACAAATTTTACTTTTGCATTTTCGTCGGTTACTCTTGTACGTGACAGCGTAAACGGATACGGACCTATGGTTGTACGCAACGGACCTGCATTGCTGTTGGTATTGTATTGTACAATTAAGTTACCACCGTCCTGTACATATTGCATTAACTTGTTGTAATTAGGAGCCATCCAATCGTTGGTATTATAAGCCCTTACTCCGGTTAATACGGCATCAAAAGTTTTTAAATCAATTGTTGCAATTTCTTTATCAGTTATCAGTGTAACATCATAGCCCATTTGTATTAATGCATCGGGTACTTTATCGCCAGCACCTACAATGTATCCTATCTTTTTGCCTTCGGTTTTTAAATCAATATTTAATTGTTTGATTACATCAGGATAGAAATACTTGATGGATGGAATATGGTCGTAATTTATGGCACGGATTGACAATAAATAATCGGCCGTGTCTTTTCCTTTTTCTTCGTTAACTACACCAAAAATATTTTGTTGCCCCACTTCGTTAACCCTTTTATTTTTTAGTAAATATGAATAGGTTTTGCTTGAACGTGCAGGCAACGGTGTATTATCTATTGTTTTATAAATACTATCGGGAGTAATTAACGATGCATTTATTCTTCCATTTATAGCCGTATTAGCATTTAATTGTAACATAACCTGGTGCATTTCCTGTTTACCTTTTTTAAACAAGATGGTAGAAGGTGATGTCATTACGGTTGCAGCCGGAATAATAAATACCGGTTGGTATAATTCGCCTTTAACGGGATCGGTAAATTTGTATTGTACGGGACGGGTAAATACAAAATTTTCGCCGCCAATATTTAAACGAACATTACAGGTAAATGCAACATCAATATCTGGTTGGCCAATTTTTTGTTGATCGTCAATAGCAAAACGACCATCGGTCATTTTATTAACTAACCAATAAGGTTGAGTGTTAGGCAGCTTATCTGTAACCTGTATAAAAGTAGTATAAGTTACATTCTGGTTTCTGAATAAAGGTTTTAATATTGCTGTATCTTTTTGCGCTAAGGTAACAGCCAATAAAGATGCATCGGATACACCTAAGCGATTATTAATAGTTATGTTTACTCTGATAGAATCTGTTTTAATAGCAAACTGTTGCGGCGAGGTACTTTCTATAAATAACCCACTGCATTGTAATATCAACTCCTGCACTTCCTGCATTTTTTTATCGCGCCATTCATTATCGGGTACGGCTTTCAATGCTTTATACAGGTTTATTAAACCCGGTACTGTTTTATCCGGCTGTGTAATATCAAAAGCATTGATCAGCTGTTGTATTTGCCCGGCAATATGTGCTGCGCCTGGTACACGGTTCCAGGTTAAATCGGCACCATCCATAATATCTTGTTTAGGTTCGGTACCACTGGTTGTGGTAAAGCCTTCCAAGGCTTCGCCGCGGGAAGCAGGTACACCAAAGCCCTGGCTTTTATGCTGACTTCTGCTTAGTGCTGCAATTTCGCCATAACTTTTTCCCAGCAATGCATTAAAACCACCTACATCAATTTTAAAGCCAGTAGCCCCGGCACCAAAACTATTAAATACGACACGCTGTACTTTCCATGGTTTTACATATTTCAATTGATCAGGAAAACGGGATGCATCAGCCGCTGCCGTAAATGCTTCGTTGGCTAAAATAGCAGATGCCGTATGATGCCCATGACCACCTTCACCTGTTGTAGGAAAGCGGGTAATAATTACATCGGGTCTGAATTTTCTTATCACCCAAACTACATCGCTCAATATTTTTTCTTTGTCCCAGATTTTAAAAGTTTCTTCCGGATTTTTTGAGTAACCAAAATCGTAAGCACTGGAGAAAAATTGTTCTCCACCATCTACTCTTCTGGCCGCTAATAATTCCTGCGTACGAATAAGGCCTAATTCAATACCCTGCTCATTACCAATTAAGTTTTGTCCACCATCGCCACGGGTTAGCGATAAATACCCGGTACGGTATAGTTTTTCTTTGGAAAAATAAGTTAATAGTCGGGTGTTTTCATCATCGGGATGTGCCGCTACATATAGTACTGTACCTAAAACATTCAGCTTTTTTAAAGCCAGGTACATTTCGGCAGTAGTTAACTGCTGCGGAGCCTGTGCCGTTAGCCTTATACCCTGTAAACAAATAATGAAAACCGGAAGGAAGTATTTAATCAATCGCATTACGTAATTACTTATAGGTCACGAATATAAAACTATGTTACGAAGGGGAGAAAACTTAATCGTTAAAACTACTAAAGTGCTATAGAGAACAATTTGATGATTTGGTGATTTGGAAATGCGATAATGGGGTTTTCTCAGAAAACACAGCAGCTTACACATTGCTGAATAGCATTACCGAACGATGCAGTGAGTGACACAACCGAAGCTCAATCAAGGGAGGGACGCTGGTAACAAAAAACAATCATGCTTAATTAGACGCTAAAGCCCCTTTAGGGGTTTGGGGTTGATAGTAGCACTACTGCTGAGTAACAAAACTCATTCCTTAGTATGAAGTCTTTACTAAGCCCCTCCCTCGGAGGGGTTTGGGGAGGCATCTATCAAGGGTGGGACGATGATAACATAAAAATATTATCTTTCGTGTTGATTAATATAAATCCATATGAAAATATTTTATGCCGGTTTATTTGTGTTAGCGTTAGCTGCTTGCAAAACAGCTAAAGTTGGTAAAACAACGATAACACCATTTACCTATGCGGTACAAAAAAATATTACTGCGGAAAAGGGTGCGGTTGTATCAGCACACCCCCTGGCCAGTCAGGCAGGCTTGCAGGTATTGCAACAAGGCGGTAATGCGGTTGATGCAGCCATTGCCACACAATTAGCATTGGCAGTGGTGTACCCCGGTGCAGGCAATATTGGTGGCGGTGGTTTTTTAGTGGCACATTTAAAAGATGGCAGTAATATAACGCTTGATTATCGGGAAAAATCGCCGGCTGCGGGACATAGGGATATGTACCTTGATGCAGACGGAAAAGCCAATACCGATAAAAGCCAGAACGGCCATTTAGCAGCTGGCGTACCCGGTACGGTAGCGGGTTTATTTGCATCGATGCCATATGCAAAATTAAAGTTTGACAAATTGATTGACCCAGCTATTGAACTTGCAAAAAAAGGTTTTGTGATTACGGAACGTGAAGCCCGATCGTTAAACGGATTGCAAGATGATTTGAAAAAATATAATTCGCAAACAAATGCTTTAATGAAAGCCGTTGCATGGAAAGCAGGCGATACTTTAATACAAACCGATTTAGCCAATACATTACAACGTATAAAAGATAATGGCGCAGCAGGTTTTTACCAAGGCGAAACAGCAAGGCTTATTGTAGAAGAAATGCAACGCGGCAAAGGCATTATTAGTTATGACGATTTAAAAAATTATACCGCACAGCCAAGAGCACCACATACTTTTAATTACAAAGAGTATAATATTATAGGAATGCCCATGCCCAGCAGTGGTGGATTGTTATTGCATCAAATGATGAAAATGATTGAACCTTACCAGATTGGTAAAATGGGGTTTCACTCAGCCGAAGCAGTACAACTAATGATTGAAGCAGAACGCAGGGCTTATGCCGACAGAGCAGAATATATGGGTGATAAAGATTTTTATCCGGTGCCGGTAAATAGCCTTACAAAAAATGAATATCTACTGGAGCGTATGCAAACTTTTACACCGGGCAAAGCAAGTGTTAGTACCAATATTAAACCGGGCAAAGTAACAGTGCCCGAACATGAAGAAACGACTCACCTGAGTGTAATAGATAACGAAGGAAATGCAGTAGCGGTAACCACTACCTTAAACGGTGGGTATGGTAGCAGAACTGTGGTTGGCGGTGCCGGTTTTTTATTAAATAACGAAATGGATGATTTTAGTATAAAGCCCGGTGTGCCTAATATGTATGGCGCTGTTGGCGGCGAGGCCAATGCCATTAAAGCGGGTAAACGTATGTTAAGCTCTATGACGCCTACTATTGTTTTGCAAAACGGCAAACCTTATTTAGTAGTGGGCACGCCGGGTGGTACAACCATACCTACATCGGTTTTTCAAACGCTGGTAAATATTTTAGATTTCAACCTAAGTACTATTGACGCAGTAAACAAGCCAAAGTTCCATCACCAGTGGTTACCAGATCGTGTTGATATTGAAAACGATTTTAGCAGTCCGACCGCCATTGCATTGGAAATGATGGGCTATAAATTAAACAAACGTGGGGCCATTGGCCGCACTGAAGTAATTAAAGTTTTACCAAACGGAAAGTTTGAAGCCGTAGCCGATAAACGTGGCGATGACGATGCGAGGGGGTGGTAAGTGGTGAGATTTGAGAATTCAGATTTGAGATTGAAGAATGTAGATTGAATATTTCAGATAGGGTTGTCTCAATTCTCATATCTCAATTCTGATTTATTTTTAATCAACTGCATTACTACTATCAACCCTAAATCCCTAAAGGGACTTTAAAGTTTGAAACGAGGTAGTGATTTTTTATTATCAACGTCCCTCCCTTGATTGGGCTTTCGTTGTGTCACTCACTTGTGCTG
>DHEF01000014.1:143017-150613 GCA_002399735.1 Chitinophagaceae bacterium UBA4857
TATCGAATTAATTCTATTGGGCACCGTGTTAAAGCATTATCATAGGCAAAAAGCTTTAAGCATTAAGCTTTCAGCTTTTTTAATTTTTGCTTTTGACTTTTAAATTATCATCAATGAATCTAGCTTCTGAATACCTAAACGCTGTTACCCGTAGGTTTAAAAACTATAAAGACCTGGGCGATAAAACTTTTGCACAGTTAAACAATGATGCCGATTTTCATTATCAACCGAACGAAGCATCCAACAGTATTGCAGTAATCATACAACACATGAGCGGCAATATGTTAAGCCGCTGGACCAATATTTTAACCGAAGATGGCGAAAAAACCTGGCGTAAAAGAGATGAGGAGTTTGGCGTTTTTTCGGAGCAAACCAAAACGCAACTAGTGGAAAAGTGGGAAGCCGGGTGGAACTGCCTTTTCGCTGCACTTGCATCCTTTACTGAAGATGATTTATTGAAAACCATTTACATACGTAAAGAAGGGCTAACGCTTATTGATGCCATTAACCGGCAATTAGCGCATTACCCTTACCATGTTGGACAAATAGTTTACATAGGCCGTATGCTTAAAAATAGCAATTGGCAAAGCCTATCCATTGTTAAAAACGGCTCGGAAGCTTATAATAATAGCCCCGATATTAAGGATCCTGCTAAAAACTTTTAACCCTTGATCCCGTCCGATTTTGGAAATCTGAGCTTTATAGCTACTTTTGCACACCCCTGACCCACCAACCGTATCCTTTTCAGATGTATATTATCTGTTTGTAAAGCCCCTAACTATATTATTAATTAACAGTTAAACGTTGCTTTAGCAACAAAACTTATGAAACAATTTTTTCTTTTGGGTTTTGCAATCCTTTCTTTTTTTGTGTCAAATGCACAAATTGACCTTTTTGTATTTGGCGGCCCGCAGGCTACTACTTCCCGTTATGTTATAGACGGTGTAAAACAAGAAACCGGTTACAAAGTTGGTGCTTTTGCAGGTGTAGGTTCTAAAATGCGCCTGGAAGGTATTTTTTCTTTTGCCCCTGCAATTTTTTACAGTATGAAGGGCTATTCGGTTGATTACAATCGCAGTTCGCCATTTCCATTGGCTAATGCTAAAAGCAATGATGTAACCATGCATACTATTGAAGTAGCACCTTTATTACAATTTGATTTAAGCCAAAAGGAAAAACATTTATTTATTAAAGTAGGCCCTTCTATTGATATTAATATTGCAGGTAAAGAAAAACTGGTTAGGGCAAATGATACAAAGCTTGATCGTAAAATGGTTTTTAACTTTAACAGTTACAGCCATATTGGCGCAAGTTTAATTGGCCAGTTAGGTTATGAAGTAAGCAATAAATTTAATGTGGCTTTACAATATGCTTTAGGTGTAGGTTCTATTAACAACCACGAAGAAGGGCCAAGTATTAAACACAGAACCGCCGGTATATCAGTAGGTTACTACTTCAAAAGATATAAAACTTATTAAAATATACCATTATTAAAACAATCGGCATTATAGTTACCGGTAAAGTACAAGGTGTTTATTACAGGCAAAGTACCCGTAAAAAAGCACTGGAATTACAACTAACCGGCACTGTAAAAAATAATGCAGATAAAAGTGTTGGTATTGTTGCAACCGGAAACGAATCTCAGCTAAATGAGTTAGTTAACTGGTGCAAACAAGGGCCACCCATGGCAAAAGTTGATACATTAACCATAACCGAAATTGTTACTACGTATTTCACCGATTTTTCGGTTATAAAATAAATGATACTAAAATGGCTGCCCGATAAAGAGCAGCCATTTTTATTTTCACTATTATTAATTTCTATTTCTTCAAATTATCCAACATATCTTTTGTCATATCAGCTAAAGTAAATTCCTCTTTCCAGCCCCAATCTGCACGGGCTACACTATCATCAATACTTTGCGGCCAACTGTTGGCAATTTCTTGTCGGTAATCAGGCTTGTAATCGACAGTAAAATCCGGTATATGTTTTTTAATTTCTGCGCTAATTTCTTTTGGTGAAAAACTAAGAGAAGATAAATTGTAAGAAGTGCGAACATTTATTTTTTCCGCAGGCGCTTCCATTAGTTCAATGGTTGCACGAATAGCATCTGGCATGTACATCATGGGTAAGTAAGTATCTTCTGATAAAAAGCTGGTGTATTTACCTTCTTCCAAAGCTTCATGGTAAATTTCTACCGCATAATCGGTAGTGCCTCCGCCCGGTGCTGATTTGTAAGATATAAGTCCAGGATAACGAAGACTTCTAACATCAATGCCATATTTCATGTGGTAGTAATTGCACCAAAACTCACCGGCATATTTACTTATACCGTAAACAGTTGTTGGTTCAATAATGGTTTGTTGCGGACAGTTCTTTTTTGGTGAAGTAGGGCCAAAAACCGCAATGGAGGAAGGCCAGTAAATTTTTGTCAGGTTTTCTTCACGGGCTATGTCCAGCACGTTTAACAAACTCTGCATATTTAAATGCCAGGCAAGCCCGGGATTTTTTTCACCGGTTGCGGATAAGATAGCTGCCAGCAAATAAATTTGGGTAATACCCTGACGGATTACCTGCACATGTAACATTTCCTTATTCATTACATCCAGGCTAACATACGGACCTGTACCTTCTAACAATGGGTTTTGTTCCCGCAGATCTGAGGCTATAACATTACTATTACCATATATTTTTCTAAGTGCCAATGTAAGCTCCACGCCTATTTGGCCACTGGCACCAATTACTAATATTTTCTCCTTTATCATATTGATAATTTAGCTGTAAAAGTAAATGCCAAAACTTATGTGCAAAAATTATTTATATCCGTTAACAATTTAATTGAAAAGTAAAAATTAAAAAGTATAAAAAATATATTTTCTAGAACTCGTTCCTAGCAAGCATTTCAGCGAACTTCTACAATCAAAACAATAGAAAAGTCCAAATTTTCAATCGTTTGCCGAAGTTTTTTGGGGTGGTGAACGCAGGAGTTTTTAAGCCTGTTAATTTCCCCTAATTTTGCCGGATGGAACCCATGCTAAAAAATTTGTTTGCCAATCAATCGTATAACGAGAAAAGCTTTTTCTTAATTGCAGGCCCCTGCGTAGTGGAAAGTGAAGAACTGGTAATGGAAGTTGCCGATAAGGTATCGACCATTTGTAAAAACCTGGGCATACCTTATGTATTTAAAGCTTCTTACCGTAAAGCCAACCGCACCAGCGCCAGTTCGTTTACAGGCCTGGGCGATGAAACCGGATTAGCACTGGTAAAAAAAGTAGGTGATACCTACAAACTACCTACTACTTCTGATATTCATGCACACGAAGAAGCAGCCGAAGCAGCTAAGTATATTGATATTTTACAAATACCCGCTTTTTTATGCCGCCAAACCGATTTATTGGTTGCTGCGGCTGAAACCGGTAAAATTGTTAATGTAAAAAAGGGGCAGTTTCTAAGCGGTCCTTCTATGAAGTTTGCGGTTGAAAAAATTAAAAATGCGGGTAATAACAATATCATACTAACCGAACGTGGTACCACTTTTGGCTATCAGGATTTGGTAGTGGATTACCGCAATATTCCTTGGATGCAGGCCCACCAAACGCCTGTAGTAATGGATGTAACACATGCTTTACAACAACCCAACCAAACCAGTGGCATAACAGGTGGTAACCCGCAATTAATTGGCACCATTGCCAAAGCAGCAATTGCTACGGGAGCAGATGGTTTGTTTATTGAAACACACCCCAACCCTGCTGTAGCATTAAGTGATGGCGCCAATATGCTTAAACTGGATTTACTGGAAGGCTTATTGGAAAAGTTGGTGAAGTTGAGAGCGGCGGTAGTGTAGTTAAGGTTTCAGAGGTTCAAGGGGTTTAAGAAGTTCAATGTTCCAGAAGTTCAAAGGTTTAGCTTTTGAGAATTATTGTGGATAATAGGATTAGGTTAGTTTTTAGAAATATTTTCATTTTTTGTTGTTTAAAAAGCAACGTTGTTTTTTAATTGGTGGTCAAAACAAATAAAAATGAAATTTTTTATCATATACACACTTGTGGCAACTTTTGTTTTGTTATCCTGTAGCAAAACAAAAGAGAAGGATGATTTTTTAGCAATTACAAAATGTAAAGACTATCGTTTAACAAGTCAAACAGTGAATGTTTGTTTTAGTGCATTAATAAATGACTCACGCTGCCCAGAGGATGTTGTTTGTATCTCGCAAGGTTATGCAACTGTTGAATTAAATGTTTTAATTAAAACTGAATTACATAAAATTCAGCTTACATCATCGTCAGACACAACGATTAACAATGTAAAAATAGAGCTACAGGATTTAATTCCCTACCCCTGTGTTAATTGCTCTACTCACCCCACCACTAAAGATTACAAAGTAAAACTAAAGGTTACTGAGATTTAAAGTTCTGTGAACAGGAGGCTTTGACTAAAATGCGGAGTATTGCACAATGCCCAATAGAATTACAGGACGTACAAGAGTGCGACGCAACGGAAGCTCAATCAGGGCTATACAGCCGGTAACAAAAATAAAATTCAGCTTACCCATACGATAAGCCTTTTTTAGCCAATCGCAAATTATCTCATTAGCAAATTATCTCATTACCAAATTGTCTATTTATCTTTGCCGCTATGAGCCTGTACAGCAAAAGAGGCGTGAGTGCACAAAAAGAAGAAGTGCATGCCGCTACCGAAAAATTAGACAAAGGTCTTTACCCCAACGCATTTTGTAAAATTTATGCCGATGTACTTTGCGGCGACGCCGATTGGGTGAATATTATGCACGCCGATGGTGCAGGTACAAAAAGTATTTTAGCTTATTTATATTGGAAAGAAACCGGCGATGTTAGCGTTTGGAAAGGTATTGCGCAGGATGCTATTGTGATGAATCTGGACGATTTATTATGCGTGGGCATTTATGATCAGTTACTTTTTTCATCTACAATTGACAGAAATAAACGCATTATTCCGGCCGAGGTTTTAGAAGCGGTGATTAATGGTAGTCAGGAGTTTTTTGACACCATGAAAGAATTTGGTGTAAACATTACGTACATGGGTGGTGAAACGGCCGATGTGGGTGACGTAGTACGCACCATGGCCGTAAACGGCACCATGGCTGCACGCTGGCCAAAAAATAAATTAATTACCAACGATAAAATTGCTGTTGGTGATGTAATTGTTGGTCTGGCATCGTTTGGTAAAGCTAATTACGAAAGCAACTATAATAGCGGATTAGCTAGTAACGGTTTAACCAGTGCCCGCCACGATGTGTTGCAAAAAATTTATGCCGAAGATTTTCCGGAGTCTTACGATAACGATTTAGACGACTCGGTGGTGTACATTGGGCCACACCGTTTTACCGAAATAATAGAAACGCAATTTGGTATGCAAACTATTGGCGAATTATTACTATCGCCTACACGTACTTTTGCACCAATTTTAAAAGATATATTGGTTAACCATTTTGATGCTGTACATGGCTTAATACATTGCAGCGGTGGCGGACAAACCAAATGTTTAAAATATTTACCTACTACCCTACGTATTGTAAAAGATAATTTGTTTACGCCTCCTGAAATTTTCCGCATTATACAATCGGCCAGCGGATCGGACGACAGAGAAATGTACCAAGTATTTAACATGGGTACACGTATGGAAATTTATACTACCGAAGAAGAAGCTGCTAACATTATTAACATAGCCAACGGTTATGGCGTTGCGGCACAAATAATTGGCCGTGTTGAAGCCAGTGATAAAAAAGAAGTAGTAATTACAACACCTAACGGATTATTGCAGTATTAATAGTTTTTATTACAAATTTCTGTAGAAATAATGCCATTTGTTGCTAATAATGCAATAAATGGCATTATTATTATTACTATATTGATATTGCATCACCAAAGAATAATTTATGATAAAACTTACCGGACTAGTATTATTTATCGCATTAGTTTTCACCGCCTGTAACAACCAAACACCTAAAGAGTTTGTGGTACAACCACGTGACACTACCATTACCGTTGAAAACTCGTACAACGACTTATTTTTAGACAGCACCGCCATGGAAGATTATATTGCCAAACAACAGGTTGGCGATACCCTGGCACAACGTATTCGTAGTTTTTACAACAGCCGCAACTACCAATATGCCTGGTTTGACAGTACAGGTGTGGCAGAATATGCGGGTAGTTTTTTAAATGCACAAAGTCAGTATATTTTATACTCCAAAGACAGTAGCTTGTACAATAAAGATTTACAACAACTGCACGACTCACTAACATCGGACAGTAGTAAATACCAAATACCCGGTAAAAAAAGATTGGGTACAGAGTTGGCTTTAACCACACAGTTTTTTCGCTATGCCTTTAAAGCATATGTAGGCGATTCATCCATTAACCTGCAAGACCTTGGTTGGTTTATTCCACGTAAAAAAACCGATATGACTGGTTTGTTGGATTCGCTAATTAGCAACAAAGGAAAAAACCTTGAAAATTACGAGCCGCTAAACAAACAATATAATTTACTAAAAGAACAATTACTTAAATACTACGGTTACCAAAAAGAAGGTGAATGGGATAGTATTTTTATCACCAAAAAGTTTTATAAAATTGGCGATACATCTGCCGCCTTAGCTAAAATAAAACATCGCTTGTATTTAACCGGCGATGCTGCCGAAGATGATACCACACTTGTATTTGACACCACTTTACTAACCGCAGTAAAACATTTTCAACGTCGTTACGGCTTAAAAGAAGATGGTGCTATTGGAAACGATTTATTAAAAGAAATTAATCGTCCCATTCATCATCGTATTGAGCAGTTGTTGATTAATATGGAACGTATGCGCTGGTTGCCCGGCAATACCGATCAGGATTATTTACTGGTTAACATTCCTGCCTACAGATTGTATGTATATGAAAAAGGACAACTTGCCTGGAGCATGAACGTAGTAGTTGGCTCCGAAGCGCATAGCACCGTAATTTTTAATGGCGCCATGAAATACATTGTGTTTAGCCCTTACTGGAATATCCCTAACAGTATTGTACGTAATGAAATTAATCCTGCCATACAACGTAACCCTAATTATTTAGCCCGTAATAATATGGAAAGATTTAATGGTGGTATACGCCAAAAGCCCGGCCCTCGTAATTCGCTTGGGTTAGTGAAATTTTTATTCCCTAACAGTTATAATATTTACTTGCACGATACACCTAGCAAAGGTTTATTTAACGAAGCAAACCGTGCCTTTAGCCATGGTTGTATTCGCCTTGCGGAGCCTAAACGTTTAGCAGAATATTTATTGCGCAAAGACAGTGTATGGACACCTGAAAAAATTAATGATGCCATGAACGCCGGTAAAGAAAAATATGTAACACTTAACCCAACTGTACCGGTGGTTATTGGCTACTTTACCGCATGGGTTGATAATGAAGGACAATTAAATTTTCGTGATGACATATATGGCCACGATAAAAAACTGGCCGAAAAAATGTTTACTAAAAAATAACACAAAGCCCTTCATTACGAAGGGCTTTGTGTTTATGATACCGGCTGCGGTTCCCTGATTGAACTTTTGTTGCGTATTCTAAGATA
>DHEF01000038.1:0-475 GCA_002399735.1 Chitinophagaceae bacterium UBA4857
ACCAACTGTTTAACAAAAACACAGGGCCCTGCAAAATCGAAAGATGACGTATAGAGCCTGATACCTGCCCGGTGCTGGAAGGTTAAGGAAGGGTGTTCGGCGCAAGCCAAAGCTCCTGACTGAAGCCCCAGTAAACGGCGGCCGTAACTATAACGGTCCTAAGGTAGCGAAATTCCTTGTCGGGTAAGTTCCGACCTGCACGAATGGTCTAATGAGTTGAACGCTGTCTCCTCCACGAGCCCGGTGAAATTGTAGTATCGGTGAAGATGCCGGTTACCCGCCACGGGACGGAAAGACCCCGTGAACCTTCACTACAACTTTGCATTGATTTTGAATTACGGATGTGTAGAATAGTTGGGACGCTTTGAAGCAGTGGCGCCAGCCATTGTGGAGCGGTCGTTGAAATACCAACCTTCTTTGATTTAGAGTCTAATCCCTAACGGGAAACAGTGCATGGTGGGTAGTTTGACTGGGG
>DHEF01000038.1:601-811 GCA_002399735.1 Chitinophagaceae bacterium UBA4857
TGGTGGGTAGTTTGACTGGGGTGGTCGCCTCCTAAAGAGTAACGGAGGCTTGCAAAGGTTCCCTCAGTACGGTTGGTAATCGTACGAAGAGCGCATTAGTATAAGGGAGCTTGACTGTGAGGCAAACACGCCGAGCAGGGACGAAAGTCGGCTAAAGTGATCCGGCGGTTCTGTATGGAAGGGCCGTCGCTCAAAGGATAAAAGGTACTC
>DHEF01000038.1:920-12084 GCA_002399735.1 Chitinophagaceae bacterium UBA4857
GGATAACAGGCTGATCTCCCCCAAGAGCTCATATCGACGGGGAGGTTTGGCACCTCGATGTCGGTTCGTCACATCCTGGGGCTGGAGAAGGTCCCAAGGGTTCGGCTGTTCGCCGATTAAAGTGGCACGTGAACTGGGTTCAGAACGTCGCAAGACAGTTCGGTCCCTATCTGTGGTGGGCGCAAGTAAATTGAGAGGACATGACCTTAGTACGAGAGGACCGGGTCGTACGTACCGCTGGTGTATCAGTTGTGCCGCCAGGTGCAATGCTGAGTAGCTATGTACGGACAGGATAAACGCTGAAAGCATCTAAGCGTGAAACCTTCCTCAAGATGAGTTTACTTTTAAGGGCCGTCAGAGACTATGACGTTGATAGGCTATAGGTGTAAAGGTGGTAACATCAAAGCCGAGTAGTACTAATTGCCCGTACGCTTTAATTTTTTATTATTTCTTTGTTTTAACATTTTCCCAATATGATCTTATTTAAGTGGTAAGTAATAAGTGTAGAGTAATAAGCTGTTCATCTGTTTGAAAGTAAGCTGTGCTTAAAACTTATAATTAAAGACTTACAACTTATAACCTTTTTATGGTGGTTATTCCAAGGGTGTTCACCTCTTCCCATACCGAACAGAGAAGTTAAGCCCCTTATGGCCGATGGTACTGCACAGAAATGCGGGAGAGTAGGTAGCTGCCATGATTATTGAAAGAGTCCTGACTGAAAAGTCGGGACTTTTTTTTGTATATACCTCAAAGGCGGAAAGCGGAAAGCTGAACGCTTAAAGCAAGCACTTAATATACCGGAGTTACCTCCGGTTTTGTTGTTTATAGACTTATCTGTAGTACTCCGGCATACATAACAATACTACACTCCTGCGATAAACAAAACAACGTATGACCAATGGCGAATAGAAGTACTGCAGTACAAGAGATAGTCTTTAATTCATTTCCACTGGAAATAAATTAAATCCCGATCCTATCGGATCGCAAGGGACGATGATACTAGCAAGACTGATGATGACATAATAAATATAACCAGCATGCAAAGGTTTGCTAAACAATAACAAGGCCTTAACTAGTGCCTTATTATATTTGGTTAACAAATTCAAGCCAACCAAACGAATGCATATTGTAAACGTATTAACTGCTAAGCGTAGTAGAATATCTGTTGCCAGCTTTTTTTTTATATGGACAGCATTTTTGCTGTTATTTTTTTCTCAGGATGTAAAGGGGCAAACATTACGGGCTGATTCATCCGATTTGTATGGATCGATCAAGGGAATTGTTTATGACTCTGCTTATAACTTTGCCCTGAATAGCTCGAGTATAGCTTTATACAAAACTGCCGATTCGAGTTTATTAAACTACACTTTACCTAATAATTTTGGTGAATTTTCGCTAAAACCTTTACCGTTTAATACCAATTTGCAATTGGTGATTAGCCATGTAGGTTATAAAAGTCTGGTGAAGAAAATTACTATAGAAAATCATAATCGTGATATAGACCTGGGTAAGATTTTTCTGAACAGAAAAGATGAAAATGATAGCACTACTACAGAAAATGAAGTGATAGTTACGAGTGTGATACCAATGCGGATGAATGGTGATACATTGGAATTTAATGCAGATGCATTCAGGATGGATAAAAATGCAACTGCAGAAGATTTGATGCGCCGATTACCAGGGTTTACCATATGGGGAGATGGTGAAATGACTTTTAATGGGAAACCGATTAGTTCGTTATTGGTAAATGGAAAAGCTTTTATTGGCGGATCGGCAGATGTGGCTGCACAAAATATTTCGAAGGATGCAGTGCAGAAAATTCAGGTGTACCAACAAGCAAATGAAAAAAATCCGTTAGACTCTACCATGCACGCTAATATTAAATTGAAGGAGGATAAACAGACGGGTAATTTTGGAAAATTATCGGCCGGATATGGGAGTAGAAAAGCATATGCGTTAGATGGAATGATGGGGTGGTATGGCCCTAAATTGCAAATAAGCGCTGTAGCTGCTACCAATAATGTAAATAAAGTTAGCAGAGATATTAATCAGCTGATCAGACAATCCAGTTATAAAGGAACAGGAGCCAGTATAGATTATCAACCTGACTTCAGAGCGGCAGGGGTTAATAAACCAATAGCCGGCGGCGTTAATTTTCAGTATGATTATATTAAGGATCCTACCTATTACAAAAGTAAAACTTTACGAGGAAGTTATTTTTTAAGCAGGGACAATATTTTTACGGATAGGAACACCACTACTAATACGTTAGTAGGAAAGGATAGTTTTTTACTACTAGAGAATATTGCTACGAATAGAAATATACAAACCAATCAAAATCTGGAAGCCGTATATGAAAACAGAAATGATAAGATGCAGTTTACTTTACGTGCAAACGGATTTTTGAATGAATCAGATCAGCGCAATGAATCTGAACAATTGCAGGAAAACTCATGGTTGGGTGTAATTGGTTCCAGTAGTTCTTTATCATCTTCGGCACGACTGACAAAAGGGTTTACGGTGGCAAGTAGTTACAGGAAGAATGAACGCAGGAGAAAATCTTTTGTAAGAGTGTCTGATGCATTTAATATTGATTACAACTTTAGTTTGCGTGATGTAAATGGACGTAGTGAAAACAAAACGGATTATATTTCTTTTATTAATCCGGCTGAAAACAGAATGTTTAACCGTTTGTTTACAAAAGCCAATAGCCAATCGATTAGTAACAAAATAACACTGGAATATCCAAATTTAAAGAAGTTGATATTTGGAAAAATGCATTTGTGGGATATAGGCATTGCATTTAATACAGAGATAGGGTTAGATAAAAATAAAACGGATGATCGTGTAGCAGATTTTGATGCCTTTAGCAGTAAGTATGTACAAAACAACTATCTAACTAATAATACCCATGCTGATATAATTAATATAAAGCCCGGGTTAAAGTTTTCGAAAAGTTTTTATAAACATTTAACGAATCGTTATTTTAAAGGTTGGGTTTTTAATTTAAATGTAGTTTCGCAGTACTACCAAATGGAACATAAGGCCACACAATCCGTCCAGAATTTTAATTACAGTTACCACAAGTTTATTCCTGATTTTATAATATCAAGGTTTAATAACCAATATGGAGCGTATGATGTAAATTACAATTTAAATTATAATACTTCTGTTCAGTACCCCACTGTTATGCAAATTGCCCCTTTGATTGATAGTACCAATATCTGGTTTTTACCAAAAGGTAATGCGGATATTAACCCCCAATATAATAGAAACTTAAATTTTCATTTTAGCTACACATCACGCAAACCCAAAAATCCGGCAAGTGTCAGGTTGAATATTGGTTATAGAAATGCAACTGATTTCTTTGCGGATAGTAGTTATTTTGATGAAAATGGTGTTAGAAGTAGTTATGTTGTTAATACCAGCGGGTATAATTCAGTGAATGGAAGTATTGATGTTAGAAAATCATTACAAGTTAAAAAGCATACTTACCAATTTGGTTTAATGACAAATGCTTCATCCGGAAATATTCCACAATACATTACAGCCCTTTTAAGAACATCAAGAAATTTTAATGGTAGTGGAAATATAAATCTGGTGTATAGTTTTAAAGATTTACTTTCTTTTAGAGCAGAACAAGGCTATAATTATTCTCAAAATAAACAAGCGGCTACTAATAACAATACATTTATTTCGCGGGTAATACATACCATGGTTAGCGGAAGTTTACAGCTACCCAAAAATCTTACCTGGAGTTCCAATATTAGTTATAACCGTAGCAGTATTAATAGTACCAAGCCTGTTAATTTTACTATTTGGAACGCAAGCTTAACTTATAGGTTTTTGAAAACTAATAGTGGCGAAATTAAATTTTCGGCACTGGACTTACTCAAGCAAAACAAGAGTATTATTAATACTGGTAATGCAGTTAGCCAAACTTTTGGCTACCAGAATACACTGCAAAATTATTACATGATTACATTTTCTTATTTCCCCAGAAAATTTGGTAGATAATATTGATACATTAATAGGAGCAAAAAGATACATTATGAAACTTGTTTTATTCATTGCTATTACTTTATTTACCTCATATATTACACAGGCACAGAGTGTGCGTAAGCTGCGTATTGATCCTGCCAATGCACATGGCGGAAATGTATCTGATTTTTTTTCCAATGTTGAGTATATTCCTTTAGAGACGACAAAGGAAAGTTTGTTTGGCGATGTGGGCCAGTTAACCATTACTGACAGTAGTTTTGTAATTGTAGATTATGATACTCACGCTGTATTGTTTTTCACCTTAACAGGTAAGTATTTAAGAAAAGTTAAAACAACTGAAAATGAATATGCACATGTGGAATATCAAAAAAATGGAGTAGGTGTTAAGATTACTGTGTACAATTATCAGAAACAAAGTAGTGTGTCAAAGTATTATTCCATTATGGGTAAGTTAATGCCGGGAGTGGAAAAGATAAAAGATGCTACCGAAGGCGGACGTATATTGTTAGAAGAGGACTATTTTATACAAGCAAGAGGATGTTATTATAACATTGATGATAAGCCAAAAGATAGCGTTTATCATTTACTGGAGGTCTATAAAAGCGATTCGCTTTATAAATCTTTTCTACCTTACAATCAATTAACTAATCCAACCTTATGCGGCTTATTTGGCGGAGGGATTAATTTAAACAATAGTCCGGAAAATGGCAGTATGTATGTGGCAACACCACTTGACTTTTTTTTATACAAAGTAAATCGTGATACCATTGAGAAGCTGTATCAGTTTGTATTTCCACTTAACCGTAATTTAGATAAATGGATTGCTGAAACTAAGGATAATAAGATAATTGATAGTTTAAGGAAAGACAATAGATGGAGGAAGGAAAGTGTAATTAGTGGTATCAGTAATATTTATATGAAGAAAGATATATTGATGTTTAAAATTGACGCAACGAATTATACATGGAGTAGTGGATCCGATGCAAAATATCAGTATAATTTTATTTACAATATTGCAAGTGGCAGGTTAGCCTCATTAGAGCGAATGTTGCCCGATAGTACAAATGGATATTTACCCATCATGCAAGGTTTTAGAAATGCCATTTCAGGCCTTACCTATGAAAAAGGACACTTTTATTCAAATGTATCCTCACTAAGTATGTTTACTGTTAAAGATGCAACCAAAGATCGTAATCCTGTTTATACACCGGTGCTGCAAGAATACTATAAAAAAGAAAGCAGAAAGTCTAATCCTGTAATTGTGAAATTAAAACTAAAAGGCGACGAAGAAACCAAAAAGGCATTTTAGTTATTTTGATTTTTTATTTGGGCGTTACCCTGCGGGTCGGGCTTTCCGCTACAAGTCCTCGTACCGTGTAACATAAACTACGGCTCGTACCTCGCCTTCTTTGTTAACACGGTACTCCGGGCTTTTCGCTGCAATCCCTAACGCAAGACATACCAGTCAAACGAAAACACGATACTTAATCATATAAAAATGTTTAGCATATTGCTACCCGTTTTTACTTTCTCATGCATAATATTAAAATGCAATCGTAGCATTAACAATTTGCTCTTCTCCTTTCTGATTAAATAATTGAATGTTTTTCAATAGCAGGGTTCTGTTTTTTACCGCAATGCTGCCGGTTGATGTTGAACTGCCTGTGTATTCAGTTGCACCAAGTTCTTCGTTATTGCCATTAAGACTAATGGCTACTAGTCCGGGTTCAGCTTCCGTCATGGGAAGCATAGCCTTGTGATACAATTTAAATCCATTCATTTCAAGTGCATCTTTTTCTGTAATAAAAGTTGTTTGCAGCAATGTAAATTTTCCATTGTCGGCATCTTGTTGGCATAATACAGAAAAGTTACCTTTTTCTTTACTACCAAAATATTGAGTAGTAACAACACCTTTGTATTGGGTTTGATTAGCTGTAAATGTTCCTGTCTTTCCATCCGTATTATCAATTTGTAAACTGTTTTCGGGTGCAGATTCTGTTGTTTTGTTATCAGCATTATTATTACAGCTTACAATTAAAAGCAAAAAAACGAGAAATGATAAAAGTTGTTTTTTCATTGTATAAGGTTTAATGTTTAAAGGGTATTTTTACTAATGAACAATTATTTTCCAACTAGCCGCTGAATCAATCCAGGCATCCATAACAAATTCTTGCGTTCCTTTTTCATCTGTAAGGCTAATACTGGCCGAGGCTGGCGCTACTGTACCCATGTTAATGGCTTTCACACCAAGTATATATTCTCCGGTGGTTAGCTTACCCAATGGAAGAAGATAAGGTTCATACAATATTGCTACGGCATCAGCAATGAGTTTACCATTCAGATATACTGCAACCGTATCCCCATCTTCGGTATTATTATCCCATATTTTCATACCGACATCCCCTGCTTGTAAGGTGGTTTGTCCTTGCAGTATAAAAACAGTAGGGTTGGGTTGTTGGTTTTTACGAAAGTATAACAGCAGTATTGTTGCCATTATCAGTAAAAGCAATAGCAAGAATATGTTTCTTTTTCTTTGCATGGCTTAACTTCTTTTTTTGCATGGATTAAGACCAGCTTTGGTCGTTTTCTTTCCGTCGGCGTCAAAGCCGTTGTTTAGTATGGTTTCAATAATCTCAGTGTAAGGAGTACCGTCGCTACTGTATTTTAATGCTAACTTTCCGGTTCTTATATCAACCTTAACATCAAAAACGCCTTCAAGCGATTTTAAAGCGGTTACTATTGTTTGTTTACCGGTTTCACAATTCACCGTCGTTTTAATGATGGTATAACCTTCTTCCTCTTTAATGTCCTCCGGTTTAGCTTCTTCTTTTTTTATTATTGGTGTTTCCTTTTTCTTAAAAAAGTATTCCTGCCACAATCCGTCACTGGTATATACTTTTAACCAGTAAGCATGGTAGTCTTTAAAGGCCGGTGAATTAAGATTAAACTGGTAATTATTTACCGGTGTTTTAAAAGGGTAGATATGGTCAGTACCTTTTCGTATGGCGAGTTGTTCCGGTGTGTAGGTACTTAGTATGGCTTTTACAATTGGCGCATCGGTTGACCATTTTAAGACCATTGTTTTATCATCAATGGATGCGGTTAATTTATACTTTGCATTAAAGTCGGCTTCTTGGCCAGCACCAGATATATATTGTTGTGCGGTAGAATAATTACAAAAGGCTAATAAAAATAGTATGACTAAAATATGCTGTTTCATTGGTAGGGGGAGTTTAGAAGAGTAGTTGTTTAAAATTTTGCGCCTTGAAACAGGTGTTTTATTTTAAACTTTCCCGTGATTTTATAAGGCTTATTGGCAGGATCATTTCCTGATATGAGACTAACATTAATGGTACCGGTAATAATGTGTCCCTCTTCGCCCAGTTTTTCACTTGCTGTAATTACAATGGCATCAGGAGTTGGTGCCTGTTTGGGATTTGCCATAAAGTCGTAGCTATTGAATGTATTGCCTTTTGTTGGATAATCCTGTAAAGAAACGCTACCCTGCGAAATGCTATTGCCGGCTTCAGGTGATCCGGAAGCTGTGCTGGATGGTTTTGACATATCATGCGGAATAGTTAGTACAAGCTGTGGCGAACCCTCTGTACCTGCATATATTTTAAATTCAGATTTTCCCTGATAACTATTATAACTGGTTAATATATCATCTGTACTTACTCGAAAGGGTTTGCCGTCAATGGCATATTCAAAATAGTAATCCTCTTTTGGGTAACTAGGTTTTTCTGTTTCATCCGTTTTTGTTGTGGCTTCGGAGCTGGCGTTGCCACAGGATGCTAATAAAATAATAATTGCGCAAACCGGGACGAAGAAAATAAATTTCATGTTGTATAGTTTTAATACGTAATCGGATGAAATATTGTTTAGGATTAAGTACAGCTCAAACCTAATTCATCTAAAAAAACATATCAAAACCAACCGACTAACAGTAGCTAAAAATCGATAAACGTTATTTATTATAAAAATTAAGCAGGTATAATAATATTTACCTTTGTACTCGTTTCAGTAGGTGTTACATAGGCAATTTGAATACCTGTTTTTTGAGAAAGCTCATGTACCAGATGTAACCCAAGTCCATTAAAACTTTTGGTACTATCCGTATCGTTAATGAATTGCTCGTATTGTAGTTGTGTATAAGCACTTCCTTGATTTAATATACTGATGGTTATACTATTGGGCTCCTGAACAGTAGCAATGTTTATGGTGCCATTTTGTGGCGATGCCTTAATAGCATTTTGTAATAAGTTACGGACAATAGTTTGCAAATAATAACTATCTGTTTTCGCAGTGGTATCTAGTAACAAATCATTTTTATAACTGATGTTTTTTGCTTCACTATTTAATTGTAAAAGGTTTTGACAGGATTGAATAACAGGTATAATTTCAACTTCCTGTATATTAATGCTAAATGCACTCATTTGGGTTTTACTCCAAATAAGTAAATCTTCCATCGTTTCTAACAATGAGCCTGTGGCAGTTTGTATTTTTTCTGTAAGCGAGTTTTTTTGTTCTGCAGATAATGCATCAGGATTTAATTGCTGTAGTTTTAAAAACTGATATACCTGACTAATTGGCGATCGCAAATCATGGCTAATAATACTAAACAGCTTGGCTTTGCTTTGATTGGCTTCGTCTAAACGAGTGTTTAGTTGTTCAAGTGTATTGTTTTTTTCTTGCAGTAATACGGCCAGCTTTTTCTTATTTCTAAAATTTATAAATAATAGTACAGCACTTAATGCCAATAATCCAATACCACTTACTAACCATAATTGTTCTTTCTTAGCAACAGATAATAGCAGGTTTTTATTGGTTATTTCCTGTTGTTTTTCTTTATTCTGGTATTTAGCTTCTGCGTCCGCAAAATTTTTATTGGCTGCAGCGTGCATGAGTGTGTCAGTTACTTCACTGTATATTTTGTAATGAGCGTAGGCGCTGTCCCAAATTTTTTGTTGCGCATAACAGTCCGATATTGTTTTATGTATGCCTGCATAACTGTCTTTATAAAACTCAAAGGAAGTACCTAATATCGATTTTAATTCTGTTATCGCTTCTTTATAACGTCCTTGTTTGTAATAAATATTACCCATTAATTCACTTGATCGGGTAAGTACACTAACATCTTCTGATTTTATTGCCAGCGCCCTGCTTTTAAGGCTATAATAATAAGCACTATCAATTTTATTTTTATTTAAAAAGTAATTGCCGTATAAAAAATTGGCGGTACTAAGCATAGCATATAAAGTATCACGTTTAGTCATACCATCGTACATAAGTTTATAGTAAACCTTTGCGCTATCCGGTTTATCAAGTCCTAAAAATGATTGTTCAAAATACAGGTATAAAGTTTCTTCATTACCCGTTAAAGCCTGGTCTCCTATAATATCTCTTGCCTGATTTAAATAATCTATTGCTTTAGAATATTGACCTAGTTGATTAAACAAATTTGCCAGATTACTATAATCATAACCTAAGTTAATGGTGGAGGTAATTAATGTATCTGTCTTTAAGGCTTCCTTGTATAAATCTGTTGCAATAATAGAATACTCAATTGCTTTTTCATAATCATTAATATTGCCATAGTATCTGGCTACCGCATCCATCGCTAATTGCCTATCGGTAACACTTGCAGATTGTCCACCAATTTCACTCATGCGTTTAACGGTGTTGTTAACCATTACAGCATTTCGTAAGTAACCGTATACATAGTTTAATCGGCTAAGGGCTGTTATTTCATAACTTGTTTTATTTACTTTACGGGAAAGTGTTGCAGCACGATTTAAAAAAAATACTGCACTGTCAAACTGTTTAGTGTTTTCGTATGCACAACCGGCAAACAAATTAAACATGGCTTTTTTTGCAATACTGTCATCCGGTATAAGGGTTAAACCTTTTTTTGCTTCACTTATTAATCTTCTGTATTCATGTGTTTCGGTTAATAATTCGTTACAATAAGTACGCCATGCATTTACTTTTTCATTCAGTGATTTATAGGTTGACAGATCGGGTGCAACCTGTGCCTTGTTAGTAGCTATAAAAAATAATGTAAAAATACCTAGCAGTAAAGGTTTCATATACGGTTACCATTTAAGTTGTGCTATAGCAGAACGGTACGTTTTTCCAATGGGTAAAATTTTATCGCCACAAAGCAACTCATTACTTTTTAGTTCTTTAATTTTTGCTATGGCTACAGCATAACTTCTGTGTATACGTGTAAACAAACCCACGGGTAATTTTTCCAGCATAGCAGTAAGTGTGGTAAGCGTAAGATAATTTTTTGTGGGTGTAATTATCTTCGTATAATCTTGCATGGCTTCTAAATAAATAATATCCTGTACCGGAATTTTTATTTTGTTATAACCTTCCTGTATGGTAATACTATCGTTTTGAAAAAGTAATTGATAGGAGCGTGATTGCTCCCGCATACTCCAGTAATCTTTTAACCTATTAGCAGTTTGGGCAAACCTTTCCGCTGTCAATGGTTTTAAAATATAATCAAAAGCCGATAGTTCAAAGCCTTCAATGGCAAACTCGGCATGCGATGTAATAAATACGGCCAGTTGTATTTTTTCTTTTATAAATTTGAGTACTTCCAGTCCAGTGGCTTCGGGCATCTCCACATCTAAAAAAACTAAATCGGGTTGTAATGTTTCAACAGCTTCCATTCCTTTTACAGGCGAATCAAAACTACTGATATGTTCAAGAAAAGAATACTCAGCCGCAAAATGCTGTAGTAGCAAAGTATCCACAGGGTTATCATCAATAGAAATATATCTGATTTTATTGGTCATTTGGTATTTAACAGGAGTGGTTTAAACGTTGTTATGCAACCAAATTACGGAATAAAATTTACTATTACCACATCCAAATACTTTTACATTAACCGGACAGTTTTTAACAGCCTAAAACAACTACAGCGTTAACGGTTACCAGAAATGGGAATTGAGATTTAAGATTGGAGCTTGAATATTTAAAATAAAAAGCGAAGTAACTGTTTATACATTACTTCGCTTTTTGTAGTTTTTATTTTATGTTACTAGCTTTAGGATTTCTAATCAACCCCAAACCTCTAAAGGGGCTTTATAGCAAGAGTCGGCCTGATGTTTTTTTGTTATCATCGTCCCTCCCTTGATTGAGCTTTACTTGC
>DHEF01000040.1:0-24348 GCA_002399735.1 Chitinophagaceae bacterium UBA4857
TTTGCTGTTATTAAAAGACAATCATCCTATCAAACAAGGTTGGCTGCCTAAATTTTTATTTGTTTATATCTTAGAATACGCAAGGAACGATGATAGTAGTAGTGTGGTTGATAACATAAAAAAAGAGTTGAGACTAAACATCTCAACTCTTTTCGTTTATAAGAAGCCGATAGCTCTTAATATCGTTTCTTTTTAAAGTTATTGCCACCACCCGAGCCGCTATTGCGGTTATCGTTGCGCCTGTTATTATTGTTGTTGTTATTACTGTTGGTGCGTTGCTGAAATTTACCACGCTGTTTGCCGTAACTGCCTCCACGATCTCGGTCGCGGTTTTCTTGCTGGCGGAACGATTTTACATACGGTGTATTGGTAAAAGTTAACTGGCCGTTGGTAATATTGCTCAGCTCGCTTTGTATGGCATCGTCATGCACAATTTCTTTATGCCAGTTGTTGTAAGCTAATTTCATGTAATAAGCTACTGCGTTGGCAAAGCCTAATTTTTTCTCCGGATCGTTTGTTTCCAAACCTTTATTAATAATATCCTCTACATTTTTACCCAAGTGAGAATAACGTGGGTGACGTTTAGGATAAGGCAAAGGATTGGGTTTTGCTTTTAATTTTTCACGGGTTGGTACCGGATAAGGCGATTTTACATCTAATTCAAAATCACTGATTAAAAATAAATGATCCCACAACTTATGTCGGAAATCTTCTACGTTTTTTAAATGCGGATTTAAAAAGCCCATTAATTCAATAACGGCTTGTGCGTTGCGTTGGCGGCGTTCCGGATCTTCAATGGAAAGGATATGTTCAATCATTTTTTGCACATGACGGCCATATTCACGCATAATAAGGTGATTCCGTTTGGTATTATACTCCATGCTGTTGTTGTAATAAGTAAAATTTAGTTGTAAGCAAGTGGTTGTAGCTATGCAAAGGCTGCATTAGTTGCTTTTAAAACATAAAATTAAGGGAAAAAGTAATTACGTAATACACTTGTAAAAAAAGAAAGGGGCCCCGAACCAAGGCCCCTTTTACAAGCCACCATCCTCTTCCACCTAAGAGGTCATTTAATTATAAGTTGTTGAACACCAAATTCACCAGTCGTCTCATCTATCACTTTTACCCAATATACACCCGGCTGACTCAAATTACCCACCTGTAAGTACGATAAATCGTTAACTTTCAGCTTCTTATTTATTAGTGTTTGCCCCTGTACATTGTAAACTATTATTTGCAGTGGAGCTGTGATAATATTAGCAAATTTGATACCAATATTGCCAGATGAGGGGTTTGGGAGAAAAGAAAATTTAGAAAATGTTGATTTTTCTAAATCAACCTGTCTTATCGGGCTAAATCTTACATATCCGTTAGCATACACCTGTCTTAACCGGAAATAATAAGTTCCGCCTTGGGTTGCAGTAAATGGTAATTGATAATTGGCATTGGTTGGGTTTTTGGCTACTTTATCCAATGCTGTAAAATCACGACCATTGGTACTTACCTGCGCTTCGTAATAATAATCATTGTGGTCATCAAAACCTGTCCAGCTTAGCTGTGCTTTTGCGGCATCGGTTTTTTTAGCGTTAAAATATCGTGCATTAAAAGGTAATGAAGCGCTTGGGCAGGTACAATATTGAAATGCAATACGTACAAAACCCGATGTTAACATGGTCATATTTACATTGGGCGAGCTTGAAAACGTAATACCACCTGTAATGGTATAATTATATGTTACACTATCGTTGGGCATACCACTGTAAAACTGGTTTAAATCAGCTTCCGTACTAATAATGGTACACATCTGGCTACCTAAAATTGTATCATTTGTTATTTGCGCAAAATCTGGACCCGATTTTGGGTTACCGTCATCTGGAGCAAGGTTAAAGTTATAGTTACGATTAAAATTACTCATTAAAACCCCTACAATCCCAGGCCCCATAAGTAAATCTGTGCGGCCAAAGCCCACATTAAATGTTTGCCATGCACCTACATCTCTGTTTTCAAAGGCCAGTGTATCTATTACTCCACCAACGGTAATACACATACGCATACAGGTTAACATACCTTCTTCCGGATTAAACTTGGGAAACTTTACCTGCATACTTGTCAATCCGCTGGGAAACGAAATAGTGGTGTCAAAAGCAACATTATTAGAGGTAGATCCATCTGCACATTGTGCCTTTGCTTGTGTAATGCCGAGAAAAAGCATAACAAGGCCGGTAATACATAGGTTAAAAATACTTTTCATGAGGGTTGGATTTGGAATTCACAATACAAGCTTACACTTTACAAAGGTAACCTGGCCTCATTGGCCAAACAAGGGTGTTTTTGCCCTTTTAAACAACCAGTAAATATGGTATTAACAAGGATTATTTACGAAGTTGCCTCATTTGTATTGGAGCATTTTTACCAAGTAATTACCACAGCTTTAGTTATTATTACTTAACTCAGGTATGCGTATTTTTGTACTAATGAAGGTAATAGCAATAAATGCAGCTTTTTTGAACAAATCAGGGCAAAATGCTACTGACAGGTTTTTATACGCTGTGTGGCAAGATATATTTGCGGCAAACAGTAACGACCGCTTTTTATTAATATATGATAAACCGCTAAAGGAAGATTTAACTCTTCCTCAAAATGTTACTGTTATAATAGCCGGACCTGTAAATAAGAATAAACTTTTAACCTACTGCTGGTATCGGTACAGTTTACCACGTATATTAAAAAAACATAATGCAGAGGTATATTTTACAGCAAATGGCATTGTTTCTATGTACACAAATTTGCCTCAACATTTGCTAATGGCAGATATTGGCTTTTTACAACATCCGGAACATTACCCCGAAAAAAGTCATTTATATAATACCAAACTTTTGCCCATTTATCTTAAAAAAGCCAGCTCGGTTATTAGTTTATCGGCTTACGAAAAAGATATACTGCAACAACAGTTTAATACTAACAGTACATTAATTACTCCAGGTATCAACAGCCAATTTATACCACTACCCTACAACGAAAAAAAGCTGGTTAAAGAAACTTATACCGAAGGACATGAGTACTTTTTGTACACAGGGTCCATGCATGCACGCAACAACCTGATGCATTTACTAAAAGCATTTTCTAAATTTAAAAAACGGCAACAAAGCAATTGGAAACTTGTAATGGCTGTAGAAAATGATGATATAAAATTTGCCGGCAAACTAAGTAGCTACAAACATAAAGATGATGTAGTGCTGTTGCAAAATGTAGATGCCTCAACATTACCGGACTTGACTGCAGCCGCATATGCTGTTATAGCACCGGCATTATACGAAGGTGTGGGTATAAATATATTACAAGCCATGCAATGCAATGTGCCGGTAATTGCCAGTAAAAACACCAACCTATATGCACAGTCGCCTGATATTGCTTTGTTCACAGACGCAGATAATATTGATAACATTGCACAACAGATGATGCTGTTGTATAAGGATGAAAATCTTTGTAAAAAGTTAGTGCAAAAAGCAGCGGACTTTGTGCAGCAATACAACAATACGCAGGCGGCCAAGCAACTTTGGCAAACTATTGTGCACCAAAAGGCCTGATTTGCGTACCTTTGCCCGCTTAAAATCTACATTTTTACATGAAGCAATCATCTATTACCATTGATGTATTAACAGACGAGAATAAAATTCCTGACGCCATTATGTGGAACGCCAGCGATACCACTATACAGCAGGCACAAAAAGCTAAAGCAATGATGCTGGCTTTTTGGGACGGCGCTGAAAAAGCAGCTTTACGTATTGACCTGTGGACTAAGGAAATGATGGTGGATGAAATGGCCGATTTCTTTTATCAAACCTTGATGACAATGGCCGATACTTATGGTCGTGCTACTAATTACGGCGATCAGGTAAATGAAATGAAAGCTTTTGCTAAAGACTTTTATAAAAAGTTTCAGGAAAAACAGCAAAAAAGTAATAGCGCAGGATAATCTGGTAATTTGGTAATTGGGAAATGTGATAATGAGGTTTTCTGATTATTGGAGATAACTTGCATAATGCCCAATAGAATTACCGGACGTACAAGTGAGTGACACAACCGAAGCTCAATCAAGGGTGGGACGCTGATAACAAAAAATTGTTTACTACTTAATATTTACAATTTATGAGTTTGGAACAACAAATAATGGCAGCATTAAAACCTGCCATGTTAGCTAAAGATGAAGTAGCCTTACGTAGCTTAAGAGCCGTGAAAGCCGCTATACTATTGGCCAAAACTGCCGAAGGTAATAAAGGCGATTTAACGGAAGATGATGAAATAAAATTATTGCAAAAACTGGTAAAGCAACGTAAAGATTCCTTAGATATTTTTACCACACAAAACCGTCCTGATTTAGCATCAAAAGAAGCAGAAGAAATTGCGGTAATTGAAAAATTTTTACCGGCACAATTATCTGCCGATGAATTGAAAACCATTATTGCTAAAGTAATAGGTGATACAGGCGCAAGCGGCCCAGGTGATATGGGCAAAGTAATGGGTGTGGCATCTAAACAACTTGCCGGACAAGCTGACGGAAAAACTATTTCGGCTATTGTAAAAGAGCTGTTAAGTAAATAACAAAGTATGCCTGCTGCACAATGTGCGGCAGGTTACTATCGTTTGCCATACATAAAATACTGCTCGTGTTTATTGATGTAATTGTTATTATTTTATTGGTGCTGGCAACCTTTAAAGGTTTTAAGCAAGGCCTTTTGTTAGGTGTGTTTTCTTTTGTAGCCATCATTATTGGTTTAGCGGCAGCGGTAAAATTGTCGGCAGTAGTAGCCAATCATTTAAACCAGTCGGTAAATGTTTCATCAAGCTGGTTACCCATTTTATCTTTTGCGTTGGTGTTTATTGTAGTGGTTTTGTTGGTACGCTGGGGTGCAAAATTAATTGAAGCTGCGTTTGAAGTAGCCATGTTGGGTTGGCTAAACCGCATTGGCGGTATTGTATTTTTTGCCGCCATTTATCTTATTGTTTTTAGTGTGTTGCTGTTTTATGCTACACAGGTTAACCTGGTGCAACAACATGTTGCCGAAAAATCTGTTACCTATCCTTACGTATCGTGGTTGGGGCCAAAAGCTATTGATGTTTTTGGCAAACTGATCCCTTGGTTTAAAGATATGTTTATACAATTACAAAACTTTTTTGAAGGTGTTTCGGGGCATATTGAAGAAACACCGGTTTAATTTTTTTGTTAGTCAGCAGCAATGCTACTATCATCTTCCCTTGCGTCGCACTCTTGTACTGCATCAATTCTATTGGCCAATTTGCAGTACCCCGCCTTTTAATCGGGGATTCCTGTAATTCTATTCAGCATTTGGCAATACCCTCATTTTATCGCCTTAAGTCTGCATTTTAACCGCTAAACGTTAAGTTGTATTTAATCATTTTTATGTTTAATTTTATTAGTCTATTAAATTAGTAGAGTACAATATTAAAAGCCCTACATTTGTTCAGATAGGTAGTGCTAACAGTAGCATAAAAAAACTTTAGTAATGACATTTGCAATAATTACAATATATTTATAACCAACTAATTATATTTAACTTATACCCAACAAACCGGCTTCATGCTTTTTTGTTATAAATGTGTAAGTAAAGTTGCGGTTAGTTTTTTATCTTTATTACTAACAAAACAAGCGTTTTACAAAAACGGTAGCAAAAAATATATTTACATTAACGATTGCTGATTTAGCCATCATGTATGTTTTGAGGATATATTTGCTTGAAATCGTTTATTTTAGCAAAAAATAATATTGCTTATCAATATATAATGACTTACGAAATTAAACATCAGGATAAGTTTAGCTTTATTGAAGAAGGTGAAGGCGAACCGCTAGTGCTGTTGCATGGGCTATTTGGTGCATTAAGCAATTTTGAACCACTTATTGGCTATTTTAGACAGTACTACAAAGTAGTAGTGCCCATGTTGCCTTTATTAGAAATGGATTTGTTAAGCACCAGTGTTGGTGGCCTGGCTAAATATGTTCACAAGTTTATTGAAGCCCGTAATTACGAAAACATTCACCTTCTGGGTAACTCATTAGGTGGCCATGTGGGTTTGGTATATTATTTAAAAAACAAGTCGCCACGTATAAAATCAATTATACTTACCGGTAGTTCAGGCTTGTTTGAAAACGGTATGGGCGACTCTTACCCAAAACGCGGCGACTACGAGTACATCAAAAAAAAGACAGAATATACTTTTTACGATCCGGCAATGGCAACTAAAGAGCTGGTAGATGAAGTATTTGAAATAACTAATAACCGATTAAAGGTTATTAAAATTATTGCATTGGCCAAAAGTGCCATTCGTAATAACCTTGGCGAAGAAATAAGCCAGATTAAAATACCCACCCTGCTTATATGGGGTAATAATGATGCCATTACACCACCATTTGTGGCAAAGGAGTTTAACAAACTGATTCCTAACAGTGAATTACACTTTATTGACAAATGCGGACACGCTCCCATGATGGAAGTGCCGGATGAGTTCAATGCCATCTTGCATAAATTTTTAAAAAAACTAAGTGAGCCTGCAACAGTTGCCTAATTCTTTTGGTCTTACTTAATAAAAGGCGCACTGCATGCTATCAGGTGAATTAACATATCAGGCTATTCCCTCGCTTAAACTTTCCGATAAGGTTTATCAGGCTTTGCAGTTGATGACAGATAACCAGACTACACAGTTAGCAGTTATTGATGAAGATGATAAATACCTTGGATTAGTTAACGAAGAAATGTTATTATCAGCCGAAAACGATGATAGTAATTTGCAGCACCTGCAACATTCTTTACTACCCGCTTCGGTTAAAGCAAGTGACCTTTTTTTTAGCGCATTACGCTTAGTGGTAGATCATGATTTAAGCATTGCACCCGTAATTGATACTGAAAACTATTTATTGGGCGTAGTAACCAATAACGACTTATTAAAGCAACTTGCCGACTTTAATGGCATCAACCAACCCGGCGGCGTAATTGTACTAGAAGTAGAAAGTTTACAATACTCATTTAGCGAAATAAGTAAAATTGTTGAGCAAAACGATGCACAAATAACACAACTAAACAGCACCAACCACCCGGATACGGGCTTAATGCTAGTAACCATCCGTTTAAACAAGATAGAAATCTCTGATATTATTGCCAGCTTTCAGCGATACGAATACACCATCAAGTACTACTTTGGCGAGGAAATCTATGAAAATGAACTTAAAAGTAACTATGATAACCTCATGAACTATTTGAGTATCTAATCATATTTTAATATTACTTTTAAAGTTTCCTGCGTATTTTAGACATCTGTGATTAAGATTTAAATGTTGAAAGAAAAAAAATACTCTTTATGGCTCGCCATCTTTACCCTCATTTGCTCCTGTTCATTCGGGCAAAATGTTACAGATAATATTGTTGTTGACACCTTTCCTCCTGTTACTACACCGGAACCAGTTTACGATAGTCTTTTTACAGTACGCAATATTGTGTTAGTGGGTAATAAGCGTACTCGTAATAATGTAATACTCAGAGAGCTGCCTTTTAAAACCGGTGACAGATTACCACTTAACAGTCTGGTAGGCGGTTTTGAAAAAGCCCGTATTCAATTAATGAACACCACGCTTTTTCACGATGTAACGGTAGCATTAAAAAGTTTTGAAGGATACCAGATTGATATATTAGTACAGGTAAAAGAGCGTTGGTATATTTTCCCTTTCCCTTATTTTAAACCGGTTGACCGTAACCTCAACCAATGGTTGTTTGAAGAAAATGCCAGTTTAAGCCGTGTAAACTATGGTATTAAATTAATGCATAACAATACCACAGGTTATAACGATAAGTTGCGCTTGTGGCTAATTACCGGCTATACAAGGCAGTTATCTTATAATTACGACAGACTATACATTGATAAAAAAATGAAATGGGGTATGCGGGTTGGGATGGAGCTGGGTAGTAATCGTGAAATTAATTACGGCACCGAAGATGATAAACAGGTGTTTTATAAAGATGTTGACAAGTATGTCCGAAATTTTTATGGCGGCTCAGTAGAACTAACTTATCGTCCGGCTATTTTTACCCGGCATCGCTTTGGCTTTTCTTACAACCACGAAAACGTGCTTGACACTATATTAAAACTTAATCCCAACTATTTTCCGGGAGGCAGAACTAAGATTGCCTTTCCGCAAATTTATTACGGAATGAGTTATTATAATATGGACTATATACCTTATCCTACTAAAGGTTATGGCCTTGAGTTAACATTGGCCAAACGGGGTATAAGTAAAGCCATGAATGTGTGGCATGCATCAGTAAAAGGTATTGGCAGTTGGCCGCTTGATAAAAAAACCTTTGTAAACTTACAGGTACTGGGCTCTATATCCGCACCATTTAAACAGCCTTATTATGCAAAAAGATTATTTGGTTATGGCGATTTTTTTATGCAGGGTTACGAGTATAATGTTATTGATGGTGTAGCCGGTGGTATTGCCCGGGCATCTATAAACCGTAAGTTATTTAGCTTTAATATTAAGTTTCCTGGTATAAAAACGTTAATACCTAAAGTAATACCCATTACCTTTTATGGTAAAACCTTTGCCAATATGGGCTATGTTTACAATCCCGACAGCTCACCATTAAACAGGCTTGATAATCGCTTATTAATGACCGGAGGCTTTGGTATTGATGTATTAACGCTTTACGACTTTGTTTTAAAGTTAGAATACTCGTTTAACCAGATAGGACAAAACGGGTTATATTTACATAAAAAGTCACCTTATTAAGTTTACATGAAAGCAGCCATATACAGTAGGGGAATTGATGTAAAACAAGAAGCTGATGTGACATTGTTTTTTGAGGAGTTGTTTAAACAGCAAATTGAACCCGTAATATATCAACCTTTTTTAGAGCAGATTAAATCGTTTGTTCCTTTACCGGAAAACATACAATCTTTTCAATTATCCGAACACCTGGATAATGAGGTGGAGTTTATGATAAGTCTGGGTGGCGATGGCACACTACTAGACACAGTAGCCCTGGTAAAAAATAAACCCATCAGCATCATGGGTATCAACTTTGGTCGTCTTGGTTTTTTAGCCGGCATTGGCCGCGATAATATGAAAGAGGCCTTGAAATCATTATCACGCCGCAGTTTTATTACCGATAAACGATCGTTGATACATTTAGATGCAGATATGCCATTATTTGGTAGTGTACCATTTGCGCTAAACGAATTTGCCATACATAAACGTGACACGGCATCTATGATAAAAATTCACACCTACCTGAACGGTGAATTTTTAAATACTTATTGGGCCGATGGCCTTATAGTAGCCACACCAACCGGCTCTACCGGTTATTCACTTAGTTGTGGCGGGCCAATTGTTTTTCCTGACTCCGGCAGCTTTGTTATTACACCGGTTGCGCCCCATCACCTGAATGTAAGACCCTTAATTGTACCCGATGACCAGGTAATATCTTTTGAAGTAGAAAGTCGTTATGAGGATATTATTTGCTCGCTTGATTCCCGCCGGGAAATAGTAGGTAAACACATTTCTTTGGCGGTGAGAAAAGAAATGTTTGAAATAAATTTGATCCGCCTGGGCGAAAACAGCTTTTTACAAACCCTGCATACTAAGCTAACCTGGGGTTTTGATAAAAGAAATTAGGGTACTTTGAAAAGAAAATGACATTATCTTCGTTCTATAGTGGACGCAAGTATATTTATTCGCTTATGAAACAACGAAACAGGATTTTGGCAAAGACAGTTTGTATGCTTTTTTTGGCTGCAATCATTTATACATCAAATAGTTATGCTCAGGTTTTTAATGGCCCATATCGCCAGGAAGGTGAAATTGGCGTAAGCATTGGAGCCGCCAACTACTTTGGCGATATTAATACCCGTGCCCAGTTTAACCGTATAAAACCGGCCGCATCGTTATTTTACCGCAAAAATTTTGGCAATTATATCGCTGCCCGTTTAGGTTTTTCCTTTGCGCAGGTAGGTTATTCTGATGTGTACAATACCCATAACGAATATATGCAACGCCGTAATTTAAGCTTCAACAGCAATATATGGGAGCTGGCAGTACAAGGCGACTTTAACTTTTTCAGGTTTTTACCCGGCGAACCCGGCCTGAACTTTACCCCATACGTAACATTGGGAGTGGGAGCTTTCAGCTACGATCCTTATGCTTATTTACAAGGTCAGAAATATTTTTTACGCCCATTAGGAACCGAAGGACAGTACCTTGACCCGGCAATAACAGGTGAACCAAAGGTTAAAACCTATAGCCCTATTGCATTAAGTGTACCGGTTGGTGTAGGTGTAAAATACGCTATTAACAGCCGTTTTAATATTGGTGCCGAAATATTATATCGCTTTACTACCACCGATTATCTGGATGATGTGAGTGGTGTATACCCCGGCGCAGACGCCTTTCCTTTAAACCCTGACAATTCCCCGTCAATAGCTGCGCAATTAAGCGATCGCTCATACGAGTTGGGAACACCCATCGGTATAAAAGGCCGCCAGCGTGGTAACAGCCAGCAAAAAGACCACTTTATGACAGGTAGTATTTTTGTAACCTTTAACCTGCAAAGCTATCGTTGCCCTCCGGTGAATTAGGTTTAATATGTAGATTTTAGATTATAGTATTTAGACGAGCAGTTATGTAACTAGCTGTAATAATACTAATCAACACTCGTTGCGACGCTCCGTTCATCGTTCGGTTCTTTGTGCATCATCGTGTTATGCGTCGGTCGTTTCTTCTATTTCCGTAACTTAATACTACTGGTGGATTATAGCTATGAAACACAATTTGTAAAAGTATTTAAGCGAACACATTGCCCAATAGCATTACTACAGTATAAGAGTGCGTCTTTAATTCATTTCCACTGGAAATAAATTAAATCCCGATCCTATCGGATCGCAATAGACGATGCTAGTAGTAATGCAGCTAGGCCACAAAAAAGTTACTTATAATCCAGAATACTTACCGTGTTCTGACAGAAATCATATTCAACTTTATCGTTACTGCTTACCACCACCAGGCGGTTGCTGCAATAGTTTTGTATGAGGTTTTGGTAAAGCTGTATGCCATCAGCATCCAGATTGGTGCATGGCTCATCTAACAAAACGCTGCTGGTATTGGAGAAAATGCATTGGGCCAGTTTTACCCTTTGTTTCATACCGGAGGAATAATAACGTATTTGTTTGTCGGCAGCTTTTTGCAGGCCAACAATCTCGGCAATTTGTGCAATGGTAATATTGGGTAAAAGAGGCTTAAACGCAATATGAAAGTTCATAAACTCTGTGTAAGTCATTTCCTCAATCACCTCAATATAGGGTGCGGCCATTGATACCTGCTGAAAGGCTTTTTCTTCGCTTATGTTTTTTTGCTCTGTGGCGTGGGTATAGGTTATTTTACCCTCGGTAATGGCCAAACTACTGCTTAATACCTGTAGTAAAGTACTTTTACCCGAACCATTGGGTCCGGTTATGGCATAGGTTTGCCCGTGATTAAAAGTGTATGTAAAATGTCTGAAAATCCAGTCGCGGTTAAAGCGTTTACCGGTATCAGACAGGCATATCGTCATCGCCGTTACCTTTGGTGAAACGTTTAATAATACCACGTCCGCTTTCTCTGATAAAAGTTACAATTTCGTCCCTTTCGTCAGTGGCCGGAAACTCTTCTTCCAATAGTTCTACAGCCTGTGTTGTGTTTAATCCTTTATTATAAATAATGCGGTAAATATCCAGAATGTGGTTAATTTTTTCTACGGTAAAGCCGCGGCGTTTAAGTCCTACCGAGTTTACACCGGCATAGCTTAAAGGCTGACGACCGGCTTTAATGTACGGAGGAACATCTTTACTAACCAAGGCTCCGCCGGATATAAATGCGTGAGAACCAATGTGTACAAACTGGTGCACGGCACAAACACCGCCTAAACCGACCCAGTCGCCCATAACCACATGGCCGGCTAACTGGCTGCTGTTACTTAGTGTACAGTTGTTACCTATTATACAATCGTGGCCAATATGGCTGTAAGCCAAAATCCAGCAATTGTTACCTACTACGGTTTTCCAACGGTCGCTGGTACCACGGTGTATGGTTACAAACTCACGAATAGTACAGTTGTCGCCAATTTCTACATAGGTTTTCTCTTCCACGTATTTACGATCCTGTGGTATAGCCCCAATTACAGCACCAGGAAAAATTCGGCAATTTTTGCCTATTCGGGTTCCGTCCATAATGGTAACGTTGGAGCCTATCCAGGTTCCTTCGCCAATTTCTACATCAGGATGTATAACGGTAAAGGGATCAATCTTTACGTTAGTGGCCAGCTTGGCGTGCGGATGTATGTATGTATGCGGGTGTATCATGAATGTAATACAAAAAAGTCACGCTTTATAACGTGACGATGCAAAGGTAATTGTTACAAGCTAAACTGAACTTTTTTTTACTTAAATGGTAAACTACCAACTTTTGACAATTTGATGTGTTAGTATTCAACGTTTCAACTGTAAATTTGCACCGCAATGACAAGTGTAAGTGATATAATGACCCTGGCCTACAAGCAGCCCCCTTTACAGGAGCAAATGGCCATTTTGTTTGAAAAAGAACAAACCGTTCCCGAGTCGGTGCAGTATTCTATTAAAAGATACATCCGCCGAAAGCAGTGGAATATGGAGGATACAGGGATGTTGGTGTATCATTACGATAAAAATGAGCCTGCCAAAAGCACACTGGAACTTAAGTTTTGTATAAGTGGTAATGTTTACTGCAACCAGCAAAATACCCAAACCTGTAATAAATGTACTGCTAACCAACAAAATGGCTGTGCCAACCGTGAGGAAAGTATGGATTTGTTGCATTTTCAATTTAGCCCTTCTCAATTATCGCAGTTTGTAAAACCACGCCAATCTACCGATACGGTTGTAATTGACGATATGGTTTCTTTTAAACGATCTACTTCATTGACCAAGGTGTTGCCGCTTTGCGGAAAATCACGCATGGTACTGGAAGCAATGTTAAACAATGCTTATGCAGGGGCGTTAGAAAATATTTTTATAAACGCACAAATACAAATGCTGCTGTTACACAGCCTGGATTGTATGGTGGGTGAAAAAGAGTTTAACGTAATAAACTGTAAGTTTTTAGCCAACGAAGCCGACAGAAATAAAATAAATAAAGCCCGCGACCTGCTTATTCAGCACATTGGTGAGCCCATTACCATTAAAGAGCTTAGCCGCAAAGTGGCAATGAACGAATGTTACCTAAAAAAAGGGTTTAAAGAAATGTTTGGCACTACCATTTTTGATTTTTACCAAAGCCAGCGAATGGAACATGCTAAATATTTACTGTACGAAAAATCCTTAAGCGTAACTGATGTATCAATGTTGCTGGGCTACTCCTCCATTTCGCACTTTAGTACAGCCTTTAAAAAACATACGGGGTTAAAACCTTGTGAGTTGTTATTGAGGTAGGGTTTAGTATATAGTATTTAGATATTAGTATTAAGATGAAGGCAACCTTCTACGTTATTTTTTATGTAGTCGGCTGCATTACTACTATCAGCCCTTCGAGCTTTGCTCCTTCCTTTAGTTTCACTCAGGAATCTAAAGGAGCTTTAGCTTACGATTGCACAAGCTTTATTTTTGTTACCACCGTTCCTCCCTTGATTGGGCTTTGGTTGTGTCCCTGACTTGCGCTGCAACAACCCGGAGCATCAATGAGGCTATTCCAATAACTAATATCAAAATTAATTCTATTGGCCACTTTGTTTCTAACCCCGAGCTTAGAAAGGTGCGTTTGATTCGGGGCTGTACCTCGTTTATAACCCCGCTGTTCGGGGTATTTTAATCGGGGCTGCTTGGTAATTCTATTGGGCATTGTACAAATTGCTGCCTTTATGCTATTATTCTTACACCTCTTAGCTTTTACGCATAATCATGCTATTTAATTTTCTGTAGTAAATTTTAAAATTTACATATGAAATTATTTTGAGTCCATTTATTTGGCAGTTATTGCCTTTTTAAAACAACTAAACCTAATGATTATGAAAATTAAATTTTTAGTAGGTATTGTACTATCTGTAATTGCGCTAAGTAGCTGTATTAAAAACCCTGACACTCATCCCTTTATTTTACTTACAAAATCTATACATGTAGGGACTGCCACCATAAAGTATGAGTATGACTCGGAAAGAAGACTAACCATTAAAACTTATATGCCTGTAAAAGGCAGTCATCATGAAGTGCATAATTTAGAGTTTACGCCCCAAGGTGACCCTAAAGTTAAAAAATATGTTTATCCTACAAGTCCCGAAAATAACAGGCTGGTTTACATTTCGTATGATTCTCAAAGAAGATCTACTGACTTTTGGAGTTATAACGGGGTTCACACACTATTGGAGCATAAAACTTTTGTTTATCACCCCACTTACATAGAACAATTAACTTATAACGGATTGGGTAGCTTGACAAATACGACCTTTTACTATATAAACCCTCAAGGTAATATTACGCGAACGCAATCATTTGGTCCCACAGGAATTTTACAACAGCAAAGAACACTTGGCCCATTTGATGATCAAAAATCGCACAAATCCCTTTTAACATCTTCTGAAGGAAGTGACTTAATTTCTGTAAACAATTTTCTTGCTTATTCGCATTACGATAGTAGAACATCCATTACACAGAATTTTACCTGCGCCTATGAATATAACACCTATGGATTTGTAACCCGAAAAACTTTAACCAATACCGGATCCGGCGAAAATTTTGTGGAAGAATATGAATATACGGATCTTCCATAATTCGGGAATATTAATCCTTTTATAGTAATAAAACCACTGGTATTTTTATGTTACAGCTTTAATATTAAAAACGTCGGTGGTTTTACTTTACAAATCTTCTAAGATTTCGTTTAAGCCTTCCACTCCTTGCACCAAACCATTTGGCCACAATTACGCCATTTTTATTTATTAAAAAATAATAAGGCCATCCGTCAACCTGATATATTTCACTAATTTTTTCTTTATTCGATGCATACCAGATAACCGTACTATTAAATGTAATGTCCTTGTATTTTGCTATTTTATCCCATTTACTTTTTTCGTCATCAGTATGAAAAGAAATAACTTTTAAATTGTCTCCATATTTTGCCTGCGCCTCATCCATTTGTTTATATGTACCCCAACAAGGTTCACAAAATGTATTAGTAAAATTAAGTAATACAAATTTCCCTTTAAAATCTACTAAGGAAATTGTGTCACCGGTTTCGGTAGTACCTGTAACATTAAATAAAGTATCGCCAACTGTAATTTTGTCGACTTGTGACTGAGATGACAAGTAAACATGAAAACATGTAACTATTAGTATAATCCTTAAACTCATATAAATAAATTTAAGAAATAGTAATAAAATGATCAATGTTATCGTAAAAAAATCACTGATTAATAGGCAGCAAACCAGCTTCTCTATAATGCTTAACGGATAAAAGACGGTAGTTTATTTCTAAAAACTTAGCCTGTGCATTGTCCGGTGTTACCTGAAATACCGATTCTGCATCATCGGATCTAAACTTTTCTGCATCTTTCTTATAATTATTGTAACCGCTTAACAAAGCCCATATAAAATTATCGTAGGTTGATTTACCAACTGAAGTAAGCCTGTAGTAAGTGTCTGAGTTGGTAAGTTTTGTATCCTGAATTATTTTTCTTGAATCTGCATCCAAATCTTTTACATCGGAGCCAAGTAAGGTTGTTTCTATAAAGCTCATGTTACCACTGGAACCATCTAACGAAAAACCTAAATAACAATGGTTTGGCGTGGTTACTAAATAAGCCGATATACCCATACGTGTAAGTATAGATGCCATTAAAATTGTACCATCCACACAATTGGCTTGTTTGGATTTATATACTTCGGAAAAGGTACGTACAAACTGCGCCTGCACCATGGGTACATCAGATACATTGCCTTTGTAATAACTGTTTAAACTATTGTAATTAAACTTGTTTTTATTAAAGTAATGCCAAACCGCATATACCTGTTTGTACACCGCATCATAGTTGCCTTCACTTATACCCTGGTAACCGTCAATTTGTTTAATTATTCCTTCTTTCATCATTTCCGGAATAATAGTTTCGGTTATAATGGGGTGGTTTTCGTTTACATAACTCAGATAAACGTAGTTTAAATCAACCATTACACCATGTTTGGTAGTCACCACATAAGGGCATTCGTTTATGCCTCTTACAATTATTCTTTTTTGTTCTGTTCTATCAAGCTGGTTATTTACATACACATTTATTTTTACGTTTACTGGTTTGGGTTGTTTCCAGTTTTCCAGTACTGTCCATTTATACAATATCTGCGGGTATGCAAAAAAGTTTTCAGCATTTTCCAGCATATTAAATTCCACTAAGGATTTATCCATTATTTCATTGGCTTCAATTTCCACTTTTACCAACTGTCCTTTTTTTAGTGCACCAATTATTACACCCACTTGTCCGTTTTGATCGCCAAAAAAATTACCGGTTTCGTTGGTTACATCTTCAGTACCTAAATATGATACAGCCCAACTGTAAGCCGGAAAAATCTGGTTATTAAAAAAGGTACTGGTTTCCCAGGCTAGTTTTTGTGCGGAGCTACTAAGTATTAAAAAAACCGACAGGCAAAAAAGGGTAAATTTTTTCATTTTATTGGGTAACAGTTGGTTTACTATTACAATGCCAAATGTATAAATAGCCAAGTTGTTTGTTTATACCTTGCCTAGGGTATATTTATAAAAGGCTCGACGGGTGAGGGATAGAAGCGGCATCCTTTTGCCATGCCCTGGCCAATGGCAGCGTGGGGCAAAAGATATAGCATAACCGTGATAAAGCAATATAGATTGCTTTATGCGAAGGTGACTAAAGCAGTTACCCGACCGGCAGGGGTACCCCAAAACAAATAATCTGGACGTACATTTGAGGCGCATAAACACAGTATATTGTTAAATAACACATTGTTTACGCCTACCATGCATAATAATTGTATAAAAAGGGGCTTTTAGCGTGGCAAATGTTAATTTTGCCGTGTTTAATTATGGCAACACACCCGGAATATGAAATAGTAGTTGGCTTGGAAGTTCATGCGCAGCTACTTACCAACAGTAAATTATTTAGTGGCGATAGCATTGCATTTGGTGCAGATGCGAATACACAGGTGAGCCCCATTACGCTGGCGCACCCGGGTACATTACCGTTAATGAATAAAAGTGCTATTGATCTGGCTATTAAAATTGGGCTGGCTTGTAATTGCCGCATTGAGCAACAAAACTACTTTGCCCGTAAAAATTATTTTTACCCCGACTTGCCAAAGGGTTACCAAATATCGCAACACACTACACCCATTTGTGTGGGTGGTTATGTGCCTGTACAAACTGATGCCGGTAAAAAAAATATACGCCTTAACCGTATACATATGGAAGAGGATGCGGGTAAAAGTTTACACGATATTGATGATGCCAACACCGCAGTTGATTATAACCGTGCCGGTACGCCATTGGTAGAAATTGTTACAGAGCCGGATATTAGCAGCAGCGATGAAGCTTTTGTTTATTTAACGGAGTTGCGTAAAATGGTACGTTACCTGGATGTGTGTGATGGTAATATGGAAGAAGGTAGTATGCGTTGCGACGCCAATGTATCGGTACGTAAAAAAGGCGATACGGAATTGGGTACAAAAGTGGAAGTAAAAAACCTAAACTCCATACGTAACGTAAAACGTGCCATTGATTTTGAAGCTGCACGTTTGATTGATTTGTTGGAAAAAGGCGAACCAATTAAACAACAAACCCGCAGTTTTGATGCGGGTAATGGTACTACATTTTCTATACGGGATAAAGAAGATGCGGATGATTACCGTTATTTTGCCGACCCCGATTTAACGCCGTTTAATTTAGATGCGGGTTATATAAACAGCATTAGCGCAGCTTTACCTGCTTTACATACGGAACGTATTGCACGTTATACCGATAACTGGCAGTTGCCGGAATATGATGCAACGGTAATTACCGAGGAAAGAGATTTTGCCGATTATTTTGAACAGGTTTGTACGCATACCAATAATTATAAAGCGGCTGCTAACTGGATGTTGGGCCCGGTAAAATCGTGGTTAAACGAGCAAAGCGGTAACATTAAAGATTTGCCAATTACGCCTGCTAAACTAGCGGCTATTATAAAATGTGTGGATGATGGTTTGTTGAATTTTTCATCGGCCTCGTCAAGATTATTTAACCTTGTATTGCAACAACCCGATGCATTGCCGGAGCAATTAGCAAAAGATAACAACCTGGTGCAACAATCAGATGCCGGTGAACTGGAACCTATTATTGATGCCGTTTTACAAAAGTTTGAAGCCAAAGTGCTAGAATATAAAAAAGGAAAAAAAGGATTGTTGGGATTGTTTGTTGGCGAAGTAGTTAAACAAACCAAAGGCAAAGCCGACCCTAAAAAAACAAACGAAATACTTTTAGAAAAATTAAAATAATTGCCCGCAAAAGTTGGCAGCCCCATACACATGAAACAGATATTATTTGCCATAGTTATTGCCTGTACGTTTGTAGCTTGTAAAAATGGTGATACTAAAAACAAGGTAACCGTTGAAGGCGTTATAAAAAATGGTAGCGCTAAAAAAGTATTTTTAGAAGAAGTGCCGGTTGGCTCTATGCAGCCTATAGTGGTTGACTCATCGGAAGTGGACAAAGACGGTAAGTTTAGCCTGAACAGCTTTGCAGAAGAAGCAGTTATTTTAAACTTACACACCGATAAAGGCACTTACCCAATTGCATCGGTAATTAATGATGCGGCTAGTATTAAGCTTACGCTTAACATGAGCAAAGAGCAAAACGAGTATGTAGAAACATATGAAGTTACCGGCTCCAATGCATCGCAAAAAATGAAGGAGTTTATTACAAAAGCTACCGATGGATTAAAAGCAATTTATTTACACCATACTGCCGCCGACTCATTAACTAAAACCGGCGCAAAAGATAGTGCCATCAATGCGCACCACGAAGCAAAAATTGCCAGCGGTGCCGACCTTCGCACTTATGCAGTACAACAAATTGAAAAGGCCGATAACCCTGCGTTATCTTTATTTTTAGTTAGCTATTTTCAATCTATCGCATCTAATCCGGCTTACGAAATAACGCCATTAGATAATGATGCGGTAATGGATATTATTAAAAAAACTGCCAGCCGCTATCCCGAGCATAAAGGTGTGGCCAGTTTTATAAAATCGTTTGAGCAATCAGAAAAAAACAAGCCCGCATCGATGGTTGGCCAACCTGCACCTGATTTTACATTGCCTGATGAGAATGGTAAAAATGTAAAACTTAGTGACTATAAAGGCAAATATGTATTGGTAGATTTTTGGGCAAGCTGGTGTATGCCTTGCCGTCAGGAAAACCCTAACGTGGTATTGGCTTACAACAATTTTAAAAATAAAAACTTTACCATATTGGGCGTATCGTTAGATGAAGACAAAGCCCTGTGGCAAAAAGCTATTAAAGACGATAAACTTACCTGGCAACATATCAGCGATTTGCAACGCTGGCAAACACCGGTTGTAGAAATGTATAAATTTGGAGAAATTGGTATACCCTACAATGTATTGGTTAACCCCGAAGGTGTTGTAGTTGCCGAAAGCTTACGTGGTAAAGCATTAGAAGCCAAACTAGCTGAGTTGTTAAATTAATACAGACACAATCTTATAAAAAAACTCCATCAATTACGATGGAGTTTTTTATTATGTTATCAGCTGCATTGCTACTAGCATCGTCCCTTGCACCTGCCCCCGACGAGCGAAGCGGAACTCGGGGTCGCACTCTTGAGCACCTGTAACTTTACTCAGCATTGTGCAAGGTGTTCCCCGACTTGTCGGCGGTACTGCATCAATGCTATCTAATAGGGGCATATTTTTTATGCAAAGTTCCATCGGGCATTATCAACCATACTAAATTACATACCTGTTTGCCAAACATAGGAAATTGTAATAAAACACTTTTCACATCCACTTTTACATCATAATTACGCTTTATAAATTTTAAAGGGCCGCTACCCGGTTGCCTAATTTGTAAAACGGTTATATGCGGATTATTGGTTCCAAAATCAGTAAGCCATTTATTTAAACGCATTACGCGACCTATTACATCAGGGCTAACTTTATACCTGTTGGTAGACCAACAGTCGTCATGGCTATGATAATGTTTTATAAGTATTGTATCCCTAACAGGTACCTGGGTAATGTTAGTTAAAAGGTTTCGCAATGTAATATTATCGTCAGGGGTAAGCCTTGCCGACACAACCGCACTACCAATTTTTTCAGGCGTTGAACATGCCATTACCAACAAACATAAAAAAATACCTGCCGCTATACATTTTGCAGGTGTTTTAATTAGATGATTTATACTGTTACGCAGCATTAATAAAAGAAATCAGTTTTATAAGGGTAGCGTATTTTATAACTGGCCCTTACTTTTTCTAAAATAGTATTGCGCAGCGCATCAATATTTTTACGTTCGGTAGCGGAAATAAATACGGCATTGTTACCGGTTTCGTTATTCCAACGGTCACGTAAGTCTTGTAAAATTTCTGCTTTTACAGAATCTTCCAACCACTCGTCAAAAGTGTTTTTTTCGTACAGGTCCATTTTATTAAAAATGGTAATTACCGGTTTATCATGTGCGCCTAACTCCTGTAAAGTTTTGTTTACTACCGCTAATTGATCTTCGTATTGCGGATGCGAAATATCTACTACATGTAATAAAATATCCGCTTCCCTTACTTCATCCAACGTGCTTTTAAAACTCTCCACTAAATGATGGGGTAGTTTGCGTATAAAACCTACCGTATCACTTAGCAAAAATGGGGTAGTCTCAAATACAATTTTACTGGTTGTAGTATCCAGTGTTGCAAATAATTTATTCTCGGCAAACACATCCCGTTTGCTTAATAAATTCATTAAAGTTGATTTACCCACATTGGTATAACCAACTAATGCCACACGAATAAATTCACCACGATCTTTACGTTGGGTAAAAGCTTGTTTGTCAATCTCGGCCAGTTTTTTACGCAGTAACGTAATTTTATCTCTTACAATACGACGGTCAGTTTCAATCTCCGTTTCACCCGGACCTCTGGTACCAATACCACCACCTAAGCGTTCCAAGTGTTTCCACATACCACGTAAGCGTGGTAATAAATATTGGTATTGTGCTAACTCAACCTGTGCTTTTGCCTGTGCTGTTTTTGCACGACTGGCAAAAATATCCAGTATCAAATCACTTCGGTCGATGGTTTTAACACCAATTTCTTTTTCAATATTTTTTAATTGTGCGCCTGTCAACTCATCATCAAAAATTACGATGCCAATTTCGTGGCTTGCAACATATTGTTTTATTTGCTCCAACTTTCCTTTGCCCACAAAAGTGCGGCTATCGGGGTGTTGTAGTTTTTGTGTAAATCTTTTGGCTGTAACTGCACCGGCCGTTTCGGCTAAAAAAGCCAATTCGTCCAGGTACTCATTCACCTGCGTTTCGGTTTGTTCTTTTTGTACCACACCCACCAAAACGGCTTTTTCTTTATTACTGATTATCTTTTGCTTATCCAGCATACTTGCGTCCTCTTATTGTTTGTTTGTACAAAATTAAACAATATAAGTGAGCGAGAACAATTTGAAAATTTGGTGCTTTGGAAATGTGATAATGAGGGTTTACAGCAAAACACAGCCGCTTGCAAGATGCCCAATAGCATTACTACAGTACCGCCAACAAGTCGGGGAACACCTTGCACAATGCTGAGTAAAGTTACAGGTGCTCAAGAGTGAGTATTTAATTCATTTCCACTGGAAATAAATTAAATCCCGATCCTATCGGATCGCAACAAAAGTTGATAGTAGCAATGCTGCTGATAACATAAAAATTATCTCCCCCAAAAACTCCGTTATCAACGTACTAATTGCAACTTTTCAGTAGCTTTTATATCGGCGGAGGAAGCACCAATCATGATATCAAACTCGCCGGGCTCGGCCACCCATTGCAACTGTGCATTGTAAAAAGAAAGCTTTTCCTTATTAAGAACAAAACTGACAGTTTTTGTTTCACCCGGTTGTAACATCAGTTTTTTAAAGTCTTTTAATTCTTTCACGGGTCTAACAACCGATCCTACTTTGTCACGCAAATACAATTGCACTACTTCTTCACCGGCGTATTTACCAGTATTTTTTATATCAATCGTTACGGTTATGCTCTCCGTTGCTTTCATTAATTTTTTACTCAGTTTTAAATTGCTGTACTCAAAACTGGTATAACTTAAGCCGTAGCCAAATTCATACTTAGGATAAAGCGATAAATCAATATACGCCGAACGATAATTTTTATCATTATCATCTTTTGCCGGGCGGCCGGTATTAAAGTAGTTATAATAAATAGGAATTTGCCCTTCGGTACGTGGGAAGGTCATGGGCAATTTACCCGAGGGATTATAATCGCCAAACAATACATCGGCAATGGCATTACCCGCCTGACTACCCAACCACCAAGTGTACATAACGGATGGTACATTATCGGCTATCCAATCAAATACCAATGGCCTGCCGGCGTTTATCATAACTACTAATGGCTTACCTGTTGCATGTATAGCTTTTACTAACTCTTCCTGCACACCAGGTATACGAATATGTGCTCGGCTCTTGGCTTCGCCACTCATATCTCTGCGTTCGCCGATACTCATTACCACCACATCAGCTTGCATGGCAATATTTATAGCTTCGGCAAAACCCGCACGGCTACTATCCTCTATGCCACAACCTTTGGCATATAACAGTTGTGCATCGCCACCTAGTTTGTTAACCATTCCCTGCCATTGCGAAACAATATAACTACTATCGTCAGGCATTTCTATACTCCAAAAACCAAGGTTTTGTTTTACTTCTTTTACCAACGGACCAATAAAAGCAATCTTTTTTGTCTGTTTTGAAATTGGTAAAATTTGCTTTTCATTTTTTAACAACACAATACTTTTTGCGGCCATTTCTCTTGCTGCTTTTTCATGTGCCGGATTATTTAACGCTGCTTTTTCTCTTGCTTCATTGCTAAATTTATACGGATCATCAAATAAACCCAGCTCAAATTTTTTGCGCAAAATTCTTCTTACGGCATCATCAATTAAAGCAATGTTTACTTTATTTTCTTTAACCAGCTGTGCCAGGTTTTGTATGTAGGCACGGCTTTCCATATCCATATCGCTTCCGCCTTTTACTGCAAGTAAGGCAGCATCTTTATTATCGGCAGCAAAACCATGTGGTACCATTTCGCCAACAGAGCCCCAGTCGCTAACTACAAAGCCATTAAACTTCCATTTGTTTTTCAATATATCTCTTTGCAAATAACTACTGGCTGTTGCGGGTATGCCATTTAAATCGTTAAAGGAATTCATAAAAGTAGCAGCGCCTGCATCCAATGCCGCTTTGAATGGTGGCAAATAAGTTTCCCATAACATACGATCGCTCATATCCACACTATTATAATCACGGCCACCAACCGCTGCACCATAGGCCGCAAAATGCTTTACGCAAGCCATAACAGCATCTGTATCGCCTAATTTTTTTCCTTGAAAGCCTTTCACCCTAGCATACGCAATCAAGGAACCCAGGTAAGTATCTTCACCGGCACCTTCCATTACACGGCCCCAACGTGGGTCACGGCCAATATCAACCATAGGTGCAAAGCTCCAGTGTATACCACTGGCAGCGGCTTCTACGGCTGCAATACGTGCAGCATTTTCAATGGCTGTTAAATCCCAACTGGCTGCTTCTGCCAATGGTAAGGGAAAAGTTGTTTTGTAACCATGCACTACATCTAAACCAAATAACAGCGGAATTTTTAATCGTGATTGCATGGCCACCTGCTGTACCCGCCTGGTAGTAGCAGCACCTTTTACATTTAATAAAGAGCCTAATTTGCCATCCTTAATTTGTTGATCTTTTGCATTGTCCTGCGTAGCAATGCCGGTTACTAACCCGTCATCGCTGTACTGATTCATTTGCCCAACTTTTTCCTCCAGCGTCATTAATCTTAATACGGAGTCTACTTTTCTGTCAATGGCTGTTTTTGTTTGCGCTATTGTTATTAGTGGCAATGAAATAATTGCTAGTAATAATAATTTAGTTCGGTTGTATGATTGCATTAACATGTTTTTATTTTTTTATGAACCCAACTGCAGTTCCCCGATTGGGCTTTTGTTGCGATCCGATAGGATCGGGATTTAATTTATTTCC
>DHEF01000040.1:24471-30366 GCA_002399735.1 Chitinophagaceae bacterium UBA4857
AATTAAATACTCACTCTTGTACTTTCTGTTCGCTATTCATCTTAACACTCACTTGCATTAACTCAATAATTTTGGTTTTGCATAATGCTGAATAGAATTACCGAACGATGCAGTGAGTGACAAAACAGACGATAATAGTAGCAATGCCTGCTGATACAATAATTATTATGGTTTTAAAAAATTAAGGTACTTATGGAACGTGGGTTAGCTACTACTTCTATAGCCTGACCATTCACCCATAAAAAGTACGGCGTATCATGATTGCTTTGGTTCATAACAATGGTTACTACCGTACCATCAGGGTTTAAAAAAGCAGTGCTTAACAGCTGACTGCGAGTTGGCGAAGCAATTACTCTTTTAGCCCCGGGCTGAATGTACTTTGAAAAATGACCAATGTAATAATAGGCATTGGTGTAAATAAGTTTGCCTGTTTTTGTATCGCCATGTACAGGTGCAAAGCAAAAATTTTTTACATGGTTGGGGCCGCCGGTTTCATCTAACAAAATATTCCAATCGGTAAAGCCCACCATACCATTATTAAAATCGTTAATCATGCTGCGGCCATATTCTTCGCCCAATACCCATGCGTTGTACCGGCTGGCATTAAAACTTTCGGCACAACCTTCGGTAAAGAAAATATTTTTATCAGGGTAAGCTTCGTGTACACGTTTAAGATTATCGTACATGGGTTGGCCGCCGCTCCAATCCTCGTACCAATGAAAACCTATACCCCATATATATTTGGATACCTCAGGATCATCCAAATAAGTTTGTGCACGTTGATAAATTAAATCGCGGTTATGATCCCATACAATAATTTTTTTATCCTTCATGTTAGCTTTGTGCATAACAGGACCTAAATGATTTTTTAAAAAATCTCTTTCCTCTTCGGCCGTGTAAATACAACTTTCCCATGTTTGTTTGGCCATGGGTTCGTTTTGTATAGTAATGCCCCAAATAGGAATACCTTCTTTTTCATACGCATTAATAAACTTGGGATAATAGTTGGCCCAGCTATCGTAAAACTCAGGCAACAACTTACCGCCTTGTAACATATTTTTATTGTCCTTCATCCAGGCCGGTGGGCTCCATGGGCTGGCAAACAATGGTAACTTACCACCTGCTGCATTAATAGCTTCTTTTATAAATGGTATTTTAAATTTTTTATCAGGTGCAATGTCAAAAGTTTTTAGTTCTTTATCATTGTCCTGCACATAGGTGTAGGAAGCACTGCTAAAATCACAACTGTTTATATTGGTACGGGCCATATTATAACCCAGTCCTTTTTCTTTATTAAAATGCGCCTGTAAAAATTCCTGTTGCGTTTCTTTGGGCAGTTTGTAAAATGTTTCGGCCGACGCATCAGTTAATGCAGCACCTATACCTACATAAGTTTGAAAGGTTTTTGAAGGATCGACAAAAACGCATATCTGGTTTTCGAAAGGCTGGCCCATCTCTTTAAAATCAAGCGACTCCCCGGCTGTTAACCTGGCACTTGCACTATCAGTAGTAATAATAGCCACCCGTTTTCCTTTAGCTGAATATGTGTTGTCCGTTGTTCCGGTAGCGGCAGTGTTATTATCCGCATCGGTAGTACTTTTATTATTGCAAGCGGCCAGCACTAACAAAATTATCAACGGCAATAGTTGCTTTATCATAATACAATTATTAATGACGAATGATTATTACCAGCAGACAGTGCACACGATTACAGTATGTATATACATACAACTGTACATTAACATAGTACACTATTTACTGTGTATATTTTTGTTTTGTTAAGTAGGCCTGCACCGGGTAGTAGTGGTACAGTAAAGTTTCGTTAAGCTTGCAAGTAGCAGAGAGATATGATAAACCGAAAGTAAATACTAAATTTTAAATAATAAAATATTTGTTGTGTAAAAAGGGAGGAGGTTTGTCAGGCTGAGCTTGACGAAACCCGCAAAACATTTCTGTTATGTTGCGTAGCCCTTCGTCAAGCTCAGGGTGACAATACCCACTTTACTATTATAAACCAAGTGATAAAATATCCTTGTCTTTTGAAATAAGTATATGATCAATACCTGCTTCGGTAGAACCAGTGAAATTAGTATGTGTATCATCTAAAAACAAAGTTTCTTCCGGTTTCAGGTTGTTATCGTTTAATACATACTCATAAATTTCCTTACTAGGTTTACGCATGTTTACTTCATGCGACATATACACTTTATGAAAAACATCTTCCAGGTATAAACCGGTTTGTTGCTTTAATTGCGCTTGAAAATGATTAGCATGTAAAGCATTGGTATTACTTAACAGGTAAATATTATAACGTTGTTTTAATTGTAACAATAAATCAATCCTTTCCTGTGGAAAATCTAACAACAATGCATTCCATGCATGAGTTATTTCTTCGTCAGTAAGATTTAACTCTGTTGCCGTTCTTATTGCATCAAAAAAAGTATCATTAGCAATACTCCCTACTTCATACGACTCAAACAGTGGCGATATTTTAAACTGACTAAAATGATCGGCAAAGCCAGTAACACCTAAGGATTCAAATGCTTTTGCCGTTAAGGCAAAATCAATATTTAAAATTACACCTCCTAAATCAAAAATTATATTCTTGTACTGTTTTGTAATGCTCACTTCTTATTGTTTATACTTTCAAATTATTTACTCCAATTAACTTTTGCTTTTTTTACATCCTTGGAGTTGCCGCCAATCATAATATCAAAATCGCCAGCCTCCCAAATATATTTCAATTCGTGGTTATAAAACATTAAGTCCTTGGTGGTAATTTTAAACTGAATAGTTTTTGTTTCACCTGCTTTAATTAATACTTTTTCAAAACCCTTTAACTCTTTTACGGGGCGAGTGTTGCTACCCACTATATCTCTTATATACAACTGCACCACTTCTTTACCATCTACATTACTGTTATTGGTTACTGTTACACTTGCCGTTAATGTTTCATTACCTTTTAAATTTGTTTTACTTAGTTTAATATCGCCGTAAGTAAAACTGCTATAACTTAAACCATAACCAAAAGGATACAATGGTTCATTGTCAACATCTAAATAGTTGCTTCTAAATTTACTAAACCAAGCACCATCAGCTAATGGACGTCCGGTATTTTTATGATTATAATACAAAGGAATCTGTCCTACATTTTTAGGGAATGTAGCCGATAATTTACCGGAAGGATTTACATCGCCAAACAATACATCAGCAATAGCATCACCGGCTTCGCTACCGCCAAACCATACATTTAAAATTGCTGGTACATTTGCTTGCTCCCAGGTTAAGGTTAATGGACGGCCAGCAAACATTACCAACACAACCGGTTTGCCTGTTTTTAATAATGCTTTCAATAATTCTTTTTGTACATCCGGAATATCCAGGTTTGTGCGACTGGATGATTCGCCACTGAACTCAGAAGACTCGCCCAATGCAGCAACAATTACATCGGCCTGGTTAGCAGCTGTTAAGGCTTCGTTCAGTAACTCCTCTTTGGTTCTTTTATCACGGCCTAAAGATTTACCAAACATAGTAGCATGGCCTTCCAATATACTATCGCTAACCAAATTAGAACCTTTGGCATAAATAATTTTTGCCTTATCACCCACTGCTTTTTGCAAACCGTCTAATACCGAAACACCGGTTTTAAAATCAGCCGCTACGCTCCAGGTGCCATGCATATTTTCACGGGCATGTGCTAATGGGCCAACCAATGCAATAGTGCCCGATTTTTTTATAGGTAAAGTCTTGTTAGCATTTTTAAACAACACAAAACTTTCCGCAGCAATTTTACGGGCTTCTGCTCTATGTGCATCTATATAAACTTCTGTTTTGGCTCTTTCCTCGTTACAGAATTTATAAGGGTCGGCAAATAAACCAAGTTTGTATTTTGCTTCTAATATGCTTCTGCAAGCTGCATCAATTTCAGCTTGTGTTACCTTACCTTCTTTTAACGATTTTTCTAAGGTTAATAAAAACCCTTCGCCAACCATATCCATGGCTACACCTGCACGCAAGGCCAATGCCGATGCTGCTTGTAAATCACCTACACCATGGTCAATCATTTCGTTAATACCTGTATAGTCTGTAACCACAAACCCTTTAAAGCCCCATTGTTTACGCAATACATCGGTTAACAACCAACGGTTACCGGTTGCCGGTATACCATCAATTTCGTTAAACGATGCCATTACGGTACCGGCGCCTGCATCAATGGCTGCTTTGTATGGCGGAAAATATTCGTTGTACATACGCACATGGCTCATGTCAACAGTATTGTAATCACGACCAGCTTCCGATGCACCATATAATGCAAAGTGTTTTACACAAGCCATTATTTCGTTATTGGCTTTTAACTTACCCTGATAACCTTTTACCATGGCAATAGCAATTTGACTAGCCAAATAAGGGTCTTCGCCGTTGCCTTCCGAAACCCTTCCCCAGCGTGGATCACGGCTTATATCTACCATCGGACTAAATGTCCAGTTAATACCATCAGCACTGGCTTCAATAGCAGCAATACGTGCACTACGTTCAATAGCATTCATATCCCAGTTGCTTGATAAACCTAACGGAATAGGAAACACGGTACGGTAACCATGTATCACATCCATACCAAATAACAACGGAATTTTTAAACGGCTTTGCTCTACAGCCACCTTCTGTACATCACGTATTTTTTCTACCGATTTTATATTAAACAAACCGCCAACTTTTCCTTGTTTAATTTTACCTGCAATATCCGAGCTGTTGGCTTGCCCCGTAGTAATATCTCCTGCACCCGGTAAATTCAACTGACCTAATTTTTCTGTCACTGTCATCTTCTTCATCAAGGCATCAATAAAGGTTTTCATCTTAGCCTGTTCGCCTGTTTGCGCTATTGATATTTGTGTAATACCTAACGCCACTAATAGACACAATCGTTGTATTCTTTTCATAGTTGCTATTTTAAATTCTATTTTTTATTATGTACCCAGCAGCATTAATACAGATCATCGTCTGTTGCGTCGCACTCTTGTACGTTCTATTCGCTATTCATCTTCGTGTTATGCGATGGTCGTTTATTTCGGTTCGCTACACACGAACTGAGGTCGTGATTCATTAGCACATCTGCAAATCATCACATCAGCCCATTACTTTATTAATGCTTTTTTAAGTAATGGAATCCATATTTCATAACCTGCTTTGTTCATATGCAGCTTGTCACCTAAAAAAATATCATTCATTACAGTACCATCGTCGTTCAGCATTTTATTATACACATTTACATACCCACGATGTTTCTGCTTTTTTAAAAACCAGCCAATCAACTGGTTCCCTTTTTCCATTTTATCCATTAAATGCACCCTGCTCGGGCTTGGTTTCATGGAAACATATACAATAGGAACATTTTTAATTTTTTTGCGTAACAAGTGGAACAATTTTTCAAAACGCTCGGCCACTATTTCACCGGTAACGGTACTGTCGGCCGCCAAATCATTTTCGCCACAATACACCACTATTTGTTTGGTATGTTTTGTTGGTACAATATCATCTACATAACGTATAACATCTAACAAAGTAGAACCGCCAAATGCGTTGTTAATAATTTTATATTCTGGCAAATCTGCCTGTACACTGCGCCACATAGTAAACGACGAACTACCAATAAACAAAATACTTTTATCGGTTTCGGTTTTTACAATGCTGTCTGTTTTTTGTTTTAGTTTTTGTACTTCATTATAAAATGCTGGTTGCTGCGCCTGCACAAACAAAACAGTTAATAAAAACAAAAAGCTGAATAAAAATTTTAGTTTCAATACTTAGATTTTAATGTCTTTTACAATTTATATTTTGTTACTGCATCATGCTGAATAGAATTACCGAACGATGCAGTGATAGTCTTTAATTCATTTC
>DHEF01000040.1:30483-73754 GCA_002399735.1 Chitinophagaceae bacterium UBA4857
GGAAATAAATTAAATCCCGATCCTATCGGATCACAACAGACGATGACAGTAGCAATGTAGCTGGTAACATAAAAAATTATATTACTCAACCTTCATAACTTTTGACCTTGAGCTTACACCATTTTCATTGATGGCTTCAATGGTAAAATAATATGTTTTCTGACTATCCATTGCTTTAAACCAATACTCGTTAAAATCATGCACCATGACACAGTTATACAATTTATCCGGGTGTGTGCCATAATAAATGTTGTAGGCGTAGGCATTGTTTACCGGGCTCCATTTAATGTAAGCACTACGTTTGTCTTTTTCGGTACGCAATACAATAAACTGTTTTACTGCATCGGGTTTAGCACCATTGCCATTACCAAACACACGCAAACCACTGATGGCAAATTTGCCGGTGGGCATGTGTATGTTTTCTAATTTTATATAACGTGCCTGCACTGCAGTTTCTAATTCAACATACTCGTGTGGCACATCGGTTTTGTTGTTGCTTTTATCAACCAATACTCTCCATTTTTTTCCATCAACAGAGTAGTATAATTTATACTGATGGTATTGATCGGTGCGTTTACCTAATCTGACGCTATCTACATCCTGATCGGCATAATTAATTTGCACGGCGTTTACGGTAGATCGTTTTCCTAAATCAGTTTGTATCCACTCGCCTTTGTTGCCGGTGGCTGCACTCCAATAGGTTTTTATATTTTCATCAACCGCATAGTTTGCATTATAACTACCAAGCGTAGAAGAAACCTGTATGGGTGTTTTATAGTTAAGTAACATCCAGCCCGTGAAGTATGGTGATGCGCCATTAGTTTCGTAAACCGATGATGTAAATTTTGCATCAGGAATTTTATGCGGATAATCGCCAAAGGCAGTATTGGTCCACATTACATCGTCTTTATCAAAACCGGTTGGCCAAATACCTAAACGACGTTCGAAAGTATTTTTAACACAAACAATCATAGTACTTACATGCCAGTAGTTATTATGTACATCCTGAAAAGTTGCTCCGTGCCCGGCGCCACGTACAAAGCCACCCAACTTCATACTTAACGGATCGGATTGTGCTTCGAAAGGACCTAAAGGACTTTTGCCAACTAACAATCCATCTGCGTAACCGCTAAACTCGGTACCCGGTGCGCCATATTGTAAATAATATTTGCCATTGTGTTTGGTCATGTGCGAACCTTCGATAAACGGATCGAGAAAAGTATTATCCATATGCTCGCCAAAACGTTGCCAGCCATAACGCCAAGGCTCCAGTAAATACATTTCTTTACGGGTACCATAGGGCTGCATGGTTTTACGGTTTAGCTCAATACCATACATAGGAAATTTGTTGCTACTACCATTGTACATGTAAAAACGTCCGTCGTCATCAGTAAAAAAAGATGGATCCCAACCGCCTAGCGCAAAGGAGTCAACCAATGGTTTCCAATCGTTGGCTTTGGGATTGGTACTCATCCAAATAGTAAAGTTGCTGGAATAGGTACTACCAAAAACCAACATGGTATCGCCAATAATTCCAACAGCAGGTGCACATAACTCGTCATACACACCACCGTTCCATGGACGCAGGAATTTTTTGGAAACGAAGTTCCAGTTTAACATATCACTACTCCACCAATAACCCCATTGGTTGGTACTAAACAAATAGTAATCGCCTTTATAGGTAACAATAACCGGATCGGCAGTGGCACGATGACGGCCCCACTCGCTAAAATTAGGGATAGGTGTGTAACCGTAATCGATATTAATGGGGTTACAATAGGTCGTTTGTTGCGCATGAAGATTGGTTGTTATAGTTAACAACATAACCCACATAAATATATTTTGGCAAACAATCTTCATGATAAACAATTTAACGCTGTTGCGATTTTATTTGTTTTAATTTTTCGTAAGCTTCTAATGTAGCTGAGCTATCGTTTTGAAAGCCGCCCATTTTATAGGAAGTAAAATATTCTTTATTACCCACCACTGATGCAATGGATAACCAGTTTAGTTTACGCCATTTTTCTTCTAATACAATATCGCTTTGTGTTATATCAAACTCTAATGGCATTGAGCTGCTGTTACTTTGGTAATAAGCTTTATTGCCTTTTATATAAATTGCTCCGTACGAATCATAAATTTTCATAGATTTTTTAAAACGAGAAGCAGAAGCATGATAGGCAGGTACAATGTAATCAATGCGTTCGTTGGCTAATGAATTTTTAATTTTTTTAAACGCCGATTGGCGCATATTGTTCATAACAATAACAACAATAAGTCCGATTAGTGCGCCTAAAATAGCTCCTGACAACATACAAAAATGTTTTAGTGTTTTAAATAAATTTACTGCTACAAAGGTGCGTGTTTAAAACTATTTTACCTTGTATAATACTACATCAATTTGTCACCATTGTGTTAATTACCACCATAATTTTCGCTACGAATTGGTTCCTGCTTTCTCTTTTGTTTAAATAACCATTTTAATAAGTCGGGTTCGGCAAATGTTGGATCCCAACTATTATGGTTAGCATTAGGATATAATGTAAACTTAACAGGCACCCGATATTTTTTCATTGCTTTTACCATATCCTCCGAATATTCAGGTAGTACTATATCATCTTTACCGCCATGAAAAACCCACCAATTGGTTTTTGTTAAACTGCCGGCTGTAGAAGTATTTGCGCCACCGCAAATAGGCACTGCTGCGGCAAATGTGTTAGGTAAACGACGTACTAATTCAAAGGTACCCATACCGCCCATGGATAGCCCCATTACATACACCTGGTTTTCTTGAATTTTAAAACGGGTATATATATTACCCATTAGAGCTATTACCATTTTCATGGCTTGTGTTGCTTCGCCATCTTTTGTAAAGTAAAAACTTCGAGTAGCTGTTTTACTGCCTTGGGCTACCATTTGTACATTGCTCCAATAACTATTAACTGGACACTGAGGAAAAACTACAATGGCCGGAAAGTTATTTCTGTTACTATCGGCTAAAAATAATTTAGCCCCATGTGTCAGCTGTTTTTCATTATCGGTACCGCTTTCACCACGGCCATGTAAGAACATGATTAAAGGGTATTTTTTTGTTGCATCGAAATTTTTAGGCAATAAAATACGGTAGGGCAATGTATCGCCGGATTGAAACAACCATTCCTTTTTAAACAAAGAAAGGTCTTGTGCTGATGCAAACAAGGTCGTGCCTAATAGCACAATTAATAAAAGTTTGGCTTTAATATTATACATAAATTACTTAACCTTTTAATTATGCACTTACACAATGCTGAATAGTATTACTGAACACCCCGATTAAAATACGGGGTACTGCACAATGGCCAATAGAATTGGTGCAGTACAAGAGTGCGACGCAAGGGACGATGATAGTAGCACTGCAGTTGACTAACAAAAGATACTATTTAAAATGCGGACTTGTGAAGCCCAGTTTTTTTAATCCGGTTTGTATTTCGGGACAGCTCATAAATAAATTCCATAATAATCCGCTGCGGTGATTTTCCATCATTACTACAATTGGTCCCTGATCGATAGCCAGGTAACGCTTAGGAAACCAGTTATCGGTTACGCTAAATGCATCGTAAAATCCGTACGGACCAAACAACGAATCTTTCATATTGTTGTACCAATATTCCATGGCTGCAGTTGACTGTTGTGGCGTGTAGGGAAACGACGCTAACGCTGCGGTAGGAGAAATAACACCCAAATCTTCCCGATCATTTGGTGCATGTGCCGAGTAACCTTTTACAGAATAACTGGCAGTTAATCCCCAACTGCTATCGCTGTAACCTTTGTATTGTTTAGGATTATCAACACACCACTGATAATTAATTTTTGCCTGCGCCGTTACTTCTTTACCATAATCGGCATACTTATCTTTCAAACCACGAGGGTCTAGACCCAGGTAAGAATAATGCGCCCAAAACAAGGGACCACCATAGGGCGGATTACCCTGATACATTAGTTGCAATGTATCGTTTTTATAATTTGTTTGTTTTACAATTTGTCCGTTTTGTGCCCAACCTTCATGATATACTTCGGCAGGAATACCATGAGTTGGCGAAGAAGCTGCCAGAATATACATGATTAAACACTCGTTATATCCTTTAACGGCAAAGTTCATTTCCCAACCATAGTCAGGGCTCCAATGCCAATACAATACATTTTTGTTTCCGTTACGGTACCAATCAAACTCAACAGCTTTCCACAATTTATCTATACGTGCAGCCAATGCTTTTTCTTGTTCGTTACCATCTTTGAAATACTGGCGTACACATAACAAACCCTGTAATAAAAAAGATGTTTCTACTAAATCACCACCATTATCTTTTTTGCCAAAAGGCCTTGTTTTACCGGTTTCGCCATTCCACCAATGCGGCCATGCACCATGAAAATTATCGGCTGTTTCTAAAAATTTTATCGCTGTTTCAAAACGTTGTAAACCTTGTTCACGGGTAATAAAACCACGTTCAATACCCACGAGTATGGCCATTACACCAAAGCCCGCACCACCACTGGTTACAGTGCTTTTATCGTTTTGCGGATATATATTATCTACATGAAAACGTTCACGAGCCAGTCCGCTTGTAGGTTCGACACCTTCCCAGAAATATTGAAAGGTTTGTTTTTGAACTAGTGTAAAAAGGGCTGTGTCCGATATTTCACCTTCAGTATCTGCATTACCTTTGTTTACATTTGTTGGTGAACCACAAGCTGTAAAAATAATATTACAAATTATTAGTGCAATAGGTATGCATTTTTTAATCTTCATTTTAACACCTTTATATTGCTGTTGATTAATAATAAGCATAATATACATCTTTTAAACTACACTTAACTCATAAAAAGATAGCCACTGATTAAGTACCGTGGCCACCTTTTTATGGTTTTAAATTAACTTTTAAGGAGCGTTTGTAATACGCATTGCATTTATATAATAAAAGCCTGAACCATTATTATTATTGCTTCCGCTTGTAATAGTAATTTCAATTTGGCCGCTACTGTTTGGCTGTACAGCTTCGGCACAAGAAATTTCTGTTTTGTTATTAGAACTATTTTGATTAACAATTACCTCGTTTAAACCAGTGGTTATAAACCTGGTTTCACGATTATCGGACGATGAGTTTCTTGATCCGAAATAACAGAAATTATATTTTTTATCTTTATCAAGGCCAGAAATAAGTAATTTACTTCTTTCAATGAGCAGCCCGCCGAATATTGCTTTTGAATTACCAAAAAAAGCAGAAGATGCTACCGAATTAGGCATGTTGAAATCTGTAGTAGTAGTGGCTTCTCCTGATGTATTAGCACCATTAAAACGCTCAGTTACCGTAATACCAATACCTGTATAGTTATTGGTGTTGTTTTTTAAAGCGACTGATGTACCTGCAGTAAAACCCGTAACCCCGTTCCATTCGGCAGGAGCTGCGGCAGTACCAAAGTTAATATTTATCATTCCGGTAAAACTCCCATTACCCTGAAATGCTGTCATTTGCGTTACCGCATTAGGATTTTGAATAGCAAAATGTGCAGCATTTTGTGATATTGAAACTTCAAAATCGGACATTCCTTCGGGTTTATAAGTATTCCCTACGGAAGAAGTGCCAAAAATTGCTTCATACCAGGTGCAAGCAGCAGTATATCGACCCATAGGAATAGTAAGATGATAGCCATCCCGACAAAAATTGTCACCCACCACACTTGTTCTTGCATTCTGGATAGCGGTGCCTGAAGGAACTATTTTACTTGCATTGATTAATGTTTTTGCATTATTGTATGCAGATACAATACTGTTATACATTGTCATCTGGTTTTTATCATAATTATTAAAACCCGTGTGTGTTGAGTTTTGTGCATATGCCCAGGTCTGGTGTAGTATATATTCAGTATTTGTACTTTTATTATTTTCTTTTACATAGTTATACAGTAAGGGAAGTGTGGATTCAAATGTATTATACTGTCCGCTTTTGTCACTTACTTGCTGAAAACTAACATAATCCCATCTTTCATCTGCCAATGCAGTTAGAATAGAAACTTTAGGATAATTCTTTCGAACGCCTGTTGAATCAATCTTTCTGTATTCATAGATAGATCCGTTTTTGTTAGCGTTTTGAACATGTAAATCTAAAGATGCAGCACCAATGTATAAATTACCAATTATCACTTTTTTACCGGTTACTTTGGCCAAATCATACAGATGCGATTCAATAGCATCTTCGGAAAAGCTATTACCAATTGCCAGTATTCTTACAACGCCATCACTGTGTTTCCCAATATACTCTTCTTCAGAAACTGCTGTGGGAAGATTATTAGGGTTTCCATCCTTTTTGCAAGATGTGAAAATGAGGATAGCTACTATAAAACTTAAGAAGTAGCGAAATATATTTTTATAATGAATCATTGTTTAAGTTTTTGCTTTAACGATATTAATATCCATTGTTTTGTACCAGAACGCCTCTGCTTAAATCAATTTGATTTTGGGGTATGGGTAATAATACATCTCTGCTATTCAAAAAATTGGTTTTTCCTGCAGCATGCATCATTTGTTGTGCAACGCCCCAACGTACAATATCAAAAAATCGTTCGTGCTCCATTGCTAATTCTATCCTTCTTTCATGCCTGATATCCTCCCGCAGTTGAGTTTGATCGTTAGTACTAATATCCGGAAGTACTCCTGCCGCTGCACCAAGTCTGGCCCTGGCCCTTACCGAGTTTACAGCATTAAGTGCCTCTTCTGTATTACCTAATTCATTTTCGGCCTCTGCATACATTAACACTACATCTGCATATCTAAGTATTCTAACGTTCATCCACCAAGAGCCCCTGCTAATACTATTGCGCAAAGAAGGGTTACTTAAAACTTTATGGTTGTATCTGGGGTTAGGTACACCGCTAGGGTATATCGGCATTACTTCGCCATAGATAGTTCTATTTTGTCCCGTATCTGTACTTGAATATAAAATGGTTCTGGCTTTACGTGGGTCGCCAGGCTCATATGCGGCTTCTAATACATCACTTGGAACATTCCAACCCCAACCCAGATTCCATTCATTTGTTCCTCTTACTCCCTGAATACTGGCATATTGAATACCTAAATTTTGTGTAATAGAAGGTGTTGCAGTTGCTTGTACTTCAAAGACAGACTCTTTAGTATTTTCTCCATCTTCTCTGAATATCTGTTGATAAGGGACCGAAAGGTCATACTGGCCCGAGCTCATCACTAACTTAGCAGCTGTTGCGGCCTGAGCCCATTTCCTTTGGGTTAAATAAACTTTGGCAAGAATACCGCTTGCCGCACCATTGGTAAGTCTGCCAGGGAATTTAGATCTATCCCAACTAGCCGGCAAGTGTGCAGCCGCAAAAGTTAAATCGTCTTCGATAAATGCATACACCTGTGCGGGTGTACTTTGAGGAACAATTGGCTGAGCTGTTACGTCTGCATAGATAGTATCAATAATTGGTACATTACCAAAAAAGCGTACCAGCATAAAATAAGCATATCCTCGCATAAAACGAGCTTCAGCTTTTGTTTGCAATTTTATCGCTTCTGTTGCATTGATACTTGTAAGTGTATCAATATTAATAATGGTACTGTTACATTTATTAATTAAACCGTAATATCCCGTCCATAAAGAGTTACATCTACTATTTGCCGGGGTTACAGGGAAGTTTTCCATTTCAGCAACGCTTGCGCCTCCATCAGCCGGAGTACTACCTTTATCCGCATCATCGCTACGTATACTGGTAGCAACAATAAAAGCATCAACGTGTACAGAGTAGCTTCTTAAATCATTATAAGCACTGAAAACAAATTGATCATAGGGTCCCGAACCTCCCGGGTAAGGGTAATTATCAGCGGTATATTCTCCCTGTCTTTGAGTATCTAAAAGTTTTTTACACCCAACAACTAGCAGCATTATTGCGCTAAAGGTTATTGTTTGTATTATATATTTGGAAATGATTTTCATTTTAATATTTTTTTATTAAAAAGTAAGATTAACGCCAAAAGTATATGTAGCCGGAATCGGATACACACCATTATCTGCCCCGCCCGCCAAAATGCTGCCGATAGGAGCTTCAGGCGAATAGCCGGTAACTTTCGACCAGGTTGCCACATTTTGTCCGCTTATATAAACTCTTGCCTGGCGTACAAATGTTCCTTTAATTACATTAGGACTAAATGAATACCCAAGTTGCAGGGTGCGTAAACGGAAATAATCACCCGGTTCTAAAAAATAGGAACTAAACAAGAAGTTATTTCCTCTGGTTGCATCTAAAATTGGTTCAACATTAGTTGTGCCCGGGCCTGTCCACGCATTTAAACGATTCGCTTCATAATTAAGGGTCGCGAAATTGCTCGTACGTCTCTGGGTATATATTTTGTTGCCCGCAAATCCTTGTCCTTCAACCATTAGGTCAAATCCTTTATAACTTATGTTAAATGATAACCCAAAACTGTATGGAGGAAATGGTGTACCTAAATAAACTCTGTCGTCAGTATTAATTGTATCATTCCCGTCTATATCAGCGTAGCGGATATCCCCGGGTAAAGAATTTGCATAATATGGAAGAGCAGACATATGTGATACAGTTTGATAGATACCTTCCTGACGATATCCGTAAAAATATCCGATGGACCTACCTGTCTCTGTTTTATTAGCACCGTTATTACCTAAAATCTGAAAGTTAATATTATCACCAATTGAGTTAACCACATTTTTATTGTAACTAAAGTTACCGTTGATACTGTAGCTGATACCATTTTTTAGCCTGTCGCTCCAGCCTGTTGAAACTTCAATACCACGGTTGGTGATTTTTCCTAAATTAGTGAAATACCTGCGGTCATCATTAGGTATTTCTAAACTTGTAAGAATATCTGTCGTAGTACGGTCATAAAAATTAATTTCTCCACTCAGTCTATTATTAAATGCTTTTAGTTCAATGCCAAAATCAATACCTCGAACTACTTCCCAACGAACATTAGGATCCGGGATATATGCTGCCTGAACGGAAGTATATACATTATCACCAAATATAGCAGTGCCTGCATTTGATACACCCGGTTGATACAAGTTATCGGGAACACCATTAGAGTTACCAATTTTACCCCAGGCTGCCCTAAGTTTTAAAAAATCTACCCCTTTAACTGAACTCCAGAAATTTTCATCACTTATTACCCAACCTGCACCTACACTACCAAATGTACCCCATCTGTTTTCCGGAGCAAACTTTGAACTTCCGTCCCTTCTGATAGTAGCGTTAATCAGATACTTATTTTTAAAGGCATAGTTTACACGGGCAAACGCACCGGCTAAAGAGCTTTTACCACCCCCACCACCATAAGTTCCCGGGTTGTTAATGTTTGCAACTCCTATGTACCAATAATCAGGATCATTTGGAATGTTTAAAGTAGTATCTCTTCTGTTGCCATTGATAGCCGTATTATCAGTATAAACAGTAGTGAAACCCGCTAAAGCAGTAATACTATGTCCACCTGCAATTCTTTTATCCCAACTCAATGTATGGTCTTGCTGAAACCTTCTAAACTCTTGCTGCGATTGACTTACACTAGTAAACTGTCTGTTATCAAAAGTAGTATCAGTGTTTCCTCCCATTTCGCCAAGATTTATAATACGGAATGGTAATGGGCTATAACCTCGGCTGTTATTAAATCCTAAATCAGTATAAAAAACTGATTTCCACGTAAAGCTTCTTAAAAATTTAACCTCGGCAAATGCACTGCCCACAAACCGGTATCCCCTGTTTACAGAAGTACGATCATTTCTGTGCAAATTAGCAATGGGATTACCTACTTGCGCTCTTTGAAAAGATGGCATACTGTAGTAAAGATTGTCACCCGCCTGTACAGGAACAATAGGGGCGGCCCACAATGCATTGGTCAAACTAACGGGTGTACCGTTCGTATTCCAGTAAGTACCTGTAATATCGGCTCCCATTTTTATATTACTGGTAACTCTTATTTCTTCATTTAATCTGGCCGTAAATCTTTCATAATCGCCATTTTTTACTACCCCTTCATTTTTGTTATACCCAATATTAAAATACGTAGTTGATTTTTCTCCGTTATTTGAAATACTTAAACTCTGATTAGTAAGGAAAGCCTTTCGTAAAATCAAATCCTGCCAATCTGTATTAGCCGTATAATTTGTATAGTCAAAAGGAACTGCTCCTGTATTTGCTAACTGAGCATTGTATAGTTTTTTAAATCCCTCTGCATCCGTTACATCAATTTTGTCCTTTACATGGTTAAAGCCTATAGAGCTTTGTAAGTTAATTCTTGTTTGACCCCTGGCTGCTTTTTTCGATGTAATAGCAATAACACCATTTGCGCCACGCAAACCATAAATTGCTATAGAAGAAGGGTCTTTTAAAATATCTATACTTTCAATATCAGCTGGATTAAGAAAATCGATATTATCATGTAAAATACCATCAACAACATACAGCGGTGTAGCACTATTGGTACTATTTACACCACGGATACGAATAGTTGGCGCAGCTCCGGGAGAACCCGAGTTACTTATGGTAACACCGGCTACTTTCCCTTGCAAAGAACTCAATGGATTTGTATTGGGAGATTTTGCAATATCCTCTCCACTTACCGTTGCTATTGACCCAGTTAAATCACGCTTTTTTTGTGTACCATAACCTACTACCACTACATTCTCCATGGTACTTTCTGCAGACTGCAGTGTAACGTTAATAGTTGTACGTCCATTTACTTTTTCCTCAAGTGTTGCATAGCCTACTGAGGAAAATTCAATAGTGGCATCATCAGGAACAGTTAGTGTAAAATTACCTTCATCATTTGTTGTAGTACCTACAGTCGTCCCTTTAATAGATACAGAGATGCCGGATAGTGCTTCTCCGGTAACGCTGGTAACTTTACCGGACACTTTAATCTCTCTTACACTAATCTCAGTGTTACCCCACTCGTCTTTTAATACCACTAGATTGGTATTTAAAATTCTGTATTTAATTCCGGTTTTAGAAAAAACATCATTTAAAACATCAGTGATAGACGCTTCTTCTGTTTTAACCGTTACCCGAGGTTTTCCTTTTAAAATTTGTTCATCAAAAAGAAAGCGATATCCGCTCTTTTTTTCTATCGCAAATAATACCTTTTTAATTTCAACGGCACTCATTTTTAAGGAAATTTTATCCTGAGAATAAGTATTGGCCGAAACCTGTAAGCAAACTACTGTTAGTAAAAACATCGTTAGTTTCATAATACGTGCAAGCATTGGCGACAGCAGTCTATTAAAAATAAGCTCTGCTTCATTTTTTTTCATAATTTACATTTGAAGGGTTAAGTACTGATAAATTCTCCTGTCAGGATATTTTAGTATGGTATTTTAGCCTTGAGGGGCCGCTGCAACGGTCCCTTCCTTTATATACCAATACAAAATATTTACGAGCTGTTTTTTTGTTTCATATAGCAATTAATGGTTTGTTTTATAAATTGTTATTTTTCTACCAATACGTTTAAAAGTAAAATCATCAGTTGATGTATAAGACAGTGCCTCCAGCGCCTGTTCTATACTTTCATTTTCAAACTTTCCGGTTAATCGTTTCTGTTTTAATAATTCTTCGCTTATCTCTATTTCCACATCAAACCACCTTCCCATCTTAAGCGCCACATCTTCCATCCTTTCATCATCAAACACCAGAATATTATCTTTCCACTGCACCTCCGCTACAGAACTATCTATACTGCTGTATTTTAATTTACTAATTACTACCAAAGGCTCCTGTTTCTTACTACTCTTATTCAGTTCAGTAGGCGTAATCGTATTTTCTACAACTAACTTTTCCTTAGGCGACAGAATAATTTTATCGTTCGGGCGACTCTTAATAGATACCTCTATTTGTCCTTCAAGTAAGCTGGCTTCTGATGTTTCATCTTCCGGATAAGCTTTAACATTAAAAACGGTTCCCAATACCTTTATCTCAAAGCTCTTTGTTTTAATTATAAATGGTTTTGAAAGGTCTTTTGTAACATCAAAAAAACCTTCTCCGGACATTTCAACCACTCTTTTCTCAATACCAAAACTTTTATCATACACTAATCTGCTACCTGCATTGAGCCATACAATCGAACCGTCGGGTAGTTGAACTTTCGATTTCGATCCAAATCGAGTACTTATTTCGTTAACGTTATTTACTAATTGTACAGCAGGATTTATTAAGTTTGTCCTGCTTTTTTGTAAATAAGCATAAACACCAAAAACCATAGAAGCCGCAATAGCCGATATGGAAACAATTTTTATTACCCTTTTACTTACTTTTCTGGTACTTGTATATGTGTGAGTATTATAGTTCGAGTCAATGCTGTTAATCTCAATATTTTTCTCCTGCATACGTTGCAAGTGGAGCATATACGCATCTTCAGCCTCTGCTATTTCAGCATTGGACTGTGGGGCAGTATTTTTCCACATATCCTCTACAGATTGAACGGCATATTGCCATTCAGGATATTGTTTAACCAAATTTTCAAACTGGGTTAGCTCTTCAGGGGACGCCTCTCCTGCAATTTTCTTAGAAAAAAGTATCCAAAAAACTTCCTGACTCATGCAACGTTAAAATATAGCTTTTGTATATAACAACGCTAATGACATAAAACCCCTAAAAGAAATAAATTATTTTTTTATAGCAGTCCCCTTATTACTCAAAATATTCATAGGCATACATTTAGCAAGTCTTCGCATTGCTATTGCCATTTGTGCTTCTACCGTTTTAACCGATAAGTTCAGCAAATCTGCTACCTCTTTGTATTTTAAACCATCCTCTTTTATCAGTTTAAAAATAAGTTTACAGCGAGTGGGGAGATTTTGAATTGTAAGACGGATTTGCTGAATTATTTCCTCCGTCATCATCAGATTTTCAGGATTAAAATAAACACTGTTTTGGGGAATCAGCCATTCAGCATTCAATTCACGCTGACGTTTCTGTTTTTTTAAACTATTTAAACACTTATTTTTTATGGCAGTATAAATATAGGCTAATGGTGCTTGCAAATCATTAAACTGGTGTCTTCGCTCCCATATTTCAATGAATACATCCGAAACAACCTCCTGTGCGTCTTCGTTTGATTTTACTATTCCATAGGCAAAATTACACAAGGGTTTATGAAGTTTTATAAAAAGCGTTTTATAGGCAACTTCATCATTTTGCAGGCTAATTGCGGCAAGTAGGTTTTTTATTTCGGCAGCATCATTCATGTAGCAATCAGAAATGTAAAACTAAACATTTTAAACCACACAATACATTTAATAAACATGCCATCCTTGTAAACATTAGCACATTTGTACTATTAAAATCAGGCTACTAGTCTAACCGTTATCCTATAATAATCAGTATCCATTATTATTTTACCGGCAATAGTAATACTGCTCATCGTCCCTTGTGTCACTCACTGCATCGTCCCGTTCTTTATTCATCTTCACAGGGCATACATAACAAAATAATAGTGCAAAAATTTAATGCCGTACACTTACAACAAAGCTGGCAGCTCATTTTAAAAAAATGCTCTTTTAAAGATAAGGTGCCGTAAATCCTAGTGTTCGCATGGCAGTTTTTACTTCAGGGCAACTGGTAAATAGATTCCATAATAAACCTGTTCTATAATTTTCTATCATTAAAATAATTGGCCCCTGGTCAATAGCAATATGCGATGTAGCAAACCATGGTTGATGTAAAGAAAATGCATCAACAAAACCATAATCTTTCCACAACTTATCGCCCAATACATAATAATAAAAATGTAAAGCAGCCATTGCCTTTTCGGGGGCATATGGAAAGGCTGATAAAGCAGCGGTAGGTGCAATTACACCAACATCGTTTGTGGGTGAGCTGGCAGTGTAACCATTAGGAATATCGCTGGCTGTTAGCCCCCAAACAGAATCGCTATAACCATAATAATTTTTAGGGTTTGCTTTGCAGTATTCGTAATTAATTAATGTATGATTTTTTGCATAGGTTTCATAATTGGCAAAGCCATCAGATAAACCAATGGGTTTAATACCTAAAAAACTATACTGACTTAAAAATAACGGACCGCCTAACTCAGGACCAATAGGTAATGTATGTCCATAGTAAGAAGCGCCGTTACTCATATTGCCATTACGTGTCCAACCATTATCATATACAATTTTAGGAATGCCATGTGTTGGCGAAGCCGCTGCTAATACATAAGTCATCAAGGCTTCATTCCAGCCGCTGATAGGTAGGTTTAATGCCCACTCTTTATCCGGGCTATAATGCCAGTATAATACATTCTGTCCGCCACGCCTGAACCAATCCCATTCTACATTATGGTATAAAGTATTAATATCTGTACGTAAAGTTGCCTCGACTCCGGTGCCATCAAAATATTGCCTGGCCGTAAGTAAGCCCATCATTAAAAACGATGTTTCCACAATATCAGCACCATTATCATTTGCACTAAAGGGTACAATTGCACCTGTGGTTCCATTTATCCAATGCGAAAAAGCCCCTTTTACTTTTACTACATTGTTTTTTAAAAACCCAACAATTTTTTGCATACGAGCCAACCCTTCTGCACGGGTAATAAACCCACGCTCCACCCCTACCGGAATGCTCATAATACCAAAACCCGAACCGCCGGAAGTAACAGTTTCACCTGATGTATTTCTCTCTCTCGCCAATCCACTTACCGGATGTGCAAAATCCCAGAAATATTTAAAGGTTTGTTGTTGTACTTTGGTCAATAGTGCGTCATTGGAAATAGTAGGAAATTTTCGGGTGGAGTCGATGGTCGTTGAGAAAGAACGTTCAATTACTGTTGCTAAATTACCATTTGAAGCAGATTGTAAAGTGGTTTCAACCCTAAGATTGTATTTTGTTAAATACAATAAACTTTGAGAGGGTGTTACAAAAATAACAGAATCTGAATTTAATGTCATTGTTTGTAACGGTATTGTATTACCAGTTCCATCCTTTAAACTTATAGCAGCACTAATAGTAGAAACTTTTATCGGATGATTAAACTTTAAGTGTATTACGGGTTTAACGGACACCCCAATTTGCTCGTGTATTAATGTATTATTATCTATTACAATATACTCCAAAATAGGACGATGTACAGGTTCTGTTTGCGGGCCATCATTAGAAGATTTACTACAAGCACTCAATAAAATCACCAACAAAAATGTATATATTTTCATTATATAGTATTTTCTCCTTTTATATTTATGTATTACAAAAACCAAACCCATATTTTCACAAAAACAATTTCTACCATCGCTAATTATTAGGGTGAGAATATTTATACTAACAATGTTGAGATAGAATGTGGCAAACTTTTTATTTCCACCGCTTTACCCTCTATCCACAAGTTATATTCTATGGCTTTATCTCCTTTATTCATAACTACAACTGCCAGAGTACCATTAGTATTTAAAAAAGCTGTTGCCAGTAAATCGGTACGATTTGTTGATGCAATAACACGCCTTGCCCCTGGGCGTATAAATTTTGAGAAATGGCCAATATAGTAATAAGCATTTGTGTAATATAGTTCGCCGGTATTTGTATTGCCATGTACTGGTGCAAAACATAAGTTGCCTACATGATTGGGACCGCCCGTTTGATCAAGCAAAATATTCCAATCCGTCCATGCTACTGTACCTGCATTAAAATCGTTTATCATTGCCTGGCCATATCGTTCCCCTAAAGTCCAGTCATTCATTCTACTATAATCAAACTTTTCTTTGCAGCCTTCCGTAAAAATTAAGTTTTTATCAGGAAAGGCTTCTGCAGTACGACGCAAATTATCAAACATCATATCACTCCCCGTCCAGGTTTCATACCAATGAAAACCAATACCCCAAACATACTTAGACACCTCAGGGTCTTTAAGTGTTGTACTTGCTCTTTGATAAATGAGATCGCGGTTATGATCCCAGATAATTAATTTTTTATTTTTTAATCCACTTTTTTCGAGTGTGGGGCCTAAGGCTGTTTTTATAAATGCGGCTTCTTCTTCGGCTGAATAAATACAAGACTCCCAGATTTGGGTAGCCATTGGTTCGTTTTGTACACTCAGACCCCAAATAGGAATATTCTCCTTTTCTAATGCATTAATATATTTTACATAATAGTTTGCCCATGATTGATAAAATTCTTTTTTTAACTTACCGCCCAGCAGCATATTATTGTTATCCTTCATCCATGCCGGAGGACTCCAGGGGCTTACATACATAGTTAACTTATCTCCGGCTACGGCTATGGCACTTTTTATAAACGGAATTTTAAATTTTTTGTCAGGTGCAATATCAAAGGTTTTTAAGGCTGAATCATTATCGGCGACATATGTATAACTACCACTTGAAAAATCACAGCTATTGATGTTTGTACGCCCAAGTGTATAGCCAATACCCACGCTTGTATCAAAATATGCTTTCAAAAATTCGCTTTGTTTATCCATGGGTAGTTTGGCAAATGTTTCTGCTGACGCATCTGTTAATGCACCTCCTATGCCTAACATAGTCTGAAATTTTTTAGCAGGGTCAACAAAAACACAAACCTGCGTTTCTTTGGGTTGTCCCATTTCACTAAATGTTTTACTACTATCTGTTTTTAATAGTTTGTAATTAGCTGTATCGGCAGTTGTATATACGGTTACAGTTTTATTATTTAATGAAAAAAAATTTGACTCTTCACCATTGTCATCCTGATTGTTAGTTTTATTACTTGTACAGCTAATAACACCGATTGCTAAAGTAATAGGAAGTAATTTATACATTGACATTGCTGTAGTTATTTATAAGTAGTATTTCCCTGTTCATTTTTATTCTGTGGCTGAACGGAGCGTCGCAAGGGACGATCATCTGTGTTAATACAGCTGATTTAATAAATCCTTTGATTAAAAAAGTTCTTTTTTTATATTACTTGTAATAATTATTATACGTTACCAAACTAAGGTAGCTACGCTATTAGCGTCTATAGTAATGCTTGCCCACTTACCATTATACTTAAGATTGAATGTGTAAGCGTTATCCGTTTCATTAAGTGTAATCATTGCTTTTTTTCCATCCGGCCTTAAAAAAGCTACATTTTGAATATTTCCTATGTTATTACTTTCAATACGAACAGATCCGTCCGGTACAAACTTTGATGCATGTGCTATGTTATAATAAGCTACATTACGTGAATAATTTGAACCGCTAATTGTTATAGCACCTAAACAACGAGTACAACCACCCGGTGTATGAGGTTGCATATTGGGATCGTTGGCCAAGTTCCATGCTAAGGCAACTTTACTCCAATTACGAGCTGAACCAATAATTACATTTTTTACATGCCATTTAAGATCACCGGAAAACTGTCCTTGCGAATCGGTCCATTGCTCGGTAAAGTATAAATTTTTTGATGGAAAGTTATTGTGCAAAGTACCCATGGCACTTATCTCTCCTTCATACAAATGAAAGGCAGCACCATCCACATATTTAGAAGCTTCGGGATCATTGTAAATGGTTGTTGGGTAATCAATTCGATTTAGATTATGATCGAATACAATGATTTTGGTTGTAATGGATGCGTTTGAAAAAGCGGGACCTAAACTATTCTTAATGAAGTCACGTTGTTGTTCACTTGTCATGCTCATGCTTGGGTTATTGCCCGGATGTAAGGGTTCGTTTTGTGGGGTAATGGCATGAATAGTAATACCTTCCGCTTTCATAGCTTGTATGTATTTTACAAAATAGTTTGCATAAGAATTATAATACTCAAGTTTTAGACTACCACCAATACTACTATTAATATCCTTCATCCAGATAGGAGGACTCCAAGGTGTAGCTATTATTTTTATAGTGGGGTTGATGGCCAATATTTTTTTTAATATTGGAATTAAGTGCGTTTTATCAGGGTTTATTGTAAATTTTGTTTGATTTATATCTGTTTCACCGACAGGAAGGTCATTGTAACTAAATACGGTTGCGTCCAGATCGGAAGCCCCCATACTTAAACGTACATAACTAAGCGCAATGCTATTATCGCCTTTACCAAATAGTTCATTTATTAGTTCATTCTTCTTGGTATCAGTCATTTGATTAATAAGTGATGCGCTGCCTCCTGTAAGTGTATAGCCGAATCCATCCATCGTTTGATATTTGACTGCATCATCCACTGTAATTACTGGATTGCTATTAGCTGTAGTACCAAATGATGTTATTTTATTTTGCTTTTGTAAAAGCACTGTACCATTGGCTTTTGTAACCCATATATCTACATCGTTAGTAGTAGGTTCTGGAGTGACTGGCGTTTGTCCGCTATTGTTACTTTTATTGCATTTTGCACATAAAGAAATAAGCGCAATAAGATATAAAAATGGAACAAATTTTTTTAACCGCATAATAAAATGATATGTTAGGGTAATATATAAACACCCGTGATATATTTACAATACACGGGTGTTTATGTTATTTAAGATTTTACTAAATTTTACTTTTTGTCAACAAAAAGCTCTTTAACTTCTGCAGCAGTAAGTACTGTTGCATACATTCTAAACTGATCGAGCTGCCCGGTATAAGAACTTACCCAATCGTCGGTAGGACCTGCAACACCTATATGCTTGCCCCAGCCGCCAATAGAGAGTGCGGTGCTTTTTGTAAGGTCAAGCTTTCCGCGAGGGGCTCCACTTTTTAAAACATCAGTAGCTTTTGCAGGGGCGTTAGTTATTAGTTCTCCATCAAAATAATAGGTCATTTTGGATGTGGTTTCATTATACGACATTGCCCAATGATGCCAGTTTCCATCAAACATTGGTTTCTTTAATTTGTCTTCATTTACAAATTCCATCCATTGATCCATCACCCCAACTTTTACTGTAGCTTCTGTAGTGGTGGTATGCTCTGCCATCATAAACAAAGAACTTTTTGACCAACCGTATGTATCATCTTGCAATCCAAAGAAAAATTCTGTTCGTGTATTTACAGGCCGTTTAAACCAAAATGCAACAGTAAAGCTTGTGGCTTGGGTAAAATCGTTAGGTGTAGCATATTTAATTGCCTTAGCATTTTCACCCAAAATACCTTTCCCGTTAATTCCGTCAGCTATTTTTAATGGATTAGCGCTTGGGAAATTCGCTCTTATACTATCCACGGCATTCATCAAAGGGTCTTCGGTTACCCCATTAAAAGCTGCAAAGAACTTTAACGGTCCGCCTGGGGGGTTTGTATCTTTTGGATAATCTCCCAATTCGGGTTTTTTCATTTTTTGGCATGCAATTACACAAACAGAGATGAGTAATATTAATGCCATATTTAGAAATCTATATTTTTTCATTGTATTAATATTTATGATATCATAATATATAATTAGACTGATGCAGTTTTTGATTTATGGGTATTCTGTATTTTGTTTAAGCTTACCCTGCGACTGATCAATAATAGGTTGAGGCAATGGCATATATCTGTTTCTGTTCTGATAACCTTGACCACCTAATACTGTTAAGGCATCGCCCCATCTAACTAAGTCAAAAAATCTTTCGCCTTCCATTGCAAACTCAATACGACGTTCATGTTTAATAGCGGCACGCATTTGTGCTTTGTTTGCAAATATTACTTTTGGTAATACTCCTGCCTGACCTTCTCTTGCTCTGGCTCTTATTAATTCTAACATTGTTTCTGCTACTATTGAATTATCACTCTCATTAGCAGCTTCTGCGGCCATTAAAATAACATCTGCATAACGAAGTATCCGTTGGTTATAACCTCCATTTCCGTTTAAATCGTTGGTAGCCCTTTGAATGGCGGGGTCAGCATAAACCTTCTTATTCCAATAGGGCCTTGGCAATACATCTGGATAAACAGGTAATGTTCGGCCGAAACCACCATATTGCGGGTCGTCTGATTGTCCGGAGAACAAAATGGTTCTTCTTTTACGTGGGTCGTTGGGCTCATAAGCATCTACAAGGTTTTGGCTCGGAGTGTTCCATCCCCATCCCATATTCCAACCCGATGCATCTGAACCACGAACACCTTGTGCAGTTGCATAAAAGGTATAATAATCGGGAACACCTGCCGGGCCTTTATAGGCTTGGATTTCAAAAATGGACTCAGGGCCATTTTCTCCGGCATCTTGAAATATTCTTGAATAATTAGACTCCAGTTGATACTCTCCCGAGTTTATTACTGTTTGTAATAATCCTAATGCAGGGCCCCATTGTTGCCTGTATAACATTGTTTTTGCGTGTAAAGTATTAGCGGCCCCAGAAGTCAGTCTTCCCTTATAAGTAGATGTACCTGCGGCATTATTCCAGTTTAGAGGCAAGTATGTTTTTGCATCATTCAAATCTGCATCAATCAACGTATATATATCATTAACTGATGATTTTTCCATGCTGTTAACCTGTGTTGCGTTTCTAATCGGCACCGTAACTTTTCTTACTTCACCATATGTTCTTACCAAATCAAAGTATGCTAAAGCTCTAACGAATTTTGCCTCTGCAATATTTGTTAACGATGCAGGGTCTTCTAATTTTAACGAATCAGCCGTGTTCAAAATTTCATTAGCCACGTTTATTATTTGATATTTACGCTCATAATAAATATTAGTACTCCAATGGTCTTTTGAATACTGAAACTGATCATAAATTACTGCCCAATCCGCACCATCAGATTCACTACTTCCTTTTATTGCATCATCGTCTCTAAAGCTATGTATTGCCAGCCATGGAATATGTCCCCAAGCAGCACCGCCTAAATCAGGATTTCTAAGTCCGCCATATAAACCATACACCATTCCTTCTAAACCGCCTTGGTTCAAGTCATCTAAAGTAGCTTGTAAAGGTTTTTTATCTAACATTTTTTTACAACCCAATAAGGTTGAGAAAGCAAGCACGAAGGCCAGTAGATAAATAATATTATATTTAATCTTTTTCATAATAATTCTTTTAATCAATTAGAAAGTAACATTTAAACCTGCTGTATATACAACCGGAATTGCTCCATTGCCATAATCTATTCCAAAATTTGTTGGTCCACCACCAAACTCGGGAGCATACCCTAAGTTATTTTTAAAGGTTTTCAAGTTTTGTACATTTACATAAACTCGAAGGTTTTGCATTTTAACTTTTGAAATAAGGGCTTTATTAAAGTTGTAGCCTAACTGAAGATTTCTGATACGTAAATAACTGCCATCTTCAACTCCAAATGACGATGGAAGTCTGTTGATAGCAAATTTATCGCCCAAGCGTGGAACCCAATTGGAAGTTCCTTCACCATGCCATCTATCTAACTTTTGTTCTGTATAATTATAGCGAGAATATGGTAATTCAGATGCACCCCATACTCTATAAACTTCGCCTCCATATGAGCCTTGTAAATCAACACCAAAATCAAAAGATTTATAATTTACAGTGATCGATCCACCATAAGTAAAATCAGGAGTAGGATTACCTATCATTTTCCTATCTTCTGTGTTAATTACGCCATCGTTATTAATATCCTTGTATTTTAAATCGCCTGGGCCATAATCATAGCCTATCACCTTAGGAGATTTTAATTTATCGGCATATGATTGATAAACGCCTTCAACTTCATACCCGTAGAAGTATCCAATTGGAAAACCTATTTGTGTTTGGTTAGGCGTACTTTCCGAAGCAGGAAGATAAGTACCGAATTCTTTTACTTTATTTTTATAAGTAGTTAAGTTTCCGCTAACATTTAACGACAAGTCCTTACTTATATTTTGTCTCCAAGTTAATAATACCTCAATACCTTGATTGGAAATTGAACCAAAATTCCCCAAAGTCTTTTTAGGTCCGTTGTCCAAGTAAGCTAACATATCCTTTGTTAACTTATTATAATAGTTAATCTCACCGGTTAACTTGTTATTTAAAGCTGCAAACTCAATACCAATTTCTCTACCATGAACGGTTTCCCATCTTAAATCCGGGTCCACTTCATATGTATTAACATATGCCGGATAAACATTAGAGCCAAATACAGCAGTATTTCCTTGTGCTAAGGTTGGAAAATAAGGATAATCTACACCATAAGTATTTTGATTACCTAATACACCAATCGATCCTTTAAGTTTTAAGTAATTAAAAAAGGTAACATTTGAGAAAAAATCCTCTTTGGATATTTCCCAAGCTGCTCCTAAAGCCCAAAAATTTTGATACCTATTGTCGGGGTTATAGATTAAAGAAGAGCCATCTCTTCTAAAAGAAGCGTTCAAATAATACTTGTTGCCATAGTTATACAGCGCCCTTACTAACATGGAAGTAGTGGCACTTTCTTTTTGAGAAGAGCTTGATTGTGAAGTTGCTTTATCTTCAAACCCATTTGATAAGTACCAAAATCTTTTGTCATTTGGTATTGGATCACCAGAAACACCTTGTTTCACCTCTCCCCAATTATGAAATTCTGATAATGAATAGGTTGTCCAGCCGGCAGTTGCCTGTATATTATGATTACCAAGTCTTTTTTTGTAATTTAATATATAGTCCTGTTGCAGCTTGTTCCAGTTTTCTTCCCCAACCTTCACGCTGGTCTGCCTACCCACAAAAAAAGCATTTTGCGCAGCGGGATCATAAGCTGCATACAGAGGGTCGTATGTTGTGCTTCTTAAATAGCTAACATCACCATAATAAGCTACTCTAAAATTAAAATCGTTTAAAAAATTAACCTCGCCATATACACTTCCTAGAAATCTATTTTCGCGGCCAATATACTTATCCCAAGTATTTTCTCTTGTAACTAATGGGTTTTGCAATGTATTTTGAATACTTGGTAGTGCTGAGTATAAGTCATAAGTAGCGCTATCCGCTCCATAAATTTTCATTCGATGAGGAGTTGTACCCGCACTAACAATTGGTGCTATTCGACGTGCGTTCTCTAAAGTATTAGCGCCATCATTCGGCGATTCGGTACGTGTATAGTTAAGTGTAAAACCAATTTTTACACTTTTATTAAATCTATACTCATCGTTAATATTTAATAAGTATTTTTTAAGTTGCTCTCTTACAACTACTCCTTTTTCATTAATAACACCTACACTAGCGTAAAATTTATTCTTATCGCTACTGGCCATAACACTCAGGTTATTATTATTAAAAAAACCTGTCTGAGTTACCGCATCAATCCAATCCGTATTTCCTGTCCAAGGGGTAAAATTGAAAGTATTTGGAGCACCAATATTATTATTCTCTTCTTCGTAAAGCATTTTAAACTGCTCTGCATCCGTCAATACTTTAATTTTATCCACTAGTTTTTTAACACCAACACTTGTATTGAAGTTTACTAATACTTGTCCTGCCTTTGCCTTTTTGGTAGTTACAGCAATAACACCACCTGCTCCTCTAACACCAAAAATTGCTAATGAAGATGGGTCTTTCAAAATTTCAATAGATTCAATATCATTAGGATTTAAATAATCAATATTATCATTTAAAATTCCATCAACAACATAAACAGGACTTACTGACCCAATACTGATTGTACCGCGAATTCTTATATCGGGAGACTTACCTAATCCAGCACTCGGCACTACTGATAAACCTGCTACCTTACCTTGTAATGACGCAATGGGGTTGGTGTTTGGTTTATCCGCCACCTCTTTACCATCAATTTTTGCAATAGAACCCGTTAAATCTCGCTTAGTAGCCGTACCATAACCAATAACAACTACCTGATCCATTTCTTTTGTAGAGGACTCTAAAGTTGCCGTAATTTCATTACGTCCGGCAAGCGCTATCTCCTGCTCTGTGTATCCAACCGAGCTAATGATCAATGTAACATTATTATTAGGTACCGATAATGAGAAGTTACCCTCTGCATCAGTTGTGGTACCAATTGTAGTTCCTTTTACTTGTACAGATGCCCCGGATAATGGCGCAGCAGCCTCACCCAATACTTTACCGCGAATAATAACATCCGGAGGACGAACATCCCCCATTTCCTTAATTACAATAAGGTTATTGCCCATTACCTGGTATTGCAGGTTAGTGCGAAAAAACATAATACTCAGTACATCTTTTAAAGAGGCCTGGTTTACATCCAATGTTACTTTGCGCATACGCAATTCCTGTAACTGATTGTTATACAGAAAACGATATTGAGTTTGTTTTTCAATATTCTGTAAAACGGAAGTCATATCTGTCCGCTTTGCCTTCAGGCTTATTTTGGTTTGCCCAAAGCCATTAGCCGACACATGCATGGTAAAGAGAAGAAAAAAGGCAGCAGTCAGTTTCATAGCAAGCAGCACATTTGATTGAAACGGTTTTATTTTAACCGTTAAGAAACTTTTCATACATTTAAAAAATTAAGGGTTAAGCAATCCAACTGGTCAAAGTTGTTCTGTTTTGTTTAGCCGTTTAGTACAATTTATAACGGGGAATGCGCCAACATTCTCCGTTTTTTTGTATCTAATCGGGAGCTGTTTTAAGGTAGTCCGATATATATTTCATTGTTGTCGATTTTATAGGTAACGCCAAATCCTTCTTTTAGAGCAGCCATGGCTTCATGTATTGTTTCACGCTCAAACGAACCGGTCGCCGTCATTGCTTTAACCCGATTATCGGTGAAAAATATTTTTACATCATACCATCTTTCTAACTTTCTGGCAAGTTGTTCAAAATCATCGCCTTTAAACTCTAAGCGACTGTAAACCCAGGCGGTTTCAATTCTTTCTACTTCTTTTTTGGTACTATCGATGGCTACAATGATTGTACCCTTGTGTGGAGTAATAATGGCAAGTTTATTCGCATTAGACAACTGATTGCTTTCATTTGCTGCGTTTTTGGCAACAATCAGTTTCTGGTTAGGAACTAAAGCAATGGGTGCCTGATTTTTCAAATTATTATTTGTCACCTCTACACTGCCTTGATACAACGTTGTTTCTACATTTTTATCTTCCGGGTACGATTTTACATTAAAAACAGTACCCAATACTTTTATTAAAACATTATCGGTATGTACTATAAAAGGCTGTACTTTTTTGTGTGCCACATCAAAATAACCTTCCCCTACCAATTTCACTTCTCGGGTAAGTCCGTTAAAATCATTTACATACTCTAAATACGAACCTGCATTTAACCATACAGAAGTACCGTCGCGTAAAATAAACTGAGACCGTTTCCCATTCTTGGTAAACAGCCTTTCTGCATCAGTATTAATCTGGTGGGCTATCTGTGTCTCCTCATTTGGTGCTTTTTTATATTCTATTACACCCCAAATGCTGATAAATATCAATACAAACACTGCTGCGACTGCAAGCCAACGGTAGTTTTTTCTTTTTGTATCAAACATCGGTATGCTATCAACACCTTGCTCAGCCTGGGCCTTATGTATTATTTGTTTTACAGATTGTATGGCTTCAGCGTCGTTAATTGCATTCTCTTTCAGGTGCCACATACGAACGAGCACATCGTATTCTTGTTGTAAATCAGGGTTTTGCTGCAGTATATCATGCAATTCCTTCTCCTCTGAAGAAGTTGCTTCGCCGCTTAAACTGCGGGACATTAATGCCCATATCGTGTCGGAAATATTCAAAAAAATAGCAAGCCTATACTACAGGACAGTATTTTGCAAACTATCTACTAAAAGAATTTTAGCTTTTTTTAACTTTTTTTTCAAATGCTGTTTCCAGGCGGGTAAACCCGGCAGATTTTTGAGGTTTTATTACTTCCAATGCCTGACAAATACGTTTTACGGCAATGGCCATTTGAGCATCAATCGTATTAACCGATATGTTTAATATCTCACTTACTTCTTTGTATTTCAACCCATCTTCCCGTACTAACTTAAAAATTAGTTTACAACGCGGGGGCAAGCTTTCAATCTCGGCATTCATTTTTGCCATCATCTCGCCGGTAATCATTAAGTCGTAAGGATCGGTGGTAATTACCGGGGCCGTGGTTTCTAAAAAATCAAACGGAGCATTTATCAACTCGCTTGCCTGTTTGGAAATAGCATTAAGGGAAGCGTTTTTAACAGCTACATATAAGTACACGGCCAGATTATCTATTTCGGCGGCGGTTTCCCTTTTAGACCAAAGTTTTACAAACACATCTTCTACCGTTTCTTCGGCTAATTCTTTACTTCTGACAAGGGACACTGAAAAATGTACCAACTTTTTGTATAGGTATTGGTAAATATGAGTAAAAGCAGCTTCGTCATTTTTTTGCAAGCGTAATTGAAGGGCTTTTAACTCCTGAGAGTTATATATATTCTCCTTATGCAATCGTTACTTTGTTATGCTAATGTAGGTAAAACAATTTACCTATATCATATAAACATTTTAAATGAGGTGTTTTTTTCTTGGCAAAGAAAACATTTTATTACAATCGTGCTACATAACACGCAAAATAAATTTTTGCAATCAGTTACATAAACACAGTAAATAAAAAATGGTTTATTGTAGTAGAATAATAAGCAAGATTTTTAAACTTATTATTCTACTTTTTATTCAGTATTTCAATGGCGTGTTTCAAATCTTCCGGCGTATCTATAGCCACGCTAATAAAATCAACCGTGGCCATACGTATTTTAATACCATTTTCCAGGTAACGTAATTGCTCCAGTTTTTCTACCTGCTCCAATAAAGCCGGAGGCCAGGATGTAAAATTTAATAAGGCCTGCTTACGATAACCATATACACCAATATGCAAATAATGGTTAACTGCTACTTCGGTATTTGCCACATAAGGAATAGTGTTACGACTAAAATATAAAGCATCGCTGTTTTTATCCACCACTACTTTTACGACACTATTGGCCTGTAATTCTTCTTTACTTTTTATTACCCGCATTAACGATCCCACTTGCACTTGTTCGTCGGCAAATAATTGCACCAGTTTTTGCAACGGCTCTTTTTGTATAAACGGTTCATCGCCCTGTACATTAATAATTACATCCACATCCAAGTCGGCCACCGCTTCGGCAATACGGTCGCTACCACTTTCATGCAGTTTTTTGCTCATGATGGCTTTGCCGCCATTATTCACTATTTCATTATAAATAATATCGCTATCCGTTACAACAATTACTTCGTTAAACAAACCGGTTGCTACCGTTTCATCGTATGTATGTCTAATAACGGTTTTATTTCCCAGCTGTTGCATTAGCTTGGCCGGAAAACGTGTGGCCGCATAACGGGCGGGAATAAATGCTGCTACAGGAATGGTTGTTGAACTACTCATAAAAAATATTATTGCCAACTGCAAATATAGTTGCCAGTATGCGTTTCTGTGCTGCCTACTTTAACAAACCTTTTAAACTAACAGATTATTTATGTCATCAACTGCATTGCTCATCGTCCCTTGCGCTGTGACCCAACAGTATTGTTGGGCTCGTAATTTTTATGTTACCAACTGCATTGCTACTATCATCGCCCCTTGCGTCGCACTCTTGAGCACCTGTAACTTTGCTCAGCATTGTGCAAGGTGTTCCCCCCGATGCATCGGGGCGGTACTGTCGTAATGCTATTGGCCAATACGCAGTACTCCGTATTTTAATCGGAGCTGCCTGCGTACGCCCCGACATTGTCGTGGGTAACTTTACTCACCATTATGCAAGGTACACCCCGGCTTGTCGGCGATACTGCATATCGCTAATCAACAGAGAACTCCGAAATGCCGGAAGAATAGTGAAAAGTGAAATAGTAAATTCACCATTCACATCCATGAACCATTAACAATGAACTGCAGTTGACGGGCTGCCCGATTGCAGTGAAAAGCCCGCTGAAGGTTTGTGCGGGGAACATGTGGCGGACTTGTAACGCAAAGCGGGAACAGTTGCTGACCAGAGTTACTACTGCTGACAGCCCCTTAACATTTGTTAAATTATAAGCCGGTTTTACGGTGCAATTAGCCGCCAAATAAACATTGGCATAATTATGTTATATAAATATTTATGCAACCGATTAATATTATATTATTGAAAAATTGAAATTAGTTTTATTTACATTTATAAAAGAATGACTATAAACATTGATCCGGGGATTGGCTCAATTGTTGTTTAGCTCATAAAAATGAATATGATAGTAGCCGCAATACCAACGTATTGTATCTGTATTGTTAAACACAATTTTTGAAGTATGGCAAAAGAACAAATTAAACTTTTTAGAAACGAGGTTTTTAAGGATGTGAAAGGACATGAAGCCAAGGGTGCAGTATGGTATAAATATGCTATTTCTAATTACGGACGCTTGGTAAAATACAACAAAAATATTCCTGATGGTTTTGTGCTAAACTGTAGCAGGCAGGGCGGTTATCCTATTTGGCGTAAAAAAATGGACGATGAATATGTGGCTATTTTAATACACCGCCTGGTAGCTGAATATTTTTTGCCTAAGCCAAAAAGTAAACAAAAGTTTATTATTCACCTTGACCATAACAAAGAAAACAACCGTGTAAAAAACTTAGCATGGGCTACCCGTGAAGATGTTACGGAACATAACAGAAAGAACCCTTTAGTTATTGCAGCTATTAAACGTACCAAAGAAATTGGTGGCGGTGGCGGCAAAAGAAAACTGAAAGAGAAAGATGTAGTGCGTATTAAAAAAATGTTGGCTGCTGGTAAAACACTTAAAGAAATTGCTACTAAGTTTAACGTAAGCGATATGCAGATTTACCGAATTAAAACGGGTGAAAACTGGGCCAAGGTTACCATTTAATAACTATACATTGGTAGTAAATACCAGGCGTGCTTTACAGTAAGTAACAGCACCGTCAGTAATGGTTGCGGTTACGCTAATATTAGTTTCATGCACGTGGTATAGAATAGTAAAATTTACTATGGGCGCTTGCGCAGGCGTTATCGTGTTTAAATATTTTACCTGCGCAGCCTCACGTAATACAATAGGCTGTTGTAATTGCTGAGATAGTTGCTCCTTAATAATTTGTAATGTACATACACCCGGTACTACCGGTTGGTTAGGAAAATGGCCTTCGAAGATTTTATGCTGGGCATTAAACTGTATGGTTAATACTATACCACCATCTGTTTCCTGCGTATTGGTAACCTGATAAAAATTTTTATTCAGCATAATTATTTATTTGCTTTAGGGCTATGTTAAAGGCAAAGTTATTGTGTTTAATATAAACAGAATCGGGCAAGGTTTTTTGCATACCTGTAAATTGTATATCAACTACATTTTTACGTTTACTGCCTCGTTCCATGGCCACTAAACTATCGCAATGATTATTGGTTTGGTAGTAGTAATAATCCTTTCCTTGTTTGTAAATATGGTATTGGTTTTTACCATCGGTTTTTGACAAGTATTTGGCTTCGCTTAACCTGTTCATTAATAATAACTGAAAATCTTTACGCAGGGTTTTTATAACGGCCTTCTTGTTCATCTTATCTGTAATATGGTGCACTACCATGTTACCGGTGGTAGGAAACCCAAAATCGAAAAATTTAAAGCCGGCCTCGTTGGTAAATAATAACCTTACGCTACTATCGGGCAATTGTTTTATTAATAACAAGCCGCTTAAATAGTGGCCGGTTATATTTATTTGTGCCCGGTATAATGTGGTATTAATTTGCGGGGTTAAACCGGCAATACATGTAGCTGAACCATTGCTTTTTTGCAAATGTTTATACGATGATCCGCAGGCGGCCAATATAAAAACGATACTAATTGGTATTAAAAAGCGCATCTGCTAAGTTTGTGTTCAGTTCAGGGTTTATAAAAGACAATACTGTTTTATCGCCTGAAGGTTCGTGCATCTCTATCTTTTTAACCAGGTTATCTTTTTTAACCGATATCATATTTATCTTACTAAACATTTTTTTCAAGTCCTTGGTTACCGGTGTTAATTCAGCAAGGTAACTATCGCCTGACTCAAAAAGTTTTACCAAAAAATCTTTATTATCAAATATGGTTCCTTTAACACAATCCATCATAATACGGTTGATAGATTGAAACAACTTGTTGGACTTAGCCGACATTTTATTTTCCTTCTGGTTGTCTTTTATATACACATTGTTGCCGTTAATAACCATCAGGTATTGAAACGGTGATGTGTACTCCATACGTATGGCATTTTCTTTCTTAAAATAAAACTTGCCTTTGGAAACAATTTTTTCGGCCAACATGCTCAACGTTTTCTCTTGTGTAAAGTCGCTTTTTAGCGTATTGGTTTTTTGTGATGTTTGCGTAAAGCTCTTTTTAAAAGCATCGGTATTGGCAACCGATTTATAACCCGGGTATTGTGCCTGTGCCCATATAAATAAAAAACAACTAAGTATTGTAATAACTAACCTACGCATAAGGTTGCAAATTTAATATTTTGTGTAATGGTACAATATTGTACCCTTTTGCTTTTACAGCATTTATAAACAAGGGCAACATGGTTACCGTAACGGCAGTGGTATCATGAAATAATACCACTGCTCCCGGCTTTACCTGCCCAAGTACCCGGTGTAACAATTTATCGGCATCGGTAGCTACGGTATCTAAGGAGCGAATACTCCAACCCACTGTTACAAATCCCGATTTTTTTATTGCCCTTGCCAGATTAGGATTGGTTACTCCGTAAGGCGGCCTAAATAATAAGGGTGTTACACCTATTGCCTGACGAGTAACGGTATTCATTTGTTGCAAATCGGCGTACATTTTTTCGGCACTTAACAAATCAAACCATTTACCGTGACTGTAACTGTGGTTGCCTATTATATGTCCTTGGTTATGTACTGCTTGTAATAATTCAGGATGTTTAACCACATGTTTACCTATACAAAAGAATGCCGCCGATACATTTTTTTCTTTTAGTATGCTTAATATTTGTGGTGTAAACTCGGGCAAAGGCCCATCATCAAAACTAATGGCAATTTGCTTTTGCAATGTATTAGCATAACTAATGGCTTTTACATAAAACCCTGAATTAATATAGTAACTACCATAAAATAAAACCAGACTACCAACTAAGAATATGGCTATTAAACCCGGCCAAAAATATTGCCAACTATTATTTATACCATATAACACTAAGGCTATAATAGCAATTAATAATGCAGTTATGGTAAGCCTGAATTTTAACATGCTGTCAGCAAAAATAATGCGTGGTGTATATGTTGTTGGTGGTTATAAATTAATATACGTTTTGGTGCTTGTGGTGCTTTCCCTACAGCCGCAGGCACTGTACCCGATTGTAATATATTAGCTGTCAACCAAACCGCAAATGCCGATGCGGTAGGATACTCGCCACATAAATGTTTAAACCCGGCTAATGCTCTATTTTTAAACACCGTTTTTTGTAACTCTTTGTAAGCAGCATCATTGGTAACATCGCCATTTAAACCAGTTAAAATAATATCAACATCATCAATGGTTATACTTTGTGTAGCTAAAAACTTTTCTATCTCCAGCTCTATTTCCGATTGTGATGCAGGCTTGTAAAAAGTATATACATCATTCAGCTTAGCCATGCTGTTATCTTGCTTTTCCTCATTTACTAAAAAGAAAACAGCCCCTTCACCATTCATGGTTCCTTTAGCGGGCTCAGTTAATAATGCGGTACTTGCTGACCTGTTTTTGTATAAACCAAATCTTTGTAAAATGGTGTGGCTGGCATCTACAATTTCATCAACAGCTCCCACTAACACATTGCCGGCTTCCTTTTCAGCTAATAATAAGGATGCATCTAATAACGCATTCTCAAATGAAAACCCTCTGTGTACAAAAGTATTATTATAATTATGGCATTGCAGCATTAATGCAATTTGGGCCCCAACGGTATTGTGTGTTGATTGTATAAATGATGTGGGTGATAACAGCTCTTCGTTAAAACTCACCATTCTCGATAAAAAAGCTTCTGTATCGGCCAGGCAACCATATGCCGTTCCCGTAACAAATGCATCCGGCTGTTGTACATTGGCCGCTTGTAAACAATCTTTTGCTGCCGCTACGCCCATTTTAATTACACGGCTCATGCGGCGTATTAATTTGCTATCAATGTAAGCCGTGTAATCCGGTTCTACACAGACCAGCCTGTCGCCCGAATAACTATTGGGCTTGTTTATAATTGTTTCAAATGATGCCTGCGGCGTTATAGCTGCCGTAGATTGTATATACATATTGTGGCTCGCTTTAATAATTATCGTTTAGATGGTTGCTCCAGGTATAAATCTACACCGGTTGCCAGCGGATAATACTTTTTATTATCCTGCTCCTGCAATCGTTGTGTAAATAAAATACCATTCAGGTGATCAATCTCGTGTTGAAATATTACTGCGGTAAAACCTTCAACAATTTCGTTTTTAAATGTTCCGTCACGTTGCTGATAGCTTAAACCAATGGTATAGTGGCGCAACACATTACCACTTATATCGGGTATGGATAAACAACCTTCCCTGCCCTTACGGTACAAAACTGATTGCCAGGTTATTTGCGGATTTACATAAAATTCAAAAGGCGCACCTTCTTTATCAAAACGTTGTACCCAAATAAGTTTTTTATTAATGCCCAATTGCGGTGCCGCTATACCCACACCGGGACGTGCCGTATCACGCATAGCTAATAACATACGTTTGGCCAACAAATCCAAGCCCGGTGCATTGTGTTGTATGTTGGATGAAGGTGTCAGTAAAATTGTATGCTCCGCAGGTACGGTGATTTGTATCACCCGTAACATGGTACTGGTATCGCCACCGTAAATAATCTTCTTCTCCGCATCGTTAAATAACTGTGCCTGCAACAGGTTGGTACAAACCAATGCGGTAACTAAAAACAAAAATTGCAATATTGCTTTTTTCATATTTCTAAAAAGTATACAAAAATATACTTAAACAAGTGCCTGACAGCATAAAATTGGCAAACAGGCTTTTTTAATGGGTTAATAACTTATTGCTAACAAAACGATGGCTATAATTTGTTGTATTTTTTATGTTACCAGCCATAGTAACACCCATCGGCTTATGTTGCGTCGCACACTGCATCGTTCTGTTCGCTAATCATCATCCTGTAACCATTCAGTCGTTTATTTAACCACGATCCCAAATTAAACGCTAACATCTTCTTGCGTTAATTGATTATTGATGGTGCGCCAGATTTTTAAGGTGTTATTATTTTTCAGTTCGTCCGGCAATAAGTTGTCGGGCCAGTTCTGGTAACTAACAGGTCGGGCAAATCGTTTAATAGCATCGGGGCCAACCGATGTAAACCTGCTATCTGTTGCCGCAGGGAATGGACCACCATGTTGCATGGCATAACACACTTCTACACCTGTAGGGAAGCCATTAAAAATAACTCGTCCACACTTTTCACTTAAACTATTTATTAAGTCTTCATTTGCAGCAGCTTCTTCCGCTTCGGCCCACACAGTAGCGGTAAGTTGCCCTTCTAAGGATTCAATAACAGCCGCAGCATCCTGTACAGATGTATATTTTACGACCAGTCCAAATGGACCGAATACTTCGTGTGTCAGCACTTTATTAGCCATAAAGTTTTTGCTATTGATTAATGCTACTATGGCATTGCCATCGCTAGCTGCAGTATAAGGCGCATGTGCTACCACTGTTACATCGGCTTGCGCAATGGCTGTGGCTTTGTTTTTATGAAAACTTTCAGCAATGCCACTATGCAACATAGCCGCCGGTTGAGTACCCGTAATTTCATTGGCCAATACCTCCAGCAATTCATTTGTCTCCGGTATATCGGGTACTATAATTATTCCCGGATTGGTACAAAACTGTCCCACTCCCAGCGTTAAAGATGATGCATATTGTTCGGCTAATTTTTGGGGATTGGCTTTTAGTTTTTCCGGTAATACTAACACCGGATTTACACTACCCATTTCGGCAAATACCGGTATAGGTTGTTGTCTTTGTTGTGCAATATCGTATAAAGCTTTTCCGCCTGCATAGGAGCCTGTAAAGCCAACGGCCTTTACTAAGTTATGCTGCACTAAGTATTTGCCATTTTCAAATCCATTACTTACTACATGCGAAAACAAGGCTTTATCATAACCCGCTTTTTCTATACCCGCTGCAATAGCTGATGCCATTATAGTAGAAGTTTTTACATGCGCACTGTGAGCATTAACCACTACCGCACAACCTGCTGCAATGGCCGATGCCGTATCGCCGCCTGCTGTTGAATAGGCAAACGGAAAATTGCTGGCACAAAACACCACAACGATGCCTATGGGTAAATAGGTTTTACGTAAGTCAGGTTTAGGTGCCGGCATTCTATTAGGCAAAGCCGTATCAATACGTACCGGTAACACATTGCCGCTGGCCAATGCATCAGCATAACTTCGCCATTGAAAAACGGTTCTTGCTTTCTCGCTGGCTAATCTTGCTATAGGCAAATTAGTTTCCTGTTGTGCAGTTTGTAACAAAGTTTCGTCCAATGCTTCAATAGCATCGGCAATATGGTGCATTAGTTCGGCTCGCTGTAAAATAGTTGTTTTTTTAAACCGCATTGTAGCAGCATTTGCCTGCTGTAATAAAGTATCAATTTCGGGTGTTGTTGTATATGTAGGCATTGTTTAATTTAATTTGTTAAAGCTGATGCAAAGTTAAGGCTCCTTATGTTCTATCAGGCTAATAAGCGGTTTTCTGTTTATGTTTTGATTCCCTGACTGTTATAGTTTTAGTCTTTTGTTTTTATGATTTTTCTAACGTTGAGTTGTTAAATAATATGCCGTCTGGCATTATTTTTTGTGACTTAAATTATCTAAAAACAATACGACATGAAAAAAATGAACTGGTTGCTGTGTTTAGCAGTTGCGGTAATAGTTATGCAATCCTGTATGAAAAACAACAATGACACGCCGGCAACACCTGTTGCGGGTTTAATGGCTTTTAATTTAGCCCCTGATAAAAACCAGGTTGGTTTTGAAATTGGTGGAAACCGATTTACCAATCAACCCTTGGCCTTTTTAAGTTATAATGGTTTGTACACTGGTGTGTTTACCGGAACCCGTACATTGACAGCATTTGATTTTGGTTCCTATAATACCATTGCCAATGCCAGCAACACTTACGAAGACGGAAAATATTATTCTGCTTTTTTAATTGGCGCTAATAATAATTACCGTACAGTAGTTGTAGCTGATGGTTTAGATAGTTTGGAAGGCGTTGCAGGTAAAGCTTATATACGTTATATAAATGCAATACCCGATTCTACTACACCAACGGTAACGGTTACCGCTAATGAAGCACCTGTTAATAGCGCTGCTTTAGCATATGGAGGCATAACCGATTTTATGGCAGTAAATGCAGGTGAAATTACAATTTCAACTTCTAATGGAAGTAATGTAAATACTAACAGAACTTTCGCAGTAACTGACAAAAAGATTTATACCATTTTATTAGCAGGTAATCCGGCATCTACTGGTGCTGATAGTGTGCAGACAAGGTATATTGAGAATGGAACGCTTCAATAAAAAGCCTCCCCAAGCCCCTCCTTTGGAGGGGCTTTTTGTTTCTGTGTATATACAAATTTATTTTATACTGCCAGAAGCTAATGAGGCATTCTTCCCTACAGAACAACTGTGGTTAAAATGCGGAGTGTTGCATAATGCTGAATGGAATTACTGAACGATGCAGTGAGTGACACAACAGAAGCTCAATCAAGGGAGGAACGCTGGTAACAAAAAAAGTAATTATGCTTAATTAGATTCTAAAGCCCCTTCAGGGGTTTGGGGTTGATAGTAGTAATGCTGCTGACCTAAAAAAATTAAATCTTAATTCAATAGAAAGACCTTTGTCAAATGGTGTTGGGGTGTTTATCTCAGCACCATTTGCCTGTCTGCATCTAGCCTTAATAAAATGGCTATTAACAATGAAAAAGTGAGTAGCGATGCACCTCCATAACTGATTAACGGAAGCGGGATTCCAATTACCGGGGCCAAACCAATAGTCATGGAAACATTAATGGCTACGTGAAAGAATATTACAGATGCTACGCCATATGCATAACAACGACTAAATACACTTCGTTGCCTTTCGGCTATGGTAACAATGCGAAAGAGTAATAATAAATAAAGACCGAGTAACACAAAGCTCCCAATAAAACCAAAGCCTTCGCCAATGGTATCAAAAATAAAATCGGTACGCTGTTCGGGTACAAAACCATAACGGGTTTGTGTGCCTTTTAATAAACCTTTGCCGGTTAAACCACCACTACCAATGGCAATTTTTGATTGCTTTACGTTATAGTCGGCTGTGTTTTCCTGCTTACCGCTTTTTTCGTTAATTACTACTTCGCCACGGATATACTCTTCCGGAATTTCTTTACCAATGGTACTATATATACGCTCTACCTGGTGTTTGCCTAAAACAGTTTTAAATAAAAACGGAACTACAAAAAATTGTATGCCAACACATATGGCCGTAATGCCAATAATTTTTGCCAGCAATACTTTATCACGCCTTATTTGCCTGCGTAATAATAAAGCCACTAATAAACCAATACCAAGGAGTATAAAGGCAAGTAAGTTTTTTTCCAACAACAACGTCATTACTACCAATGCTGCAACACTAAAGCCCACCACTAAAATACTGGCCGGCAAACCTTCACGAAACATCACTAAAAAAAATGCAAAGAACACCAAGGCCAAGCCCGTTTCTTTTTGTAAGATGGAAAGAATGGCCGGAAATAAAGTTATACAAGCGGCAATTACCTGCGATCGGGTTTGGGTAAAATCGGTTTCGGGGCGTGAGAGATATTTTGCCAGTGCCAGGGCCACGGTTATTTTACAAAACTCTGCCGGCTGAAAGTTTAATGGGCCCAGTTTAATAATAGACTCAGTACCCTTGATATTGGAGTGAAAAGGAAATACCAGCAACATCATAAAAATACCCGCTGCATAAAATATGTTAGCAGTAGCAGGAAAAAATTTACTGTCGGTTAATAAAACAAATAAACCCAGTAATAATGATACACCAAAAAAGATGAACTGTTTACTGTAGTCGGTGCTGAAATTAAAAAAGCTTTGTACAATGGGGTCGCCTTCTTTATAAGTAGCGCCAAATATAGCCATCAACCCAATGGTAACAATCAGTATATAAATACCTACCACTGACCAATCTATGCCTTTTGATATGCCCGGGTTACGTTGACTCATACGGTTGTTAATGTTGGTGCTTCTGGTTTGCGAAAAAATTTATGCTTAGGTTCTAACATAAATGTTATAGCAGATTTAATTGTTGATTTTGGAGGGTTGTCCTCTTTCTTTTCAGCAGGTGCCACCTCACCGCGACGCAAGTATTTTCTTATGTATGTACTGTCCTTGGTTTTATCAAAAAACCAGCGAGCCCTGATGGAATCTTCACGATACTGTAAACGGGCAAAGTGTTTAGGCATACGGTTAACCTTTACAAAGTTTTCGTACTCTGCTTTCGTGGCTTTTGATAAAGTATCATTTAAATATTTTTCCATTAATACTTTAGCAATAGGGCCGCTCCATGTACCACCATAACCTGCATTTTGCATTACAACTGCAATGGCAATTTTAGGATTATCAGCCGGGGCAAAACATACGAACATGGCATTATTTTCCAGTTTTATTTTTCGGCCATCTAAAAAAGTATAGTTTTCGGCCGTGCCGGTTTTGGCACTTACCCTTTGGCCCGGTACACGGGTGCGGGTAGCTGTACCAAAAATGGTTACATCTTCCATACCGTTAATAATTTCCTGATACATTTCGTCCGGTATATGTGTCAGCACTTCGTGCTTTTTACGGTATTTAGCCAGATAAACCGAATCGGCTGCCGTTTCATCATCAATACCTTTTACAAAATGTGGCGTGTAATAGTAACCTTTGTTGGCAATAATACACATGGCGTTTGCCAGTTGTAATGGTGTAGCACCCATTTTATCCTGTCCAATACCCAAAGTAAGATTGGTACAGGAACTCCAGTAACCACGGTTTTCTTTATTGTATACAGATGTATCTGGTATAAACCCTGCGTTTTCCGATGGAACGTCTACGCCCAGTCTAACACCCAGACCAAATGCATTCATGTACTCACGCCATTTCATGTAGCCGTTTTTAACATTGCCGTACTTTTTTTGATCAACTACCAAGCGATAAATATGCGTGAAATAAGAGTTACAAGAGTTGGCCGTTGCTACACGCAAGTTAGCTGCATGGCCTGCATTACTATGTGTACAGCCCGGTTTACCGGTACCACAAGCAAAATAACGGCCACCGCATGAATAACCATACGAGGGGGTAATTACGCCTTCCTCTAACGCCACTAAACCGCCCAATGGTTTAAATGTACTGCCCGGCTCGTAACGGCCTTGTACCGCACGATTTAATAAAGGCTGTGCAACATCTAAGGCTAGGCGTCTATAATTTTTTTCCATATCGTACCCCGTTAAATCGTTGGGGTTAAAAGTTGGGCCCGAAGCCATAGCTAATATTCCACCGGTTTTAGGTTCAATAGCCACCACTGCACCTACTTTACCACTCAGCATTTTTTCAGCTATTTCCTGTAATTCTACATCTAAGTAAGTACGCAATCCCCGGCCCGCAATGGCCGCCGTGTCAAACTCGCCATCCTCATATTTACCCACTAGCCTGTTCCGATTATCTTTAATCATGTACTGCACACCACGCTGGCCCATCAGTACTTTTTCGTACGACGACTCCAAACCGTTTTTACCAATATAGTCGCCCATGCGGTAAAACCGCTCCGAACGTTCAATATCTTTTGGCGATACCTCACTTACATAACCTAACAAATGTGCGCCAACATTATAGGGGTACACCCTTACCGGCCTTTCCACCATGGCAAAACCCGGGAAACGCCAACTGTTTTCTTCAAAGCGGGCTTGCATTTGCGGCGTTAACAACGACTGAAAAGTAGAAGGCCTTACCCTGGTGTTTTTAATGATTGATTCAATAATACGTTTCTTAAAATCTGCCGTATCTATTTCCATAAGGCTACAAAAAGCGGCAGTATCCATGCCTTTAATTTCGGCAGGGGTTACCATCAGGTCGTACATGATGGCGTTGTTTAAAATTGCTTTTCCGTTACGGTCGTAAATAATGCCCCTTTCCGGGTAAACTATTTTGGGGTAAACCGCATTGTCCATGGCCATTGGGCCATACTTGCCCGATAACAATTGCAGGTTAATTAATTGCCCGATAATCATAATAAACACCAATAAAAAAATAAGCTTTATTATTCGACTGCGTGATTGATTAAATACGGACATATGTTAACAAAGGAAAAATAGCGCCAGTGAAGTAATTATATTAATATACAAAGTACGAACTACCTAAGGGGCTTTCCAAATGTTTAGTACCAATTTTTTTATAAAATTTTAGGGGCTGTCAACTGTAGTAATGCTAATCAGCAGCAGTCCACGCCTTCTGTAGTAGTGCAACGTCACCCACCATGCTTATACACTGTTGCAGCTACTACTGCCAGTCGTGCAGCCCATCAACGGGAGGATTTCTGATGTATGATTTGATGATATAGGATTTAATCTGTGATCTTTGATTTTTTGATCTGTGATATAAGCGTTTGAGGTAATAAGCCCTTAATTGACACTTAAGTAATAATTGTTGACTTCATAATCTTAATTTTTCAGTCAACTCTATTCAGGGAACTACCACGTACAGTTGTCAACTGTCACTTGTCCATTGTCAATTCAACCTTACGGACTTCCTGACTTTCCGTCTTCCCGACTTTCTTCTATTTTTATTCATTACTTTTAACCTTCCATTTTTTACTTACTACAAACTAATTGCATGTCTTTCGATCAAATTACAATTCAGTCGGTTTCGTTATACAAACTGTTTATTCCTTTAAAAGAGCCTTTTATTATTTCGCTGGGGCCTATACCTAATGCCGAAAATGTAATTGTAGTAATTAAAACACAAGAAGGTATTACCGGCTTTGGCGAGTGTAGTCCGTTTATGAGTATTAATGGCGAAAGTGCCGGCACTTGTATGGAAGTGGGCAAATACCTGGGCAAACTAATGATAGGCAAAAACGCATTGGACATTGAGGATAATATTATTGCCATGGATCGGCTTATTTATGGTAACACCAGTATTAAAAGCGCCTTTGATATGGCCTTGTATGATATTGCTGCGCAAAATGCAGGAGTACCACTTTACGAGTTTTTAGGTGGCGACAACAAAAAAATTATTTATACCGATTATACCGTAAGCATTAGTACACCTGAAAAAATGGCGTCGGATGCATTGAAAATTAAAGAGCAAGGTTACCCGGCAATAAAAATAAAACTGGGCAGCAATGGTGCTTTGGATGTAGTGCGTATAAAAGCTATTCGTGAAGCAGTAGGTAATGAAATACCCTTACGTATTGACGCTAACCAAGGCTGGGGCGTGGAAGAAGCTATAAGAACTTTGAATGCACTGGAACCCTATGGCATACAACATTGCGAGGAACCTATTGCCCGCTGGGCATTTATGCAACTGCCACAGGTACGCAGGCAAAGCCCTATAAAAATTATGAGCGATGAAAGCTGCGGCGACGAACATGATGCTGAAAGATTGATAAACCTACAGGCTTGTGATTATCTTAATATTAAACTGGGTAAATCAGGCGGTATTTTTAAGGCTATAAAAATTGTGGACATGGCCACTTTTGCTAACCTGCATTTACAAGTAGGTGCCTTTATGGAATCTCGCCTGGCTATGACGGCTTTTGTACATTTTGCCCTGAGCAGCCCGCAAATTGTACACTTTGATTTTGATACTGCCCTGATGTTTAAACAAGACCCTGTTAGTGGTGGTATTGAATATGCCCCTAACGGATTAATTACTATTACCGAAACGCCGGGTTTGGGTGCTACCATTAGTGAGGATTGGTTGGAGAAGATGGAAAAGGTGCAGATAACATTATAGGACACTTGTAGAGACGCCATGCTGGCGTCTCTACAAAACCTTCATATCTTTCAATAAACCCGTTTTGGCATAGAAAAACATTAGCATGTTTTAAATTTTACCTTTTGCATTTTTACTTTTTAACCGTAAGTTTAATAACAATTTCACACTTGCGTGGGACAGTTAAACAACTATAAACAACTGATAGCCAAATTTATAGTATAAAAAGAAGAGCCATATTCAATATTAAGGAATTATTAATTCTGTTAACATACACCTGCTACCCATAGCAACCAACTAATTTCGCACACAATTAAAACAAGTAGCATGTCGCTTAATTCTTTTTTAAAAATTTTTATGCCCAAAAACAGGGTATTTTTCGAGCTATTTGAACAAGTAGCGGAAAACTGCGCTAAAATGGGTACTGTTTTAAAAGATGTAGTTGCCGAAACCGATTTTGACAAAAGAGCTTACTACATTAAACAGATTGAAGACTTAGAGCATGCAAACGACGAGTTGACACACAGCATTTTTACCGAGTTAGGTCGCAACTTTATTACACCCTTCGACCGTGAAGACATTCACTACCTGGCCACATCTTTAGATGATATTGCCGACTACATATATGCATCGGCTAAAAAAATAAACTTTTACCGTGTTAACCCTAATGATATGGGAATGCAAAAGTTTGCCGAGTTAATTGAGCAAGGCGCTTTTCACACCCGTACAGCGGTTAAGGAATTACGCGACATGAAAAACATGCGTAACATTACCGAGGCTCTGGTAAAAATTAACAGCATTGAAAACCAGGCCGATGATGTGTTTGACATGAGCATTGAGCGTTTGTTTGCAACAGAGCCTGATGCTAAAGAGGTAATTAAGAAAAGAGAAATTTATCAGGTAATGGAAATGGTTACTGACAAATGCGAAGACGCCAGTAACGTAATTGAAGGTATCATTATTAAGTACGCTTAAGTCTTTATATGGATTACAATTTTCTGATTGCCATTATTGCTTTGGCATTAATATTTGATTATATCAATGGCTTTCATGATGCTGCTAACTCTATTGCAACAGTAGTATCTACCAAAGTGTTAACACCTTTTCAGGCAGTATTATGGGCTGCCATGTTTAACTTTGTTGCATTCTTTATATTTAAAGATCATGGTGTGGCTAACACCATTGCCAAAACCGTAAAAACTGACTTTATTACGCTGGAGGTAATTTTTTCGGGGCTTATGGCAGCCATTATCTGGAACCTGTTTACCTGGTGGCGTGGTATTCCTTCTTCATCTTCCCATACATTAATCGGAGGACTTGTTGGTGCCGCTGTGGCGCATCACGGTAGTTTTGAAGCTATTAATTCGGCACCCGTTTTACAAATTGCACTGTTTATATTTTTGGCGCCGTTGGTTGGTATGATCATGGCTTTCATTATATCCATCTGGTTTATTTATTCCTTCCGTAAAGGTTGGGGGCCCAAAATTTTCTCATCGCTTATTATTATAGGTACGCTTATTTTCCTGGCTTCTGTTATGGAAACAAATCCGGAAAACTTAAAGTCGCATTACGAATCATACGTTGCAAAAGTAATTTTTCATGGTTCTAATTTTAAATGGATATTACTGGCGTTGATTATGCTGATTATGGCCAGCTTCTCGTTATTCTTAAGCAGCCTTAATGCGCACCGTGCTACCGTATGGTTTAAAAAATTACAGTTAGTATCATCAGCCATATTTAGTATTGGCCATGGTGGTAACGATGCCCAAAAAGTAATGGGTGTAATTATGGCCGCTTTAATTGTTTACGATCCTAACAGTTATAGTTTAGATCATATGTTACCCTGGATTCCGCTGGCTTGTTATGGTGCTATTGCAGTAGGTACTATGAGCGGTGGTTGGAAAATTGTAAAAACCATGGGTACACGTATTACCAAAGTAACACCGTTTGAAGGTGTGGCTGCAGAAACAGCCGGCGCACTTACCTTATTTATTACGGAGGCTTTAAAAATTCCGGTAAGTACCACGCATACCATTACCGGTTCAATCATGGGTGTTGGTGCCACCAAACGTTTATCGGCCGTACGTTGGGGCGTAACTATTAATCTTATCTGGGCATGGATTTTAACCATTCCGGTAAGTGCTTTAATTGCCTTAATTGTATACCACATTGTTCACCTTTTCCGTTAGTAGTTAATGGTTCATGGTTAATCGTCGATGGCATCCTGTCTATATACTAAAAAAGATTTTGGTATTGCAATATGCTGAATAGAATTACCGAACGACCCCGATTAAAATACCCCGAACAGCGGTGATAGAATCAGGGTACTGTCCCCGAATCAAACGCACCTTGCTAAGCTCGGGGTTAGAAACAAAGTGGCCAATAGAATTAATTCGATATTAGTTATTGGATTAGCTTCATTGATGCTTCGCGTTAATGCAGGACCACC
>DHEF01000013.1:0-47797 GCA_002399735.1 Chitinophagaceae bacterium UBA4857
GAAATGAATTAAAGACTCTCACTTGTGCGCTCGGTAATGCTATTGAGCATTGTGTAAGTGCAAACTTTTTAAGTAAAGTTTTTTTATACAATAACCACAGCGTTAAAGGAGTTCTTTTCACAGAGTTGTATGGAGTTTTCTCTGTGTTACTCGGTAAAGAACCTCTGTGCAAACTCGGTGGTTAATAGCGGCGAATTTGCTGCTGATTAGCGAACGGAACGATGAAGAGTGCGACGCAAGGGACGATGATTAGGATTACTAATGCTGATAACATAAAAAATCAGAAGAAGCAGAAAGCTTAACGCTAAAGGCACAAAGCTTTCTGTCTATTGTCAAATTATCTAATTAACTAATTGTCTAATTTTCTGCCTTGTACAGTTTTTCTTACTATACCGAAAAAGACAGAGCTACCGTGTTAGCCTTTATGCAGGCTAATCCTTTTGCTATGCTTATTGGCGCAAATAATAATGTGCCCGCTGCAACACAAGTGCCATTTTTTATTGATGAGGTAGATGGCGAATTGGTATTGACCAGCCATATTATGAAAAATACGGATCACCATAAAGCTTTTGAGCAAAACACAGAAGCGTTAGTGGTGTTTACCGGTCCGCATGCTTATATAAGTGCATCTGTATACAAACAACCGCAGGGTGCCAGCACCTGGAACTACATTAGTGTGCATGCGCACGGACAAGTACAGTTTATGAACGAAGAAGGCTTGCGCAATATATTACAACGCACCACTAATTATTTTGAAAACAATCCGCATTCGCCTTCCAATTACGAAAAACTTTCCGAAGAGTATATTAGTAAAATGTTGCCGGCGATAGTGGGTATTGAAATAAAAGTAGCTAAACTGAATAATGTTTTTAAGTTGAGCCAGACCCGTGATGCAGAAAGTTATGATAACATTATCCAGCATCTTACAACACAAGATGCCAATGCACAGGCTATAGCCAGAGAAATGGAACTGCGTAAAAAGAAATAACGGTTATGTTTACCGCTTTTACGTAGGTTTGAAGAACTTCAAATAATACAAAATAAAACGGATGAATATTTCCTTACAACATAAGACGGCATTGGTATGTGGCAGCACGCAAGGTATTGGATTAGCCATTGCACAGACTTTAGCTGCATTGGGTGCCAATTGCGTACTACTGGCCCGTAACGAAGAAGCCTTGCAACAAGTTGTACAAACATTAGACACAAGCTTACAACAACAACATAGTTATTTAGTAGCCGATTTTACCAATACCACACAAGTAAAGGAGGTGATTGATGCTTGTGTAGCAACTACTACCATTCATATTTTAATTAACAACACAGGTGGTCCTGCGGCCGGACCTATTATTGATGCTAAACCTGAAAGTTTTGAAAAAGCTTTTCAGCAGCATATTGTAAATAATCAGGTGTTAACCACTGCGGTTGTGCCCGGTATGAAAAAAGATAATTACGGCCGGATCATCAATATCATTTCAACATCGGTGCGTATTCCTATTGCTAATTTGGGAGTGTCCAATACTATACGTGGGGCAGTAGCATCCTGGGCTAAAACAATGGCTAACGAGTTGGGACAATTTAATATTACCGTCAACAATATTTTACCGGGCAGTACCAATACAGCACGTATTACCGGATTGATTAATTACATAGCAGATAATACCAACACACCGGCTGAACAAGTAGAAGCAAGAATGAAAAACGAAATACCCATGAAACGTTTTGCCCAACCGGAAGAAGTGGCCAATGTGGTTGCGTTTTTAGCATCACCGGCCGCATCATATGTTAACGGTGTAAGCATACCGGTGGATGGCGGAAAAACAGGAAGCATTTAGTTTAATTAACAATTAGTAATGAGTGCAGTTGGCATTCATCATTCATAACTCATCATTCATAATTCACAGATATGTTTGCTTTTGAAAATACATTGGCTTTTGCGCAACAGTTAGATGAAAAAGATATATTAAAATCGTTTCGGTCTAAATTTCATTTCCCAAAACGTAATGGAAAGGATGCTGTTTATTTTACCGGTAACTCTTTAGGCTTACAACCAAAAACGGTAAAAGATAATGTGGCATTAGCATTACAGGAGTGGGAGACATTGGCTGTTGATGGTTATTTTAGTGGTAGCCATCCTTGGATGAATTATCATTTGGAAGTAGCACCAACATTGGCAAAACTAATGGGTGCTAAGGAGCATGAAGTGGTAGCCATGAATCAGCTAACCATTAATATACATTTATTATGTGCCAGCTTTTACAAGCCTACTGCCACACGGTATAAAATTATTTGCGAAGCAAAAGCTTTTCCTTCTGATCAATACGCGTTGGAAACACAAGTACAATTACATGGCTTAAACCCCGAGGATGTAATAATAGAAATTGCACCAAAATCGGGTGAACAAACAATAGATACAAAAGATATTGTGGCATTAATAAAAGAACATGGTGAATCGGTAGCCGTGGTATTTATTGGTGGTGTAAATTATTATACCGGCCAGCTATTTGATATGCAGGCCATTACTGCTGCGGCACATGCCGTAGGCGCTTATGCAGGTTATGATCTGGCACATGCTGCAGGTAATGTAGAGTTACAATTACACGATTGGGAAGTTGACTTTGCTGCATGGTGTACCTATAAATATTTAAACAGTGGTCCGGGAGCGATTGGTGGTGTGTATGTGCATGAGCAATTTGCAACTAATCCCGATTTTCCTCGTTTAGCAGGGTGGTGGGGTTACGATAAAGCTACCCGCTTTTTAATGGATAAAGGTTTTAAAGCCATACCTACTGTAGAAGGTTGGCAAATGAGTATTAGCCCATTATTATCTATGGCTGTACACAAAGCATCCTTACAACTATTTGAAGAAGCCGGTATTGAAAACCTGCATACAAAAAGTAAACAATTAACGGCATACCTGCATTTTGTTTTGGCAGATATTAATAATAGTCTGCCCAATAAAGTATTGGACGTTATTACACCAACAGACGAAGCTGCAAGAGGTTGTCAGGTATCAATAAATATGTTGAAGGATGGGAAAAGAGTATTTGAAGCATTAGTAGCAGAAGGTATTGTAGCTGACTGGCGTGAGCCCAATGTAATACGATTAGCACCTGTGCCCTTGTACAATAGTTTTGAAGATGTATGGGTGTTTGGGAATATTATACGTAAGATAACAACAGGGTTGAAGTAGGAGAGAACTGTTGTGTAAATTGAAACGATTAAATCAGCAATCGTAAAATCAGAAATCATAAATTCTAATTTATCTTCGCAGCTATGACAAGGCAACAACTGGTACAATTAATTAAGGAAAGACAAAGCTATTTATGTGTGGGTTTGGATACGGATATTGAAAAAATACCCCAACATTTATTACAGGAAGAAGATCCGATTTTTGCTTTTAACAAAGCCATTATTGATGCTACCCGTGAGGTTTGTGTTGCCTATAAAATTAATACCGCTTTTTATGAAGCATTGGGTATAAAAGGTTGGATTGCATTGGATAAAACAGTCCGTTATATTGGTAATAGCCATTTTACCATTGCCGATGCTAAACGCGGTGATATTGGCAATACCAGCGACCAATATGCCAAGGCGTTTTTTGAAGCCATGCCTTTTGATTCGGTAACCGTTGCACCATATATGGGCGAAGACAGTGTAAAACCTTTTTTACAACATGCCGGTAAATGGGCTATTGTATTGGGTTTGACATCTAATAAAGGCGCCAGCGATTTTGAATTACAACCCTTGCAAAGCGATGAGCATTTATACGAAAAAGTATTAACCTCAGTTAGTAACTGGGGCACTCCCGAAAATCTGATGTTTGTTGTCGGTGCCACACAAGCAGAACAGTTTGTACAGATACGCAGATTAACTCCTGATCATTTTTATTTGGTGCCCGGTGTTGGTGCACAGGGTGGTAGTTTGAAAGAGATTTCTAAGAAAGCCATGAACAACGATATTGGCTTATTGGTAAATGCCAGCCGGGCTATTATTTATGCGGGTAGTGGTGAAGATTTTGCGGAGCAGGCTTATAAAGTGGCGAAGGAGTATCAGGAAGAAATGGCGGGGTATCTGGGTAGTAGTTAGTGGTTCATTGTTAATAGTTAATGGTTGTGTGCCAAAAACGGTATTGAGTTTAATGTTTTGCTGATTGTTGTGTTGGTAACGATTATGTTTCCGAAGGATATTTGAAAAGTATCATAAACAAAAAAAGCCCCCGATAAAAATCAGGGGCTAACACATCTATACAAAAATTATATTAAGCTACGGCTTGTTTTACCAAGTCAGCTGCTTCGCTAAGCAAAATAGCCGATTGTACTTTTAAGCCGCTTTCATCAATTAATTTCTTCGCTTCCTCAGCATTAGTACCTTGTAAACGTACAATGATAGGAATGTTAATATTGCCTAAGTTTTTATAAGCATCAATAACACCGGCTGCCACACGGTCGCAACGTACAATACCACCAAAAATGTTAATCAGGATAGCTTTAACCGCAGGATCCTTCATAATAATTTTAAATCCGGCTTCAACAGTTTGTGCGTTAGCAGTACCACCTACGTCCAAAAAGTTAGCAGGCTCACCACCACTTAATTTAATCATATCCATGGTAGCCATAGCCAAACCAGCACCGTTAACCATACAACCTACGTTACCGTCCAGTTTTACAAAGTTTAAGTTGTATTTACCGGCTTCTACTTCAGTAGGGTCTTCTTCGGTTACATCACGTAAAGCGGCTACATCTGGGTGACGCATTAAAGCGTTATCGTCCAAACTCATTTTACAGTCAACGGCAATAATTTTATCGTCAGCTGCTTTAAATAATGGGTTAATTTCCAGCATAGCGCAATCTAAACCAACGTATGCATTGTATAAATTGGTAACAAACTTTACGCAGTTTTTAAAAGCCTCGCCGCTTAAACCTAAGTTAAAAGCAATTTTACGAGCCTGAAAACCTTGTAAGCCACCACCCGGGTGTACCCACTCTTTAAATATTTTTTCAGGTGTATCGTGTGCAACGTCTTCAATGTTCATACCACCTTCGGTGCTGTACATAATTACGTTTTGGCCGGTACTTCTGTCTAACAAAATAGATAAGTAAAATTCTTGTCTTTCCGATGGGCCATCATAATACATATCCTGCGCCACCAAAATTTTGTTTACCACTTTACCGGTAGGGCCGGTTTGTATAGTTACCAGTGTGCCACCCAATAATTTGGTAGCAAACTCCTGAATATCTTCTAACGATTTTCCTACTTTAACACCATTAAGGCCATTTTCTTTAATAGCACCTTTACCACGACCGCCTGCATGTATTTGCGCCTTTACAACTGCAAATTTGCTACCCGATTGTGTTTTTATCTGGCGATAAGCTTCTTCCGCTTCCTGCACCGTACCGCAAGCATAACCGTCTTGCACGGGCACATTGTACTTTTTTAATAGTTCTTTGGCCTGGTATTCGTGTAAATTCATGGATGAAAAAATTTGTCGCAAATATAAGTGATTGTGGGCAGAAACAGGCAGTGAGATGTATGATTTCTGATTTTAGGATGTAGGATTTAAACCAGAGGTTGATGGCTGATTTTATGATGTCTGATGGCTGATTTTGCAAATATGTACGTATTTGTGATATAAGAATATAGAATCGGCGAATGATTTTCCGTCCTTGAGTCTACATACTAAGATCTACATACTAAATACTATTATGTTACCAGCGTCCCTCCCTTGATTGAACTTTACTTGCGACGCTCCATTCATCGTTCTGTTCGCTAATCAACAGCAAATTCACAGCTATTAACCACAGAGTTTGCACAGAGGTTTTTTTCACAGAGTAACACAGAGAAAACTTCGTGAAACTCTGTGCATAACTCCTTTAACTCTGTGGTTATTATTTCCCTACTTTGGTCCGGGAGACACGAATCAAGACTATAGAGTCCTATAACTTCAACGGCCGTCAACCCGAGCAAAGCGAGGGAACTCCTCAATCCAAAACACTTTAAGTAAAAAGGCAACACTTGCAAAATGCCCAATAGAATTACTGCAGTTCAAGTGTGCGACGCAAGGAACGATGATAGTAGCAATGCCGCTGATAAACAAAAAATTAGTAAATACTCACAATTACAGGAAATTATCCATCCTAAGAATTTAAAATCCCTCCTTCGGAGGTTCCTGAAAAGGAAAGAGCGAAGCTCGTGGGGGAGGCATTTTTATTCTATATTTGCTGCCTATTATTACAATTATGGCAGCAGATATCATTGCACAAATAAACGAAACGGTAGCTTACTTAAAGGCGCAATACGCCGAAACCCCATCGGTGGGTGTGGTATTGGGCAGTGGTTTGGGTAATTTTTCTACACAAATTCAGGTGGAAAAAGAAGTGCCTTATGGCGATATTCCACATTTTCCGGTAAGTACCGTGCAGGGGCATAAAGGCCGTTTGATATTTGGTAAACTAGCCGGTAAAACGGTGGTGGCCATGGCCGGCAGGTTTCATTTTTACGAGGGTTATACCGCCCAGGAAGTGGTGTTTCCTATTCGTGTTATGAAATTGTTAGGTATTGAAACCCTGTTACTTTCTAACGCTGCAGGCGGTGTAAATACCGATTATAATGTAGGCGATATCATGATTATTCGTGACCACATCAGTCAGTTTACACCAAACCCCTTGGTAGGTAAAAATATTGAAGAGTGGGGGCCACGTTTTCCGGATATGACCGAGCCTTACAAAAAAGCATTAATTGCCCGTGCCAAAGCCATTGCCAAGGCCAATAATATAGAGGTGAAGGAAGGAGTGTACTTAGCTGTAACCGGTCCTACTTTTGAAACCAAGGCCGAGTATAAAATGATACATGCTTTAGGCGGTGATGTGGTAGGTATGAGCACGGTACAGGAAACCATTGTGGCCAACCACATGGGGTTATCGGTTTTTGCGGTAAGCATTGTTACGGATATTGGTATTCGTGAAGATGATAATGTAATTACCCATGAAGAAGTATTGGAAGCGGCCCATGCTGCCGAACCTAAACTATCTACTATTTTTAAAGAACTGATTGCTTCGCTTTAACATTTTGCAATGTTTTGGTAAGTTAGTTTTGCAATGAAAATTTGGCTCCGGCTTTCTTTTTCTTGTGGTACAACAGGCCGGCAACAAAGCTTTAATACATTTTATCTGTACAAATTAATTACATACACATTATTACTGGGTTTACTGGCAGTATCGTCGTTTGCATTTGCGCAAAGGGGTAACCCTATGCGTGGTGGTATGGATAGGGTACGTGGCTTAGGTGGTGCATTAAGCGGCCAAGGTGGTAAGGATAGTTTACAACGCCGTGACGCAAATGAAGATTCTATTACCATTACGTTTAAGTATTTTGACTCCACCCGTACCAATCGTATGGACAGCTCGGTAGCTGATATGCCTAAAAATTTTCCGTTACGTGCAACAGATGTGTTTTTAGGCAATATAGGTTCAGCCACACGTTCTATTTTATTTGCCCCCCTGATGAACGCCGGTTGGGATCCGGGTTTTCATGCATACGACCGCTATAACTGGACATTGAATGATGTTCGGTTTTTTACCGTTACAAGGCCATATTCCGAGATATTTTATATGCTGGGCAGTAAATCTGAACAGCAAATTGGATTGCTGCATACCCAAAATATAAAACCCAACTGGAACGTATTAGGCCAGTTTAGAATGCTAACGGCGCCGGGTTATTTTAATGCACAAAAAAATGCGCATAATAATTACCTATTAAGTTCCAATTATGAATCGGTAAATAAACGCTACCATAATTATTTCGCGGTAGTAGCCAATAACATTATTGCATCAGAAAACGGTGGTATACAGGACACAGCCGATTTTTTAAACATCAGAAATTTTAAAGACAGGTTTACCATACCTACTCAAATTGGTGGCCAAAACGAATTTATTGGCGGTAACTTTTTTAATAAAAACATTAAATCGGGTAATAAGTATAAAACGCTTACTGCCATGATGCGTCAGCAATATGATTTTGGTAAAAAAGATTCATTGGTAACCGACTCCACCGTAGTACCTTTGTTTTTTCCCCGTTTACGTTTCGAACATACCATACAATACAACACGCATTCCTACGAGTTTTACGATAGTGAAAGAGACTCAGCTTATTTCAATGACTTCTATGACCTTACTTTAAATAGTAATCGTGATACACTCTCCATTAAAGACAGTTGGCGGGATATCATTAACAGTTTATCAATTTATCAGTTTCCCGATGCTAAAAACCTGCACCAGTTTATTAAGGTAGGCGCATCTGTACAAAACCTGTTTGGCAATGTAAGAAACGGTAAATCCAGCTTTTACAATATTATAGGTTATGGTGAGTACCGCAATCGTACCAAAAACCAGCGTTGGGATATTGAAGCCAATGGCAAAATATATTTTGCGGGACTTAATGCCGGCGATTATCAGGCCCATATAAGTTTGTTAGGCTTTTTGAGTAAAAAACTAGGCTATGCAAAAATCGGTTTTGAAAATGTAAACCGTACTCCCTCATTCTTATTTAATCCGCTAAGTAATTTTAACTTATTACAAACAGGGAATTTTAGAAAAGAGAATAACACACACATATTTGCAGCGGTAAATCCGGTTAAGTTAGCCTTAATGTTAAGCGGGCATTTATACCTGGTAACCAATTACACTTATTTAACTGGTTATAATGATTTATCGCAAACCGGTACACCGTTTAATGTACTACAAGTAGCGTTAAATAAAACCTTTACCATGGGCCGCAAAAAAACCTGGAAATGGCATACAGATGTGTATGTACAACAGGTTATTGGTAGTGCGCCGGTTAATGTACCGCTGGTATTTACCCGTAACAGGTTTGGTTACGAGGGAAACCTTGGTTTTAAAAACCTTAATGTAGCCATTGGGTTAGATATGCGTTACCATACCCCTTACAAGGCCGATGCATATTCACCGGTATTAGGTAAGTTTCAATACCAGGATACTACCACCATAAAAAACCTGCCCGATATTGGTGCGTATGTAAACTTCCGCATTAAAAAAATGAACGTGTATGCCAGGGCCGAAAACCTGAATACAGTAAGCCTTGCACAAGGTTTTGGCTTTACCAACAACAATCTGGCAGCCATTAATTACCCAACACCGGGCTTTTTATTGCGTGTGGGTATTTTATGGCGTTTTGTTAACTGATTTCTAAAAAACCTCATCTGCCACACAAAAACTATGAAAATTATAAAATCATAGTATCTTTGCTGTATTCATGAAAAAGTTAAGTGTAATAATATTGGCTATTTGTTACCTGGCTGTTAGCAGCGGGGTAGTAATTAGTCAGCACTTTTGCATGAACCGGTTAGACTCTGTACAGTACTTTTCTGTACAAGCTAATGACGAGTGTGGCCGTTGTGGCATGAGCATGGAAGAGGCCCATGGCTGCTGCCATGATAAGGTAGATTTGGTAAAACTACAGAACGACCAACAACAGGCCTTCGTTACTCTTTTCCAGTTTAGTGCACCTGCAACACTACCCCCAACACCTATCCATTTTTTACTTACTACACCCTCCACTCAGGAAATATACATTGATAACTTAGCACATGCGCCGCCTTTTTTGCCGGACGATGATCTATGTATATTAAACAGCGTTTTCCGTATTTGATATTGATTGTTTTAAACTGATGATAAAAGCACTTGCTTTTATATATATACACCTATGTGTATTTTACACCTCATTTTATACAATCAATTTTATATCAAATAATTTAAATAATAAACAATGAAAACGTTAAACATAATTGCCGCTTTATTTTTCTCATTTACTGCATTAACTGCATCAGCACAAAAGAAAACTACCGAAAAAATTCCTGTATCAGGTAATTGCGGTATGTGCAAAAAGAAAATTGAAACCGCCGCTAAAGAAGCCGGCGCAAATGCAGCAGATTGGGATGCCGACAAAAAAACACTTACCGTTACTTATATTTCCACTTCTACAAACGCCGCTAAAATTCAGGAAGCTGTAGCTGCTACCGGTTACGATACCCGTGACGTAAAAGCTACTGACGAAACCTACAACAAATTACATGGTTGCTGCAAATACGATCGTGTTGACTTAGGTGGTAAAAAAGACAAAGCGCCAAAAGCCGACAAAACCGATGGTGTTAACAAAACAGAAAAAGCTTGTTGCAACAAAGAAGGTAAAGAAACCAAAGAAGGTAAAAAAGAATCTTGCTGCAGCGACGGTGGACATAAATAATCCACTGTTTAGCATTCTTATATTTTCTAAATTTTTCAGTTAATACAGTATTTTTATTGTGTTACCGGCTGCATTGCTACTAGCATCTGCAGTTGCGTCGCACTCTTGTACTGCAGTAATGCTATTGAGCAATGTGAAAAAATGCTCATAAAAACATTATCACTTTAAATGTATAGTTGTCATTCCGTCTCCTTTAGGAGATTCCTGAAAAGGAAGGCGCATAGCTCGGGGGTGAGGCTGTATTAACTGAATATATTTTACTAAGTAAAAAGTTAAGTAATGAAAAAATTAATCTTAATTGCGTGTAGCTTTCTGTTTGTGTTAGCCACGCAAGCCCAAATAAAAAAAGCCGAATTAACGGCAACTGGTCTTACCTGCGCTATGTGTAGTAATGCCATTAATGTTGCATTAAAAGATTTAAGTTATGTAGATAAAGTGGTAGTTGATATTAAAAAATCGGAATACCGCATTACATTTAAAGAAGGTGCTGATGTTAGTATCGACGGCTTAAAAAATGCAGTTGAAGATGCCGGCTTTTCAGTTGGTAAATTAAATATAACGGCCAGTTTTGATAATGTAGCAGTAAGCAACGATGCACATATCAGCTACAAAGGCAATACACTTCATTTCCTTGAAATTAAAAACCAGACCTTAAACGGTGAAAAAAGTTTTACCGTAGTGGATAAAGGTTTTTTAACAGATAAGCAGTTTAAAAAATATGCTGCAGCTACAAAAATGAGTTGTGTACAAACCGGTAAAGCTGCCGGATGTTGTGTAAATGACAACGTTAAAGAAGGCAGTAGAATTTATCATGTAACTATTTAATAATGGTGGGGCTGGTTATGAGTGTTTGTCTGCCTGATGTTGTGTAACCCTGTGGTTGACGAAGGGCTACACACTACGAAGCAAATCATCTTAAGGCTTGGTCAGGCTCAGCCTGACAACAACAAATAATCAGCCCATTTTAAAATAATAAAAATGCAAAAAAAACTGCGTCGGCTTTTTTTGTGGATGGCGTGTTTTTTTGCGCTATCAGTTCAGGCTCAACAAGCCCTTCCAGATGTTAATTATAATGACCCAAGGTTACCGTTACGCTTACCTACTCCTGCTGGAGATTCCATTAGCCTTACTGCGTTTAAAGGCAAAGTAGTGCTGTTGGACTTTTGGGCTAGTTGGTGTATTCCTTGCCGGCATGCCAATAAGGATTTAAAAAAACTATACGCTGCTTATAACAAGCAGGGTTTTGAAATCTTTGGTGTGTCATTAGACGAGGAAATAAGCGACTGGAAAAGAGCAATTAAAAAAGATAAAATAACCTGGCCACAGGTAATTGATAACAGGGGGTGGGAAGCAGTAACCGCTGTACAATGGAATGTGCAGGAATTGCCTACATCGTACCTGTTTAACAAACAAGGACAATTAGTTGCTATGAATTTAGAAAGGGAAGAGCTGGAACAAAAAATTAAAGAATTATTGGCCAAGCCTTAAAACAATCAAATGAAGTATTTAGTATTAATAATAAGCTTGTTTGCTTTCACTGCAACACAGGCACAGGAGTTATATGTATTTTCCGATCCCGCATCCAATGTACCTGCAAAGTCAGTAACTGCAAAAGCATCGGCCATGGTAATGCCCGCACAGCCTTGGAGCAAAAGGGCTATGCAACGTTATACCCCCGAGGTAATGGTGGGTTTAAATAAAAAATGGATGTTAAGAGGCGGAGCAACTTTTGCCGATGTACATACTACCCGTTTTAAATGGGAATCAGTGTATGCATATGCCAAGTATCGCTTTTTATCAAAGGATGATTTTAAATCACATTTCCGAATGGCAGCATTTGGCGAAATAGCTTATTCTGATGCGCCTTTTCATAATGAGGAGATAAATTTATTGGGTGATAAAAGTGGGGCACAATTGGGCATAATTGCTACCCAGCTATGGCATAAGTTTGCTTTATCGGGTACGGTAAGCCATACACAGGTTTTGGATAAATCGCGTAACGATAAAGTGTTGTACATACCCTCAAGGTTGTATCAATCTATGAATTATTCTTTATCAGCCGGGTATTTGTTATTGCCTTTTAATTATACCAGTTACAAACAAACTAACCTTAATTTGTACACAGAAATTTTAGCCCAACAAACATTAGACAGACAACGTTGGTATGTGGATGTGGCACCTGCGGTACAATTAATTTTTAATAGCAACTCAAAATTAAATTTGGGTTACCGGTTTCAGGTAGGTGGTAATATGTTGCGTATGTCCGAGGAGGCATGGGTATTAAGTTACGAACGTACTTTTTTAAACATGCTAAAAAAGAAACGTAAATAATGGATTTACGTATTAGAAATATGGTTTGCAACCGGTGTGTACGGTCGGTGGAAAATATTTTTCATCAACTGGCTATACCGGTTGTTTCCATTAATTTAGGACAGGTAGTTACTGCTATTGAAATAGATAAATTACAGATTGATATTTTGAAAAAAGCCTTATTACAAGATGGCTTTGAATTATTGGAAAGCAAAGCAACACAGGAAGTAGCAGCTGTAAAAAATGCTATTATTACACTGGTACAAAATGGCAACCTGGATGAAATGAAAGATAATCTTTCAGCCTTTTTATCAACTACTTTACATAAAGATTATCATTATTTAAGCAGCCTGTTTTCTTCTGTTGAAAATACAACCATTGAACAATATTTTATTTTACAACGAATTGAAAAAGCAAAGGAATGGTTAGCCTACGATGAATTATCGTTAAAAGAAATTGCTTATCGTTTAGGGTACAGTAGCACAGCACATTTGTCGGCACAGTTTAAACAAGTTACAGGCATGACGGCTACTCAGTTTAAAACCTATCACCAGCACCCACGAAAAAATCTGGATGAGATTTAAAAGATTATTGTTGTTAATAGTTGTTGAGTAATGATATGTTGTTGAAGGGCTGCCCGACTGACAGTAGTAGCTGCAACAGTATATGGGCAATGGCAGCGCCGGGTTGCACTACTACAAAAGGCGGGAACTGCTGTTGATTAGCATTACTACTGCCAATAGCCCCAAATTGTATAACTGTTTTACAGGATTATATAACAAATTTTGCTACAAGGCATAGGACCTTTGTGTTATAAATTTTAAATAATGACACATACCTATCATATTAGTGGAATGACCTGTAAAAGTTGTGTAGCCAAAGTGAAATCGGCTTTATTAAAACTAGGCGATATTACTGAAGCTGAAGTAAAATTAGATGCGCCACAGGCAACGATAACTATGTCCGGGCATATAAGCACTGCTACTTTACAGCAAGCCCTAACCAGTGCGGGTAATTATACCATTACCGAAACCGATGAAGGGCATACCGCAGTAAATTCCGATACCGACAAACCTAACTATTTTCCCATATTTTTAATATTTGCCTACATCACAGGTGCATCTTTATTCGTTCAGTTTACTAATGAAACTTTTAACTGGATGCAATGGATGAGCCATTTTATGGCCGGTTTCTTTTTAGTATTTTCCTTTTTTAAATTAATGAACTTAAGCGGATTTGCTGAGGGTTATGGTACTTATGACGTAGTTGCCAAACAGTGGAGGGGTTGGGGTTATGTCTATCCTTTTGTTGAGTTAACGCTGGGTATTTTATTCTTATTACAGGTTTCACCTTTAATGGTGAATGCCATTGCTTTTGGTATTATGTCTATCAGTACTATTGGTGTGATACAAGGTTTATTAAGTAAAACAAATTTTCAATGTGCCTGCTTAGGCACTATTATTAAGCTGCCCTTAAGCAAAGTGACATTATTTGAAGATGTATTAATGGTACTTATGAGCGGTGTTATGATATTGATGTTGTTATAAATAAGTGTTTATGAATGTGTTTTAAAAGAGACGAGCTTATCGTCTCTTTTTTTTAAGATAAAGGGAATAAATAATTAGGTTGTATATTAAAATTAATTATATATTTGACTAAATATAAATTTAGACAAGTCTAAAAAAATAATGAATGAAACCAGTATTTTTATTTATTGTATTGCTGCTGCTAATATTTCAATCACATGCACAAAATAGTAAGGGCGTTATTAAAGACGCTGTAACCAGAGAGCCGATTGCCGATGTTACTATTACAAATACGGACGGAACCATAACCGCCAGAACAAATAAACAAGGTTTTTTTTCACTTGATAGCTTACCTGCTGACAGTATAATTATTACAGCCGTAGGTTATGTAAATATAAAATACAAGCTAGTTGATTATAATACTGAAATATTGTTAAGCCGGTTAGCGGAGGAATTAGAAGATGTTGTAGTAACCGGTACCATGCGGCCGGTTACCAAAACGGCTAGCCCGATTGCGGTGGAAGTTTACTCTACACAATTTTTTAAGAAAAATCCGGCACCCAGTTTATTTGAGTCTTTACAAAACATAAACGGCGTAAGGCCACAATTAAATTGTAGTGTTTGTAATACAGGCGACATACATATTAATGGTTTAGAAGGTCCTTATACGATGGTTACCATTGATGGTATGCCCATAGTGGGAAGTTTGGCATCGGTATATGGTTTGTTTGGCATACCCTCGCAATTAATAGAAAGAGTAGAGATCGTAAAAGGTCCCGCTTCCGGTTTATATGGCGCTGAAGCCATTGGCGGATTAGTAAATATTATTACTAAGTCGGTTGATAAAGCGCCTTGGTTATCAGTAAATGTTATGACCACCAGCTGGTTGGAGAATAATATTGATGCAGGACTTAAGTATAAAGTAGGTAAAAAAGTAGATGCTCTATTAGGTGTGAATTACTTTAACTATGGTAATAAGAAGGATAATAACGGTGATAATTTTACCGATGTAACATTACAGCACCGTATATCTTTATTCAATAAATACCAGTTTAAACGGAAATATAACAGAACGGCTTCATTAGCTGCCCGTTATTTTTATGAAGATCGATGGGGTGGCGAAATGAATTGGAATAAAAAATTTCGTGGAGGCGACAGCTTATATGGCGAGAGTATTTATACCAACCGGTGGGAGTTGTTTGGCAACTATCAGTTACCGGTACAGGAAAAAATGTTTTTTGCCTTTTCGGCTACCAGCCACGATCAGAATGCTTATTATGGTACCACACCTTATATGGGTAAACAAAATATTGTATTTGGCCAATTAACATGGGATAAAACAATAGGAACTAAAAACGATTTTTTAGCCGGCATTGCCACACGTTATAACTACTATGATGACAATTCTACGGCTACTATTGATACGCTTACCGGAAAAAACAAGCCGGAGAAATATGTAATACCCGGTGTGTTTGTACAAAACGAATGGACAATAAATGCAAAGCATTTGTTATTGACAGGCTTACGTTATGATTACCACAAAGCGCATGGTAATATTATTACACCTCGACTTGCATGGAAATACAAAATTGACGACAGGCAAATTTTCAGGTTAAATGCAGGAACAGGTTTTAGGGTAGTGAGTGTGTTTACCGAAGATCATGCAGCATTAACCGGTGCCAGAACAGTAGAAATAAGAAACAGTTTGAAACCTGAGAAAAGTTATAATGTTAATTTGAATTATACTAATCAGTTTAAGATAAACAAAACCATTATTGGTTTGGATGCATCGGCTTGGTATTCCTATTTTACCAACCAGATTATTGCTGATTACGATACAGACCCTCAGAAAATTATTTATGATAATCTGGACGGACATGCAGTATCCAAAGGTGTATCATTAAATCTGGATATAAATATTAATCATCGTTTAAAAGCACTTATTGGTGGTACGGTACAGCAGGTTGAAAAAGTGGAGAAAGATGATTTGGACAAAACGGTAAAAACATTTCAAATACTTACCGAAAAATGGAGCGGTACCTGGTTAATCAGCTACAATTTTCCTGCACTTGGGTTGGTAATTGATTATACAGGCAATGTATATGGTCCTATGCGTTTACCGCTACTAGGCGAAACGGATCCCAGGTCTGCTTACTCGCCGGTATGGAGCATACAAAATATACAGTTAACCAAAGTTATAAAACCCGGCATAGAAATATTTGGTGGGGTAAAAAACCTGCTTAACTGGACGCCTGCAAAAAATGGTTCCTTTGTTATCTCCCGTGCTAACGATCCTTTTGGTAACAGGTTCAGTTATGAGCAGGATGGGGTAGTGGTAAATCCCGGCAAGCCTGCTAATCCGGTTAATAATTATGGGTTAGATTTTGACCCAAGTTATGTGTACGCACCTATGCAAGGTATAAAAGGGTTTATAGGGGTAAGGTACGCTATAAAATAGGTAATATTTTACAATGTGTTAAGCAAAGCTCCTTACAACTGAGGGGCTTTTTGTTTTGTTACCAATATTTTTTTAAGCGCAAATGCTGCCATCAAAAGTAAAGAAGGGTATAGTGTAAAAAAGAAACGATTGTGCCAATCGTCACAGGAAAGTAATACTGATAGCCATGTTAATAAAATGATAGTGAAGAAGTAAAGCGCAACAGGCTTTAATTGTTTACAAGCATAAACTAATCCCGCTACAGCTAAGATGATAACCGGCAAAAAATAGGCTATCAAAAACGCATTGTGACTGGTGCTGTAATAAGTTCTGTACAATAACCAGAAAGAGAAAGTTTTTTGGTTTACCAGTGATAAAAAATGTCTGAAGTTATGTGTAACATAATACAGTAAACCGGCAATAGAATTTGGATTACTATCCAGTGTTTTAAGGTAAGGGGTACTGGTACCCGGAACGCCACAGATAATATGCTCTTGTTGAAATGGTAACATTAAATCCAACTCTCCACCCGAGCCTACAAAAAGATTGATCAGAAAAAAACTAAGTACAGCGCCAGATAAAAGAAACAATGTTTTTTTTACAACACTGTACTGTTTAAAAAAGTTAAAGGTTAGGTATAATACGGTGCCCGGAATCCATAACACACCCGTAGGACGGGTAACACAAAGCAACCCTGTAAATAAAATTAGGCCAAGGGCTACACGCCAGTTAAGTTTTACAATACTGAATAAATAATAGGTGAATAAAATACTATAGCTAAAAAACAGTGATTCTGTTTGCAGGTAAACATTGTATGTTTGATAAGGGAAGGCGCAGATGAAGACTAAAGTTACCCAAAATGCAATTAAACGATTAGATAGCTTAGCGCACAACTTAAAAAAAGCAATCGTCGCCAGTGCATTTAATAAAAATTGTACAATAACTACCGATATATAACCCGTTTTAAGTTTAACAGCAGCGGCTATTAAAAAAATTTGCATACTGTACAGCCAAAAGTTGGGCGTACTAACAGTACCGTTTTGTAAAATATTATCTGCTTCGGTAATATACTTAACCGATTCTAATTGTGTAAATATACCAAAACGCCATAACAGTAAAGTTTGCATACCCAACCAGGCCGCTATTAATATATAACAACCACTACGGGATTGTTGTAATCCGTTTGAAAATGTTATAAGTGAAAAATTTGCTTTGGCTGGCATGCAACAAAGATAGGTGGCAAAGCTGAATGCGGCTTATCCCCGCTGCTGCCGCATCTTTCTTTTTTTACCGGTTAAATATTGGTCTAACAAAAATAATCCTAAAATCATATTTAAGGCCAGTACTACATTAACCCAATCGTTATTAAATAATACAGAATAGTCAAAATTATGTTCCGGTATCAGGGTTTTATCGTCAGCGGGGGCAAAATCAAATTTTACCTGTAAAAAAGCATATATAACAAATACACTCACAATACCAATAAATACAGCAGCCAACCCTTTGATAATATTATTGTTAATATAAATTTTTGTGGCCGGTGCAATGCTTTCTTTGGCTATGCTTTCCATTACGTTTTTCGTAAAACGTAAGGATGGGGCGTCCAGCGATGATTGTTGTAACAATTGTTGTACCTGTATTAATGCAGTATAATTTTCTTTCCAAAGATTATCGGTTGCTATTAATTGTTCAACAGCAGCTTTTTCGGCAGCTGAGCAAGTTCCGTCAATATACTGCCACAATCGCAGGTTCATGGTATCCTCGTTTTGCATATTGATATATTTAAAATTAACGAATATCTATTAACTCTTGTTTAAAATTGGTCTCCAGCTTTTCTTTAAGTCTGTTGCGGGCACGAAACAAGCGTACTTTCACCGCACTATTTTCTATTCCTAAAATTTGTCCTATCTCCTCTAATGTTTGCTCGGCTTTATAAAATAAGGTGATAATGTGGGCATCATCGGCAGATAAAAGCGCAATGGCACTAGTCAGCATGTGGCTTTTTGATTTTTGCTCAATTAAATTAGCTTGCATACCCGAATCTTTACTGTCTGCTTCAAACATAGTTTGTTCGTTATCCAGAGATTGAAGCGGAATTTTTTTCTTTCGCAAAAAGCTTAGTGCAGTATTATTAGCAATGGTATATAACCAAGTGCTGAATTTTGAGGTGCCGTTAAAACCGGCTAATGATTTATAAGCCTTTACAAAAACATCCTGTGCAATTTCCTCCGCCTCTTCACGGGAGGGCACTATGCGTAATACCAATGTAAACACAAATTGCTGATAGCGGTTTACCAGCATAGCATAAGCCTGCTGGTTACCATTAAGTACCAGGGTAATAATTACACTATCGCTCAGTTCGGTTGACATCCAGGGGTATAAGACTACCTGTTTGATAATAAGGTTACACAAAGGTTAGGAATAAAGCGCAAAGCTTAAAACTAAAAAGCGGAAAGCCGAAGGCCGAAGGCTGAATGCTTAATGCCTCATGCTTTTAACGCTTAATACAGAATGCGTAGTACTAAATGCAAAGTGCAGAAACTATAATTAAAGGATTTCTGCTTTTAGCTTTAAGCATTTGACGACGTTTAGCTTTTTAATTTTTTTTTCATAATCCTGTAACCTGTTCTTTACACCTGTTGTCATATAGGCATCACCAATTAATTGATAACTTAAATAATAAAATTATGACTGGCGGAGAAGCACTGGTAATGGTAATACTTTTTGTAAGTGGATTTGCTACCATTTTCGGAATATTTTACTTACGTACTAAACAAAATATGGCTATGGTTGAAAAAGGCGTTAGCCCCAGACAGTTTATTAACAGACCCGCACCTTTTAAAAGCTTAAAATGGGCCTTATTATTAATAGGCGTAGGCCTTGGTTTGTTTTTAGCTTATTTGCTGGACTATCAGGTTTTTGGACGAGTGGAGCATTATATTGGTTTGGATGGCAACAGCCATTACAGAAGTTATGGAGAAAGGGTAATTATGTACTTTGCTTTAATCCCTCTGGGTGGCGGCCTTGGTTTATTTGGCAGCTATTTGGTTGAAAAAAAGTGGTGGGATAAGCAGGAGGAAGACATCAAACGTTTAGAAGGAAATATTTAATAACAAACGTTAGGCATTTAATGGCTCGTGTTTATACACGAGCCATTTTTGTTTTTGGCTAATCATTTTTACTTGCCTCACTTTGCCAGGATATGTTATACTGCTGACGAGCTGCCCGATGGAAGCGGCACCGAAAGCCGCATAGCGGCTGTAGGTACAGCGTACAGCGGGAACCAAAGCTGACCGGAGTTACTACTGCCGACAGCCCCAAAGAATTATCTGATAAATTGTGTATTATTTATACCTGAAAAAATCTTGTTTATCCCTACCTTTGCGCAATTTGTTTTTTTAGTATAAAATATAAACATGCCCGCAACAAAAAATCCAGCAGTTTTATTATTATCGGACGGAACCGTAGCCTATGGCACTGCCTTTGGCGCTATGGGTACTGCCACCGGCGAAATTTGTTTTAATACCGGTATGACCGGCTACCAGGAAGTATTTACCGACCCTAGTTATTTTGGGCAGATTTTAATTATGAATGCTGCCCATATTGGTAACTATGGTTTTAAAAATGAAGATGTTGAATCAGGATCGGTAAAAATAAAAGGACTGATTGGCCGAAACCTGGAGCAGCAATACAGCCGTTTTTTAGCACACGGATCGTTGCAGGATTATTTACAGGCAAACAATGTGGTGGCCATTGAAGATGTGGATACCCGTGCGTTGGTGGGGCATATACGTACCAAGGGTGCTATGAACTGCATCATATCATCGGAAACTACCGACCTGATTGAATTAAAAAGAAGATTGGCCGAAGTGCCAAATATGGATGGTCTGGAACTGGCATCGCAGGTTTCTACCACCGAAGCGTATGCATTGGGCGACCCTAACTCGGCTATTAAAGTAGCGGTTTTAGATTATGGCGTTAAACAAAATATTTTAAAATGCATGACTGACCGTGGTGCGTTTGTAAAAGTTTTTCCTGCCAAAACACCTTTTGCCGAAGTAAAAGCTTTTAACCCCAACGGCTATTTTATATCTAACGGTCCCGGCGATCCGGCACCCATGGATTATGCTATTGAAACGGTAAAAGAAATTTTGAAAGAAGAAAAACCTGTTTTTGGTATTTGCCTTGGTCATCAATTGTTGGCATTGGCAAATGGTATTCCTACTTTTAAAATGCACCATGGCCACCGTGGTTTAAATCATCCGGTTAAAAATGTAATTACCGGCCGTTCGGAAATTACTACGCAAAACCATGGTTTTGGTGTTGACCCCGAAGCGGTAAAAAATGCGGAACATATTGAGATTACACACGTAAACCTGAACGATAAATCCATTGAAGGAATAAGAATAAAAGGGAAGCCTGCTTTTTCGGTGCAATACCATCCGGAAGCAACACCTGGTCCGCACGATTCCCGTTACCTGTTCGATCAGTTTATTGATATGATGAAGTGATTGGATTGCTAATTAATAACTAGTAATTAAGAATTAATAATATTTAAAGTCTTCGGTTAGCAAGTGTATACTTTGTTAATCGAAGACTTTTTTTATGTTATCATCTGTAGTGCTACTATCATCGTCCCTTGCGTCGCACTCTTGTACACTTGTAACTTTACTCAACATTGTGCAAGGTGCACCCCGAGTTATCGGCGGTACTGCAACAATTCTATTGGGTATTATGTTTCTAACCCCGAGCTTAGCAAGGTGCGTTTGATTCGGGGCAGTACTCCGCACTTTGGTCGGCGCATTCGGTAATTTTATTGGGCATTGTGTAAGTTGCGTACTTTATGTTTGCAAAACAAAAGAGGTTTTTTAAATATTCAGATTTTTAAGCCCCTCCTTCGGAGGTTCCTTAAAAGGAAGTAACGAAGTTAGAGGGAGGCTTTTCTTTATTACAAAAAGGCTAGTATAAAAATGGCTACCAGTACTACAAAAAATGGAATCAGTATTTTTTTGTTAGCAGTTTTCTTTACTTCATCGGGGTATTGTAAAAATTTTTGTACATAACCATCAAATTTTTTGGGGGTACCAAAGCCATACAAAACAACAGGGTAGGTTACGCCAAAAAGTAATAAGGCAATTAATTTACCGGCACTGCGGCCACTAAGTCCGGCTGTATTTCGGTTATTAAATAACCTGCTAAACGGCGGATAAATTTGTACAATTAATAAATAAGCCATTACCAACAACATCATTAACCAGATGGTGAGAAAGATGTTTCCGTTTTTACGACCAAGATTGCCGTCTTTTTTCTTTTCACTTATTTCCCAGTACTGACCGCCGTACAAAGCCTCCATGTATGTCATGTTGTAAGTTTGAATAAAAGTAGAATGGGGGCGGCAATTTTTTTATACCCTATACATGGTATTTAATAGGTAGGTTGAAAATGTTCAACCCCTAAATTGTATAAGTTTTTACTTTCTACTTTTTAATTTTTAATTTGCACACAAACAAGCAGTATGAAAATAGCAATTATAAACGGACCCAATTTAAACCTGTTAGGCACCCGTGAGCCCGAAGTGTACGGCAGTACTACTTTTGAGCAATATTTTCAGCAGTTGCAACAGCAGTTTCCACAGGTTACGTTCAGCTATTTTCAAAGTAATATAGAAGGAGAACTGGTTAACTACTTACAAGAAAATGGTTTTAATGCAGATGGTATTGTTTTAAACCCAGCAGCCTACACACATACATCAGTAGCTATTGGCGATGCCATTGCTGCTATTAAAACGCCGGTGGTAGAAGTGCATATTTCCAATGTACATGCCAGAGAAGCTTTCCGCCAGGTGAATTATGTAAGCGCCAAAGCTGTTGGCACCATTACGGGTCTTGGTTTAAAAGGTTATCAGTTAGCAGTTGAGTTTTTATTGAATAATAAGTAGGTGTGAGCAGGGCGAATCATCATTCGGGATAAACTGACTTTTTCAGGCCGATAAGTTTTTGGTATCTGTCACCCTGTTTTTAACACGTTTCTAACTCCGCTATTCGAAGCATAACGTGGGAGCTTGACGAAGGGCTACGCAGCACAATAAAAATTCTCAACGGGCTTCGTCAGACTGTTAATGACAAGTTATGCAGCTAATTGTTTTTCAAATTATTTTACAACCAAGCCCATTGTCGTTTTCATCAGATTACATATCGTAGCACGCCGTCTTGTCCACAGTGTAAGTACAGCCGATGGCGAAACGGCGGTTTTCGGCCATAGTACAAACAAGCTTTTTGCAAATAACACAAACACTTACCTAAAAACGACCGGCCGAAAAATGTGCCTGTAGCCAATCGGCTGTACGGTTCCGCCTAACAATATTTTACAATAACAAGCACTTGCAGGCGGAATACACATTGGACAAGACTTGGCTTTTTTTTTACTTTTTTTGCCAAGAAAAAAAGTAAAAAGAATAGAAACCGATACGCTTCGCAAAAAAGTCAACATCCTTGCTATTGTTAATAATAGCCGCTAAACTTTATTCCCCATCTTTAATATCATCTTCAACGAGTTTGTTTACTAATGCAGGAATCGTTTATTCAGCCTGACAAACTTTCTTGTCATTTTAAAGAACTTAATTCCAATTTATTTGTGCCTCAGCCTGACAACTCTTTTTATCTACCAAAATTAAATTCAAGATTCCAAAATCAAACATCATACATCCGACATCGAAAAATCAGAAAAATCTTAGATCATAAACCAGAATTGTCGCAGCCTGACAACCCTCATGTTATTCTAAGAAGCTTAATCCATCTCCAACTCAATAAATACCGACGTGCCTTTGCCTGGTTCTGATTGTACATCCAACGAACCTTTCAGGTATTCAATGCGGCTTTGAATATTGCGCCAGCCAATGCCTTGGGCTAATTCTAATTGTTTTACATCAAAGCCGCTACCGTCGTCTTCCACTGTTACCGATATTTTATTGTCCTGTTTTGAAAGCTGTACCAACGCATGCGTTGCCGTAGCATGTTTAATACTGTTGTTTAACAGCTCCTGTACTACACGGTAAATGGTAATGGCGGTTGTTTGGTTAATGGTAGTATTGGCAATGTCAATTGATTGGTAGGTTACGTTTAGCGCACCACTTTGATTAATGTCGTTACAAAAGTCTCTCAGGGCAGTATCCAGTCCAAATTTTAATAAAGCTTCGGGCATCATGTTATGTGCTACGCGGCGCATTTCTTTAATACTGCTGTCCAGCATATCAATGCTACGTTCAAATGCCTGAGCATTTTCGGGTGTCATGATTAAATTCCCTTTCATGTTGTTTAATGAGTGTTTAATGCCGCTTAGCATGCCGCCTAATCCGTCATGAAGATCTTTGGCAAGGCGTGTTCGTTCCTGTTCTTCCCCTTTTAGCACTGCTGCGGTAGCTGTTAATTGTTTTTCCGTTTCCAGTTCGTTAATGCGTTGCTGTTGTAATTTTTGCCGGTGTTTGTAGTTGCGGTAGCTTAACAATAGTATGATTAACAAAGCGGCGGCACTGCCAATTAATATATAGTTAAGTGTATTTTTTTGTTTAATGGTAGCTTTTTGTAATTGTATCTCGGCTTCTTTTTTCTCAGTTTCGTATTTCTTTTCCAGGTCAGATGATTGTTTGGATAAAACGCTTCTAACATAGTTTTCCTGAAATTCGTCGCTTTGTAATTCATAGGCATAACCTTTAGCCGGATTTCCTGTGGCATAGGCCAGGTTAGCTAACAATTTTGTGGTATGAATGACATTCTCCGGATTGTTCAACGCTTTATGAATAGCAATAGAAGAGTCGGCATAAATTTTTGACTGCGCATAATTTTTTGATAATAACTCGGCCAGCGCAAGTCCTCTTAAGGCTGTAGCTTCCATCGATTTATCACCGGTTTTCATGGCCAGTGCAACACCTGATTCACTGTTTTTGCGAGCCAGTTCAACTTTGTTTTGTTTTAAATAAATATCAGCCAGGTTACTATAGCCATAAGCTAAAAACCTTTCATTTTGTACCGAATTGCATATTTCGATAAACCTGTTGGTAGTGGCAATGGCTTTATCATACTCTTTTTGTTTTGAATAGATCATGGCCATATTTATAAGTGTCATTGCCTCTCTTTCAGGTGCTTGTAGTTTTCGGGCAATAGTTAAAGCTTTTTCACCATATTGTAATGCTTTATCCAGTTCATGGCGGTCAAAATATAACCTGAGCAGTAGGGCATATGTATCTTCTTTAACGCCATCTGTTCCTGTTTTTTCAACAATTTCAAGTCCTTTCAAAGCATAAGCCAAAGCGTTTTCGCTATCCGAAAAATCGTTATAAGATTCTGATAGGTTTACATACCCAATGCCAATATATTTTTTATCATCAAACTGCTCGGCATAAGAGAGTAGTTTTTTATTGTAAGTGAGTACAGAGTCATTATTACCCTCGGCACGAAACAAACCGGCTTTTTGAATAATAGCTTGTAGAATGCCGGCTTTAAAATTTAGCTGTTGGCTAAGTGTAAAACCTGAGTCGATGTATTTATGAGCAGTCGCAAGATTTACATCTCTTAACGTGCGGCCCGTACGCAGTTGTAACCAGGCTTTTGCGGTATCGGCCTTAGCAGTTTTTAATAGATTAATTAAACTATCCGCATCTCTTTGTTGGGCAAAGCCGTTTAGCGAATAGATAATCAGTACTAGTGAAACAATAATTTTATGCATACAGAGCGTCTTGTACTACAATATAAAACATTTTAGTTTAGTTATTTTATCCCCTTTTTCCGTTATTTTTTAAAGACTAAAAGTTTATATAGCACGATGATGAGCAAAGTTGTTGCAGTTGCAGGGTGCGACGGAAGGGACGGTGATTAGAATTACTACAGCCGACTAACAAAAAAATAAAAAATGTAAAAATTTAGTCACTTAGGTTAAGAAAACTGTAATGTTGATTTATTTAACGTTTTTTGAATGCTAAAAATAATTTAAATGGCTGATAGGTAATTGTTTACTGTTTAACTTGGTATTGTTATTGTGGCTATTTAATTTGTAGTTTAGTAAAACAAAATTTTGTTCTTTACGTTTTAGATAGTGTGTTAAAAGCAAAAAAATGAAACAAGTACTCTTATTTGCGCTGGTTATATTTTCATTACAAGGTTATGGACAGCTAAAAAGCTATACACTTAGTGTGCATGGCGATACGCTGAACAGGGTGGATGCCAAAGGTTTGAAGCAGGGCCCATGGATTAATAAAGTGGAAAACCTGCGTGGCGAACGTGGCTATGAAGAAGAAGGTTATTTTGAAGATGATAGGAAGGTGGGTGTGTGGAAAAAATTTGCATTGGAGAACGGTGTAAAAATTGCTGAAGAGAATTACAAGTGGGGCAAGCTTAATGGTAAATCGAAATACTTTACTTACAATGGTGGTTTGGAGCGTGAGGAAAGCTGGCGGGCTATTGACCCTAAACGACAATTTGATACCGTTGCTTTGTACGATTTAAACGACCCTACAAAAGAAATTGACAGAATTATAGTTAAAAACGAAGGGTCATCAGTTAAGCATGGTAAATGGGTGTATTACGATCCGGTACAAGGGGTAATAGTAGAAACTGAACACTATGTATTAAACAGGTTAACAACTGATGATGGTAAAGTAGTTGCTGATGATGATGTAAAACCAATTGGTTTTAATAAATACACACCCTCGGTAGATAGTGCCGGTAAAAAAACTGCCGCTAAACCACAGGCTATACTTGACTTTGAAAAGAAAAATTCAGGTAAAAAGAAAGTAAAAGTTAAAGACGGATCAACAGGTTTGTAATTATTAGATACTCATTAAAAAATTGTTGTCACCCTGAGATTGATGAAGGGTATTTATAAGAGATATTATGTACATTTTACTTAAAGTTTGTATATAAATTAAAAGGGTGAAACTTATGTTTCACCCTTTTTTTATTTAGTATCATTTTTAAAATAGTTGCTAAAAAATAGTAACTGGTATTGCACGGCATTACGCCAATAAGGCCAATCATGTTTGCCCGGTCGTTCAATATATTCATGTGGAATTTTTAGTTCCAGCATTTTTTTATGCAGGTCACTGTTTATTTTATAAAAGAAATCTTCGGTACCGCAATCAATAATAATTTTTGTATTCAGGTCTTTGTATTTATCAATCATATCAATCACCGAATAATCTTTCCAGTATTTATTATTGTTGGTGGTGCTATCACCAATACGTTTTTCAATATCAAATTTATAGCCGGTACTTTTTAAATCAACACCACCACTCATACTACCACAGGCACCGAATAAATCATTGTTTCTTAGGCCTAAAAATAAACCACCATGACCACCCATGCTTAAACCGGTAATGGCTCTGTATTGTTTTTCGTTTTTAGTGTGGTAAGCACTGTCAATATAAGGCACTACTTCTTTAATCACATGCGATTCGTATCTTATTTTCGAATCAACCGGGCTGTCGAAATACCAACTGCTAAAGCCGCCGTCAGGGCATACAATCATTAACCCGTAACTGTTAGCGTGTTGCTGTAACTCAGGTACTCTCATAATCCAGTTGGCGTAATTGCCGCTGTAGCCATGCAATAAATACACCACCGGCCACTGCGTTTTTTCTTTGGCATTATCCGGCGTAATAACAACACAATTAATGTTTTTTTTCATGGCCTTGCTATGTATGCTCACCGTATCTACCCTGGCCCAAACACTTGCAGTTAAACATAATACAAGCGTAGCTAATAATAAATTTTTCATGCGTTTAAAGTTAGTATAAACCGTACAATTAAATTTAATAGTTCAACAGTTTGTTGTTTTTATTTTGTTAATCAACAGCAGTACTACTATCATCTGCTGTTGCGTCGCATACTTGTGCTGTAGTAATGCTATTGGGCAATATACGGTAAACAAAATGGTGTGTTGAGGCTTTGTTTAGTGTAAGTATTACTTGTTTTTACTTTCATAATGTGGCTGATACTTATAATAGCTGGTGTAAAAACAAATAAGTGCTAATAAAACAGCAAACCCTGTCATTAACCATCTGTTCGGCGATAAACTAAAAAAAACAAAAACAATCCATATGCCAAACAATAAACTAAAATAATGCTCCAGCTTTTGTTGGTCGGTATATAATAAACTGTGAAGCAGTAGCAAAAAACAGGGTCCGAAAATAATTAACCAGCTATAATCGACTATTTGGTTTTGATGGGTTGCAATACTTTTTAAAGCCCATATTTCGGGTATTAATAAAATGGTATATACGGCTAATAACGATAATATAATTTTAATAATAGGGTAGGCCATATTGCGTAAAATGGTTAATCCGGTTTCAGTAAACTCGTGTATTTTATAAACAATTACGCCATGGCCTACCAAAACCGAAATATAAATCATCCATAAAATACGCTGTTCATATACCTCATTATCTAAACGAGCCAGGCCATACAAACAAAAAAAGGAAATGAGTTTAATGGTGGCTAACGAAGAAAAAATATGTTGTGTACAAAACTTTAATATAAAACCAATAAGGTTATTAGGAAAAATGCGAATTACTTTTTGTGTGATGCCCACTGTGTGATTATTGCCTGCTGTTTTGAGCAATTGTACGGCTATTACTGCTGAAAGTAGCCATAAAAGTAAACCAATAAGTATAATACCGGCAACGGATATGTAATGCTGATGATAAAGCCCAAATACAATTACAAATAAAAAGTAAATGGTGACAGGTAATAATAAAATGGCTTGTTGATAAAATATATAGCTAAACCTTTTTGTGTATGAAAGTGAATGAAGGACTTGTAAAAATAAATACTGTGTTTTGTTAACGGTGCTGTATATAAAGTGTAAAACCTTTAGGGAGTATAATAGCCAAAAAGTCATTGCAATGGCAAAAAACATTTTTGAGGTGAGAATAGTATTCATGATGGCTGAATGAAATAAAACAGCATCTTCAAAAGAGCGTTGCGTACCAAATAGTACAAAAAACAGGAATAAAAAAAATCCTGCATATTGTTTGTAATATGGACTAATAACCGAACGATGTAACAACCGGATAATACTAGTATTCATGTTGTGTATTTACAACGGTTAGTTCCTGATTGTTTATTTTAAAAACGCCATTAAAGGCGATATGACTTGCTTCAATATCATGATGTGATGTAATAATAAAAGAAGTTTTTTGTTGTTGATGTGTGCTAACAATTAAACGTTCTAATGCTTCTTGCGAAGCATGATCTAATGTGGTAAAAGGCTCATCTAGTAATATCCATAGAGGGTTACCAGTGAATGCTAATAACAAGGATAATTTTTTTAACATGCCGCTGGAATAACTGCCAGTAGGGTTATTCAAAAAGTCGTCAATCTGTAATATATCACGTATGTTTTTTACTTGTTCTTTAGTGCCTTTGTTTATGGATAGTGTAAAATCAACGAATTCGGTGCCGGTTAAAAATGGTGGAAACAGTGGTTCGGCCGGGGAATAATTTACTAATTTTCTAAAAGCTACCGGTTGTTTGTGTAAAGAAATAGAGTCATTTATGCAGATATCGCCGGAAAACGGTAGTAGTCCGGCAATTATTTTTAGTAAGGTTGATTTGCCGCTTCCATTGGCTCCCTGTAGCCAATACATACCCTGAGAAAGGCTCCAGTGCTGTATTTGAAGCACTTTGGTGCCGTTGAACGATTTGTTAAGGTGGGTGAATTTCAACATAGAGTCTAAAGGTAAGGAGACCTAAGCGTATAATTTTTTTCAAAAATAATTTTATGATTTGGCTGTTTCAAAAACATCGATATATTTGTGGACTAAGCCAAAGTCATTCATTAACTGATAAAACTAACAACGTGGCGTACGAGAATAACGACAAGAAATTAGAAAGTATCTACAGTAAACGCATTCGTGCAGGAAAAAGAAGAACCTATTTTTTTGATGTGAGAGCAACCAGGGGTAATGATTATTATTTAACTATTACCGAGAGTCGCAAACGTTTTGATGATAACGGTTATGACCGTCATAAGGTTTTCTTGTACAAAGAAGATTTCAACAAGTTTATTAAAGCATTAAATGAGGCAGTGGATTATGTAAAAACTGACCTGATGCCTGATTTTGATTTTGATGCATTTAATCATGATGATTATGACGGTGAAGGAAATGGTGAAACAGAACAACAACCTGCTACAGAGAATGTAACAGTTGTTGAAGTTTCAACGCCTGTTGCTGAAGAGCCTGCTACTGCTCCTGTAGCGGAAACAGAATCAACGCCTGTTGAGAACGGAAGCACAGAAGAGGTTGATAAATGGTAATAACAAGCTAATTGATGTAGCTTTAAAAAATAGTAAGGCTGTTTCTTTTATAAGAAACAGCCTTATTTATTTATTTTTTAATAATCAGTGTATCAGTTGAGTTGGATGTTTGTGTAGGAGTTTGTGTGTAAAAATCTAATAATATATTTTTAGTCGCAGGATTGGGAATTGGCGCTGTCCAGCTCCAGCTTTTATCTTTTAAATTAAAACCTGCATTAGGTATATAACCTTCTGGCTTGGGTATAATACAAGGCATGTTATCCTGCTCAAGCAACATTACTGTATTTCCGTTTTGTAGGCTATGGCTGTAGGTCGACTTTTGTAAGCCCTTTGGTACCGTTGGTTTCTTTTTGGCTGTTGGTTGTTTACCCGGAGGCATGATTTTTAATGCAGACTGCTTTTGTATATAAGGTTGCGGATTGTTTTGCCCTAAAAGGGTTGAACAAATAGCGAAACCGGTAATGAGGAGAATTAGTTTCATGATAGTTGGTTTTATAGTTTATTTTAGAAGTGATGCTGATTTAAATTATTACATAAACTACAAACAAACTTTTACTATAAACGCATCATTTTTGTTGTAAAAAGTAGCTTTTGATTGCTCCATACTTGGATAAAGTATTCGCCCTTGCCCAGTTTTTCAATAGTTAAAGGATAACTTACAAAACCAGCAGTTGGTTTGCTTACTTGCTGTTGTACAATTAGTTGCCCCGAAAGACTATAAATTTTAATCACTAATTGCTCATGGGTGTCAGGCGTGTATAATTGTAATGCTGCCTGATTGTTATAAGAAGGATTGGGCACTACTTTAATATAATTAGTATCCCGAATAGGATCAACAGGCGGAGGAATGCTACAAGCACTATTTAATACAACTGTTACAGTGTCAATATAAACTGCTGCAAAAGTAGCAACGGAAGTATCAATAATTTGTTTAATGCGGTAGTTAATTGTGCCGGGCCCTAAACCTGTAATATCGTTGTTAAACTGGTAGTTTTTTTTGCTCAACAAATCGCCGGGCGTCGCTGCTAATTCACCAATCTTTATATAGGTGGAAGTAGAAGGTAACTGGCGTTCAATTTCATAACGCATAGCACCAATATCTTTGGTGCTCCAGTTAATGGCGGTTATACAATTATTTACTTGCTGCGTAGCGGTTGTGTACTCCGTTAACAATTGACTAAAGGCCTGCTTCATATCAGGAATGCCATAACCAACTCTATCGTCAGGTATTGCATATTTATTGGATGCTTTTCTCAGGGTTTCAAGAATTTTTATATTATTAAATTCAGGAAAAGCCTGCCACAAACAAGTAGCCAGCCCAGCCATATTGGGGCAGGCATACGATGTTCCGTTACCTGCGCTTACCCCCCCGGAAGTATTTTGTATACGGGCACCCCAGCCAACCGATGCTACATCGGGCTTAATACGTCCATCAGCGCTGGGACCATAACTGGAACTGGGCCAAACCGCCGCAGCAGTATTTACAGCACCTACACTCATCACACTATCTGCATCAGCAGGGGTAAGTAAATAACGCCAGCTATTATTTCCGGAGTTGCCATTGGCTACCACCACCAACAAGCCTTTACGTGCAGCCTGTGTAGCCGCTTTGGAAGCAATACTTGTTTTACCGTTTAGTTGTGCGTAAGTATAATTAAATGGCGCATAATCAAAATCGGCATAACCTAATGAGGAGGAAATGACATCAGCGCCTACACTGTCCGATCTTTCGGCTGCGCATAACCAGTTAAACTCTTCAATGGGATATTCGCTGGCGGCATCTTCTGTACGGAATAAATGAAAGGTAGCTTTAGGCGCTTTACCTACAAATGAACCCGGAATATTTGCAGCGATAATGGATAAACATTGCATGCCATGTGCATGATCTTCGGCCACACTATTGTTACCAGCCACAAAATCCCAGGTGCTGCGTACCTGATTGTTTTGGTTAATACTATCAAAAGCTGGCAAACTGTTGTAATTAAAATAACCCGCATCTAACATAGCTATTTGCATGTTTTGACCACGCATACCTATATTATGTAAAAACTGTCCGTTGTGCAGGTTTATTTCTGCAAATGGTACCGCTCCGTAGTTATAAAAATCTTCTAAGTTGTTTTGTAAACGTTCTGTATTGTTGGTATTTATAATGTTAGTACTACTTGGTTTGGTTATAGGTGTAGTGGTTACTCTTGCAGCAATGGATTGGCTGACCTGTACAAAAGGCAATGCGTTGATGGTGTTAATGGCCGCTATATCAGTAATACGTATAGTTAACTGATTAAACCAGCGGGATGTATTTAAAATAGTTACGCCGGGTATGGAGGCTATCTGTTGCAGGTAACTTGGTGTTACAGGTAAATCGGTAGAGTCGATAGCAATATTGTAACGGATGCGCCTTTGTATTGCTGCTGCTGAAAGGTACTGTGATGGATTGTTGATGGTAAAGCTGCTGTTACCTTTATCTTTTAATGTAACAATGTAACGGGTAAATCCGGTTTGGCTATTACCACTAAATGGTAACAACAAGTATAAAAGAATGAAAAGTATAATTGCTTTGATGGTCATGCCCAAATGTAGAACTTTAATTGGATTAGCGTAGAAAGCTGAATGCCGAATGCCGAATGCTTAAAGCGGAAAGCTGAATGCTGAATGCAGTTTACCAAGTGTAATGACATTTGCACAATGCCGAATAGAATTACTGAACGATGCAGTGAGTGACACAACAGGCGTTGCTAGTAGTAATGCTGCTGACTAAATAAAAAGTATCTAGATATTAGTACTTAGTATATAGACGCAGCATCTGAATTCTCAAATCTCACATCTCACATCCGAAATCTAATTATGCTCTATCATCCACATGGTTACGCCAAAGCCGGTGTAAGTAGGGTTGGGAGCCGATGGGTTGTTCTGGTATTCCCACATAGTATATTCTTTAAACACAAGTCCAATATTGTAAGCATAACGATCAACTGATCGGATGCGTGAAGCAATAGTTGTGCTTGGTTCTATGGGTAAATTATCGCTTTCGTCAATTTTTTCTACGGTTAATACATCCTGGTAATTGTTGTCTTCATATGAAAAATCACCAAAACTGTCGTAATAAAAATCCCAGCTCTGCATATCATTATCGGCACTAAATGTAAACATGTTTTTGTAGGGCTTTAATGGCAGGTGGCGGTTGCCTTTCCAGCTAAAGCCTTCCCGTAATGGAATATGTAATTTTAATACTCGCAGGTTATCGTCTACCACTTCAGTTTGGTCATCGGCAGTAACTACAGTGTAATTTCCGTTTGCTTGCCAGCCGCTGGTGCCATCCTCGTTACGTAACGATCGGTTTACTACATAGGTAGTGCGATTAAGGTTGTCAGTTGTTACCGATGCTATTTCGTGTTTAACCTGATATTTATGAACTTCAATTACGGTATTCAAATTGGTAAAAACAGTAGAATCCATTCTGTAAATAATGTATTTGCCCACTTGCATAGGTAGGTAGTCGCTCATTTTTGGAGAGGCAAACTCATCTTTTTCTGTACCACATGAGCTTACAGCAAATAGTATAACCAACGAAAAGAATGTTGTGTAAAAAAGTCTCATAAGCGGGTAGGCTTGGTTCATAAGCTGGAAATCTTAAAAATATAAGCAGTTAAAATGGGTTGCGATTACATTGTATGCAGCAAAGCTACAAACAATAAACGGGGAAAATTGCTTTACCCCGTTTGTAAACGAAAATGTTAAAAATATATTGTTTTAATCTATTGTTTATAACCCATTTGTATATGGCCGCCGCCAATTACATCATCACCTTCGTAAAAAACAGCACTTTGTCCGGGTGCAATACCTTTTACCGATTCGTAAAATTCTACTTTCATCGTATTGCCATCCTGGTAAAGGTTGGATAAAGCACCTTTGTCCTTATAACGGATTTTGGTTAAGGCTTCCATGCCCGGGGTAATAGTATCGTACTTAATCAGGTTAAGTTTACCTACCGTCATGATGTTTTTTTCCAAATCTACTTCATCGCCTAAGGTAACGGTGTTATGCTCCGGGTCAATATGTGTAACAAAAACCGGACGGCCCATGGCTATTTCCAAACCTTTACGCTGGCCAATGGTGTAAAACGGATAACCTTTGTGTTTACCCAGCAGTTTACCGTTTTTATCAATAAAGTTGCCACCGTTTACACGCTCTTCCAATCCATCTACACGGCGTTTTAAAAAGCCGCGGTAGTCATTATCGGGTACAAAACAAATTTCGTAGCTCTCGCTTTTTTTAGCTAGTTGCGGATAACCCAGATCAACCGCCATTTGGCGTATTTCCGATTTTTGGTAACCTCCCAATGGCAAAAGTGTACGGCTCAATAAATCCTGTTGTAAGCCCCAAAGCACATAACTTTGGTCCTTGGTATCATCCACCGCTTTGCTAATTACAAAACGGTCATTATCGTGTTGGCGTATTTTGGCGTAATGCCCGGTAGCAATATACTCGCAACCCAAGGCATCAGCCTTTTTAAGTAAGGCACGCCATTTTATATGTGTATTACATAATACACAAGGATTTGGGGTGCGGCCGGCAATGTACTCATCTACAAAGTTTTCTACAACAAAACCACCAAACTCCTCTCTTATATCAAAAATATAATGCGGAAAACCATGCTCCACCGCTGCCTGGCGGGCATCGTTAAAGCTGTCAACATTACAGCAGCCGGTTTCTTTTTTGCTGCCGCCACTGGCATCATAATCCCAGGTTTTCATAGTAATACCCACTACCTCATAACCTTGATTATGAAGCATTAGCGCCACCACGGTACTATCAATACCGCCACTCATGGCCACCAATACTTTCCCTTTTCTACTCATTTTATTACTTTTTTCGCTAACGGCAAAGGTACATTGTTAGATTGGTACTTAAAACAACAGCTTCCGGCAATTGTTTGCCGGCGTTCACAGAATTTTTATAAACAACCATTTTCCTAACAGCTAATATCATTAACTTGCCCGCATAAATAATAATTACGTCACTTAAAAATTGAGCACTATGATTAAAATGCAAGTAATTGGCCGTTTAGGAAAAGATTGTATTGTAAATACAGTTAACGGAAAAAATGTAATCAACTTTTCTGTAGCCCATTCAGAGCGTTATAAAGACAGCCAGGGTAACTTACAAGAAAAAACAACCTGGGTTGATTGCGCTTATTGGACCGATCGTACAGCCGTTGCACCTTACCTGGTAAAAGGTGTACAGGTTTATGTTGAGGGTACTCCCGAAGCAAGAGCCTTTAGCCGTCAGGATGGTACAGCCGGAGCGTCATTATCGGTTCGTGTACGTGAAGTACAGTTATTAGGCAGCAAAGCCGAAGGAGCCAGTGGCACTACACCTGCTTACACCAATGCCGGAAATGCCAATACGGCAGCAAGTGGTAACAGTTACGCCAATGCAAACGAAATTACCGAAGCATCTGACGATTTACCGTTTTAGCCTCCCAAGCCCCTCCGAAGGAGGGGTTTTTATATTCCTCTTTTTTTTAAATTTTTCCTTTTTAATTATTAGTTAGTCAGCAACATTACTACTAGCATCGCCTGTTGTGTCACTCACTTGTGCTGCAACAATTCTATTGGGCACTTTGTAAATCCCCTGCATTTTTAGTAAAATATCTTAGATCTCTGATCTGAGATCTAAGATTCTTCATACTATGATTAACCATTAACTAAATCACATTTGCGGCTATCTTTGCCGCATGGCCGAACAAGTTTTTACCTACCAGCAGTTATACAATTTTGTAGTAGCAGTATTTAAGAAAATTGGTTGTAGCGAGCAACACGCTGTTACCGCAACTAAAGTATTATTATCAGCCGATATACGTGGTGTAGATTCACACGGCATTGCCCGCCTAAGCGGGTATGTACGCCTGTGGGAAGCACAGCGTGTAAATGCACAACCACAAATAAAAGTTATTCATGAAACACCTTCTACCGCAGTGGTAGATGGAGATAGCGGTTTAGGTTTAGTAGTTGCACCGTTTGCCATGCAGGTAGCTATTGAAAAAGCCAAAGCAGTTGGTACCGGTTGGGTAAGTGTACAAAACAGTAACCATTTTGGTATTGCTGCAGCCCATGCCATGATGGCTTTGGAGGAAGATATGATTGGCATAACCATGACCAATGCCAGTCCGTTGGTAGCACCCACTTTTTCTACCGCAAAAATGCTGGGCACTAATCCTATTTGTGTAGCAGCACCTGCCGGGCAACAACCGGCTTTTGTAGCCGATTTTGCCACTACAACCGCAGCAAATGGTAAGCTGGAAATATTACAACGTAAAAACCAGGCAGCACCTACCGGTTGGATACAGGATGCAGATGGCAGCACTTCACACGACCCGCATGAGTTAAAAAAGGGTGGGGCCTTATTACCATTAGGTGGCGACAGAGAACATGGTAGCCATAAAGGTTATGCACTAGGTGCTATAGTAGATATATTTTCTGCTTTGTTAAGCGGTGCCAATTATGCACCCTGGGTACCACCGTTTCCGGCTTATGTACCTATGCCTGCACAACAACCGGGTAAAGGCATTGGGCATTTTTTAGGTGCCATGCGTATTGATGCTTTCAGACCGGCAGATGATTTTAAAAACAGTATGGATCATTGGATAGAAGGATTTAGAAATGCCGCAACCGTTAGCGGCGAAGAAAAAGTATTAGTACCCGGCGACCCTGAACGTGAGTTTGAAGCGGAACGTAGCGCAAATGGTATTCCGTTATTACAAGCGGTGGTGGATGATTTGAAAGGGTTGGGGGAGAAGTTAGGGGTGGAGTTGGTGTAACAATGTCTAAATTTTAAAGTAGTAGTTTTTTTAAATAAAAAAACTACTACTTTTGTTTGCACCAATTATTTGCTAACCTAACTATTAAACTTAATGAGAAAACCGACCATTAACTTTGGGGCTGTTATTTTATTGTCTTTACTTGTTTTTTTCGGCTGTCGGAAAACTGAAAACGAACCCAAAGTTACTATACCAAACCAAGACATTACAGCTCTCAATTTTTTCAATAAATTTACTACGCAAGATCCTATTGTTAAAAAAGTAATCAATTATGTAGAGAAGCATAACGAGATATACAATTTTGTTCCGGCTTATGTTAAAGCAATTGGTACTCCAAGATGGGATAAAGCATTGGTTATATCAAAAGGCATCAGCGGTACAGTTTCTTCGAGAGTAACAGCAAGCACTGCTGTTGATTCAAGTATTATTTATATTCCGTTTGTTAGGGATAGTCAGGATTTTGTAAACGCATCATTAGTGGTGAAAATAAAGGGAGACTCTATTGCCAGTAAAATGTTATTTGATTGGCAGTATTCTTCTTTTGGGTACGATGAAAAACCAAATGGCCAATGGATTGCTAAGGATGTTTTCAATTTATTTGTAAAATTGGATAATAATGTATTTGGTACCAGTAAGTTTAAAATATATGATTATAACTTACTACCTCAACATATAGCTGTACAGGTAAATAAAGAAGAATTTGGTCGTGGTGATTACGGGGTAACATTTTCTTTAAATACTAATGAAAATAGTGCACCTGCTGGAAGGATGATTTCTGTAAATATTTGTAATACTTACGATGTATGTGTTGAGCGGGAGAAAAAAGCGTTTAGAGAAATGACAAGTCAAAGTGCGATGCTTCCGCCTTGTGCTGTATGGGGTACTGAAACGATGTGTACAACATATTGGTTTGAAATAGGAGATGGTGGTGGAGGAGGAAGTGGTGATTGGGGAGGAGGAGGTTCCGGGCCGGGTGATGGCGGTGGCGGCGGAGGTGGTGGGGATAACTCCGGTAATTGGCCCCCACCTTCAAATCCTGGGGACTGCCCACCAGGTAATGCTCCAATGCCTAAAGTTAATAAATCAGAAGATCCATGTGGAACTGGGTGGGTACCTGTACCTGTTGAACCGGAAGAAAATTTTTTGTACGACCCTTACGATGTTGATTCTATTGGGATTTCAAATAGTATTAGAGACTCGTTTCCGTGTATATATAGATATATAAACGATTCTTTACCCAATCTTAATTATTTAGCACAAATGGCAGGTGCGGCTGTTTTTAAAGATTCAGCTTATATGCATTTAACCTTTGATACTAGTACTATAGATGTTTCATCCGGGAATAATGATGCTACTACACATTCAGATGGGTCGATTTCGATTTATAAAGGCAAAACAAAGTTTTCAGCTGTTATTAAACTAAATCCATGGATGTTGCGAAATAGTACAAATGAGTATGTTTTATCAAGTATTGTGCATGAAGTTATGCATGCAATTATTAGATTGAGATGGGGGCAATATCAAAATTGGCTTGTTACGAAACAAGGTAAAATTGATAGTAATTGGATGAAAAATCATTATCCTATATATTGGCAGGAGTACACACAGCAATCTTTAAATCCGACACAAATTAATTCGCATCAAATAATGGGAACAGATTATGTCAACCACTTTACAAATCTGATAAAAGGGTTTTATAATAAAGAAGCACCTACAAGTATTCGTGACTCCGTTCTATATGCTATGGGTTGGGGAGGGTTAAGAGAAACAAGCGCATGGAAGGCATTAGGAACTATGGGGAGAGATACTTGTAAATACAAAAGTTATAATAGTGCTGCAAGAAATAAAAGGACAGGAACATTTCAGTTTGCGAATTGCCCTTCATTTACGACTCATTATTTAGATTCATTAAAACTAACACCTCCATGCAATTAGAATTAAGATTTTTTTTTAAATCAATTATTTTTTTGTTTAAGGTGCTTTTGTTAACAAGCATACTTGTAGGTTGTAGTTCCCTCACTTGGAAAAAATCTTTTTCCGAACATAGTAGTAAGTCTGTTGCGATGTCTGATTCTATTATTAATAAGATTCTAGGCCATTATAATAATATTATTATTCATAATGTTAGTTTGCAATGGTCTGATCGTTATAATATTTTAGCAAAGAAAAATAAAAAATGGTATAGTATACAATACATATTAAACAAAGATGCTATTACTACGAATGAGCCACCTTTTCACTACACTACTAATCATATCCAAAAAAATATTGGTGACTCCATATGGAAAGTTTTTATTAAACACGAATTTTGGAAAATCCAATCTGAAGATAATGGTGATTGTGTACATAATAAAAACGGAAAAGGTTGCTTTGTTGATGATGGCAAATGGGAGAGACTGATAATGATACTAGGGAAAAGAAGGGTTGACAAAAAATATTATGAGCCTATGTTTTATGAGCAAGAATGTTGCCCAGGAAGTGAGAATAGGAAAGTTTTTATAGTATGTACGAAAGCGTTAGAACAACTAAGTGATTAGGAGTTTTTATCTATAAACAATAAATTATGACTAAGGTATTTACAATTATCTGTTTTTCATTTTTATTGTCATGTTCTAATAATAAGAATTTTCTTTTCAAGAAAGATAAACCGTATTATATTATTACAAATGACGGAATACATAAGTTGAAATTTCAGAATGATAGTTTGTTTTTTGTAAGAGTATTTGAACCTGTATATGATGCAAATAATTATTCTGACGAAAAAGAAGATGTAGCACGAATAATTTATCTTATAAAAGAAGTTGAAAATACAGAGGATAAAACAGTATTATTTTTGCAAAATGAAGGAACTAAGAATGCAGTAAAAAAGTGCTTTTTAATATTTGACTCAACAAAGAGTACACTCTCACTTTTACTTGAAGACACACTCTTTAAATCGATAAAAGAGGCACGAAAATACATCCCCGATTTTGACAATAAATACTTTCTAACATTCTATAGTAAGGCGTCAATGAATAAATATAGTAGCTATGAAAGCATATTTACGCTTGATAGTTTATCGAAGGTTGATTTTGTGAGCGAATTCGTGGAAAAAATACAGAAAGATAAAGAAAGTGTAAATAATACAAAGATTAAAGGTCTTGCTTTTTTAGCGGTCAGAGATATTTTAACGAGTTGTTTTTTAAAAAGTAATTTGAACCCTTTTGTTGATATTGATAGTTTTGATGTTCTATTAAATAACAATCAATTTGTAAAAGGACTTGATTAGGAGGGAAAGATCAGGTAGCTTCTTTTCCTTTAAAGAAATTTGATTCTTAACTCAAATAGGAATATACAAGAAAAATGAAAAAGGAATTAACCTCAAGTCGCGGTTGGTGTTTCTCTCCAACCACAATAATATATAATTTTGAGTACTGAAAAGAAGGAGTGAAATTTACTAATTTATTCATGCGCCTACCTGTTTTTTTATATTGTATACTCCTGATAACGATAAGTTGTAACTCAAATAATAAAATTATTTTTGGGAATAAACCTTTAGAGTATTATAGTTTTGTTGACAGTGCACTAGAAATAATAACGATAAGTGATGATAGTATAAATACTTCAAGAATCATTACTCCAGAAGGTGAGTATTTTAGCCCCAAGGACTCTAATAGTTTTCGTGTACAGGGAACTAGGACTAAAATTATTGAGTTGTTAGTGTCTGATTCACAAACTGTGGCATACACACAGAACGATAAAAAAGTAGGAAAGACGATTTTTCAGTTTGATTCATCAAAGAACACGTTATCAGTGTTATTGGAAGATACTTCATTTGATAATTTAAAATCTGCAAAAAAGTATAAACCAGATTTACAAACGACGTTTTTGTTTGATTACTATTCGAAAGATTATTTATCAAAGTTTCAGAATAAACCAAAAGTATATCATTGTGATAGTGTAACTATATACAGATTTATCAAAAAAATTCAAGATGAAATTAGCATAAATGAGAAGAAAATAATGAATACAATTGGGAAGGAAAGCTTGGTGTTTTTGTTGAAAGGAGAGTTACTTAATAAGACTTTGATTGCAATGGATTTAAACCCTTTTATAAGAACACGGTCAGATAGTTTAGATGCTATATTTGATATGATGCAAAATAGAAACTAATTTTTTTTTATCAACTATTTATACCTGAAAAGATGGTTAAGAAAGAGGCATTTGACTAGTAATCAAATGCCTCTTTCTATATACTAAATATTGTATACTACATACTATTAAAAACTAACTACCTCTTTGAGACCCGGTGTTAGATTGTTTGCTTACAAAACCACCGCTTTTAGGCTTTTGTATAAACTTAGAACCAGCAGCGGCATTAGGTCCGGTGCTTTTTTTATCACCCTTTTTTTTATCCTTTCCTTTCTGTTGATTTAATAACGACATGGTAAAATATTTTTATAAATATAATGATTTTTTTAAAGTACTAACCACAGACCGCCGGTAAAACTATTTACCAATCAGGCGATCTACACTAAAACGACCAGGACCTACTAATAATATTACGCTAAACAACATTAAGAAAAGGCCTGCTGATTCACCATCTGCATATAGTCTGGCACCATGTGCACTAAAAAAGGCTACCGACATACAAATTATTAACGGAATAGATGACAGTCGGGTGAAAATACCCAGGATAATAAAAATAGCACAGAAGAATTCCGCAAAAATGGTCAGGGACAAAGAAACAGTTGGTCCTAGTCCGAATGGATCGGCAAAACCCTTTGCTAAAATGCTATTAAAGTTTTGTAACTTTTTTAAGCCATGCGCAATGGCCATAGCAGAACCTGCTACAACTCTTAATAATAACATGGCAACATCAAAAGAAGTAGCAGAATATTTAGTGCTGAAAAGCTTTTTCATAAAGTAGTACGATTTTTTTGTTGCTGCAATATTAGGAAATTTATTTTCACCGAACATTGATATAGGTTAATAGTTCATAGGCAATTGACAAGTGACAGGTGACAATGGACAACGCAACTATGCGAAATTTACAGATTATAATGAATGTTAAATATATACGACTCCGTCACCTCGACCATAGGGAGAGGTCTCCCGTACAGAATTACTTTAGTTACACAAGGAGTTTCCTCGCCTTACTCGGAATGACGGTCGATGAAAATACATGACTCCGTCAATTAACACGATGATGATTAGCGAACGGGACGATGCAGTGTGCGACGCAAGTAAAGCTGATTAGCGTTACTACAGCCGGCAACATAAAAATAATAACCCTGCTGTTGCATGGTTTTTGTAATGGAATGTTAAACATTGCCATTAAAGGCACTTATCCACAGGTGTTTGGAACGTTCTTTGGTCAGCGCTGAAATATTTTGAATATTGCAACGTTATCCTCACACGGTTTTAAAGGACTTAGGAATGAAAAAAATATGCTTATTAGTTGGCACCGTTGCCAGTGTATATCTGGCACATGCTCAGCAATCACGATTTTATACGGATCCGCAGGACAGGTTTAAAGAGGCAAAAGAATATTTTCAGAAGGAGCAGTACAGCCTGGCCTATCCGATTTTTAAAGAGTTAAAGGCCGGTACTGCCGAAACGCAGGCTGTAAACCTGCCCGTTACTACACAGGAATTAAATTACTATACGCTGGTTTGCGCACTAAAGCAAAATGAGGAAACAGCGGTTAACAAAGCCATTGATTATATTGACCTGGAAAAGAACAGTGCCCGTTCGCAAATGCTGGCTTACCATTTGGGCGAGTATTATTTCAGGGAAAAGAAATACAGGGAGGCAGCGAACTTTTACGAGCAGGCTAATATTGCCAACCTGAGCAATAGTGAAATAAGTACCATGAAATTTCATCAGGGATATGCTTATTTTACCATGCAACAGTTTGACAGGGCAAGACCTTTGTTTAATGCGGTACGCAGTTTAAAAAACGATCCTAATTATTTAGATGCCAATTATTATTATGGCATATTGGCGTTTAAGGAAGGGAAATATACGGATGCATTACAAAGCTTTAAAATTGTAGAAAATGAAGATGGCTACAATACAGTTGTACCTTATTATATAGCCCAGATTTATTACATACAAGGCAAACGTGAAGAGGCTTTAAAGTATGCTGAGGCAAAAATTAAAACCGGGCAATCGCAGTTTTATGATTTAGAGTTAAAACAAATGATTGGCCATGCTTATTTTGAACAAAAAGAATATGCGAAGGCTTTACCATATTTAGAAGATTATGTAGCCAAAACGGAGAAGGTAAGAAGAGAAGATATTTATGAATTATCCTACTGTTATTACCAAGCCGGTAATTTAAACAAAGCAATTGAAGGGTTTAAACAGTTAAGCGGAAAGGAAGATGGATTAAGTCAGCACGCTATGTATTTATTAGGCGATGCTTATTTAAAAACCGGCCAGAAAGCCAATGCCCGTAATGCATTTTTATTTTGTACCGCTAACAGCAGTAATGCCGAACAAAAGGAAATTGCTAAATTTCAGTACGCCAAACTTTCTTACGAGTTGGGCTATCAGGATGAGGCGTTAAACGGATTAAAATCTTTCCTGACAGAGTATCCAAAATCAACGTACATAACCGAAGCACAGGAGTTATTGGTAGCGGTTTTAGCAAATACCAATAACTATAAAGATGCCTTGGTATTAATGGAAGGCTTAAAATCGCCAACCGAAAATGCCAAACGTTTATATCCACGTATATTATATGGTCGTTCAACGGAGTTGGTAAACGATGGCCGCTTTTCGGAAGCCAATACATTATTGGATAAAGCTTTAAAAGATCCTTACAACGGAAGTGTGTTACCGTTAATATCTTTCTGGAAAGCGGAGCTGGCTTATCGTACCAATAAAATTGATGATGCGATTAAGTATTACAATGCTTATCTGGATGGCGGATCGCCAACAAGTGGTGAAGCTACACCGGTAGCTGCCAGGTATAATTTAGGTTATTGTTATTTAAGAAAAGAAAACTACCAGGTGGCTTTGGATAAGTTTGAGCCTATTGGTAAAAACGCTTCTTTACGTTCCGATGCGATGACACAGGATGCTTACCTGCGTACAGGTGACTGTTACTTTATGCTTAAGAATTATGCAAAAGCAAAAGTTATTTATGATAATGTAGTTAAATTTTCCTGGCCGGCGGAGGATTATGCTACTTTTCAGAATGCTATGATTGCCGGTATTAGAAGCACCGCTGAAAAGAGAAGTTTAATGACGACCATGACACGTAAGTTTCCTGAATCGTCGTTGGTAACGGATGCTAATATGGAAATAGCCAACTCATTAATTAGTGATGAGAAGTACACAGAAGCTATTACTTACCTGGATAAAGTGGTGCGCCAATCGGGTAATGCCAGTAAAAAACCGGAAGCACTATTAAAAATGGGTATTGCGGCCTATAACTTGAATAACAGTGCTGATGCGGTGAAATATTACAAAGCTTTGATAGGACAATATCCTAACTCGCCTGAAGCGGCCGATGCAATGGAGAATATTAAAGTGGTATATGTAAATGACAATCGCCCTGAAGAATATGCGGCGTATATGAAACAAATGGGTAAACCTATCAGTGTTAATACTGAAGATTCGCTTACTTATTTTGTAGCTGATAACCACTATCAGGCTAATAATGTAAATGCGGCTTTAACGGCCTATAATAATTACCTGCAAAAATTCCCCAACGGTGCTTATGCTATTGATGCCAACTATTACCGTGGTGATATTTACAGTGATAAGAAGGATTGGAATAATGCATTAGCGGCTTTCACGTATGTGGCCGATAATGCACCTAATAAATATGCTGAAGGTGCTGTATTGGAAGTTGCCCGACTAAACTTTTTTGAGAAAAAGGATTATGTAAAAGCCGAAGCATATTACAAACAATTAACGGAACTGGCCTCCAGCCAGGAAAACAAACTGGAAGCGATGCGTGGTTTATTACGTAGCCAGTACCAGTTAAAAAAATGGAGCGAAGCCGTAGCCAATGCTAAGGAGTTAACAGTAGCCAAAGGCAGTAGCTCGGATGATAAAGCATTAGCCAATATGGCCATTGCAAAATCGGCGCAAATAGAAGGTAACTACAACCAGGCCATTGCTACTTTTAAAACAGTAGTAAGCCAGAACAAAGCAGCCTTAGCCGCCGAAGCCCGTTACGAAATTGCCAATAGCTGGCTGGCATTGGATAAATTATCGGATGCAGAAAAAGCCGCTTTTGAAACCATTAATAAGTCGGGTTCTTATGGTTATTGGGTAACCAAATCGTACATATTATTGGGCGATGTATATTTTAAACAAAAGGATTATTTCAATGCCAAAGCTACCTTCCAGAGTGTAGTAGATAATAGTTTGGATGCTGACCTGCAAAGCGAAGCAAAAACCAAACTGGCGCAGGCTGCTGCTGAAGAACAAAAAGCAAGCAGGTTTAATTAATTGAAATTTTTGTTACTGTCTTAAATAGCTATTACAACAGATGAAACATATAAATAAACCGGTAGTATTGTCGTTATTGTTGCTAAGTGCAACAGCTATGGTGCAGGCGCAGGATACCACACGCAAACGTTCGGTAGAAATTACTTCGGCATTTAAACCTGTATTAAGGGAGAGTGCTAAAATTAATTTTAACGCTACACCGCCTCAACCCGATACAACAAAACCTGTATTACAATACAATGTGCCTAATCAGCATTTGTTGTTCGATTATCAACCCGGTGCATTAACACCGTTGGCATTACAACATGATACTGCCGGTGTGTGGAACAGTAGCAACTATATTAAAGCCGGTTTTGGTACATTGAAAACGCCTTACGTACAAGCAGGATTTTCATTTGGTGATGGCAGTACTGCCGGAGCAGAGATATTTGCCAAATACACTTCGTCAAACGGTAAAAGAGAGTACCAGCAAAATGCCAATGCACAGGCAAGGGTAACGGCATTTTATAAAACAGCCAAAGATTTAGAATGGTCCGGTGGTGTTGGTTTTAAAGCCGATCGTTTATATAAATATGGCTACCAGCCGGAAACATTGTCCTTTCCCAAAGACTCATTAAGACAACAGTTTAATACTTTTTCAGGACGTATTATGTTACGCAACCTGCGGGAAACAAATTTTGCCTTAAGTTATGCACCGGAGTTAAAGATTGATGTGTTCTCCGACCATCTTAAAAACAGCGAAAGCAATACTGTTTTAAACCTGCCTTTAGAAAAAAATATCAATAGCGACTTTGCGGTAAATCTTGCATTAGCTTTTGATATGACACGTTTATCCCGCGACAAACAAAAGGCTATTAACAATACCATTTTTTATGTAGCACCGGGTATTACGTATAAGTCGGAAAAGTTTTTAGCGCAAGTGGGCATCAGACCAAGTTGGGATAACAGCGAGTTTAAAATGTTCCCCAACATCTTAGCTGAGTATGCACTTGCCGATAAGCAATTTGTGGTACATGGTGGTTGGACAGGGCATATGCGTAAAACATCTTACCAGTCACTTGCAGCACAAAACCCATGGATATGGGCACCAGGTGAATTAAGAAACACCTGGGTTGAAGAAGTGTTTGGTGGTATTAAAGGCACCTTGGTCGATCATTTTATTTACAGTGCTAAAGTAGGTGTAAATAAACTGCATAACCAGCAGTTGTTTATTAATGATACAGCAATTGTTGGTGGTATGCCTTCCGATGGAAAATCGTTCAGAATTGTGAACCAGGATAATATGAATGTGATTGTAATGGGTGGTGAATTAGGTTATACAGTTGAAGAAAGATTTTCGGCTACTGCCGGCATTACTCTAAACCAGTTTACAAAATTAAAAGGCAACAATGCAAAAGCATGGGGTATGTTGCCCATGGAAATGAACGCCAATATACGTGCCCAGATTATTAAGGACCTTTGGTTAAAAGTAGATATGTTTGGTTGGGATGGTGCACATTTTGTGCGTCCGGACGGAAGCAGTACCAAGTTAAAAGGTGCCTTTGATTTAAATGCAGGCCTGGAGTTTAAAGTATGGAACAATATTAGCCTGTGGACGCAGTTTAACAATATTACCAATCAGGAGTACCAACGTTGGAACCAATATCCTGTTTATGGCTTTAACTTTGTTGGCGGTATCGTATATTCGTTCGACAAAAAAAATAAATAATGTACCAGCAGTTATATCGCTATCTTATACAACACCAACAATTGCAATTACCGGGCATTGGTACACTGTTACTGCAACAGTCCGATGCGGTGATAAATGTAGTTGATCACAGTATTACAGCAGGTACTTATCAGGTTAATCTTACCAATGATAATGCGACTACCGCACCCATAAAATTATATAATTGGGTGGCCGGTGCATTTAATATAACCGAAAGAGAGGCCATTGTTAAATACAACGATTTTGTTTTTGATTTGCAACAGCAATTACAAAACGGTACCGTAATAAACTGGCAACAGGTAGGTGTATTTACCGGCGGTTTAGCAGGCAGTATAAAATTTGATAGTACGGTTAAACAATTTACCAGTGGTCATGCAGTAACAGCACATAAAGTAAAACGTGACCAGGCTTTACATACCATCAGGGTAGGCGAGCAGGAAAAAACTTCTGCCGAAATGATTGAGTTGTTGGCACCACAAACCACCACCCGTGATGTTTGGATGATTGTTGCTTACGTTTTATTAGGATTGTCGTTGGCTTTTGTAATTTGGTATTTAGCCACGCAGCATGGTATAGGTAATCAAACAACTTTATTTCCGTAGTTTTTTATTTTAGTTATCAGCAGCAGTACTACTAATCATCATCCCTTGCAATCCGATAGGATTGGGCTTAAATTTATTTCCAGAGGAAATGAATTTAAGCCTCACTTTTCAACTGTAGGAATACTAATGAGCAAATTACACTCAAGTTTACAAATCATTACATAAAGAAAAAGCCCTGTTAACAGGGCTTTTATTATTTTATGGTTGGTTACTTGCACAATAATGCTGAATAGAATTACCGAACGGCCCCGATTAAAATACGGGGTACTGCCCCGAATCAAACGCACCTTGCTAAGCTCGGGGTTAGAAACATAATGCCCAATAGAATTGTTGCAGCACAAGTGATAGTATTTAATTCATTTCCACTGGAAATAA
>DHEF01000013.1:47894-83085 GCA_002399735.1 Chitinophagaceae bacterium UBA4857
GGAAATAAATTAAATCCCGATCCTATCGGATCACAACAGCCGATGATAGTAGTAATGCAGATGATTAAACAAAAGTATTTAGTATGTAGACATTAGTACAAGGACATGAAGCTGAAATATACTTTGTCTCATTTCTCAATACTGAAATCTCAAATCAGACATCGAAAAATCAGCAATCAAAAAATCCTACATCCTAAATCAATTAATGCTGTCAATCAGTTTCTTCTCACCCACAATCCATACCACATCGCCTTCGGTAAATATCATGGACGATTCGGGGTTTAAGATACGTTCGCCATCACGTTCTATACCTACTACCAAACCGTTGGTTATAGTACGAATGCCTGAGTCGCGGATAGATTTATTAATAAATGGAGAGTCGTGTTCAATAGTAAATTTATCCAGCTCCACCTCTGCATCATGCTGACGTTCTAACAGTTTTTTATCGGCACGTAAAATGGCATTCATTTTCTTTTCCTGCGCATCGGTACAAATAATATATAATTTATCGCCGGGATAAATACGGTCGTAACGGGTAGGGGTGGTAATGGTTACCTGGCCACGCTTTATCATAGCCACGTTTACGCCAACTACTTCACGCCATTTTAGTTCTTCCAGTGTTTTACCAATAATACTTGTTTCAGGTAAAACCTCAAACGTTGTCATGTGAGCATCCCAAGGCGCTAATGCCACGTTTCGTTTGCTGGCTTGTATTTCGAGTTGCTTTAATTCGGCTTGCAGTTCACGGTCGTTCAGGTTATTAATAAAGCGGTTTTCAATACGGTCGTATTGCTCCTGAATTTTTTTACGAAAGAAAACAAATACAAACAAAATAATAACCGCAGCAGTAAGTGCTACTTCGATAGAGAAAAAGCGATTAAATAAAAACACAATCGAGAAGACGGCCAAGGCTAATTTTATACCCCGCATTACCCAAATAGGACTGCGGTATTTTTGAATAGCGTATATTTTAACAAAGGATTCGTTACGTTCGTTACGAACAATAAGCCCCCAAAGAAATGGCGCCATGGCTGCTAATGTAAATAAGGTAACGGTTATACGTCCAATAGCGTAACTGGTGTTTTCGTTTACCCATGGTAAAATATAAGTAGCCGATAAAAATACTAATGCGCCAATAATCACGGAGAATAACAATACATTAATTACAAACGATTTTACTACCTGGTGAAAATCGCTGGTGGCAGTAATGGTGGTAGCTTCAGAGCTATATCGGGTAAGCGATTTACGCCATTTTTCCGGCATCCTTCTGTCTATCCAATCATAAAAGGGTGAGCTTGCTTTAATTAAATATGGTGTGGTAAAGGTAGTTACGCCTGATACTGCCACAATAATGGGGTATAAGAAAGCACTTGTTGCGCCTAGCGTTGAACCTAACATGGCAATAATGAATGAGAACTCACCAATCTGTGCCAAACTCATACCGGTTTGTAACGAAACTTTTAAAGAATTACCGGAGATAAATGCACCTATACCGGTTGTAATTACTTTACCAACTATACAAACCAGTGTGATTAATAAAATAGGAATGGCATACTCGCCAATCATTTTTAAGTCTATCATCATACCAACCGATACAAAGAAGATGGCACCAAAAAGATCTTTTACCGGTTTTACCAAATGTTCAATTCTTTCGGCCTTGGTAGTTTCTGCTAATAACGAACCCATTACAAAAGCACCTAAGGCATAGGAGAAACCTGCCTCGGCCGCCAGGTAAACCATGGCCAAACACATGGCGATAGAAACCACTAACAGGGTTTCATCGTTCATCAGATTACGTGTTTTTTTAAGTATGGTAGGTATAAAAAATATACCGGCAACAAACCATAAAATAAGGAAGAAGATAAGTTTACCTACAGAAAGTAATAGCTCAATACCGTTTACCTGCTGGCTAACCGAAAGTGTAGTTAATAATACCAATATGGCAATGGTAATCAGGTCTTCTACAATCAAAATACCAAAGACAAGGCTGGCAAATTTCTTTTTCTTTAAACCTAATTCTTCTACTGCTTTTAAAATAATGGTGGTAGAAGATACGGCCAAAGCTGCACCAAGATAGATACTATCCATAATGGACCAACCCAACAATTGTCCTACGCCATAACCTAAAGCAGACATACCTATGGCTTCTACAAAGGCTGAAACAGAAGATGAGCCACCAACCTGCGCCAGTTTTTTAAAACTAAACTCAAGCCCCAGGCTGAATAATAAAAAGATGATCCCTATTTCTGAAAGTACTTTAACGTTCTCAGTTTGTGCATCAGAAATAGAAGGGAACCACGAAAAATTAGCACTAACAATAACCCCGGCAATAATATAGCCCAATACAAGCGGCTGTTTTAACGCTTTAAAAATAAGCGTCATTATAGCTGCTACGGCCAATATAAGCGTAAGGTCTGTTATCAGTTGCGGTAAGTGATGCATCCAATCAGTTTTTTTATTTTGGTTATTGTCAAAATAAGTTGATAAATCCTGTCTGTCGTTTTTATGAAAACTGCCGATTGATTGGCCGGCGGTATGCAATAGTATGTTTAAGCATAGGTAACGTTACGTAACACATAACGTAATGTGATTGTTTCAAAGATAGCTAAAAAAAGGGCTGAAATTTCAGGCTTTCTGGTTATTTAAAAAATAAAGCCGGTCAGAAACTGACCGGCTTTAATATCACTAAGTAATTAATTATTAGCTTTTTGCATTTTCTTTTCTGCCTGCAACTTTACCGCGACCTAAGTCAACCAGTATTGGAGCAGCAACAAAGATAGAAGAGTAGATACCGGTTATTACACCAATCAGCATAGCAAAGGCAAACCCTCTTGTAACCTCACCGCCAAAAATAAACAGGATCAATACGGTTAAGAACACCGTTAACGAGGTCATAATAGTACGGCTTAAAGTATCATTAATCGCTTTGTTAATCAATTCTTTTTGGCCAAGGTTAGGATACAGTTTAGTGTCCTCACGTATACGGTCAAATACAATTACGGTATCGTTCATAGAGAAACCAATTACGGTTAAGATAGCCGCAATAAAGTGCTGGTCAATCTCTAACGGGAACGGTACAATATTTTTTGCAAACGAGAATACGATCAAGGTTACCAATACGTCATGCACCAACGATATAATAGTTCCCAGCGAGAATTTCCAGTCGCGGAAACGGATGAAGATGTATAAGAAGATAAGGATGATGGCAAAAATGGTTGCCTGTACCGCACCTCTTTTTAAATCGTCAGAAATGGTTGGTAATACTTTTTTAGAACCTAACAGGTTGGTCGATTCAAACTTATCAAAGTTTGTATTAGCCGGTAAGTATTTAGCTAAACCTTCGTGTAATTTATGTACTACAACAGAGTCAGCGTATTCATTACGCGTTTCATTAATTAAGTAGGATGTAGTAATCTCTAAAGTACTTTCATCACCGATGGTTTTAATTAACGGGTTTTCGTTTTCAAATGTAGCACGTAAGTCTTCTCTTACTTGTTCAACAGGTACTTTTTTGTCAAAATCAACCTTGTAGCTACGTCCGCCATCAAACTCAACACCATAATGGAACCCGTTAAAAAAAGAAGCAATACCTAATGCAAGAATTACGAAAGAGATACCATAGGCAACTTTTCTAAACTCAATGAATTTATAGCTTGCATGTTTAAAAATCTTACTGCTTATTGCTGTAAAATATTGAACATTTACTTTACGTTTTGCAAATATCTCAGTTATCCAACGGCTTACCAAAATACCGCAGAACAATGAAAGTAAAAGACCCAGGATTTGCGTAGTAGCAAAACCTTTCACAGGTCCTAAACCAAAGTAAAATAAAATTACCGCAGTCATTAACGAGGTAATGTGACCATCCAATACAGGGGCTAACGAACGGCGATAACCGTCTTTAACAGCCTGCGCATAGGATTTGCCTCTGTTAAGTTCTTCCTTAATACGTTCATATATAATTACGTTGGTATCTACCGCCATACCAATGGTAAGTACCAAACCGGCTATACCGGCAGCCGTTAAAGTAGCACCTAAACCTGCTAATACACCAATAGTGAAAAGTAAGTTTAATACCAATGCAATGTTAGCAATCCAACCACTGGTGTTGTAGTAAACCAACATTAATATAAATATTACCAGGAAAGAAATACCAAAGGACATTAAACCACCTTTAATAGCTTCTTTACCTAAAGTTGGTCCAACTGTTTGCTCAGATACAATCTTAGCAGGAGCGTTTACCTTACCTAAAGCTAAAATGTTAGCTAAGTCTTTTGCTTCATCAACAGTAAAACTACCGGATATTTGAGAGTTAGCACCTAACTCAGCTTCAGCAGTAGGAGCAGAGTAAACGATATTATCAATTACAATAGCAATAGGAGTAGGGTTGTTAGACTTACGAGATGTTTTCGCAGTCAGTCTTCCCCAATCTTTAGCACCTTGGTCAGTCATTTCAATAGCAACAATGGGCTTGCTACCGCCTGTCTGGTCATAAGTCTGTTCAGCTTTTCTAATTACATTTCCTTCTACCGGAGCTCTTTCGCTACCGTAGGTTTTAATACCGTATAAAGGAAAATCAGTTTTAGTTTTTCCTTCGGCTAAACCAAATGCAAAGCGAAGGTCACGAGGGAAAAATTTACGAATAGCAGGATTTTCCAGGTAAGCTCTTAATTGGGCAGTATCTCTGGTAATACCAATAACGGCAGTACCCGGCTGTTGCATAGGAGCTAAAAACTCAAACAAAGAGCGTCTGCCATTTTCTGCACCGGCAGTAGTGCCTTTATCAGCAGTATCGTCACCGTCTAAATCAGATATTGCAATACCTTTATTGGTAGTATCTTTTTTAGTAGTATCAACTTTGGCTATAGTTTGTTTAATAGTATCAACCTTTGCAATTGTATCGTTTTTGCTGGTTCCCTTTAACAGTCCGTCAAAAACAGCATCAGCTTGTTGTAAAGAGGTTACTAATTCTTCAATTTTGTAAGTTTCCCAAAACTGTAAGTTAGCCGATGATTGTAATAATTTACGTACACGTTCTTTATCCTGAATACCCGGTAACTCAACAGTAATAATGCCTTTTGAAGGGTCGGGGCTAATATTAGGTTGCGCTACACCAAACTGGTCAATACGTGTAGTTAAAATATTTAAACTGCTTGCAAATGCTTCACGTGCCTGTCCTTCTAATTTAGAAATCACAGTCGCATCGCTGTCATTAACACCAACCAGTCCGGTAGTTGCCGATGCGAAAATGGAAGCAAGATTTTTATTAGGAGAAATTTTTTTAAATTCTTCAGCAAACAACTTTACAAAGTTGGCATCACTGTTACCTCTGCGTTTGTTAGCGTTATCCAATGCTTGTAAAAACTCAGGATCTTTAGGGTTGTTAGTCAAGCCCTTCAATAAACCGGTCATTTCTACTTCCATGGTAATGTTCATACCACCTTGCAGGTCAAGACCAAGGTTTAACTCCTCCGCTTTAGCTTTTTGGTAGCTTATGGCACCGGTAATGCCATAACTAAGCGTTTCACCTTTTGTACTGTCTTTTAATCTTGCTAAACGATCATTAAACAATTTGTCCAATTGTTCCTGATAAACAGCTTGAGAATCTTTGTTGTCAGGAAACTTCTCTGCGGCACTTGGATAGTTACGGGCAATGTCAGCTTTAGCTTTTTTCTCCAGCTTGTTTTCATGGTTGCGAACAAACAATGTAAACGAAAGCTGATACAGAGAATAAATAATAAGCAGGATCGTAAAAAATCGAACCAAACCTTTCAGTTGCATACGTTATGGTAATTTACAATTTTTATGCCTTCGGCCAGCCGGTTACAGCAAACCAAAGACAATTTTGGTAATTTAAAGGGTGCAAAGATAATGTTTTCGGGTATATATAGCAGAACTTTTAATATTGCATAAATTGATTGTAACTTATTGAAAATTAAAATGTTACAAACTAATTCTGCTAAAGCTTTAATTAGTCGCTATTATATGGTATGCAAATGCAGCTAAATTAGAAGGCGTTGTTTTTTATGTTACCAACTGTATAGCCCTGATTGATCGTCCCTTGTTTTTTACCCCGAGTTGGCCTTGTGTGTTTGATTCGGGGCGACGCTCCGTTCAACTGTAGTAATGCTATTGGGCGTTTAGCAGTATCCCCAATTAAATTCGGTAACCCCATTTATGCTGCATCATCGAATTTTACGGCACCACTTTAACCCATTGCAAATTTTTATGTAAACTTTAAAATCTTAATCATGCTCTGGCTCCGGCAAGTTAAAATACAAGCCTTGCGTTTTATTTAATGATTGTGAAATTGCCCGAAAGTTTTCCTTTGTAGGCTTGAGGTTAATATGTTTATCAACAATACTCCGGTGTTTGTAAATGATAAATGTATTTTCAACCTCAGGGTTTATTTTGTTTAAATGGGCTTCTGTAGCTGTGTTGGTAAAAGAGGGCACAAAGGTTAACGCCGTATGTACAATGTTTAATTTTTTACCTATTTGTTCTATTTCCTGCATACGTACTTCCTTATTGTAATTATTCTCGTTTCCATACACAAAGTAAACCTTCAGGTAGCGTTGTCGCTTTACACTTTCACGTTCTAAAAAAGTTAGCCAGCTTTTTATATCATTCCAGTCAGGCTTGTTACCAACAAAGTAAACAATGCCATGGTAACGTCCGTACTTGCAAACCGGACAGGTTTGGGTACCGCTGTCGGGTCCATACGCATGGTAGGGCATAAACGATGGCTGGTCCTCAGCAATATTCAAACCCGAGAGATTTTTCTGCGCTAGTGTTTTTGGATAATTTGGAATATTTAATCCCAGTACAATATCATGTTCGGCAATTTGTAAATCGCCTTGAAGCAATACCCTTACAATACCGCTACCCCCACGTTTTTCCTGCGGGTATTTTTTTAAATGCGGTATCAATAGTTTATCATCATCAAAGTTTATTTCATCAGTATAGTATTCATTCTCAACATCGGGTTCTTTAATGGATAAATGTATATGTGCGGGGGAAACATCATCAGGGTAAGGCGCAGGTCTTAATGTATGAATAGTGTAATGCCCGGCACTATCAGTCTTTACCCAACCGCGTATAAAACCATGCGGTCGTGCTTTTTCAGTCATACCTTTTTTGTACGTGTAATGGCCTGTATTATCAGTTTGCCAATAATAGAGAATCACATTGGGGGCCGGTGTTTTCCCGCCTAACTGAAAAACGGTGCCGGTAATAATTAGTTTAGTGCCATCTTCATACCATCCTGCACTTGTATCAACTGCACGAATATTTCGAGGTGTATCCACGTACATTAATTCACAACCATCACAACCACCGCCTACTAACTGGCTTTGTTTCTTAACCGGATTTTTTGTTTGGCCATTACAGCTAGCCAATGTTACGATGGCTAATAAAAAGAATACATAATGTTTCATGTAAATAAGTTTTAGCAAATATGATATTGCAACAGCTTGATTTACAAATACAACAGGGTAAGCCGAGGCTATTTTATCGTAACAGGATGAGTAAGGGCAAATAATATTTTAAAACTAGCAGCATAATTACGGCTTACCCGTAAAATGGTACCGTCAGAAAGTGTAGCATCATAATCCCCATTAAGCCGCGATTGATAAGTTGTAACCTGTTTGATATTTACAATATGCGATTTGTGGATGCGGATAAAATGGTTACTTTCTAATTGCAGCATTAATGACTTTAATGTTTCAGCCGATAAGTATTTTTTATTTTTATGGTGAATAGTGGTGTAAGGACTACTGGCAGAAAAGTAAATAATATCAGCCGTTTCAACCACTGTTTTTTTGTTGCCTGTATCAGATACAATAATGGTACGAATGTCAGAAATTACATCATACACTTTTTCGGTAGTTATCCGTTTTAATACCAGTCTGTTTTTATACAGGATAATAATGGGTACAGCAAGTCCGTAAACAATCACGGTTTTAATTAAATGCTCGGTAAGGGCAAAACTGAATGTTTGCCGGTATGGGAAAGTATACTGAAATAAAAGTTTTGACAACAACCAAACTAATACGGGATAAACTAATAAATGTATTATTACAACCAATGCTGCAATTACGGGTACTGTAAACATTTTATCAGTACGTAAGGTTAGTTTCGTTTGTATATTCAGCAAGGGCAAAAACAAAAACCAAAATGTACTAAACAATAAGGACTCCGATATATAAAATGAAGTTTGGTGATGTTGAGCAAATAAAAAATCAACAAATACAGTAATGGCAACCAAACCTAACAGACAAAAAATGATGATTATATTTATATATTTTTTTCGTCTTAAGTACAGGTATGTTTCTTGAATTGTCATATTATATATTTGTTCTAACAAGTTACAAACAAAGAGGTGATTCTTGCGAACCACCTCTTTGCTATAAAATCATTTTTTGTTAAAGTGCAGCACCCACTGCAATATCACACCTGTGTCCGGGTAACCCGTGTGCGGGGTTCAATTTAACTTGTCCGTTATTAGGAGCAATGCCGCTTGGTAGTGGGGCAGAAGGACTGTTTGGTACTACGGTAGGGCTTTGGGCCGGAGTAGTCATAATTGGTTGTGCTGTATTACTACTTTTAGAGGCACTGTTTAAAGGTTGCCCTACTTCAATATCACAATTATGGCCCGGCTGTCCGTGAGGTGGATTTAATACCACATTACCGCCTGCAGGTTGTTGAACGCTGTTAGGTACTGACGGTGTTGTAATAGTTGAATTGCTGTCAGTTATACTATTGTTAATCGCATTACTATTAACAGGAGTAGATGTAGATTCGTTATCTGCCGAATCATTATTATTACAAGCGCTGAAGCTTATTAAAGTGGCCATCAGGGTGGCGGTAATTATCATTTTCATGTGTCAAATATAGCTATTTAAATATGAACGTCTTTTACCGGTCAATATTTTACAAGTACGTCTTGTAAATATTACGGGCAGGTTGTTTTTGCTATTTTAAGCGATGAGCTAAAAATTAATGAGTCCGGGTTTTTAAATTTTGTTTTATCATTATCATTCATAACCTCTCCGTAGCCTTCTAGCAGGTTATCGTCCTCTATTTTAAATGCTACCTGTCTTACCGAGTTTATTCCTTCTGACATAAACGTATAATCTGCCAGAATAATACTGTCTTTTATGGTGCCTTGAATGGTACCTGTGTTACTGTCCTTTTCTTTTAATTTATATAATAAGGTTCCCGTAACATTTTCATTCGTCTGCGTAATATTTAACAAGATGGTATCAAATGCAGATGTATATAAATAACATTGTGTACCGGAATTTTCTTTTGTTTCAGGTACGTTTTCTTCAGTGTTTTTTTTATCGTTTTGCCTAGTGTTGCAGGCCAATATAGATAGGCATATAAAAAGAAAAGAGAATAGTTTCATTATAAAATTGTTTAAGAGGTAAATAGATTTATGTTAAGATACAAGAATGAAGCCAGCAAAATAATAGTGCTGATGCAATTTCACACAATCGTTATAATGCCAAACTATAACAAATGTTCGTTTTTGAACTATCAATAAAATACCGAAACTCGTAAATAATTGTGTAAATATTGTGGTAAAAGGCATGGTTTCTTTTAGTAAATTTGCAAGCCTTTTAGACAGGTATTTTGTTTAACCTTAAATAAATAATAAAAACAATCATGCAGCTCTCCTCTTTTTTGCAGCGCTTTAACGAACCCGAAACTTTAAAAATGGCTAAACTTGGCCGTGAACTTAGAGCACAGGGTATTGATGTAATTGACCTTAGTTTAGGTGAACCCGATTTTGATACGCCGCAACATATTAAGGACGCTGCCATAAAGGCCATTAACGATAATTGGAGTCACTATACGCCGGTACCGGGTTTTTTAGATTTGCGTGAAGCCGTTTGCGAAAAACTAAAACGTGATAACAACTTAGATTACAAACCGGAAAATATTGTAACATCTACCGGTGCTAAACAAAGTTTGGCAAATACAATTCTGGCTTTGGTTGATGATAATGATGAAGTAATTATTCCTACCCCTTACTGGGTTACTTACAGTGAGTTGGTTAAAATTGCCCGTGGTAAAGTAGTGGAGGTAAAATCAGAAGCAAAAGCAAAATTTAAAATTACACCTCAACAACTAGAGGCGGCTATCACACCTAACACAAAAGTGTTTATGTTTTCATCGCCATGTAATCCAAGCGGTACAGTATATACAAAAGATGAATTGGAAGGTTTGGCAAATGTTTTTCGTAAGTACCCAAACATTTACATTATTTCTGATGAAATTTATGAATACATCAACTTCATTGGTAAACACGAAAGTATTGCACAGTTCGATGATCTTAAAGACCGTGTAATTATCATCAATGGTTTAAGTAAAGGTTTTGCCATGACGGGCTGGCGTTTGGGCTATATTGCTGCGAGTGCAGAAGTTGCAAAAGCAACTGAAAAAATTCAAGGTCAGTTTACCAGCGGTACTTGTGCTATAACACAGAAAGCTGCTGTAACAGCACTAACAGGCGATTTAAAACCGACTCTTGAAATGACAGAAGAGTTTACACGCCGTAAAAAAAGAGTATTAGAATTGGTTGCTGATATACCGGGTGTTGAATGTCCGGAACCTGATGGTGCATTTTATATTTTCCCTGATGTTAGTTCTTATTACGGTAAGTCCGATGGTACAACAACCGTAACTAACTCAGCAGATTTTTGTATGTATTTGTTGAATACAGCACACGTGTCATCGGTAATGGGTGAGGCATTTGGCGAGCCGGCATGCGTACGTTTTTCGTTTGCTAACAGCTTACCTAAAATTGAAGAAGCCTGGGCACGTATTAAAGACGCATTGAGTAAATTGAAGTAATTAACCCGGTAATAAAATAAAAAGGGGCTGATTAGATTTTCTAAACGGCCCCTTTTTATTTTAAATAATACATCAATTATTTTTTGCCGAATGTATAGCCTACTGAAAGACCAAGTACTTTGTTCCTTACTTTATTATCACTATTATTATCATTGTTAAGAGAGTTACTTAAGCCTACAGTGTAATGGCTGCTAATATTTAAGCCTGAAGAGAATTGATATCCCATAATTAAATTAGCACCAACTTCAAATCTTTTAAGGGGTAATTCACCTGCTTCTTCTTCATCAAATACATCAAAGGTGCGGTTATTAACTTTTACTTTGCCGCTTATGCCATAACCCAGATTGGGGCCTGCGCCGGCAAAAAAGCCATTGGTTTTGTACAATAAGTTTATAGGTAATTCAATACTGTAAATGTTTATATTATAAGGGCTCATAGGGAATTTACCTCCTTTTAAAGTAAAAAGAAGATTGGGTTGAATGGCAAAGTTATCAGATAACGATAACTCCGCTACGCCACCTATTTGAAACCCAATTTTACTGGCGGAAAGTTTTGTTGTCTCATCTTCTTCCCGGTCGGTAGAAACAATGCTAAGCTCATTGGTATTTACACCACCTTTAATACCATACGTAAATTTTTGAGCAGATAAGGAACTAATGGCACATAAAGCAATGGCCACACTTAAGATTTTTTTCATTTGTACGTTTTTAATTAAGGTACAAGATAATACGAAAAAAATATATATGAAACTATGTGTAATAAAATACCAGTTTGTGGTATGCGAAATCATTGCTGATTTATCTCACTGATGTATCAATGCCCAGTTTTAATTTTTCATGCAATTGTAGTACTTGTGGTATTACAGCCTCAGTATCATTATTATAAATAACAAAGTCACATTTAGCCATTTTTTCCTCTTCATCCATTTGTTTTTCCATTTTTTCCAGTACGGCTTCACGGGATATATTATCACGTTTCATTACCCGTTCTATACGGGTATCCAAAGGTGAGGTTATACCGATAATGACATCCAGTTCTTTGTAAGAACCGCTTTCAAATAGTAAAGCAGCTTCTTTTAAAGCATACGGTGCTTGTTGTTGCAACAGCCAGTTTTGTGAATCTTGTATTACAATCGGGTGTGTGATATTATTTAATGTTTTTAGCTCTTCCTTGTTTTTAAAAACAATACCGGAAATATAAGGTGTATTTAATTTGCCGTTAAGATAACTCTCCGGCCCAAAATGTTGAATGATGTTTTCCCTTACAATAGGGTTGGTATTAATAATCTTTTTTGCTGCAGTATCAGCATAATAAACCGGCACACCTAATGTTTCAAAAATTTTTGCTATTACTGTTTTGCCGGTACCAATACCACCTGTTATGCCCACTTTTAACATGTTACACCTGTTTAGGTTTAGCCGTATTCATACTTACTAACCATACATATCCATTCAAAATAGTTATGGCTAAAACTATGAATACACAAGTTACAAAAAATAAAAATTGGTTTTTCCGGTGGTAGCTGTAAGGCTACCCGGATTATAAATTTGGTAAGGGAGGGCTTCGGAATGAATTTTCGGAGTAGTTATTCTAAAGTAAATAACAGGAATAGGAGCGAGGTTTGTATAAATAAAAGCCACAGCAATTACTGTGGCTTTTATTAGCTTATTTCAATTACTTTTTTGCTGCATCAGTAACAGGTTTGTTAACCTGGGCTGTCCAGTCAAGACTTAAAGCCGATTTCTCGATTTTTAAGTAGCTGCCCGGGCTTACTTCAACACTTAAAGTACCGTCTTCGTTAATTTTATTTACAGTACCGTGTATACCGGCAATAGTTACAATTTTGTCGCCTTTTTGTAAATCTTCAATAAACTTTTTCTGGTTTTTAGCTCTTTTAGCTTGAGGACGAATAAAGAATAACCAAAAAACCACCACCATCATTAACATAAACACGATGGTTTCATATCCACCTAATGGTCCGGAAGGCTTGGCTTGCAAAAAGAAAATACTCATTATTATACTTGTTTAAAATTTTAATTAATTATTCTTCAACAGTTACGCTAAAAGTAAGCTGGTGGGTGGTAGACGGCATGGTGTTAGCAACCACCGTAACCGTTTTTCTTAAAGGTGTACCAACCGATTGATTCTGGCTGTCAAAAACAGCTTTAATAATTTCCTGTCCGCCGGGTGCAATTGGCTTCTCTGGTTTCTCAGGTACAGTACAACCGCAACCTGCGTTTACCTGCGAAATAACCAGGTTTTTATTACCTACGTTTTTCAACGGGAAACTAACTTCAATCTTTTGTCCTTTTTTTATTTTACCCATGTCTTTAAAGGTAGAGTCAACCCATACAATGGATGTATAGTTGGCCGAATCCTGTAAAGTTTGTGCAATTTCGGCAGCTTTGTCGCCTTCAGCACCATGGTTATGGCCTGTATGATCATCAGCAGGTTTATCAGCCGAGTTACAAGCAACTAATGCAGCAACAATAAGTAGGGGAAAAAATATACGTTTCATAAACTATATAAATTTTTATAAAGTGGCAAAGGTAAGCTTATAAAATAAACTTTTCCGGTTTAAACTAGGGCTTTCTGTGATCTCGTTTTTGCATTTTACCCTGTGTAGCCAAATCCTTATTAATATTATCTAAAATACCGTTTACAAACTGGCCACTTTGCTGGGTACTGTATTCTTTGGCTAAATCAATGTATTCATTAATAGTAACCTTTGGCGGTATAGTATCAAAATATAAAAACTCGCTTACACCCATTTGCATTAAAATCATATCCAGTAAAGCAATACGTTCTGCGTCCCAGTTTTTTAACTTAGGTACAATCAACTCCTGTAAGTATTGTTTTTTTTCAATTACCGTTTTGGTAAGGCTGAAAGCGAATTGCTTTTTGTCTTCGTTTAACAGGTTTGAAAATTTTAATGAATGAGGCTTTTGCAAACCACCGGCAATTAGCTGTATAACCATTTCGCCATCATCATCCCAGTTGGCAAACATTTCTTCAATATGTGCCGTAAATGGCTCATACTCCAGCAACATATCGTTTAAAATAAACTCCAGTATTGTTCTTTCGTCTTGTTTGTTTCTTTCGGCAGAACTAATATAGGCAAGGTACTGTGGTGTATCTTTTAAACGCAGGTATATTTTGCGTACAAGCTCATCATTTGTACGGGCTTGTGGCTTACTAGCACCAACCTGTGCCTGAAAACTAGGCTCGTCCAGAATGGTCCACAACAGTTCATTACCGGCCAGCTTAATATTTACATTTAAATCCTCTTTGGTAGGCAAATGTTTATTGGCACGCTGGTGTGCATCTTTTTCCGGATAACGGGCTACTTCGGTTAAAAACCAGGTAAAGTAGGTTAGTAAATCCTGAGTACGGTCAAAATGTTGTTGTAAAATTTTTTGGGGTTCACCCGGTTTGGCTTCTGCTTCTAACGATGCAACGGTGTATAATGTTTGCATCACTTTAACCCTGATATTTCTTCTGCTAATCATTCAAAAGAGCTTTTTGAGGCTGCGAAGATAAAGGTTTTGGCCATGCGGAGGGTGATAAATATTTTACGATGGAAAGTCGGGAAGACGGGATAGTTCATTGTTAATAGTTAATGGTTCATAGTTGTGTGCCTGCCTGAAATAAGTTACTTTCTACTACAAATCAGGTCTTAACCTTTTGAACTTCTGGAACATTGAACCGTTGAACCTTTTGAACCATTGTCAATTGTCACCTGTCCATTGTCAATTCTGTTAACTCCTAATGCATAAAATGTCCTGTTGTCAGTCATTTCTGCCAAAATGGTGAAAAAATGGCTTTAAACTGCAACTGGCATATTATTTACTGTACTTTTGCCATCCCCACTAAAAGTGGGGTTTCTAACTAAAAAATAATAAATCAATACAATTATGGCTAAGAAAGTCAACATTACTCCTTTACACGACAGAGTAATTGTAAAAGCGGCTGCTGCTGAAGAAAAATCTGCTGGTGGAATCATTATCCCTGATACGGCTAAAGAAAAACCACAACGTGGTGTTGTTATTGCTGCCGGTCCGGGTAAAAAAGACGAGCCTGTAACTGTAAAAGCAGGTGATACAGTTTTATACGGTAAATATGCAGGTACCGAAATACAAATTGAAGGATTGGACTATCTTATTATGAGAGAGTCTGATATTTTAGCAATTGTATAAAACCAATTTGCTGATTAGCTAATGTGCTAATGAAAACGACCATCGCATAACAGGATGCTGATTAGCGAACGGAACGATGAACGGAGCGTCGCAAGTAAAGCCCCATCAAAGGTGGGACGCTGATAACAAAAAAATAGTAATCATTATTAATTACTAACTATTAATTTTTAATTAAAAAAAGATCATGGCAAAGCAACTTTTCTTTGATATTGAAGCTAGAAATAAAATGAAAAAAGGCGTTGATGCTTTAGCAAACGCTGTGAAAGTAACATTAGGCCCTAAAGGACGTAATGTAGTTATTGAGAAAAAATTTGGCGCACCTGCTGTAACAAAAGATGGTGTTACCGTTGCCAAAGAAATTGAACTGGAAGACCCAATTGAAAACATGGGTGCACAAATGGTGAAAGAAGTGGCCAGCAAAACTGCTGATATTGCCGGTGACGGTACTACTACTGCAACTGTTTTAGCACAAGCAATTATTGCCGAAGGTTTGAAAATGGTGGCTGCCGGTGCAAACCCAATGGATTTAAAACGTGGTATTGACAAAGCGGTTAGCCTTGTAGTTGAAAACTTAAAAGGTCAAAGCCAAACTGTTGGTAGCGACAGCAAAAAAATTCAACAAGTAGCTACAATTTCTGCTAACAACGACGAAACTATTGGTAAATTAATTGCCGAGGCTTTTGCTAAAGTTGGTAAAGAAGGTGTAATTACTGTAGAAGAAGCAAAAGGTACTGATACAACTGTTGATGTTGTAGAAGGTATGCAATTTGACCGTGGATATATTTCTCCATACTTTGTAACTAACAGCGAGAAAATGGAAGCTGAGTTACAAAACCCTTACATTTTAATTTACGACAAGAAGATATCTACCATGAAAGATATTCTTCAGATTTTAGAGAAAGTTGCACAAAGCGGCCGTCCTCTATTAATTATTGCTGAAGATTTAGAAGGCGAAGCATTAGCTACATTAGTAGTTAACAAAATTCGTGGTACTATTAAAGTTGCAGCTGTTAAAGCTCCAGGCTTTGGCGACAGAAGAAAAGAAATGTTAACTGACATTGCAACTTTAACTGCAGGTACAGTTATCAGCGAAGAGTTGGGTCATAAATTAGAAGCTGCTGATTTGACTTACTTAGGACAAGCATCATCAGTTACTATTGATAAAGACAACACAACTATCGTTGGTGGTAAAGGTAAAAAAGTTGATATCACTGCTCGTGTTAATCAAATTAAAGCGCAGATTGAAAACACAACTTCTGACTACGATAAAGAAAAATTACAAGAGCGTTTAGCTAAATTAGCCGGTGGTGTTGCGGTACTTTATGTAGGTGCTGCTACCGAGGTTGAAATGAAAGAGAAAAAAGACCGTGTTGACGACGCTTTACATGCAACCCGTGCTGCTGTAGAAGAAGGTATCGTACCTGGTGGTGGTGTAGCTTACATTCGTTCTATTGAAAGTTTAGAAGCAAAAATTAAAGGACAAATTGCTGATGAGCAAACAGGTGTTGCTATTGTACGCCGTGCTTTAGAAGCACCAATCCGCACTTTAACTTCTAATGCTGGTATCGACGGTTCTATCGTTGTACAAAAAATTAAAGACGGTAAAGCTGACTTTGGTTTCAATGCCCGCACAGAAACTTACGAAAACCTGTTTAAGGCTGGTGTAATTGACCCAACTAAAGTAAGCCGTGTAGCTTTAGAAAATGCTGCTTCAATTGCAGGTATGTTGTTAACTACCGAGTGTGTAATTGCCGACAAACCTAAGAAAGAAGATGCTCCGCATGCTCATGGCGCACCTGATATGGGTGGTATGGGTTACTAAGAAGGTTATAAGTAGTAAGGTATAAGTTGTAAGCTTAACCCTCACTACTAAAATCTATATATTGAAAAAGCCGCTTCTGTAACAAGAAGCGGCTTTTTAAGTTTTATTATTTAATCAGCTGTATTACTACTATTATCGTCTGTTGTGTCACTCACTGCATCGTTCAGTAATTCTATTCACCAACTTGCAAGTGCACAATTTTTAATTTTTACTTTTGAATTTTTAATTAGCACATCAGCACATTAGCTAATTAACATGATATTTTTTTTCTCCTGCCGTAATACTCACCGGTAAATCATTTGCTTTTGGCGGAATAGGGCAGTTGTATTTACCGCTTACATAAGCACAATAAGGGTTATAGTTTTTATTAAAATCAATCACTACTTTATTATTTTTAATATCAGTAGTTTTTAAATCAATATAACGGCCAACTTCGTAGGTTTCGTTACCGGTTGTTTTGTCGGTAAAGGGTAAAAACAAATAATCCTTGTATTCGTCGTTGGTTAATAATTGCTGTGCTTGTAAAACCTGTAAGGTAACGGTGGTATCGTGTATTTTAAAACTAACAGTGCCATATATACGGTAAACTTTTTTCATCGTGCCCGATGTTTCCATGGTAAACCAATCCAGTGTTGTTGCCGGCTTAAAATCAGCAGTTACTTTATATTGCTCTTGTATAGGAAAAAAGCGCAATTGCTTTTTTTCTTCCTCTTTTTCTAATACACCATGGTTGGCAATATAATTATTACGGAACGAGTCTGTAACCACTAAATAACTATCCTGTGCAAATGCAACTGAAGCAGTTATTAAAAGCGATAAAAATAAAAAGGTTCTTTTCATTCAACTATAACATTAAAGCGTTGGTAAAAATATTTCGGCCATCATACACCTTGCACTACCGCCACCATTTTTTTCAATGGTGTACAATGGCGAATGTAAAATGGTATTAAACGAATGTAAAGAATTAACCTGATTAGGTGTTAACGATTCATAAGCCTGCGACGACATGATTAAAAACTGTTTGCCTTCCTGGTTTATTACCTGCAGCATATTACCCGCAAAACTATTCATTTGCCCCAATGAAATGGGTATAATGGTTTTGCCACTTTCGGTAATAGATTGTTCCACCGCTTTTCTTTCGTCTGCATGGGGTATGGCATCTAAACATATCACCACATATTTATCGGCCACACACATTAATACATTTGTATGATAAATTTCTTGTCCTTTGCTATCAGTAGCAATAAAACTAATCGCTGTATAACCTTTTGCTGTACAAAAAGCATCCAATACCTTTTTATCGGTCCGCGGCGATAGACAGGCGTATGCAATTTTTTTATCCCTATCCAAAACCATGCTGCCGGTACCTTCTAAAAATAAATTTTCATTTTCGTAGTTACTCAGGTCAGTGGTTTGTTTCAGCAAAAACTTTTTGCTTACTGTGTCAATAACATGTTGTTTACGTTCCTGTCTGCGGTTAACAGCAAACATTGGGTATAAAACAATATTACCATCCGTATGAAACGATACCCAGTTGTTGGGGAAAATTGAATCAGGTGTATAAGGCTCCGGCGTATCATCTACCACCGTTACATCAATGCCATTGCTGGTTAATAGAGCCACAAAATCATTAAACTCTTTCAATGATTTTTCCTGTGTATCATTATCCTCATTTGCTTGTTGAAAAGCATTGTTCACGGCTGTTTCGGCATTAAAGCTAAAATTAACCGGCCTTATCATTAACAGGTGCGATGTGTTTTGCATCTAATAAAAATTTAATCAGCTTCACGTAACAAAGGCATACTCATACAATGAAAACCACCTCTTGCACGGGATAACTCAGCCGATGGCATGGTAATCAATGTATCTTTTAAATCATCCGGCGTTAATTCACCATCTTCAAATTGCTGTAACAAGTCCTGTACATGAATGGTGTTAAAACCTGCTTTTTTAAATGCATCCAATGTTTTATCGTTGCGGTCGTAACCTAGTACCACACCTTCACGTAATGCCAGTAAGTTACAGGAGTCGGTCCATTGTTCACGGGCATCGTAAGGAAATTCGTTATTGCCGGAATAGATAAACTTCACCTTCTCTTCGCATTTTAAATCATGCTTGCTTACATCAATCAATAAGTCTTCCAGGCTGTCAAAATAAATCGGACTACCGGGGTCTTTCTTTTTAAACTGAATAATCTTTATTTTATCATCTTTCTTTTTTACATCCAACAATCTCTCCACAGGGTCCGCATCTTCCATTTTAATTGTTTTTCTGGAAAAAGCACCCAGCATTACCCAAACGTTTTTCTTTACCTGGGTAAACACAGTATCTATATGCATGTAGTCCCTTTTCTTCGGAATTTTTACTACCGTAATTTTTTTCACAATGCCTTTTTCAAACAATACATTAATTGCCTGGTGAGCAGCTTCCATGGTTGTACGTTCGCTTACGCCAATTAAAATATGGTCTTTACTAACCACCATAATATCGCCACCTTCTAAAGTTACTTTTTTGTCATCACCATCTTTGGGTAATAAAAAGTGGTGCGATGTGTCTGGTAGTTCAATAATATTATCCCTATAGCCGGCAAAGATGGGGTGGTTAAAGAATATGTATTTAATAAGCAACGCTTCTCTGGTGCGGGCTTTTTTGGCTGGTTTATTTAATAGTATATGGTCATTAATAACAATACCAATATCACGGGTAAAAATAAAATTAGGTACCGGCGGAAAAATCATGTGTTTATCATTATCAGTACCACTGATAAACAATTTAGCCAGGCTGGCCGGTGGTAATGTACTTAGGCTTTCCTGTATTTCATACGAACAGTTTTCTATGGCGCAAACCGATGCAATCAGTTTTATCTTTATTTCGTGTATAGCCAATACCTCGGCAAGTAACCATTCCAATTCTATTACTTTGTCCGATTTGTAAAAGTCTTCATGTCCCGGTTTGTAAAAATTGTATTTATTTTCTGGTGCATCTATTGCTGCAATTTTTCCCTGTACTTTTTCGGGATCCAAAAAATACAGTAAAAGTTTAGTGTAGTAGTCGTATTCTTTACGGCGAATAGTATCAAGGTGTACAATATCCTCAAATAACCAGTCCTGTGCTTTAGAGGGTACAACTTTACCAATGCCGCTGTCAGGGCTATGTACTAATAATCTTCTTAATGTTCCTGTTTCTGAACTAACAAAAATGTTTGTCTGTTTCTGTTCCATTTTATTGGCTGTTTAGTGAAAAGAAAACCCAATATGGGTGTGCAGGATTAGCAAAGGCGTAATCAGTCGGGTATGTAAAAATTAGCCGGTAGAAGTGCAGCTTGTAAATTTAATAATATGGCAAAAGATAAAACCTGCATAAATTTAATTACTACAAAGTTAAGGGTTTGGGGGCTGGCAAACAACCGGAAAGAGGCGGCAATAATTGCCAAATTTAGTCGAATAAAACTTGAAGATAAATAATTTTAAATTTGGATAGATTGTTTATTACGATGGGCTATTCAATTCCGATATGCTTAAAAAGGTCATAGATTTTTTATTTAGTCCAAGTGTATTTTTAGTCGTTTCCCTCATATTTCCTACATTGCATCTCAACTTTTAATTATTAGCGTTAACATTGAGTTTAATTGATACTATAATAAGTTGTGTTTTTGGTGCTGTGTTTTTAGCGGCTGTGTATCATACTGCACTTTATATTTATATTAAGGATAGGCTGGTTGCCTGGTATTGCTGGTATTTGTGGAGTTGTTTTTTTCATATTGGGGCGTTATTTTTTTACAATGATTCATTAGATTCATTCACTTCTGTCCCAGTTATTTTAGCGGATTTATTTTTTCATATCTCAGTAATTGTGTATGCCGGATATGTAATTTCGGCTTTTGGACTTACCAAGAAAGCGGATAAAAACCTTTGGCGTTTTTATAAATTATTTGTGATGATAAATTCGTTGCAAGGAGGAGTTAGTTTTTATGTTCGATTGGATGTTGGCCAGCCAAATATGCTTTACTGGATTTCCATGGTTGTTTCAAATTCCTTTGCTTTACTTTTTGTTATATATGGTTTCTTCTTTTTATTAAAATTGGCAAAATCCAGATTTTTGACTTTGATACTACTTGGTGTAGTTATTAATGTGCTTGTTACGTTGATTTCAATATTGGTTTTGGTTTTATTCAGAAGTCAATCTCCTTTTTTGGGAACGGCTATATACTTTGTAGGCGTTTTTATTGATGTGGCCATTTTTTCAATAGCAATGGGCTATAAGTTTAAGGAGAGTATGGATGAAAAGTTATATGCGACCAGTAGGGCTGCCGAATATCAGTTAGCGGCTTATAAGGCCGAAGTGCAGAAAGAATATGAAGTTTTGATGGGTAGAGAAAAGGAGCGAAAAGAACTTTCTCTTGACTTGCACGATCATCTTGCCAATGATATTGCGGCTATTAAAGTACGGATTGAAAAAGAGATTATGATGGCAAGTGAGAATAGTGAAGGATTACAGCAGATTAATAAAATGATTACAGATGTTTATACCAATATTCGTAATAAAAGCCATGATTGGTTTGGTTCAGGAAAAAATAAAATAAGCATTTTGTTTAGCGAAGAAATTAAAAGTTTATTACATAATGGATTGCCGGATAGATGTGAATCTATTGTTATGGTTGATGATAGTTCAATAGATGAAATAACCAATAATGCAAAAAGTGAATTATTAATAATTATACGAGAGGCTGTATTGAATATTAAGAAACATGCTAAAGCCAGTAAGGTGCAGGTGCTTGTGTATAAGGAAGTAGCCGGCTTGGTTTTACAGATTATTGATGATGGTATAGGATTTGAACTGTTGCAAAAAAGCGACGGTATTGGACTTCAATCGATTAAACACAGGATGGAAGGTTTAAGTGGCGATGTAAATATTACATCGGGGCAACATGGCACAACATTACTAATTACCTTACCAATTAAATGACGCAACCTTAATTTAAACAGAATGATTAGGCTGCTTTTCCCAGGTTAACAAGGGGTATGGGTTTATATGCAAAAGTTTGTAAATGGTAAAGGTCTGTTTTATATATGTATATTTTGGAGTTTTAAAAAGTAACCAGCCTGCGGCAAAAAACTAGGCGACCAAATGCATAACACGATGCTGATAAGTATTACCGCTGATGAAGGGCTGCGCTGCTTAGATGTAAATGGAAGCGCAGCGAACATTGAAGGCGGGCAGCGGACAGTTGCTGAATTAAATTGCTAAAGCCGATAGCCCCAAAAAAATGCGCTGTTAAAAAACATGTTTTATGATGTTATTGTAAATTGTTTTCGAAGGCATACTTTACTAATTCGGCAGCCGAATGTAAATCTAATTTTTTCATAATACTCCTTCTGTGTGCTAAAATAGTATAGGGGCTAAGGTGCAATAGTTTGGAAGCTGCATCCACCGTATGGCCTGCTGCAACTAATTTTAATATTTCTGTTTCTTTTTTGGTTAATGTATGCTTTTCTGTAAAGAAGAGTGTGTTTGCGAGTTTATGGCTTATATCTGAACTAATATAATTTTCGCCGTTGTAAACTTTTATAATAGCTTCTTTAAGTTCATTAAATGTTACAGCTTTACTTATGTAGCCGTTTATACCAAGTGCAATAAATTCTTTTATACGGGGTATGTCTATTACACTACTTATCATTAAAATATTGAGTAAGGGGAACTTTTTCTTGCATTCGCTAATAAATTGGGAGACATCTTCTCCCGGTATCATTACATCGGAAAATAAAAAATGATATTCGTCAGCAATGAGTGTTGATAATGCTTTTTCTGTATTATTTGTTTCTTTAATTTCTACTAAAGGATGTATATTAAGTAGTAGTTCCCTTAATCCTTGAGCAAAAATTAAATGATCGTCAATAATTAGTATTTTAAGTACAGGAATGTCTGTTATGCAAGGCATGGGTTTAATGTTTAGCATAAAGGTACTAACACAATACTAAAAGTTGGAAAGACTTATAATACACTATAGGTAGATGCCCTTAAAATAGTTTGTACAAACTATTCCGTCTACTATTATACAAGTAAAAAAACTGTTTTCTTATGCTATTTATATATTAATGTATGCATTAGATATTTGCGCCTTAGGCCGATAGTGTATATAGCTTATGTGTTGTTATTGACGGGTTAATAGTTTTATGCGATAGTATTTACGAAAGGACTTTATAAAGAGCCTTGTATGTTTCATGTCTTAAACCAATTGGCACCGTAATAACCTGCATTGGCTTGATTGCTTTTGTGAGTTTGGTTTCTTATGCAATTATAAATGGTATAGTATTAACAGTTTGGATATTATGTTGTAATTAATTGCACAGAGTGGAAGTTGACTTACAAACGTTTTTTTAATGTTTATGTGATGAATTTATCTGAATAAATTACAGAAGCAACAAGGGTTACCAAAATTAGTACATCTGCATTACAATATAATTCTTGAAACTGATTGTAGCTTCATTTTTTTACCGATCAATATGTTATAGGCATATTTTTTCCTACCCTTATTTTTCAATTAAAATTATAATAACAGAGTTGGTAAGTAATTAATAAAATTTAATCTGATTATAGGGCATATAATAAATAAATAAAAATGAAAAAACAATTTTACGCTTTTGCATTGGCAATGGGTTTAACGATTGTAACCAATGCACAAACAAAAATAAAGGATGGAACAATAAGCTCCGGTAGCCTGCCAAATGCAGGAGCAGTATTAGAACTTGAAAGTAATAATAAGGGGTTGCTTAATACAAGAGTAAGTCTTACCAATACCGAGGTATGGGGGCTTGCAGGTACTCCTGTAGCAGGTATGATGGTATATAACACTAATATCAGTATTATATCTACTGATGATTACCCTACAATAGATGGCGGTAAAGGTGTGTATTACTGGGATGGAGGAGGTTGGGTAACTGTTGGGAATGTACCTAATTCAGATAATGATACCTTAACTATTGTAGAAGGCGAAGGAGTTCCCACGGGACCTTGTACAGAAGGTAATATCTATGTAGATGTATTAGAAGACAGCCCAACTGAAGGCCAATTTTGGTTTTGTAGTGGTGGCAGCTGGACTACTTGGACGCCACCTAATACCAATACAAACACTACTCCGTGGATGATTACCGGCACCGCCACAGATGCCTTAGGTTCTAAAAATATCAGAATATGGAGAAGAGGGTTTATAGGTATTTCACCTACATTTTCTAACCTAAAACCAGTCGCACCACTTCATATAGTAAGAAGCGGCGGCGGTGATGGGAATCAGGACAATATTTTGTTAGAATCTTACGGCACCAGTACATCTCCCTTATTAGTAGGAAAAGCAGGAAGAGGATTTAAAGCGGCACCAGCGAACCTTACTGATGATATGACTATTGTAGGGATGCAGGCACAAAACTACTCAGGTGGTGGTATTGGAAGTGTACGGATTCAAGCAGATGGTAATCATGCAAATACCTCAACGCCTACTAAAATTGTATTTTTTACCACAAACGCAGGGAATACTGGCGGGTCCATAAAAATGACACTTTCGAGAGAGGGGAATTTGGGGATAAATAGATCGCCGGTAACCAATCGCTTAGAAGTTGGAGGAAATGCCTCTAAAAATACGGCAGGTGACTGGCTTGCTAATTCCGATTCCCGTCTTAAAAAGAATATTACTTATCTAAAGTCTGAAGAGTTATTAGCTAAATTATTGCAAATGAAAGGTGTAAGCTATGAGTGGAACGATAATAAAACAGGTAGCGACCGTCCAGTTGGGGTTCAATATGGGTTTATAGCACAAGACATTCAAAAAGTATTTCCTGCGAATGTAGAAGAAGATGCTTTAGGGTATTTACAAACTGCTTACGGTACTTACGATTATCTGTACGTAGAAGCTATAAAAGCGTTGAACAAAAAAGTTGAAGCTTTAGAAAAAGAAAATGCGGCGTTGAAAGCTTTAGTAACCCAGTCTAATGACCTAAAGCAGAACTATGCTCAATTAGCAGAACAAGTGAAAGAACTGCAAATTAAGATAGGTGTCAATCCATCAACATCAGGGGCCAGAGGAAGTAAAAAATAAGTCCGGAGAGACAATAAATAAGGCATTATGATAAAATTTAGTATCAGACAATCGACCTTATGTGATTGAAAAAGAACGATTTTATCTGCAGTGACGCTGAAAAAGTATTTTACAAAGGGTTATAAGGTAAACTAGAACAATTTAATTATTTAATAATGATTCGCTTTTTAAAAATCAGTATTACGGTTTTGTTGTGCACCATACTGGCAATTACAGGATCGGGTAGCTTGCTTGCGCAAGCCCCAGGTTCGGAGGAGACCAATATGGGCTATTTTTCTATAGCTAATACGGGTACTTCATCCAGCGTATCTGAGACTCTATACCTTGGTCCCGGTACTTATGAAATCAATGGTACTTGGGAAATTTACTCCAAAAAAATAGTGATTGATCCCGCTGCTATAATAACAGGTTCGGGTACTATACACATTTTCAATCCATCAGTAGCTGGGGGTGCTACAAGTCGTACATACATTGATGGTAACACTTCATCTAATGCCATTAATGTAAATATTGTACTCCACAACCCAAGTGGCATGGAACTCAAAAACATCGATTTTTCGGCTGATCTTGTAGCTTTCGGGTTTATTAATATTACTTCTTCATCTACATACATAGGAAAGAATTTTGATTTGGCCGTTGATGGTGCGGATATATGGCTTGATGTAGATGCTATTGGTAATTTGAGGTTTGGTAATGGTGCTGCCATTAGTAATTACAGTGCGGATAGAATGATTATTACTAATAATAGCATTGTTAGTCATGTAGTACGTGATGCCGGCGGTACAGGATTCTTTTTTCCTGTAGGTATAGCTGACGGGGATTACACCCCGGCTAATATTGTGGGCAACGGAGAATATAATGTTAGTGTAATAGACTATACAGCAAGCACACCAACTATTACTAATCCTGCGGAGGGTATGGGCAGAACTTGGCATATCTTCGGAGATGCTGCCACAACTATAGCATTACACCACAATTCAGGAGGGGCAATGAGTACTAATGGTAGTGCTTTTATAGATGCAGCTGCGTTTATTACAAGATACCAAGGAAGTGGTGTATGGAGTACAGGCATAGCAGAGCAAACATCGGCCGGGGTGCATACCAATACCGGGGTTATTGGTAGTGGAGTTCCTTCATTGGGAACATCAAATGATAGTTGGCTTACTAAATCAAGTGATGCCATTACACCCTTGCCTGTAAAATTCTTACATTTTTATACGACCGTAGTAGGAAATACTGCTTTACTTATTTGGGCTACAGCTTCCGAACAAAACAACCAAGGTTTTGAAATAGAGCATAGTAATGATGGTAATACTTGGCATAATGTAGGTTTTGTAGTGTCAAAAGTTGTTAATGGTAATAGCAGTATAAAACTCGATTATAATTTTACCCACAGTACACCTTTGCAGGGGATAAATTTTTACCGCTTAAAACAAGTAGATATAAATGGCAACTATGAGTATAGCGCTGTTGTAAAAGCCACTTTTGCAAACAAAACAAAAATAAATATCTACCCTAATCCCGCAATTAGTTTTATAATGGTTAATGGGTTAAACAGTGGCGAAACTATTTATATAACCAATACTATGGGACAAAAGCTAATTACACATAAGGCATTAGCCGGTAATAGTGTACTAGACTTAAAAACCCTTAACAGTGGTATATATATTGTAAGTGTTGTTAATGAGGTAGGCGAAATTTTAATACATAAAAAACTCATAAAAAAATAATCCTCATATTCTTTATAGTCTATACAAAACTAACCATCTCTGTTGCACAATTAGTAAAAACAGGAGGTATACTATCTATGAAAATCACCAAACCCTATCCAATTTATCCTTTGTAAAAACATTTGGTTAATCTTGAAGCCACTCTCTATTTAAAGGGTGGCTTCATGATATCTGCGAAACAGTGTAGGTATACAAAAACCAATAACTTTAAATTTTATATTAGAGTTAGTTTTATCCATTTGGTATTTTTAGGGGGTGCCCCTTTGTAAACAAACTACGGCTTCGTGCCTCAGCCTTGTTTATTTGCAAAGGGTCGGGCTATACGCTGCAAGTCCTCGTAGCGTGTTAACAAACTGCGGCTTCCCTAAGTAATTAAAATTTAAGTGTTCCTCTTGCCTTGTTTGTTAACACGTTACTCCGGGCTTTCCGCTGCTATCCCTCACCCAAAATGTTTGGCAAACATGTCGTATTGTGTGCTACTAACTACACCAAAAGTATCTGACCATACTATAATGAATACTACAATCATTTTGTAAAACCAATATTAGCGTTAACGCTATATCAGGTATTTATATACAATAAGATGATAATGAGTGAATCATTCAAACAGCCTAGGGTGCTTATGAAAACAATAATTGGTAGTTATAATAAATACTTTTTTGTAGCTGTATTAATTCCTGAGTAAAAGTTATAAGGCTATCTACAATTAGTACTTTATACACCGAAATATTCATAATGCAAAGCATGGAATTTCTGTTTTACAAATGCTAAAAGTTATATACAAAAGGTTTTAAAAATGCATTGTTAATATACGTACATACACTTAATATAGTTTGTATAAACTATGTGGAGTGCTATTATGAAGTAAAAAAACTATTTTATAATGCTATTTATATATTGAGTTATGCATTAGATATTTGCGCTTTCAAAAGTGTTGTGTATTAGTTTATTAGGTAGAGTAAATATATATAATGCAAAAGTGCTAATGCTTCTTTTGGAAAAGAGATTTTATTAAGTTTTCTATTATTGAATATTACAGCAAATAATAAAAGAGTTAATATGATTTATTAAATATTAATCGTAGCTAAAAAGTTGGTGCTGTTTCAACATAAAAGAATAACAATTAGCCCCTACCAATTTAAGTCATATACTAAACAAAGAGTAATGAACAGTTTTGTCTGCATTTTAGGCAGCAGACTTTTGACTATGCCTGTTAAAATAAATTAAGATGACTTTGCAAATTCTATTTGTAAAAATATTGCCTAAAACCTATTGGCAGGGTATTAGCCTAATATACTCAATGGTTGTAGTAAATACCGCGGGCATATATTTTTAATTATACATAAGCTAACCTATTAGTATTTAATAATCCATTTATCAATAAGATAAATGAAACTAAAAACATGAAAATTAAAAACACAATCAAGCTATCCATTGCGGTCTCTTTATTATTTTCAATACATGGACAACAACATTTAAAAGCACAAAACTGTACGCCTCCTTCTGTTGGCTGTAGCAATACAGATTTTACTAACGCTTATCTCAATAGTAGCAATCCTAACACTATCGAGTATGATAACATTGTATCTGCTTTTCACGGTTCTATGGTGAGAGAAGCTAACGGTAAAGTAATGGTTTGGGGCGAGTTGATGGCAAACAATGGTTCTACTGCCGTGGCTACCCCGCAGGAGCTAAATAGTGTTAACTATCCGGCATTAACAGGGGATATTCTGAAGTTTACTGCTGCCTCATTTAATCTTTCAAACGTACAATACTGTGTTTTAACTACAGATGGCCTCTTTGTATGGGGTAAAGAGGGATATTTGATGGATGCAGATTTAACTTCTTCTACAACTTTTCAAAAAGTAACAGTTGATGGAAAAGCCGATGGTCTCCCTCCGGGTGTAAGCCCGGGTGATGTAAAAATGCTTTTTTCCTCTTTTGCTATGATGGGGCTGGTTACCTGTAGTGGTGAGGTATGGACACTAATTAGCCCTCTTATGGCATTTGGAGATGTAAGTGCTGCATATGGTGATGGAATGCCTTTTACCGTAGCCAATAATAAAGTTTGGCATCGTGTAAAAACTAATGCTACTAATAACCTTAATAATGTTGTTGCCTTAAGAGGCGCCTTTGCTAGCGATCAACCAAATGTGAAGCATTATATTACGCTAATGGCTTTGAAAAGTGATGGAACGGTATGGACATGGGGCAATAATATTTATAATGGGAGTGGTACGGCTGTTACTACCAGTGCTTATGCCACACAGATGACTATACCGGCGGGTGTTACTCCGAAAATGATAGGGATGAATTCGTATAGCGCTCAGTTAGCAACCGATCCAATTAATATGAGCTACTACATTTTAGGTACCAACGGAAGGGTATATGCCTTAGGTGGAAATAATGCAGCACAGTTAGGTGACTGGAGCACAACAGAAAGAACGGATTGGGTACAGGTTCGTAAGTCCGCTACTGCCGGCGACTACCTTACCAATATAGTTTGGATATCACCATCCGAACATGATGGCTCAAATATGTCAGCCGCAGTCAACGCTTTGGATAGTGATGGTTCTTTGTGGTCTTGGGGACATAACTCTAATAATATGTTGGGAGCGCCATCAACTACGGTACTTTTAAACCCTACAAAGAATAGTGGAGCCTTGGGGGCATCACCTAAACTTATGGCGGTAGAAACCGGAGGGCATACTACAATAGTGGTAAAACAGTGTAGTGGAAAGTATGGCTATGTAGGTCATCGCATTAACGGAAGTATGGGAGATGGTGTTATTATAAGTGAAAGCGAACCTGTTTTTAACTTCACCGAAACTGCAGTAATGGATCTGTGTGCAGCTCCGGCTGTTGCCAATATTATTACTCCTGATAACAGTGTGGTATATTTTGGTAATCCCTTTACTGTAAAAACAAATATAGCCCCTGGTGTCCCCGGTACATTTAGTATTGTAAGTGGCATGGCCACTATAAACCCAATCACTGGGGTACTTATACCAACAGGTCCAGGTAATATTACTGTAAATTTTTCTTCAGGTATTGCGGCTTGCCCAACCAGCGATCAAGTGGTGTTAAGACAATTAGGAATGCTTGCCATTAATGATTTCAATCAGACACCAATGAATACACCGGTGGATGGCAATATACTAACCAATGATAATGGCGTAGGCACATTACAAGTTACAGGAGCTGTACAAGGTAGTACTACAATTACATTAGGCACCGCTACCACCGTATCCGGTGTAAACAGTAGTGGCATACCCGTAGCAAACGCCGGTTCTATTGTGTTAAATGAAGATGGAAGCTATACATTTACTCCGGTTACAGGGTTTATAGGCACAATAGATCCGATTCACTATGTTGCAGAAGATGATTTTGGTAATACAGATGACGCCATTCTTACAATTATCGTTATGCCAATAATATCCCCGGGCAATAATAATCCTCCGATTGCGCAAGATGATAATGTAATGACACAAATGAATACGCCGATTAGCTCTACAGTAATTGCTAACGATAGTGATCCGGATGGGGATGTACTTACCGTAACAGGTGCTGTGCAGGGTTCTACAACTATTACACCCGGCGCTCCTGTAATAGTAGCAGGGGTAGATATGCTGGGTAACCCTGTAAGTAATGTAGGTACATTAACCTTAAATCCTGACGGTAGTTATACATATTCGCCTGCTACAGGTTTTACTGGTACGGTAAATCCTATTACCTATACTATTAACGATGGTAATGGCGGTACAGACACAGCAGACCTCAATATTATTGTACTTCCGGTAAGAGATAATGCAACATTTTCTCACGACGATGCCAATAGTGGCCCCAAAAGCGTGGCTCAGACAGGTAATATTCTTACCAACGATTTTGATCCTCAAGGAGATAATATGATAGTTACCGGAGCTCGCATTAATGAAATGTCTCTTACATTAGTTATCGGGTCGCCAACTACAATACCTGGTGTGGGGACATTAACTATTAATAGTGACGGCTCTTACAATTATGTACCTAATGCTACATTTGTAGGTACTATTCCTGTAGTATATACAATGTGCGATGATGGCAATCCTGTGGCTTGTGCTGTTGCTACATTATATTTAACTACTTTAGACATCGCTAAAGCGCTACCAGTTAGTATGCTTTACTTCAAAGCATACAAGCAAGAGAATGCGGTATTGTTACAATGGGCTACAGCTTCCGAACAAAACAACCAAGGTTTTGAAATAGAGCATAGCAATGATGGTAATACTTGGAGTAATGTAGGTTTTGTAGCTTCAAAAGTTGTTAATGGTAATAGCAGTATAAAACTCGATTATAATTTCTCACATCATACACCTGTAAAAGGAACAAACTATTACCGCATAAAACAGATAGATATAAACGGAATTTATGAGTATAGCATTGTTGTAAAAGCATCTTTTGCAGATGAAATAAAAATAAATATTTACCCTAATCCTGCAATTGATTTTATAACGGTTAGTGGACTAAAGGGTGGCGAAATCATATATATAACCAATACTATGGGGCAAAGGGTAATTGTAGAGAAGGCCCACTCGGGTGTTGATGTAGTAAACTTAAAAAAGCTTAACAGCGGTATATATTTTGTAAATATTGTTAACACTGTAGGCGAAACTATAATACGTAAGAAACTTATAAAAAAATAATCCTTATAGTTTTTTGCAAAAAAATCGGAATCATCCCTTACACTATTAGTAAAAATTAGAGGGGCTTCTATGAGAATTACCAAAAGTTATCCAATTTATTCTTTGTAAAGATCACTTGATTAGTTTTAAAGTCACTCTCTTTCAAGAGAGTGACTTTTTTTTAACCTTGATACAAATGCTTTTGTATTAAGCGAACGGTATATTTGTAATACATAATTGGTATACCCACTTGTCCAATAAATAAGAAATATGTTCAGTAGGTTAAGCGTTTTACAGTTTTGGTTAATAAAACATTGCTTTAAATATTTTACTATACAATCCTTAATACACTAAGAAATTGTTTTTAATTTTTAAACAATCAAGTTTAACAAGGTTACATGTTTCTTTAAAACATCTTAATTAAATCTCATTTTTTAACACCTTTATCTTTATTAAGTATTTTTTAGGATATACTCATTGCTGTTAGTTCCCGCTGGCTTTTATAAAAATCATTAGTACATTTGATTCAAGCAACAAAAACACCGGCTATATAATCTATTTTCTAGGAGTGTCTCTGAATAAACAAACGTTGGTTTTTTAGCCTTGTTTATTTACAGAAGGGCAGATTATTTGCTGTAAGTACTCGTACGTTGTTAACAAAAAATGGTTTGAAAAAGTAACCCGGATACAAGTATACCGCTGGCCTTTTTGTTAACACGAAAGTTACGGTTTTTCAATGCTATCCAAACAAAGCCATTTTGAAAACATATATTTGTTTAATAGCCTAATTGTTATAAATTATAAAATTTAACTGCATTTATGAAGGGTTTATTTTTTACATGTTTCTTAGCTATAACTATTTTGTTTAGTGTAGAATTAACTGCTCAAAAAAAAATATTAGATCATACCGTTTATGATACCTGGGAATCAGTTGGTAGCATCAATGTAAGTAATGATGGTGCCTGGGTGGTATATAATGTAAATGTTCAGGAAGGAGACAATGAATTAGTTATTCAATCTGCCGATGGTAGTTACAAAAAAGTAGTGAGCCGTGGTTATGGTGCCACTATTACTGAAGATAATAAATACCTGGTTTTTAGAATAAAACCTTTTTTTAAAGAACTGCGTGATGCTAAAATTAAAAAGAAAAAACCAGAGGATACGCCAAAGGATACGCTTGCGATTATTGAATTAGGCAAAGACAGTATTTGGAAAAAAGAAAAAACAAAAGGGTTTAAAACACCTGAAAAAGCAGGTGGTTGGTTAGCCTATCATTTAGATAAAGAAAACAAACCGGCTGCTACCGGTGCAAAAGACAAACCGAATAAGGCGGTTGATAGTTTAAGCCGTGTGGTTGATTCTTTACAACAAATTATTAATGCACAAACTGCAGGAAAAAAGAAAAAGAAATCAAAAGATGAAGATGCTTTTTTTGCAGAAAATGAAGATGCTGAAGGGGATGAAACACCGGGCCGAAATGCAGAAGCTGGCACCACATTAGTATTACGTCAGTTAGAAACTGGTAAACAAACCGAATTTAAAAATGTAGTAAAATATTATTTCGATAAAGCGGCTACCAGTTTATTATTAGAGCAATCAAAAAATCCTGCTGACTCATTGTCCAAAGCGGCAATAGTATTGTACAATTTAAAAACATTAAAAGCCGATACCATTTTGTATGGTGGTAATGAATTTAAAAACTTTGAATTTACCGAAGACGGTGCTCAACTGGCTTTTATAGCGGAAAGAGATTCCAGGCCAAAAGATTTAATTAAGACGTACAAACTTTGGCATTACAAAACCGGGCAGGATAGTGCAAAACTAATTGTTCACAATGTTACAGCAGGTATGCCGGATAAGTTTACAGTGAGCCCTTTTGCTAATATTAGCTTTAGCAAAAATGGCAAGAAGCTATATTTTGACACAGCACCAATTCCTGCACCTAAGGATACAACCTTGGTTGATTTTGATTTGGTGAAACTGGATATTTGGCATTACAACGAAGACTATTTACAAACAACGCAACTTAGCCGTTTAAACCGTGCTAGGGAAGAAGATTTTCAAGCGGTGTATGATTTAACAACCGGAAAGTTTGTTCAATTAACTAACAAAACATTACCCAATGTTTACCCAACAAAAGAAGGTGATGGCAATGTGGTATATGGCGTAACCGATTTTGGCAGAAGAGTAGAAAGCCAATGGGCCGGTAATACAAAAAAAGATATTTATGCAGTGAATGTAAATGATGGTTCCAGCACTTTATTGTTAAAGGATATAAATGGTTTATTTACTCCTGCTTTTATTTCTCCTTCCGGTAAATATTTTATCTGGTATAATTATGCCACAAAAGCATACCACTTAAATGATGGTAAAGTTAGCCGTAACATCAGTAAAAATTATGCCCATCCTTTATGGAACGAGGATCATGATTCTCCTTCCGATCCTTCGCCTTATGGTTTTATGGGTTGGGATGAAAAAGAAGAGTTTGTGTTGGTAAATGACAAATACGGTGTAGTAAAATTATTTGTGGCTGATGCTAAAAAGCCAGAAGTACTTATAACCGGCCGTCCGCAAAAAGTTGTCTATCGTTATTTACGTACTAACAGAGAAGAAAAATCTATCAACCCTACACAGGATTTACTTTTCCGTGCATTTAATGATGTGAATAAAGACGCAGGTTTATACCTGTACAAATTTGAAAATGGTAAATACGCTTTATCGCCTGTATTAGCAACATCATCAGTTAGTGTTGGTCAACCATCAAAAGCAAACGACAAACAGGTGTATGCTTTTACACAGGAAACCTACACGCAATCGCCTAATGTTTATACAGCAGTACAAACAAATAATGGTTATACTATAAAACAACTAAGCAATACTAACACACAACAAGCCGATTACAACTGGGGCACCGCCGCATTGTACAAATGGAAAACTTTTAGCGGTAAATCATCAACCGGTATTTTATATAAACCCGAAAATTTTGACAGTACTAAAAAGTATCCGTTGATTTTATATTTTTATGAAACATTAAGCGATGGCTTAAATAACTACCATGCACCGGCACCCACGCCAAGCCGTTTAAATATTTCGTTTTTTGTAAGCAGGGGTTATTTAGTTTTTGCTCCTGATATTCGTTACACAACCGGTTACCCTGCAAAAAGTGCTTACGATTATATTGTAAGTGCCGCTAAAGATTTATCAAAACATAAATGGGTTGATGAAAAAAACCTGGGCATTCAAGGGCAAAGTTGGGGTGGTATACAAGTAGCGCAATTAGTTACCATGACCGATATGTTTAAAGCCGCATGGTCCGGTGCGCCTGTTGCCAACATGACCAGTGCGTATGGTGGTATACGTTGGGAGAGTGGTATGAACAGACAGTTTCAGTACGAAAAAACACAAAGCCGTATTGGTGCTACATTATGGGAAAAACCCCAGTTGTATATCGAAAACTCTCCACTGTTCCATTTGCCAAAAGTAAAAACACCCATTGTTATTATGGCTAATGATGCCGATGGTGCTGTGCCCTGGTATCAGGGTATTGAATTGTTTACCGGCTTGCGTCGTTTAGGTAAACAAGCATGGATGTTAAACTACAACGGTGAAGCGCATAACCTGGTAGAAAGAAAGAACAGAAAAGATATTCAGATAAGAGAACAACAGTTTTTTGACTGGTTATTAAAAGGTGCTAAACCTGCTAAATGGATTACTGAAGGTGTACCTGCAGTTGATAAAGGCAGAGCATGGGGATTAGAATTAGTGGATTAATATTTAAATTATGTTTTTTGTTACCAGCGTCCCACCCTTGATTGAACTTTACTTGCGACGCT
>DHEF01000013.1:83150-142978 GCA_002399735.1 Chitinophagaceae bacterium UBA4857
TCCCACCCTTGATTGAACTTTACTTGCGACGCTCCGTTCAGCTGCATCAATTCTATTGGGCAATATGTTTCTAACCCCGAGTTTGACACAGTGCATTTGATTCGGGGCAGTACCCCGAACTTGTTTCGGAAATTCCGTTCGCTAATCATCATCTTGTTATAATTATAAAGCCGCCCCTAAACAGTGCGGCTTTTTTATCACTACTTCTTATAAAAGTATAAATGGTAAATGGGCTATATAAATTTGTGCTAATTTAGATAACTGATAAAAAACCTTAAATAACTGCTTATGAAATTATTAGTATTCGTTGCGTTAATAGCCTTAACATCATGTAGTCAAAAAATTTATGTGGTGCGCCATGCAGAAAAAGCAACCCCGGCTGTCAATGCAACACAAGCGGAGAAAAGTAATCCTGATTTATCTACTGAGGGTAATGTGCGTGCTGTTGTATTACAACAACGTTTGTCCAGTCAAAAAGTTAAAAGTATTTACAGTACAAACTATAAACGTACTATTCAAACCGCAACACCATTGGCAAATTCAAATAAGATACCAATAGTTACTTACCATGCTTCAATGGATTCAATTGTTTCATTGGCTAATCGTGTTAAAAGTAACAAAAAAGGGAATGTACTTATTGTAGGCCACTCCAATACCATTGATAATATTACCAATGCTTTAGTAGGTGAAAAAGTAGTAGCTGCCGATATACCCGAGACCGATTATGATAATCTTTTTATTATAATCCGAAAAGGAAAGAAGTATAGTTTTAAGGCCGGGAAATATGGTGGGAAGTGAGACGTGTGATGTCTGATTTTTCGATGTCTGATTTTTTATCTTTTTTGCGGAGAAAGTGATTGTCAGGCTGAGCTTGACAAAGCCCTGTGAGATTTTTGGATTTAATATTTTATAATTACTGTAGAGACGCCATGCTGGCGTCTTTTTTTGTTGTAAAGCCTTACCAGTAACAGTTTTGCTTTTGCACAATGCCCAATAGAATTGTTGCAGTACAAGTGAGTGACACAACGAAAGCACAATCAAGGGAGGGACGATGACAAACAAAATAATTTCTTCTTATTCAGGCTTAAAAGCCCATCCTTTGGAGAAGTTGGGGAGGCTGCTAATCCAAATTACCCGGTATTCGTTCGTTAGGGTTTTTGTTACCGTCAATATCAATCATTAAAGTAAGTTGGAAAAAGTGTTTGCCAGCACCAATATTGTTACGGTAATCATATTGATAAACATAGCCCGGTTGTATACCAAAGTATGGCGAAATTTGATAACCTACACCTGCAAAGAAACGGTTACGTTCAAAATAAGGTGCTTTGTTGGTCAAGAAAATTTCTTCAAAAGCGGCTACGTAAAAAGTTTTTGCTTCAATCTTTTTCTTGTTGATTGGTACGGCAGCATTTAAGCGATAACGAAAACGGTTACGGTAGCCGGTATCAAACCAACGTTGCTCTACACGATAACGGTGCTCAAATTTTATACGCTTAAGGTAATTGTTCATGGTAAGCTGTTGCCAAAACCTGAACTCATTGGCCGATACCGGTTTGGTAAAATTGCCCGGATCGGTATAGGTTACATATTTACCAATACCTGCTAAAAATGAAAAGTTTTTGTCTATAAAGTAAGATATACCGCCTTTAACCTCATAGTAAAAATGGTTGTTGTAAAAAGACTGTGAACGAAGTTGCAGCTCGTTAAAAATTTCGAACTTTGGCGCAAGTGTCAGGCGGGTATTAATTACATTCCAAGAGCCAAAATCTTTTTTTTGTGCTATAGATACCTGGCTTATACCAATAGCCATTAACAGCATAAAAAACTTAATAACCGGGATAGATTTTTTACTGTTTAATTTAACCGAGCCGTTGCCTGATGACATGATTTTTTTACTTGAACGTGCAAAGTTATATATAGCAACAATACTAAAATGATTCTGTGTAAAAATAAACCCCGGCATATAATACCGGGGTTTAAAAATATGAATATCCTTGAGTAGTTAAATTTCTCTGTCAGGGTTAAAGTTCTCCAACTCTTTAGCAACCGCTGTTAAAAAAGTGGCTCCCAGGCTACCATCTACAATACGGTGGTCGTAGCTCATGCTTAAATACATCATGTGGCGGATAGCAATGCTGTCTCCTTGTGGAGTTTCAATAACCATCGGACGTTTTTTAATAGCCCCAACAGCTAAAATAGCCACTTGAGGTTGGTTGATAATAGGCGTACCCATTAAGCTACCAAAAGTGCCCACATTTGTAAGGGTAAATGTACCGCCTTGGGTATCATCAGCTTTCAGTTTGCCATTACGTGCACTGTCGGCCAATTGATTTACTTTTTTACTTAAACCTACAAGGTTTAACTGATCGGCATTTTTAATTACCGGAACAATTAAGTTACCACTTGGCAGGGCAGTGGCCATACCTATGTTAATGTCTTTTTTTACAATTATTTTATCACCATCCAATGATGAATTGATTAACGGGAACTTTTTAATACACTTAACTACCGCTTCTACAAACAAAGGCGTAAAGGTTATTTTGCTGTTCTCACGTTTTTCAAAATCTTTTTTCACTTTATCACGCCAGTGTACCAGGTTAGTAACATCGGCCTCGGTAAAGCTGGTTACGTGCGGGCTGGTATGTTTGCTGCGCACCATATGCTCGGCAATAAGCTTACGCATACGATCCATTTCAATAATTTCTACATTGCCCTGGTAAACAACAGGTGATTGTTCCTGTGGTTTAGCGGCTGTATTAGCAGGTTCAGTATTACGCAACACAATGGTATCGCTGTTATCGGCCAATGAAGCGCCGACTTCGGCAGGTAAGTTTGCTTTACCCGATTTTTTATCGCTTACGTATTGTAGAATATCTTTTTTAGTTACGCGACCTTCGCTACCGGTACCCGGGATTTTTTCCAGTTCGCTCATGCTTACACCTTCGCTGGTAGCAATATTTAATACCAATGGCGAATAAAAGCGATTAGGGTTAACCGTTCCGGTGCTGGCGGCAACAGGTTGTGCTGGTGCACTTGTAACCGGTGTGGCTTTTTCGGCAACCGGAGTAGGGGCTGGCGTAGTTGTAGCGGCAGCAGCACCCTCGGTACGTATTTTAGCAATTGTTGCACCAATAGGTACAACATCGTCCACTTTAAATAAAAGCTCTTCTATTACGCCGGCAGCAGTGCTGGGCACTTCGCTATCCACTTTATCGGTAGCAATTTCTAACACGGTTTCATCCAGTTTAACGGAGTCGCCCGGTTGTTTATGCCATTTTAAAATGGTTGCTTCCATTATACTTTCGCCTAACTTAGGCATTATCAGTTCTACTATCGCCATAATATTCTTATTATTCTATCTGTAAAATGTAGCCTATCATTATTGGTAAACAGGCATAAAACCCGCTTAATTTAACCAAGCCGGTAAATGCAAAAGTACGTAACCGGAATAACAAGCAATTTTTAACCGGCCAAAGGTAATGATTTGGCCCTAATTCATACTATCAACTGTTAGTTAAAATAAACTTTCGTAAAAAATTAAGCGCATTCATAGCGGCCAGGTGAATGTTTCGCTCCCTGCCAAAACGCAGGCTAATCTTTATAGCGGCTATTTCGTTTTTGTTTCCGGCTGCTATCCACACTGTACCAACCGGTTTTTCGGGTGAGCCGCCATCAGGCCCCATAATGCCCGATGTAGCCACTGCATAATCAACGTTTAAGGTTTTTAAAGCACCGGCTACCATCTGTTTTACGGTTGCTTCGCTTACTGCACCAACGCTATGTAAAGTTTGTTCCTCTACGTTCAGCAGGTTTTGTTTAACCTCGTTTGCGTAACTAACAATACTGCCTTTGTAATAAGCGGATGAACCGGCAATGCTGGTAATTAAATGGGCAATATAACCACCTGTACAGCTTTCGGCCGTACCCATTGTTTTGCCCGATGCTTTTAACAAGTTACCAATTACTACTTCCAGGCCTTCATCTTTTGCCGATACTAAAAACGGTGCCACCAATTCCTGTAATTGTAAATAGTATGGTTGTAGTTTTTCCTGCAAGGCCATTTTATTAATACCGGTAATGGTTAAGCGTAACTTAACCATACCATAGCTTGGTAAATAAGCCAGTTTTATATCTGCAGGTAATTTGGTTTCAAAGTCAAGTAGTATTTCAGCAATTGCCGATTCGCCTTGACCTGCCGTAAAAATTGTTTCATGCACAATGGCCGGCATGGTAAAATTTTCCTGTAAACGGTGTAATACTTCAGTAGTAATTAAACCCTTCATTTCATGCGGCACACCTGGTAACGATATAAATATTTTGCCATCCGCATTAAACCACATGCCCGGTGCAGTACCCAATGCATTAGGCAATACAGTACAGGTATCCGGCACTTCGGCCTGTTTCATGTTACGCTCTAAAATGGGTCCGGGGCGATTGTATATTTTTTCAAATAAATATTTTACATGCGCTAATACCTCTTCATTCACTACCAGTTTACCGCCAAAATATTTACACAATAAAGGTTTGGTAATATCGTCGGCGGTTGGGCCTAATCCACCGGTAATAATAATAATATCCGATTGTTTTTTTTCTTCGTCCAAAGCCTGCCAAATATCGTCGTACACATCACCCACAGCCAATCTGCGTTTTACCCAAACGCCAATTTTGTTAAGTTCCTGCGCAATAAAAGCACTGTTGGTATCAATGGTTTGGCCAATTAAAAGTTCGTCGCCAATGGTAATAATAGATGCGTTAACCATACCTGTTTAAAAATTATACTGCAAGATAACAGTTACTAAAATAGCTTGCTTATAAGTTAGGTAAGTAAATATTTTTTTGATACCAACTGTATAGCCCTGATTGATCGTTCCTTGCAATCAAGTGATTGTTCGCAATATTTTCTTTCAGCGAAAGAAAATATGAGAGCCTCCGTTCAACAGCATATCATTGTTCAGCAGTAATTTGAAAACCCTGTGTAGGTGTGGCTAAAATTTTATATCAATGTATAGCTCCTGTAGTGTTACAGGTATGTCAACCGTTGTTATAGTAAAAGATTTGGAGATGTCCTTAATTTCTGTAAGTTTCCATTCGTTCACATTTTGTTTAACAAAATGTTCTACCGAAACAGCTTCAGAGTCAATTAATATATATTCCTGTAGAGTAGGTATCTGTCGGTAAAGGTTAAATTTATCACCTCTGTCGTATGATTTTGTAGTGGGAGATAGTATTTCAATAATAGCAGCAGGTTTTACAATTGTATCCTTTTCTTCATCAGTTGTTTCGGGTGTGCCGCATATTATTGAAAAGTCAGGATAGGTGTACAATATGTTTTCAGGAATATGAATGCGTAAATCACTGCCATACATACTGCAGGGCTTACCTTTTAAAACTGGTAAAACAATGGTGTTTAAATTTCTGGCAATTACATTATGGTTCCATGAAGCACCTGACATAGCAAATACTTCACCTCTGTAATATTCATGTTTCTCCAAAGAACTTCTCTCCATGCTTAAGTAGTCGGCAACAGAAACATAGTTGTATTTTGGAACAGGTTCTTTAACTTCATTTTCCATACAGTAAATTTAACTCTTTTTAGGTTATACGTTAAATTCCAATTATGCATAAATTTTGTGGATTATTATTATTTGTAATACATGCGGCAATAGTTTCGGCACAAACAGTGTCAACAAAAATTGCAACGGCTTTTACTGCGTTTGAAAAAGATGCATTACACAAAAATGCTTCTATTTCATTGTATGTAGTTGATGCAGTAACCGGTAAAGTAGTATTTGATAAAAACTCGCAAGTGGGTTTAGCACCTGCATCCACTCAAAAAATAATAACCAGTATAAGTGCGTATGAATTGTTGGGACAAAACTATTTATTTAATACAGTTTTGGGTTATACCGGTACCATTAAAGATGGTGTTTTAAAAGGCGATTTAATTGTTACCGGAACAGGTGATCCTACTTTTGGCAGCTTTCGTTGGAACAGTACCAAACCTGATTTGGTATTGAAAGAGTGGGTGACAAAAATTAAAAGCGCCGGCATAAAAAAGATTGAAGGCTCAATAAAAGTAAACACAAATACTTTTACTTTTCAAGGCATTCCTGATGGATGGATATGGCAGGATATTGGCAACTACTATGGAGCAGGTAGTTATGCTATTAACTGGAAAGAAAATCAGGTTGACCTTAGTTTAACTTCAGGTAATGAAGTAGGGGATGCGGTTTTGGTAAAAAAAGATAAACAACCGGCAACTTATTACAATGAACTAAAAGCAGCAGGAAAAGGCACCGGCGATAATGCCTATGTTTATTTAGATGGTTCTATTTCGGGTACCATACCGGTTAGCGAAAAAGATTTTACCATTAGTGTTGCTTCTTTAAATCCGCTGGGTGATTTTCTGCAATCTTTTTCAGCTGCATTAACGGAGCAAGGCATTGCCGGTATTACTGATACACAAGACTTCAGTAAAGAAAGTATTTTTAATAGTGATGCCAACAAAACGCCATTCAAAAACTTACATACCACCAGTTCTCCACAACTTGATTCGGTAATATATTGGTTTAATAAAAAGAGTATTAACCTGTATGGCGAAGCATTAATAAAAGCCATTGCATTACAAAATGAAAAACCTGCAGCTACGGATGAAGGGCTAAAATTATTAAAAGATTTTTGGAAACAAAAAGGAGTTGAAACAGGTGAGTTAAATATGAAAGACGGTTCGGGTTTGTCGCCTTTAAACAGGGTTACTACACATGCACAAGTTGAGCTTTTAAAATATGCAAAAACCAAGGATTGGTTTACGGGGTTTTATCAGTCATTACCAGAGTATAATGGTATGAAAATGAAAAGCGGAACCATTAGTGGTGTAAAAGGTTTTTGTGGTTATCACAAAGCAAAGGATGGGAAAGAGTATATTTATTCTTTTTTAGTAAATAATTATCAGGGTTCTGCTTCGGGACTGGTGCAAAAAATGTATAAAGTATTAAACGAATTAAAATAAAAACAATGTCAAATCAAAGTCTTAAAAACCACACAAAGTTTTTTCCTCCTTTTCATTTTGTAGCTACACCATTGCTTTTAATATTGTTGGTATTAACCATTATTAATGTGGTGCAAACCGATGGTCCAATATTACAAGCTGTTATTTTGTTATTGATTGTAGTGGCCATTATATTGGTGCATTTAAATTCACGTATGATGCCTTTAAAAGCACAGGATAGAATAATACGTGCCGAAGAAAATTTCAGGCACTACGTCCTTACCGGAAAACCTTTGTATGCTAATTTGCGTTTAAGACAAATTATTGCGCTACGTTTTGCATCGGACGAAGAGTTTCCTGCATTGGCTTTACGTGCGAGCAATGAAAAATTAAGCAAGAAGCAAATTAAAGAAGCTATTAAAAACTGGCGTGCAGATTATAGTCGTTTGTAATAGTTTATGCAAACAGCGTTACGATTGTTGATTAGCATTACTAAAGTTGATGGGCTGCGCTGCTTAGACGTAAATGGTAGCGCAGCGGACATTGCAGGCGGGCAGCGGACTGTTGCTGATTAGCGATATGCAGATGAAAGCCCCAAAATAAAATAATAGATTATTAGCAAGTACTCGTTACCTGAATGGATTTATAAAAGACAAATCGAGTTGTAGTAACCATGGCAATGCCAATGCAGCCAGCCATATTACAAATACGAGTATTTTGCCGGCAATGCTCATGTCTTCCCAAAAAGTGCGGTGCAATAAGCTTTGAATGGCGTTCATAATTTTATCTTCCTTAGGGTGGTATTCATAAGGAGGTCCGGGATGAATATCAGTGTAGGCAGAATGGTTTGCTATTACTTTTTTTCTTAGTTCCCAGTATTGTTGATCGGTTAAATCATTGTATTCTTTGTTCAAATCGTAACCATCGTTTTCCAATTTTTTTTCCAGGTTATTTAATTGTGCATCGGTACGCATGCGTAACAATAAATAAATAGGGAAGAGCAGTATGGCAAAATAAAACCAGCTACCTGTTTTTTGCCAAAGGCTTATGGCAAACCATGTAATACCCACAATGGATAAGTAAATAAATATGCGGCTAACAATACCTTCCTCATCTAAAAAAACACGGTTTAATAATTGACCACCATCTAATGGATAAATGGGCAATAAATTAAAGAGGTTTAAAAATATAAATAACAGACTAATTGTGTGCAGCGATAATCCCCAAAAGATAAGTCCGCCTGCTGCTGCATCAATATAATAAAGTGCAATACCAATAATCATTCCGGGTAGGGGGCCGGCCAGTAAAATAATGGCTGATTGTGTTTGCGAAACTTCTCGTTTTGTTCCCGATACATACGCACCTAATAAAGGAATAAAAAACATACCCAGATCGCTGTAGCGGAAATATTTCATGGCCAGAAAATGCCCCAGCTCATGTATAAGAACAATAAGCGTAACCATTAACAAAAACGAAAAGGTTGGGAAAATAAGGTAACCAACCATTAAGTATAGTGCAAGGCTTTGTATAGAACGTAACAGCGGATTGCCTTTAGGCTGTATAGGCGTGTATTTTGGCGGATATAGTAAAGATGCCTGATCATCAATTACGCCTCCTTCCTGTTGCGTTATTACCGGTTCTTGTTGGTCCATAGTTTAAAAATAAGCAAAAGCGTTATTATTTAGTAACGCTTTATGTAATGATAAAGATTTTGAAAATATATTTTCAGAAAATATTGAAAATTCAAAAATATATATGTAGGTTTGCTGTGTGAAAATGCTGAAGCGATAGGGGGCAATTTTAAAACTGCTTTCATGAATATTCTGGCTTATATCATTTATCTTTTTATTACCTACATTATTACTGTACACGTAGGATTGGTTTTTTACAAAAATGGCAAGCATTACATTTTAAACCTGCTGCATAACGATGAACAGTTAACTACGTTTATCAACCGTATTTTACTAATTGGCTATTATTTACTTAACCTGGGCTATGTTGCTTTAACCATAAGTACATGGCAGCAGGTATATAACTGGGGCCAGCTTTGGGGCTCGGTAGCCGGCATGACAGGTAAAATACTATTAACACTTGGCCTGATACATTTTGGCAACATGACGGTCATTTATTTAATTGGAAAGTATCGGCATAAATCTATTACTCAACATAAATAAACCAACCATGGACAAATCGTTAAATTTTACCGCGTATTTAATTTACCTGCCTATTGTTATTGTACTTACCTGGTATGTAGCACATGTATTATTTAAAAACAGCAAAACATTTATGCTGGATATTTTTGGAGGCAAGAGTGAGATTGCTTTTTCTACAAACCGTTTATTTGAAACCGGATTTTATTTACTGAATGTGGGTTTTGCATTGCTTATTATGGAAATTGCGGAAAGTATTGTTAACAGTCAGGTTTTATTGGAAAGGTTAAGCCACAAAATTGGAGGCTTTAGTATTTACCTGGGTTTAATGTTATTTTTTAACCTGTATTTATTTTTCAGGGGCAGGCGTATTGCTAAATTAAGAGCCAAACAATACGAAGCTATGAACAAAGTATCGGCTGCTACTACTTAATATTTTTTTCTGTTGTTTGTTTTAAAGATAAAGGCGTTTCATTCTGTTGAAACGCCTTTTAATATTAATGATACTTATGTTTATTTATTACCCCACCTGAAAGTGCTGATGTCAAACCCTGCAAGGTCTAATACCCGATCGGTTACGGTTGCTGCCAGTTCATCTAATGTAGCAGGTAAACTGTAAAAAGATGGCGAAGCCGGACAAATAATACCACCGGCCAATGTAACAGCTTCCATATTTTTTATATGAATTAAATTATAGGGTGTGTCACGCACCACACAAATTAATTTTCTGCGTTCTTTTAATATTACATCCGCAGCACGGGTTATTAAGTCGTTAGATACACCTGTGGCTATGCGGCCCAGCGTTCCCATGGAGCAAGGAAGTACAATCATGCTATCATATTTTCCGGAGCCTGAAGCAAATGGTGCATTAAAATCGTTTTTATGGTAAAAACTAAACGGGAAATCCTTGTATGATTCATTACTTAACTCAGTTTGCCAAACTTGTTTAGCATTATCGGTAATAACAATAGCAATATCGTCCCATTGTTTTGAAATAGTTGTTAATTTTTTAAGCAGGCTTTGTGCATAAATAGAACCACTTGCTCCTGTTATTGCCACTACTATTTTACGCATAATACTTGTTGAGTTTTAATAGTTTTTACCTTCTAAATACGCTTTGCAAACGTTTGCTTAAATGCATGCTATTGAGGTGAATCAATAAATGTTATTTTAACACAAATAAACACATAAAAGTACCACAAAAGTTTTTGTGTTAAATAATTATTAGTGATATTTGTGTTGAATTTTCATAGGATAAGGTTTAATGGTTAATGGTTTTTGATTAGGGCCCCCCGATTCTCATCGGGGGTTCTTTTTTATAGTATGTAGTATAAAGTATTTAATACGCAGCTGTAGAAAGAATATGGATGATTTTATTCCATTCTCAATTCTGAAATCTCAAATCTGAGATCTACTTCCCAAATGCCGGATGAAACTGTTCCAATGTTTTCTTTAAAAAATCTCTATCAAGGTGGGTATAAATTTCGGTAGTGGTAATGCTTTCGTGGCCCAACATTTCCTGCACAGCCCGCAGGTTAGCGCCGCCTTCTACAAGGTGTGTGGCAAATGAATGGCGAAAGGTATGTGGCGATACATTTTTTTTAATACCCGCCATTGCCACCAGTTGTTTAATAATCATAAACACCATTACTCGTGATAAGGCTGTGCCACGTTTGTTTAAAAAAACTATATCGTCATTACCGGGTTTAGGCGCAGTGTGTGGTCGTACTTGTTGCAGATAAATATTTACCTGTTTTTTGGCGCTGCCGCCAATAGGTATTAATCTTTCTTTGTTACCCTTGCCGGTAACACGTATAAAATCAACATCTAAATATAACTGCGAAATTTTTAAGGCAATTACTTCGCTTACCCGTAAGCCGCAACTGTACATTATTTCAAGCATAGCTTTGTTGCGTTCGCCATCGGGTTTGCTTAAATCAATTTGGGCAATAATTTTTTCAACTTCTTCAAAGCTTAATACATCGGGTAATGCTCGTTTAAGTTTTGGGGTTGATAGTAGAATGGTGGGATCAGTTTGTACAATATCTTCTAATATACAATATTTAAAAAATGCCCTGATGCCCGAAATAATACGGGCCTGGGATGAAGCTGTCATTCCCAGACCCGCAATAAAATGTAAAAACTGTTGTAAATCCTGTAAAGTAATATCGGCAATAGGTTTTTGTTGGTTGTGGTCCAACAAATAATCAGTAAGCTTTTCTATGTCGTGTATATAAGCCTCAGTGGAATTATCAGATAAAGATTTTTCCAACTGGCAGTAACTTTTAAAACCTTTTTTATATACTTCCCACATACACGCAATCCGCTTTTACCGCTATTTATTTTTGGTTACCAGCTTTGGTCCCCTGATCATCGTTCCTTGCGTCGCACTCTTGTACTGCATATCGCTAATCAACAAAGAAGTCCGAAAGTCGGGAAGTCCGTAAGACCGGAAGTTAAGAGTGAGTAATGATGAGCGAACCAATTCACTATTCACTCCCCATGAACCATTAACCATCAGCTATGAACCAAACTTACTTCAACTCAATAGCTTTCTCAATTACTTTCCATTCAGTTTCTTTACCAAATTTAATTTTGGCCCAGGCTTTAGTAGACGTAACATTTACCGAGTCAATTTTATCGTGTATAAAATTAAAATCAACACCGGCGTCCTGACCAAAAGTCATCATAGCCGTTTTACCGGTAGTCATGTCTTCAATATACAGGTTGCCACCATCGGTATGTACAAATAAGTTTTCAGCTATGTCAAACTTAGGATCAAAATTGTTTACACCTTTTTTGCTTGGTTGAATACTTGTTTTTTCAGCAAAGTTTAAACGTATCTGATAATTTTGTCCGGTAATGCAATCGTTAAACATAACATAAGCTAAAGCCGTATCTCTGATATAAGCTTTAAAATAGTCTTTATTAATTTTTAAGTTAGGGTTAGCTAACATACTGCCCAATTCGTATTTTTTATTTGATTTAGCGCCTTCATAACTCCAGGTAATAGTATCTGGTTTACAATCTTTGCCGCTGATATAAACATAGGGTTTCAGTTTATGCTGGCCTTCAATTTTAATAGAATCAGCAAAACAAACTGTGTCGCAAAAGGCTTGAGGCGTTTCAGCCGCTTTTTCACCGCACGAGGTTACCAGGGCTGTGGTACTTAACAAAATAAATGATGCGATAAATAATCTCATAATATCTTTTTTAAGGTGATGATGGACAAAAATAGCCATTCAACGTTGTAAAGGAAAATTCTTTTTATCTTAGATTTTCAATTATTTGTTATGGACAACACCTTTAAGCAGTTTAAACAAAAGGCAAAAGAAAACCGTAGTAAGCTTCGCAGGTTTATGACAGGCTTGGAAAATAATACCCCACATGGTTTGGATAAAACAGCCGAAGCGCTTTCTACAGAAGTATGGAACGAAGTAGATTGTTTGGCTTGTGCCAACTGTTGCAAAACCATGACACCCACTTTTACCAATACGGATATTAAACGTATAGCGGCTCATTTGCAATTAACACCACAACAGTTTACCGATAAATGGTTACTAAAAGAAAAAAGAGGTGCAAAAGATTGGATTAACAAAACAGAACCCTGCCAGTTTTTAAACTTACAGGATAATAAATGTAGCATTTACGAAGTAAGGCCTGCTGATTGTGCCGGTTTCCCACACCTGACCAAAAAGAAAATGGTGGACTACATGCACGTACACAAACAAAACATTGAATATTGCCCGGCAACCTATGCCTTAATAGAAAAAATGAAAGGGGCTTCAATAAAAAAAACATTGTCACTCTGAGCCTGACAAAGCCCGCAAGGAATTTTTGTTGTGTAGCCTTTCGTAAAGCTCCGGATGACAAAGACATTAAACTTATCATTACCCCATGACGATGGGGAATACACACTCCTTTGCCCCCAATATTAATTATAGTAGTTTACAAAAAAACATCTTCCAATAAAAAATAAGTAGTCTCTTTTGCATTTACAATAATGGATAAGACATCATACTGTATCCATTTAATATCCTTGTGTTGATGCAGGTATTCATCTGCCGCACGTTGTAAGTGCTTAAATTTCTTTTTCGTTACTGCTTCTTCGGGGTGGCCAAATTTATCGGTGCTGCGGGCTTTTACTTCTATAAAATGTGTTTTCTTACCTTTTTGCGCAATAATATCTATTTCGTAATGCGAGTACCGCCAGTTACGATGTAGTATGGTGTAGCCTTTTGTGGTTAGCCAATCGGCAGCATGTTGTTCACCGGTTTTTCCCAGTTCATTATGTATGGCCATGCCTTATCTTTGATTTAAGATAAGATTTTATTATGACAAAAATTGCAGCATTACAAGGTTCGGTTAAACATTACGATTGGGGTGGTTATCATTTCATTCCTGCTTTATTACAAGTAAATAATTCAGAAGCAAAACCTTTTGCTGAGTATTGGTTGGGTGTGCATCCGCAGGCCAATACACAGGTATTGCAGGCTAAAGGACAAAACACTTTATTGTCGCAAGTAATTAGTGATAACCCCACTGCTACCATTGGTGATGTAGTGAATAATAGTTTTGGCACCGTTCCGTTTTTATTAAAGTTGTTAGATGTAAAAGATATGTTGTCTATTCAGGTGCATCCCTCAAAAGCAGCAGCCGCTGCCGCATTTGAATGGGAAAACGAAAATGGTATTGCATTAACCGCACCTGATCGTAATTATAAAGACAAAAACCATAAACCGGAATTAATGGTAGCCATGAGCGATTTTTGGTTATTACATGGCTTTAAACCTGAGGATGAACTGAAAGCGGTTTTACAAAACACAGCCGAACTAAGTTTTTTATTGCCATATTTTGAAAGAGAAGGTTATGTTGGCTTGTACGAATATGTAATGAGTATGTCGCAGGTAGATGTGAATGAAAAATTACAACCATTGGCTGATAGAATTTTACCACTCTACGAACAAGATCAATTACAAAAAAGTCAGGAAGATTTCTGGGCAGCACGTGCCATGAAAACTTTTAAAAGCGATGCCGGCATTGACAGAGGTATATTTTCCATTTACTTGTTTAATGTGGTACACATGAAACAAGGCGAAGCTATTTTTCAGGATGCCGGTGTGCCACATGCTTACTTAGAAGGGCAAAATGTGGAAATAATGGCCAGTTCGGACAATGTGTTACGTGGCGGATTAACCACCAAACATATTGATGTACCGGAACTATTGAAACATACTTTATGCCAGGCTACACATCCTAATATTTTAAAAGGTGAGTTGGTCGCGCAGGAAACGGTGTTTAAAACACCTGCTGCCGATTTTGAATTAGGTCGTTTTAGCTTACAAGCAGGGCAGGAGGCAAGTTATACCTCAAACACTACCGATATTTTATTATTAACCAGCGGTAATGCAACGGTTAGCAATGGTACTGAAACAGTTAACCTGCAAATTGGCCAATTAGCAGCCGTGGTTTTTGCCAACACCAACGTAACCATTAATGCTACCGAAAATACCGAATTATACAGGGCAACGGTGCCAGCGTAAGCTATTGGTATAAAACATTTACATTTGCATTTATAAACTGTGTAACAAAATGAAGTTTAATAGACAAACAACCATTGCATTCGTTTTAATATTATTATTAGCATCCTTTTATCGTGCCTGGGATGGTCGTCCGTTTGGCTTTGCGCCACAAATGGCCATTGCTTTATTTGCCGGTGCGGTAATTAAAGATAAAAAATGGGCCATCATACTTCCGTTATTATCCATGTTAGTTTCCGATTTATTGTATCAGTTTTTATACATCCGTGGGTTAACGCCTATACAAGGTTTTTACAGCGGCCAATGGATTAACTACCTATTAATTGCAGGCCTGGCTTGTTTTGGTATGTTAATGCGTCGCATTACAGCCTTAAATGTTTTAGGTTTTTCAATGGGCGGATCGGCCATATATTTCCTGTTATCTAACTTTACCGTATGGTTAGGTGGTGGCGGTTTTGCTCGTCCAAAAACATTTGATGGCTTGATACTTTGTTATACCGATGCCCTTGCCTTTTACCGTGATTATGGTGTGTTTAAAGGATTTATTGGCAATGCATTTGTTGGAGATTTATTCTTTGCCGGTTTGTTGTTTGGTACTTTTTATATTGCCACACAAATGGTACTTCGCCCAGCGGTTAGTAAAGCTTAAAAAATTAAAATATAAAATTAAAGTCCTCAATTTTTTTTGAGGACTTTTTTTTATGTTATCAACTGTAGTACTACTATCATCGTCCCTTGCGTCGCACTCTTGTGCACCTGTAACATTACTCACCATTGTGCAAGGTGCACCCCGATTCGTCGGTGGTACTGCATTAATTCTATTCAGCATTGTGTTGTACTCAGTCGCTTTGGTAAACACCGCTCTGCCAAACTTGCAGTTTCGAAGTAATATTTTATCGCTTACAGCGATTGTATAGTTATTGCCAAAGGCAATAAAATAGAACTTTGGAACTACAAGTTCCTAAGAGCAGTGAGTACTTTTTGCCCAATGCCCAATAGCATTACTCAAGCAGAAAGGCTGGCGGATGGAAGCGGTAGCTGGCCGTGCAGCCATGAAAAGTGCGCTGGGCGGCCACTACAAGCGTACAGCCGCAACTGTTGCTGATAGCAGTAAGGTAGGTGAAAGCCCCAAGTACAATTAGCCAATTTGAAAGTTAGTTAATGAGATAATGGAATACAGCGATTTAAAAAAAAAGCCGCATTGTATAATGCGGCTTTGTAGAATGAAAATATTTTTATTAAAGGAAGATACCGATACGTAATGCCCAGCGTTTAAGGGTTACTTTATCATCGTTCCATCTTTTATTACGGGTAACGTCGGTAAAGCCGCTTTCAAAACCAAGACCAAAATATAAATCGGTTCTTTCGGCAATGCGGTACTCACCACCGGCACCTAACAACAAGCCCATGTTTAACGGCACTGTGTGTTTGTTAATTTTTACTTTGTCTTCGGATACATTGCCATAACTAATATCGGTTCTGGCACCAATTAGAAAACCGGTATAAGTACCAAATTGTCCCCACCATGTAAATTTATTTTGTTCAGGGGTTTTTAATTTTAATGAAAGTGGTATTTGCAAATATTGCAGGTTAAAATCGTATTGTTGGGCGGCATTAAGCGCAGCAGCTTCGGTGCGTCGTAAACCTTTATCAATACCGGCATCATATTTTAAACTACCGCCAGCATGTACAATTTCTAAACCTGTGGCAAATGCTCCTTTTTCGTCGTTAAACAAAATGTCGGCCATGATACCGTAGGATATGCCAAATTTTGCACCGTCTCTTTTAATACCATCATCGGCAGGTTTTAAGTTGTTTAAAAAAACAGGGTCAAGTTTAAAGCCTAATCGCACTTTACGTTCGCCAATTTGTGTTTGTCCAAAAACAGGTGCTGATAGTGCGACTGCACACACTAAATACAAAACATACTTCATAGATTACTTTTTTGTCAATTTTTGCAAAGATAAAGATGCTAAAGGATATTGACCTCCCTTTCGAGGGTAACATTAAATTTTTGTTGTACTGATGTTATGATTTCTTCGCTTAAACGATATATTTCCAAACCATTAGCATTGCCATAATTTACTAACACCAATGCTTGTTTTGCATGCACACCGGCATCACCACGTTTGTAACCTTTCCAGCCGCAGGCTTCTATTAACCAGCCGGCTGCCAGTTTTACGGTGCCGTCGGCATTGCCATAACCTACTATGGTGGGATATTGTTGTAATAGTTGCTGGTATTGTGCTTGTGGTATGCTTGGGTTTTTAAAAAAGCTGCCCGCATTGCCTATTTCGGCAGGGTTGGGTAATTTGGATTGGCGAATATGAATAACCGCATCTGACACATTTTTAATAGTGGGGTGGGTAATGCCCATGGTATCCAACTGCTGTTTAATAGCACCATATTCCGTATGCAGCGTGTGTTTTTTTTGTAGCGTAAAACAAACGGAGGTAATAACAAATTGGTCTTTATATTTTCTTTTAAAAATACTTTCACGGTACCCAAATTCGCAATCGTGGTTATTAAAAGTATAATTGGTCTGTTCCTGTATGTGAAAAGCTTTCAGCGAATGAAAAACATCTTTAATTTCTACACCATAGGCACCAATATTTTGCATAGGCGATGCACCTACACAACCAGGTATTAGCGAAAGGTTTTCTACACCGCCCCAATTATTGGTAATACAATGTAGTACAAACTGGTGCCAGTTTTCGCCACCACCAACTCTAACAGTTACTGTATCGTCGTTTTGCTCCACAAGTTCGATGCCTGTTATACGGTTTTGTAAAACAGCACCATTAAAGTTTTGGGTTAATAAAATATTGCTGCCACCGCCAATAATTAAGCGGTTATTAGTGCTGCTGTTAATAGCTTCTCTTAATTCATTGGTGTTTTTAAAAGCGCAAAACTTTTGGGCAATTACGTCAATTCCAAAAGTATTATATGGCTTCAAAGAAATATTTTCCTGAAATTGCATGTTGCAATATATAAACTTAAATTTTATGGCAGTAAAAACAGTTGCAGTTATTGGTGGTACGGGTATGATTGGTAAAAGCCTGGTGGAGATTTTAATTGCGGATAAGGAGGTAGAAACCATTAAATTATTGGTACGTCGCCCCATGGAAAAACCTCATGCCAAAGTGGAGGTTAAACTTGTTGATTTTACTGACCGTGAATCAGTACAACTAGCCTTAGAAGAAAGTGAAGTAGTGTTTTGTGCCATTGGCACCACACAAAGAAATGTACAGGGAAATAAAGATATGTATCGTAAAATTGATTACGAAATTCCCTTATTAGCGGCTAAACTTTGGCAGGAGGTTGGCTTTACGCAATTTGTAATTGTATCATCTATAGGTGCTGCGGCAAATAGTAAAAGCTTTTACCTGCAATTGAAAGGACAGGTGGAGGAAGCTATTATTGCCACAAAAATTCCATCGGTACATATTATGCAGCCGTCCATGCTGTTAGGTTTAAGAGAAGAGAAAAGGCCCATGGAAAAGTTTTTGCAAGGCACTATGCGTTTAACCTCTAAACTTTTTATAGGTAGCTGGCGACAATACCGAGCTATTGAAGGTGATACTGTTGCTAAGGCAATGTTGCAAGCTGCCAAGCAAGCTAAATCCGGAGCGCATAGATATACTTTTGATGAGATTACAGCGTTGGCGGAAAAGATGTAGTATATAGATTTTAGTATTTAGATGGTAGATAAAATGCTAAGCACTAAAGATTCAATTCATCATTCATAACTCATCATTCATAATTTCCTCTACACCCCATCCACATCCGGAATTACCACCACACTCCTGAAACGCTGTTGTTGTTGCAGGTTTATTATTTGTGCTTTTATATCACGCTTACACTCCTGTATTAGTTGTTGCTGACGTGGAAGTTTTATCAGCAGTTCCATTATATATTGGTTGCGAATACGGTTAATAACAGGCTCGGCGGGTCCGGTTAGGTAACCGCCATATTTAGCTTGCAAGCTAATGGCAAATTGCTGTGCTGCTTGCTGTACTACTTCTTTTATTTTGTGCTTAAAGTTTAAATGTATAATACGGGCAAAAGGAGGGTAAGCAAATTGTTTACGTTTGTCAATTTCATCGGCATACATTTTTTTGTAATTGTGTTGTTGCACATATTGCAAAACCGGGTGATGTGGCTGACCCGTTTGTATCAAAACATTTCCTGTTTCATTTCTGCGTCCGGCACGGCCGCTTACTTGCTCCATTAACTGGAAAGCCCTTTCGTTAACCCTAAAGTCGGCAAAGCTTAAAATACCGTCCGCATCTAAAATACCCACCAATGCTACGGTATCAAAATCTAAACCTTTTACTACCATTTGCGTACCTACTAAAATATCAATACGTTTTTGTTCAAATTGTTGTAATAAGGTATCGTGGGCATGTTTACCACGTACGGTATCAATATCCATACGGGCCACTTTAGCTTTAGGGAATTTTTCCTGTAATAGTTCCTCTATCTTTTCTGTACCAAAATTACGCTGAACAAATGCATGGCTGCCACAAGCGAGACAGGTTTGCAATGGCGGATAAGTTGAGCCACAATAATGACAAGCTAATTGATTGGTATGTTTATGAAAAGTTAGCGACACATTACAATGTTTGCATTTAGGTACCCAATTACAAACACTACACACTTGATAAGGCGAATAACCACGACGGTTTTGAAACAATATGACCTGTTTTTGTGTTGTTATACTTTGCTCAATAGCTTTTGCCAGGTCAGGTGTTATAATGGCTTTTTCTTTATCGTTAGGTTTGCGCTCAATCTTTCTAATATCAATCATGTTTATGGCAGGCATAGATACATCGCCAAATCTTTGATTTAATTCAATCAACGCATATTTGCCGGTTTGCGCATTATAATAAGATTCTAGCGATGGGGTAGCGCTACCCAATAAAACTTTTGCCTGATATAAGGACGCAAAATAAATAGCCGTATCACGGCCATGATACCGTGGTGCAGGTTCTTGTTGTTTGTAAGAAGTATCATGTTCTTCATCGCAAATAATCAGAGATAAATCTTTAAACGGCAGGAATAAAGTAGAACGGGCTCCCAGTATAACTTTAAGTTCGCCGCTTTTTACTTTATTCCAAATTTCCACTCTTTCATTTTGCGAAAATTTGGAATGGTATACGCCTATATAGCCACCAAAATGTTTTTGTAGCCGGCGTATTACCTGCGAGGTGAGGGCTATTTCCGGCAACATGTATAAGACCTGTTTGCCTTGTTTTATTTGCTCTTCAATAAGCCGAACATATATCTGTGTTTTACCACTGGATGTTACGCCATGCAACAGGCTAACTGTTTTGGTGTTAAAACTTTCCTTTACCTGTGTATAAGCAAGTTGCTGCGCAGACGAAAGTGCAAAGTCAATCGTAATATCTTTTGGTAAATATTGTATTCTGTCAACTTCTCTTTTTTCGCTGCGTAAAATGTTTTTGGCTATCAGCCCTTTTAATTGCGCATCCGATGCGCCTGATTTTTTAAGCAAAGCATTTCTTGTTACATTGCCTTCTGTTTTATGCAAATGCAAATAGGCTAATAACAATTCCATTTGTTTTTCGGCACGTTGTAATTTGGGGTCTTCGTTTAAAAGTTTGGCAAGTGCAGCTTCGTTCTCATAAGTTTTTTCTAATAAAATATAGGTCTCTTTTTTGGGTGCGTAGGTGCTTTTGAGTGCTTCCCAAACATAACAAATCCGTTGATTAATCAACCTATTCACTACTGGGTACACATGCGGCGAGTCTAATATTAACTGTAGCTCTGTCAGCTTTAATTCTTTTTTAATCAGTAATGCTTCTGCCACAACATATTCTTCCGCATCCAAAGCGGTAAAATCGTCCCCAAACTCTTCATTGTACACTACAATAGTTTCGCTGGATAATTTAAAATGTGCAGGTAAACCGGCAGCCATTACCTCACCTTCACTGCACATATAGTATGTAGCCATCCATTCCCACAGTTTCAATTGCTCTTCATACACTACGGGTACAACATCCAATACATTTAAAATATCCTTCGGCTCAAAAAAATCAGGTTTGTCGGTATGAATTCTTTTTATAACACCGGCATATTTTTTCTGCTTACCCAGGTTAACTTCTACTCTACAGCCCACCAATGCCGTTTCCTGTAAATGTTGTGGTATTCGCCAGGTATAATTTTGCGGTAGTGCCAACGGAATAATTACCTCAGCATATACCGAAGTAGTTGTTTCCGCTGCAAATAAAATATTATCCTGTACCGGCATCTTTGCTTGTAAGTTTGTTGTAAAGTTCGCTTAGTTTTCTGCTTCCACCTCTTTTTTAATCCAAGGTACATTATATGTCTGCAGTTTTGCCGTCATAATTTGATGTGTTTTTAGTTTCAACGCAGCCACATCAGCTATGGTTAAATCTGCAACCGGTATTTCATCTAAAAAAACTACCCGGCTTCTGCCTGGTGTCATACTCCACACACTATCATAATGCATACGGCTGTAAGTATCTAAAAATAAAACAGGCTTAATGGGTGTTTGTGTTTCAATAGCTAACTTAAATGCACCGTCATAAAAATCTCTCAACGGTTTATGCGTCATATTAAAAGTGCCTTCCGGAAAAAAGAAAACCGAGATTCCTTTCTTAATAATAGAAGTTAATAACCTTACGCTTTTAGTTCGGTTGGCTGCATTACTCCTGTCCACGGTAACAATGGCGTTTTTATAAATATAACCAAACAACGGGATTTTTGCCATTTCCACTTTTCCTAACGGACGTATAGGTTGTCTTATTACCTTCACCAGTACTGCCGAATCAATATAGGATATATGATTAGTAATAAATACGTATTGCTTTTGTTTGTTGTGCGGCTTTTCATAAATACGTTTATGAAAAATAAATATTAATGGAAACCATATGTCTGCCCATAAAGTACATAAGCGTAAAATAATATTACCGCCTTTAATACGTCCAAAAAAACCTGCTATTATCACAAACGGAAATATTAATAACATGATAGCCAGGAACAAAACAATTGCATACACACAATACAGCCATTGCAAGGGCTTTAACCATATTTTCATGTGTTATTTGTTTTGATGTTTTTTATCATCACCCGGACATTCGCATTGCCAGTTTGTACCCAAATCTATTGTTGTAACAACTTTGGTTTTATAATCACACTGCGCAAATATAATACGCACCCGTTGATTGTCCGATGTTGTTCCTTCCAACGCATATTCAGGGCAAGGGCGGGCATTTACATTACTTTTATTGTAGTTGATTTTTCCGTCACGCATAATTTGTTCTACTTCGGCTTGTGTAATATGACGGCATTGCATCCGGCATTTGGCGTGGGCAGTATATTCAATAAACGATGTTCTTCTGTCAAAACCACGGTTGCGATTAGTGGTACTAGCCGGATCGGTACTCGTAGTTTTTTTTGTATTGTCAGTTGTCTTTTTTTCTTCCGGCGCCTGGCATTGTCGCACAAAAAATAATACTACTGCCAATAATAGTACAACCAATAAAGGAACAGCTTTTTTTAACTTCGCATTCATCTTGCAAGTTTACTGGTTTATTAGCGGTTTAAATTAAAAAGTAAAAATTAAAAAGTAAAAATTAAAAAGTAAAAATCTAAAACAATGTAATAACCCTTCTAAATGTTAAATCTCTCATTATCTAATTGGCAAATTGTTTAATTCTCAAATTGGACTTGGGGCTATCAACAGTAGTAACTCCGGTCAACAACCGTTCCGGCCTTTTGCAGTAGTGCAACGTCTGCACACTTTTCCATCTCACGGTTGCAGCTACTGCTGTCAGTCCGGCAGCCCATCAACTGTAAAACATACCCAAAATAAATCTCAAATATTTTTATGGAATGTGCAGCAAAACAAACTCTATTAATATTTATAACTAAAAAAATAGTTTGTAAACTAAAAAATTAGTTATAAGTTTGGATGGTAAAAATAATTACAGCATGAAAACCTTAACAAAAGCCGAAGAGCAGGTAATGCAGGTATTATGGCAGTTAGAAAAATCTTTCCTGAGGAATATTGTGGATCATATGCCCGTGCCTAAACCACACCAGAACACCGTAGCTACTTTACTAAAAATTTTAATGGAAAAAGAATTTGTAGCCGTTAATGTAATTGGCCGCCAGCATGAGTATTATCCTTTAATAAGCAAGGAAGAATATTCTAAAAAATCAATGCGCCAATTGGTTAAAGGTTATTTCGAAGGTTCTTTTAGCAATGTTGTGTCGTTTTTGGTAGAGGAAAAAGATATTTCAGTAGCCGAGTTGGAAAGCTTACTGAAAAAAATAAAAGACAAGAAAGGCAAATAAACTTATTTGATAAACACTTTTTAAATTACTTACATGAAAACTTTACTTTTTTATGTATTGCAGGTAGTGTTATGCTCGGGTATTTTGTATGGCTACTATTTGCTGATGTTACGCAATAAAAAATTTCACCAGTACAACCGGTTTTACCTGTTGTTGGTAGTATTGTTAAGTTTTATAATTCCGTTGTTGGAGTTTAATATAAAACCAACCGAATTGGGTGGGGGAGTTGATAGTCAGATGCTACAAAACATTTTTATAAAATCTTATAAGCCTTCTACTGCTAACAATCTGCAACAAATAGGTTATTGGTTGGTGGATAATGCGCTACTGTTATTATATGTTTTAATGGCTGCCTTTTTATTCATTCGTTTAGTAAAAAGTGTACTACAGTTATTTATTATAAAAAATAAATACAAGGCAGAAAAATTACAGAATGTACAATTGTTTCGTACCAACGAACCTGGTACTCCTTTCTCTTTTTTTAACTGGCTTTTTTGGGATAATAATATTGTAATGGAATCGGATAATGGTAAACAGATTTTTAAACACGAGCTGTACCATATACAACAAAAACATAGTTGGGATATAATTGCTATGGAACTGGTTTGTATAGTTGGTTGGATGAATCCTTTTTTTCATTTAATAAGAAAAGAGCAGGCCACAATTCATGAGTTTTTAGCCGACCGCTACGCCATGCAACACCAGAACAAATGGGATTATGCCGAATTATTACTCCTACAAGCACTTACACACAAACAACGATTAACACATCCTTTTTTTAACAACCAAATAAAACGACGTATAGCCATGATTACAAACGTTAACAAAACCAGTTTTTTATATGTACGTAAACTGCTGGTGCTACCTATGCTTTTACTGGTAGTAGCTTTTTTTGCCATTAATTGCACCAACAGTGATGCCGGTAAGGACAAAACAACCGGAAAAGACACCCTTCAGGAAATTACAATTAAAACAGTAAATGTACAGCCTAAGGATAGTGTGACTGAGATAACCATTGTGGATGAAAAACAAATACCTCCCCCGCCACCACCAAAAGTGGAGGAGAAACAAATACCACCCCCACCGCCACCTATAGAAGAAAGAGTAAAGTTTATTCCTCCTAAGGGTGTAAAAGACAAGAATGGAGAGGAAGTGCCAACTGTTGAGTTAAAAAAGTTTACTCCTCCGAAAGTGGTAAAGGATGAAGAAAAGACTACAGAACCTGAAGTGTATGAAAAAGTTGAAATAGAGGCTGCTTTTCCTGGAGGCCCCAAAGCATGGGAAAATTTTTTACGCCGGAATTTAAATCCTAATGTACCTGTAGACAATGGCGCACCAGCCGGTAGATACACTACATATGTACAATTTATTGTTGATAAAGAGGGGAATGCAAGCGGATTTAAGCCTGTTACCAGTCTTGGATTTGGCATGGAAAAAGAAGTAATGCGGGTAATACAAAAAACTACGAAATGGGTACCAGCAGTACAAAATGGTATAGCCGTAACAGCCTACCGTAAACAACCAATAACGTTTATTGTGGGAGAAGAGAAATAGAATTCTATAAAACTACTCCTTTACTTTTTACTTTTAAACTGCCAGTTAATAATTGGCAGTTTTCTTTTTTCATTCACGTTCCATATACCAAATTGTAAACCCCTAAGTTTTTTGGTTTTATTTAAAATACCTATTTGTATACCCTTTGTTTCCCGGCCAAAATTGCCTACTCCAACTTGTAAACCACCGGCTTTTGCGCCATAGTTGGATAATCCAATTTGCAATCCGTTAAAATAATAACTCTCGTTAAACATGGCAAATTGTAAACCATTATGTTTTTTTGCAAAGTTCATAAATGCTGATGCCGTAATGCCATTTACCTGATAATTTATATTACCTACTAAGCCGGTATTAATGCCATTGGTTATACAATCACAAACAGTACCAGTAGCAGATAAAGAAATGCCGTTTATTCTTTCTGATATGGGTTCAGTTGCTTTCTTTTCAAATTCACTATCGGTTTCTGCTACCGGGCTTCGAGGTATAAGCGGTACTAAAATACCGGCACCAAGTATTTCTATTTTTATACCGTTGGTATTGGTATTTCGTAGGTCATTACTAATAGTACCAATACCAACAGCTATACCATGTATATTAATGTCTTTTTTATGATAAGTCCATGCCGGAAAATAGTTTTTACGTTTACTTTTTTGCGCAAAAGAAAGCTGATTAAATGAGAGGCATAATAACAGGGTAATAAAAAGAGTAGTCTTCATATAATACTTATGTTACAAAGTTTGCAAAAGAAAAGAATGTGGCAATAAGTTAATTTGATTTAATAATTGGTTTTACTAAAGAAACACAGCGGCTTGCACAATGCCCAATAGAAACCTCACCCCAACCCTCTCCTAAAGGAGAGGGAGCTTTAACTCCGATAAAAAGAGTTTACTACCAAATGCTCAATAGAATTACTACAGTACAAGAGTGCGACGCAACAGACGATGATAGTAGTACTACAGCCGGTAAACAAAAAAATAAAACAACTAACACAAACCTATCCGCAATAAAAAACGGCTGCCTAATAGCAACCGTTATATTTTACATTTCTACTTTTTAATTTTTACTTAGCCTATAACTCGTGTCCCATTTTAGCCTTTTTAGTGCTCAGGTATTTTTCGTTATGCTGGTTAGGGCAAACGGCAATGGGTACGTTTTCTACAATTTGTAAACCGTAACCAATTAAACCCACGCGTTTTTTAGGGTTGTTACTCATTAAACGTAAGTGTGTAACATTCAGGTGGCGTAAGATTTGTGCACCAACGCCATAGTCACGCTGATCGGCCTGAAAACCCAGATGCAGGTTAGCTTCTACCGTGTCCATGCCTTCTTCCTGTAATTTATAAGCCTTTAGTTTGTTAAGTAAACCAATACCTCGGCCTTCCTGATTCATGTATAATATAATACCCTTGCCTTCTTTTTCTACCATTTCCATGGCAGCATGTAACTGGTCACCGCAATCGCAACGTAAGGATCCTAAAATATCGCCGGTGAAACAAGAGCTGTGCACACGGGTAAGTATAGCTTCGCCGGCTTTCCACTCACCTTTAACTAAAGCGAGGTGCTCGTTAAGCGAACTTTTTTCTTTAAAAGCCACCAATGTAAAGTGACCATGTTGTGTAGGCATATCAACCCGTACAATTTCTTCAATCAGTGAGTCACGTTTAAGGCGATACTCAATCAGGTCCTTGATGGATATTAATTTAAAATCAAACTTTTTAGCTACTTCAATCAGTTCAGGCAGGCGGGCCATGGTGCCATCATCGTTCATAATCTCTACCAATACACCACCATAAGGTGCAGGGAAGCCAGCTAAGCGAGCCAGGTCAACTGCTGCTTCGGTATGCCCGGCACGGCGTAATACACCACCTTTCTTAGCTCGTAAAGGGAAAATATGTCCGGGGCGGCCTAAATCTGCCGGGTTAACAAACGGGTCGTTCAGTGCTTCAATAGTTTTTGATCGGTCCTGTGCCGAAATACCGGTGGTACAGCCATGCCCCAATAAATCAACCGAAACAGTAAAAGCCGTTTCGTGCAAGGCTGTGTTATTGCTCACCATTAAGTCAAGTCCCAACTCATCGCAGCGTTCCTCGGGCAGGGGGGTGCAGATTAACCCACGGCCATGTTTACTCATAAAATTTACTACTTCGGGGGTAATAGCAGCAGCAGCACAAATAAAATCACCTTCGTTTTCACGGTCTTCATCATCCACCACAATAATCAGTTTACCGTTTTTTATATCTTCAATCGCACTTTCAATAGTACTAAACATGCACAAAAATTTTTGTAAAGGTAGTAACAAAAAACAGGAGGCAATGGTTTAGGTTTGTTTCATTTCATTTCATTATTAATCGTACTTAAATTAACCTCAAAGTCTTCATTGTCACATTTTCAAATTACCAAATCATCAAATTAGTTTTTGGGCAATCGGCTGTAGTAACTCCGGTTTCTAACCCCGACTTAGAAGGCAAGGCGAAGCATGAGCCGTAGTATTTTCTTAATCGGGGTCAGCAACTGTTCCCGTTTTCTGCAGTAGTGCAAGGGCTAAGCTACCCAACCCCGCAGCACGGTTGCAGCTACTTTTTGTAATCCCGCTCTTAAAAACAAGCAGAGGAATGAGGCACAGTTTTTAAAGGATGGGGTTGCCAATCGGGCAGCCAGTGGGCTATAAAATATGTGCCAACAAGGGTAGTGTTTATAATGCATTATACAACAAGTTGATGTATGATAAAATAATGTAATGCCACTTCTTAAACCATTAACAAATTTTAGTAAAGGCAAAATATAAATCCAACCGTTTGTTAGTTAATATTTTTATATAACAAATTGTTTTATAATGCCATAACAATTTAATTAAAAAAATAATGTGTTTTTGTGCATATCAAAAATGTGTACAAGGCTTATCAATTTGTTAATATTTGGGGCATAATTGTGTGTGAATATTTCTTTTCTTTGCAGCATCACACGAAAAAAATAAAATATGCTTAAGAGAATTTCGGTTTTTCTTTCCATGCTAATGCTGCTGGGCGGCTTTTTACATGCCCAGGTAACAACAAGTAATTTATCGGGAACGGTAGCAGACTCAAGTGGGAATGCGCTGACTGGTGCTACAATTAAGGCTACACACACACCATCAGGTACTGTGTATTCTGCAATTGTTCAGTCATCCGGTCAATACACCATTAACAATATGAGATCTGGCGGTCCATATACTATTGTGGTTAGTTTTGTTGGTTATAGCAATGAAACATTTAACGATGTTTATTTAAAGCTTGCAGAAACTTTTGTATTACAAGTGGTTATGGGTGGAGACGCTCAAACGTTAACAGATGTAGTGGTTACAGGCGCAGGGCGTCGTAATTCAATTTTAAATGCAAACAGAACGGGTGCGGTGACAAATGTTAGTAGCCGGGAAATACAAAGGCTTCCTACGGTTACACGTAGTTTAAACGATATCACCAAAGTTACACCTCAGGCTAATGGCCAAGCAATTGGTGGTGGTAACTATCGTCAGAATAATATTACTGTAGATGGTGCTGATTTCAACAATAATTTTGGTATTGGAGGTAACTTACCTGCAAATGGCTCACCAATTTCCTTGGATGCAATTGAAGAAGTATCAGTAAGTCTTTCTCCGTTTGATATCAGACAGTCTGGTTTTATTGGTAGTGCTATTAACGCTGTAACCCGTTCCGGAACCAATAAATTTACAGGTTCGGTTTATCACTATTTTTACAATGAAAACCAAAGAGGTAATAAAGTTAAAGACGCTGAGTTTACTCGTGTTCCAACGACCTTTAAGCAATATGGTGTTCGTGTAGGTGGTCCAATTATTAAAAATAAACTTTTCTTTTTTGTAAACTACGAAACTGAAAATCAGCCTAAACAAATACAAACCAGAGTTGCTTCAAGGCCTGGTGCTGAGTATGGCCCTTCAAACCCTAACGTAGCACGTCCTACTGTTACAGAATTAACAAACATTAGCGACTATTTACGTAATACTTATGGTTATGAAACTGGTGCGTTTGATAACTATAATACAGAAATTGAGCGTACTAAAATGTTGGCAAGAATTGACTGGAATATTAATAATAATCACCGTTTTAACATTCGTTATAGCCAGGTTGAGGGTTATGAGCCTATTCTTATCAGTAACTCTCGTAGTCCTCTTTCTAATTTAGCTAATACCAATAACCAGAATAGAAACTTTATCAGCGGGTTACCATTTCAAAATTCCAACTACTATCAAGACGGAAACTTCTATTCTTTATCTGCTGAGTTAAATTCTCAATTAGGAAAGTTTGCTAATACATTAAGAGCTACATGGACTAAGCAAGATGATAGCCGTAGTACAGATAGTCAGGATTTTCCATTGGTTGATATTATGAAAGATGGCTTACCTTTTACTACTTTTGGGTATGAGCCTTTTTCAAAAGGAAATATTAGAAGAGTTAAAACATGGTCTTTAATTAATAATTTAAGTTGGACTAGTAATATTCATAACTGGACAGTTGGTGCTCAGGCTGACTTTAGCGAAACAACAAATGGTTTCCAACGTTTTGCAACCAGTTATTACACATTTAGTTCTTGGGACGCCTTTGTTAATGGAGGCAACCCAAGCGATTTCGCTCTTACATACTCCTTAGCTCCTGGTTTTGCTCAGGCTTTCCCTCAGTTTAAATGGGCAGAATATTCTGTATACGGACAAGACGAAATGGCTCTGTCTAAAAAGTTCAGGTTAACATTAGGGTTAAGATTGTCTCTTCCAACTTTCCCTGAACCACTTAAAGAACATCCTTTAGTTTCTAATTTAACATTTGCCGGCGGTCAAAAAGTTAACACTGCTAACTTGCCTAAAAGCTCATTATTATGGTCTCCACGTTTAGGATTTAATTGGGATTTATATGGTGATCGTTCTTTACAAGTTAGAGGTGGTACCGGCATTTTTACCGGTAAAGTACCTTTTGTTTGGATAGTTAGTCAAGCTGGTGATGCTGGTATGTTACAAGTTACACAAACATTTAGCGGTGCAAATGTTCCAGGTCCGTTTAATCCTAATCCTTCCGCTTATAGACCAGCAACCGTTCCGGCTGCAGGTACAGTAATACCTAACCCGATTACTGCTATTAGCGAAGATTTCAAAATGCCTCAAACATGGAAAACAAGTTTAGCATTGGATAAAAAACTGCCTTGGGGAATGATATTCTCTCTAGAAGCTGTTTTGAACAAAGATTTAAAAACTGCACTTTTCCAAAATATAAACATGGTTGAGCCTACGGCTTTAAATGCTGCCGGTTATCCGGATAAACGACCTATTTATCCTAATTCTAATCCTAACAGGTACATAAATCCTTTATTAAATAGTCAAGCAGTCCCTACCGGCACACCAGGTTCAGGTGCTTTTAATGTTATTAGATTGACTAATGGTAATAAAGGGTATTATGCATCGTTAACTGCAAAACTTGATAAACAATTTGCGGGTGGACTTTTTGCCTCCTTAGCTTATACCAGGTCAATGGCGGATAACTTATATGATGGTGGTGGCGATCAACCGCTTTCCGCTTGGCAAAATACTGCTGTTGGATTAAATAATCCGAACTCACCTGCTTTAGGTTTTGCTAACTATGTGGTACCTGATCGTATTATCGGTGTCCTTTCTTATAGAAAAGAGTATTTAAAATCTTTAGCTACTACTATTACCTTGTTATATGAAGGATCTGTTGACGCACGTTTCTCATATGTTTATGGGGGCGATTTTAATGGAGATGGTATTAGTGGTAATGACTTAATCTATATTCCTAAAGACCCTTCTGAAATCACCTTTACAAACTTTACTTATGGAACAGGGGCTAATGCAGTCTTATACACTGCACAGCAGCAAAGTGATTTATTTTTTAGTTATATAGAACAAGATAAGTACTTAAGAAAACGTAAAGGTCAGTACGCTGAGCGTAACGGAGCTACACGTCCCTGGAGACATCAGTTTAACTTGAAGTTCTTACAGGATGTTTTTGTAAATATTGGAAAAAACAAAAACACACTTCAGTTTAGTGTTGACGTACTTAACTTTGGTAACTTATTGAATAAAAGTTGGGGAACGGCTAAATTAGTAAATGCGTCTTCGCTTTTAGTTGGTACTAATGCTGCGGCAATCACACCTGGAGGCACAACAAAGCCTACTTTTAGATTACAGACTGACAGAGATGCTCCTGTAACATCAACTTTTCGTGATGATATATCTATATTTTCTACATACAGCATTCAGTTTGGTTTAAGATATTTGTTTAATTAATTCGCAATATCATTTTATTTTAAGGCGATTGGATTATTCCAATCGCCTTTTTGTTTATAGAAGCTTAAACCTTCACTAAAGATCATTCTCCTATCTTTGTCACACAACGATGCAACTATGAATATTGAGTTTAACTTATACGAAGACAGAATGAAAACGCTCTTGGTACAAATGCGGGAGCGTTTAGAAAAAGTATATGATGGCGGCGGAAAAAAAGCCATTGCCAAACAAGCCGAAAAAAATAAACTAACACCACGCCAGCGAATTGACTATCTTATTGATAAAAACAGTTCATTTATAGAAATAGGTGCATTTGCCGGTTGGGAAATGTATGAAGAATATGGTGGTTGTCCAGCGGCCGGTACTGTTGCCGGCATTGGTTATGTAAGCGGCAAACAATGTATTATTGTAGCCAACGACCAAACGGTGAAAGCAGGAGCCTGGTTCCCAATAACCGGGAAAAAGAATTTACGCTTACAGGAAATAGCCATGGAAAATCATTTACCAATTATTTATCTGGTAGATAGTGCCGGTGTTTTTCTTCCCATGCAGGATGAAATTTTTCCCGATAAAGAACATTTTGGTCGCATTTTTCGCAACAATGCAAAAATGAGCGCCATGGGTATTACGCAAATCGCTGCCGTAATGGGAGCCTGTGTTGCCGGCGGTGCCTATTTACCTATCATGAGCGATGAAACCTTAATGGTAGAAGGAAACGGCTCAATATTTTTAGCCGGCCCTTATTTGGTAAAAGCAGCAGTGGGGGAGGATGTGGATGCGGAAACATTAGGTGGTGCGGATACACATACATCTATATCAGGAATTGCCGATTATAAATTTAAAACCGAAGAGGAATGCCTCAATCATGTAAAACACATGATGTCTTTATTAGGTGATAAAGCTAACGCAGGTTTTAACAGAGTTACACCTGTACAGCCTGCTAAAGATGCAGGTGAAATGTACGGTTTATTTCCCAGCGATGGTAAGCCTTACGATATGGTTGATATTATTGAACGTATAGTAGATGATTCGAAGTTCGAACAGTTTAAAGAAGAATACGGTAAAACTATTTTATGCGGTTATGCCCGTATTGATGGTTGGGCTGTTGGCATCGTTGCTAATCAGCGTAAAATAATCAAAACAAAAAAAGGCGAAATGCAAATGGGTGGTGTTATTTATAATGACAGTGCGGATAAAGCAGCCCGTTTTATTTTAAACTGTAATCAAAAGAAAATTCCGCTGGTGTTTTTGCAGGATGTAACTGGTTTTATGGTGGGCAGTCGCAGCGAGCATGCTGGTATAATTAAAGACGGTGCAAAGCTGGTAAATGCCGTAGCCAATTCAGTTGTACCTAAAATCACTATCGTTGTCGGTAACAGTTTTGGCGCCGGTAATTATGCTATGTGTGGTAAGGCCTACGATCCTCGTTTTATTTATGCGTGGCCAACTGCTAAAATTGCTGTGATGAGTGGCGAATCGGCTGCTAAAACTTTATTACAAATTGAAGTAGCTTCTCAAAAAGCAAAAGGACAAACTATTACTCCCGATGAAGAGAAAAAAATGTTTAACCGGATAAAAGATAAATACGATAAACAAACAACACCATACTATGCCGCATCACGTTTGTGGGTAGATGCAATTATTGACCCTGTTGATACACGTAAAGTTATATCCGAAGGTATTACGGCAGCCAATAACAATCCGGTAATGAGCAATTTTAAAACAGGTGTTTTTCAGGTATAAATTTTTAGAAAATATTATGGGGTGCCCGTTAAAAAAGATACGCATTGCTTGCGTATTTTTTTAACGGTCGGGCTGTTCGCTGTATCTTTTGCCCCATGCGGCTTGTAGCCAAAGCTTCGCAAAAGGATGTCGCTTCCATCCCTCACCCGGTGTAACGTATACTCAATTTTTTTTATAAAACATAGATGTAATCAGTCTAACAAACTTATTTTTACCTTTTATAAATTAAGTAACATGAGTTCGGCTATTACCATTTATACAGATGGATCAGCCCGTGGTAATCCGGGGCCAGGCGGTTATGGGGCTATATTAATATTTGGTACGTATCGCAAGGAGATGTCACAAGGGTATAAATTAACCACCAATAACAGAATGGAACTCCTGGCTGTTATTGTTGCATTAGAAACCTTAAAGCGAAACGATATACCTGTTAAAATTTATTCCGATAGTAAGTATGTGGTAGATGCTGTTGAGAAGGGTTGGCTTAATAATTGGGTACGTACCGCATTTAAAGGGGGCAAGAAGAACAAAGACCTGTGGATGCGTTACTTCAATTTATCAAAAAAAATAAATATACAATTTCACTGGGTAAAAGGTCATGCCGATAACCCTTTAAATAACCGTTGCGATGTTTTAGCAACCATGGCTGCAGATAATGGGCCACATTTAGTAGACGAAGGTTATGAGCAGTTAAATAATGATTTGTTATTATAGTAATTGCTGTCATGTAAACTATAAAACGATTTTATAAGTCAATCACTAATTGCTGCATTTGCTCATCGGTTTGATAGCCTTGTACTCTTTTTATTTCTTTTCCTTTAACATAAGTAACCAAAACCGGTAATCCTTCTATTTTCAGTTTTTTTGTAAGTGCTTGCGCATTGTCAACATTTATACGAACAATTTTAATTTTGTTTTGGTATTGTAATTCCAGTTTAAACAAACCGGGTTCCATCTTTTTACAAGGCAAACACCAGTCTGCGTAAAAATCAATAAGTACTTTGCTATTATCAGTAATTAATGCTTCAAAACCTGCAATGCTGTAGTTATCGTTTTTTTTTGAGGTATTACTTTCTAATGCATATTCCTTATTCTCCCAAGCCATAATACCGCCCTGTAAATCATATACACTGGTAAAGCCCATTGCCATTAACTTTTGAGCAGCTTCCGCACTTCTTAAACCACCTTTGCAATATAAATATACAGGCTGGTCTCTATCTAAAAGTCCAATGTTCTTTGTAAAATCGCTATCGTATAAATTTATATTTTTTGCTGTGGGTATATAACCGGCTTTAAATTCTTTAGATGTTCTTACATCAATAATATTTTTATTTATAGAAGTATCTATGCTTTTTTTAAATTCCTCTGCGGTCATTTTAACGGGTGCGCTATTCGTTTGAGCTTGCAAATAGTTCATGGCAAACAAACATAGCGCTATTAGTGTATGATGTATAATTTTTACCATGGTTATAATATCTTTTCAATAGCATCCTGTATTTGATTGGATGAAACTACTCCCGGTTGCCTCCAAACAATTTTACCTTGTTTAAACAAAATCATGGTAGGTACGGCTTGTACCTGAAATTTATTAGCGGCTTCAGGGCTTTTGTCAATATCTATTTTGATAATTGTAGCCTTATCACCAACCCTTTGTTTTACATCTTCCAATATAGGAGCAAGGGTTTTACAAGGGCCGCACCAGGTAGCAAAAAAATCTACCAGTACAGGCTTGTCGCCATTTATAAGTGTGTTAAATGTTGCTGCCATATTGCAAAGGTAACAACTGATGTGTAAAATCTGGTCAATAAATGAACCTGCGACGGGAGGCTTAATCAACAACTTGATTGTTTACCAGCACATTTTGTAGTGTGAAATTTTGTACATGCGCTTTATTCAGGTTGGATTTTTCTGCTTTTACTTTCAGGTTCTGAAAAGTAAAGTTGCTTAATTTATCATGTTCGCCTGGTGCTACATCAAAAAACACCGTACAGTTTACATCTATATTTTTCAATGTAATATTATCCGAGTAGGAGATGGGGGTGTCTTTTCTTCCTTTTAAATCAAAAAACTGTTTCCAGGGTTTGGCAAATATTAAACTGTACGCATTGCCTGTAATATTTTCTACTGTTATAAATTCATAACGTTGGGGTGTATCAGGTCGCATTTTTAACCACAGTACTCTTTTTGCATCATCTACCTTACAGTTGCGCATAATAATGTTGCGGTTATGTATTGCTTCACTGCCACAGGTTAATGCTGCGTGACAAAAGCCAAACTCTGTATCCTCAATAATAATATTGGTATTAGCACCATTGTTTTTATCCGTATCTGCCCAAGGTCCTTTACCGCCTTTTAAAGCAATGGCGTCATCATTTACTGATAAATGACATCCTCTAATAAGTACATTATTACATACATCTAAATCAATAGCATCTGTACTTGGTGCTTTAATAGGTTTTTCAGGTGATAATATGGTTAGGTTTAGCAGTTTTACATTGTTACATTGGTAATAATGGCTTGACCAAAAGCCTGCGTTCTGCAATGTAACATCCTGTAATTGTATATCATTACTCTTCCATATGAAAACTAAGCGGGGGCGTGACACTTCCAGGTTAGTGCATTGCGGATTTTCTTTTCTACGTTGCCAGAAAGCCTCCCAAAATTTTTTGCCATTACCATCTATTATTCCTTTACCTGAAATAGTAAATCTATCTACACCATAGGCGTTTACCAATGCCGGATAATAATCCAGATTCTGTCCTTCCATCCTGGAAGGCATCAAAGGGTAATTTGCAATATCATCCGAACCTTTTAACACTCCACCTTCCGATACATATAAGTGTGTATTGGGTTTAAAGAATAACGCACCGGATAAAAAAGTACCCTTGGGTATAATAATAACACCGCCACCTTGTTTAGCCGCTTTGTCAATAATATTTTGTAAAACGACTGTCTGTAATTTATTACTGTCCTTTTTAGCGCCGTGCTGGGTTATTATAAACTGTTTACCAAGTTTGGTATAATCAACTTTTGTTGTGTCCTTAAACCAATCAGGAATAAGACTGCCATCAGGAAAACGATCTGCATTGTTATTTTGCCCGTAGGAGTAAATACTAAATATTAGTAGGCAAGAGGCTATCAGGTTTTTTACTTTCATATAGATGGCAATTATTACAATTATAACTTTTCGGTTTAGCCGGGTAGCAATTGCATACCTTTTTATAGAGTAGCAGAAGCCGATAGTTTCGAAGATAAGTATTATTAACTGCTTAACTAACCTGTAGTGTAGGGCTAATAATCTATTGGATTTATACCTCTTTAAATCAGATTTTTATGTTGCTTGCAGTTGTAATTCTATTCATCTTTCCTTGCTATCCGGTGATTGTTTGCAACTCATTCTTTCAGTGAAAGATGAATAAGAGCCACACTTGTACTGCATAACATTATTCATCATCTTGTTATTTTGGAGTCGTTTTCAACAATCCGTATTTATTATTTTTAATAAGGGGTAAGATGCAAAATAGTATGATACATTCCAGAGTCAGCCTTCACTTTCAAAAGACCGAATCTTGGTTCTAAATTTTTGATAGGTGCTTAAAAAAGACTGTTATTCATTTTTGCTGTAAAAAAACATAGGTATAGCTAATAAAGACAGTAACAATATTTACCGGGAGTGAAAATTCAGGCAGGTCACAATTCGAAACCCGACAACGTCACCTCAAAAATTTCGTTGGCAATTACTACCCACCTATGATGATGAATACCTGTTGCGGGGCGACATTATTACTAAAGAAGCGGTAGGTTAATTCGCTAAACAAACGTTACAATCAATGTGGATGTGGAGGACCTGGAAAACTATATACAACAGTACCTGCTTCCTTAATTAATTACCGAAAATTAAAAACCTTACATACCCGCATGAATGCGATCAATGGTTCCATACAAAAGAAATACCGTAAAGAAGATTACTTTCTTTTTTACCACCAATCATGAACTGTTTACGTACTATGCCGAAGAATTAAATGACAGGAATCAGTCTTTATTTTAAGTAACGCCAACAAAAATACCTACTTCACGGATGATTGTAAATCTTAGTAGACCATCGTTTCTGTGCCATGGCCAACTATAAGATTGCTAAAATGAACGCCTACCAGAAGTTGGAAAAGTATGTGCTAAATTGGCTGAAAAGCAAACATACTTCACTATTGCAACAGATTAGCCAAACAAAGGTACACTGGACCGGCTCCTAATCCGCTGCCATTGAATTAGTATAGGGCATCTTCGCCTCCGGTACCATCAATGCTGGCCTGGCCAAACTAAAAGAAATAGTATCCGTATTCGAACACAGCCTTCACCTCAGGGTCTCACCGCAATTACCAGGACCTCAAAATGCACAAAAAAAACGCACTTCTTTTCTCTTTTAATCCGTAATAAATTGGAAAACAAAAGGGACGAGGAAGCATAGGAATGGAAATAATTTTTTTAATTAGTTATGTTTAATATTTAAAAATATCAAAATAGTAATTATACGTAAACCATATACCACGAATGTAGTATTTTTTAAAAATGTTGATGTGGTGACAAAAATCAATATATAGTATAATTGTATTGATTATCAGTTAGTAACAAATGCAAAAGTAAATTATGATTTTTTTCGTACGGTGTTGCTCGTAGTTCATGCTGAATTTTGAATTGCTTGTCCATCTATCTTCGCCCCGATTTTAATAATTATCATTTTAAGATTTTAAAAAAAAAATAAGGTGATAATGTACAAGTACCATTTTATACCATAACTAACCTAAATATCTGACTGTCTTGTTGAGCCACCGTTCCATACTTTTGTGGGTACTTAGCTTTGCGTGTACCTCTCAGTTTGTGTATGCACAACATCAGGATGACCAGTTTGCCTGGTTATCAGATACACCTGTTGTAGCATCCGGTTGTATGAGTTGGTTACAAACACAACACATTCCTGCACGCTCTCCCAATTACCGTTTCATCAATCCATTGCCCCAACCCCAAAAAGTGTCCTTACTCAGTATTCATGGTGATGTGAGTTATGATTTTCAGTATCGTTCATTTGTAGATACTCCTTATTACCAGAAAGATTTTTACCAGCATACTATCCAAGCCAACTTAAATGTGGTGTATAAAAACCAATATCCCATGCGGGTAGCCATTCGCCAACACTTTAACAACTCGCCTTATTTCCGGGATATGTTTGATGTCAATGCGCAATTTAATGAGCGTATGATGACGGCTAGGGCCAAACAGTTATTGTTAGATCAGGCAGACAACTGGATGCACCATAAATTAAGCGGCTTGTATGCGAAAGCTGATTCCTTACAACTAGTGTATGAAGATTATAAAAGAAAACTCACTGCGCTGGAAGCAGAAGTAAGTAACGAAGTAAAATTTGGTGAGCTCGTCAAAGCCAAAGAACGGTTTGTAGAAAAAGAAATGCAAACATTGGAAACGGATTATAAAATGAAAGGTTTAACCGTGCCGGGTACAGAAGAATTAAAGCAACAGGTAATGAATCGTTATGATACTTTGTTGCGGAAAGGCTTATCCGTTTGGTCTTTAGATAGTATACAAAACCCTTCCTTGGCGAAGTTAAAACAGAAACAGGAACAGGTAAAGGATAAACAGGCGGATTTAAAAGCGTATGAAAAAAATATCCGACAAACACAAAAGACCATCACCGATTCAATAGCCGCTATAAAAAAACAGGTAAACCAGTTGCGGGATGGTACGATGCTGAAAGACTTTGTCGATAAAAACAAAGACCTGGAAAAAGAGCTGCCCAAGGGCTGGCGTTTATTGACAGCCGTAAAAAATGTGGGCATCGGCAGAAGTTGGGTAGATTATTCTGAGCTCACCATTAAAAATATTTCTTTGACCGGTGCACATGTGGAACTCAATCCGGGCAGGCTGTATATAGCTGTAGGTGCTGGCCGTGTCAATGCCAGGTTCCGCGATTTTGTTTTATCGCCGCAGGGACAACAACCCAGGCAAGGTGTACATTTTATCAGGGTAGGGATGGGGCATAAAGAAAAAAGCAACCTCATTTTTACCTATTATAATGGGCGTCGTTCTTTACTCAACTTCATGACCGATACCACAGGAACGGTGACAGCGGCCTTACAAAGAGTGATGGGTGTCTCGCTGGAGAATCGTATCCGTATCGACCGTAATAATGAGCTCACCTTAGAGATTGCCCGTTCATCTTTTGTACCCGGCGCCGGTAATACCAACAAGGAAGAGGGCATGCAGCAAATTTTTAATATGGGTACACGCAGTAACGAAGCCTATAGCATCAAGTTGAATAGTAACTGGCCGCAGACTCAAACGAGTGTAACTGGCTTTTACCGTAAATCCGGCGAACATTTTCAATCCTTTAACCTGCAACCGGTAAACACCGAACAGGAATCCTTTGCCATCAAAGTAAAACAATTATTCTGGCGTCAACGCATACAACTGGAAGCGGGTATAAGAAAAAATGATTTCTCCAGTCCCTATGTAAATCCGGGCTTTCAAAGCAAGACAGTCTTTAAATCTATCATGGCCAGTGTACGGGTTCCTAAGTATCCGGTGATAACGGTAGGGTATTACCCCAGTTCGCAGTTAACCTTGCTTGATAACAATGTACTGGTAGAAAATCAATACAATACTTTAACCGGTATATTGTCGTATGCCTATAGGTTACCTAATTCAGCAATGACCACCAACCTATCTTATTTAAAGTTTTATAACAATGCAGCAGATACTTCTTTTATCTATTACAATGCTACTAACTGGGCATTGAATCATAGTATTTTTTATCGCAAGCTGCAATTGCAAATGGGTGTATCCTATGCAGCGCAATCCGGTTTAAAAGTTACCACGTTGGAACAGTCGGCCGGTTACCAATTAAAAAACTGGTTGTATCTCCAGGGAGGTTTAAAATACAACCATGTAAGTCTGAGTAAAGTATTATGGGGCGGCACTGGTGGTTTAACAGTCGATGTGCCCAAAATCGGCAGGTTGCAATTTCAGTATGAACGAAGTTATTTACCGGGTTTAAATAGAACCCTGTTACCAATGGATATGGGACGTTTTAATTTTTACAGGTTGTTTTAAATAAATGAAAAAGGAGACGTTTAGGTTACCGGCTGTAGTGCCCTGATGGAGCTGATGTTGCGACGCTCCGTTCAACAGCAGTAATACTATTGAGCTTTTAAGAAATACGATAATAAAATTATAGTTGACAATAAAACGACAAACTATTGCGAATGAAAAATAAACTTTACCTTTTACTACTACTGTTCCATATACTCGGAACGGGCTTGTATGCACAGGTACAAATCCAGGGCACCCTGCCTACAGTTGGACTCGTGCAAAGAAACCAGCTATGGAACCTGGTATTAATAAATGGCACCACGGGTGATATGAATGGTATGGTGGAGTTAAAATTAAGAGATCGCAGCACCGGTTTAGAACTATTAACGGCTGTTACCAATACCATAACCTTAAAAAAGGGTGCCAATACCCTAAATATCAATAGTCTTGCACCCGTACAGTACAGTTACACTGGTATGCAACCCGATAACAGTTTGAATGGATTAATACCGGTGGGGCAGTATATAGCCTGTTATGCTTTTGTACAAATTATATCAGACTATCAGGAAACCCTGGCACAGGAATGTTTCTCCTTTGATGTAGAAGCATTAAGCCCGCCCATGTTGGTATTCCCTACTGATAGCAGTCGCTTGGATATAACACCGGCGCAATTCTCTTGGATACCACCTGCTCCCCTCAATTTATTCCAGGCATTACGTTATGAATATTTATTGGTCGAAATCAATCCCGGTCAGTTAGCCGCTGAAGCCATTCAGGAAAATCTTCCCGTGTATAACACCGGCAGTCTTAGTAATAATGTATTGAGTTACTCTGCCGCATCACCTGCTCTCCAAAAAGACAAATGGTATGCCTGGCAGGTCATCGCACGTGACGGCGATCAATACGCCGGCAAATCCGAGACTTGGGTATTTCAAATTACAAAGGCAGACAGTACGCCGGTGCCAAAAGAAAAACAGACCAGCTTCACGGTTCTGTCCTCCGATCCACAACGAACCGGGTTTGTAGTGATTGAAGATTACAATTTATATGTGAAACACTATTCTTATAAATCAGGCTATACCGGGCAGATAACCGTACATGATCAATCTGGAACGATGGTACAGCAACAGCCACAAACCATTCAGTACGGCGACAACTATATTCAGTTGTCCCTGAAAAAAAGTATAATAAAAGGACAAAACTATACCATGTCATTAATCGATGAAATTGGTAAACAATACAAAGTATTATTCAGCATCAACGACCAAAACCAGCAATAATGATGATCCAAAGATTAGCGGAAAAACACAACAAGGCAGTTGCCTCTCTATTGTTTCTTAGTTTTTATATCAGTCTTGTCTCTCCTTTGTACGCTGCTTCAAAGACGAGCTACGGGCCAATTGGCGTGATACCTAAAACTGAAAAAACAATCCTGAGTAATAATAACCCGTACAAAGATTTTTCAAAGGAACTCCAGCAAAATAATATCGACAGAAGTTTGTTAACAGCCAACGAAAATGCCAACAGGCCAATTGTGACTTTGGGTAATGAAATGTTACCCGAATCGGCTGATTTTATTGGCGGCCCTTCCCAGCCTGAGATGTCAGCATTTAAATCAGCAGGAACTAATGATATGGTGAACTTATTTACAGGTGACTTTAGTTATAATATTCCTCTTTTAGATGTTGGTGGTTACCCGATAAATATCTTTTATAATGGCGGCATCACGATGGAGCAGGAAGCTAGCTGGGTGGGTTTAGGTTGGAATATAAACCCAGGTACGATTAGTCGAAATATGCGCGGTGTACCCGATGATTTTGATGGAACAGAAAAAATTAAACAGACACAAACGATCAAACCTAATATCACATGGGGTGGCAGGCTTGGAGCTGATGTGGAATTAGTAGGTATAAAAGATGTTTTAGGCTTTAGTATTGGAGTCGGAATGGGGGCATCAGTCAATAATTATTTGGGGCCGGCTCTTGAAGCAGACATAAAAGGTGGCGTCAATTTTCGGGTAGCAAAGCTTGCTGGTTTTGAAAAAATGGCTGGTTCAGGTGGAAAATTAACTATGTCAGCTAGTGTTCAGGCAAATATGAGTTCGAGAAATGGTCTGACTATTAATCCTAATGTTTCTTTAGGATCCCAAATGAACATGAACAGTAACAAGTTTGGAGTAGGTGTTGGAGCATCTACCAGCTATAATTCCAGAACAGGTGTTAAGAGCCTGAATATTTATGAGCAGGCCTCAATGAGTTATGCATCAGTAAAAAAGGGTACAGAAAAAGAGCGTTCTGGAAGCATGGGAGCAGCATTATATGGTACATCAATTAGCTTCAATAAACCATCCTATATTCCAACTATGAGGATGCCTATTACTAATACGGCAAACGCCGGACAGTTTCAAATAGGTGCTGCCATGTTTGGGGGGTACGGTTCATTAGAAGTGGAAGTGTATAAACAGGAGTCAAAAATCGATAATAGCGATACGGTACAGCGAAAACCAATGGTTGGTTTTATGTATGCACACAAAGCAAATAATAATGTGGATGCCATCATGGATTTTACCCGCTTCAACGATAAAGAGGTAACACCCAAAACCCCGATTATTTCAGTTCCGCAATATGCGTATGATATTTTTTCTATTAGTGGGGAAGGTACAGGAGGTACTATAAGGGCATATCGAAATGATCATGGTTACGTAAGGGATAATAAAGTAAGATCAAAGGACAATAGTTTCAGTCTGGGTGTAGATGTAGGTATTCCGGGACACGTCGGCGCTAACTTAAATACAATCCAGACGCCTACTACTTCAGGGGATTGGATACAGGGGAATAAATTGAGAACGACAATCCCATTTAGAGAAAAAACTTTGTTGGAAGAGCATGTTTATTTTAGGAATCCAGGCGAAACTAGTGTATTAAATGATGGTCAATACGATAAAATCGGTGGTACAGATTTAGTGAGATTTAAATTGGGAGGAGATGATGCTAATCCTACCGTCGAACCTGTTTTAGAAAAGTTTGACGCAGAAGGAAAAAAGATTGGAGAAACAATTATAACGTCAGCTCTTGATGAGGATCCGAGAAAAAAGAGATCACAGGTCATCAATATGTTAACAGCTGAAGAGGCAACCTTTATAGGTCTAGATCAGAAAATAAAAAATTATTCTCCTGCTGTCATTGAAACCGACACATTGTTGTATAGCCAATTTAACAGGATAGATGAAACTTCGGGGAAACGACCTAATCATATTTCGGAAATAAATGTGACGGAAACAGATGGTAAAAGATATGTGTATGGATTACCAGTATATAACTTGCTACAACGTGATTATACGGTGACAGTTTCAGGAAGTCCTGATGGTAATGACATTGTACAATTAGATCCTTCAGAATTAAATATTAAAGCGGACTTTCCGGAGAATCGGGACGGATATAAAATGGTTACTGAAACACCTCCATATGCTCATTCCTTTTTATTAACGGGTCTATTATCACCAGACTTCGTTGATGTAACGGGTAATGGTATTACAGAAGATGATTTGGGTACAGCGGTAAAGTTTAACTACAACAAGATGGCGCAGAATTATAAATGGCGTACTCCGTATACCAACGCAGGTATACCACAGGCCCATTTTAATGGAGGTAATTTAAGTGAGCCCAAAGACGATAAGGGGATTTTATCTTATGGCGAAAGAGAATCATGGTACATGCATTCTATTGAAAGTAAAAGTATGATAGCTGTTTTTCGTTTAGGCAATCGTAAAGATGGTAAAGGTGTAAAAAGTGTAATTGGTAATATAGATACAGCTGATAAATCGAACAAAAGATTAGAGCGGATTGATTTGTACAACAAATCTGATATACGGAAAAATGGCATAGATCAAGCTAAGCCTATAAAAACGGTTTGGTTTGAGTACGATTACTCACTTTGTGGAAACGCGCCAGGAAATGATGGTCTAGCAGAAATAAGGCCGGGTAGTAGTGTTAACTACAATGCTCAAAAAGGTAAACTAACTTTAAAAGGCATCTATTTTACTTATAACGGATTAGAACGAGCCCATAAAAACAGGTATGTATTTGAATATGGCAACACGCCTAACTACGAACCTAATGCGGCCGACAGATGGGGAAACTATAAATCCAAAACTCAGAATCCACAAGGTTTAAAGAATAGTGTTTATCCATACGCTCAACAAAATCCTGCAATTGTACATAATAATGCTGCCGCATGGAACCTGCAGAAAATTTTATTGCCTTCTGGTGGTCAATTGGAAGTTACGTATGAAAGTGACGACTATGCTTATGTTCAAAATAAACATGCAGCAGTGATGATGCCTATAAGCCACACGGGTAGAGATGTTAATAATACTGGCAATAGATTATACGATGTAAAAAACGGAGGAGTTGAGGATAACGACCTAGTCTATATATCCGTTCCTGAACCTTGCACAGACAAAGCAGACGTTTTTAATAAATATCTCGCAGGTATTAATCAATTAGCTTTTAAACTGGCTGTTAATATGCCGAAGGGAAAAGAATATTTAACCGTATATGCTCAAATTGAAGACTATGGTATCGGAGCCAACACTACAACCATATGGGTGAAGCTTAAGAAAGTGGATGGCTATAGTCCACTTTCATTAACGGCAGTTGAATATCTAAGAGAACATTTACCTGGGCAAGCCTTTAAGGGGTATGACACAAAAGGTATGTCCTTAAAAGAATTTGGAAACACAATTGGGGATATTATCAGTGAAACAAGTGAAGCTACTAAAAGCCCCATAAAATATTTAAGGGAAAATAAAAAAGCGCAGACAATTGTCTTAGCGGAATCTTTTGTTCGGCTTAATCAACCGACTGGGAAGAAATATGGTGGAGGGCACAGGGTGAAGCAGGTCGTATTGAAGGATAATTGGGATAAAATGTCGCTGCAATATCAATCGACATATGGACAAACTTATGACTACACAACATCTGAGGTGTTTGGTGGAAAAGAAAGGAAAATAAGCAGTGGTGTTGCGTCTTACGAACCTTCTATCGGCGGTGAAGAAAATCCTTTTCAGGAGATTTTACAGGTGGCCAATAGGCTGCCTTTGGGCCCTGCCAGTTATGAGTCGATTGAAATGCCGGTACTGGATGCGTTTTACCCTGCTCCTTTGGTAGGGTATAGTAAAGTGACGGTTAGGTCTATAAAAAGCGGAAAGAAAGATGCTGATGGTAGAAAAACAAGATCAGGAATTGGGCGTCAGGTTACTGAATTTTACACGGCAAAAGACTTTCCGGTAAAATATGACTATACGAATTTTGATCCGGGTAGTGATAAGGAAAAACATATTTCTTCCTTATTTGCTTTCTTTAGAAAGTCATCCTTTGATTCAAGAGCTTTAAGCCAGGGCTTCTTGGTGGAGGTTAATGATATGCATGGTAAAACTAAATCTCAAAGTTCCTATGGGGAGGCAGATACAAACACTCAGATAAATCATACCAGGTATTATTATCGCAATACCGGAGAGTTGAAACTAAATGAAAAGTTTGATTTTGCTCACAACCTTTTAAGTGGAGAGGTGAAAAAAGGAACAATGGGTGTGGATATAGAATTGATGACAGACACCAGAGAATTTTCAGTAAGTAGTACAAGTCAGCAGATTCAAGCGCAGGTGGATTGGATGATACCAGCCCCTTTCCCTATATGGTTACCATTTATATGGCCTGTATTTGGTAAAAGTGAAAATTATTATAGGGCAGTTACAACGACGAAGTTGATAACCTATCATAGTATTGTAGATAGTATCGTGGTAATAGATAAGGGAAGTAGCGTTACTACAAAAAATCATGTATTTGATGCGGAAACAGGTGGGGTAATAGTAAGCAGCTCCAATAATGAATTTGATAGACCAATATACCAAACTAGTTACCCGGCATATTGGGCCTACAGCGGTATGGGGCCAGCATACAAAAATATAGATGCACGGTTCAATGGATTAACATTTACTTCCGGGAAAATTACTGCTGGAATTCCGCAAGGAGATATAAAAAAATATTTTGAAAGTGGCGACGAAATTTACATTATCAGCGGAGAGAGTCCTACGGTTTGTGAAGATGTGAAGATATCTCTTCCTTCTGTAAAAAAAGTGTGGGCTGTGGACAACGGAAAAGATACAACATCACTTACTAATCCTAATCCTCAATTTATATTTATCGATGAAAAGGGATTGCCTTATACAAGGAGTAATGTTTCCTTAAGGATAGTTAGAAGTGGTAAAAGGAATATGCTGGGTGCGCAGTTAGCGAGTTTTGTTTCCTTAGAAAACCCATTAAGGGATAAAAACGGCAAGCGTATTATTGAAATAAAGGATTCATCAACCGTATTGAATGCATCAGCAATAGAATATAAAGAAAAATGGCAAACTGATAAGGATGTAATAAAAAAGCTTAGAATAGAACCAATCCCTCCGGGAAATGAGTTAATCGTGAATGGCAACTTTTCTAGCGGCTATACTGGCTTTACCAGTGATTACCTTGTAGGAACAGATGTTGGAACTTATCAAGTAAAACCAACCGTAGGATCCTGTGTCGATCATACTACTGGAACTGGAAATATGTTAGTGGCTGATGGCCATACAACCGCCGGTAAGAGAGTTTGGGCCACTACAGTTGTGGTAGAACCTTATAGCGATTATGTTTTTTCCTTTTGGGGACAATCAATCACCTCAGGTGATCGGGCAAATCTTAAAGTAATGATTGGTGGGGTGCAGGTAGGAGCCTCTCTTCCTTTAACATTAGCACAGTGTGCCTGGCAGAATAGAACGGTTAACTGGAATTCTGGAGCTGCCACCTCTGTACAATTATCTATCATTAATATTAATATAGCAAAACCTCAAAATGATTTTTCAATTGATGATATAAGCTTTAGAAAGCTTAACTGCGGTTTCAGAGAAGTAGAAGATTGTGAAGGGTATCTGGAAAAAGAAATTAACCCTTACCGTAAGGGCTTGTTGGGAACTTACCGTGGCCACCGGAGTATGGTGTTTTATGGTGAAAGAGTGCAAGGACAGGATTCCATTTTTAGGCCCACCAATATAGCTAACAATGGTGCTTTGAAAAGTTTTGTACCTTATTGGACGTTTAATACCACTACCAACAATCTTCGTCCTTCGGCAAGTTCGTTATGGGTTTGGAACAGCGAAGTAACACGTGTAAATGCGAGAGGCATGGAGTTGGAAACAAAGGATGCCTTAGGTATATATACGGCAGCTCAATACGGCTATGCAAAAAACCTTCCTATAGCAATAGCAAATAATTCCCGAAATAATGAAATGGCTTATGCAGGGTTTGAGGATATAGATTATAAAGAAGCGATAAATAAATTAAATCAGCAAGAGTGTGCTACCAATCAACATATAAATTTTGATAAAACATTAAAAGTTAGTGCACGAGCTGCAGGGTTTAACGCACATACGGGCGATGGCGTATTAAAACTTAATCCTTCAACATCTTCAAGTAGCACTTTTGACGTTGGTCTGAATTTATCGACAATGGAAAAAACGCTGCTGTATAAAACTGACACCGCGAAACAACTGGCAGCTAATTATGGCCTTGAATCTAATAGTTTTACACTAACAGTTCCTTCTCACATAAGGGTGTCACGACAAGGAAACGGTGATAATTTTAGTGGAATAGTTAGTTATGTGCATAGTTTTTATGACTCTATGGTTTTAGACAGACATCCGTCAATCCCATTAAAGGATACTACCACATATTTTTTAGAAGGTAATTCAACTTACTACAAAAGTTTTGCAACAGGAAGGCATAATCTTAAAGTGGATTATAGCTTAATCAAGTTTAATACGAGCGTTTGGAATGGTCCGGGAATTTATTTTCATGATGGTTCTATGAACATCACTGTAAATATTTATGATTTAAAAGGAAGTTTGGTAGCAGGAAAAGAGTTTGTGTTTAATATCGACGTAGATGTGAATACAAATGTTTTAGCAACGCAGAATTTTTTATTCGACATATGCGCTGGCGTGTATAAAATAGTGATTACCAGAAAGTCTTTTGAAAAGGCCAGGCTGCGATTATGCTGTGGAGGCCCAGACGCTTCTTATTCCTCTTATGTAAGAAGAGATAAAACAGATTTTAGTTTTTCCTATAATAATGCGCCGGACTATTTTAATTTCTCAAAACTAAATACACAAGCGGCATGCACTTATACCAGCCCTATTAAAGGAGTTGATTCTATGTTGAACCCCGTATTTCAAATTCCTGCCGGCAAAAAAATGTTGTTTAGTGCCTGGGTTCGAGAAACCTGTACACCACCTTGTGCGAGGGAGTTATATGCAGATGCTAAAGTCCAACTAATATTTAGAAACAATCTTGGAAATCAAATTGGATCTACCGACTTATTATCTGCCACGGGTCCAATTATAGAAGGATGGCAGAAAATTGAAAAGGATTTTACTGCGCCGGCTGGTGCAACAACAATGGAAATGGTGCTGGTAAATACAAGTACTGCTGAGGCTGTTTATTTTGATGATATCAGAATTCACCCATTTGCTGCCAATATGAAAAGTTACGTATACGATCCGATTAACCTTTTATTGAAAGCAGAATTGAATGAAAATAACTATGCAACTCTTTATGAGTATGATGATGAAGGGACACTGATTCGGAAAAAAGTGGAAACCCATGAGGGAGTAAAAACGATAAACGAAACCAGGAGTGCTAAACAAAAAGACATCATCACGCTACAACCTTAATTCAAAAGAAATATTTTATGTTTTCTAAAATAATAATAAATAGTAGATACTGGTTAATAGGCCTATTTTCTGTTATTCTGCTTTCATCCTTTAAAGCATCGTCTCAATCAATTGACAGCCTTCAACCTTACAGGCATTTTATGCAAGTATGTACGGGATACCAATCGGCTCCTTTGCAATTGAATGTTAACTACAAAGTAAATAGCAATCTTGTACTGCATCCTTATGATACGGCTTCTATGAATGGGTATTTTTATATTGGAACTACAGGTAAAGCTTATATGCAGTTCGGAGATGTGGAACAAATCATTGAGGATAGCATCGCATTAACAGTCAACCATTCTACACAACAGATATCAGTAAGTGCTGATGTAGGGAAGTCGGGGCAATTATTAAAAAGGTATATAGGGAGTTTGACAAACGACACTTCGGTGCAGAACCTTTCAAGGGCATTTAATATTACAACTATTTTGGAAACTAATATAGTTGCACAGAACGCATACGAGTTATATTCTTATGCACTTGTTCCGGGGACAGTATTGCCAAAACAAGTGATGCGGGTTGTATTTGATAGTGCTACTAATTATCCCATAGAGATAGCAACGCTCAGAAGAACCGTGCTGCCAATTGATCCGCAAGATTCTGTTGCATTTAAAACAAGATTTGAAAATCAAAATGTTTTAATAAGAATTCCAAATGGCGGTCTGGCATTTGTTCGGGAGTATACAAATGTGTACAGTTATTTAAACTTGAGGAAAGAGGAGGTTGACAGTCTTCCCTTAAAAAGTAGTGATTATTTACTAAAAGACGAAACGGGTGAATATCAATTAAAGCCTGGCAAAGAAACGTATCGATTGTCAGTCCAATAGTTTGATAGTGCAGTAACTCACACTTTCAGAAAAAATAAAAATGGCATAAGGGTGCCATCATTAAAATAATTAACGGCGATTGTCGCCGGTAAATTAACATACCAACTTATGGGAAAAGCTATTCTTTTATATTTTAAAGAGCAGTTTAGTTTTACTTCGATACTTTTTAACAGGACGCTCTTATTATACATTATTCTTGTATCCTTTAAGGGTATAGAAGTCAACGCACAAACTGTTGTTCTGGATAACGGTGCGATTGAAACACCGGTAATTAGTATTATGCGGGGTACATCAACAATAGGAGGCGTTAAGCATTGGCAAAACGCAACATCTTTGTTAAATAACCCAGCTTGTTTAAGTGGAGAAGTTTGCACTTACCGGAATGTTATCAGTTTTTATGTAAACCAGGAGGCCAGTAATATAATGTTGGATGACTTTACGGCATCAGTTGATTTAAGTATAGAGTATAAACTTACATCCGCCTCTTCTCCTACTATTCTGACAAAAACCTTGAGCCTGGTGTACAAAAAGGGAGAAGGTTTATTATCGGATGCAAGACAGTATATTCATTTTGAAAATATGCAGTATGTTAATGTGACCATTAACAGTTTTACTTTTCCTGCACCAATATCCGGCTTGGATTTTAAAAACATCATTACGCTTGAGAATACAACCTATATCGCCAAAACTTTTGCTAATCTGAGTTCTTCACTTTTGACATGGAAGGCTCCTATTCCCACTGTTTTAGCGGATGGAAATGATCATTTGAAAGTGGAATGGAATTTTCCTGCTAACCCCGGAAACAATGCGGTACAATTGGAATGGGCCTGGTTGGAAAACGAAATAGAACCAAAGTATTTCATGGGAGGTACATTTAGTAATGCCAGTAAACAGAAATTGTTGGATCAGGGGGCGACTCGTATAGAATTAGGTCCGACGGCAAAAGATTATAAAATACCCATGTTATATGATGGTCAGGGGAAACTACATTATAGGGTAAGAGGAATAAATATTAAACCTTCCGGCACTAGAGTTTTTGGACCTTGGTCAGCTATTAATTCCGTAAGCTTTTCAGGGCATAACAATAAATTGAATTGGCAATCAACCAGCAGTTTTGCTGAAGAAGGAAAACATAAAAGTGTGATTGCTTATTTTGATGGAGGATTAAGACAGCGACAAATGGTTACGAAAGATAATGTGACTGGTAATATTATCACCAGTGAAACACTGTATGATCATGAGGGTAGACCAGCTATTCAAATATTGCCGGCGGCAGGTATAAACAATGTGATTGCCTATCAGGCAAACCTTAATAAGTTCAACCGCCCGGAGAGTACGCTGAACCCGCAGAATAACGGCGAAAATCATGCTGATTTTTTTGATTTCAAATTTGCAGGCTCCGGAACCCCTGCATTGTTGACTACACCCGGTAGCGCATCGGCTTATTACAGTACAGCTAATCCAAACACACTTGGTACTGATAAAAACGTTCCTGATGCCGAAGGTTATCCATACTCCGTTACCAGATATACACCGGATGGAACAGGAAGGGTGTTAACTCAATCGGGAGTAGGAGCTGCTCATAAAATGGGCTCTGGAAGAGAAACTAAATACTTCTACGGTACTCCTTCGCAGGAGGAGCTGGATGCCCTTTTTGGAACTGAAGTTGGGATTAAAAGTCATTATTTCAAAAACATGGTTCAGGATGCCAATGGGCAGATGAGTGTAAGTTATGCGGATATGAGAGGACGTACGATTGCCACTGCTTTGGCCGGAGAAAGTCCGACAAATCTGACTGCATTAAATAATGCCAACAATCTTTACCCCAACCAGTTTAGAGAAACACGATTACGCATAAACCTGTTGGATAGTAATTCCAATATTAAAAAAGACAACAAGATTGAAGCAATTAATACAATATTAGTTCCTTATAGAACTGAATACACTTTTACCTATAAGCTAACTCCGGAGTCTTTAATATTACCAACATGTGAAACACCACAACAGATATGTTACGAGTGTTTGTATGATTTGGAGTTTGTTGTTACAGACGAATCAGGCGAAAGAACATCGCCGGTGATTTATAAAAAGTTTAGTAACCTGAATGTTGAGATAGATTCTTTATGTAACACTACCACACGTTTATTTCAGGATAGTGCGAATTTGGGGCCTCGGTATTCAACCATTGTGTTCACAGATACTCTTGAAGCTGGTTCCTATAGCATTAAAAAAACATTGACACTTAGTGAAAGTTCACTGGAAGTTTTGAAGAAAAATTATGAGGCTAAGATGTTATGCACAACTGAGTTTACAAACATTTTTGACTCAGTATATTCTCAGTTGCAAGCGATAACCAATTGTGATACACCTATAGCTAATGAACAGGCTCTCTCCTGTGCATCCTGTACAGATTCATTGGGTAGCTTTAATGATTTTAAAACCAAATATTTATCATCCATAGGGCATCAAGGTGCTGTTTTGACGCCCCTTCAATTAGAAATCGAAACCGCTTATAAGTCAGGGTTAAAAAACTGCCAGTTATTATGCGGAACACTAACAATGGAGACAGCAACCAAGAGAGAATTGATGTTGGCTGATATGATGCCTTACACCGGTCAATACGCCCGCAAACATGAACTTGAGGGCATCGGTAGTAAGTATAATATCTTTGCTGAATCGTTTTACCCTTCGCAGCCATATTACAAAAATCCTAAAGATAGTTTGGGGGCAAGTGGGTTTTATATGAATGATTATAATCTGCCGGATGAAACGATACATACCTCTCCGGCAACATTGTCTCAGTTAACAATTAATAGTTTCAATGAATCATTCAAATCTAAATGGGCGGAAGCATTATTACCTTATCACCCGGAATACCAACGGCTTCTTTTTGCTGAAAGGAACCTAAATGCCAGTTATAACTGGGTAAATACTTTTAACAACGTAACAAACTATAATGCTGCACAAACGGCTGGGTATATTTTTAAAGCAAATGCTGATATTGTACTAAAGGATTCTTTCTTTGCATTGCCTGCCACTGCACCTGCTCAAAGGGATAGTATGACGAAGTGGTTAACTACACAATACAAAGATGGGTTAACACTTTGGCAATATGCGTATTACTCAGCTATCTGTCCTACAAACAGGACTTCTTCTCCATGTAATAACCCAACCACCATTCCTAAATTTCCGCCATATGCGATTACGGATGCTTTCAAAGATTCTGTATGGAACAGGTTTAAAGGTTTGTATTTACAGGGAAGAACGGAATTGATGAACAACTTTGTTGCCACACAAAAACCATTGTCAGGTACAGACGAACAGCAGTTGGTGACAGCTTCGTTTATATTGCATTTTCCCAGAAGTGCCAGCCAGCAAATGCAACAGTTAACCACACATTCAGATTCTCCTCCAGGTGAATTAGCTTTTTGGCCTACTCCGGGCACACCGGGAGGTACACCCAACTTGCTATCAGATTGGAATAGTCCTGCTGCCCAGGCGAATATGTATAAAAGCAAATGTGAGTCCTATATCAATCAATGGAAAGCTTCTTTATTGCAATGCCCTTCTTTAGCTAATCACAGCAATGTAACTGCTATTATAGATACTATTACACGCCGCATGGTAGAAGTATGTAGAAAAGGAAGTGACGAAGCTAATCCTTCGGGGTCATCTACAGTTGCTCCGAGCTATCCTAGCGACGGCACACCCAGAAGTTTTGAGCAAGTGATTAATCAGGTGTTTTTAAGCTACGGAATTAGTACAACTGATATATGTAATCCATACGTAGTTGAATTTCCCAAACCGTATGGAACAGGAAGACCATTAGCACCAAGCGTAGTTACAACAATTGACAGTTGTAATTGCGAGCGGTTTGGGAACCTTAAAACTGAAGCAATAGCTGCCGGAAAAAATCCTAATATTTTAACACAGCTAAATCAATATTTAAAAGGAGCCTATGGAGACACTCTAACCGCTTCTTTGTTCGAGGGTTTAAACCGTTGTAATGAATTAACAATACCGATCTATGCAAACTGTGATAGTATCTATAATACCGTAATCGCTCCTTGTCACCCTCTTTATAATCCATGTGAGGCACAAGCCCCGATTCCTCCGGATTTACCACAGGGGCGCATGTTAAAAATGATAGGAGATAGTATTGTAGTAGAGACAATGAGTATACCGCGTCAGGGCTTTTGTCCTCCGGGATATAGGTGGAACGATTGGATAATGGATTGTGAGTACATAGGTGATGAAAATCCATGGATGTGTAGGGACCCCTGGGTATATAATCCTATGACAGGCCAATGCGAATTACCGGGACTACAGTGTGCGCCAGGATTGGTATACAGTGATATTTGGGCAATGTGCGTGGGGCCGAATAATTGTCCACCAGGATATGAATGGAACTATTCTCTTGGAGATTGTACACCGATTCTAATTCCTGATTGCACATATAACTGTTTTGTAAGAACAGAGTGTGATACAGTTTATTTAAGCTCTGTTGCATTAGTAACTCCATCCGTAATGCCGGAGTTTATGAAATGTGGTTTTGTACAAACAAAAACCTGCCTAACCTGCACGGATGTAAAAGATTTGGTTGCTAGTTTTAAAACCACTTTCGCTTTGCCATACAATGCGCCGCCATACAGCGGGGTTAGCAATCTGGATAGTCTGCAAGTGGCTTATTATCAAAACATGGCCAGATTTATCAACTACCGAACCGGGTTTAGTTACAGTTGGGCTAGTTATATGCAGGCGATAGATAGTGCTGAATGTAACTTGAATGTTGGTGGTTTACAAACAATATTATGCAGAAATACGAAACCACTATCAGATACAACAGGGATGTTTGCGGTTGAAGCACCTTGCCAGGTTACCTATGACATGGCCTATCATAAAGCAGAAAAAATTTATAAGGTACGTTACGAACGTCTGCTACAAGATTTTGAAACGGCTTACCGTGCAAAATGTATGGAAGCCCAAAAGAAAGAAATTTTTACAGTTAGTTATTTACCTAAAGAGTATCATTATACTTTATACTATTATGACCAGGCAGGAAATTTAGTGAAGACCGTACCGCCAGCAGGCGTGACACCTAATTATGACAGCGTTTATCTGGCAGGCATACAAGTCAAAAGAAAGAACCGTATTGCCGAACCGATTGCACATAAAAAAGTAACGCAATATCGCTACAACAGTTTAAACCAGGTGGTGGTACAAAACTCACCTGACGGAAGTACCAGTAAGTTTTGGTATGACAAACTAGGCCGGTTGGTGGTGAGCCAGAACAGGGAACAGTTAAAAACAAAACGTTACAGCTATACTTTATACGATACACTGGGAAGAATAACGGAAGTGGGACAAAAGGTACAAAATACCAATATGACCCAGTTGGTTAGCCAAAACCCTACTGCGCTTACAGCCTGGATTAATGGTACAGGAGCCAGGGAACAATTGACACAAACGGTGTATGATATGGTTTATGCACCTGCGACTGCCGACCCTGCCGTAGCTGCCGGCATTACACAGAAAAACCTGCGCAACCGGGTGAGTTATACACTGGTAAAGAATTTGAGTACGGATGTTTGGCAAACTACTGCTACATTTTATACCTATGATGCGCATGGTAATGTAAATAAGCTGTTGCAGGATTACCGGGGGTTAAATACCAGTCATAATGTAAGCCGGTTTAAAAACATTAGCTATAAATATGACCTGATAAGCGGGAAGGTAAATGAAGTGGCCTACCAGGCAGGAGAAGCAGATGCATTTTATCACCGGTACAATTATGATGGAGAAAACCGGATAACCGAGGTGTTGACCAGCCGGGATAAAGTGTATTGGGAGAAAGATGCTACTTATGAATACTATAAACATGGCCCGCTTGCCAGGGCAGTGTTAGGCCAGCAGCAGGTGCAGGGGATAGATTATGCGTATACCATACAGGGCTGGCTGAAAGGTGTAAACAGTAGTAATCTGGATGCTAATAAGGATATGGGTGGAGATAGTAAAACAGGTAGCGTTGTGGCCCGTGATGTTTTTGGTTTTGCATTACACTACTTTGATAATGGAAGTGCCGAAAGAGATTATAAGCCTATTGGTACTACAGAAAGTTTTGCAAGGCCCAACAATACCGGCAATTTTAAATCGCTGTACAATGGTAATATAGGTGCCATGACAGTGAACAATGGTGGTTTGCATAAAGGAGAAGCTGCCACAACAAATAAATTGCCGTTGTTGTATAATTATAATTACGATCAGTTAAACCGTATTGTAAGTATGCAGGCCTTTAAAGGGTTGGATAGTGTAAGCAACACTTGGACACCTTTGGCAATAGATGATTATAAAGAAAGGATAGGCTATGATCCGGACGGTAATATCCGCAATTATATACGTTACGGTTCTCCATCGATTGCTGGTAAGCAGAAGTTAATGGATTCATTAAATTATGAGTACTGGGCTCCTGAAAAAAATAATTTTTTAAGAAGGGTGGCAGATAATGCGGCTTTTACGGGTTATTATACAGGGGACATCGATAACCAGGCAACCACACAGAATTATAAGTATGATTCGATTGGTAACTTAATTAGTGATGCAGCGGAAGGTATAACTGCTATAACCTGGACGGTTTATGGCAAAATAGCCACCATAACCAAAAGTGGAAGCACCATTAGTTATACATATGATGCAGCAGGCAACCGTATTACCAAAACAACAGGCGGGGTAACGACCCTGTATGTACGTGACGCCAGCGGAAATGTAATGAGTGTATATGAAATACCAAGCGTAAATAATATAGTACAAAAAGAATTACATTTGTATGGAAGCAGCAGGTTGGGTATAGTAATGCCTGAAAGTAAACCTGTTGACAATAGTATACCGATAACAGGAAGCAGTAGTGCATTTGTTAGATCACTTGTAAGAGGTGAAAAGATCTTTGAATTATCCAATCATTTAGGGAATGTGTTGGTTACTATCTCTGATAAGAAACTACAAATACCCAAGGCCAGCCCTAACCAAACGCAGATAGATTATTATACGGCTGATGTAGTAACTGCCAGTGACTATGCACCATTTGGGATGCAGTTGTTTGGTAGAACTTATAGCGCAAGTAGTAGATATAGATATGGGTTTAATGGTAAAGAGAATGATAATGATGTAAAAGGCGAAGGTAACCAGCAGGATTATGGGTTTAGGATTTATGATACAAGGTTGGGGAGGTTTTTAAGTGTAGATCCGTTGTCAGAAAGTTATCCAGAATTAACATCGTATCAGTTTGCTAGTAATACACCTATTGAAAATATTGACTTGGATGGGTTAGAGAAGGTTTCTTATTTAGAAAGAAACAAATCAAATAATGTTGTCGACGCCCTTGGAAATTTGCCAGGAAATGTTGTCGTAAGTACATATAATGGATTTGCCGGAATTTGGAATAAAATGGTAGACTATGGAAATGCTGTCTTTAATAGCTCTGATCCTGTCGCTGGGTTTAGTAATCAACTTGGGAAAGATTGGGATGCTATAAAAAGTGGTGTTGGAGGTACGTTTTCGTCTATTTATGATTATCAGACAAATACTCCTTTAAAACAACAAGCTAAAGACTGGCTTAATATTGCTAGTGATGTGGATACATGGTCTCAGGCTGCTGAAGGTACTGCACTTTTTTACCTTGGCGGCAAAACAAATACTATATTAAAGACTGAAACTAGTCCAGCTACTTTTGTTAAAATTAATGAGAAAGCTAAGATTGGAGTGACTGGAAAAGTTGGAGAAAGGTACCTTAAAACTTTAGGAGGTGTATCGCAAAAATATTTTGAAACAGCGAGTGGCAAAGGCGGGCGTTTTGTTGACCAGTTTGTTAATGGTGTGGCTCACGAATCTAAGGTTGGATACACTACGTTAACTAAAGATATTAAGATGCAAATAGCCAAAGATGTTGAGTTGCTAAATTCTAAAACGTCAGGAGTAAATAAGATTGTGTGGAATTTTTTTGAAAGTCCCACAACAGGAAAAGCGGGAGCCAGTAAACCATTATTAAAAGCATTAGAAGATGCAGGAATTGAAACTACTATAATTAGAAATCCATAAAAAATGTATTCATTAATTGAAGTGCCGTTATTTGTAAACAAGGATATTTATACTTTTTCAAAAGAAGAAGCAAAAGAATATTTTAGATGGTTCAAAGAAATCAAAGCTACAAGACTACAGATACTAGAAGACGCTGTGTGTAGGGATTATAGACATTGGGAATTGAATTATACAAGAGAGTCATTATTCTCTTTGTATGAATGGTTTATTAATAAAATTTCTTATAGGCTGGTGACAAACGAGGAAGAAGAAGAGTTTAAATCTCAAATATCAAAAACACCTTTGTTAATTGAAGCTATTGAAACTCCTGAAAAAACATTTACAGATGAAACTGTTTCAATATGTTTTGATATTGGGTGCTATTTTGGGGATACAATAATTTTTAATAACACAGAAGCTAGATGGATTCAGAAAACAAACTCAAAAAAGTTTATAGATTATGCCCAGCCTTTAATAGAGATAAATGTTAATAATGTTCCTTTTAATCCGAGGCGAGTGATAGAGAATATTGCTCGATTAAAGCTAGATAATAGTAATAAATTATTTTCATTTTTAGAACTTTTTGATGAATTAGTCCCGGATGTGGGGTAATACACTCAATTAGCATGTCTTTTAAATTGGGCATTAAATAATTGATATGAATAAAAATCTTGAAACTATAATTAATAGATTAAATGAAACAGGGCAAACCCTGACTCCGTTAACTAACGGTGAAGTTGAAAAAATTGAAGAAGAACTTGGCAGGCGTTTACCAGAAGTTTATAGGACTTTCTTGCTTGTAATGGGTAAGGGTGCTGGACAGTTTATGAGAGGTTCTTCTGCCTTTTATAATGATTTTTATGATTTTAAAGTTGGGGTTGAAGAAATTATATTAGTAAATAAATTACCTCAATTGCCCAAAGATTCTTTTGTTTTTTGGATGCACCAAGGTTACCAATTTGCCTATTTTTTACTTTCTGATGGTGATAATCCGCCAGTGTATCATTTTTCGGAAGGGAAAAATCAATTAAATTATCAAAAAATCGAAAACTTATCGGAATTCTATTTGATTGAATTGAAAATGTCAGGATTATAATTGTTAGTGCGATAATATTCCCATTATCTGGACGGTGTATTGCAAGATTGCCACAATTCCATCTAGCGCAGGTCTCTTGACCTGTGCTTAAGTGTTACTTGGCTTTGATATAAAAGTTGACAACAATAAAAACAAAGCAGCTTGTCCAATGCCCATTAGCATTACCGTGTTCCGCCGTGGCAGGGTAATGTACTCAATTAGCATATCTTTCAAATGGTGCATTAAATAATTGATAATTAATGGTTGATTTATATTTTGTAGGGTACATTTTTGAAAGAATAATAGATTTGTAAAACCGCCGAAAGGCGGTTTTTTCTATTAGTGTATTCAAATAGCAGCTATGAAAATGGATTGTAAATATTGCAAGGGGAATTGCAGTAAGGCTGGTAAGCAAAAGAATGGGGTTCAGCGGTATTACTGTAAAACCTGCAAAAAGTACCAACAACAAACCTATAATTATACGGCCTGCCAAAAAGGTACAGATCCGATGATTGTAAAATTGGTACGTAATGGGGTGGGTATGCGTAGTATTTCAAGAATTATGAACATAGCTGTAAGTACGGTAATCAGAAAAGTGAGACAGATTGCAGAAAGAATTAAAAAGCCGGCTGTGATGTTAGGAGAAAATGTTGTTGAAATAGATGAGTTAAGAACCTTTGTTGGGGCTAAAATAAAACCCTGCTGGATTGCTTATGTATTGTGTAGTGATACGAGACAGATCATTGATTTTTCGGTTGGAGGACGTACAAAACAAATGCTTGGTAAAGTTGTAAATACAGCTATTTTAGCTGGTGTAAAATGTATTAAGACAGACGGCTTGATTTTGTATAAATACCTTATACCGTCCGACCTGCATATCAGCAATGCTTATAAGATTAATTATATAGAACGTTATAATTTAAATTTACGTACCCATTTAAAAAGATTACAACGCCGTACTATTTGTTTTAGCAGGAGTAAGGTCTTGTTGGAGTCCTGTCTGAAAATTTATTTTTGGGGCGAAAGGATTGATGTGTCCACCGTTAGAGGTGTTAAGTAAAAAATCACACCACTATCTGGCGCAAGTATTCCCTAGGATGACTTGTGTTTACAAAACCTTCCCTGATTTTATCAGGGCAAACTAAACGCATTTTACCAACAGTAATGCTATTTGCACAGTGCCCAATAGAATTGATACAGCTGAAGAGTGCGACGCAACAAAAGTTCAATCAAGGGAGGAACGTTGGTAACAAAAATAAAGCTTTGATAATAGTACTCTAAAGCCCCTTTAGGGGTTGAGGTTTCAGACGGTAACAAAATAAAAAAGCGACTAATTTCT
>DHEF01000013.1:143153-143369 GCA_002399735.1 Chitinophagaceae bacterium UBA4857
CCACCCCGATTAAAAATCGGGGCCTGTCTACCAGTTTCCGGATATTAATGTTTCTATATATTTTCTGCTCTTCATTTTTTTTACTCTGTACTCTTCTTGTTTCGCTTCAATAGCAGTAGAGAATGCTTTAAAAGCTTTCAGCTCATATGGCATACAATTTTTTGTTGCAGTTACCATGCCTTTATTATGCCGTAATAAACGTGCCGATATATCTGT
>DHEF01000013.1:143621-143885 GCA_002399735.1 Chitinophagaceae bacterium UBA4857
CCACCCCGATTAAAAATCGGGGCTTGTCTACCAATTTCCGGATATTAATGTTTCTATATATTTTCTGCTCTTCATTTTTTTAATTCTATATTCTTCTTGTTTTGCTTCAATAGCAGTAGAAAATGCTTTATAAGCTTTGAGCTCATATGGTACGCAATTTTTTGTTGCAGTTACCATGCCTTTATTATGCCTTATTAAACGTGCAGATATATCTGTTGAATACCCGACATAATATCTGTTGCATTTGAGAGAGTAGAGTATATA
>DHEF01000013.1:144062-154614 GCA_002399735.1 Chitinophagaceae bacterium UBA4857
CCGTTACGGCCATTGCTGGCCACAGGATTTTAAGTCCTGCGTGTCTACCAATTCCACCACCAGGGCAATTGATGTTGGAAAAAAAATCCCGCAGGTTGCGGGATTTTGGAGCGGAAGACCGGGCTCGAACCGGCCACCCCGACCTTGGCAAGGTCGTGCTCTACCAAATGAGCTACTTCCGCATTTTGCTGATTTAATTTGTTCAGCATCAAAGAACTTTGGGAGTGCAAAATTAAGGATTTGCGACCTTATAAAACAAATTTTTTCGAAAAAAAATTATTTATATTTTGGAGTATACAATGTACTCTCTTGGATGGTTACCTGAGGCTTCTCAAACTTTTTTGTATAAAGTTTATAGCAACCACCAAAAGCAAATGCAACTAAACAGGCAATGCTTAAGTAAAAAACAAAACCAGATGAAGATACCCAGCTATGAGTAAAATCTTTATCCTGTATTTTCTGTAATTCCTTTTTATAATCTTCTGTATGTGACATTGTTATAAATTGTTGCGCAAAAATAAGGATTCAAAACAAAAAACCTTAGTCTTTTTTAACAATTTCTGTAAATAGTTTTTTCTTTTGTATAAAATACGCCCAAACTATGCTACCGGCGTACATTCCGTTGACTTTATTTTTTTTATGTTTTGGAAAAATACTTTGTTTTTGTTTGCAAAAAAGCCAGGCGGTAAATGCCCAGTGGGATCGGCATATAGCCCAAAAGTATCCTGTTTGTCCGGCCACTAAACCTTTTACTGCAGTAACCGTATCTAACGCATACCTTATGGGAAATATGTATATACGCTGCCACCAAAAAAGATTTTTGTACAACATAATTAAGTTGTTTCTAAAGTTTAAAAAGGTTTTAAGTGTATTGCCTTGCGGCAATGTACCTCCACCAACATGGTAAACTGTAGATTGCGGACATACATATATTTTTTTACCCGCTTGCTGCAAACGCCAACACAAATCAATCTCTTCCATGTGCGCAAAAAAGAAATTATCAAAACCGCTCATGGCATGATAATCTGACGTACGAATAAATAAAGCGGCACCAGTTGCCCAAAAAACAGGGGTGGCATCATTGTATTGTCCTTTATCTTTTTCGCAGGTATCAAATACACGGCCACGTGAAAAAGGGTAGCCGTATCTATCTATCCATCCACCGGCTGCACCGGCGTATTCAAAAGTATCTTTATGGTTATACGCTAGAATTTTTGGTTGGCAAGCGGCAATGGTATCATCGGTTTCGCATAATTGCACCATTGGTTCTAACCAGTTGGGCGCTACTTCTACATCAGAGTTTAATAAAACATAGTAATCAGATTGCACTTGTTGTAAGGCTTCGTTATAGCCACGTGCAAAACCAAAGTTTTCGTTTAGTATAATTGTTTTTATATGCGGATAAGTAACTGCTAAAAATAATAATGAATCATCGGTGGATGCATTGTCGGCCACAATTATTTCCATGTTTGCATACGTTGACGCAATTACCGATGGTAAAAATTTTTTCAAAAATTTTACACCGTTCCAGTTTAATATTACAACAGCAACTTTGGGCCCGTTCATATTTTTTAATTAATGCGAAAGTAAACAAACAAACTATATACCGTTGTATGTACAGTTTAATAGTTGGTCAATGTATTGCAACAAATGAATTCAAATAAACGATCTGTTTATTTTGCTATTAATACTTTAACTTTATAAACCGGGTTGGAGGTAAATAATAGAGGGCAGAATGAAAAAGAATATTTTTTTAAAAAAAAGTAAAAAGTATTTGGTTAAGAAATATACCCCCCTTATTTTTGCACTCCCAAAACGGGAAAACAGGTTGATTTCGTAGCTCAGTTGGTAGAGCACATCACTTTTAATGATGGGGCCCTGGGTTCGAGTCCCAGCGGAATCACAGAAAAAACCTCAGCAATTGCTGAGGTTTTTTTATTGTGTTACCATCAGCAACCTTAAACTCCTGAAAGGGCTTTGAACGTTAAATAAGTAGAATGATTTTTATGTTGCCATCGTTCCTGCCCTGATTGAACTTTACTTGCGACGCTCCGTTTAACTGTAGTAATTCTATTGGGCATTGTGTAAGCGGCTATGTTTTTTCTTAAAACCCAATTATCAAATTTTCAAGTTGGCTAATTGCCAAATTGAGTTATCACTACTTCAGTTTTATTATCTTCGGAATATGTTTCAGCAGCTTTTAAATTGGCGAACCTTATTGGCAGTGGTAGCAATAGCTATTGTTACCGGAACTATTTTTTATTCTCGTTACATATCTGAAAAAATTGCACAGGAAGAAAGAGCAAAGGTTGAGTTGTGGGTTGAGGCCAGTAAGTCTTTATTAGATCCGGATGAAACCTCAGTGAGTCTGCCTTTTAAAATTATATCACAAAACACCGATATACCCATTATTGAAACCAATGAACGTGATAGTATTATAGGTTATGTAAATATAGATTCTGCAAAAGCTGTTAATGATATAAGCTATTTACCTGGTCGGTTAAAAACGCTAAAGTCTATTAACGAGCCTATCGTATATGTTAATCCGCAGGATTCAACTTTGGTTAACCGTTATTATTACGGCCATACCAGTTTACTTAACGAAGTGCGTTACTATCCGTTAATTCAATTACTGATTATAGGTTTGTTTATTGTAGTGGTGTTTATAACAGTACGGAGTAATTATTTATCGGTACAAAATCAGGTATGGGCCGGTATGGCAAAAGAAACGGCCCATCAGTTAGGTACACCTGTATCATCGTTAGAGGGTTGGGTAGAAATGATGAAAGATATGCCCGCCAATGAACAGATTGTAAAAGAGCTGGAGAAAGATGTTAACCGTTTACGTTTAGTATCGGATAGGTTTGGTAAAATAGGAAGCATTCCACAGTTGGAAGAACGAGATTTGATAACACAGGTAAATAGTATGGTGGACTATATTAAACGACGTTCGCCGGATAAAGTTTTGTTTGAAGTGTTAACCCATGATAAGACAACTTTAGTTACAAAAATTTCGGGGCCGTTGTTTGATTGGGTAATAGAAAACTTATTAAAAAATGCGCTTGACGCAATGGACGGGAAAGGGAAGATAACGGTAAATATATTATCGCAAAAAGATAAGATAATTGTTGATGTAAAAGACTCAGGAAAAGGTATAAGCAAACAGCACTTGGATAAAATATTTAACCCCGGGTTTACTACTAAAAAGAGAGGATGGGGGTTAGGACTTAGTTTGTGTAAACGAATTATTGAACAATACCATAAAGGCGAGTTATTCGTAACAAACTCGGAGTCTGGTAAGGGTACTACTTTTAGAATTGTATTACCGCAAAACACATAAAAACAGTACAATATTTAGTGCGGTAAGTTTTGTATGTAGTAATCTGTTACCCACTATATTTGCAATCCGGAGCCCGGGTGGCGAAATTGGTAGACGCACTACCTTGAGGTGGTAGCGCTGCTAACGCGGCGTGCAGGTTCGAATCCCGTCTCGGGCACTCAAAGTAAAATGAAAAAATCCTGTAAATAATTGATTTTCAGGATTTTTTCATTTTTCGAGTTCATTTTTTTCGTTTTCTATGGCTTATTTCTGCCTTTTTTGGCGAACAAAATAGTTTTTTATACACGCTTGTACATATCGCCTGAAAATCATCCAGCACAGTCCCTGCATTAGTAGTTTTTGTATCAAATAAACGTGTAAACTAGCACAACAACTATTTACCAGCGTGCCAGAGGTTCTGATATTTTCAGCAATCGATAACTGTGCATGAACCTGATGGAAGGGAGAAGAGCTGTTGCGGGCAATTAATTCCCCTGGAAAATACGTGTCAAATAATCAATGGTCGTTTGACAGACAGTCACCTTTTACTATAATTTTCAGGAGTCGCTTCATTGTTGCCTTGGAAAATAATCGTATAGAAGGTTAAGGTGATAAGGACCGTCCTAATAAATGGTAAGTCGCTGTTAACTTATACATAAAGTACATGTAAAATTTAAGGGCCTCATCTGCTCGGTAGTTTTATCATAAGATAGCGTTTAACCTAAAGAAATAGTTGACTTACTTACGCTCTAATTACTGTATTACAGGGCTAACATCTCCGCTGTTTATTGGATTTTTTTGAAAGATTTTATGCGTATTTAGACGCACTACTGGAAATGAAAGAAATATGTATAATTGTATTATTACGAAACAATTCGTATTTTTAAAAAAAATACTATAATGCCAAAAACTTTACTGTTCTTCTTGGCAATGACTGGATCTACCATTGCGTTAGGACAATCTAAACTCAAAAAAAACAATAGTGTAAAGGACTGGGTATCACTTGCCTCATCTTTAGATAGTGCTTCCTTTGAAAAGCAGATTAACCCAGAAAGTTATGCAATCACTGCTGTTGATTGGACAAAAATTGAAAAATGGAAACAGGACAAAAACATACAGGGGGACAGCTTATTCAAAATGCTCAGTAATTGGAACTTCTATAGTACCCCAAAACAAACCGGTGTTATTTGCAAGTTTCAAACACAGGTGGATACAAATTACACAGTGCCCTATTTTGTTTACATACCCAAAAACTACAACCCTGCACAAAAGACAATCTTGTTGGTATATTACAAGGGCGGTTGGTTATCAAGAAAGAATTTTCCCAAGGATTATGCAAAAGAAATTGTTACAGACAACCCGACTTTCTCCTATTTAGACGATTACAATATCATTGAAATTTTTCCGGCCTTAAAAAATGATTTAGCTATTTACGGCAATTACGGATACGCCCATTTATCAAATATGATTACAGAGACCCGGAAAAGGTTTAATATAGATGATAACAAAATTTTTTTATCGGGTTTTTCTGATGGAGGCAAGACTGTCTATAATGTATCTTACCTTACGCAGACAACTTTTGCTTGTTTTTATCCGATAAATGGTGCTATTGTTTCACCACCGTATTTCCCTAACTGGCTTAACCGCCCTGTTTTTTCCTTTGTAGCAACAAAAGACGAGCTGACGGATTATAAAAGCATTAGAACAAAAGCAGCGTATGCAAACAAAATAGGTGCAGACTGGATTTATTGGGAATTGTCCGGGAAAGGGCATTTTTATTTTCCTTATGCAAAGGATATTTTAACAACGCTGTTTACGCACATGAACGTTACAAGTCGTAATCCATTATCTAAAAGACTGGTGTATGACAGAGGGTTTAATGATGAGGCAAACTTTAAGGGAGTAGATTGGCTTCAGATAAAAGTGAATACGAAGAAATTACCTTCTCGTTTTCATACAACAGATACGATTCAGACATTTTCCGGTAGTGGGGAAGAGAGGAACTACCGATATGGTGAAAATATAGGACAAGCTAGAGCAGAATGTTTCAACAACACTTATTTTATCACAACCTCTCAGGTGGATAAGGTAACTATTTATATTTCTCCTTTAATGGTTAACCTGGACCTACCTGTCAGAATTGTAATAAACGAAAAAGAAGTTTTTAATGCGAGGGTGGATTACGAAAAGGAGTTTATGATTAACAATTTTATGAGCAATTTTGACAGGGCACAGATATTTGTAAATAAAGTGGAGATTACTGTAGAGGAATAAAGACCGTATCCAAACAACATAAAAAAGCTGTTCCATCGGAACAGCTTTTTCTTAAACACAACAACCCATTTTATTGTTTAACAAACTTAAATGTCTTCACTTGTTGTTTGTCGGATAATAATTGCAGTAAATACATACCGGGAGCTAATGATGAAACAGTCAAACTTTGCTGGCGCCCACCTATATTCAGCTTACCATGTTGTAAAACCTTGCCGGTAATATCGGTAATGGTATAATGATTAGCTGTTGCTTGGCGGTTATCATATTGAATCGTGAGTTGATGAGTAACCGGGTTCGGATAAATCCGCTCACTGCTCAACGTAACCGTTTCAAGCTGCGGAGCAGCCACAACAGCGTCACGCATACTGCGCATAGCAGACGGGTGTTCTGTCAGTGTAAAACCATTAAGGTACTGCCAGGTGCTGCTGGCGCCACGACGGATAGAAATAACCAATTGATTGGATACATTAGGAGTCACACCTGAAATCGTTGCAGCCAATGTTTTGTTATGGTCAGTCACTACGGAATCAGAAATCCCGTTAATTGTAAAGATGGTGGTATTACCCGTGCTGCTGCGACTGGCATAAAACTCCAGGTCATAAGTGGCACCCGGTGTTAAACCATGCAGGGTCATGCTGCGGTTGGATGAGTTATAACTGTTATAACGTAATACTTGTGGCGGACATACGGTACCTCCATAACTGGCACCATTGTCGGCGATGGCCACTGAATTGGAAAGTACAGCATACACAGTAGAGCTGGTCGTATCGGTATAGGTGAAAGTTCCCGAAGTTGCATTGGTTTGAGCACCGGTGCCGATATTCCAATCGTTCCATTCCCCATGATTATAAGCATTGGTACCCCCGTATAAACTCACTTGTATTTTCTTTTGTGTAATAAGTGCAGCGTTTACTGTCACCTGTACGGTATCGGAAGCAGTTGCTAAAGAATCATCAGTAACAGTCAATGCAAATAAATACACACCGGTCACAAGACCGTTAACAACCGTATTATTACTGTTTGGACTGACAATATTGTAACCGGCGGGACCGGAAACATAGCCCCATTCATAAGCAGTAATCATTCCATCGGCATCTGTTCCTGTACCTGTTAAAGTAACAGAATCAGTCGGCAGACTAATAATCAAGTCCGTTCCTGCATTTGCAACAGGCACTATATTAGCAGCGGTATGAACAGTAACTTCTACAGTATCCGTATGATCCGCACCAAGGTTGTCCGTTACTGTGAGGGCAAACAGGTATTGACCGGCAGATAATCCGTACACTGAAGTAACGGCTGAAGAGGGAAGGGTAATAGTCGGGCTACCGGGGCCAGAAACCAGGGCCCATGCATAAGTACTGATAGTACCGTCTGCATCCGACCCGCTGCCGGATAATACAACAGAATCAACCGGCAATGTAATAGTGATGTCGGTACCGGCGTTTGCTACCGGTGGTATGTTGGCAACACTATCGGCATGTTCCACCAGTTCAATAAAAGCAATATAACCATCCCATTGATTGGTAGTGGCATAACTTCTCACCGCCATATCAATATGGCCGCTGCTATTGGGACGAAGGTTGGTATACTCAATATATTTAGTTGTATTATAAAACTGATTATTGATGGTTTTCTCAACTCCACCAATGGTAACACGTACCCCTTGTTCTTGCAGGCTACTATTTTTAGAAGAGCCGCTCATACGAACTGTATACGTTTTAGATGTATCCAGGCCGCCTAAACGGGTAGTACCGCCATTGCCATAAATCCACCAGGCATCGCGGTATCCGTTGGCTTCATCCAGTCCGGCAAAATAACTATTGCGAATACCATAATCTCGTTCCTCTGTACCGGCACTTTCAGAAACCTGGTCAAAGAAAAACGGTGTAGCAACTCCCTGATCGTCTATAAGGTTGGTGTATATGGGGGCCGTACTGCTCAGGTCAGTGAGATTATTGATATTGCCGGGACTGGTAAATGCAGCCAGGCCGAGATCCATTAAGACTCTTCTGTTAGAACTGCCGTATATAATGGCTTTAATACCATCCATTCTTGATAGTAAATTGGATTTATGTGTTGAGCTGCTAAGTGAATTGACCAAACGCAGAGCACGCCAGTACAAACCAAAGTTGGGATTTACCGTTAGTGAATCAACATAATGAAGCGCTGTGGTATCGGCATTTTTATCATGTAAACGCAACCATTTAAACCAGGGGTCAAAATTATCATAAACAACACCATCCCATACAGCAGAGCTATGTGTCATTCCGAAATGGAAAGAAGTAAGCGGTGGCAGAATGGGTTTAGGCGATCTTTCATTCAAACTATCAGTTAATTGAATTGCGTTGGTTATATTTTGCGTCACATCAGAATTGCCATGTACAAAATAACGCGGTACATCTTTCGAAGCATCCAATCCTGTTTTCACGTACGAACCGGAAATAAGTAAACTGGCAGCAATCTGAGAAGGGTTCGCATTCGTATACAGCTCAGCGCCAGTGGCACCAAGCGATAAACCGGTAATATAAACTTTGTTTACATTCACCTGGTAATTGTTCAACACATAATTTCTCGCTGGTGATACAAGATAAGTTTGCCAGGAGTTCAGGTTAGCGGGAATCTGTGGACAGATAACAACTGCTTCCAGGTCATTACCAGCCTGAAAGAACTTTGGAAGACCCGTCACCAGCAACATATTGGGATCAGTTCCTCTTTCTCCCTGTCCATGTAAGAAAATAACAACCGGCCAGTCCGTTCTGGTATTATAGTTAGGAGGTAAATAAACCCAGGCTTCTCTGGTGCCGGAATAAACAACGGTACTCCAGGATCGGGCTTGTGCAAGGGAGGTTTGAGTAAAACTAAGTAACAAAATAAAAAAAATAAATCCATGGCGAAGAACTTTGCTTCGCAAATTCAGACGCGTAAAGAGGGTCATGTTAAAATGGTTTAGTGAATAAAAATATAAATCACAACACGGCCTGTGTTGAAAATTCAGTGCATGTATACTTGCTAAAAAAGAGGAGCGTTAACCTTACTGTAATCTGGGTATCGGAATAATAGTATGGTTAAATATACAAACTTTTAATAATGATGAAACAATTATTAAACACATTAATAATTAAGTAATAAATAAAAATCACCATTTGATGAGAAATGTCAAACTTCAGTTAGCCAATGAGCACATTTATTTCGGCAGTGGCGAAGTTGAAAAAGCCCATGTCCGTAAAGAATAGCAATATATATCTGCTATGGCGTATTTTTTTTAAGTATATAAGTATAATAAAAAGTCCGATAAAGCTTAATCCTTTAATAACCCTTCCAGTAAGGCTTTCCACTGCATTTCGGATAAGCCCATAAATGCACCTATTCCTACAAGCGTATTGCGAATATTATCTGCAACACTATCTGTATCATTATTAATTGTTTCATTTCTGCCATGGTATGATGTATAAACCATCGCATCCTTCATGCTCACAATAAGCGAGGAACTGGCGGGTGATGAAAAGAAGTGGGCCGCATAGGGTGATGAATGAAAAGGATTAGGACATACACTCATTTGTATACCTAACTCAGCCGAAGTGCTACTTAGTTGCCGGTGGTCATCTATTATTTTAACCTGTACCCAATCATAACCATCGCCTTTTTTAGAACCTGGCCCCGGTATGTCTATCCGTATATAATCACCAGCTTGTAATAGCCTATCGGGAGTATTACCAAAGTGGTCGAAAATTGTAAAACTTGTTGTAGTGGTACCCGTCAGCAAATGCCAGGTATTAGGGGTTAGCAGGCGGTTGCAGGCACGGGTAAAAACGGACAAGATATCTATAGATTTACTAAAAGATTTTTCAAAATATAAATCGTTTTTCTTACCGGTAAATTGTTCCGGAATAACAGGCGTTTTCATGCGCTACACATTTAGGGTATATAATAATTACAAGAAGTATGCCCTATACTGAAAAGACCGGCCATTGCCGGTCTTTTACTTTTCACTGGAACAGTTGATGGGATAAATTTTTTATAATAATTCATGGCGAACCGATTCGGCCATTTCTAAATGAGATTGTAATTGTGGCAAAGCCTGGTTAATAACAATTTTAGCATCAGGAAGAATATTGTCATTAGTAGCATCAACCAAAAGGGCAATTGTTTTTTTGTGGGTATCTATGATTGAGTCCATAAATACTTTGTCAAAATTTTTTAAAGCAGGTTTTTGTAAAGTTACCGGCAATGACACTGTCGCTGCTGTAACAGGTATAGTAACAGGTAACTGTTTGGTAAACAATTGTAGTGCAGCACAAACGCCTAAACGTTGTTCTACTAATCCGTCAGTGAATTTTTTGACCTTGGGTTTACTGGCTTTTTCTGCAGCCAGTTGCGTAAATACAGATTCCTTGTTGCTTAATAAATTAATATGGGATAAAAAAAGTTTGGTATTTTCCAATGCTATCATTTCCTGCTCTTTGTAGTTTTCTGAAGCAGTTTCGGTTTTTTGTTTAAACCAGGAGTCTGGCTGTTTGCACGAAACAAATAGGCCAAGGCAAAAAGCCATGTACATAATTGTTTTGGTCATAACAATGAAATTTAATGATGAAAATAATTGACTAACACAAAAATTAAGCACCACTCTGGCCCCAAAACAGGGCTTTGTTTTTTCACAGAAACTAATACTGGATTTACGATAATAATCGGGCCAAACTTATCTGGGAATTAATATTTTTTTTTGAAAAAAGTTAATAAAGTCCAATGTGGCTAATAAAGAGTAGTTTACGAGGTAGGAAATCGTATCAGGTAACGATTTAGTAATGGTACTATTTGCATTAATTTTCTATTTTTTTCCTTGTAAATCATTACAAAAATACAAAAAATAGGTTAAGGGATGCTTATATTTTTATACTATTTTATACTTATACAATGCCTACTTATTTTTCTATTTAGCAGTATAAAACTTAAATTATTAAT
>DHEF01000013.1:154780-158083 GCA_002399735.1 Chitinophagaceae bacterium UBA4857
ATGAAATACTTTCTGCAAAACATCCTTTTAGAGATACACAACAAGGAGAATAAGATTTCAGCACAAAGCAAAAGGTTGATTGATGAGGCTTATGAAATGACTTTGTATCTCCAAGACCTTTTATTTTCGGTCAAGAAATACATTATTGAAGAAGGATTTAAAAACGATGCGGAAGAGATACATTTCTTCCATACCATAAAGCCACAAATACTCGGTAAGCTCATTTTTTATAATAAAGTTTATAGAATAGAAACAACTTGCCCAGTAAGCAATGGAAAAATGTATTACAGTTACTTTTCCACACAGTTTGCAAACCTGAAACGGGAGTATATTGAGCATATTTGTAATTCCGATTTTTACAGGTATTACCGCTCGGGACGAACAGACCGTGATGATACTTATTTCAAACGTGGAAATATAAACTACCAGGATGGGCTTAACAGTATTGTGTTTGAAATAGATCCGGCATTCTCGACTTTTTTCGATTACAAAATTGCAAGGATTATCGCTAATGAATTGCTCTATTCATACTTGCTTACAAAAATCAATCCTGATGAAGGTCCTGATATGATTTTGCAAAAGCAGGAAAGCTCCAAAGATATATTTTGGACAGACAGCAAAAATGCTCTCATTGAATTAGTGTATGCACTTCACGCTTCAGGTGTAATTTCTCACGGTAAAATCGGTATCCGAAAAATAAGCCTTATGTTTCAGATACTTTTCCATATCCCACTTGGTGACCTGCATCATTCTTTCCACCGTATGAAAACAAGGGCAGGTTCCCGAACGGCATTTTTAGACCAGCTCAAAATATCCCTCGAAGAATATATGGATAAAGACCTTTAGCGACTTCAAAGCAATAATTTAAAAGCAGTACACAAAATGTACTGCTTTTTCTTTGCCCATATCTGCCAATTGGCAAATGCTCTCAAAACTTCACTACAAAATATCCAAAATCCCCTAAAACCCTTATTAAACAAGGGTTTTTCCTAATTGTAAAAATTTTCAAAAAACCGCCAAACCAATTGGCAAGGCTTGGCAGACAAACACTGCCACCTTTCACAATTTTGCATAGTGAACTTTAAAAAGCTGTGCAATGAAAATAATAACCATTGAAGAAGAAGCGTGGCAACAGCTCAACAGCCGTATCAATGCCATTGCCGACTATCTGAAAAGACAGGAAGATAAAAGTTATGATGACCTGTGGCTCAATAACCACGAGGTATGTCAATACCTGCACATCAGCGAAAAGACCTTATGGCGTATGCGAACCAAAGGCGAGATTGCTTATTCAAAAATCTACGGTCAGTATTTCTACACCATTGGGGCTATCAAAGATATGCTCAATGCAAATGCTATACAGAGCAGTGATGAATTTGTACAGGAGCTTATGGCAAAAAGCAAAAGCTATATCGAAAAAGGCAGAAAGTTAAAGACAGATAAAAAATAGGTATGAACCCTTAAAAGTATATCCCTATGAATATTGACAGAATGGAATTTTTGGCGTGGATGGAACGCTTGATGGGTCGCCTTGATATGCTGGGCGATAATATAGACGAGTTGCAAAAGAAACGCAACAGCATAGATGGCGAGGAACTGCTCGATAATCAGGATTTGCTCCAAATGCTGAAAATAAGCAACCGCTCTCTGCAACGGTATCGCTCCATTGGCAAACTACCTTATTATACGATAAGTGGAAAATTGTATTACAAGCTATCTGATGTACATCAGTTCATAAGAGAGAGCTTTAACCCTCCCTCAAAATGAACGCCAATGAAAGACAATGAAAGACAAAGACTGCCATTGAGTGCCACTTGATGCAATGCAGTAACCGCTTGTTTTACTTTAGGCATCGAACTTTAAATTTTTCAGACTATGAGCGAAGAAACCACAAACAAACAGGAAATGCCCGAACAACTATCGGACATCTTATTGGTGCTGGATAAAGAAAAAATGAAAATCCAAGCCGTAAAGAGCATAGACGAGAACGGGAAAATGGAAACCGTTGACCCCACGAAGAAAAACCAAAACCAGTTTATGCGTGTGGATAAAAGCGGCGATTTCTTTTCCAACTTCTTCTCCAATTTTTTCAGCCAATTGAAGAACCCAACCAATTTTTCATTCTTCAAAGTGCCTGCACCTATCGCAGTTGAAAAAGCACAGGAAATGCAAAAGCAGGTAGATAAGCCTACTCCCGAAGGCGAAAAAGTAATGAAAGAACACGAAGTAAAAATCGAACAGAAACAAGAAAATCAAAAAGATATGGCAACAACACAAACAACACCTGAAAAAAGCGAATACCGCTATAAGCCGGAGCAGATTGATTGGGATACAATGAACAATCTCGGATTAAGTAAGGAATACCTTGAAAAAAGGAACCTCCTTGAACCTTTATTGAAAGGCTATAAAACCAATGAACTCTTACCGATAGGCGTTAACCTCGGCGGTACTATCCTCCGCACGGATGCCCGTTTGTCTTTACAGCAAGCCGAAGATGGAAAAGTTGTAGTAGGAATACACGGCATCAAAAAAGAACCTAATCTCCACTCTGAATTTTTCGGACACAAATTTACGGATGAAGACAAGAAAAACCTGCTCGAAACGGGTAATATGGGTCGTGTGGTTGATTTGAAAAATACCAAAACAGGCGAACTAATGCCATCCATTATTAGTATAGACAGGCTGACGAACGATGTAATTGCATTGCGGACGGACTTTATAAAAATTCCCGATGAAATTAAGGGTGTAAAATTGGACGATGCTCAAAAGCAAACCTTAATGGAGGGCAAACCGCTAAAGTTAGATGGTATGATTTCTACCAAAGGAACTGAATTTTCGGCAACGGTACAGTTCAATGCGGACAAGCGTTATGTTGAGTTCCTGTTTGACCGCAATAACTCTAATAGGCAAACGCAAAGTAACGGGCAGAACAATCAACAAAGCAACGGACAAAGTAATCAGCAAAGCCAACCGCAGGAAGCTCCAAAAACTTTCAGGGGTAAAGAACTGACCGATGAGCAACACAAGGATTTCAAAGCCGGGCAAACCGTTTACATTGACGGATTGAAAGATAAGAAAGGGCAACCGTATCAAGGTTATATCACATTCAACAAGGAAACCGGAAAAACTGATTTTGCCTTTCCAAGCCAAGTTAAGGCACAGGCAAAACCTGCCGAAGCCCATAAAACACAAACCGCCGTCAATTCGGAGGGCAAGACCAACGAGGCGACCAAGAATATCAACGAGCCTTTGAAGTCGGGACAGCAAAGACCGAAAAACAAACAACAGCAGGAACAACAGGAA
>DHEF01000013.1:158237-165150 GCA_002399735.1 Chitinophagaceae bacterium UBA4857
TTGCAGAAAAACCAAGCGTAGCAAGGGAAATAGCCGGACTTGTGGGAGCATCTGATAAAAAGGACGGCTACCTGACAGGTAACGGCTATTTTGTTACGTGGGCATTCGGTCATTTGATAGGATTGGGAATGCCCGAAGATTACGGAATTTCGGGATTTGACAAAACAGCTTTGCCGATACTTCCCAAACCTTTTTTATTGACCGTCCGGAAAGTAAAAAAGGACAAAGGTTATACAGCCGATACAGGAGCGTTAAAGCAACTGAAAGTCATTGAACAGCTTTTTAACCGTAGCAGCAGTATCATTGTTGCTACCGATGCAGGACGTGAGGGCGAATTGATATTTCGCTATATCTACGAATACCTCAAATGCAACAAGCCCTTTGAACGCCTTTGGATTAGTTCGCTTACCGAAAAAGCCATAAAACAAGGTTTTGATAATCTAAAAGACGGCAAAGAATTTGACGGATTGCATCAGGCGGCACAAGGCAGAAGCCGAGCCGATTGGCTTGTGGGCATTAATGCTACGCAGGCATTAAGCATAGCCGCAGGAAATGGCATCTATTCGCTCGGAAGAGTGCAAACACCCACACTGGCTTTGATATGCAAACGCTATCTGGAAAACAAGAATTTCTCAATAAAGAAGTATTGGCAGATACAGTTATCGCACAACAAAGAACTGATAGATTTTAAATGCCTTTCCAAAACCAAATGGGAAGACCAAAAACTTGCCGATGATACGTTGAAAGCCATTCAGCGAAGCGAAACGGCAACAATTATATCTGTAGAAACCAAAAGTGTTACTGAACACCCGCCTTTATTGTTCGACCTTACCGGATTGCAAAAGGAAGCCAATAAAAAATTGAACCTTTCTGCCGAAGAAACCCTCAATATTGCTCAAAGCCTTTACGAAAAGAAGTTTATCACTTACCCACGTACCGGAAGCAAATACATCCCTGAAGATATGTGGGCAGAAATTTCCAACCTCGTGAGGGCTTTGCAGGATAGGGAAACCTGCAAGCAAGCTGTATCAAAAATGAAATGGGGACGTTTCAATAAACGTATCGTGAACGATTTGCGTGTTACCGACCACCACGGACTATTGATTACAGATAAAATCCCGTCAGCACTGAACGCAAAGGAAAATGCCGTTTATGATATGATTGCCTTTCGATTGCTCGAAGCCCTTTCACAAGCCTGTATCAAGGAGATAACCGATGTCGGTTTACAGGTATTGCATTACGATTTTACGGCAAAAGGCTGTAAGATTATAGAAGCTGGCTGGCGTTCCGTTAAGGGAAGTTTTACGAACGATGATACCGAACCGGTACAGGATTTACCCGAACTGAAAAAAGGCGATGAACTCAAAATAAAAGAAGCCACCGTTCTCGAAAAGAAAACCAAACCGCCTGTGCTTTATACCGAAGCAGGGCTTTTGTCGGCAATGGAAACTGCCGGAAAGGAAATCGAAAATGAAGACGAACGCAAGGCTTTACAAAATATCGGCATCGGTACTCCGGCTACAAGAGCCGCAATAATCGAAACCCTGTTTACCCGTAACTATATCCAACGGGAAAAGAAATCCTTAATCCCTACCGAAAAGGGATTGCAAGTGTATGAATTGGTTAAAGAACGGAAAATTGCGGACGTGGCAATGACTGCCGAATGGGAACTCGCATTGCAGAAAATCGAAAACAACGAAACTGATGCAGGGGCATTTCAAAAGGCAATGGAACATTACGCTTCAACTATTACCAATGAATTGCTGCAAACTTCCATTGCCCAAAACAACCTGCCCAAATTGGTTTGCCCGAAATGCAAAAGCCAGCAACTCATTATCCGTGATAAAATCGTGAAGTGTCCTGATGAGGCTTGTAATTGGGTACAGTTTCGTAATGTGTGTGGTGTACAAATCGGCATAGCCGATATTGAAAGCCTTATCAATAAAAAGAAAACTTCACTCATCAAAGGAATGAAAAGCAAGGCAGGTAAAAAATTCGATGCGTATATCGTATTGAAAGAGGATTGTACAACCTCTTTTGAGTTTGATAAAAATAAAAGATACAAAAAGTAATGGAAAATAGACCCATCATTATCAGCAAGGAAATCAGAAACCTGATTTATACCATACGTGACAAGCAAGTGATGTTAGATAGCGACCTCGCTGCTTTATATCAGGTAGAAACAAAGAACCTTAACAAAGCCGTAAAAAGAAATATAGACAGGTTTCCTGCTTCTTTCTGCTTTCAACTGACCGAAGAGGAAGTTGAAAACTTGAGGTTCCAAATTGGAACCTCAAGTTTGAGTTACGGCGGAAGACGTTATCTGCCCTACGTTTTTACCGAACAAGGAGTTGCAATGGCTTCTGCCATACTCCGTTCAGATATTGCCGTTAAAGTCAGTGTTGAAATTATGGAAGCGTTCGTTGAAATGCGGCGAATGCTTATCAGTAATGCCTCTTTATTTCATCGTTTAGATAATATTGAACTGAAACAATTAGAAGCTGACCAAAAATTTGAAGAGATTTTAAAAGCTATGGAAAGCGACAAACTCCAAAGCGAAAAAGGTGTCTTTTATAACGGGCAGGTTTTTGATGCCTACGCCTTTGTTTCCGATATTATCCGAAGTGCCAAAAGCTCCATTATCCTTTTGGATAACTATGTGGATGATACGGTATTGACCTTATTGGGAAAACGAAACACGAATGTAACCGCAACAATCTATACTAAAAGCATCAGCAACCAGCTACGGCTGGATGTGCAACGGTACAACAACCAATATCCTCCCATTGAGATAGAGATTTTTTCCGATGCTCACGACCGCTTTTTAATTATTGACAATGTGGAACTTTACCATATCGGCGCATCACTCAAAGACCTGGGCAAAAAATGGTTTGCCTTTTCGAGAATGGATATTGAGGTGGGCAGAATGCTCAAAATCTTAAACCAACAATAAACCCTCTAATTCAGAGGGTTTTCTTTTAGTTTTTTGATGCTTCAAAATGCTCTTGTACGTTCTTAAATTAACTTCAATAATATTTTTTCTTTAGCCATAAACTTGCCCTTACCAATAATATGAGTACCGGAACTTCCACCAGTGGGCCGATAACGCCCACAAATGCCTGTGGCGAATGAATACCGAAAACCGCTATTGCTACGGCTATTGCCAATTCAAAATTGTTTCCTGTGGCTGTAAATGCGATTGATGCGTTTTTGTCGTAAGGAACTTTAAGGGATTTATTGATAAAGAAGCTCACAAAAAACATCAGTACAAAATAGATAATTAAGGGGATAGCCACTTTTACCACATCCATTGGCAACTCCAATATTTTATCGCCTTTCAAACTGAACATTAATACTATCGTAAACAGTAAAGCATACAATGTAATGGGCGATATTCGGGGTACAAATTTCCGGTTATACCATTCTATACCTTTTAACTTTACAAGGAAATAACGGCTTAAAAAACCTGCCAAGAATGGAATGCCTAAATATATCAATACGCTTTCGGTAACATCTTTCATTGATACGCTTACATTGAAATTGGCTAACCCTAATTTTGCAGGTAGTACATTAATGAATAACCAAACCAAGAAGCTATAAGAAAGTATCTGAAAGATGCTGTTTAATGCAACTAACATAGCTGTATATTCTCTGTTAGCTTTAGCTAAATCACCCCACACGATAACCATTGCAATACACCTTGCCAGACCTATCAATATCAAGCCTGTCATATAATCGGGTTCGTTTCGTAAAAATAAAACGGCTAAACCAAACATCAATACTGTGCCGATAACCCAATTGAGCAATAAGGACATACCGATTACTTTTTTATCCTTAAATACCATAGGCAATAATGAATAATCAACCTTTGCCAATGGCGGGTACATCATCAATATTAAACCTATTGCCAACGGAATATTTGTAGTGCCTACGGATAGAGCATTTGTGATTTTTGAAATACCGGGAAAAATATATCCCAATCCTATACCTACTGCCATTGCAAGGAATATCCATAAGGTAAGGTATCTGTCTAAGAATTTTAGTTTTGGTTGCATTGCGTGGCTAATTGGTAAGTTCTTTATATTGGTTTGATGTCAATAAATTTTCTAATTCTGCAACGTCCTGTATTTCTATTTTAATCAGCCAACCGTCTTTATAAGGATTGTCGTTTATGAGTGTGGGTGCTTTTAATAGTAGTTCATTCGTTTCAACGATTTTACCAGATACAGGCATAAATAAATCACTGACCGTTTTAACCGCCTCAACAGAGCCGAATACTTCGTCCTGCTGAAAACTATATCCAACATTGGGTAAATCTGCATATACGATTTCGCCTAATTCGCTTTGTGCAAATTCTGTAATACCTATTATACCTGTTTTGTCCTGTACGCTTATCCACGTATGTTCTTTTGAATACTTTCTATCGGTTGGAAATTCCATTTTTATAAATTATTAGATTAGTAACCTCTCCTTAAATTTTCTGCGTATTCGTTTGGTAAAATGCTTTCCTCTACTGCTTTTGCTGCTTTTTCAATATCATAATCAAAGCGTATAAATTCCACACTGATACTGTCTTTATCCAATACAGAACTTTGCTCGTTGATAGTAAGTATTACATAACCGCCTCTTACATCGCTGTCTTTCGGCTTTCCTACCGAACCTATATTGATGGCGTGTCTGAAATGGTTTTGTCCGTCAATTCCCGAATTTAAAATACGGTGGTATGGCTTATGCGTATGCCCGAAACACATAATGTCTGCGTCTGCCTGTTCCATAATTCTAAGCATACTTTTTTCTTCCCTGTCTTCAAATAAGTATTCGTTTATCTTTCTTGGGCTACCGTGTACCAATAGTAAATTGAGCTTGTCCTCGTTCAACTGAAATTCTACTTTGATATGTGCCGGAAGTGTACGCAAATAGGCTCTTTCTTCATCTGTCATAATAGAGTTGGTAAAGGAAATAGATACGCTGCCATTGCCTTTTTCACTATCGGTTTTATAAGCACATCCGCAATCATTGCTCATACGCCCGATGCCAAAATCATAATTCCCTGCAATGGTTGGTATTTTCCTTTTACGGATTTCGTTCACTACTTCATTTGCCCAAATGTTATAGCCTACCAAATCGCCTAAGCAATAAATACTGTCGGGATTTCTTTTTTCTACATCTTCAAAAAATGCTTCCAATGCAGGTAGATTGGCGTGAATGTCACTGAATAATGCAATTTTCATTTTGTCTGATTTTTATATGATAGTTTTTAGTTTAACAGCATCCTGAATTTGGTGTACAGCAAGCATTATCTTTTAATTCTGCCAAGTTTACTTTTTGTTTTTCAGCAGGAATGCCACAGGCATCATTTGCCAAGCAAGCCGTTGTTTTACTTTTTAGTACGAATGTTTTTCCGTTGAAATCCAAATCATATTTACCAATCGTTTCGCTTTGGTATTCTACTTCTATTTCAGCATCTTCAATACCCAATTTTTCTTCAGATAGTTTGATAATGTTTAATAATTTGGTTGGCTTTAATCTGTGTTCAAAATCGTTAGCATTCCATAATTGGAAATTGACAACTTTTTCATTTCTGATTGTTCCGCCACAATCAATAAAATTCTTATTGATTTGTCCAACTTCGGTAACGTGGAAATGTTCGGGAACAAGCGTTCCGTTCTCTAACTTAAATTCAACATTCTCTAATCTTGGCAAGATTTCTTTGATTTTTGATAGTTTCATATTAACTGAATTTTAAGTAGTACAATAAATGTTATATTGCAATATAACGATGTTAAATATTAAAAAAATGCTATGAGTAGCACTTGGTTACTTTTACCTCCTGATTGAAAAACGCATTAAATTCCTCTTGAATTTCATTCCATACTTTTTCATCAATACAATAGCAAACAGATTTTCCCTCAATGGTTCCCTGAACGATACCGATGTTTTTTAATTCCTTTAGATGTTGTGAAATGGTTGCCTGTGCCAACCCTAATTCCTCAACCAAATCGTTACAGATGCAGGCATCTTGATTGATGATATATTGAAGTATAGCAACCCTTGCAGGATGTGCCAAAACTTTAAATCGAGAAGCCAGCTTATTCTGTTGGTCTGTAAATATTTCTGATTTGGTAAGTCCCATTAGTTTACATTTTTACATCGCAATATTACGATAATAAATTTAAACACAAAAGTAGTTTATGAAAAAATATTCAAATCTTAATTCTTTTCAAGTTTCTATTTCAATTTACTAAGTGGTAAAACCCTACCTCTCAAAGCCAAACCCTGCCACTTCTGCAAAGGGGCTTATCTACTGCTATAATTTTAGGCTTCAAGCAAAATTCTAAACAAAAATTATAGTATGGATACACAGCAAAAAGACTTATCGTATTTCAGGTTACGACTGCAAGAATTATTAAACACCAGCTTCCCCGAAAAAGCAAACGACCAAAAATTTATTGAGCAACGTTCTTCGTGGGCTGCCAATGCCTACGAGGGTGCTTTTAGTTCAGGAAATGCAGTTGAACAATGCAACGAAATAGCCAACTACATTCTGTTTGAGGGCTTGCACTTCTCCAAATTCGACACCGTTTTTCAGGTAGTATGCAATGAGTTTGATACCATAATGGCAGATGAGGAACTGCGACCGTTCGCCCTGAAAATGTTCCCGGTTTGTGAGCCTGTTTTCTCCGGCTACCAACTAACCGATGATTTCGCTTATAACACAGAGTACGACCTGCTCTATACCGAAATAACCGGAACCATCGCAATATGGATAGAGGAAAATGGGCTTCAGTAAACGCCAACATCTCCAACAGAACATTGATGCCCTACGAATTGCTTTTAAACTTGAAAAGGAGAAACGACAAGCCACCGTAGGCGAAAGACTGCTAATGATGCAATACAGCGGATTTGGCGGTCT
>DHEF01000013.1:165277-167723 GCA_002399735.1 Chitinophagaceae bacterium UBA4857
TTCGTTCTGAACCCCATAGCGAATGAAATAGACATCAATCATTGGAGAAAGACCGAACACGACTTTTTTCCGATTACGCAGGAACTCCACCAGCTACTCAAAGAAAATTCCGAAGACGAGAAACAATATCGCAGGTATGTGGACAGTATGAAAAGCTCCGTAATGACAGCTTTTTATACACCGCCACAGGTAATAGATGCGATTTCCGCAACCTTGCGTGAAAGCGGTCTTAACATTGATAAATTCCTCGAACCCTCCGCAGGTATCGGCTCATTCGTACAATCCTTTTCAGAAAATGGGCAAAGTGTTACCGCTTATGAAAAAGACTTACTGACAGGCAAGATTTTAAAACAGCTTTATCCCGATAGCAATATCCGTGTAAGTGGCTTTGAGGAAATTCCCGAAAAGGAACAAAACAGCTATGATGTTGTCGCAAGTAACATTCCATTCGGCGATACTTCCGTGTTTGACCTTTCCTATTCCCGAAGCAGGGACAGTGCAAAAGTACAGGCTGCCCGAAGCATACACAACTACTTTTTCCTGAAAGGGGCTGATATGCTCCGTGAGGGCGGTTTGCTGGTTTACATTACTTCACAGGGCATTCTCAACAGCCCGAAGAACGAACCGATAAGGAGGGCGTTGATGCGGGATAATAATTTGGTTTCGGTTGTCCGTTTACCCAACAACCTGTTTACGGAATATGCAGGTACGGAAGTCGGAAGCGACCTCATCATACTGCAAAAAAATACGGCAAAACAAAATCTGACCGAAAGGGAAGATCTGTTTTGCCGAAGCAGCCAAACAGAATACAATACACCGGGCAATGCACTCTTTCAGGACAGCACAAGAATTGTGCATACCGACCGTAAATTAGATACCGACCCTTACGGGCAACCTGCCCTAATCTATACGCATAAAGACGGCGTTAACGGAATTGCCAAAGACCTCAAACAAATGCTTACGGATGATTTTGGAAAGCACCTGAATTTGAATTTATACAAAGGCGAACGGAACGATGAGCCTGTTATACAAATTCCGATTGAACCAAAGGTTACACCTCCACCTGTAAGCGTTCTACCCGAAATACAACCTCTATCTGCACCGATAATCAATCGGGAAAGCCCGCAGGAATTAAAACAGTTAAGCATTTTTGACCTGTTTGAAAATATAAACGAACCCGTAGCAGTTCTTGCTTCGCCCAAAAGAACGACACAAGTTAAAAGGCAAAGCACCAATAAAAGAAGAGGTGCAATAAATCGCCAGACCGACTTGTTCAGTGCGATGCAGCAACCTTATACGCCTCCGATTACCAATAGAACTGCCAACGGAAGCACATCAACCAACGGTAAAAAACAAGAAGCCATCGGCGACCTGTTTTCACAAATAAACGGGAATGGCCAAGCTGATAAGCCAGCCGTTCCCAATACCATTCCCGAGCCTGCTCCTTATAGTGGCGAACTGCAATCGTACCACCGTAACAATTGTCTTGTTGTGGATAATGGTTGGGTCGGTCATCTGCAAGATGTAGATACATCAGACGGTACGGCAGTTTTCCACCCTTTAGCTTTACCGACCTTACAGAAAGCAAGAGCCGAAACATACATTGCTGTACGTGATGTTTACCAAGAGCTTTACAATAAAGAGGCAAAGTTTCAGACCGAATACAAGGAAGAAAGGAAAACCCTTAACCGCCTTTACGATGCCTTTGTCAAAAGGTACGGAAACTTAAATAGTGCGGATAATATCAAGCTCATCAAAACAGATAGTTCCGGTAAGGAACTCCCTTATTTGGAGCGTGTCGTTGGTGGCGTAACCCACAAGGCGGATATATTCAGCCGTCCTGTAAGTTTTTCTACCATAACCATAGCAACGGACAATCCCGAAGAAGCGTTAGCGGCTTCGCTGAACAAATACGGAAGCGTTGATTTGGACTATATGTCCGAAATCAGCGGTATGACGGACGATGCTTTGAAAGAAGCCTTACACGGTCGCATTTACTACAATCCTTTGCAAAATGAATATGAAATATCCGAACGCTGGATTGCAGGAAACGTAGTAGAGAAAGCCCAAGAGGTACAGAACTACATTGAAAACAATCCCAATGATACCGAAGCCAAAACAAGCCTTATCGTTTTGGAAGAAGCCCGACCAAGACGAATTGAGTTTGAGGAACTCGATTTTAATTTGGGCGAACGCTGGATACCCACTGGCATTTATGCCCGCTTTGCTTCACATCTTTTTGATACGGAGGTACTCGTTCATTACTCTGAAAGTTCCGATGACTTTTCAGTAAAGTGCGACCGTAAGAATTTGCATATATGGGAAAAATACGCTGTCAAAGCTGAAAGCAGAACGTTTGACGGGATTGCCCTGCTCAAACACGCCCTTGTCAATACCACGCCTGATATTACTAAGAAAATTAAGGTTGGCGACCAAGAGGTCAAGG
>DHEF01000013.1:167853-169028 GCA_002399735.1 Chitinophagaceae bacterium UBA4857
CAAATGGCGAATACCAAGATTGACGAAATCCGTACCGCCTTTACCGAATGGCTCCACGCCCAAAATGATGAGTTTAAAAACAGGCTGACCGACCAATACAACGATACTTTTAACTGCTTTGTCCGACCAAACTATGACGGCAGCCATCAGGACTTTCCGGGATTAGACCGTAAGGCATTGGGCATTGAAGACCTGTATTCAAGCCAAAAGGACACGGTTTGGATGATAAAGCTGAACAACGGTGCTATCTGCGACCACGAAGTAGGTGCAGGAAAAACGTTGGTTATGTGTACGGCAGCACAGGAAATGAAGCGTTTGGGACTGGCACACAAACCGATGATTATCGGGCTGAAAAGCAATGTTCACGAAATTGCCGAAGCGTACCGCACTGCTTACCCACACGCTAAAATTCTATTTCCGGGCAAGGAAGATTTTACGCCACAAAAACGCCTGCGGATTTTTGGCGACATTAAAAACAACGATTGGGATTGTGTGATACTGACACACGACCAATTCGGGATGATACCGCAATCGCCAGAAATGCAAAAGGAAATTCTCCAAATTGAGTTAGATAGCGTAGAACGAAACCTCGATGCGTTGCAATCGCGAGGAAAAGAGGTTACAAGAGGGATGCTTGCCGGAGTAATCAAGCGGAAAGAAAATCTCGAAGTAAAATTAAAAACCCTGCAACACGATATTGAAAACCGCAAAGATGATGTAGTGGACTTTAAGATGATGGGCATTGACCATTTGTTCGTAGATGAAAGCCACCAATTCAAAAATCTGATGTTCAACACAAGGCATACAAGGGTTGCGGGATTGGGAAACGTGGACGGAAGCCTAAAAGCAATGAACCTGCTCTTTGCAATCCGCACCATTCAGGAACGTATTAATGCAGATATGGGAGCAACCTTTCTTTCGGGTACAACTATCAGCAACTCATTAACCGAACTGTACCTGCTGTTCAAATACCTGCGACCAAGAGCAATGGAAAAACAAGGCATTCATTCTTTTGATGCGTGGGCAGCCATCTATGCAAGGAAAACGACCGATTATGAATTTTCGGTTGCCAATAACATTGTAGCAAAAGAACGCTTCCGCTACTTTATCAAGGTGCCGGAATTGGCTCAATTCTATTCTGAAATTACAGATTACAGAACGGCAAAAGATATAGG
>DHEF01000039.1:0-18146 GCA_002399735.1 Chitinophagaceae bacterium UBA4857
CCCGATCCTATCGGATCGCAACAAAAGCTGATTAGTATTACTACTGCCGACTAACAAAAAAATAACAGTGAACAAAAAGCATTCAGCATTCTGAGTTAAGCCTTCTGCATTCTCAATGGTCACAATCATCCGCATGGGCATGGTTATGCCCGCGACATAAACGGTAGTTTAAAAAATGGGCGGCTACTATAAAACCAACAGCCGGAATTAATAACCAGTTGTCGTGGTGGGCAAAAAATAATTTTATAATCAACGATAACATACCCAACGAAAACAAAATAGTAGGTAACATTTTATGGTGATGCCCTTTGTAACCATGGTATAACGAATATACGCCAACAATAAAAGCCAACAATACCATGCCCGCTTCAAACCAAATGTTGTGTATAATGTTAATACCAAACAAAGGCAGGCTACTTAAAAATAAAGGTAACAACGCACAATGTATAGCACAGGCTATAGAAGCAGTAATACCCAACGCATCCCAATTAATCTTAAAATTCATAAAGGACAGCAAAGATAAATAAAAGCAACATTGTTGCAAAATTTAATCATTTAATTCCCTTTTACGCAAATTATTGGGTACAGCGGTTGTACCTTTGCCGCAAATTTCAGGCATGTCAAAAAAGAGTTTGTTATACCTTGGTTTTTTTGCCGCAGTGGCTGTGGCCTTTTATTTTGTTGTGGTGGCGTTGGTGCCAGGCTTTAATACAAAGGAGTTTCCGCCGGTAAGTACAGTAAGGCCGTTTAATTTTACCAACCAAGATGGCCAACAGGTAACCAATAAAGATGTAGAAGGCAAAGTGCAGGCGGTTGAATACTTTTTTACAACCTGCAAGGGTATTTGTCCTATTATGAACAACAACATGCGCATGGTGTACGATGACCTGAAAGACGAACCCGATTTTTTAATTTTATCGCATACCTGCCAGCCTGAAGTTGACTCGGTAGCACAAATTAAAAAATACGCCGACTCCATGAAAGTGGATACAAAAAAATGGATTTTTTTAACCGGACGTAAGGACAGCCTGTACAATATGGCCCGTCTTAGTTATACCATTGATGATAATAAAAACCCTTTAACAAGTATTGAGAATGATTTTATTCATTCGCAGTTTTTTGCCTTGGTAGATAAAGAGGGTAATGTGCGCAAGATTTACGACGGCTTAAAAAAATCGGAAGTAAACAAGATGATTGCCGATGCCAGAAAACTTTTAAAGCCTTAACTTGTTATAACAGTTAGTTATGAAAGAGGAAATAACAACGATACTAAAACGTAACAGCCTGAGTGTAACTGCCAGCCGCGAAAAAATATTAACCCTTTTTTTAGGTCAGGATGTTGCATTGTCTCATAGCGATATTGAAAAAAAAGCCGGTGAAAAATTTGACCGAGTAACCGTTTACCGCACTTTACAAACCTTTACCGACAAAGGTATTATACACACCATTCCTACAGTTGATAATGCCATTTTATACGCTTTGTGTAAAGACAATTGTACACAGGGCCATCACCACGACCAGCACGTACATTTTATTTGCGATAAATGTGCCCAAACATTTTGCCTGGATAATGTAGTTACACCCGATGTAAAACTACCACAAGGGTATACCTCTCAACAAATTGAAGTAGTGGTAAAAGGTGTATGCAAGGCATGCAAAAAATAAATACTTTTTTTATACGCTTAAAGCTCAATGCATAAAGCTTAAAGCTGGGCTCCTATTTTTTATATACTTAAAGTTGAGGGCATAATGCCTGAACTTTCTTACTGACTTTCGGATTCCCGGTCTTTCCGACTTTTTTCTACCGGTTAAGCGCTTGGCAACAACTCGATGTTTATTAGCGATATGTTACAAGCAGAAAGCTTAATGCATAAAGCTTAAAGCAAGTGTTTCTATTATTTCAATACTCCGATCGCTTGGCTAAAACAACACGATGTTGATTAGCGATATGCAGTTGAAGAGTGGCTCTCATTCATTCTTTCAACAAAAAAATGACTTGCGAACAATCACTTGATTGCAAGGGACGATGATTAGGATTACTGCCGCTGACTTACAAAAAAAACTACACACTACTATGCCTCCAACGCTTCATTTAGAAAGTCAATTAAAGGCTGCAATGTTTCAAATGCTTGCACGGCTTGTTTTAAAAGCCCTTTATCAGTTAGTTGTTTGTCGCTGATGGGAGTCATGGCAACATAACTTTTAAATTTTAAAAATTCAGCAGCAGGGTTATCGGTATCATAACCCTTGGGTACACGGCTTAAAGCCATACCTTCTGAGGTAGATAAAGAACCGTAAATGGTTTTAAAACTTTTGCTGTTTACTATCTTTTTAAAATCGGTAAAGTTGTAATCAACTTCCTGACGTACTTTTTGTAAATCGGCCGGCATAGGTTGCCATACACCGCCACCCATAAAACTTTTATTACCCGGTTGCAGGTGAAAATAATAACCGGCTAACATTGATTTTCTGCCGCCTTTATTAATGCTTACGCCAAGGTTATTTTTATAAGGTGTTTTATCTTTTGAAAAACGTATGTCGCGGTTAATTCTAAAAATACATTCACGAGCCGTGAGTCCGGCAATGCTGGCATCTTTTTTACCAAAACTGTCAATCAGCGTATCGGTAAACGCAAGAAAGTCGGTTTTTGCGGCCTCGTATCGGTTACGGTTTTCATCAAACCAGGGTTTGTTATTGTGTTTTTCTAAATCTTTTAAAAATTGTAAGGTTGCTGTTTGTAACATGTTTAACAAGTATATAAAAGGAAATAAATGATTGTTGCTGACAAATTTACAATACTTATGGGGTCAATAAAAACCTTAACTAAGCAGTTTTTTTTTATTTTCCACGTCAAATAGTTTTCTTTTACGGAATATTAGACAAGGGCTTACCCTTAAGGCTGTACATTAACAAACAAACTGCACCTTTATTTTTGTATTTTATTGCATAATATGCCTAATAGTAATTTTAGTTTTTTAAAAAATGTTTTGCTGCATAGCGTAACGGCTTACGGTGGTCCGCAGGCGCATTTTGCTATGATGATGAAAACATTTGTTAAGCAAAAAAACTACATTACCGAAAACGAATTGTTAGAGTATAATGCCTTGTGCCAATTGTTGCCGGGGGCATCATCTACCCAGATTATTGCATTAGTTGGTTACAAACGCGGCGGCTTACCATTGGCAATACTTACGTTAATGATATGGGTATTGCCGGCCAGTATTTTTATGGGTGCTATTTCGTTTTTATTACATATGATAGATAAGCGGGATATTGAAACCGACCTGTTTAAATTTATTGCCCCAATGGCCGTGGGTTTTTTATTGTTTTCCTGCGTAAAAACATTTCCGTTGGCAGTTAAAAATGTTGTTAGTTGGATAATTATGTTAGCGGCAACAGCCATTACTTATTTTTTATTTCAATCGCCATTTGTATTTCCGGCGTTAATTGTTGCCGGTGGTATAACCACCAATATTACCAATAAACGCAAACCCGAAATAATAGCGGAGCGTCGTAAAATTCAATGGAATAATTTATGGTTGTTTATAGCCATTTTTGTGGTGGCAGGGGTATTAAGTGAAATGGCCAGAAGACAAAACTGGGAATACCGTAAACCTATTAACTTATTTGAAAGTAACTACCGTATGGGTAGTCTGGTATTTGGTGGCGGACAGGTATTAATGCCCATGATGATGGAGCAATACAGTATTCGTCCCGAGGCGGTGCGCCACCGTAACCCCGATGTAATACAAATTGATAAGTCGGATATGTACACCGGTATGGGTTTAGTAAGAGCCATGCCCGGTCCTGTATTTTCCATAGCCTCCTTTACCGGTGGTATGGCTTTGCGTGATATGGGCGAAACCCGTTTGGAGCGTGGCACCATGCAGGCCATTGGTTGTGCCATTGCAACCGTGGGAATATTTTTACCCAGTTTTTTATTGGTGCTTTTCTTTTTTCCTATATGGAATAACCTAAAAAAATATACCGTCATTCACCGATCCTTAGAAGGTATTAATGCCGCAGTTTTGGGTATTATGATTGGCTCTACTTTTTACATGATGAAGGATATTTCTATTACCGATGCCAACGTACTAAGTGTATTAAACCTGGGTGTAATTGTGGGCACCAGTTTGTTATTATTGTTTAGTCGTATACCCGCACCGGTTATCGTTTTGGTTTGTTTGGGGTTAGGCTATTGGTGGATTTAGGCAACTTGTTAAAACTCAGTTGCTTCCTAAAATATTTTTTTGGGTTTATCAAAAAATGTGTATCCTTGCAGTAGGAAAAGCGGCTGATAACTATTTTTTTCCTCGTTATAGCTCATCAGGATCCTGCCGTATCCTTCAAAAAAATTTCAATCAATTTTATTTTCTCAGATTTTATTTCCTTCATTTTGAATTGTTTTTAACTTCAAGACTATTGTATGTATGACATTTCGCAATTGAACGACATGATCGTTCCTGAACTCCTCGACATTGCTGAGCAATTGAAAATTCCTAATCCTAAGAAACTGGAAAAACAAGAGCTGGTTTACAAAATTTTAGACAGCCAGGCCGCTACCGGCGCTAAAACAACTGCTGCCGATGATAAAGGCAAACGCAAAAGAATTACTAAAGTTTCTACATCTACTGGCAGTACCGAAGAAGCTATTATAGAAAACGCCGGCGACGAAAAACCTGCCGAAAAAAAATCGGCCCCTGCTAAAAGAACACCCATAAAAAAAGCCAGGAAAAAAGCCGAGCCCGAAGAAGAGCAAGCACCTGCAGCCGAAGAAGAAACACCGGAAAGCACACCTGTTCAAACAAGAACACCACAGGAAATTCAGGCAGCATTTATACAGGAAGCTTTTGCAGCAACTGAAGCTGCCTCTGCCCAAGAGCCGCAAGCACCTGCTACACCTGCACGCCCCACTTACCAAAGAAGAGAACAACCTAATTTTAATATAGAGTTTGATGGTATCATTTTATCGGAAGGAGTATTAGAAATGATGCCCGACGGATATGGTTTCTTACGTTCATCCGATTATAACTACTTATCATCACCCGATGATGTGTATGTATCACCCTCACAAATAAAATTATTCGGTTTAAAAACCGGCGATACCGTTCAAGGTAGCGTACGTCCGCCAAAAGAAGGTGAAAAGTATTTCGCTTTATTAAAGGTGGATTATATCAATGGCAAAAGCCCCGAGGAGGTAAGAGACCGTGTGCCTTTTGATTACCTGACACCGCTTTTCCCTTTCGAAAAATTAAACCTGTTTACACAACCAAGCGATTACTCCACACGTATCATGGATTTATTTACCCCCATAGGTAAAGGCCAGCGTGGATTAATTGTAGCCCAACCAAAAACCGGTAAAACCATGTTGTTAAAAGCAGTAGCCAATGCTATTGCCACTAACCATCCTGAGTGTTACCTGATGGTGGTGTTGGTAGATGAACGTCCGGAAGAGGTGACCGATATGGAACGTAGTGTTAAAGCCGAGGTTATTGCATCTACCTTTGATGAACCGGCTGAGAAACACGTTAAAGTATCTACCATTGCATTACAAAAAGCAAAACGTTTGGTAGAGTGTGGGCACGATGTGGTTATATTGTTAGATTCTATTACCCGTTTGGCCCGTGCACACAATACCGTTGCCCCTGCATCAGGTAAAGTATTATCGGGTGGTGTAGAAGCTAACGCCATGCAAAAACCTAAACAGTTTTTTGGTGCAGCCCGTAAAATTGAAAACGGCGGATCATTAACCATCATAGCAACTGCCTTGGTTGATACCGGTAGTAAAATGGATGAGGTAATCTTTGAAGAATTTAAAGGTACCGGTAACATGGAATTACAGTTAGATCGTCGTTTGGCCAACAAGCGTATGTATCCAGCTATTGACCTTACTTCTTCGTCAACACGTCGTGATGATTTGTTATTAGACAGAGACGTATTACAACGTATGAACCTGTTACGTGTTTTCTTAACCGACATGAATACCGAAGAAGCCATGCGTGAGTTACTAAACCGTATGAAAGGTACTAAGAGCAACGAAGAATTTTTAGCCAGCATGAGCCGCTAATAAATTGTTTTCACTTATATACAAAACCACTGCAATTGCGGTGGTTTTTTTATTTTGTTTTTCATCGTCCCTCCCTTGATTGAACTTCCGTTGCGTCGCACTCTTGTACGTTCTGTAATGCTATTGGGCATTGTGCAGGTTTACCACAGAGTTGCGCAGAGGGTTTACACAGAGTTGCACAGAGGAGTAAACAGAAATAAAAAAAACTCCGTGTAACTCCGCGACAAAACTCCTGATACTCTGTGGCCCGAAAAAATCTGTTAACACTTCTCAACTAATGGTAGAACGCTGTCTTGTCCACAGTGTAAGCACAGCAGGTGGCGGAACGGCGTTTTTCGGCCATAGTGCTAACATGTTTTTACAAAGAGCAAAGACAAGCCACCCAAAAAACGACCGGCCGAAAAAAGAGCCTGAAGCCAACCGGCTGTACGGTTCCGCCTAACAGTGTCCGGTAATAACAAATGCTTACAGGCGGAATACACCTTGGACAAGACTTGATTTTTTGGTTACTTTTTTTATCAAGAAAAAAAGTAAAAAACTTAAAATACAAGAGTCTTACAATAGTATCAAACCTGGCATTAACTCTTCACTTATAACTTAATACTTACAACTTAAAACTAAAAACCGTACTTTTGCATTCTTCAACAAACAAAAAATAAAAGCATGTAGGATTTAATTTCTTTCTGATGTACATAGTCAACCGGCTAAAAACTGTAGCCGCTATTGTTAACTTCTAAAAGAAATAATCATGCTTTTACTGCAGAACATTTCCTATACACATACTAATAAAGATTTGCTTTTTAGCAACCTTAATTTATCTATAACAACAAAAGATAAACTAGCCCTTATTGGCAACAATGGCGTGGGCAAATCCATTTTACTAAAAATTATTGCCGGGCAATTAATGCCTTCGGCGGGTAATATAGTTACTAACGTTGTGCCTTATTATGTGCCGCAAATTGTAGGGCAATATAATCACCTTACGGTGGCGCAGGCATTACAAGTGCAGGATAAACTAACGGCATTGCAGGCTATTTTAGCCGGGACTGTAACCGAAGAAAACCTGAATACGCTAAACGACGACTGGACCATTGAAGAACGTTGTGCCGAAGCATTACAGCATTGGCAGTTGGAAAACATATCAATGGATACGCCATTAGGTTTATTAAGTGGCGGACAAAAAACAAAAGTGTTTTTAGCCGGCATCACTATACACCAACCGCAGTTTGTATTGTTGGATGAACCCAGCAACCACCTGGATGATGAAGCCCGTACATTATTGTACCATTTTATACAATCCTATAACGGAACACTATTGGTGGTAAGCCACGACCGTTATTTGTTAAACCTTATGCCTACTGTTTGCGAGTTAAGTAAAAAAGGTTTAACACTGTATGGGGGTAATTATGCTTTTTACGAGGAACAAAAGAAAATACAAAACCAGGCTTTATTGCAGGATGTACAGGATAGCGAAAAAGCCTTGCGTAAAGCCAAAGAAAAAGAAAGAGAAACCATAGAACGGCAACAAAAGTTAGATGCCCGTGGCAAAAAGAAACAAGAAAAAGCAGGTGTGCCTACTATTATGATGAATACGCTGCGCAACAGCGCAGAAAAAAGTACCGCCAAAACCAAACAGGTACATGCTGATAAAAAGGAAGGTTTACAAACACAGCTACAACAATTGCGGGACGAGTTACCCGACGTAGATAAAATGAAATTTGATTTTGATGATGCCACTTTGCATAAAGGGAAAGTTTTATTTACCGCAACGGATATAAATTATAAATATGCTCAAAATTGGTTATGGCCACAGCCGCAAAATGTAACACTAATTAGCGGCGACAGGGTAGTGGTAAAAGGTGCAAACGGCTCCGGTAAAACAACATTGGTAAAAATAATATTACAGCAGCTTACACCAACAATTGGCAGCGTTACACAACACATTAACAACAGTGTTTACATCGATCAGGATTATTCGTTACTGCATAACAACCTTACCGTGTACGAACAAGCCCAAGCCTTTAACCATACGGCTTTACAGGAGCATGAAATTAAAATACAACTCACCCGTTTTTTATTTCATAAAGATTTTTGGAACCGGCCTTGCAGCGCCTTAAGCGGCGGCGAAAAAATGCGTCTGACATTATGTTGCGTTTCGCTGTTGAATAAAGCGCCGGACATTATTATTGTAGATGAACCCACCAATAATTTAGACCTGCAAAATATTGAAATACTCACTCATGCCTTAAGCAGTTATAAGGGAACGTTGTTGGTTATATCGCATGATAGCTGGTTTTTGGAGCAATTGCAAATGAACAAGGAAATAAGCTTGTAATAAGGTATATAACAAGAGGGACTTGACAGACCCCTCTTGTTACTATTTTACAAATACAAAAATTTAATCGGCTAAAAACTCAAAAGTATCAAAGATGGACTTGGCGGTAGCCCGGTTCTCTTCAAACTTCTTTCCGGTTGCCAGATAGGTTACAGTATATATCTAGCCTTGGTAAATGGCTCTAAAGCTATGGGGTTCTGTATTCCAAAAGGAAACGGAATAAAAGATAGCCTTGTGCGTTGACCTTGTGTTTACGACGTAGTCTTTTGAATGCTCCGTTTTCACGAAGCTATCTTGCATTTGTTTTATTTTTTTAGTGAATTGTTTTACAGGATATTTGAAATGGATGGCATGAAAGGGAAGTCTTAATTGAGTTGTTTTAAATATTTGTAGAGTCGATTCATTCCTTCTCGAAATGAAGTTTGCCCCTAAGGGTATTAGTTTGTAGAGTATATATACCAGAAAGGTTTAATCGGCCAGGATAGCCGATATTATTCGAATGGTTGCCTATAATTTGTTTTTCACCAATTACACCCCATACTAAAATCAACTTTTCTTTAGCAAGAAAAACCAATAATTCATCTTTTCTTATCAGCAAACCCGATACGCTTTTATGGAATACAGAGGGGTCGAAACACATTACTTTACCCGTGCGGTCAATTAAACTTCCTTCTTTATCTGACAATTTAAGATTCAATCCTTTTTGAATGATTTGGGTAGGCTTGCAATATTGAATAGGAGCAGTTTTGGAACAGTCGAATTCTTTTTCCCAACTATACCATTCAGTTGTTCGGTGTACTTCTGCGATTATTTTTCCTGTTTTTATATCTTCAACCTCCAGCCAATCTTTTCCACTATAATATGGTTTATTAAAAAAATGAAAGGCGTGAGACCAATAGTATTCCTTATCGAAAACTGTATGTAAATCTCTTGATTCTGGTAAGCCACCTCTATAAAAGCTTCCTGAAAAGGACTTTTTAAAGCTTGTAAATTGCTCCTCTCTTATTAAATAGCTTCTAATCTGATACCACAAACGTTTTCTCTGGGCGTTCCATTTATTTGCACCTAAAGGAGCCTTTTCACGCCACTCGGGATGAATTTCAAGCCAAAGCCATGATACTCCTTCCGAGTCCTGCACTTCTATAACATTTTCTGGCTTTGGCAAGTCTTCTTTATCTACAATCCAGTCTCCCGGCGCTTTTGCCCATGGAGCATAGCTTTGATTAAACCACCAATGAGAAGTGTGCTCATCAATATAACGTTCTCCAAATGTTTCTCTGATAAGCGTAGTGATGTCAATATCCCGGACATTCGGATACCAAGGCCCTACATAGGGTATTTTACTTTTAGGTCTACGCCAATCAGAATCGTCTGTTAGTTTGTGGTGGTCTGATACCCGGGCTAATAGTTCATGCAATACAATCCATTGATACTTCTTTCCAATCCGTTCTTTATGACCAGAGGTTCTACCGGTACCTTGCCTGGTGTCAAACTCACTAAACAGTAACGGGTCGTAACCTAATTCAAAAATTCGCTGCACTGCGTAATTGCTTAATCCATTTGCATCTACATTCCAATCATAAAATACTCTTTCAAAAATGTATCTCCCAAAGTCTCCATATTGTGCTGTACCTCTTCCGTATTCTGTTGTCATGGATGAAAGTATAGCTGTAGCGCCCCAGTTTTCTCCATTATAATGTCCACTTTCACCTTTCGGCTTATACTTCTTATCAATGGTTTCATTTGAAGGAAACCTTTTGGGCAGAGCCTTGCTTTTATAGGGTGGGCGTACTTTTTTAATATCAATATCAGGCTTACCTTTCAAATGCAAAGTGTATTCTATAACACCTCTAGCATAATCTCTCAGCAGAATATGCGGGAAAACTTTTTCTTGATTGAAGATTGCTGTATAAACATACTCACTCAGAACTTCTAATTTATCAATCTGTTTTGTACGTAATACAGCACCATAAGTAACTGCATATAAACGCTCTAAAACATATGGGTCGTTTACAGTATTAAATTTATTTAGCAGACCGGGGATTAAATGAACCCGATTTTGCAACAGACACACGAGTGCTTTTGTGGCTGCATCTCTTAAATACCTATTTGAACTGGTAAGAAACCAACTGAGGGTAATACAGCCTAGTAATATTGAGTCGTCATGTAATTGAACAAAATCATCTTCTATATTCCATGCAAAATCGATTAAACGTTTTACGGAAGTAGAGTTGGTCATATTTTCATGGTACTGGTCTTGTAACCACGTTGTCCAAAGTTCGTCTCGCCCAGCCAAAGAAAACTGCATAAGAAAAGAATGTAACCTTTCTGCATTAAAATAAAAACCAGGCTTCATTGAAGCCAAAAGTGTGGTTTCAAGAAATTGACTGAATAAGATACCATCATGAATAATGACATCATTCACGTATTGTCGTGCTTCGCTTCCAATGGTTTCGTTCTTTCTCCATATTAGGGACTGAATAAAAGCTTCTGCTATTGAATAGCTTTGCTTAACAGCCTTCGGTATCACTTCAAAAAGTTCTTTATTGGTTCTCTCCGGTAGCTGAATGGATAATGCCTCTATCAAGTTTTGATTTGAATAGATTGCACTTACATCTTTAACCAAACTGTGAAGCTTACCTTTTTTAAAAGATGCTTCTATTTTTTGTGGGTTCAAATATTTGTCCAAAAGTAGAGAAACGGTCAGATGGTCCTGAAATCTTTGATAAGCAAAATAAATACCATCTGATTTTTTTCCTTGCCCGTCCCAAAATAAATCGTCATTTAATACTCCTTCAGAAATCAGTTTTTTTAAATAAGACTCCTTGTTATTGCACATCTTATCAAATACACTATTTACAATAGTGTCTGCTTCTAAATATTCAACATAGTCTTTATTTTCATCAACCATTTTTAGCAAAAGCTTTTCTACGGCTGATTTAACTAAAGGTCTTTTGTTGTCAAAATCTAGTTCTTCGGGCAATGCCAGCTTTATATTTATACTTTCCAGGAAATAATCGATAACACTCGTTATTCCTTCATATCCGGCCGGTATTTCATGTGCGCCCCTATCTGATAGCGATTTGCAAAATAGCTTTAGAAATAAGGGATTTTGAAATTCGGGATTTAAAAAAGGAGAGCTTGGTTGCACAATTTTATAATGATAAAAAAAACGCTTTACTGCAGCATACTCAACACCTGAAAACCCTGTGTGACGCAGTCTTGTAATCAAGTCTCCGGAAATGTCTTCTTTAGGTGCAATTAACTTTACAAAAGATGTTCTTATACTAATTACTAATCCCAACCATGGATATTTTTCGAATAGTTGGATAAATGATTTCAATCTTTTAGGCCAAACATAGCGGCCATTACCTTCATTTATTGCATCAATGAAAATTATCAATCTTGTTCTTTCGCTTTCTGCTTTGGCATTTAATGCGCCAAGAAACACAAATTCATCTATCTGGGTTTTCCTTATTTGGTTTTGCAGGATTTGTGTCCATGGCATATCCCTGCTTGTAAAATTTTCCCCTAATAATAATAAACTGGGTTGATTTTTCTTTTTTCGTTTTTGGATAATATCTGCTAAAAGATGCGACTTACCCATTCCGGCATCGCCTGTAAGTAGCAAGTAGGGTTTATTGGCTAAAATACATATTTGGGTGCTTAAGAATTGAATAAAATTTCTGGCACTGGAAGCGAACGATTGTATTTCACTTATCGCATTAGAATGAGGCCGAGAATAATGATTTATTGTCTTTGTCCTGTCTTCAACTGAATCTCGTAAAAAGTATAAATGGCTTTCTATTTCTTCACACGTTTGAATACATGAATTCAACTGTTTTTCTAATTCCAGAAATGGAATGGATGCATTACTGGTAAGCAGTAAAGGGTTATATGTTTTTATAATCTCCTGGATTGTCGTCTCCAATGAGTTTAAGCCAGAAATAACAATTGCATCATCTTTAATATTAATGTGAATGTTTGAGTATTTTTCTATTAATATACTATATTGATTGTATATTTCCTGCTCAAATTCTCTATCTCTACTTAAGCCATTAAATACTTTTGCAATTGGTAATTCAAAATTTAATTCTTCTGTATACCTGGCTCCTAAAGCATTTATACTTTCTGCATTTTTAACAGACAGCCATTCGTCCGAAAATTCTTCTTTATTAAACCAGAAATAAGTTAACCCTTCATTTTCTCTTTTTGAAAGCTTTGAAATTAGTTGACTACTTCCCCAAAATTCAAATTCTACCGAAATGTTTTTTGTGGCCGCATATTTTTTCCATGCTACTACTTTTTCTTTCCATTTATCCAACATCGATTTATTGCTCTTTACTTTGCCGTCAGGCATATCAAGAGGAAATGATATATAGTATTTAGATAATTTAGGATGATTGTCTATAGCCTTTTTTACAGATGAGTCTATTTGTAACCACTGGGTAGCATTAAGGCTGCCTGTAAAATATTTGGCCTGCCACATATACAGCTCGCCATTTTCTAGTAACCAATAACATTCTTTGCCCGCATCTGGCTTTCCAATACGCTGAAAATGTTTTTGGCCTTTTATTACTTCTATAGAAGCTAATTGACATACCAGTTCTTCAAATCCGTCATTTAAGCTGTTATGGATAGGGCGTATATCATGCCAATTTATTGTTCTCATCGGTCACCAACTTTTAGCTTCCTAAAATTCTATATTATGTGCATGTAATTTTTGATGCAGATGTATTCTTAAGCAATCACTAATTCTTTTTGATATTCATCACGCTGACATTGCGAAAATGAACGTTTTCGGAGACTATCAATTTGTAAGGGCGGTTGGATGCTTCCTGGGAAACTTTAAAGTAATCTGCCAGCCCCCTAATTACATTTCGGTAAGTCCTTATACTTTCCAGCAACATACAAAATATTCTGTAATTAAAATCGGGTTTTCCGGGTTTTTATATATCCGTGTTTATACAACGCTAAATTTATAAGTAGTATCCTTGCGTTACGTGTTACACGTGAGGGATAGCAGCGGATACCCCGGTGAGGATTTGTGCGGGGCATCTGTGCCGGAGTAGTAGCGTATAGCCGGGGACACGCCATAAATTGTATTTAGTTATTCAACAACCGGCTTTTCCATACATAACTCCACCAATACGCCATGCGTATTTTTAGGGTGTAAAAAACAAACCAGTTTATTGTCGGCGCCTTCTTTGGGTGTTTCGTTAAGCAACACAAAACCCGCAGCGGCCAGGCGTTTCATTTCGGCATAAATATCTTCCACCGCAAAAGCTATATGGTGTATGCCTTCGCCTTTTTTTTCAATAAATTTTGCAATCACACCATCGGCAACCGTGCTTTCTAATAACTCAATTTTATTAGTACCTGTTTTAAAAAAAGCCGTGTTTACATTTTCGACAGCCACTAATTCGGTTTTATAACAAGGGGTATTTAAAAGCTGCTCATACACGGGTATGGCAGCTGCTAACGATTTTACGGCAATGCCAATATGTTCAATCTTTTCCATCATGCAAAATACTTTATTTGCTAAATAAGGGTATCAGGTGTTGCCAGTTTAGTTGGCGGGCATAATCAAATGCGGTTTTGCCTTTATTGTTTCGGGCTTCTTTATCGGCCCCATTTTGTAATAATATAGCAACAGAAGTTTTATTGCCTGCAATGGTTTCCCGGTGTAGTAAGGTATAACCTTCTTCATCAGCCGTAGCAACTTCTGCCGGATGCTGTTGCAAAAACTCTATAAAACTTTGTTCCATGTTTTTACTCATCGGGTGTTCTTCCAGGTTTTCCGGTTTTTCATCCTGGTTTAATATAACATACACGGTTCCGTTATCCGGAAAAGTTAGTCCCCATGCTTCATCATGTTCGGTACGTTCTTCTTCCTCCATATTGGCCCGCATTACCTGCATGGTATAACCGCCGTAAGGCTTGCCATCAAAAATAATTAACCAATCACTTATTTGCGATACAGGTATGGTTACTGCATCGCCATTGTTTACATTGGTTAATTCGTTAGGTGTATTTATTAAAGTGCCGGTGATGGTATCACCATCAAAATCAATTTCGTTGATCCACATATGTTCTACTACGGGTTCATCTTCGTCTTCAAATTGCTGCGAAAAAGCAACTTTTACAGCGGCCATACTTAGTGCGGGAATTATGCGGCGGTATTCCCAGGATAACTCACGCCAAAAATATTTAAAATTATCCTGTGCATCTTTAAAAGCAGCTATCATTGCGGCATCTTCTCCCGAGGCAGAAAAACTAATTGACTCTGACATAACATGGTGTTTTTTAAATAATGTAATTATAAGTTTAGGTGACCTAAGGTAAACCTTTTGGGTTAGTTTTGTGTTGCAATTATTTTACTACAACATGGCTATATTACCTATATATTTTGACAATAATGCCACCACACCCTGCGACCCAAAGGTGCTGGAAACCATGTTGCCTTTTTTTACCGAACACTATGGCAATGCCGCCAGTAAACACCATAGTTTTGGTTGGAGTGCCGAGGCGGCGGTAGATATAGCCCGTGAACAAGTTGCTACATTAATTGGTGCAACGGCTAAGGAAATTGTGTTTACCTCCGGCGCTACAGAAGCGGTTAACCTGGCCATTAAAGGCGTTGCCGAAATGTATGCCGTTAAAGGCAATCATATTATTACCACAACGGTAGAACATAGTGCTGTATTAGACACCTGCCGCTATTTAGAAAAAAAAGGAATGGAACTAACTTATTTGCCAGTTGATAAAAACGGACAAATAAGTTTAACGGATTTGCAAGCGGCTATAAAACCCACCACTATTTTAATTGCGGCTATTTATGCCAATAATGAAACGGGAACTATTTTCCCGATAAAAGAAATAGGAGCCATTGCCAAACAGAACAACATTTTGTTTTTTACGGATGCTACGCAGGCAGTGGGTAAGTTGCCAGTAAATGTTATTACAGATGATATTGATTTGCTGGCCTTATCGGCCCATAAACTTTACGGCCCCAAAGGAGTAGGTGCATTGTATATACGACGCAAAAACCCAAGGGTGCAATTGCAAGCACAAATGTTAGGTGGTGGCCACGAAAACGGTTGGCGTAGTGGTACATTGAATGTACCTGGTATTGTTGGACTGGGTAAAGCTTGTGCTTTGGCTGCCAATGGGTTACAAGTCTATGCAAAACAAATACAAGCCTTGCGTGACAAACTGGAGGCGGGAATTTTGGCCATTCCGGAAACTTATCTGAATGGCGATAAACTAAACCGGCTTTCAAATGTTAGTAATATTAGTTTTAGGTATGTGGCGCATCAGGCCCTCTTAACCAGCATAACTAAGGATATTGCGGTATCTTCGGGGGCTGCTTGTGCCAGTGCCTCTGGTCAGCCATCACATGTATTAGTGGCCATGGGGCGGGGTAAACAACTGGCTAAAAGCAGCATCAGGTTTAGTTTAGGTATGTACACCACCGATGAAGAAGTGGCGTATGTAATTAAAAAAATAACCGATGTGGTTACAGCTATAAGAGCGGAAGGTCCGTTATGGCAAATGGGTATAAACAACCAATTACCCGATGCCGAAAAATGGGCTATTTAAAAATAAAAATTTGTACAAATTAGCAATAAAATGAGCACAGGAACATTAGATAATGCGATATATGTAAGTGATAAAGCCAAAGAACGTGTACTGTCTTTAATGGCCGAAAAAAACCAGACCATTGAAGATGGTTATTTTTTACGTGTTGGTGTAGTAGGCGGCGGCTGCTCGGGCCTAAGTTATAAAATGGATTTTGACAAGGAAAACAAACCAACCGATCAGGTGTTTGAACATAACGGTATTAAAATAGTAACCGACTTAAAAAGCTTTTTATACCTGGTTAATACTACGTTAGAGTTTTCGGACGGACTAAACGGTAAAGGTTTCTTTTTTAATAACCCTAATGCCAGCAGAACCTGTGCTTGCGGCGAGAGTTTTGCAGTATAAGAGTGTTTAAAGTTTTATGTTTAAGGTTTAAAGTTGGGTGCGCATTTGGCTTTAAGCTTTTTGCGTTAAGCTTTACGCTTTAAGCCTTCCGCCTTCCCCCCAATACCCGTACCTTTGCACCCATTTTATGCATGCAAATGAATTTAGAAAATTTATATAAAAAAGCTTCTGCCTTTGAGTTTTTAACGGTGGAAGAAGGTGTTTATTTATACCACCACGCCCCACTTACCGATTTGATGTTTATTGCCGATGAATTGCGTAAACAACAAGTGCCACATGGTAAGGTTACCTGGCAAATTGACCGCAATGTGAATACCACCAATGTGTGTATTGCCAATTGCAAATTCTGTAACTTTTTTCGTATTCCCGGACATAAGGATGCGTACATCACGGATATGTCAGTGTACCGTAAAAAAATTGAGGAGACTTTAAAATACGGTGGCGATCAATTGTTGTTACAAGGTGGCCATCATCCGGGTTTGGGTTTACAATTTTATGTAGATACTTTTAAACAAATTAAAAGCGAGTTTCCGGATATACGTTTACATGCTTTAGGCCCGCCCGAAGTAGCCCATATTGTTAAACTGGAAAAAAGTACCCATCACGAAGTACTGGCAGCCTTGCAAGCCGCAGGTATGGATAGCTTGCCCGGGGCAGGTGCCGAAATTTTAATTGACAGGGTGCGTCGTTTGATATCAAAAGGTAAATGTGGCTCGCAGGAGTGGTTGGATATTATGCACGAAGCACATAAGTTAAATATCACCACATCGGCCACCATGATGTTTGGCCATGTAGAAACCATTGAAGAAAGGTTTGAACACTTAGCAAAAATTAGAGAAGTACAAAGTCGTAAACCGACAGATGCCAAGGGGTTTCTGGCTTTTATTGCCTGGACTTTTCAGGATGTTGATACTTTGCTTACCCGCATACGTGGCGTACATAATTTAACCACTGCCGATGAATATATTCGTATGGTGGCATTAAGTCGTATGATGTTGCCGAATATTAAAAACATTCAGGCATCGTGGTTAACAGTGGGTAAACAAACCGCACAAATGTGTTTGCATAGTGGCGCTAACGATTTTGGTAGCATTATGATTGAAGAAAATGTAGTAAGTGCAGCCGGTGCGCCACATAGGTTTACGTACAAAACTATTCAGGATGCTATACGTGAAGCAGGTTTTGAACCGCAGTTACGCAACCAGCAATATGAGTGGCGCCAAATTCCTGAAACCATTCAGGAGCAGGTAGTAGATTATTAAACAGCGTAATTAATTTTTATTTACAACATATAATTTAAAGATGAATCCGAACAGTTTATTTGCCTGGTTTAGAAAAATAGCATGGATAGAAGGTGTATCGTATTTATTGTTGGTGTTTATAGCCATGCCGTTAAAATATTGGTTCGATCAACCGCAATGGGTACGCATCGTAGGTTCGGCACATGGCGCATTGTTTGTGGCTTTTCTTATTTTGGCTTTGTTGGTAATGATAAAATATAAACGCAATTTGGTATGGGGCATTAAAGCATTTGTATCATCGTTGTTGCCCTTTGGTACTTTTTACATGGAAAAATTTTGGAAAAAAGAAGAGGAAGAATTTGTTGCACAGCAGGCAAACAAGGTTTAAGCTGTAACAACTTATCATAATATAAAAGGGACGATTTATTCGTCCCTTTATTTTTTATGTTACCAGCTGCATTGCTACTATCATCGCCTGTTGTGATCCGATAGGATCGGGATTTAATTTATTTCC
>DHEF01000039.1:18229-77867 GCA_002399735.1 Chitinophagaceae bacterium UBA4857
ATCCGATAGGATCGGGATTTAATTTATTTCCAGTGGAAATGAATTAAATGCTATCACTTGTACGTTCCGTAATTCTATTGAGCATTGTGCAAGTACCTGTATTTAAATCAAGCTGCATATCGCTAATCAGCAGCAGATTCGCAGTATTGTACCACTGAGTTTCGCAGAGGTTTTTCACGGAGGAACACAGAGAAAATCCAAAATTACGCAGACTCTAAAAATCTAAGTTATAAAACGATAAATATTGTTAGGACGCTGTCTTGTCCGTAGTGTAAGTACAGCCGCTGGCGGAATGGCGTTTTTCGGCCATAGCAAAAACAAGCTTATCCAAATAACTCAACAACTAAAACAACAAACGACCGGCCGAAAAAATTAGCCTGAAGCCAAGCGGCTGTACGGTTCCGCCTGGCAGTTTTTTAAAAATAATATACCCTTGCAGGCGGAATACACATTGGACAAGACTTGGCTTTTTTGTTACTTTTTTTGCTAAGAAAAAAAGTAAAAGGAAAATATCCATACTGCGAGGGTTAACTGAACACAAATTAGCTTTTGGCAATTATGGAATGGTAAAACTAAAGTTAAATACAAAATAATTTTAATCCGTGCAATATCAATCATATAATGATGGCTTTACAATCTTATTGATTATGTGCTATTAAAAAGAATGGACTAATTTTTGTACAACACCCACCAAAGCTTGTAATATGAAAAATACCATTAACAAAACTATCAGTTTTTTAGTTGTAATATTATTATTTACAACAGCTTGTAAAAAAGACAATAATCCCACATTAGAACATTACGAAATAGAAAAGCAGCAATTAAATATATCCTATGGTGCTCATGCACGACAAAAGTATGATGTGTATTTTCCGGCTGGATATAATAGCAACACACCTGTTGTGTTTGTTATTCATGGTGGTGGTTTTATTGCAGGCGATAAAGATGGCTTTACCAATGTCGCCAAATTATATACAAACAGAGGCTATGTAACTGTTAACCTAAGCCATCGTTTAGTCGATGCTTCGGGTATTGATCAGGTGCCGATTGTACACAAACTTTCAGCTATAAAAATACAAGATCAGGTAACAGATGTAGCTGCTGTTGTAGAAAACTACAAACAAAAAAGTGAAGAATGGGGTACTGGCACGGCAAAAATGTATATGGCCGGGCATAGTGCAGGTGCTACATTGGCTATGTTATATGTGCAGGGCACAAAAAACACCGATGGACAAGTAAGAGCATCGGGCAATTTTGGTGGCTTAACTACATTAACCATACCTGATGCACTATATACAACACCACCGCCACACGAACATTGGCCTGCATTAAAAGAATTAATCTATCGTTTTACCGGTGCAGAAGTAACCAAAGAAAATGCCTTGCATTTAATGGCTATATCACCGGATTGGGTTTCTACGGCTAATCCTCCGGGCAGGCCCAATATTACAGTAATGCCCGAGTCTAATGATGATGATTTAAATTTTGCTCCTTTTTTTAGTACAGTTAACGAGTCGCTTAAATATCATAACCAATTACAAGGCCGTAATGTACGCAGCGAAAGAATTATGATGAATACTGATCATGGTTTTGGCAACCATCCTGATGATTGGAAAAAAGCCGTTGATTATACGGTGAGTTTTTTTAAAAAGGTGAATTAGCCTGCATAATAGCGTTGTTATCCGGGAAGAAGTATTGCTAATTTATTCTCCATGGCGGATTTTTTCTGTTTTTGCCTGCATGATAAATAATAATTTTATTGCCGTCTGAATCTTTGCAATGTGCTTCTTCCCAAAGCCAGCTTTGTTGGGTAGGCAATAAGTCAAACGCAACGCCTGATGCTTGTAGTTGCTCTACATCTGCTTTTACATTGTCAGTTTCAAAATATATCCAGGTGGTAGGTTTTACTTCCTCGTCAGATTGATGCAGGGAAAATGTAGTGGTACCATTAACACATTCAAAACGGGCATATTTGGGTAGTGCTTTTACAATAAGCCTTAATCCCAGCTTTTCATAAAACGCTATGGATTGTTCTACATCTTTTACAGAAATGGTTATCTGATTTAGGTCTAGTTTCATTCGGGGTTTTTAATTTTCTTATATCTTTCAATATCTCTTTTAGCTTCACGCAGTGACTGTAATACATCCTGCTCAGGGTTCCATTCTTCTGTTTCTGATCTTCCATGTCCGAGTGTGACATGATCTATTAATTTACCATTTGCAAAATAGAAATCACCCTTCCATATAGACGAATCTATATTAGCTTGATGTGAGTAGTAAGAAATAATCGTTTCTGTAGCATAAATCAATTGCCCTTTTTTAAAATAATAGGCTTCTTGAGTAGTATCGTTTTTATGCGAGTATTGCCTGAATATTTTGATATAACCATCTTTATCCTGACTATATTGATAACTTATATGATGCAAGACTTTTTTTAAAGCCGGAATAGAGAAACTGGTGGCTTTGGCGTTTTTATTTTGGTCTATATTTTTAACCGCTGTAATAATTACAGCTTTTTGTTGTGCTAAATTTTGCGCAAATAAAACATTTGACAGAATAAGGATTGCTAGTGTAAATAGAACTCTCATGCGACGCATTGTTATCATGCGGAAATTTTAAGTTTAACTATTGATTACAATATACAAAAACCAATTGTACAAATTGTCGAAGTCTTCTGCTCAATCATCATCCAAAGCCCAAAGGCTGCCCGATGCGCAGGGTTTAGTGCGAAGCAAAGCGTAGCACCGAAGCGATAGCGGAGCCCGCGGCAGCGGGAACTGAAGTTGAGTAGAGTACGGGACGATGACAGCCCCAAACTGCATTAAATAATTTGAAAATGAGATAATTAGGTAATGTAAAAATGATGATCCTCTCTGCTTATTTGCATCCATTTTACCTAAGACATATTAAACAGGGCTTTACGCTTACGCCTTAACAAGCTATATTTGCACTTTATTGTAAGTATGGAAAAGAGCAACTTTGTTGACCAGATACGTATTTTTTGCCGCAGCGGACATGGAGGTGCAGGAAGCAGGCACTTTATGCGTAACAAGTTTACGGCCATGGGCGGACCGGATGGTGGAGATGGAGGCCGTGGGGCTCATATTATTTTGCGGGGCAACCGCAACTTATGGACATTATTACACCTGCGTTATTTTAAAAACGTAATTGCCGAAGATGGCGAAGGCGGCAGCGGCAACAACAAAACCGGTCGCTTTGGTAAAGATGTTATTATTGAAGTACCCCTTGGTACCATTGCTATAGACGAAGAAACCGGTGTACAGGAAGTAGAAATTTTAGAAGATGGCCAGGAAGTAATATGGATACCCGGTGGTAAAGGCGGCCTGGGTAACTCGCATTTTGCTACGCCAACCAATCAGGCACCGGAGTATGCCCAGCCCGGCTTACCCGGCATTGAGGCCACAAAAATTTTAGAGCTTAAAGTACTGGCCGATGTAGGTTTGGTAGGTTTTCCCAATGCTGGAAAATCAACCCTTTTATCGGTAATAACGGCGGCTAAACCCAAAATTGCCAACTACGCTTTTACCACCATTACCCCCAATTTGGGTATAGTGGCTTACCGCGATGAGCAAAGTTTTTGCATGGCCGATTTACCCGGCATTATTGAAGGCGCCTCCGAAGGCAAAGGCCTTGGCCATAGGTTTTTACGTCATATAGAACGCAACCCCGTGTTGTTGTTTTTAATACCGGCCGATAGTGCCGATCATAAAAAAGAATTTGAAATACTGGTAAACGAACTGGAACAGTACAATCCCGAGTTACTGCACAAACAGTTTGTAATTGCCGTTAGCAAAAGCGATATGCTGGATGAGGAGCTGATGCAAGCCATTAAAAACGAACTACCCAAAAATATTCCGCAGGTATTTATATCGTCGGTCACCAACAAAGGTTTAATGGAACTAAAAGACCTTTTGTGGAAAGCCCTGAATGCCGATCCCTTGCCCGCAAGCGCAACGTCCAATTCTTAAGGGATAATAAAATACATAAGTTTACGAAGGTTTATTATGTTACCGGCTTTTGTACCTTGATTGATCGTCCCTTGCGACGCTCCGTTCTGCTGCACCAATTCTGTTGGGCATTTTGCAGCATCCCGAACTTGGTTCGGGAACTCTGTTCTTTGTGCAACATCGTGCTGATGCAAGCGGTTTTAATTGCCTACAGCTTTAGCCAAATTATAAAAGCAATCGCATTAGCAATTAAGTTTTGCCAACGGCATTTATTTAAACCGTTAAAACGGTTGGGCGTATTTTACATAATTCTATAGCCCACGGTTTAAACCGTGGGCTATGGTTTGTACCACAGAGTCGCACAGTGGTGTTCCACGGAGTAACACAGAGAAAAGACGATTTTCAACAAACCAAAAGGTTCCTAAACTTGAAATGGCCCTTTTGTAGCAGGGGATGCCTCCTAACGTCGGCATGACGTACTCCTTAGTTTAATAGAATTAAGGCGTTCGAGGTAAACTAAGCAAACAGTACCGGTAAATAAAAACATCAAGCTAACGGTACTGTCAAAACTCCCCATCAGTTACACAGAAACAATTAATTTTGCAGTATGCAAGTACAAGATGATCTTCAATCAAGATGGTGGACACTGGAAGCTAAGCTGGTAGAAAAATTTGGCAAGAAACCCGATATGGAAACCATATTGTTTTTAATAGGCATACAGGAATTTGGTGATATAAAACCTAAATTTACCAAGGAGCAAAAGCAGGACCTGATGCATGTGGCCGTGTGTAAACTTTTAATGCCCAGCGGTTATTACGAATTAGAAGGAACGGATAAAGACGGATGGCCTCATTTTAAACAATTGAAGCCCATGCCCGAAATGAACCCGATTGACCAGGAAAATTTTTTAAAAGATCATGTGCTGCTCTATTTTGCAGAACATGGCGAATAATACCAATTACATGTCCCCTCATTTTTTACTGAAAGCTTTTTTAGTAAGTGTTATAAGCGTTTGTTGTTTTGTTGCTACTGCACAAAGCAATGTAAAACTAAAGCGTAAAGATTTTAAACGTGATATAGCCCTGGTAACAAACAAAGGCACTATTGTGTTGCGTTTGTCAAACGAAACGCCTTTGCACCGTGATAATTTTTTAAAACTGGTAAAGTCGCATTACTATGATGGTGTATTGTTTCACCGGGTAATCAATAATTTTATGGTACAGGCCGGTGATCCTGACAGCAAAGCGGCCGTCGCTGGTAAGCCCTTAGGCAATGGTGGTCCCAAATATGTAATACCGGCCGAGTTGCGCCCAAATTTATTTCATAAAAAAGGTGTACTGGCAGCAGCCCGCGAAGGCGATGATGTAAACCCGGCCCGTGCCAGCAGTGGCAGCCAGTTTTATATTGTGCAAGGCAAAAAGTTTACGGATGGTGCACTGGATTCTCTTCAAACCAACAGACTAAAAGGGTTTAAAATTCCGGAAGACCAACGGGAAGTATATAAAACTATTGGCGGAACGCCACACTTAGACAGAACCTACACCGTTTTTGGCGAAGTAGTAAGCGGATTGGAAGTTGTGGACGCTATTGCTGCAACGCCAACCAGCAAAGGCAAAGACAGAGACAGACCTTTGGAAGATGTGGTGATTATCAGCGCGAAGTTGGTAAAGAGGAAGAAGTAGGGGGAATCGGAAAGTCGGGAAGTGAGATTGAAAATTATGAATGATAATTTATGAGTGATGAATTGTCCATGTTTTCAGCTGTCATCTGTCACTTGTCCATTGTCAATTGCCAGTTGATTAGTATTCCTACAGTTGAAGAGTGAGTCTTAAATTCATTTCCACTGGAAATAAATTTAATCCCAATCCTATCGGATTGCAAGGGACGGTGATTAGAATTACCACAGCCGACTACAAAAATGTTATTTTCTCATCAGCATATCAGCACATTATCACATTAGCTAATTATTCTTCGTAGTACACTCGTTTTACCCTTTGCGAAATGCCGGTCATGATTTCGTAAGGGATGGTGCCAGCCCAGGTGGCCAGTTGTTGTATGGGTAAGTCTTTGCCAAAAATAATTACTTCATCGCCGGTGTAAACATTGTCAATGCCGGTAATATCCACCATGGTCATATCCATACAAACAGTGCCGATAATAGGTGCTTGATGTCCGTGTACCAATACATATCCGTTGCCATTGCCCAACTTGCGGTTGTAGCCATCGGCATAACCAATTCGTACCGTTGCAATGGTTGATTTGCGCTGCAAAACACCCCTGCGGTTATAGCTAATGGTTTCGCTGGCTTCCAGTTCTTTTACCTGCGCTACGGTGGTTTTTAAAGTGGCCACTTGTTGCAGCCCCGGTATATTGCCTACGCCATACATGCCAATGCCAAGGCGCACCATATCTAACTGTAAATGTGGTAAGCGACCAATAGCCGATGTGTTGGCAATATGTTTGATGAAAGTATAGTTAAGCTGTTGTTGTAGTATAGCAACTGCCTGATTGTATTTTCCGTATTGCGCTAAGGTGTAAGCGTCTTCATTAGCATCTTCGCTGGCTGCCAGGTGCGAGAATACAGACTGTACTTTAATAAGGTTGGTGCTACTTAATATGGTGGCCAGCTCGTTCCATTGTTGCGGTAAAAAGCCCAAACGGTTCATGCCGGTTTCTACCTCAATATGTACGGGATAATTTTGCAAACCTTCCTGCTGTAAAAAGGCGGTAAAAGCCTGCAACATGTCGGGTGAAAATAAATCGGGCTCCAGGTTATAATTAATAATATTTTCAAAGGCTGCAGGTTCAGGGTTCATTACCATAATAGGTAGGGTAATGCCTGCTTTACGCAGCTCTACACCTTCGTCGGCATAGGCAACACCTAAGTAGTCTACTTTGTGAAACTGTAGTATACCCGCTATTTCGGCACCGCCACTACCATAGGCAAAAGCCTTTACCATAGCCATTATTTTGGTTGTGGCCTGTAATTGTTGCTGGTATTGTTTTACGTTATTAATTAAAGCGTTCAGGTTTATTTCCAACACTGTTTGATGCGCTTTTTGTTCCAATAATGGCACCAGTTGTTCAAAGCTAAAAATACGGGCACCTTTAATCAGTATGGCTTCATCTTTAAACTGCGATGGACGAAACTGCTGTATAAAACTCTCGGTGGATGGGTACAATTGTACATCCATATAAGCTGTATTGGAACGATGTAGCAAAGCATTGCTGATGGCCGGCCCAATACCTATTAACTTGTGTACACCATTTTCCTGTAACTGTTGTATGATTTGTCCGTACAAGGTTACGTCATCTGTGGCGGTTTGAGTAAAATCTGAAAGGATGGCTGTTTTTGTAAGGCTGCTGTTTTGCTGCGATAAAAAATGCAAAGCATTTTGCAAGGAGTTAATGTCGGCACTATAACTATCGTTAATCAGCACACAATTATTAATACCTTTTTTCAGTTCCAGCCGCATGTTTACCGGTTGTAATAACAACATGTGCTGTTGTATATAGGTAGCATTGCAACCCAATAATAGTAAAACGCAGGCGCAGGTAATGGCATTTTCTACGGCGGCTTCATCCGTAAAGTAAATGCTAAACTCAATTGGCATTTGTTTGTACAATAGCTGTATATGCGTTTGGGTAGCGCTGGCGGTAGTTTGCACTACTAATACATCAGCCTCAGGATTATAACCCCAGCTTAACCGGGCATTGGGTAATTGTCGTACTGCGGTATCTATTGCATCGTTATCGTTACCATAAACGATGGTTTGCGCTTGTGTAAATAACTTTAATTTTTCTTGTAGTTTTTGCCCCTGATTAATAAAACCGACACTATGCGCTTCGCCAATATTGGTTAATACACCAATGGTGGGTTGTATAATTGCCTGGAGTTTCTCCATTTCACCGGGTTGCGAAATACCCGCTTCAAAAATGGCCAGGTTATGTTGTGCTTGTATTTGCCAAACACTTAATGGCACACCAATTTGCGAGTTATAACTACGCGGACTACGTACAATATTAAATTGCTGGTGTAGCAACTGGTACAGCCATTCTTTTACAATGGTTTTGCCGTTACTGCCCGTAATACCAATAACCGGTATGGCAAAACGACTGCGGTGGTAAGCCGCCAGTTGTTGCAAAGCGGCTTGAGTGTCTTTTACATGTAAAAAAACTGCATCCGCATATTGTTCCGGTATGGGTTCACCGCTTACCACAAAACTGCGTACACCTTGCTGGTAAAGCTGATCAATAAATTGTAAACCATTACGTCGAGCACCTGTTAATGCAAAAAACAAAGTACCGGCGGGGGTAGTTATACGTCGGCTATCCCAGCTTATTTCGCTAATAGTAATATTAGCTGCATGGCTGGCTTCAGCGTTTATAACCCGTGCTATATCCTGTATTGCGTAATTCAAAGTGGTAAAAATTAGTACAAATGTATTGGCATAAATGTTAGCCCACACTGTTGAGGGGTATATTTTAGTGCGTCTTTACAAAAAGTCTCGGTAACAACTGTTTTTTATAAAACCCATGCTTCTGCCCTTTTTTATAAACAATTTTTAAAATTATTACAATTATTCTGGTTTGGCTCACTTTAAAAATACATTATTGATAATAAATGTATTACATAATAAAATTATTCCATAAAAGCAATCTTTTTGCAATAAAACCGGTAAAATGAGTCTTCACATTTTATTTTATTTTTTTATTTGTACTTTTACGGCCTAATTTTTGATAGAAGGAGCAATTTTTTGTAATTTACCTTTTTTAAACAAACCCTCTTCCCTAACAATGGCATTAAGTCAATCATTACAGCAGAAGTTTTTACAAAAGCTATCGCCGCAGCAAATACAGCTGATGAAATTGTTGCAGGTGCCTACGGCAAACTTAGAAGAAAGAATTAAAGAAGAATTAGAAGAAAATCCGGCATTAGAACTGGATGAAGCAGCTCATGAAGATGGTGCAGATGAAGTGCGGGATGAATTTGCCGATCCGCAGGATGAATACGAAGATGCAGATGGTAGTGCCGAAGATTATGATACTGTAGATGTAAGCGAATATGTACATGAAGGTGATGACGAAATAGGCGATTACCGTACCCGGGATGATAATTACCCCGAGGAGGATGAAGGTAAGCAGTTGCCCTTTAAAACAGAAACTACTTTTTACGAATCCTTGTACCAGCAGTTAGGCATGCTTAACCTGGGCGAGACCGAGAAAAAAATTGCAGAACACCTTATTGGCAGTTTAGATGAGGATGGTTACCTGCGTCGTGAAACTTCGGCCATTGTAGATGACCTGGCTTTTCGCCAGAATATTATAGCCACCGTGCAAGAAGTGGAAGCCATTATTCAACTTATACAACAGTTCGATCCTTCCGGCGTAGCCGCCAGAGATTTGCCTGAGTGTTTGTTATTACAACTGTATCGCCAGAAAGCCGAGGGTAAAGATGTAGATGTGGCCATCATGGCCATTGAAAAATACTTTGATGAGTTTACAAAAAAGCATTACGAAAAAATACAGCGTGGTTTGGGTTTAACCGAAGCCGAGTTGAGAGAAGTAATGTCACAAATTATTAAGCTTAACCCAAAGCCCGGCGGTAACCTGGCCGAGGTTAACAAAGCCGAAAGTTATATTGTTCCCGACTTTTTTATACAAAACAATAACAGCCGTTTAGAGCTTACTTTAAATGGTCGCAATGCACCCGAATTGCGTATTAGCGAAGGCTACCGCGATATGATGAAGGAGTATGACCGGGGTGCAAAAAAAGACAAACGTCAGAAAGAAGCCGTGCTGTTTATAAAACAAAAAATTGATGCCGCCAAATGGTTTATCGATGCAATTAAACAAAGACAACACACTTTGTTAAGCACCATGGAAGCTATCATGGATCATCAGTACGACTTTTTCCTCACCGGCGATGAAACTAATTTAAAGCCGATGATTTTAAAGGACATTGCCGAAAAAACCAACCTTGATATATCTACTGTAAGCCGTGTAGCCAGCAGTAAATTTGTACAAACCGAGTTTGGTACCTATCGTTTAAAATTTTTCTTTAGCGAATCCTTAAGCACCGAAAGCGGTGAAGAAGTATCTACCCGCGAAGTGAAAAAAATCCTTAGCGATTTAATAGATGCCGAAAGTAAAAAGCGTCCATTAAGCGATGAGCGCCTAACCGAGTTATTGCAGGAAAAAGGTTACAACATAGCCCGCCGCACCGTAGCCAAATACCGTGAGCAGTTAAACATTCCCGTAGCCCGCTTGCGTAAAGAGCTATAGTTAGGTTAAGATAATTTGTTAATAGTTAACCGTTATTATAGTTAATCGGATATGGGTACTTATAACTTATTACTTAAAACTTACAACTTCTTTGGGGCTTTCAGCTTCCCTAATATCCATCAGCAGCAGTTCCCGCTGCTCCGGGCTCCGCTTCGCTCCGGTGCTTGTGCTTTGCACGCAAGTTTCGTCAAGCGCAACATTTAGTTGCGCCTCCTAACTTGTGTTACGCACTAAACCCTCCGCATCGGGCAGCCATTGAGCTTTAGTAATACTATTCAACAATTGGCAATACGCACATGTACTTGTGAGGAGTATAATACATATGCGTTGTGTTATAGGTTTATTTTTTTATATTGTACATTCTTCCACCAGATGCATTCATTAAAAAATACACAAGCACATCAACATATGACAGTCACAGAAAAATTAAAGTCGCTTTTAAATAAAACATATGTTTCTGAAGACGGAGATGAATATAAGATAGAATTGTTGTCCGGACTGACGGATAATGAAATTGATACGATTGCAAACAGGCTTCCAAGCAAACAAATCCCGGATGATGTAAGAGAACTTTTAAGATTTGCAAAGGGATTTGAATTCTTTGGAATTGATGAAATTACTTTTGACGGTTTTGAAGAGTTTGGCTTTGAAAATATATTTCCCTGTTCTGTGCAGCTTGCCCATGATGGGTTTGGAAATTTTTGGATTGTAGATGTTGACTCAACAGGTCATTGGGGCAATGTATTTTATGCTTGTCACGATCCTGCAGTTATAGTAAAACATTCGAATAATCTTTTACAGTTTATTGAGCATATTGATGAATATGGCACAGACCCGAAAAACTCAAACCTTAATATTATTCATGAAAAAACGGTTTTTGACATTTGGCAAAACAATAATGGATTTATAGAAATTAACGAAGCCAGAAATTCTGCTGATCCAACACTTAAAAATTTTGCACTGTCACTTCCCGATAATTTTGCAATTGCTGACTTACGAAACAAACCAAATAAAGCAGGATTTGCATGGGGGGAGTTTGGATCCGACATTCATAAATCAGTAAGATGTGAAGATGAATTAATTTGGGGTATTGAACGGCCTGCAAAGAAAAGTTTTTTTGCAAAACTGTTTAGATAGAATAAAAGTGGTTGTTTAAATTGTATAACCTGGAATATACAAACTGCGTAGTAACGTTGAAACTGAGAAAAAAAAATAAAATATACAGTGCAGCAATAACAACAATCTAAATAAAACCATTAAAATGGTTAGTGAAATAATTTTTTAACATAGCCCACGGTTTAAACCGTGGGCTATGTATTTTATAGATGTTAGCGTAATGGTTTTAATCATTTTATTTTAGGTGCTTCAATTTGTATGTCTATTAGCTATTTAGCTTGGTTTACAAATAATGCCCAATAGCATTCCAAAAGTTGAACGGAGCGTCGCAAGTAAAGCTCAATCAGGGCGCTGCAGCCGGTAACAAAAAAATGTAAAATATTCAATCTAAAATATTCACTATTAAATAGCCATAACTGACTTAACATTACGGTAACATTGTAGTTACAATTGCTTAACCTGTGGTTAACATTGCAGTAATCTGGTAAGGCCAATTTTGCATCAAATTACTGCTATGCAATTTTGGTTTCGTTCCGCATTCAGCTTCTTACTTATTTTAATGTTTAGCGCATTACAAGCGCAAAACGTACGATTAACCGGTAAAGTATTGGGCGATAAAAATGATCCGCTGGTAGGTGTTAACGTAAAAGTAGCCGCTGCTGGTAAAACTGTTTTAACTAATGTAGATGGCCGTTATATACTTGAACTACCTGCAGGTAAAAAATATGAAATTGAGTTTTCGGCTGTTGGTTATGAAGTAAAAATTATATCGGACGTTGAAGTGAAAGCTGGTCAGGCCAATGAATTAGATGTGGTGTTGGCAGTAAAATCAAAAGAACTGGAAGGGGTGGTAGTTAGCTCCAGACGAACAGGAGCCCGTATGGAAACAGTTTCTTCAACCATTGCTTTTCAAAAAAATACCAATACTGTTGCTTCGGTTGTATCGGCAGAAACTATTCGCCGTTCGCCGGACAGAAATACCGGTGAAGTATTAAAACGTACACCGGGCGCCAGTTTGCAGGATGGTAAATTTTTAATTGTACGTGGTTTGGCCGACCGTTATAACACGGCTATGTTAAATGGTATTTTATTAACCAGTACCGAGCCTGATAGGAAAACTTTTGCCTTTAACTTAATTCCATCTGCCATTATTGATAATATAGTTATTAATAAAGCATTTGTTCCTGAGTTTCCGGGTGAATGGTCCGGTGGTTTAATACAGGTAAATACCAAAGACATGCCTGCTAAAAACTTCATGAACATTCAGATTGGTACGGGCTTTAATACACAAACTATTGGTAAAGATTTTTATAAATCACAATCGGGCGGTTTAGATTGGCTGGGTATTGATGATGGTACCAGAGCCTTACCAAACTCTTACAAAACCAAAACACAGTTTGATCAACTTTCCAGAGAAGAAAAAATTGCTATTGGTAAAGAATTACCTAATAGCTGGACGGCTAATCAGGTTACAGCACCTTTGGATCTGTCATTACAAATAAATGGCGGTTTTAATACAAAAATATTAGGCAAACAAACCGGTGTTACACTGGGTGTAATGTATAATAAGTCTAACAGGTTTCAAAAAATGTTGAACCGCCAAAACACATATGCTGATAACAGGTTTGACGTAAACTTTAGTTATGATGACGACCGTTTTAACCAGGAGGTTACTGTTGGTGCTATTGCAGGCGCATCGGTACAACTTAACAGCAGAAACAAAGTTTCTATAAAATCAATCCTGAATGTTAATACCAATAACTATGTAACTAACAGGTCGGGAAGTGATTATTTACGTACGAGTGATGTAATGGCTAACGAATTTACCTTTAAACAGAATACATTTTTTACCAGCCAGTTAATTGGTGAACATAGCATCAGCACACCATTAAAGTTTAAATGGTATGGCTCTTTTAATATTTTAGATGCACAAAGCCCTGACCAAAAAAGAATACAATACTCACGTCCAGCTGGCACACAAACTCCTTATGCTTTATTAATTGGTAACTCATTATCACAAGAAAGCGGTAGCCGTATTTTTCAGGATTTGAGTGATTATATTTATACAGCAGGCGGCGATTTAACTTATGGCTTTAACATGTTTGGCCAAAAGCAATCAGTGAAAGCGGGCTACATGTTACAGATTAAAGACAGGCTTTATGATGCAAAACTATTTGCTAACTCATTATCAAGAGATAACGCAGCGTTACGTCAATTAACGCCTGATAAAATATTTGCACCTGAAAACTTTGGTGATGGATCGGCCAGTAGTAATTTACTTTCTTTTGATGCCATTAAAGGAAACAGCTTCCGTTATTTAGCTAATACTATTTTAAATGCCGGCTACATACAGTTTGATAACCAGTTTGCCAAAGAATTACGTGTAGTTTGGGGCGGTCGTTTAGAGCATTTTGACCAGTTAGTTGGTAGCGTACGTAAATCGGACCCTCGCCATGTACACTCAAAAGTAGTAGATTTTTTACCGGGCTTAAACGCTACTTATAAATTAAATAACAAAACCAACCTACGTCTATCAGCATCTCAAACAGTTATCCGTCCTGAGTTACGTGAGTTGTCATTCCTTAACCTTTACGATTTTGAATTGAATGCTTCCGTACAAGGTAATCCTAACCTTAAGCGTTCTAAAAATACCAATATCGATTTCCGTTACGAGTTGTATCCACGTGCGGGTGAGGTTTTCACTGCCGGTGTTTTTTACAAACACTTTAAAGATCCTATTGAACAAATGTTTAATGAGGGAGCCGGCGGTGCAAGTACTTTCAGTTATCAAAACCCGGATAAGGCAACAGCATATGGTGTAGAAGTAGAATATAGAAAAAGACTTGACTTTGCTGATGTATTAAGAAATTTCACAGTACAGGCTAATGCAACATATATCTATAGCCGTGTAGAAGATCCTTCTTTACAAATTGACAGACCATTACAAGGACAGTCGCCTTACTTGGTTAACCTTGGTTTAATGTACGACCACGAAGAAAAAGGAATTAATGCAACTATCTTATTTAACCAAATAGGACATCGTATTTACCTGGTGGGTGATTTAAATGCAGGTGCAGGGTCTCCGGATATTTACGAAGCGCCACGTCCTTTATTAGATTTTCAAATCAGCAAAAAAATTCTTGATAAAAAAGCTGAGATCAGGTTAAACGTATCCGATATTATTAACCGCACCCAATATTTTTATCAAAATGGTAGTAGCAAATCAAGCTTTCAAAAGGGCGAAGATGCCTACCGCTTTACCAGAAGATATGGCACTTCATTCAGCTTAACGTTTAACTATTCGCTATAAACAATAAATAAAAAAAGTTTAAAACATACAAAATGAAAAGGAACATTCTTTTACTAACTGTGTTAACATTACTTACTGTAGTAAGTTGTCGCAAAATTGAGGTTGACGGAACCACAACTATTATTGATAACGGCGGCAATGGCAACGGCAACGGAAGCACTGTAACATTATCGGGTAGAATTACAGAAAGTATTACCTTAAAAAAAGGTGACAATAATATTTTGAAAGGGTTGGTATATATAACCAACGGCGTAACACTTACCATTGAAAAAGGTGCTGTTGTTAAGGGCTCTTATTCCGGTTCTGATGTTGCCGTTTTAATTGTTGCCCGCGGCGGTAAAATTGTTGCACAAGGTACACAAGAAGAACCAATTGTATTTACATCATCTTCACCTACACCACAATCTGGTGACTGGGGAGGCATTGTAATTTGCGGTAAAGCAGCCATTAACTCCAGCTTCGAAGGCAAATTTGGTTTATTCCAGGTAGAAGGCGGTGTTGACAATGCAAGTGGCGAAGGCCGTGCAGGTAGTGGCGATGATTTAGTACCTACTCCAATAAACGACGATAGCTCAGGTGTTTTAGCCTATGCACGTATTGAGTATGCAGGTTATGCCTTTCAACCTGATAAAGAAGTTAACAGTTTAACAATGGCTGGTGTTGGTTCAAAAACAGTTATCCATCACGTACAGGTTACTTATGCAAAAGATGATGCTTTTGAGTGGTTTGGCGGTACTGTAAACTGTAAATATTTAATTGCTTACAAAACACAGGATGATGATTTTGACAGCGACAATGGTTATAGCGGCAGCGTACAGTTTGGTTTAATTGTTCGTGATTCTTCTATTGCCGATATATCTAAATCAGAAGCTTTTGAAAGCGACAACAATAGTGCAGGCACAGTTATCTCTCCACAAACAAGTGCAGTGTTTGTTAATATCACAGCTTTTGGTCACCGAGCAACAGCTTCAAACATTGGTAACAGCAACTACCATGGTTCAGCAGTTCAAATCAGAAGAAACTCATCTATCTCTATTTTCAACTCAGCTTTTGTAGGGTGGAAAAGCGGTATCGAAATTGACGATTCAAGAGGCGCAGCTACTTCTGCTAACATTACTGCAGGTAAATTAAATTTAAAAGGTATTATAATTGCAGGTGCTGAAAAACCGGTACAATACATACCAGCTAATCCAGTTAACGGTTATACAGAGGCGCAGCTAAATACATGGTTTTTAAGTGCCGAAAATAAAAACCAATACTTCCCTACTGTAGATGCTATTCGGTTTACAAAACCTTTCGATTATTTAAATCCTGATTGGCAGCCATTTGGTAACTCAGCAGTAGTTATTCCAAGTGCTTCTAACACTTATTTCGATGATCCAATCATCAAAGCCCGTCCTTTCATTACTAAAGTTGACTTCATTGGCGGTATCGCTCCTTCAGGACCAGATGCTAACTGGCATAAAGGTTGGACAAATTTCAACAGTAACTAATCGTTTCACACTACATACATTACAGTGGCAGATTTTTCTGCCCCTTTTTTCTACACAATAAATAATATTGCGCTAACAAATACGTAACAATCGTTTTGCAATTTTACTATAGCTCTTTACTTATTCAGTCGTTCCAAATTGTCGGCGGTATCTCTTATCATCGGCAATTTCTCATGCAGTTGAACCATCCCAAGAAACCTATCCAATCCTTTAACTTACGCAGTTTTATACCATGTGTAACCTAAGCGTTTGATACAAAAGGCAATCTTTTTTTGGGGTGGTTTTTTTTATGTTACCAACTGTAGTAATTCTAATCATCGTCCCTTGCGTCGCACTCTTGTACTGCATCAATTCTATTGGGCATTGTGCAGTACTCCGTACTTTAGTCGGAGTGCCTGTAACTTTACTCAGCATTGTGCAAGGTGCACCCCGACTCGTCGGTGGTGCAGCATATCGCTAATCAGCAGGGAAAGTCGGATAGTCGGGAAATCCGAGAGGCCGTAAGTTGTGAATAGTGAATCACAAATCTCAATTCTCAATTCTGACATCTCGCTTCCCGACTTTTCTAACTTAACTTATCTTCGCATCACTAACAAACAAACCATGAAAAAAACTACAGCAGCGTTCTGCACTTTTACTATTATGCTATTATTGGCTTGTAACCCACAAAGCCCCGCTAGCAACTTTAATAAAATTGTATTAAACACCAATATCTTTCACGACTTTGCCAATCCTGATGTACGTACAAGAATTATAAGAGGCATTGGTGTAAAAACGGTAGATGGTAAAGTGCAATATGATGACAAAAAAAATGCAATACTGGACACTATACCCGCTGAACAAATTGTAGATCATCAGTTGGCTTACCTGGAGCAAGCTTATCAGGATGTAAAAGCTATAACCCCGGATGAAGAAATAAAAGAAATGCGTTTGACTGCCTTACAAATGTATGAAATGGCCATGCCTGTTTACAAAAACGAATACAGGCAATACGCTAAAATGTTAGACACACATCAACCTAAAGAGCAATCAGATAGTTTATTAAAAGCAATAAACGATAAGTATAGCTATAACTTTGGCGAACTGGCTTTAAAACTACGAGCAATAGCACAACCTTATGCCGAAAAGCATAAGTTAAATGTAAAATGGAACGATTAATTTCTTTAAGAAGGTCTTACGTCTAATGTAAATCCAATGGTAGTACCTACGCCTTCGCGGCTGCGTACATGTATGGTTTGTCCATGGGCCTCAACAATATGTTTACAAATAGCCAGGCCTAAACCGCTACCTGTTACGTCCATACTACGGCCGCTATCGGTACGGTAAAAACGTTCAAAAATACGGGACAGGTTTTTTTCGGCAATACCGGTGCCATCATCACTTATTTCAATGAGTACATGTTTGTCATCGGTATTGTACATGCTGGCGGTAATGGTGCCGTTTTCCTTTCCGTATTTAATCGAGTTTTCAAAAAGGTTTAGTAATACCTGTCTTATTTTTTCTTTATCGCCATAAACCTGCAAAGGCATTTCACAACCTTTTTTAATAGCATATTTAATACTTTTTGGTTTGGCTACAATGCCTATGCTGTCAAAAGTTTCTTTTACCAAATCCTGAATAATAAAACTTTGTTTTACCAAGGCCAGTTCCCCACGTTCCAGGCGTGATATTTCGTCCAGGTCGTTTAACAGGTTGGTTAAACGTGTTACATTAGCCGATGTTTGTTCTAAAAATTTTTTATTAATGTTTGGGTTGTTTAATGCGCCACCCAATAATGTTTCTACATAACCTTGTATGGCAAATACGGGTGTTTTAAATTCGTGCGACAGGTTTTGTAAAAACTCTTTTCTAAACTGCTCGTTGGCTCGCAGCAGTTCAATCTCCTGTTTATTAGCGTTGGCCCAGGCTTCTACATCGGCCTGTACCTCACCAATGCTTTTTTGCGGCAATATGTATTTGTAATAAGTCTCCTCCCTTTTAGTAGCTTTTGTTTGGTAAATAAACTTGTATATAAGTTTTATTTTACGATAGATAAACCTTTCCAACACAAAGGAAATAAGGAAATAACTGCAAATAGATACAGTTAAGAAGGAACCCAAAACATAGGCCCAGTTACGCTCAATAATGGCTACAAAAATGCTTATAGGAATAGCTAACACTAATGCCGTGAATATAGATAGTTGGCGGGGCGATAAATTTTTTATAAAAACCATAACCGCAAGTTATAGGAATTTAATATTTTTTATTGAAGATTCAATATTGATTGCTCACCGACTTTCGGACTTCCCGACTATCCGACTTTCTTCTGTTGATTAGTATTGATGCAGTTGAAGAGTGCGACGCAAGGAACGATGATTAGAATTACTGCAGCCGGTAACATAATAAATAACCCATGAGTGCAATGCCTCATGAGTTATTTAAAGTAATTTCAAAACCGGCATTATAAATCAAATTTATAACCTACGCCTTTAACGGTGGTTATACAATCAATACCTAGTTTTTGGCGTATTTTTCTGATGTGTACATCAATAGTACGGTCGCCTACAATTACTTCGTTGCCCCAGATGGCATTTAGTATTTCGTTGCGCAAAAACACACGACCTGGTTTTAATGCCAGTAAATAAAGTAGTTCAAACTCCTTTTTAGCCAATACTACTTCGTTATCATTTATAAAAACAATGAAACGTTCGGGGTCAATAACCATATCGCCAATTTTCAGCACACGGTTATCGGGTTTTGGAGCCCTGCGAAATAGCGCATTAATGCGGCTTATAAAAACTTTAGGACTAACAGGTTTGCTAACATAGTCGTCGGCACCGGTTTCCAATCCTTTTACTTGTGTGGCTTCGTCGCTAAGCGCCGTTAAAAACATAATAGGCGTTTCTTTAAACGCTTCCTGGGCACGTAACAATTCACAAACTTCTACACCGGTTTTACGCGGCATCATTACGTCCAGCACAATCAGGTCGGGCTGATTTTTTCTGGCTTTTTCCAAAGCATCATCGCCATCTTTAGCGGTAACTACATCGTATCCCTCTTGTACCAGATTATATTTTAAAATTTCAATAATATCCGGTTCGTCGTCGGCAATTAATACCTTGCGCCCAAAATTTTCCATGCAGTGAAATTTTGTGCAAACCTACCCCCATTTTGTAGCATAGGAAAATATACTGTTATCATTAACACAGACTTAATGATAAGTTAATACGATAGGCGATTGTCTCGGCAGAATTAGTTTAGACAATTTATAAACCATTAAACCGGAAAACAGGGTGTAAGTTTTTACTAAAAGTGTAATAGGAAAATTGGTTTAATATTTGGTAATCAGCTAATTGCAAAGCGTTTGGCATAATATTTACTGTTATTATCCAAGGCCGTTTACCAAACAATACATATAATTGACTGTTAATGGTTTAGGCGAACTATTGGTGTGCAACTGAAAGGGGTGTAATTTTGTCTTTATTGTGCGGTTAAAGTTTTAATAATCGCTACGCTAAAAAAAATATGATGCTAACATTTTTTACTAAATCGGGTAAGGCGCTGGGGTTGGTTTTGTTTTCGGTAACTGTGGCTTACGGGCAAACTTCTTTTACCGACTCGGTGGCTAAAGTACCTATTTTCAGACAGGGCTTTCATGACCGTGTAAACAAGCAGCAGGAAATTATTGATTTGCTGGACACCAAAGAGGATAAATTTTTTCATGCATCGAAAGATGAAGAGCGTGATTTTTTAATTAGCCGTGCTTTGTTTGGCGGAGTTAACCAAATTAAAAATTTTATTGAAGTAACCGAAAATTTACCAAAAGATCAGGAAAAGAAAAGAGCCTTGGTAAGTTTAGAGTCGCTGTTAAAAAACTATATAACACAATATAAAAAGCAAACGTTTAATGTTTTTTATACACCACTATTAATTGATAATTATAAACTGGCTTTAACCAAGGTTATTGCCAATCAACCTATTGACGATCTTATACATGAATCGCCATACGATGTGGCTAATTTAATTTATAACTCCTTGTCCGGTGATTACCCGGTGGCAAAATCGGCTAAAAATGTGCTGATATTAAAATACTGTAAGTTATATCCTGACAGAACTTTCTTAACCTTAAGAAACAACCCCGATGTGCCTTTTGCTGATAGTTTGATACGAGTGGTGGGTAAAAAATATCCGCAACAACTGTACGACTATGCACAGGCCAACAACTCGCTGGGTTATAAAATCAGAAACATTGTTGATGACGACTTTATAAGAGCAGTGGTTAAAATGTCGCAAAGCCGTAGCGGACAATTATACTTTCCGTTTTTAACTAATATAGTCGGCGGCAAGCTAACCATTGACGATGTTGATGCAGCATCCAAAGATTCGGTAAAATATTTTCGATTACTGGTAAATACACAAATAGATTACGTATCACGTATGATAAACCAGCGTGATACAGCACTGGCATTTAAAGAGCTGACCAAGATGCTGGAGAAAAAAGCAATTGACGTTTTTGTAAATACCATTAATGGCTTGCATAATGAAAATGATAATGTACGTTTTCGTTGTTTACAAAACTTAACGGCAGAAGAATTGTATTATGTTGCCGTACTTACTAATGGAATAATTTACACATCTAGCTATACCAATGGTGTGTACCCGTTAATGATGAAGAAGGCCAATAACCGTGGCGACTCCTTACTGGCTCGTTTAAATTTTGACCATTACCGTAAGTTTATCAGTCAGGCAGCAGCCTATAATAAACTAGGGCATTTCATGTCATCCTTCCCTAATAAAGATGACTCGCATAAATTAATGCAGGCATTTGTAAACAACCTGGAAAATAGTGATGGCTTGGAAGATGGGGTAGATGTTGCCGACTCATACGCCAGTATTAAAGAAACCCTACCTGCCATTGCCGATGAAATGTTGTTGAATGTAAAAAGTAACTACGACCGTAATGTAAATACCAATAACAAACGAGGAATGGCTATTTACAATATTTTATACCAGTTGTTTTTATCAGCCGATACCACAAAAGGGGTTGACCTGACTAAAGAATTGGGCATACCACCTGTATATAAAGTGCCCAACAGTACTTTAACCAACGAAAAGGGAGAAATAATAATGCAGGTATTTTTCTATGGCGATCAGGACGGTAAAAATATTTTTAACGGCTTTGTAAATATGTTTGGCGGAGGTAACTGGAGTGTTGACCATAGCAATAAGCAGTGGGTAACCATTAAATCAACAAAAGGCAAACCGGTTATTATTTATGCCAATCGTGCATTGCCTGAGGAAACCGGCGAAGATGATAAAGCACAACAGGCATTAAACGAATACCTGGAAAACAATAATATCCGCACCACTGTTACCATCCATCGTGGTCATAGTTATTATGCCGAGTCAACCATTGCGTACATGGCACCATCATCACGCATTGTGTTTATGGGTTCTTGTGGCGGCTTTAACCTGATTAATAAAATTTTAGATAAATCACCCGATGCACATATCATTGCATCCAAACAAATTGGGAAAACCGCCATTAATAAACCATTTTTTTCTATCATTACCGAGCAGTTACGTGCCGGTCGCGATATTGACTGGTTAGATTTCTGGAAAACATTTAAAGCATCAGCCAGAGTAGAAGGCTTTGAGGATTATATACCGCCATACAAAAACCTCGGCGCCATCTTTATCAAAGCCTATAAAATTTCCATGGGCGATGAAGATGCAGATGAATCAAAAGCTTTTTAAAATAAAAAATACGCTAAGCAATTAGCGTATTTTTTTTTATGTTCCGGGCTGTAGTAATTCTAATCAGCTTTTGTTGCGTCGCACTCTTGTGCGTTCGGTAATTCTATTCATCAGCCCACCCCAGTTGTATTTAATACATGTATGTCTTTAAATCGCCCCTCCAGGGAGGGGATAAACCCTAAGTCAAAAGTACTATTATCAATTGCTGTAATACATCCTTATCAATTAAGCCTCTTCGGAAACATTAGGTATTCCAGAAGTATCAATCGCTAAATCAGAAATCCTCAAATCAGAAATCCTACATCCTTCTTCACAAAAGGTTTTCATAAATAATAGCGGCACCTTGTCCTACGCCTACACACATGGTAGCTAAACCATATCGCAGTTTGCGGCGTTTAAGTTCATACAATAAGGTAGTTGAAATACGTACACCGCTACAACCTAACGGATGACCAATAGCAATGGCACCTCCATTTACATTCACTTTCTCGGGGTTAATATTTAAATCACGTATACAGGCCAGAGATTGTGCGGCAAAAGCTTCGTTCAGTTCAAATAAGTCAATATCCTCAATGCTTAAGCCTGCACGTTGCAATGCTTTTTGTGTGGCAGGTATTGGGCCAATGCCCATAATGGCAGGGTCGACACCCGCAACAGACATGGCCACAACACGTGCCATTGGTTGTAAGCCGTATTGTTCCACTGCTGCCTGACTGGCTAATAACATCGCCGCAGCACCATCGTTAATACCGGCAGCATTGCCTGCGGTTACGGTGCCGTCTTTAAGAAAAGCTGGTTTTAAACTTGCTAACTTATCAATAGTGGTTTGTCGTGGGTGTTCGTCAGTGTCTACTATTTGTGTTTCGCCTTTTGCACTTGCAACCGTTACTGCACAAATCTCCTCCTGCCATTTACCCGCCTGATACGCTTGCATGTATTTTAGCTGCGAGTTGTAGGCAAATAAATCTTGGTCCTCACGACTAATATTCCATTGTCTGGCAACATTTTCGGCGGTTTCGCCCATGCTGTAAGGGTGGTATTGTTCAGCTAGTTTTTTATTAATAAAACGCCAGCCTAAAGTAGTGTCAAAAGTTTCTTGTGTACGTTGAAAAGCTTGTGTGGGTTTAGCTGTAACAAAAGGGGCACGGCTCATACTTTCTACGCCGGCTGCAATGACCAGCTCAGCATCGCCACATTTTATTTGTCGGGCAGCGTCCATTATGGCTTGTAACCCTGATGCGCATAAACGGTTAACAGTATTACCTGCCACTGTTACCGGCAAGCCCGCTAATAACGCCGCCATACGGGCCACATTTCGATTGTCTTCCCCGGATTGATTAGCCGCACCGGCAATCACATCTTCAATAGCATCTACATCAATATTTTTTTGACGTTGTATTACTTCTTTTATTACGGTTGCCAGTAAATCATCCGGACGCACACTGCTTAACGCACCACCATAACGGCCAATGGCAGTACGGGTACAGTCAATAACAAAAGCTTCTTGCATAGTAATCGTTATTTGTGAGGTGCAAAGATAGGAAGGAGGATTTGGGATTTGACAATTTGTGATTTAGAGATTGCTGATATAGCGATTACATAAACGACCATTGCATAACACGATGTTGATTAGCGAACGGAACGATGCAGTGAGTGACACAACAAAAGCTGATTAGGATTACTGCTACTGACTAACAAAAATTTTTAATTTATAATTATTACCCTGCCTTCTTCTCTTTTAATATTGCCTTCTTTTTCCAGCATATCAATTACATAACGCAGTTGTGTATCTATCTGTTTGCCTACTTTGGCAAAACCAAAACTGCGGCACAGGTAACGGATCAGTTCTTCTTCCTCAATACTGAGGTTATGCGTTACCACTTCCTGTAATGCTACGGCAATTTCTTCGGGTGCTATATCTTCTATGTTACGTTTTTCAATATCGTTACTGCGATAGTAATCCATTACCACAGCATTACCACTCCAGTAAAATGGTTGATGGTGTATGGTTTGGTTAATATCCATTTCTGTAATCATTTCCTGCAAATAGGCTTCTAATCTTGTGCCTGCCCTTGTTGTGTTCCATGCTTGTAGTATTTTTTTATACAACAGGTTTTTACTAATGGGTGCTTCCATATCTACCAGCATTTGTATTTGCTGTTTTATACGGTGGCGGTTACCGGCATCGTAAATAGTTTCGCTACTGGCATTGGCTGCTTTGCTTAATGCATGTGCCCGATAAGGCTGTTGTTGTTTGGTTACCATTTGCGGTACTGCTTCCAACATAACATCGGTTGGTTCAAACACAGGCGTGCTAACAGTTTCGGCTAATACTATTTCTTCTTCCTGCTCCGGCTGTTGTAATAAATCATCCACTTTTTTTATTACCGCATTAATAATTGTTTCGCTGTTTTCGTACCAATCCATAGTCCAAATACGGTGCAAGTTCCAACCTAATGATTTTAATACCGATGGCATTACCATTTCTCTATCATTGGCCGTACGGGCATTGTAGTAATAGGTACCATCTATAACTATACCTAAAATATATTGCTTCGCTTTTTGTGGATGCACAATGCCAATATCTATTTTAAAACCCGATGTACCAATATTACATTTTACCTGTAAGCCTTTTTGTTGCAAGCGTTGGGCAATAACTTTTGATAATTGCGAAGCTTCTGTTTGTACATCTTGTACACGTAAAGCAAGATGACCGTTTTGCGCAAATTGTAAAAAGGCTTTTAATCCGGCAACCCCTTCGGCCGATGTTCGATTAAGATCAATTTGATCGGCAGTTAGGGTGGCAAACACATGCATTTCGTAACGGGCACGGGTAACCGCAACATTTAACCTACGCCAACCACCATTGCGGTTAAGCGGACCAAAATTCATGATCATTTTACCTTGCTCATCCGGTGCATAACCAACGGAGAATAAAATAATATCTCTTTCATCGCCTTGTACATTCTCCAGGTTTTTTATAAACAGAGGCTCGCCACTTTCATTAGCCCATTGTTCCAGTTGTGCATCTTTCATAAACAGCGTCTGTAATTTATCTTCTACCAAACTTTGTTGCGTTTGGCTAAAAGTTACCACACCTAAACTTTGTTTACGTTTTACGGGGTTGGTATAATGCTGCTGAATATATTGCACAATGGCATCGGCTTCAAAACTATTGGTACGGGTTTTACCTTTATCGTAATGGCCGGGTACATGGTGGTATTGTACTTTTCGGTTAAGGTCATCGGCCGATGGAAAAGTAAGTAACTTATTATCGTAATAATTTACATTACTAAAAGCAATTAAACTTTCGTGTTTACTTCGGTAATGCTTTAATAAATATTTTGAAGGAATGGATAATGACAGACAATCGTCCAGTATACTTTCCAAATCTTCTATCTCTGCATCTTCTTCATCAATTTTAACGGTACTAAAAAAAGAAGTAGGTGGCATTTGTTTAGGGTCGCCAACAATAACGGCTTGTTTAGCACGGGCCAATGCACTTACTGCTTCGCAGGTAGGTAACTGTGAGGCTTCGTCAAAAATTACCAGATCAAAATGGTTGGTATCAACATCAAAGTATTGCGCCACCGAAATAGGACTCATTAACATACAAGGCGCCAAACGTGGTAACAAGGTAGGCAACTGATCAAACAAACGACGTATACTCATGCCCCTGCCCTTGCTGCGAATGGCTCGTTGCAGTATACCCGGTTCGGAGCTTTGCATAGCTTCGATGGTTGTATTGGGTAATTGTGCAGCCAGCTTCATACGCAATGTTTGTATAGTAAGTTGCTGAAACTCTTTGGCTATTTTTTTATACTGCTCAATCTTACTCTCAAACATACCGGCATTAAACAAACCCAGCGATTCATGCTGTGCTATTACTTTTTCTATGGTTGAACGGTGTATTGCATGATGGCAATAAGTAGTAATATTATTGGCTTCGCAATCATTATTTTCAAAAGCCGCAATAAGCCAATCCATTTTTAAGGCCTTGCCGGTTTTTACCTGCTGTACATAATTAATCCAGTTTTTTAGCTGTGGTAAATGCTGCTGCAATTGTTGTAACTGTATTTGTGTAGCCTGCAACCAATCATCCGTTGCAGGTAATGCCGCACCGGTTAACTGTTCATACTGTTGTACCGATTGTTGTGCATTGGTTGCGGTTGTGTACAATGTTTGCCACAACAATGGTTGTATGGCTTTTACGTCATCGGTGTATTGTAACTGATGATCTTGCCAAGCACCTACCCATTGTTGTAAAGCAGTACGGCCAAAGGTTTGCATTAAAGTGCTTAACCTGTTAACCATGGTAGCTTTTACATCAATATCTGTTATATCGGTTTGTTCGTCTTTGTATAAGTTTCTCAAAGCCCGTTGCACCGCTGTGTAACGGCTTTGTTGTAAAGCCATTTGTTCCTCCTTCATTTGGCGAAACTGTTGAAACAATTGCATTATTTCTCCGTCATGTACAATAGCATTGTTTTTATACAGGCTTAACTGTTTTTTTATTTTCCGCTTGTTCCACCACTTGAGTAAAAACCAGGCTTGTTCGGCTTTTTTCCATTGCAGTTCCATGGTAGTAATATCTGCCGATAAAATGCTACGGTTATAGTTAGCGGTAATATCTTTTAATGCCGACTGGTATTGCTGAAAATGTTTTCGCCAGTCTTCATAAGTAAGATAATTTTCTTTATCTGCCAGGTAATGCACCAACAGCAAAGGCATATCGGGTAATAACTTGATGGCTTGCACCGCTGCTACAAACTGCTCCTGTGTTTCTTTATTTTGTAAAACAAACGGAAAATAAATGGCTTTTGCTAAACCAGCTACCGCTTGTTGATAAGGCGGTAAAACAGTCAACAATTGTTGTATTTGCGTATCAATGTTTTCCTGTATGGTAGCTGAGTAATTATTAAGTTGTAATACCGCCAGCGGATTATCCTTTGGATGCGTTATTATTTGTGCAATGGATTGAAAACCGGGTAACCAATCCTGCCATTGTTGCCAACGCTGCGCATCTAAATTTTGTAACACATCATTGGGTACAGGTTTTGGTAAAGTTTGTTGCTCACGATATTGTTCCAATGCCGTTATGCCCTCATATAAACTCCAACCCCAATGTTGCTTTTTATGCAACACATTTACATACTCGCTTATTTGCTGTCGGGCCGCATCCAATCGTAACGACTCCTGCACAAAATCAACGGTAGTTGTGTATTTAACCGTATCTAATGTTTGCGCTAACTGTGCCAGCACATCCGATTTTTTTGATTTATTGGAATGTAGCTCCAATGAAAATGGAGCCAGTCCTATTTGCTCTAAACGTTTATGCACTACATCCAATGCTGCTTTTTTAGCGGCTACAAACAATACCTTTTTACCACGGTATAAAGCATCGGCAATAATATTGGTAATGGTTTGCGATTTACCTGTACCCGGCGGACCATGCAAAATATAGCTCTGCCCTTTTTGTGCTGTTAACACCGCTTCCATTTGCGATACATCGGTAGCAATAGGCAAAGCTAATGTCGACGATTCGATCGCATCAAAATCAGTTTGGGCAATACTTTCGTCACTTACATCAAATTCCAGCTTACCCGTTACCAGGCTACGCACCATATCGCTCTTCAACAATTCGTCGGGATGTTCTACCATATCCTTCCACAATATCAGCTTGCTAAATGAAAAATTGCCTAATACAATTTGCTCTTCTACATCCCAACCTTTTAACTGCATTACAGCCCTGCGTAATACACCCATTACTTTAGCTACATCTACCCCTTTTTCATCGTAAGGCAGTTGTTCTAATCCGCTTAGGTTAAGTTCATGTTCCTGACGCAAAAACTCCAGCAAGGTTATATTTACCATTACTTCCTCTTCACGACTTTTCAACGTAAACCTACTATTAACCGATCTGCGACTCAACTCCACCGGCACTAATAAAATAGGTGCAAACCTTGGCTGCTCCGGTGTTTTAATATCGTACCATTTTAATAAGCCTACTGCCATAAACAAAGTACTTGAACCGTTTTCCTCAATGGCCTGCTTTGCACTGCGGTGCATATGCGTAAGTATATTATCTAAATCCTGCGGATGATAATGTGTAAGCAAACGATTAAACGCTAATTCGGCATTGGCTAATTTATACAGTTCCGATGAACGGTGCAGTGGCTGTGTAAATAAATTATACTTGCGCTGTAGTTCTGCCGCAGGGTTAGCTAAAATGGTAAAACTTTTTCCATCGCTTAATGTGTCTTCAAAATGGCTGATGTCAATATCCACCAACTGCAACATATTACGTGTCATGCGCAGGTTAAGTAAATTATTACGCAACGATAAATCCAGCAGCTTGCGTTCCCAAATTTTTTGTTTGGTAGTAGCTTGTTTATGTTGCAACAACTCATCTGTATACACTGTACCAATATTAAAATGTTTTTCCAGTGTTACATCCGTTTCTCCACCCAAAATATCTTCTGTTGATAGCCCATCGTTTTTATCCGACAACAGAGGCAATGGTTTTATTCGAGCCGTACGGGCTCTTTTAATATCAATAGATATCAAAAATCTTTCGCTTTCCACCAGTTGTGCTTCGCCACTATGCAAGGCCTGAATAAAATTTGTTTTACTTCCCTTACAAACACTGGTAGCTTCAACAGCAGCCATTTCATAAATACCCTTACTTAGTCTTTTAGTAATAGCCGTTTTATCATCGTTTATTATTTCGGCAAACTTATCGTCGTGTAACCAACAGCCCACAAAAGCATGGCCTTGTGTAATAATTATTATCGGGTTTAAGTCAACCGCTTCCAAACAGGCCGCAAACAACAAACTCAGGTCAATACAGTTAGCAAACTTTTCCTGTCTAATGGTATTCAACAAACGTAATCGCTGGCCGGTTTCTTCATAACCTGGCGCCAATGCACTGTACACAATTTCCTCCGTTTGTATAGCCGTATAAATAGCCGACATTAATTGCAACACTCTTTCCGGACTATTACTCTGATAGCCCTCAAAAGCAGTTTGTAAATTTTGTTTTAATAAAATATCAACCGCCTTGTTTTTAATCGCATATACATACGAATGATTAGGCGTTACATAAGCCGCAATTAATTCCGGCAATACTTGAAAGCCTCCAAAATATTCTATCGGGTGTACATCTATCGGTGTATCGTCAGTAATCAATAATAAATCATGTTGCCAAATACCAATGGTAATAATTGCTTTTTCCGTTTCCGATAAACGACCTAAAAAATCCCGATTAACTTTTAATTGGTCTAGCGGAATTTTCACATCCGTTCCGGCAGGCAGCGCCGCAATCGTGTAAGTAAAATCTTTAATACAGGCAATATTCGCCGTAATCCGCACCTGTAAATCCGTCAACGCTTCATCACCCTTATTTTCCAGGGTTAATTGACGTATAACCGGAATATTATTCAGGTACAGCGATATATTTAAAAACGGAGCAACTTGTTTATGTAATACTAATGGAGCAACAGGCATCATAACCACGGTGTTAAAATGCTTAAATGTACAATAAAAAAGCAAAGTGTTTTAGCATAGAAACATAAAGTTAAATTGGGGCTATCAACAGTAGTAACTCCGGTTTATAACCCCGACTTAGAAAAACAATGCGAAGTATGAGCATTAGTTTTTCTTAATCGGGGTCAGCAGCAGTCCCCGCTTTCTGCAGTAGTGCAACGGCCATGCTGCCTGCCATCCGCACCGTTGCAGCTACTGTTTATAACCCCGCCCTTATAAAACAAAGCGAGTAAAACGAGCTGTAGTTTTATTGGGACGGGGCTGCCAATCGGGCAGCCAGTGATCTGTAGTAATACTATTAAAAAACGCATTGTTCTAAATAAAAATACAAAAAGTATAATACTAATACATTGGTTTTAAGCTTAGTATTTTTATTATATTGTGGGTAATAACGTCAATACAGGCGTTGCCTGCCATTTTAAAAAACCCCACGAATGCTGAATATATTAGAACTAAATCCCAACATAATTATTGGAGACAATTACGAAGGACAAATTACTTTATCTGCTTGGCAAGGCTTTCAAAGTAGACAAGGGTTTTATGGTTCAAAAGACAGTGAGGAAATTTCAAATGGATTTGTAAAAGTTTTTATCAATGGGCGACAAGTTGACTATGTTAAAATTACAACTCAAGAACAAGTAAACGCCATAAATTTTCTTCAAGACAATTCTCTAAAAATTCGGGATGAGATTTTAAACTCTTTGTTTAACGAGTTACCTGAAATCAGAGAAATATACGAAGATTTAGTTCCTGAAATTAACAGCGTTTCGGACTTGAAGAATTTTATTGGACTATCAATCATTCATATAATGGAAAGTGATAAAGATGGCTTTGCATACATTGGTTATGAACTTGGTTGTGACTGGGATCATGAACACGGAATTGGTGTAATGATGCATAAAGACAGAGTTATAGAAATCGGACAAGCAGACACCTCTTTTAACACTTGGATAACCTACAAAGACAACGGCACAGAAGCAGAACAAGAAGCAAGATGGAATGCAGAGAATAAAAGCGTTATTGAACAACTTAAAAATGAAACAACAACGCCATGGTGGAAATTTTGGTAGTTTTTCGTCTCGGTGGACGAAAAACGGCAGGCAACATTGGGTTTGCTGCAATTTGGGCTTGACGTTGTAAGCATCAACTTTTTATTCGCTATTGTGTTTCTGTTCCAGTTTGACGTTATAAATTTGGCTTATGAATAAAACATCAGCAATATTGCAATCATCAACTTCAGTTACGGGCTGACGAATTTCAAATGCCCAAACTGACAGCAAGCCCTGTCCGTTGGTGGCAATTTTACAGACACCTCAAGTAGACTAACAGACAATGGCATATATAATGGTTGACATAGAAAGCGCGGGCCAATTCCAGGCGACTTTTCTATGATTTCATTTGGAGCAGTTTTGGTTGACGAACAACTTGACAAAACATTTTACGGAAAACTTAAACCTATTTCAGACAAGTTTATTCCTGAAGCACTTGCCGTATCGGGACACTCAAGAGAAGAAACTTTAGAATTTGTTGAACCAGAAATAGTAATGCAAGACTTTGCAAATTGGATAAAAGAAACCTGCAAAGACAGACCAATTTTTATTAGCGACAATAATGGATTTGATTGGATGTTTATTTGTTGGTATTTCCACCATTTTGTTGGGACAAACCCATTCGGTTTTAGTTCGCAAAATTTGGGTAGTTTATATAAAGGAATTGAAAAGGACACTTTCAAAACATTTAAACATTTACGAAAGACAAAACATACTCATAATCCAGTTGACGATGCAAAAGGAAATGCAGAAGCCTTACTGACAATGAAAAAGGAACTTGGACTAAAGATAAAATTCTAATGGCATACACAATAAAGAAACAAGAAATAATTGATTACCCGCCAGACAAATTGAAAGAGTTTGAAATTATGGCTTATGAATGGATTGACAACTTAAACTTCATATTGAATCCCAAAGACTGTCTTGAAAATGCAGACGAATATATTTCAATTGCTAAACAAAGGTTTTTAGAAGACGGTTGGGACGGAGACGGAGATGTTGAATTAATGTGGGTGCCACCCTTTATGTTGAAACAAGAAAAACAATGGTCATTTACAAAAGGAATAACAGTTTGGCACGTTAAACAACTTGAAGATGGAATATCTTGGTTGTTATACCCAAAAGAGTTGTTTGAAGACGACCAAAAAGCGAACCAATAAAAACTGCCACCAATAGGCGGTTTTATGCAAGTTGAGCTCTACATGTAACATCAGCTAATTTCAAATCCTAGCATCAGTTCCGGCTGACGAATAACAATCCGCACGGCAGCAAGCCCCTAACCGTTAGCGGTAATGGTAGAAGGTACCACGCCGAAAGACAGAGACCAGACCAAATGACACTCCCATCACACAGAAAAGTAGAAAAGCCAATGTACTTTCAATGACAATTTATTTTACGATGTAGCTTACACTACGTCCATCACCTTGTTTCTCTATCAAACCTTTACGTAACAAGGTGGCTAAAATTCTTTTAACCGTTGGTGCAGGTATAGACAACTTTTCGGCAATTTCGCCTGACTGAATGTTCGGACGGTTTTGAATAATCATAAAAATTGACTTCTCTCTTGCTGATAGTTGTGTTTCCAAACCGCTTCTATCTAACTTATTCATCAATTGTGATTGAATGTTTTTTAAGCAATTCAAAAAGAACAATACCCAAACCGTTACATCTTCGGTTGGTCGGCTTGCCTGACAACTTCTAAGCACTTGATAGTATTCCGATTTCCGATTTTCTATTTCGTGTTCAAAACTTACATATTGTACCCACTTATACCCATTTTTAAGCAACAACAATGTTGAAATAAGTCGGCTCAGTCTTCCGTTTCCGTCTTGAAAAGGGTGGACACTGAGGAAATCGTAAACGAACGAAGCCACTTTAATTAAGGTGTGAACTTCATTTTCCGAATTATACCAATCTACCAAACGCCTTATTGCATCTTCGGTGGCAAATCCAACTTCGGTTGTTTGAAACACAATTTCACGAGTGCCATCAGGAAACGAGGCTTCCACAGCATTACTATGCACTTTGTAATTTCCTTTATGCCATTCATCTTTTGCACTATATTTCATTAAAACATTGTGCAAACTCTTTATATGGCTTTCTGAAATTGAAATACTTTCATACGAATCAGATATTAAATCCAAGGCTTCAAAATAGCCGACAACTTCCTGCGAATCTCTGTCAGTAAGTTTTGTAATGTCTATTTTTTGTAGTAGCACATCAACTTCTTCATCACTCATTTTGTTGCCTTCAATACGGTTGGAAGCCCCAACACTTCTAACTGTAGCAATGCTTTTTAGTTCTTTCAGACTTTGACCTTCCTTTCTTTCAATTGCCGTCCAGCCTGCGTCAAAACGGTCTATTTCACTGATTAACCTAATCAGCTTCCAGTCAATGTCTAAACTGAAATCATACACTTTATCATTCACTATTGATACGATTTGATACGCAAATATACGATTATAATTTGAAACAGTGAAAGGGAGATGATACGATTTGATATGAAAATATACGATTATGATACACTTTTTTCAAAAAACACATACATCAACCTCACCAGACACTTGAACTTATCAGTAAACACCGAGTGACAGAAAGCCACATACAGCTAACATTGCATTGGCAATATGGCGGGGCGACAAATATACTTTCGGCTTTTCGTTCTCTAATCAGCTTCTGTTCCAGCTGACGAATAAAGCTGGGCAGCAGAATTTAACAATGAACTTTTGTATCTTTAATCAGCAGCGACACTGGGCAGACGGAACACAGAATGCCGCCACATTGCCAATGCTTAAACGTTATTCGTAAATACATACCCCACAGTTTAAGCCGTGGGGTATAAAATATTCGCTATTATCCAAATCGTTTTAACGATTTATCTAATATTGCCAATTAATATAAACCCCTACTTCACCTCCTTCAACAACTCCTGTGAATTTTTATACTCTTCTGAAGTAGCCTGTATATTATTTAAAACATTTACCGCAGCTGCTTTGTCATCCAATTTATAATAAGCCAATGCTAATAAAATTGCCGCTTTATCGCTAAACAATGCTTTCGCCTCTGTTGCTTTTTGTAACCAGCTTATACTTTCTTTATAACTTTTGGTATGTAACAAACTGGCGCCATAATAAAACTGGTATAAAGGTCGGTCGGGTTGTTGGTCGGTTAACGTTTTTGCTAATGGTAAAGCTGTTTTGTAATCCTTATCCTGTATAGCTTTTACCAAATTGGTTTCGGTGTTTGCTTCGTTTCCTCTTTCTACTAAACCAACGGTATCAATATGTCCGTAAGTATCTACAATATTGCTGCTTGTATAAAAAATACTATAACCGGCTACAATTAAAATAACTGCGGCTGCTGCACTCATTACCCATTTTTTCCAGCTTTGCATACCTACAACTTTAGCCGGTTGCTTTTCTTCAGTAGTTTTTTTAAAATATTGCGGGTGAATATTGCCCAAAGTATTTTTTAATGCTTCTACCGACTGAGCATTGTTTTGTTCCGCGGCTTCAAAAGCCAGCAGGTTTTTACATACTTCCACCTGCTCCTGCAAGTCGGTATCCTGCTGTAAGGCTGCTTCAAAAGCTGCTTTTTCGGTATTATCCAAAGCACCTTTCAGGTATAAAATAATGGTATTGCTGTTAATAGTCATTGTCATTGTATAAAGTATGAGATACCGAACGTATATTGGTTACTAACTGGTCTAAACATTCCGACTTTTTTTTGCGCAGATAATTATAACTAACCCCCAACTCCTCCGCTACCTGCTCCTGATGTTTGGCTTGCAAAGTGGCTTTTATTATTTCCTGGCATCTTTCCGATAACTGCACCAATTGCTCCCGGTACAGTTTTTCTTTTGCTGCTTCTAAATGCACCACTTCGGCTGCTGCGTAACTCTCATCTGCATGTAGTAATAAAACATCCTCGCTGTTTGTTACCTGTTTTTTGTAAGTTTTTTTTAAAATATTTAACCATTTGCGTTTAGCCACCATTAAAAAAAAGCTATCAAAGGGGCAGGTAAGCACCAGTTTATTGTTTTGTGCCTGTTTAAAAATATCAATAATTGTTTCCTGAAAAAGATCACCGGCTTCTTCTTCGCTGCCATTATTATGTATTACGTATTGCTTTATTTTTTCGGCCAGCCGTTTATAAATACCATCAATAGTGGCATGATCATTTGTCAGCAAGCCCTGCAAAATGCGGTTATCAATATGCGGTGGTAAAGGGTTGTTACTCATTAGAAACAGAAAGTTATAACGATTTAACAAAATACGGGAAAAATTATTGTCGCAGGGGGTAACAAACTAAACAAGCTGTTGATATAGGGTTGTGTCCGGAAACAATTTGAAAATTTGGTAATGATCGGTTTTACAAAAAACAGGAAACGTACACATTGCCCAATAGCATTACTACAGTACAAGAGTGCGGCGCAACAGACGATGCTAGTAGCACCACAGCCGGTAACACAAAAAAATTAACTTAAAACGTAGAATTATGAAAAAGTTAAACAGTTTAATAGCAGTACTACTTTTATTTGCTATTGTTAGTAAAGCGCAAACTACCGATTATGCCAAAGGAAATTTTTATGGCGGTGCACAAGGTGGTTATTTGTTTAAAAACAAAGCCAATAACGATAATAAAGCCTGGCATTTAAAAGATGGCCGGTTTGCTGAGTTGAATTTTGGCTACAAAAAAAATAGCTGGGGCATTGGTGGTGCATTGGGTTATTTATTATTACAACGTGACCCCAAACAGTTTGAAAGGCATTATGTAAACCGTCAGCAAATGTTTGATAGTGTTACTGCCGGTGCTGTACCGCCACTTGTTGCAGGATTTGATGTTAAGCCGCAGGATTTGAACTTTGGGCCTACACAACACGCACAATTTAAGCACGAAGATTTAGACAGTTACTATTTTTTATTAGGCCCTAAATATTGGTTAGGCAAAGGCCGTTGGAAAGGTTTACTACAAGCGCAAGCCGGTGTGGGTTACACACAGTTTGGTTACTATGTAGTAAATGGCAAAACTGATATGATTAAAGAAACCGAACTATACCAGGATGGTGGCGGGACTAATTATGACGTTACGGCCAGTGCCGATTATGTAAATTTTGCAGGTACTACTAAAACATTTAATGCAGCATCGGGTAATGTAACCGGCGCAATTGATGATAAACGCCAAATACATTTTATGGCAAGGGCCAGTGCCTCTGTTGAGTATTTTATCACACCAACTATTGCGGCACATATTGGTGGTAGCTACTGGTATATTCCATCGCCGGATATGACGGCTTTTAGCAGCGATATGGGCAGTTACCTGTACAACACAGTACCGGTTAGTGCTGTTGCCTACCAAGGCAGGTATAGCTTTACCAATCATTTTGAAGATAATAATATCAGCAATTTTAGTGCAAATGCGGGCATAAAAATTTTCTTACATAAAAACGCTAAAACACCAAAACCTGCACCAGTGACGGCTGTAACACCAGAACCTGTTGTTGCTACCACCACACCGGTTGCAAAGGCCATTGCTAAAGATGTAATGATTGTGGTAAAAGATAAACAAACCGGATTAGCATTAAGTGGTGTGCAAGTACAAGTATTAAAAGATGGTGCTTATTACACTACGGGTATTACCGACCAAAATGGTCAGTTAGAAAAACTAACCAATGTATCGCCGGGTAATTACGCCATTAAAGGCAGTAAAAATAATATTGCTACTAACGATATGGCCATTGCTACTACTGAGTTTGAACAAGAAGCTAAAAGCATTTTTAAAGAGTTGTTACACGACGACCCACGTTTTACGTTAATTGGTAATACTGTAAACAAAAAAGATAAAAGCAATTTATCGGGCATTAATACTTCACTTACCAATGTATTTAACTCAGGTGTAACGCATCAGATATCGGATGCAGGCGGTAAGTTTATTTATCAGTTAGAACAAGGTACCGATTACACCGTAGTGGCAAACGAAAAAGGATTTTTCAGCAACAGCGAAACAGTTACTACCAAAGGGTTAGACAGAAGTAAAACTTTATACACTACACTGGTATTGGGTATTGACGAATTATCGGCCGGTAACCAGTTTGAGTTAAAAAATATTTTATACCCGCTTAACAAAGCTGATATAACTCTCGAAGCGGCTGCTATCTTAGATCGTCTGGTAAGCACCATGAAAGATAATCCGGCTTTAGAAATTGAATTATCGTCACATACGGATAGTCGTGGTTCGGCTGCTTACAACCAAACACTATCGCAAAAAAGAGCACAATCTGCTATTAATTACCTGGTAAAAAATGGTATTGCAAAAAGCAGATTAGTAGCCAAAGGTTATGGCGAAAGCAGGTTACTAAACACTTGTGCAGATGGTACTACTTGCAGCGAAGATGAACATGCTATTAACAGAAGAACAGAAATTAAAGTGCTTAAAAACAACTAAAAATATAAACCCTGTGATGCTTTTGCCGGTTGCCATAGTGCAACCGGCTTTTGAATTAAAAAAACATTGTTTAACTTTCTTATTATTTGCAAGACGATTTTCAAAATTCAAAGACCATGACGAAACTGTTTTTTATAGGCTGGATTTGTATGTTAACCTGTTTGTGTGTAACCGCACAGACAAAACAACCGGTAGCCGATACTACGGCCACAACTGATAGTATTATTGTCACACCAACAGAGGATGGCTTAAAATTTTCGTCGCATTTACGCCCCTTGCTGCAAATTGCCGGTGCACCTGAACCCTTTTATACTTATTTCTGGGAGTTTGGCGATGGGCATTTTTCTTTTGAAAAAGAACCTACGCATAGTTTTTTAAATAATGCCGAATACGATGTACGTTTATTTGCTACCAATCATTACGACGATGGCAAAAGACCGCCTGTAAAATCAAGGCCGGTTCGGGGAGCTAAATCAAAAAAATCGGCACTGGCCTCCGTGACACCTAAAAATTATTTTTCCGATAATCAGCAATTGTTCATCCGTAACAATGCCGACCCCAAACCCGGCGAGGATATGGTATGTGTATTAGGTTATAAATTTGATACCAATCTTTCATTAGGTGACTCATTAAAAGGCACACTGGCTTTGTTTTTTAATGAAAAAGAATTTAAAGCAGATAACTTTTCGCTTAGCGATGTAAGACAATACGGTAACGAAAGCAACAGTGATGAAAAAGCATTACTGGCGATTGCCGACCAACGGTTAATTTATGAACCTTCCTGGCAAATGATGGCATCCCGTGGTCCTGATGCAACAATGTTTGAAGATGCCGGTACTTACAAACGTGACGAAAGTTTTACTACCTTATTAAAAGAAAAAATAAGCCTGTTTCGCAATAGCAAAGTATTTAAAGTACAATCAACAGCCGGCCAGGTTAACAACCTGTTTTTTCAATTGCAAACCACCCCTGAAATGATAAAGGACACCAATGCTACCGTAGTGGTAACAGCGGTGTTTATACCTGACGACCCTATGTTGGGTGCCGAAATAACCGATCTGGAAATGCAGATTGTTGCTTCGCATGATCCTAATAAAATGAAAGCCAGCCGTAACCTGCTTAACTATCGTTGGGTGAGTAAAAACCGGAAGATGAAATATACTGTCCATTTTCAGAATACCGGTAAAGGGCCTGCCCGTCGCATAGAATTACAAACACAAATACCCCCTTACATTAACAAACAAACGCTTCGGGTTATTAACCAATACCCCGAGTGCCCGCCTTGTGCGGTTGCTGCCCCCGGCCGTAGTTGTTTAGATACGATTATAAAAAACGATACAGCCTTCTTTATCTTTAAAAATATTTACCTGCCGGGCACTACGCAGGACGGCATTAATGATACCGATAGCACCAAAGGTTTTGTACAGTTTGAAGCCAACTTCATTCAGAAAGTGCCTAAAAAAACATTTACGGGTCGTACAGCTATCATCTTTGATAAAAACCCGCCCATTATTACCAATGTTTCCCGTACCCGTTTTGCGCCTGGTTTATCCCCGGGTATTATTGCAGGTTATTATACCAATAACCTGAGTATTGATAAAGCATTGGGGCAAAAATTAAAACAAATTCAAGGCAAACAACAGGTGGTACTTGGCGCAAGTCTTTCGGTTTACTCATCGTACAAACCTTATTTACAAGGCGAGTTTTTTTTACGTTACCAACCGCAACAATCCATTACCAGTAATAGCAGCCGCCCTACCAGCGATTACATTGTGTACAATGGTCGCGACTATAAAGTGTTAGAGCAACGCAACGAAGTACAGGTACATGCTTTGTATAATGATGTGGCGGGAATGCTGCGTTATAGTCTGAATAATTATGTAGGTGTAGAAACCGGTATCATGGCATCGTACCTTGTTAGTGGTAATACCAAACAACAAAACGAATATTTATTAGAAGGACCTAATGGCACCAGCCATATGCGGTTCGATTCTTTAATTACCACACAAAAGCAATCTTTTTCCAACTTACAACCGGGCTTTGTTGCCGGTATATATTTAGGTCGTGTACGTTCCGGGCCGTCAATAGGTTTACGTTATTTACATTACTTGCAACAACCTGCTACAAGATTCTTTTTATATGCTACGTGGAAATTGTAGGATTTTTGATTGTAGATTGAATATTTCTCACAATGATTCATAATTCACTACTGGTTATTTATTATTTTTTATTGAATCAACTGTAGTAATACTAATCAGCTTTTGTTGTGATCCGATAGGATCGGGATATAATTTATTTCCAGTGAAAATGAATTATATACTTTCACTGCATCGTTCGGTTCGCTAATCATCATCGTGTTAATGCACGGCTGTTTAATAATTGCCAGCAGGTTTATTTTTTTAGCAAACCATTTGAAACCGTTAAAACGGTTAATACATTTTATCATAGCCCACGGTTTAAACCGTGGGCTATGTGAGTAAATCGCCAAAGACGATAGAATATTAATGCGAAACTAAAAGTTTCGCATAGCCATCAACGACCGTCATCTCGAACGAAGTGAGAGAATTCCTGAAAATCCAAAGTTTTTCATGCCAAATGCCGAACAATGTTACTACAGTACAAGAGTGCGACGCAAGGAACGATGATTAGTACTGCTGCTGGTTAACAAAAAAACAGTATGCGGTATTAAAGTATTTAGTATTAAGAAAAGCGGCCAGCATTTCCACAAAATATTGAACCCTTGAACGTTGAAACTTTGAACTTCTGAAACTCCAGAAACCTCTGGAACGTCCTAAACAATAAACTCCAAACCTTAAACTTTAAACTTCTCTCCCGCCGCTCATCCAAATACCCTGTGCATTATTCCCGTTTTAGCCTGTTTCCTTGTACTTTCATGTATTAAAACTAAGCCTACATGAACAGAATACTTTTTGCATTACTGCTGCTCACCGGTACGTCTTCCGTTGCCCAAACCGGCACCTACTTTTTATCAAACCCCGCACTTACACCCGATGGACAAACCGTCATCTTCAGTTTTGAAGGCGATTTGTGGAAAGCTGGTGTGAGTGATGGACTAGCTACCCGCATTACTGCCATGCAGGGATATGAAACAAGTCCGCGTGTTTCCCCCGACGGCAAATGGATTGCTTTTACCGGCCGCCAATATGGTAACGGCGATATTTATATTATGCCGGTGAATGGTGGGGAGGTAAAACAAATTACCCACCACAGTAGTAATGATGAAGTAACCGGCTGGAGCTGGGACAGCAAAGAAATATATTTTAACAGTAACCGTTTAGGACAAAACCACGGATTTTCCGTTGCAGCAGCCGGCGGCACACCCAAACGTGTTTTTGGAGATTACTTTTTTCAGTACGATCACAATTTAGTAGCGCACCCCAACGGCGAAATATTTTTTAGCGATACCTGGGAAAGTGCCAACCAGTTACAACGTAAACGTTACAAAGGGCCTTTTAATCCTGAAGTACAATCATACAATTTTGTCAGTAAAAAACATAAAGTGTACACCACCTGGGAAGGGAAAGATTTTGCTACAACGATAGATAAACAAGGAAAGATTTATTTCTTATCAGATGAAGCCAATGGGGAATACAATCTTTACACTTTTGATAAGGACAAAAAGAAAGCTTTAACCAAATTCCCTACGTCTTTAAAAACACCGATTGTTAACGCTAACGGCGGTAAAGTTGTTTTTGAAAAAGAATACCAGTTATGGTTATACGATGTGGCTACCGACAAAGCTAATAAACTAAACATAACCATTGCACGTAATAACACCCTGCCCAAAGATAAAGACTACAGCATACGTGCCAATATCAGCGCTTTTGATGTTTCACCTGATGCTAAAAAAATTGTTTTTATTTCCCGTGGCGAGTTATTTGTAAGTGATATTGAAGGCAAGTTTGTACAGCAAATTGATAAGGGTAGCGTTGAAAGAGCCGTACAGGTAAAATGGTTGGCTGATAACAAAACCATCTTGTTTAACCAGACTTTTAATGGCTACACCAACTGGTTTACTATTGCTGCAGATGGCTCAGCCCCTTTAAAACAAATAACCAAAGACGCTAAAAATAACCGTGCCCTTGTATTTAATAAAAAAAGGGACCAGGCCGTTTTTCTTTCCGGTCGTGATGAAGTTAAAACCATGGACTTAAAAACCTTTGCTGTTAAAACCGTAGCCAAAGATGAGTTATGGGGTTTCCAGGGAAGTAATCCCGGTTTTTCACCTAACGATGAGTATATAATCTTTACGGCTTTCCGCAATTTTGAGCAGGATATTTTTGTGCATAACATAAAAGAAAACAAGACTATTAATCTAACCAATACAGGTATTACGGAATCTAATCCTATCTGGTCCGGTGATGGCAAATACATTTATTTTACCTCCCAAAGATTAAAACCTTCCTATCCTTTTGGTATGCCCAATGCAAAAGTGTACCGCATAGCATTGGATAAATTTGATGCGCCTTACCGTAAGGATAAATACAATGCCTTATTTGCCGAGGAGAAAAAAGACACGGCTAAAAAAGACAAAAAACCGGAAGTGGCGACAACCAATATTACCATTAATACCGATAAAATATTAGAACGTATTGAACAGGTAAGTCCTTCATTTGGTGCGCAGATGTTAAACTATGTTTATCAAAAAGGCGATAAAACACAGGTTTTATACGCCAGTAATCATGCCGAGGGAAAAACGGCATTATGGAAAACATCCATTGAACCGTTTGAAGACAATAAAACAGAAAAAATTGCCGGCACCGATAACAGCTTTGCAGGTGCCATAGCCGAAGTAAATGATAAGTTATTTATATTATCAAGTGGCGCTATTAACAAACTAAACCTGGACGCTAATAAAATTGATCCGATCAATATCAACTTTACGTTCAGAAGAAATCTGGCCAGTGAGTTTGCCCAAATGTTTGAAGAGGCCTGGGCACAAATGGAAGAAAATTACTACGATGAAAAATTTCATGGCTTAGATTGGGCTAAAACAAAAAAATACTACCAGCAGTTTATTCCTTATTTAAATAACCGTTCCGACCTACGTGTATTACTAAACGATCTGTTAGGTGAGTTAAATTCATCGCACCAGGGCTTTGGTACTTTTGGCAGCGACGAAGCCATTGCCTTAACTAACAGCACCATGGAAACCGGTATTTTTTTTGACAATAACAACCCTTATCTTGTAAAAAGAGTAATAGCCCGCTCTGCTGCCGATAAAAAAGATATTGATGTGCAAGCCGGTGACATATTACTAAAAGTAAATAACGTAACCGTTGACAAAAACATTGACCGTAATTTTTACTTTACCAAACCTTCACTGGATCAGGAAATGGAACTAACTTTTGACCGTAAAGGGAAAAATGTGGTTGTAAAAATACATCCGCAGTTTAATTTATATGGTAACCTGTACGACGAATGGATAGATGCCAATCAACAACGTGTGGATGAAAAAAGCAAAAAGCGTATTGCATACGGCCACATGAAAAATATGGGGCAGGGAGAGTTGGAGCAGTTTATAATTGACATGACCAATGAACTAAATGACCGTGATGCCTTAATTTTTGACTTACGTTACAATACCGGTGGTAATGTACATGATGAAGTATTGAAATTCTTATCGCAAAAAAATTACCTGAACTGGAAATACCGTGAAGGTAAATTGAGTACGCAGTCAAACTTTGCTCCGGCTGACAAGCCAATTGTATTATTAATCAACGAACAATCATTAAGCGATGCAGAAATGACCTCACAAGGATTTAAAGCACTAAAACTGGGTAAAGTAATTGGCAACAGTACTTACCGCTGGATCATTTTTACCAGTGGTGTTGGCCTGGTGGACGGCTCTTCGGTAAGGATGCCTTCATGGGGCTGTTATACCCTAGATGGCAAAGACATGGAAATGACCGGTGTTGATCCTGATATTAAAGTATTAAACAGCTTTGAAGATAAATTAACCGGACGTGATCCGCAATTAGACAGAGCGATTGAAGAGATACTAAAACAACTTAAATAAGTGGTAAACCGCTTACAAAAATAAAAAAGAAACAGCCTTAAAAACGAGGCTGTTTCTTTCCTTTAAACCTAAAACAATCCTGATGTATAAAGTAATACTGCTGCTGCTGCCCGCCATATGCATCAGCAACCTAAGCCAGGCACAACTGCCCGATTCATTAAAAACCCATATCGACTCTGCGTTTCATTTTATGCAACGTTCCCTGTACAGCAAACGAGTAAACTGGGATGCAGAAAAAACAGCCGCCTATGCCGCTGCTGCAACTGTTGCCAATAAAGAAGCTTTATTTCCAATAATAGCCAACGTATATAAAAAGCTGGACGACCACCATGGTTGGTTTGAGCAATACAATGACAAAATAAGATTGCCTTGGAAAGACAGCCGGCAACCAACAGAAGCCATAAAAAAAGAATGGGCTAAAGGCCCAAAGGTGGCTGCATTCATGATAGGTAATATAGCTTACCTGCGTATACCGGGCATGCATGTATATAACCAACAACAAATTGATTATTGCGCCAACTGGTTGGCCGATTCAGTGCAATCATTAGCCGCAAAAAAACCGAAAGGCTGGATTATTGATTTGCGATTGAATACTGGTGGCAATATTGTTCCTATGATGTCGGGTATTGCTTCATTTTTCCCGGAAGGAATTTTGTCTTATTATCTGGATAGGAATGATAAAGCAGTATCTGAAGCAGTAATTAAAAACAAAGTATATGTGCAAGAAGACACCATAAAAGCCAATCTCAAAAAAGCCTTACCCGATCTTTCCAAACAAAAAGTAGCTGTACTAATTGGCCGAAGCACCGGCAGTTCAGGTGAAGGCGTGGCGTATAATTTTATGAACCGAAAAAACACAAGACTTTTTGGTGAAAACAGCGCCGGTGTTGCCAACGCAACAGAAGGTTTTTTGTTTAACGATCAACAAAGTTATTTTTTGCTTACCACTTCTCAACTAGGCAATAAAAATAAAAAGCCGGCTCCCGAAACATTAAAACCCCATGTGCAGGTACCGGTTAATGACAATTTTGAAACACCCGCAAATGACCTTACCGTGAAAGAAGCTTTAAAGTGGTTAAAATAAACAATCATCAAACATAAAAAGTGAAGGCCTATAATTAAAAAATTATAGGCCTTCACTTTTACCCAAAAATATAACCGTTTATATTGCCCGGTTCGTATCCTTATTAATTACATTCCCTTTGCGTAAACTGTCTACTTTATACGTTTTGTCCTTTAATAAACTATCCGTTATCCGTTTTCTTTTAATACCCGGATAATTACTTACAATGGCAAACTCATAATCTGTATTAGCTTTCAGCTTACGTATCAATTGGTGTAGCTGTAAGGAATCTTCTGCGTTTTTATATACCTGGTCATGCGCCAGCAAAACTAAATTGCCGGGTTGTTTGGTTTTATTTTTCAATAACAAACTATCTATTTGTTTGGCCAAATCATCTGCCGATTTGGTAACCCGCATCGTTTTAGGATTAAAGTGCCATTCCAAATCCCAACCCAACATGTCGTAACCGGCCTTGTATAAAGAATCTGCCGCAGCCTTTGCCTTGGCATTATCCGTAAAACTCATGCTATCAACACGCCATATGTTACGACCCGGTGTACGGCCAATCCCGTTTTTAAGTTGCAGTCTTTCGGCGGTTTTATTAAAATCACTTACTACCGAATCGGGCAACTTATAAAACTTATCGTAACTGTTATACCACGCATGCGTAAAGCTATGATTACACAGTTCCACCAATTGATTTGTTTGTAAACTATCCCAGGTAGCTTTTTGTGCTTTACTTCCAAATGCATGTGCCCCTACCAGAAAAAATGTTACCGGAATGTTTTCTTCCTTTATAATGTTTAACACATTGTCGGTTCCTTTATTAGGGCCGTCATCAAAAGTCAGGTAAATTTTCTTTTTTGTCTTTTTCTTCTCCAGCGGCTTTGCGTCTACCACTACAGTGTCAGCTTTTTTAACAACAGGTGTATGCTGCACAACCTGCTTGGGGGCTGTATTATCGCAGGATACAAAAACAAAAAATGATAATAAACAAAGGTAGTAATACTGCTTTGCAGACGGAGGCTCGTCGTGTAAGGTGCTCATGTGTTGGTGTTAAAATTTACTGTGAAATTAATACGCCTTTGCACACCCATAAAATTGCTTTGGTTAAATATTATATAAATCCGATTTTTTTGTTGGTCATCGTTGCTCCTTCCTTTTCAGGAATCTCCGAAGGAGAGACTTTAGAAAACGCTATAATAGAATAGCTATTTTGGTAACCAGCTTCATTGCTACTATCATCGTCCCTTGCGACGCTCCGTTCGTCGTTCAGTTCTTTCTGCATCAATCGTGTTTTTTGAACAGGCTTTATGTGTCGCTTCGCATGTTTCTGGCGTACTTATAGTAACCCAGGGTTCGCTATTCAAAACTTACAGTTTCGAATAATTATTCTATTGCCTTTGTCAGTTAACATTGATTTGACTCAGCGTTGTAGTAATAGCTATTTCTTTACCCCGAGCCCACGACGAAAGACTCAGCTTAGAAGAAGATCACTTTCAGGCTGAGCTTTACGAAGCCCGCTAAGAAATTTTATTATACTGCGTAATCCTTCGTCAGGCTCCCACGCTGTGTGATGTTAAAACAGGGCGAAAGAGGTTTTAAAATTGCGATTAACCCCTGAACGAATAACCCAAAAAAGAATCCCTTGCGATACACAGGATGCTGATTAGCGATATGCCGATGCAGTGTGAGTATTTAATTCATTTACACTGGAAATAAATTAAATACCGATCCTATCGGATCGCTAGGGACGATGTCATACATTTTTCAGCCGGGACAATAAAAAAGCCCATCATAACGATGGGCCTTTTAAAAATTATGTAAGGTTAATCTCTTTGTAATTTAGATAACAAACGCAGTATTTCTAAATATAACCAAATGATGGTTACCAATAAGCCAAATGCGCTGTACCATTCCATGTATTTTGGCGCTTTCATTTCTGCACCTTTTTCAATCATGTCAAAATTAAGCAGCAAATTAAATGCAGCTAGGCCAACCACCAAAATGCTAAACCCAATACCTAGAGGCGTAGCTGCATTGGTAAAAGAACCAATTGCTGAACCCATGGCTAAAAAGGTAATCCACTGAACCAGGTAAAAAAGCATAATTGCAGCAGTAGCAATAACAATAATTGTTTTAAACCTGCCTGTTACTTTAATAATACGGTAACGGTAAACTAAAAACATAACCAACGCAACTATTAATGTTAATGCAACAGCCTGCATAGGTAAACCTGGATAGGCATTGTTATACATGGCAGAAACAGCACCTACAAAAAGACCTTTTAAAAGCGCATAAGCGGGAGCCAGATAGTTAGCCCATTTCATTTTAAAAGCCATTACCAGTGCTAAAGCTAATCCACCAAAAACGCCAACTAACATGTACGGCATCATGTCTTCGCCACGGTTAGCTAAATTCCAGGCGTAAAGAGTAGAAAGAATCATTAAGCCCATTAAAATGCCAAACTTGTTTAATGTGCCGTTTATGGTCATTTCTTCGCCGGTACTCATACCTTCAAAAATGGTACCCTTGTATGTTTTTTCCTGTAAAGTGGGGTTGCTTGATTTAAAAATTGACATAGTAGTGTTTTATTTGGGATTAAAGATAAAGTGCTGTTGGTTAAGTTCCAAACGTGGCAAGTTAAGCTTGAAACAATTGTCAACTAAATATTACAAGTTATAATAATGTTTTACTCCCATACAATTGTATGATGGCCGGGTTCAACAGGGTTGTTAATCAGTTCTTCATATTTTTCCTGGCTAAGCGGTTTTAATTTTTCGAGATAATAATTCACGTTCTCTTCGTTTCCAAGCTCTTGTTCCATCATGGTTATTACAAATAAATATTCTACATCATCAGGGTAATCCCGGTGCATTTCCTTGAACAAGGCAACTGCTTTTTCAACCATTTCTAAGTAATAGTAATTTTTTGCCAATACAATTTTTGCATTTACATCATTCAACAGGTCATTTGTTTTTATGTTAAAGGGAAGTGCTTTTTGTGGATCATACAGTTCCATATTGTATTGCCCCAAATAAATAATACCTAACAGATTATTGGCGGTAGAATTATTCGGATTTAATTGATAGGCTTTTTCAAGGCCGTATAATGCTTTTTCTGCAAGAGTATCCAGCAGTGATATTTGCGCATGATTAGTATAATAATCAACCGATCCTTTTGGGCTGATTTGTATCGCTTTTTTATAATAAAACCTTGCCGAATCTTTATTGTTTAAGCTTTTATAAGCATTAGCAAGGTTTGCGTAGTAAATTACTCTAATGGAGTCATGCACAGCGGTATAGCTTGTTGCTTGCGAGTAAAGTTTAATTGCCTCTTCCGTCTTTCCTGCCTCAAATAGTCTTGAAGCTTCCTCGTTTAGCCGATAGGCTTCATAAGCACTATTGTCTGTTTTACAACTAAAAGCGAGAAAACATATAATAATGGGGATAATGGTACGCATGGGTTGGTTGGGCTGTGAAATTAAGTATGGATGTTTTGATGATACTCCTTTTTTAATTATTCTCTCAAAATTTTCTCCATCTTTTTACCCTTAGCCAGCTCATCAATCAACTTATCCAGGTAACGAACTTTTTGAATCAAAGGGTCTTCAATTTCTTCTACGCGATAACCACAGATTAAGCCGGTAATTTTTGTAACATTTGCATTAAGCTGTGGTGCTTGCGCAAAAAAGTCTTCAAAATTGGTTTTATTAGCTATATGCTTTTGTAACGACTTTTCATTGTAACCGGTAAGCCAGAAAATAATTTCATCTACTTCTTCCTTGGTGCGACCTTTCTTTTCTGCTTTTGTAATATAATGCGGGTACACACCCGCAAAGGACATTTTATATATTCTTTCGTTGTTTTTATTATTCATGCTGCGGCAGTATTAATGTGTTGCTAAGCTAAATAAAAATTACTGTATAACGAAGACAGAAGGCTTAATGTAAGAACCGATATTAATCTATTGCTTTTTTATTGGACCGCTCGCATTATAACATTCAGCTTCATTACTTCTTTACCCTCTTTTTTAACCGGCAAATTTGTAGTAACAAAACCGTTTAATGTATAATCTATAAAATCAAATTTAGTATTCGTATCAATGGTAAAACGATAAGCTCCGTTCATGTCGCTTGTAGCATATTTTTTTCCGTTAATACTAATGCTGACATTGTTAATGGGAGTCTGTTTAATATCCATGACATAGCCTAATATTACCAGCTTACCTTTTAGTGTATCAACTTCAGGTATAGTATAGGTCAGGTTAAATTGTTTAGCATATTCTTCTAAAGAGTTTAAACCTATTTCCTTCCTGCGTATATTCACATTAGGTTCATCAGCAATAGGAAAAAATTGCGCCGGAGCATTACCAAAAACGCTAACCTGCGAGCCATAAATTTGTAGTTTGTCTTGCCGCATATTCGTTCTATCTAACAACAACGCATATTGCGTGGCATTTGCTTTACCCAGTTTTACCGCCTCGTATAAGAGAGGTTTGTATTTTAATTGAACAGCAATATCAGCATGTTGTATAACCAAGAATAACGCACTATTTGCATTTGGACTGCTTTGCTCTTTACTTAACCAACCATACTTATCTAAAATATCAGTTACGACCAGCGTATTAAGAGAATCGTTGATACGAATAATTTCCCAATGCTTTTTAACTTCATCAGAATTATGTCCATATTTAGCAATTATACTATCAAGTGCAATACGAGGTTCCTGGTCGGTTATATATATATATTCTAATTGGGCGGTAACCTCCAATAGTTCTTTTTGTGTTTGCGATAATGCCGAAACCGAACAAAGTATTGCAAATGTTAGTTTTGAAAGAATTTTCATACAACAGTATTGGTTTGAAAATTATAAAAAAAACAATCACGATTGAAAAATGTTCATTTTCTGATTAGAGTAAAGAGGGTAAAAAGTTTAGAATTCCTATATTAATAATGAGTAACAATTTTTTCATAAAAATTCAACACACACGTAGATGTTAAATACTAAATGAAAGAACTCGAAAATCAGGATGAAAAATCTTATTAAGTCTATAGCAATAGCCTTACCAGTTCCGCTATAATAGCCGATTAAGGTTTTTATGTAGTAGGCAAAAATTGCTATTAGTATTGGTATAGAAATTAATAAGGCTTGTTTTGTAGATAAAAAGTCGTCCATCAGAATTGGGGCCAATATGATAGTAACGCAAAAATTTGCAAAAACAAACGCAAGAAAAATAGCAAAGCTTTTTATAGCTTCAATCAAATCATGATATTTAGCTTTACTTTCTTGCATAGTGATGAATACTAAAATTTAGGTTGATTATCCAGTGTTCAATAGGGTTTTACAGACCAAAGGCTCCCGGATTGCAGCGGCATACCGACCGTAAGGAGGTATACAGCGGAAAGCCGGAACTGCAGTTGATTAGTATTCCTACCGCTGACAGCCCCAAATAATAATTACCACATCATCATATTACCAAATCATCAACTCGGCATTACTCTTCCTGACCCATCCAAAAGGCACCACCAACACTGTCGCGGGTAGCACCGGTTACCGATGATAGTACATTACTTTCTTCACGCCAGCGTAATACACCCATCAAAGCCATTATCAGCGCCTCTTTGTATTGTACCAACATAGCATCGGGCACTACTACTTCAATATGGTGCGGGGCTAAATGCTCCTGTAACAATTCAATTAAAAAAACATTAAACGCACCACCACCGGTAACCATTAATTTTTGTGTTTGTTGGGTAGCATTTTTGTTTAAAGCAATAATATTTTTGGCTATTTGTATAGCAATATGTTGCGTGTAAGTATGCAGGGCATCGGCATTGGTTAAGCCGGCTGCTTTAATAAGCGGGTAAACAACATCGGTACCAAAACTATTGGCCAAAGATTTTGGGTAAGGCTGCTGATAATAATCAAGCGCATTTAATTTTTCCAACAATGCAGAAGACAACATACCCGAAACGGCAATATTGCCCTGGTTATCGTACTCGTAACCGGCTTCGTTGGCCAGCATATTTAATACACGGTTGGCCGGGCAAATATCATAAGCAATAATATCGTCACCTTTCTGGCTAATATTAGCAATACCACCAATATTTAAAAAATAATTATAATCGTTAAACAACAGTTTTTCGCCAATGGGTACAATGGGTGCCCCCTGGCCGCCAAAAGCAATATCCAGCGACCGTAGGTCCGATACTACCGGCAAATACGTTGCCGCCGCAATAGCAGCACCATCGCCCAGTTGTGCCGTCATACGTTTGGCTGGCACATGAAAAGTGGTGTGCCCGTGTGATGCTACCAAACCCACTTTATAAGCCAGTGCTTTTTCACTTATAAAACGGTTTATCTGGCTGCCAATATAATGTCCGTACTCGGTGTGTAATAACTGATAATCTAAAGCTGAAAGTGAAGTAGCTTGTTGCAGTTTTTTTGTCCACTCCGTATTATAAGGGTAGCAAACGGCTTCCTTAATTTCGTAATTCCATTTACCTCCGTTTTCCAGTATTTCTGCAAACACTATATCCAGTCCGTCAAGCGAACTACCGCTCATAACCCCAATTGCTCTATATAACATAACAAAGAATGTTGGTTTTTAACATTTACACTTTAGATTTGCCAAAAGTAGGGAAGATAATTAGAGAATGAGACAATTAGCTAATTAGTTAATTGAAAAACGGGTATCTATACTACAAAAGTAAACGCAACAAAAAACATCTGTAAAATGGTAATTAACTTAAGTGAGCAGCATAGTTTGGTAAGCAATTGGGTAAGTGAATTACGTAATGTAGATGTACAGGGCGATCGTATGCGTTTCAGGCGCAACCTGGAGCGTATAGGCGAAGTGGCTGCTTACGAAATAAGCAAGGTGTTACCGTTTGTTGAAAAGGAAGTGCAAACACCCATGGGCACATCGGTAAGTAAATTAATTGCTGATCAACCGGTACTGGCTACCATTTTACGTGCAGGCCTGCCTTTGCACCAGGGGCTGTTAAACTATTTTGACAAAGCCGATAATGCATTTATCTCCGCTTATCGCAAGCATAATAAAGATGGCAGTTTTGAAATAAGTCTGGATTATATTTCATGTCCGGAGTTAGAAAACCGTGTTATTATCGTTTCCGACCCTATGTTGGCCACCGGTTCATCGCTTGTAAAAACCATCAGTTATTTGCGTAACGAAGGTCACCCTAAGGAAATACATGTAGTAGCAGCCATCGCCTGCACCGTAGGTATAGAATATGTACTACGTGAGGAGCCATCGGTAACTGTTTGGTGTGGCGATATTGACGACGAGCTTACGGCAAAAGGCTATATTGTTCCGGGCCTTGGTGATGCCGGCGATCTTGCCTTTGGCGAGAAAGTACAGATGTGATTTTCATAATTTTTTTGTTGGGGCGTGTCCCGTGTTAGTAAACTGCGGCAGTATAGCTGTTAACAGTGCGGGGATTGTTATGCCTTGTTTACAAACACGGGCCGGGCTGTCCGCTATATCTTTTGCCCCACGCTGCCATTAGCCGACGCTTCGCAAAAGGATACCGCTTCCATCCCTCACGCAGAAAAAATGTCTGATTTCTGATGTTAAGATGTATGGTTTTTAATAAACTTCCGAATTTCCCTTTGGGTTTCCTGACAATCATTTCCTAATAGAGTTTCATAGAAACTTGTGTGTTGACTATGAACTCGGCATAAAAGAAAGATAAATGCCATTAGCCAAGTGGCTGTGCGGTTCCGCCTAAATACATTTTACAATTACCAACGCTTGCAGGCAGAATACACATTGGGCAAGACTTGACTTTTTTGTTACTTTTTTGTGCAAGAAAAAAAGTAATGCCGATTTTATAAAATGTTAAACTAAAAAATTGTTGTTGATGGCAGCGATAATCTTGCGTATTTTACAAACACAAACTACCAAAACACTGCATGAAAATTATCTGGCTTTTACTGCTGCTGTTTTTCATAAACAACACCCAAGCACAAAACCTATCCGGCGTATGGGTGCAGGAGCATGGTGCCGAAAATGCCCGCATTGTAATAATGAAAATAAATAATCAGTATGTTGGTTATACTTACGATGAGGGTGCTGGCAGTTATTGTAAAGCTAATTTTACCGCCACATTTGACAGTAGTAAACAAAAGCTAAAAGGCGTTAATAATAATTTTATAGAAAAAGGATTTTTACACGGCCTCTCCCGTTACAATCTGAATTATAAGTTTAATAACCATGGCGTGGAATATTTAACCGGTACTTTACATCCAAAATCGGTAGGTGCTACTATTTTAAGCTTTGGTATGCCCAAATTTATCCGTTACCGTAAATTATCCGACACAGTGGATGATATAACTGCTCTCATGCAGGAAAAAATGGACATGGTTATTAACTCCCAACCCGATGTAGATACCCTGTCGGGTCACATATCAACCAATGATGCTATTCATCAACCATTACCCGATACTACACTTGCATCAATACCTGCCGAAATTACCCAAGCCCAAAATAACCGTACGGCCGATACCCTGAGTACTATTCGAACGGCCTCTAAAACCATCACCATTAAATTAATGGATAACGGTATTGTAGATGGTGATACCATCAGTATTGTGCACAACGGAAAACTAATAGTAAACCGCTTAGGTGTACAATTGCAGCCTTATATTTTTGTGTTGCAAATAGATGAGGGCCAACCTTTACATGAAATAACCATGATAGCCCATAACCTGGGTTCTATACCGCCCAATACAGCGCTGGTAATTATTGAGGCCGGTGATAAAACTTATCGCTTAACCGCTTCTACCAATATGCAGCAAAACAGCCTGTTAATTGTTTTGTACGATAAAAATGCGCCATAAAAATCTTGATAGTGGTCTAAATTCTTCCATCTTTGCAGACTTAATCTGTTTTACGCAACAAAAGCCTTTGACTTGTTGTTTATAACTAATTATTCTCTTTCAGCTTTTATATAATTGATTACATGATACAATTTGAAAAATTTACTTTAAGTAACGGACTTAAAGTTATTGTACACGAAGACAACGCCACGCCAATGGCTGTGGTAAATATTATGTACAATGTAGGTGCCCGTGATGAAAATCCCGAGCAAACGGGCTTTGCGCATTTATTTGAACACCTGATGTTTGGCGGATCAGTAAATATTGAAGATTATGACGAACCTCTGCAAATGGCCGGTGGTGAAAACAACGCTTATACCACCAACGATTTAACCAATTATTACATTCAGCTGCCTTCGCAAAACTTAGAAACAGCTTTTTGGTTGGAAAGCGACAGGATGCTTTCGCTGGCTTTTAGCGAAAACAGCCTGGACGTACAACGTAAAGTGGTATGCGAAGAGTTTAAAGAACATTACATTAATAAGCCTTATGGCGATGTATGGGAAAAAATGCGTAATCTGGCCTTTACCACCCACCCCTACAAATGGCAAACCATTGGTAAGGAGTTGTCGCATATTGAAGATGCAAAACTGCAGGACGTAAAAGACTTTTTTGCTAAATATTACACACCGGTAAATGCCATTATGGTAGTGGCGGGTAATGTTACCGTACCACAGGTTAAAGCCCTTGCCGAAAAATGGTTTGGCGATATTCCTTCCGGTACACCATATAAAAGAAATTTACCGCAGGAGCCCGTACAAACCAGTGCCAGAAAACTGGAAGTAAAAGCTGATGTACCCGTAAATGCGTTTTACAAAGTATGGCATATGCCTGATAGATTAGATCCTGCTTATCATGCTATTGATTTGTTAACCGATATTTTAGGCGGCGGTGCATCGAGTCGTTTGTACCAGGCATTGGTAAAAGAGCAGCAATTGTTTACCAATATCGATTGTTTTCATTTCGGACATACCGATGCCGGCCTGGCCGTTATTAGCGGACGTTTGGTAAATGGTGTAAGTTTTGAAACAGCCGAAGCTGCCGTAGAAGCCATACTGGATAAAGTACGTACACAAAAAATTGATGGTAAAGAATTAGAAAAAGTAAAAAACAAAACCGAAAGTCTGATGGCTTTTGAAGATATGAGTATAATGAGCCGTGCCAATAGCCTTGCTTATTACGAATTATTGGGCGATGCAGATTTAATGAACCAGGAGCTGGGTAAGTATGCAGCAGTTACCGCCGGTGATTTACTGCAACAAGCACAAACTATTTTTACCAACGAAAACAGCAGCACCATGTATTACATGGCCAACCCTAAATAAGCAAACTGTATTGTTTAAACAAATTACACCAAGTACAAATAATATTTATAATGCCAGATAGAAGTGTTGCCCCGATAATTGTAGATGCTATTGACTTTGATTTACAATTAAAGCCTTACGAAAAATTAGTTTTAAAAAATGGTGTAGAAGTTTACACCATCAATGCCGGTCCCGAAGAAGTATTACAACTGGAATGTGTTTTTTTTGCCGGCAACTGGATGGAAGAACAACCCTTGGTTGCTGCTACCGCCAACTATTTATTAAAAAACGGTACTACCAAACACACTGCTTTTCAAATAAACGAATACATTGATTATTACGGTGCGTTTTTAAACCGATCCTGTTATAACGAAACGGCTACGCTTACTTTAAGCACGCTTACCAAACATTTGCCACAACTATTGCCGGTGGTAAAAGATATTTTAACCGACGCACAAATGCCGGAAGCCGAACTGGATTTGTATAAACAGACCATGAAGCAGCGTTTACAGGTAAACCTGAAAAAAAGCGATTTTGTTGCAGGCCGTTTAATTGATACCTATCTTTTTGGAGAGGAACATCCTTATGGAAAGTTTACACACGAAGAAGATTTTGATAAACTAAATCGAGAGGCTTTATTACAGTTTTATAAAAAGTATTACCAACAAGGCAAACTTATTTTATTTGTGGCCGGTCGTTTACCCAACAACCTTGAGCAATTATTAAATGATTGTTTTGGAGATTTACAAGTACAAAATGTAACCGTATCGCCCATTGCCATACAACCAGCTAGCGAAAAGAAATACCGGATTACTAACGATGAAAACGGGGTACAAGGTTCCGTACGTTTAGCCAGGCCTTTCCCTAACCGCAAGCACCCCGATTTTACAGCGGTGCAGGTTTTAAACACCATCTTCGGCGGCTTTTTTGGTTCCAGGTTAATGAGTAATATACGGGAAGAAAAAGGTTATACTTATGGCATAGGCAGTTACCTGCTTAGTAACTTACAGCAAAATGGATGGATGATAAGTACCGAAGCCGGTAAAGAGGTATGCGAAGCAACCATTGCCGAAGTGTACAAGGAAATGGAAATATTGCGTAACGAACCGGTTGATGAAGAAGAATTATTATTGGTAAAGAACTATTTACTGGGTTCTATCCTTGGCGACCTGGATGGTCCTTTTCAAATAATTAGCCGTTGGAAAAACGCCGTGTTAAACGGTTTGGGCGATGATTATTTTCAAAAGTCTATTCAGGTAATAAAAGATATAACACCTGAAGAATTACAAAAACTGGCTAATCAGTATTTACAGCCGGATGACTTTTATGAATTAGTAGTAGTATAAAAAAGAATGGTTCGCAAAATGCGAACCATTCTTTTTTAGCTTGGGTTAGTGTGTTCACAAACCAACAAATTACTTCAACTTTCTATTCACATAACTGCTATAATCATTTAACACCGGTTGGTAGGTAGTGTACATCAATGGCGAGGTTAATAAAAAATCTGCTGATGCCCTGTTACAGGCTGTAGGAATATTCCAGGTAGCAGCCACACGCAATAATGCTTTAATATCCGGGTCATGCGGTTGTGCTTCCATCGGATCCCAAAAAAATATCAGCACATCAATTCTTCCTTCAGCAATACCCGCACCAATTTGCTGGTCGCCGCCTAAGGGCCCGCTTAAAAAGCGGGTAACCGGTTGGTTTAATGCATTCGATAACAAAGTACCTGTAGTGCCGGTTGCGTACAAATCATGTTTTAACAGCGCCTCTTTATTGTACACAGCCCACTGTATCAATTCATCTTTCATATTATCGTGCGCCACCAAAGCCACACGTTTTTTACTATCCATTGTCCGGGCTGTTAACATATTAAAGTTTTGTTGCTAAGATAGAAATTAGAAGCGAGATATGAGAATTCAGAAATGAGAATTGAGCGTTCAGAATTCAGACAGATGGATTATTTTAAAAATGCTAAAAGCTAAACGCACAAAGCTGAACGCTGGTTTCTAATTATTTTAATACCCCAGCGCTTTGCTAAAAATAATACGATGTTGATTAGCGAACAGAACGATGAAAAGTGCGACGCAACAAAAGCTGATTAGCATTACTGCAGCTGGTAACATAAAATGTTCTAAAATCATACATCGAAAAATCAGAAATCCTAAATCTTCTCTTGTATTTTTGGTGTATTACTTTTTGTTATGGAGCAAAACGAGACCAAACGTTTATCACGATTAACAGCAATACTTACCTTGTTACAAACTAAAAGTTTGTTAACCTCCACTGAGTTGTCAAAAAAATTTGGTGTAAGTATTCGTACCATTTACCGTGATATAAGAGCTTTGGAAAGTTCCGGTGTACCCATACTTACAGAAGAAGGAAAAGGTTATTCATTAATGGAAGGGTATAAAGTGCCGCCGGTTATGTTTACCGAGGCCGAAGCCAATGCATTAATTACCGCCGAAAAACTGGTATTGCGCAACAAAGACGAATCCTTTGTAAAAAGTTATAGCGATGCTATTAATAAGATAAAGTCGGTACTGCGGTTCAATACACAAAGTAAGGTCAACTTTTTATCGTCACGCATTTCTTTTTGGCGTGATCCGAATCAGGAGTCAACTAATTATTTAACCACTATTCAAACTGCATTAACAGATTACCGGTTAGTAAAAATTGTTTACACCACACCTGCTAAAAACGAAAAAACAGAGCGTTTGATTGAGCCCTTTGCGTTGTATAATACCAAAGAAAATTGGGTGCTAATTGCGTGGTGCCGCTTACGCAATAGTTTTCGGGAGTTTCGTTTGGACAGAATATCACACTTAGTAACACAAAACGAAACATTTACACCACATACGTTAAGCCTGAGCGAATATTATGTACAACAAATGGCCGAACATGAAAAATACCTGGCATCGGAAAACAGGGCAAATGGGTTAATCAATAACCCCTAATTTTTTCATTAAAAACGAAGCGCTTAATTTGGTACAAACGCCTTGTTTCAGTTTGTAGTCAAACAACAACTCGTCGTTTACAATTTCCGATTCGAAACAATTATTACTTATATAACCGGGGTATTCCTGAATCAGATCGGCGACCACTACATCGTGTGTGGCAATAATGCCACAAGCCTGCATACGTTGCAGTTTGCGTATTAAGCCAATAGTACCGTTACGCTTGTCGTTACTGTTTGTACCTCTTAATATTTCGTCCAGTAAAATAAATGTTTTATTGCCAGCCTGTAAATGTGCAATAATGGTTTCCAAGCGTTTTAATTCGGCGTAAAAGAATGATTCGCTATCTTGTAATGAATCGGTTATACGCATACTTACATAAACATCATAAGGGTAAAATACAAACTGCGTAGCACATACTACGCTACCACTACGGGCCAGTAACAGGTTAGTACCCAGTGTACGTAAAAAAGTACTCTTTCCCGACATGTTTGAGCCGGTAAGTATCATAAATTTTTCACCGGCAAATGATACGTTGTTGGTTACCCGTTTTTCTTTGCGTATGAGTAAGTGCCCCATATTGTCGGCGGTAAGTGTTTCGGTTTTACTGACCTGTGGTGTACAAAACTCGGGATTGTTATGTGCCAGATTGGCAAAACTGTTCAGGGCTTCCATGTCACCTAAAAGTTGTAACCAGTCAAAAATTTTATTACCGTTTTGTTCTTTCCATCTTTCCAGTTTGTACAACACATGCACATGAAACTGTACTATACCGTTTAATAAAATACTTACCAGCAGGTTTACTACGGTTTCCAAATAATTAAATAAACTGGCCAATGTGCCAATTGATTTGGAGGCCGTGCCATGCTGTGTGGCAATACGTTGCTGCCAGGCTTTTAATAACGGCGATTGAAAATTTTGCTGTTCAATTAGTTTTAATTGCTCGGCATATTGTTGCAGCAATTTATTAACCGAAGTAGATACTGATAAATGCGCCGCAATCTTACGTCCGAAGGCAAAGGAAATAATCAGGTTGACAATAAACAGTACATAAAACAAATCGGCAGCTTTATCGGCACCGGTTGTAAAAAAATATACCAAGGTACCAACAGTTACTAAAGGGAAAAGTAACAAGCCATAGTAAAGCACTTTGTTTTTAAACCCAACAGGTGATTGTATCCAGGCTTTTAAATCATTTAACTCTTTGTCTTTTGTTTCGTGCATGCTGCCATAGGCTTGCAGGTGCTGCCTGAACTCAAGTTTGCTGCTTAACTCAGCAATAGCCTGCTGACGTTCTGTAATACCGGTTGTATCAGGATGTAAAATATTTTGGGCCAGTGCATCACGGCCAAAAGCAGTACTGCAACGGTTTAAGTAAGCATACAAACCGCGTTCGCCAAAAATATCTAAATCGTATGAGTATGGGTGTTGCGGACTGGCATAACTGCTTCCACTTTCATATACAGAGGGCTGACCGGCCAGAAAATCTATTTCGTCTTTATTAATGCGTACCAAGGATTTATAAAAGGCGGTTATACTCTCCAGTTTATCGTACAAACGTACAATGAGTAAAAAACCAATAAAAAAAGCGATTGTACCAATAATGAAAGCAGTGCTGCCGGTACGCATACTTTTATAACCGCAGTAGATAAAAGCGGCGAATAAAAATAAACGTACTATACTAAGCCACCTGAGACGCTGGTTTAAGATGCGGGCTTTTGTGGTATAATTTTCCAGCAGGGATGAATATGGAGCCAAAACAAAAAGGGTCTTTAAAATAAATAATAGTGTAATATAATAAAGTGTACACTGGGTTTATTGCAGTTCATCATCGCTCTCGTCCATTAAACGAAAAACAGCACCATGCAACTGTTCGCTTACCCGTAACTGACAGGCAAGCCTGCTTTCGGAAGTAAGAACAGGTAATGTGTCTAACATATCATACTCAGCATCACCAATGGCAGGTAAATTATCAAATCCTTCTAAAACCTGTACATGGCAAGTAGCGCATAAAGCCATACCACCACAGGTTGCTAAAATATTATACTCGCTGGCTTTAAGGGCTTCCATCAGGCTTAAACCCATATCGTCAGGTATTTCAATTTCCCTACGTTCGCCGTGTTTATTTTCTACTGTAAAAACTATATTACTCATAATAATTGTGGACCATTTGAGGCTGCAAATTACGCTAATTGCAGGACATAGGAGGAAGTTGAAGATGTTGAAGAAGTTCAAAGGTTCAATGTTTATGGTTCATAGTTGATAGCTCATAGTAAGAACAATTTTAGATCTCAGATCTGAGATCTAAGATATTCATTTGCCCTGTAGGAACATTTGCACAATGCTGAATAGAATTATCGAACGGCCCCCGATTAAAATACGGGGTACTGCAAAATGGCCAATAGAATTGTTGCAGCACAAGTGA
>DHEF01000039.1:77951-92550 GCA_002399735.1 Chitinophagaceae bacterium UBA4857
AGAATTGTTGCAGCACAAGTGAGTGACACAACAGGCGATGATAGTAGTAATGCAGCCGGTAACATAAAATAAAAAACCCCTCAAGTGAGGGGTTTGAAAAAGTTAGAAAGCGTTTACACCGTTTACGGTGGTGTATTTAAAGCTTAAGCGCTGATCGGGAAAAACATGTTTAAAGGCGCTCTGCATCATAATGGCACCTTCGTGAAACCCGCAAAGAATTAATTTAAGTTTACCGGTGTAGGTGTTGATGTCGCCGATGGCATAAATACCTTCTACGCCTGTGCTGTAGTCAGTAGTATCTACCACAATCTGCGATTTATCAATTTGTAAACCCCACTCGGCAATGGGTCCTAACTTAGGGCTAAGACCAAACAATGGTATCAGGTGATCGGCCGCAACTACGCTGGCAGCACCTTCGGTAGAGGCAATATGTACTTCTTTCAGTTGTCCGTTACCATCTATTTTGGTGATGTTTGATTTTAATACCAGATCAATTTTGCCTTCTTTGGCCATTTCAAACACTTTTTCGGCACTATCCGGTGCGCCTCTGAAAGTTTCGCCACGGTGTACCAAGGTTACACGTTCGGCTACATCGGATAAAAAGATGGTCCAGTCAAGGGCACTATCGCCACCGCCGGCCAATACAATTTTTTTATTGCGGAAATGTTCAGGGTTTTTAACCATATAAGCTACCCCTTTACCTTCAAACTCTTCCAGCTTCTCGATGGCCGGTTTACGCGGCTCAAAGCTACCAAGGCCGGCCGCAATTACAATTACTTTGCAATGTACTTCGGTACCTTCGTTGGTACGTAGAATAAATGATTTGTCTTCCTGACGGTTAACAGATTCTATTCTTTCGCCCAAGGTAAAGCTTGGCTTAAAGGGTTCAATCTGTTTCATCAGGTTATCTACCAGTTCCTGTGCGTTAATTGACGGAAAACCGGGAATATCGTAAATAGGTTTTTGCGGATAAATTTCTGAAAGTTGTCCGCCTATTTGGGGCAATGCATCAACCAGGTGGCAGCGCATTTTTAATAAACCCGCTTCAAACACCGCAAAAAGACCTACCGGTCCTGCTCCAATTATGCAAATATCTGTTTGTATCATAACGTATTAATGGTCGGCGACCACAGTTAAATATAAAAGGTAAAGGCTTATCAATGTTGTTGTACAGTGCGTAGGCCGGTTTAATAATGGTGATACAGTGGGTTTAAAAAGTTTGCCGCTGTATTGGTTAATTTTGCGCAAAGAAAATAATTTTTTGCGTCTTATCCGCACTAAGTGGAAATAAACCGTTTTGGTAACGGCATAATGCTTTTGAAAAACCGGTGCTTTAATTAACTAAACAGTAGCTTAAACAATTGTTTACTAACCCGATAGGCGGGCACACACCCGAAAAACTTTTGCAACTGCTAACAAAAGTAAAACCAGGCATGGCCCATTAAGTTTATCGTTTTTAAACAAGCGTTGCAAAATTAACAACATAGCTAAGTGATTGTTGACCAAAGCGGGAAACAATTTTACGGTTTATGGAAAAGATAAAACTGCGTTAATAATGGTACTGGAAAAACAAAAGCCGTGTTGTAGAAACAACACGACTTAAATTTTAGAATCCCAATGTTACTGTTCTAAAAGATTGGATGAGATGAAAAAGTTTGACCGTTACACTTGGCTCCCGCACAGGATATCGGTGAAATATGATTACTACTAATTATCGTTCGTAAATATTTGTAATTGTTCCATTGTTTGGGTGGTGCAAACAATTATTGTTGGTAGGTGAGAATCTTAGGTCGGTTAAATGTGATAATGCAAGTATCCACATTTTTATCATAAATATGTAAAATTAGTAGGGTAGTTTATGGGTAGTTATTGGTGTTAAAAAGTATTATTTGGAAATAATTGGGTGTTTTTAACGGGTAGGTTACGGGTAGTAGGCCCCTTAAACAGTGGGTTACAGCCAAATAATGTGGTCAGATGGTTTACGCTGATAAGGTCATGGCTTTTTCAAAGAGGCCGGCTATTTTACGGCATTGGCAAACTAATTTGATACCCAAACTGGCTGTTTTAGTTTTTTAAGAAAGGTCCACTTTTCTTTTTTAGTGCCCCCAAGACGCTGACCGGGGGTTAAGATGTGCGAAAATCCGGGCCTGATTTTATAAAAATCTGCGCTGTTTTACACTCAACAACCTGTGGGATAAACTGTATTATTCTAAATATAAACAGTGTTAAGGGCGTAACTAACGTTAATACATATTTTCCGTTCACTAACTAAAAACCTAAAAGAGGTGAATATTAATTTATACATTGTTGTAATATGACTGTTGCAATTTGCCTATTTTTAACTGATTGCATTTATTTTTGCAGCCCAAAACAGCAAAGCCCTCCACACATTATGAGTAATATCTTTTGTCGGTGTTTTCTTTCGGTTTCACTTTTTTTATTACACACCGGCCTTTATGCCCAAACAATTGTTGCCCAGAAACTGGAGACAGCTGTTAATGAGCTTAACAATGCGTCGAAATACGAACAAGCTATAAAGCTGGTAAACGATTTTATAGCCGACCCCAAAAACGACGACTACAACAAATATTACGCTTATAAATACAAAGCACATATTTACAAGCGCCTGTTTAGCTACCCCGAAGTATACAATAACCTTGATCTTGCTTTACAATACGGATCAAAAACAAAGAATAAAGATTCGGTTATTGCTTCTATTGAAGCCGAAAAAGCTTTTGCACTGTTTGACCAACAGCTTTTTGATCAGGCCCGCAAAAAAATGGACGGATTAAAAAGTAACCATTATGCTTACCTGTCTGATGGCGATAAAGCTTATATTATTATGCAGGAAGGGTACTTTTTAATGAAAGAAAAAAAATACAAAGAGGCTATAGACTACTACAACCAATCAGAAGTACTGTTATTAAAAGTGGCGCCTCGAAATACTCCGGTGGCTTATGGTAAACTAATAGAGTTATATGCTCTTACAGGTGATACGGCACAGCAGCATGCATATTTTGACAAAGGCATTAAGGCCGCCGATAAGTACGGCATTTTAAAATACAAATTGTACTTGTATGAAATAATGGCACACCATTCACGTGTAGATGGCCATTATGAGTATGCGGCTATTTTACAGGATTCTATTAACCAGATTGCTACTGCTTATAATTCTCAATTATACATAGGAAGGGTAAGCTTGCTGGAAAAAGAAATGCAGCAGCAAAGGGCCGATATGGAAAAGGGCTATAATTACAAACTGATTATTTTCCTGATTGTATTAGCCATTGTTTTATTAGCTTTTGTTTTTCTTTTGTTTAAATATAACAGGGTAAGCGTAGAAAAAAATCGTTTGTTACAAGCCGAGTATGATAAAATGAAAGCAGAACTTATAACGCTTACGCAGGAAATGCATAAAAAAGATTATGCAGCTGATAAGTGGGAAAAGTATGGATTATCAGAACGACAAAAAGAAATACTGGCCCTTTTACAAGCCGGCAAAAGCAATAAGGAAATAGCGGCTGAGTTGTTTATATCGGAGAACACGGTAAAGTTTCATATAAAAACCCTGTACGAAAAACTGAATATTGGCCGCCGTGGCGATATAGCCAAAATGTAACGACAATAATAACCTCTCTACATGTAAAACCGTAGTGCTTTGCCCGCTGATTACGCAAAATAAACAACGCAGATTTTCACAAAATGAGATACTGATTTGCGAAAATCTGTGCATACAATTTAATACTACATGGCCGTTAGCCCAATGCTTTGTACCTTTGCCCTGGTAAAAAATTAAGATGGCGGGTTATTACAAAATAGGAAAATTAGTTGCAGCGCATGGTTTAAACGGCGAGTTGGTGTTAAAACACGAGCTTGGTAAAAAAAATGCCTTAAAAGGTATTACCACCATTTTTGTGGCCGATAAAAAAGATGGTTTTTTACCTTGGTTTGTAGCAGGTGCTGTTGCAAAAACCGCAGATGAAATTTACCTGAAGCTGGAAACTATAGATGACCGTGAGGCTGCCCGTAAGCTTACACAAAAAGAAGTGTGGCTGCCCGAAGCCGACTTTAAAAAAACAGCCGCTACAACGGCACCCGCTATGTTATTGGGTTACACTATTATTGACAATGGTAATCCCCTAAGCGAAATTTTAGAAGTAATAGAACAACCACACCAATTGTTATGCCGGTTGGAAATAAATGGTAAAGAAGTATTAATTCCATTACACCAGGAATCGCTTACACAAATAAACCACAAGAAAAAGCAAGTAATGGTAGAGCTGCCGGATGGCTTGCTGGATATTTATTTAGCATAAATTGAAAAGTAAAAATTAAAAATTATAAAAGGGTTTCCGCAAGTGCAAAAACCCTTTTATAATTTTTACTTTTACCTTTTAATTCATTATACCAACACTTCTTCTATTGCCTTAAACCCTTTTGCCGCACTAATTTTTTGCCAAACAATTTCGTAAATCGTATGCGCAATGGGTATTTCGGCACCAATAGTTTGGTTAATGTTGTGTATACATTTACTGGCATGGTAACCTTCGGCCACCATGTTCAATTCCAGTTGAGCGGCTTGTACCGAGTATCCTTTACCAATCATATTACCAAACGAACGGTTACGGCTGTATAACGAATAACAGGTAACCAGTAAATCGCCTAAATAAACTGATGCTGCGTAACTAGGCATTTTCACATGCGTAACCGGATCTTCCTCGCTATGTTCCCCCACCACAATATGTTGTGCCCCAAACTTTTTAAGAAAGCCGGCCATTTCATCAGCACAGTTAGCAATAAATACACTTAAAAAATTATCGCCGTAATCAAGCCCTTTGGCAATACCCGTACCTAATGCATAAATATTTTTTAATACCGCTGCATATTGCACACCCAAAATATCCTGGTTAACCACTGTGCGTATATAATCTACATTAAAATATCCTGCCACCACTTCAGCCATCTTAATGTCATAACCCGATATAGTTAGGTAAGATAATTTTTCAGCAGCCACTTCTTCTGCATGACAAGGCCCTAATACCGCAAAATAATTTTCTAAAGGAAAATGATAATTCCGATACAAAAAATCGTTTAATAAAATATCATGGCCGGGAACAAGGCCTTTAATAGCCGATATTATTTTTTTATTTTTTAAATCATCCGCACTCAATAACGACAAAGTTGCTTCCACGTAGGCAGATGGAACCCCCAGCACCAATACATCCGCATTTTTCACCACCTCTTTTATGTCAGAGGAAAGTGTAACCAGGCTCATATTAAACTCAACCGACGATAAATAATGCGGGTTATGCCGCTTTTGTTGCATCAACTTAATATTATCATCGTTGCGTATCCACCATTGAATATGATGGCCGCTATCCGTTAAAATTTTTGCCAATGCGGTTGACCAACTACCGCTGCCTATAATGCCAAGCTTAATCATTATACCAGATTTGTTCCGCCGCAAATTTAATATTTTAAGCAGCAATTCATCCAATTAAAAATTCTGTGTTGCGTTGTAATGTTTTGATAATTTTTTTATTGGAGCTATCAGTTGTAGTAACGCTAATCAACAGCAGTTCCGGCTTTCCGCTATATACCTCCCTATGGTCGGTATGCCGCTACAATCCGGCAGCCTTTCAGCGTATGAATATAATTCAGCTAACTAATCACCATAGGCGATATAATAAAAATACGAAACTACAAGTTTCGCATAGCTGAGTTCTTATTCATCAGTATTGTTTTCTTGTTGCAGCAGCAGTTTTTTAATGATTACAATTTGTCCAAAATGATAATAGCAGTGTTCTATTGTACCTTCAATATTACGGCGGTAGGTACCATATTTCTCATCCACAAATACACTGTTTAATTGTTCTTCCGACATAGCTGCTACATACGCCGTAAATTTTTCTACATGCAAGTATAAATTTTCGGCCAACTGTTCCCATTGTTCCTGCGATGTTATAGCGGGCATTTCAAAACTATACTTATCTTTTATTGTAAGGTTACGGCCTTCAAATACTTCAATTATTCCGGCAATATAATAGTTGATATGAAAGGTGAGTGCCGCAATGGAGTTAAGGCCGTTATATGAAGCGGTAGCTAGCTGCCAGTTTAAACCGGTAAGCTGTTCTTTAAAATTGGTATTGGCAATCCATTTGCCGCTAAGTACTACATCCTTTAATCTGTTAGCAAGTTGTTGTGCAGATTCCATATTTGACCAATTTTATTAAAGATAAAAAAATTTAAAGGAAAAATATTAGCCTCATATGATGTAAGAACTATTCGGTGCGCTCAGTTTTTACAAAGCGTTGTTTTATTTTTTTGCGAAACAGAAGGCTCATTAAAATTAAGATTATAATCCAACTCCATTTTTGTAAGAGCAATTCATTTTCTTTTAAGGCAATCTTGAAATCCTCATGTTTTAAAAGATTATTGCCCATAATTGTTATGTCGTAAATAGCAACACTGCCTTTAAGGAGAGCTTTCTTATTAGTTAAGAAAATAGCATCAGTACCCGGTGCCCATTCAAGCAATGCCGTTTTGTGCATTGTCCGATAACCAATTTTATCAATATTAAATTTCAGGTCAGGATATTCTTTTAAATAAAACCAAACACCTGTAACCCCACTTCTTGAACTACTTAATTTTGGAGACCTACTCAAAGTGCCTGCAACTGGCTTAAGTTTTTCCTTAGTAGGGTAATACGGCTTTTGTATATAAACTTTATAAGTAAGGATACAAACCATAAAAGCCAACACTATAGTAATGACATAATTTTTAAATTTCCCTTTTGAAATTAATATGTCCGTTTTTTCTGTTGTCATTTATATGATAAGTAATGTGCATTTTGAAATATTAACTTTTCTTCTCAGGAATATGTTTCAGTCCATATTTTTTCACCAATATTAAAAACAACCATCCTGCTAAGCAGCCTATTACACCATACCAAGCATCAATAGCATCGGGGGTGTTAAGCACAGGTATAAAAAATTGGTACACAAAATTAATAACTATAACACCAAAGGCTAATAATGTAATATGTTTTATACCCACACCCGTTAACAACCATATATAACCTATAATGGAAAGCAACAATAGCCTAAACGAAAACTTAGGTATATGCGTATAAAACTCATGGAAATTATTGTTTAAAAAATCCTGTGGTAATGCTTGCTTTTACGTACCTGCATTAATAGCAACGCAACACCAATACCTAAAAGGTAGGATATAGTTGCCCATAATTTTGGCGCATATTTCATGCGGTTCGTCCTATACGTCAACTAAGTTCTATAAATAAATATTGTCCGACTAAAGATATCTAAAACATCGCTATACAAAACCAGCCATTACACATATTGGTTATAATACTTTGGCTTATAACTGTTGATTAATGATAATAAGCTGAATGGCTGCCGGACTGGCAGCAGTAGCTGCAATGCTGCGTTGGCCAATGTGTGTGGCAGTTACACTACTGCAGAAGGCGGGAACTGCAGCTGAACACAGAAAGGTACGTTGACAGCCCCAATTTTTTTAATGTGTATTTTGTACATATTAATTTCTTATCTTTATTTCCTTAAAACGATTTCTTTTTAAAAACGCTTGCTATGAGAAAATTATTTGGTCCCCTTCGGACAATGCAGTACTGCCTGCTATTTGTATTTTCCTTTCTTTTTATTCATCCGGTATTTGCGCAGCAAAAAGTAAAAAAAGTAGTATTACAGGCTTTTTGGTGGGATTACTGGAATGCCAATTTTCCGGCATCCTGGGCAAATTATATTACCGAGATGGCTCCACGCTTAAAATCAATGGGTATTGATGCCGTGTGGATTCCGCCAAGCTATAAAAACGGTGGCGTAAACTCGGTTGGTTATTCGCCTTTTGACCATTATGACTTGGGCGACAAGTACCAAAAGCCCGATGACTACTGGACTACGGCCGGAAGGGCAACTACCACACGTGTTGGTACTAAAGATGAGTTGTTAAGAATGATTGCGGTGTTACACGCCAATGGCATTGAAGTAATACAGGATATAGTATTAAACCACGTGGACAATGCCGGATCGGGTACAGGTAATGGTGGTCAGGATACGGAAACAACTTATTCAATGGTAACCAATAGCGGCTACAAAAATTTCAGGTATGTTAGTTATGCTACGCCTGTTACTGATGAGTCTGCTACTGATTATTGGAACAGGTCGGGAAGGTGGTCTAAAAATTACCAGAATTTTCATCCGCATAGTAATCATAACTCAGTTTCAGATGCTATGACAGAGCCATATTGGGGGCCGGACATTTGTTATGGGGCTGATTGTGTAGTAGGAAACTCGGGGCCCTATTTTATAAACAGTTCCTGTAGCGTTGTAGGCGGTTACGGGGTAAGTAGTAATGTAATAGGTTATAACCCTGCACAAACAGGTAACTATATGCGTAATCAGTCACGTGATTGGATTATGTGGTTTAAAAAACAAACGGGTGTAGATGGTTTTAGATGGGATGCCGTAAAACATTTTGATGTACATACACAACAAGATTTGAGCCATAACCTTAAATATCTGTTGCCCGATTTTGCCAAAGGAGGAGATGAGATGCTGAACGTAGGTGAATATGTTGGTGGCAAAGCTGAGTTAGACAGGTACACCGATCATATTTTTCAGGCCAATGGAGGCAATAATTTTTCGATGGGAACTTTTGATTTTGGGCTAAGAGCTTATGATGGCGATGGAGCTATTAAATCAATGACGGATGCAGGCGGTTTTTATGATATGTGGAAACTGGCCGGTGCACAACAAAACTGGCGCTATACTGATCAGGGCGGCAAACGTATACACCGTACCATGCCGTTTGTAAATAACCACGATACTTACCGTCCCACTTTAGATGCAAATGGTAACATTACAGGATGGAATACAGGTAGTGAATTATCGCCACATATTGAACCGGGCAATATTCGTTTACCCTTGGCGTATGCTGTTATTATGAGTGTAGATGGTAACCCGCAATTATTTTTTGAAGACCTGTTTAATGTGTATAACACAGGAAAAAGATTTTCGCATTTACCAAATAGTAATGTTGACCTGCCTGTAAATAATGCCATCAATAATATTATTTGGGCCCATCAGGTATTGGGCTTTAAAGAAGGGGATTTTAAAGTTAGATCGGCTGATGCATCAACGTTTTGGCCGAGTGGTAATAGTGCCAATGATTTATTAATAGTAGAACGTAGTGGCAAAGCATTAATTGGTATGAACGATCGTGGTGATGCAAGTGGCTGGCAGCAAGCCTGGGTGGATAGTGATTTTCCACCGGGTACTGTATTGAAAGATTATAGCGGTGCTAATGGTACGGCAACTTATACGGTTCCGGGTGATCGTCGGGTATTGGTAAACACACCGCCTGTTGTACCGGCAAGTAATTGGTACGGATACAGTATTTGGGCGCCGGTAGGTTTTGATGGGGCTACCTATACACCAACAAGAGCTACACAAACTACACAGGAGTGGGAAATGGCCAATGATTTGGGCGATAGTCATTGCGAATCTTTAGGATATGGAGGTGCTTTGCCTGCTAATAGTACTAACCAGCGAGTGGCAGGTAAAATATTTGCTGCTGCCGGCAATGCAATTACTTATAAAATTTTTCCGGAAATTGATGGTGTAAATATTACCGGCATGTTGAGTGATTTGGATGGTAATATTGTTGCTACTGCAAGTGGTACAGCAACCGCTGGATCACCATTGACCATAACATACACTCCAACTTCGGATAAATGGATTGTGGTTAAAGTTAGACATACAAATAATATACAGGCCGCACAAAAAGTATGGTGTAATGTGGCTTATACCGCACCACAAGTAGTAGATACCCGTGCTGCTGCTAATAGTTCAACATTAAAAGTTAGTATCTGGACAGGTAACGCGGGAACCACAAACGTAACTGATTGCCGCAATTGGGAAGAAGGTAAATTGCCCGATAGCTTAACCCATGTTATTATACCTGCTTACAGCTCGGTAATGCCGGTAATAAACGCACCATTAGCCTGTAAAAATTTAGTGTTGGAAAACGGAACTTCGTTAACAGTAAATAATGTATTATCTGTAACCGGTAACATTACAAACAACGGTGCTATTATTAATGGTACCACAAAAATATCAATGGGTGGTAATGTTACGCAAACAATAACCGGTGTTACAAGTTTACCGGTTATAGAAATAAACAACGTTAACGGTGTAACGCTTAATGATAATATCAGTATTAATAATGATTTGCAATTAACAATGGGCAACTTGTTAATTAATAACAATAATATACAACTGGCAAACACCGCTACTATTACAGGAGGCAGCAGCGCCAGTTATATACAAACCGGTAACAATCCTTCGAACGGAGGTGTTATTTGCACTGAGGTTGGTAGTGTAGAAAAATTATTTCCCATAGGTAATACAAATTATACACCATTAAAACTGGTTAATACCGGCACTGCTATGAACTTTTGTGTCCGCAATTTTGAGCAGGTTTTAATGCAGGGAACATTCGGTAGTACCAGAATTGGAGATGAGTACATTAATAAAACATGGGTTATTGACCCCGCTACTGCAACAGGGGCTAATGTAACGGCTGCTTTCCAATGGAACAACACTAATCAATTATCCGGTTTTTCGCAAATGGGAGCTTACGTAGCTAAACATAAAGGCGATGCTGCACCTGAATGGACAGTGGTAGGAACAACGCTGGTCAATGGTACAAATCCATATACCGCCAGTATTACGGGCATTACCAATTTTTCAAAATTTGCAGTGTTAAGTGAACCCGGCCTATTACCTGTATCATGGGTGTCGTTTACCGCAACACCAACAAATAAAGGTACACAACTAAAATGGCAAACCGGTAGTGAACAAAACAATAAAGGATTTGAAATATTGCGTAGTACCAATGGCCGTGATTATTCAATGGTACATTTTGAACCTGCCAGTATGTCTCAGCATTACAATTGGTTAGATGTAACAAACGGGGACGGAAAAGTATTCTACAAACTTAAACAGATTGACAACGACGGTAAATACACCTACAGTAATGTTGTTGTGGTAGAAAGGGCAAATGAAAACAAAAGAAAAGTAATTGCCTATCCAAATCCGTTTACTAACGAGCTTAAATTAATTAGTAATATAGATATTAACGAGCCTGTTACCATTCATATATACAATGCACAAGGAATGGCAATTGTTAATTACAGCGGCACTTTTATACAGGTAAGCAATAGCTTAACCACATGGTTTAAGGCACAAGCTTCCGGCTTGTATCTATTGCAATTAAAAACAAACTCAGATAATCAAACCATTAAATTGTTGAAAAAATAAGGTAACAGAGGTTGCGCAAATAACAAAGGGAACCGTTAACGGTTCCCTTTGTTATTTAAAGTTTATTACTAACACTTTTATTATTTTTTGGGGCTTTCATCAATATATCACTAATCAACCACAGTCCGCTGCCCGCCTGCAATGTACGCTTCGCTACCATTTACGTCTAAGCAGCGCAGCCCTTCATCTGTAGTAATACTAATCAACCATCGCAACTTCGTATCCCCAAATTTTATACAGTAAAAAATTAATGTTGTACTTGTTGCGCTACCAACAATAATTTTCTAAAATTATCTTTTTTCAAAAAACATAAATCGACGTTTACGGGCCTTTACCTGATAGTTTGTTTTTACATAATGCCGTATATGATTCATAGCTTCGTCATAATCATCGGTTAATAATACCAGGTCCATATCTTCCGGCGAAATAGTGCCACGTTTGGCCATATCTTCCATGGTATCCCATAGCTCTTTGTAAAACTCTTTGCCAAATAACACAATAGGAAACTGTGTAATGGTTTTGGTTTGTACCAGTGTAAGCGTTTCAAAAAACTCATCCATGGTACCAAAACCACCGGGCATAATAATAAATGCGTAAGAATATTTTACCAGCAATACTTTGCGTACAAAAAAATGTTCAAAGGTGATGGATTTATGTATGTATGGATTTTCATGTTGCTCAAACGGCAGTAAAATATTACAACCAACTGACTGGCCACCGTTTTCGTAAGCACCACGGTTAGCGGCTTCCATAATACCGGGGCCGCCACCAGTTAATGTGGTAAAACCCATTTGGGCAATACGTTTACCAAACTCTACAGCTTGCTGATAATAGGGATGATCTTCTTTAAACCTTGCCGAACCAAAAACGGTGATACAGGGGCCCACAAAATGCAGGGTTCTAAATCCTTTTATAAATTGTTTAAACACACGGAATGCAAAACTTAACTCGTAACCACGACTTTTGGGACCATCTAAATACACATGTTCTTTTGCAGGAATTATCCTTTCGTTTTCTTGCATAGTAATATTTTAGTAAACGATAAAAATATAACATTTAGATACAAAACCATAGCAATAAGCTATTTTCTTTACCTGTGTGGAATTATTTACAATGGTATTAACCTTTATTAAAAACTATAATATACAACAACACATTTTAGTAAAATTTGGTTTGACGGCAATTAAATTATCCTGTATTTTTAAGGCCAAACTTTTGTTATGCGTATTATAAGTTATAATGTTAATGGCATACGTGCTGCTATTAAAAAAGGTTTTATTGACTGGTTAAAAACCAACCCGGCCGATGTTATTTGTGTGCAGGAAACCAAGGCCAATCAACAGGATGTTGATGTGACGGAAATTGCAACTTTAGGTTATGAAAGTTATTGGTACAGCGCACAGAAAAAAGGATATAGTGGTGTAGCTGTATTTACTAAAATTAAACCGGACAATGTACAATTTGGTACCGGCCATAAAGTAAGTGATGATGAAGGACGAGTGATACAACTTGATTTTGGTGATATACGTGTAATTAATGCTTACTTCCCAAGCGGTACATCGGGTGATGAAAGACAAACATTTAAATACGAATGGTTAGCAGAATTTAACAACTATTTGAAAAAACTACAAAAAAAACATCCTAAGATTATTTTGTGTGGCGATTACAATATTGCCCATAACGAAATTGATATTCATGACCCGAAAGGCAATAAAAAATCATCCGGTTTTTTACCGGAGGAAAGAACTTGGATGACCGACTTTTTAGGCGGTGGATGGATTGATACTTTCAGAACTTTTCACCAGGAGCCGCACCGTTATAGCTGGTGGAGCCAACGTTTTCCATCGGTAAGGTTAAATAATAAAGGTTGGCGTATTGATTATATTACGGTTACCGAACCTTTGCGGAACCGGCTAAAAGATGCCGAGATTTATCCGGATGTAAAACACTCCGACCATTGCCCGGTATATTTGGAACTGAATTAAACCAAGCGAGAATAAAAAATATGATTGTATACAACGTAACTTCTAAGGTAGATTACAGCATTGCAGTACTATGGCTAAACTGGATGAAACAGGAGCATATACCCGAGGTAATTGCTACCGGCTGTTTTACACATGCTACTATTTTGCACATGATAGAAACGGACGAAACCGATGGTATTACTTATGCCATACAATATCATGCAGAAAGTAAGGCATTGTACAACCGTTATATTAAAGAGTTTGCCGAGGAGTTTAGCCATAAGGCTACTTCTAAATGGGGTAATAAATACATTGCATTCAGATCGGTTTTACAAATTGTGAATTGATTGTGCATAATAATATAATTTATTTTTTTATGTCAGTTACTGCCTTATATTCCGCTGGAATGCTTGCCTGTGGCTTATTTCAGGCCAATAGCCGTGAAATGCAATGCTGGCAAGGGTTTTAACGATTGGATAGAAAATTTACGTAGGATTATTTTGTACTGTGTTTTGATCTAATGCTTGCCTGTTAAGGTTTTGAAGGCTTTGTTAAATAAATAATTGTGTGATAATTTTTTTGTTGCAATTAAAAACCTTCTAATTTTGTTTTTGTTACTAAAACATAAAACAATAATATCATGAACAAAGCTGATTTGATCGCTAAACTTGCTGATGATGCAGGTATCACAAAAACGCAAGCTAACGCAACTTTAGATTCTTTTGTTGAAGCAGTTACTAAAACATTGAAAGGTGGTGGTAAAGTTACTTTAGTAGGTTTTGGTACTTTCTCAGTATCTAAAAGAGCTGCCCGTAACGGTCGTAATCCTCAAACCGGTGCTGTTATCAAAATCAAAGCTCGTAAAGTTGCTAAATTTAAAGCAGGTAAAGAGTTGTCTGCAAAAATCTAACTTTTGTCAGTTTTTTCATAAAAGCCCCATTACTATTGGTATTGGGGCTTTTTTAAATTAAAAAATGTACATTTGCAGCATATTCTTGATTATTAATTAAAAGTATTTATGGGACGCGGAGATAAAAAAACTGCAAAAGGTAAAAGATTTAAGGGCTCATTTGGTAAATCACGCCCTGCTAAAGTTGTAAAAGCTAAAGAGGCTACTGCCGAAAAAAAGGCGTAAGTTTTTTTATAACTAAACTTAGTGAACCTGCCTGCACACTGTGCTGCGCAGGTTTTTTGTTTTAGGCCGAAAGCTGAATGCTTAAAGCAGAAAGCTTGTTACGAGAGTATAGGAAACTTACACAATGCCCAATAGAATTAATT
>DHEF01000039.1:92757-102491 GCA_002399735.1 Chitinophagaceae bacterium UBA4857
CCCGATCCTATCGGATCGCAACAGACGATGATAGTAGCACCATAGCTCGTAACGTAAAAATATTAATGCCGCATCTGACTCTACCTAAGCCCCTCCTTCGGAGATTCACGAAGGGAAGTAACGGAGTTAGGGGGAGGCTTTAATCAGTGGAGGAACGTTGGTAAACAAAAAATAATTAGCGAGGCGTAATGCTGAATGCTTAAAGTAGAAAGCCAAAAGCTATAAGCGGTTCAATTATTAGTTCTTAATTGGTTTTCTATGGCGCCAGGCGCTCGATAAGCCAACTGCCATCTAATTGCAGACTGTATTGCAACCTGTCGTGCAGGCGGGATGGGCGGCCTTGCCAAAACTCTACCGTTACGGGCTTTACGATATAACCTCCCCAATGGTTGGGCCGTGTAATGTTGTTTAAGTTTTTGGCAACATTATCTTCCAGTCGGGCATAAGCATTTTCCAGAATGTCGCGGTTGGGTATAACGGTGCTTTGCGGGGAAATACTGGCACCTATCTGGCTGCCGGTGGGTCGTGAGTAAAAATATTCATTACTATCAGTCTCGCTGGTTTTGCTTACAAGCCCGGTAATACGTACCTGGCGCTCTAACTCCTTCCAAAAAAATACCAGACAAGCTTTTGGGTTTTCTAATAAATGCAGGCCTTTAAAACTGTTGTAATTGGTAAAAAAAATAAACCCATCAGGTGTTACGCCTTTTAGTAAAACAATTCTGGCAGCGGGTATACCATCGGCCGATGCTGTGGCCAGGGTCATGGCATTTACTTCACTTAACTCGGCTTTAATAGCTTCGTTCCACCAGCTATTAAATTGTTCAATAGGGTTATCTTTTACATCGGCTTCCAGTAAAGTTTGTTTGCTGTAGTTTAAGCGAATGTTGGCAATAGATTCGTTCATAACCAAAATATTTAGGCAAAGGTAACCATGCTGTAAAAATTACAGCTATGATGTTGGTCATAAAAAAAGCCATAGCTACGAAGCTATGGCTGTATAAAAAGTATGGCTACTAAATTATTGACCCAATTGGTTGGTTTTACCTTTGTTTACTTTTCTTACCTGTGTAGTACCGCCACCATCTAAAGTCAGGTTAACAGGCTTGTTTGTTTTCCACGCACCACGAGTAAAATCGGGGATATCAACTGTTTTTGATTTTTTACCTACCGATGTAACGCTTAATGCAAAGATGGAACTCCAGCTTGCTGCATCATACACATCCTGATCAAGCGGTAAGCCGTTACGTAAGCAATCTATCAGGCGCCAGTCCATAATAAAATCCATACCACCATGGCCACCAACTTCCTTGGCTATTTCGCCAATATGTTTAACAATGGGTGGGGTGTATTTTTTCTCCAGCTCGTCAAACTCTTCTTTTTTAACCCAGCTATGGCCAAAAGCAATTTTTGCGGGGCCGGGATATTTTTGTGCAATACCTTTTGTACCACTTAATAAATGTAAACGTGAGTAAGGACGTATGGTTGATACGTCGTGTTGTATCATCATTGTTTTACCAAGATCCGTACGAATGATTGTGGTGTTCATATTACCACGGTAAGGCTTGTCTGTAAACTCGGCAAAAAAATTATCTGTTGCTGCTTTTTCCCTGGCCATATTGTTTAAAATAAAATCGTTGGAGCTCATGCTAACCAGGTGATCCATTTTATCGCCACGGTTAATATTTAAACATTGGGCAATAGGCCCCAAACCATGGGTTGGGTAAAGGTTACCGTTGCGTTTGTAGTTTTCTTTTAAACGCCACATATCAGCATATGCGTTTTTATTAAACAACCAGTCTTTGCTCAGGTCATGTATGTAAGCACCTTCGGCATGTACCAATTCTCCAAACATTCCCTGGCGGGCCATGTTTAAAGTAAGCAGTTCAAAAAAGTCGTAGCAACAATTCTCAAGCATCATACAATGCTTCTTTGTTTTCTCCGATGTTTCTACCAGCTCCCAGCATTGGTCAATACTTAAACCTGCGTTTACCTCAACTGCCGCATGTTTATCGTTACGCATGGCCGCTAAACAAATAGGTGTATGTAACTCCCATGGTGTTACGTTATATACTAAATCAATATCAGGACTTTCGCACAAAGCTTTCCAGCCGGTATCACCACTAAATTCTTTTGCTTTGGGCCTGCCTAATCTTTCTAAAATTTTTTGCGATTTTGTTACACGGTCGGCATATTTATCGCACAAGGCAACAATCTCCACTCCATCAATATAAGCCAGTCTTTCTACGGCACCTACACCACGCATACCAAGGCCTACAATGCCCACACGTACTACATTTAATTTTGGTGCAGCATAACCGCACATATTAAAACGTTGTTTCTTTTTCTGCAATTCAAAACTTCTTTCAAACTCTTCGTCAGTAACGGCAGGGCCGCTGGCAAATGACGGAACACCGGTAGCAAGCATACCACCACCAATGGCCAACCCTTTCAAAAATTTTCTGCGATCAGTACCCATAGCGTAGTTTATTTTTTATTTGTCGCAATATCCTTAATAATACCATAACATAGTTCCAAATACAAAAATTGGACAATCGTTTGAACGCTTGTTTTTTACAAATAATTAGCATAAACACAGAAATAAGGGCTCTTTACCATTTGAATGCAAACGTTGTACTAAATGGGTGAAGTAATTTTTGGTACTTTGTACCACCTGCCTGTCCGGCTCCGGCAAAATGTGAAGTGTGCACATAGCCGTCTTTTTCCACATGGCGGTTTTAGTAATGGCCCCGCTAACAATCAGGTGATTCATTCCATCTCCTGTAGGTGCATAGCGTTGAAGGAAAAATAAAACTCCTACGATTTGTGTGCTATGAAATTTTATAAAGTAAATTTATGATACTAACTACATTAACACCGATGATCGTCCCTTGCGACGCTCCGTTCATCGTTCCGTTCGTTAATCAACAATCGTAACACATTAATTAAACCCCTTAACCATGATAAATAAATTCATTTCACTGTCGGTACTGCTCTTAGTAACTGCTACGTCATTTGCACAAACCTATATTATCAATGTAACGATTGCTGATGTAGAAAAGCAAAAGTTGGTCCCAAACCAAACGGTTATTATCAATAACGACGTTATAACTAAAATACAATCCACAAAAGTAAAAATACCTGCCGACGCAAATATTATTGATGGCACCGGTAAATACCTTTTTCCGGGTTTAACGGATGCCCATATACATTTTTTTCAGAACGGTGGTTTATATACCCGACCCGATGCGATTGATTTAAGAAGCAAGACCCCCTATGAAAAGGAAAGAGAATTGGCGCACAAAACCATGGAAGATAAATTAAGAAGGTATTTGCAAAACGGTATTACCAATGTAGTGGATGTTGGCGCATCTTATAGTTACCTAAAAAAACGGGAGTTGTATAAAGAAAAAAATTTTGCACCTTCTATTTATATGACTGGTCCACTACTTACTACCTATGAACCGGAAGTGTTTAAAAACATGGGCGATGAAGCTCCTTTTAGTTTGGTAAAAACCATTGATGATGGTATAAAAATGGTGCAGCAACAATTGCCCTATAACCCGGATTTTATTAAAATATGGTATATAGTTGGCGCAGATGGTTTACCAAAGGAAGAAAGTGCCAGAAAAAATTTGCCTGTTATTAAAGCTATCATAGATGAAGCACACAAAAACAAACTAAAAGTAGCAGTACATGCCACCGAAAGAATTACAGCACAACTGGCGGTGGAGAATGGTGCTGATTTTTTGGTGCATAACGTGGAAGATGAATTACTGAAAGATGATTTTGTACAATTGTTAAAAAACAAGAAAACAGTTCTTTGCCCTACGCTGCAGGCAATGGATGGCTACGATATCACTTTTGCGCAACGTTTAACCATGAGTAATCATGATTTACGTTATGCTGAGCCCTTCCAGTTAGGTACCCTCCTTGATTTGAAACACTTGCCAGATACAGCACTTATTAACAAATATAAAAACGTGGCTAACTCGGAAGCTTATATGGCCAAAAACAAAGAAGCCAATAGAATCAGCGCACAAAATCTTAAAAAACTCGCCGATGCCGGGGTTATCATAGCAACAGGTACCGATGCCGGTAATATAGGCACACTGCATGCTACATCTTACCTGAACGAATTAACACGGATGAGGGCAAGTGGTATGAGTAACTGGCAAATAATTCAGGCATCTACCATTAATGGCGCAAAAATGCTAAGTAAAGAAACTGAGTTTGGTAGTATAACAATGGGAAAAAAAGCTAATTTAATTTTACTGGATGCTAACCCGGTAGATAGTTTAACAAACTTTACTAAACTATATCGTGTAATAAATAGAGGGGTGGTTATTAACCCCGACACATTGGTGATGGAAACACCTGAAGCACTGGTGCAACGCCAGTTAAATGCCTACAACTTTAGAAATATAGAAGCTTTTTTAGAACCCTACGCCGATGACGTGGAAATTTATATCTATCCTGATAAATTGCTTGGTAAAGGTAAAGAGGCAATGCGGAAAAATTATGCCGAGATGTTTGACGGAATACCCAACCTGCATTGCGAAATATTAAGTAGAATAGTACAGGGCAATATTGTAATAGATAAAGAACGTGTACAATTTAATGATAAAATAGAAGAGGCTACTGCCATTTACCACATTGAAAACAAGAAAATAAAAAAAGTATTTTTTATTGAATAAAAAATGCATTGTTTTCACGATGATGATGAGCGATTTGCAGCACAAGTGATAGTATTTAATTCATTTCCACTGGAAATAAATTAAATCCCAATCCTATCGGATTACAACAAAAGTTGATTAGTATTACTGCTGCTGACTAACAAATAAAAAACACCACGCATTACATACAACTACAGCTCCGTATGCACGAGTATTAAAATTTAAAAGGTAACTACAATATAATATTTCCAACGAGTATTCTAACTAATAATAAATGAAACTAACCAAAGAATTAGAAGCCGAAATAATTGAAGCGTATAAAAGTTTTTGGGTAGCTAATTTGTCGGCCAACATGGAAGTGTTTGCCTCTTACCTTACCGAAGATTTCAGCATTATTGGATCGGCCGTAGGAGAAACATATTTTAGCAAGAAAGATGCGATTGCTTTTTATACGGCTACTGCCGAAGAGTTAAAAGGCAAAGCGGAATTGCGGAATAGAAATATCAGCATTCAACCTGTACGGGATAATATGGTTGTGGCCAGAGAGCTGAGTGATTTGTATATACTGATGAGTGATGCCTGGACTTTTTATGGTCATGCAAGAATTAGCTGCGTCATGATAAAAGTTGATGATGTGTGGAAAGCTGTTCATCAGCATGCTTCTTTTGCCGACCATCGCACCGAAGAAGGACAACAACAGGCCGCAAAAAAAATAGAAAAGGAAAACCTGGAATTGCGGGAAGCCGTACAACGAAGAACAATAGAACTTCAATCCAAAAACAGAGAACTGGAAATTGAAGCTGCTGTAGAAAGAGTGCGGGCAAGAACAATGGCGATGCAGCATAGTGATGAATTAGCGGATGCGTCTTTTGTACTGGATACACAGGTTCGTTCATTGGGTATAGAAACATGGGGATGTGCATTTAATATTTATGGCGACAATGAATCTACCGAATGGTTTAGTTCTGAAGGCGGTACGTTGCCTGCTTACAAAACGCCTAGGGAGGATTTCTTTCTGCGGGCTTATGAAGCAGGTAAGCAAGGCCAACAAATTTACATTGAAGAGTTTGCCGGAGGGGATTGCAAAGCCCATTATGACTATCTCCTCACTATTCCGATAATGGGTGATGCGTTAAGAGGCATGTTGGCAGCCGGTCGCTCCTTTCCGGAAAGGCAGATTGACCATGCTACTTTTTTTAAATATGGTCATTTGTTGTTTATAACACCCGAACACGTTCCCGATTCGCATGATATTTTTATCCGTTTTGCTAAAGTGTTTGAACAAACCTATACCCGATTTCTTGATTTACAAAAAGCGGAAGCACAAGCTATAAGAGCAGAGCAAGATTTAAAAGAAATAAAAGAGGCTCGTAAAAAAGCAGAAGACACTTTGATTGCATTACAGGCCACACAAAAACAATTAATACAATCCGAAAAAATGGCTTCTCTCGGCGAACTCACTGCCGGTATTGCTCATGAAATACAAAACCCATTAAATTTTGTAAACAATTTTAGCGATGTAAGCAGTGAGTTGTTAGATGAAATGAGCGCAGCATTAGTTAATGGAGATATGGAAGAAGTAGAAGCCATTGCTACAGATATAAAGAACAATCTTGAAAAAATAAACCACCATGGTAAACGTGCCGATGCCATTGTAAAAGGCATGTTACAACATTCCCGGAAAAGTGAAGGACAAAAAGAACCGACAGACATCAATGCTTTGTGCGATGAATATTTAAGACTCTCCTATCATGGTTTGCGAGCTAAGGATAAAAGTTTTAACGCACACTTTACGATAGATTTTGATAGCGAAATAAAAAAAGTAAATGTGTTACCTCAGGAAATAGGACGTTTGTTATTGAATTTGTTGAATAATGCTTTTTATGCCGTGGCAGAAAAAAGCAAAGCAGTGAAAGAAGTGTATGCCCCTACCGTGTCTATACAAACAAAAAAGCTGCCACATGCTATTGAAATCACCGTTCTGGATAATGGCAATGGCATTCCGGATGCGGTGAAAGAAAAAATATTCCAACCATTTTTTACCACCAAACCTACCGGGCAAGGTACCGGCTTAGGTCTTAGCATTAGCTACGATATTGTAAAAGCACATGGAGGTGAATTAAAAGTGGACAGCAAGGAAGGGGAATTCACTCGCTTTGTTATTACTTTGCCGGTATAATTATTTTATTAACAAGTATCTACTATGCTTTTACAAACTATACTGGTTATTATTCTGTTGCTCAATCTGCGAAAGGAGACAAAGGGTAAAAACGGTTTACAACAATGGGATAAGCTTATTATTACAGCCATTTGTATTAGTGCTGCGTTGTTTGTGCTGCACAATGTGTTTCTTCCGGTTAGTGGCTTGCTTATCATGTTTAGCTATGGCTTAACAGCGACGGTAATATATACAGTATATACCAATACTTTATTTACATCGGGCAAGGCTTTGATAAATGCATTTTGGCCTTTATTTGTACTTAATTTTTTCGAAGATGTTATTTCCATAATTGACAAACCGTTTTACAAATCGTGGCGTAATTATTTAGAAGGAGCCGAGTTACTGGCTTTGGTTTGGATGGTAGCCATGCTTATAATTAACAACAAGCAGAAAAAAGCACTGGAAAAAGAAAGAAAGATTAACGAAGAAAAAGAAAAAGAATACAAAATTACCGAGCAAATAAAAGCACAGCTAGAAGTACAGGTAAAAGAACGTACTGCCGAAATAACACAACAAAAGGAAGAACTACAAAAAACCTTACACGAGCTGGAGTCAACCCAAAGCCAGTTAATACATGCCGAAAAAATGGCCAGCCTGGGTGAGCTTACCGCCGGCATTGCACATGAAATTCAAAACCCTTTAAACTTTGTAAACAACTTTTCTGAGATAAATGGGGAGCTGTTGGAGGAAATGAAAGTGGCTATTGAAAAACAGGATTATGAAGAAGTAAAAGCGCTGATAAATGATATAGCCGATAATGAGAAGAAAATAAATTTACATGGTAAAAGAGCTGACAGTATTGTGAAAGGTATGTTACAACACAGTCGTACCAGCACGGGCCAAAAAGAATTAACAGATATTAATGCGTTATGCGACGAGTGCATGCGCCTTTCCTACCATGGTTTAAGGGCAAAAGACAAAACCTTTAATGCCGGTTTTGAAACTAAGTTTGACGAGCAATTAAGTAAAATAAATGTATTACCGCAGGAAATAGGCCGGGTAATTCTAAACCTGTGCAACAATGCATTTTATGCCACTAATGCAAAAAAGAAAACCGCGGGAAGCGATTATAAACCGGTAGTATCCATTACAACCGTAGCGGCCGGTAACGGCGTTGAAATACGGGTGCAGGATAATGGCTCAGGTATACCACAACAGATTATTGATAAAATATTTCAACCTTTTTTTACTACAAAACCTACCGGGCAAGGCACCGGCCTGGGCCTTAGCATGAGTTATGACATTATTACCAAGGCCCATAACGGTACGTTGCAGGTAACATCACAGGAAAATATAGGCACCACTTTCTTCATTAGTTTACCATATTAAACCCTTGGGCACCATGAATATTTTAGTTGTAGATGACGAAAGAGATGTACAAACTTTATTTGAACAACGTTTTCGTAAGGAGATAAGAAGTAATGAACTTAAATTTGCATTCGCTTTTTCGGGTGAAGAAGCGCTGGCTTATTTAAACCAGCACGACCACGAAGCCGTGCTTATTTTGTCCGATATAAATATGCCGGGCATGAGCGGACTGGAATTGTTGGACAGGATTAAGAAAAAATATGCTACACCACCGCCACGAGTAATGATGATAACCGCTTATGGCGATGCGGAAAATTTTAACACAGCAAAATCTTTAGGTGCCGATGATTTTTTAACCAAACCAGTTGATTTTGCCACCTTAAAAGATAAACTTAAAACTATTGAATCATGACCAAGATTTTAGTGGCCGATGATGAGGCAGATCTGGAAACATTGATCAGGCAAAAGTTTCGTCAAAAAATAAGAGAGCAACACTATGAGTTTGTATTTGCCAGTAATGGTAACGATGCGTTGGAAAAAATTCAACAACATCCGGATATTGATATTCTGTTAAGCGATATTAATATGCCTGAGATGGATGGCCTTACACTGTTAAGTAAATTAAACGAGTCTAACTCTTTAATAAAGTCCGTCATTGTATCCGCCTATGGCGATATGGAAAACATTCGTACTGCCATGAACCGTGGCGCATTTGATTTTATTACAAAGCCCATCAACTTCGAAGACCTGTCACTAACCGTTGAAAAAACACTGGCGCATGTGTTACAGGTAAAAGAAACACTGAAAGCCATTAAGGAAAACAATATCCTTAAAATGTACGTGGATGAAACGGTGCTAAAGTTTATGGGTGGTCGTGAATTTGAATCGGCATTAATGGCTAACGAAATAGTAGAAGCGTCGGTCGTATTCATCGATATTTGTAGCTTTACTGCCATCAGCGAAACCGAATCGCCGGACACGGTGGTTAAGTTGCTCAACAACTATTTTGATGTAATGGTTAAAGAAATTATTGCGCAAGGTGGTTACGTTGATAAATTTATTGGCGATGCCGTAATGGCCGTTTTCCGTGGCGACTATCACCTGGACAGAGCTATTGAGGCAAGTCTTTCCGTTCGGGCAAAAGTGGCGGAGTTACCGGCCTTGGGCACTACGTTTTCCCCAAAAGTATCCATTGGCATTAACAGTGGCGAAATGATTTCCGGCAACATAGGTTCGGCCAATTTAAAACGGTTGGACTACACCGTAATTGGCGATGTGGTGAATACTGCCCAACGTTTGCAGGCTATTGCCAAAGAAAATGAAATCATTATAAACGAAACCGCTTACCAGCAAGTGAAAGATTCTTTCCATTGCCAGAAAGCCGGCGAAGTAGCCTTGAAAAATAAAGCAGGCCTTACCAATATTTATATGGTGATGGATTAAAATAAAAGTTTTTTTTGATTACCGGCAGTGGTAATCCTAATCATCGTCCCTTGCGATCCGATAGGATCGGGATTTAATTTATTTCC
>DHEF01000039.1:102588-131419 GCA_002399735.1 Chitinophagaceae bacterium UBA4857
TTATTTCCAGTGGAAATGAATTAAATACTCACACTTGAGCACCTGTAACTTTACTCAACATTGTGCAAGGTGTTCCCCGACTTGTCGGTGGTACTGAATATCTCTAATCAGCATTGTGTGTGTATCGCAAGGGATTTTTCGTTACCCTTCGTCAAGCTCGGTGGGCAACATTTTTTCTTATGCTGAAGTTTTCTTGAAATGCGGAACCTGACGAAGCTCCATAAACGCTCCCCGGAAAAAACAATGCTGCACAAAGAACGGAACGATGAACGGAGCGTCGCAAGTAAAGTTCAATCAGGGCTATACAGCCGATAGCAAAATAAAAATTACAGCCTGTAAATTTCATGCCGCCACCCTTAACTTTACAGCTTTAACCGCAACACTTATGTTTACAAAAGAGCAGACGATACAATTACAAAACACCACCCAACAATTATTACAAACGATGCAGCAAAACGCAGCAATCGCATTAACGGATATCGAGCTGTTGCGTAGTGTATTGCGATTTCATGAATACCGTTATTATATTGAAAATGATCCGCTGTTGGCGGATATGGAATATGATCAGCTTTTTAAAACATTAGAAAAACTGGAAGCGGAAAATCCGGAAAGCATCAGTGCCGATTCGCCAACACAACGAGTGGCAAAAGGTTTGACAAATGAATTTCCGACAGCGGTGCATTTAGTGCCGATGTTATCCTTAGATAATTCTTACAATGCCGATGACTTACTGGACTTTGACCGTAAAGCAAAAGAGCTGAGTGGTGCTGCCAGCATTAGTTATTGTGTTGAACCAAAATTTGATGGCGGCAGTATTTCGCTGATATACGAAAACGATATGCTGGTGCGTGGTGCTACCCGTGGTAACGGTGTGGAAGGTGATGAGATTACCACCAACATGAAACAAATTCCCAGTATTCCTTTATCGGCCAGATTTTCACAATATGGTTTGCAACAAGTGGAAATAAGAGGTGAGGCATTAATTAATAAAAATAATTTCCGTAAGTATAATGAGCAGATTGTTGCACAGGGTTTTGCACCGTTGGCTAATCCGCGTAATGCAGCATCAGGTACTTTGCGTGTAAAAGATTCACGTGAAATAAAAAAGCGCAACCTGGAAGTGTTTGTGTACCATATAAGCGATTATACTTTATTGGGTGGTGCCGATACACCGAAATTATTAACTACCCATAGCGGATCGCTGCAACTGTTGTGGGACCTGGGTTTTAGAAGTCCGCAGAAAGAGAAAAAAGTATTTGACAACATACAAGATGTTATTGATTACTGCCATACATTTGAAGAAAAAAGGGATGACCTTCCTTACGAAATTGACGGCATGGTAATTAAAGTAAATGCAGTGCCCTTGCAGGAATCAATGGGTATGACATCCCACCATCCGCGTTGGGCCATTGCTTATAAATTTAAAGCAAGGCAGGCTACCAGTAAATTACTGGATGTGACTTTTCAGGTAGGACGTACAGGTGCTATCACACCGGTAGCAAAAATTCAACCTGTGCCAATTGGTGGTGTAACGGTTTCATCCATTTCTTTATTTAACGAAGAAGTGATTAAAGAAAAAGATTTAATGATTGGTGATAGTGTATTGGTCGAACGTGCCGGTGATGTTATTCCTTACATTGTAAAATCGTTAGCCGAAGTACGTAACGGAACAGAAACACCGGTTGTGTTTCCGCAAGCCTGCCCGGTGTGCAGCGGACAACTATTTAAAGAACAGGAAGAAGCCGTTTGGCGTTGTGTAAATATTGAATGCCCGGCACAGGTAGTAGAACGTATTATACATTTTGTAAGTAAGGATGCCATGGACATACGCGGTTTTGGCGAAGCCAATGTACGTAAGTTTAATGCGGCCGGTTTATTAAATGATATTCCGGGTATTTACAATTTAAATTTTGACACCATCAGCGGCTGGGAAGGTTTTGGCAAGCGTTCTATAGAAAATATGCAACAAGCCATCATAGCATCAAAATCGCAACCATTACACCGTTTAATATTTGGTTTAGGTATTCGTTTTGTTGGCGAGACAACGGCTAAAACTTTGGCAAATACGGTTAACCATTTACTGGACTTAAAAAGTTATACGCAGGAACAATTATTAGCCCTGGAAGATATTGGCCCTAAAGTTGCCGGAAGTATTGCACATTTTTTCAGCAATGCAGAAAACGTTGCCATGCTGGAAGCATTGGAATCGTTGGGGTTAAAAATGGTGAACGATAAAAAATCGGCACCGGTAAGTGGTGGCTTAAGCGGCAAAACTTTTTTGTTTACAGGAACCCTACCCACATTAAAACGCAGCGATGCGGAAGCCATGGCCGAGGCCAAAGGCGGTAAACTATTAAGTGGTGTAAGCGCTAAGCTTAATTATCTGGTAGTGGGCGAAGATGCCGGAAGCAAACTGGAAAAGGCAAAAAAAATAAATACGGTTAATATTATTTCCGAAGCTGAATTTTTAACCCTGATTGCAAATGTTTAGCTTCGGTGTTTTATACAACAACCGGATACTCATCATAAAACAAATAAGTGAAAAAATATTTTTCCTTTCTCCGTTCTTTACTCAACGGAAAAATTATTGTAGATTATAAAATGGCGGCACTTACCGATGAACGCAAGATACCTGTGCCGCAAAAAGGGAATTATATCCGCATCAGTACTTTTGAATTAGCGGTACGTGAAATTCTTGAAAATAAAGTGGCAGGCTCTACTGCCGAAGTAGGTGTTTACCGTGGCGATTTTGCTAAATATATTAATCAGGCTTTTCCCGATAGAATACTTTACTTGTTTGATACGTTTGAAGGGTTTGATAAAAATGATACAGCTATTGAACAAGCCAAAAATTTCGGTGATGGACATCAGGACTTTAGCAACACATCTACAGAGTTGGTATTAAGTAAAATGACTACCAGAAATAACTGCATTATTAAACAAGGTCGGTTCCCTAATTCCTTAAACGGATTAGAAGACACTTTTTGTTTTGTTTCGCTGGACCCGGATTTATACGAACCTATTTATCAGGGCTTGGTTTATTTTTACCCACGTTTAACTAAAGGCGGTTATATTTTTATACACGATTATAACAACAAACATTACAGCGGTGCTAAACAAGCAGTGCGGGAATATTGCCAACAACATAATATTGGCTATACACCCGTTAGCGATGAATGGGGTACAGTAGTAATTACAAAATAATTTGATAGCAAAAGAAAAACGGCCTCCAGCAATTGCAGGAGGCCGTTTTATATTTCAAAAAAACCGTCACTAGGTTACACTGTTGTTGGTGTTTTTTTAGCTTTCTCACCTCTTGGGCCTTTACCTCTTTTATGATCACCTTTTCTGAACTGACCTTTTTGTGATTCCATTTTACTGTACTGCTCAGGCGTCAAAATAGATTTCATAGAAGCTTTCTGCTCTTCACGTATTTTTTGCATTTGTGCTTTCTTTTGATCGGCAGTTAAAGATTGGTTTTCACGAATAGCTTTCGCTTTATCACCATTCACTTTTCTGCTTTCCTGCAATTTTGTTTTTTGCTCCGGTGTAAGGTTTAACTCCTTTTCCAGTTTAGCACCGGCTTGCTCACCTCTTTTACGAGCACCTTCTTTACGTTCTACTTGTTTTTTTGCCACCATTGCTTTTTGCTCGGTTGTTAACACTGCATCACGTTTTGTTTTGTATCCTTCCATGATGGCCGCACGTTTTTCCCTGCTTTCTTTTACCGAAATATTTTCTTGCTTTTGTAAGGCAGCCAACTCATTACGTTGTGCTTCGCTTAAACTTTTAAACTTAGCTTTCTGGTCTTCAGTCAGGTTTAAATCTTTGCCGTACATAGCAGCACCACTGCGGTGTTTAGCTTTGTAATCGCCACGGGTGCGGTTAGGTACTTCCTGTGCTGATGCGCTTAATGATACAGCCAATGCAATAATTGCTACAAATGATAATTTTTTCATGGTAAACTTATTTGTGGTGTTTGTTACAAGCAAAGGCTTAACACCCTGTTTATAAATTATGAACAGTTGTAAGACGGTAACAGATAGCCGGGGTTTAACGGCCAACACTAACAAATTGTTAAAGGCTAAAACAGCGGATAAACGGATAGCGTAGTTAAAATACTTAACAGTTAGTTTTTATTAGCTAACTGGCCGCAGGCCGCATCAATATCCTTACCACGGCTGCGACGTAAATGTGCATTCACCCGGTTTTTTTCCAGGTGTTTCATAAACACAGCTACTTTGTCTTCATCGGGTTTGGTAAACTGCGCAAACTCAATAGGGTTGTATTCAATAATATTTACCAAATCAGCGGGCACTTGTCGGTAAATTTTAGTTAGCTCATCAGCATCCTGAATACTATCGTTCAGGTTATTAAACAAAATGTACTCAAAAGTAATTTCGTTCTTGGTTTGTTTATAAAAGTAATTCAGCGCTTCAATCAACGACTTAATATTATTGCTATCGTTAATCGGCATAATATCGTGGCGTTTGTTATCATTAGCAGCGTGTAACGATAAAGCCAGTTTAAACTTCACTTTATCATCACCCAGTTGCCTGATCATTTTTGCCACACCGGCTGTAGAAACTGTAATACGTCTCGGGCTCATGCCTAATCCGTCAGGCGATGTAATACGTTCAATTGATTTTAAAACGTTTTTATAATTCAACAGCGGCTCACCCATACCCATAAACACAATATTGGTCAGCTTTTTACCGTAAATTTCTTCGCTTTGTTTATTTATTAAAACTACCTGATCAAAAATTTCATCGTAATCCAGGTTTCTTTTTCTATCAATATATCCTGTAGCACAAAACTTACAGCTTAACGAGCAACCAATTTGCGATGATACGCAAGCTGTAACCCGGTTATCGGTTGGTATCAATACACCTTCCACCAAATGTCCGTCTACGGTTCTAAAGCTCGATTTTACTGTGCCATCTGCCGATCGCTGTGTGTTATTAATAACTAATGCCGGTAAAGTAAAATTGTCGGTTAATTTTTGGCGAAGCGGTTTGCTCAGGTTCGTCATGTCCTCAATGCTATGCACCTGTTTGGTCCATACCCATTCATACACCTGTTTGGCACGAAACTTTTTTTCGCCCAACTCCTCAAAATATACCTCCAGCTCAGGTAAAGTAAAATGCCTGATATTTTGCTTGCCGCTTTTCATGGCTGCAAAGATACAACAGCGGTTTGAGTAATTCAGAATTGAGCTTTGAGAACTCAGACGAACATCTATATCGCTACTTCTTTACAATAGCTAATTACACTAATTATCAGCGGATTAATTATTATGTTGTGGGCTGCAGGAATGCTAATTACCTTTTCCTTGCGTCATAAGTGCAACCAGGGACGTTACTAGTATCACTACAACCGAAAACAAAATAATAATTTGTATTTTAGCGCATGCCGTTTTCAAACCTCACGATCGATATTGATAGTTTGCCTAAACAGGAAGATGTAACCTTACATCCTGTATCTAAAAAGTTTAAAGCTGTACAATGGTGGAACTGGTCCATTTTGTGGCTAATTGTGGCCGCATTATTTATCGGATTTCTTTTTTTACCTAAAGTAAATTACACAAACACTACTATTATTTTAATCAGCAGCGCTTTGTTATTGGTGGCCATTGTACACAGACTGATGCAGCAGCTTAGTTTTCGTTTTCGTGCATTTGCTTTACGAGAGCAGGATATTATTTATCAGCAAGGTTGGTTAATAAGAAAAAAAGAAATTTGCCCTTTAAGCAGGGTGCAACATTGTAGTGTAAATGCTAGTGTAATTGAAAGAAAATACGGGCTGGCAACACTGGAACTGTTTACCGCAGGAAGTAATGGTGCCGATATTACGATAAGAGGATTAACCGCACAGCAAGCTGCCATGTTAAAAGAAGTGATTATACAAAAAACCGGTAATGACCAATAACACCTGGACCCAGCCACAACGACAGCCGGTTAAAGCCCTTATTTATGTTTTTTATAAAACATTGTTAACGGTATTAAAAGTGTTTACACCACTTTTAATAAGTTTAATGTTTAAAAAAACAAACGACGAGAGTAGGATTTGGGAATATACAGCTATGCTAATTCCAGTACTGGCATTAATAGCGGCAGTAATTCGTTATCGGTTTTTTAAGTTTTATATAAACGATAAACAACAGTTGGTGGTGCAGCAAGGTATGTTTAATCGTAAGCAAATAATTTTGCCGTTGGAAAAAGTGCAGGCTGTAAATGTGCAGCAGCAGTGGTTACACCGTTTAGCTAATTTATCGGAGTTAACATTCGATTCACCGGGCTCAACCGGGCAAGAAGCAAAAATCACCCTTACTACACCACAGGCTAACGCTTTAAAACAATATATTTTAACGGTTAAAAATTTGGGCTATGTGGCAACAAGCGAAACAATACAACAGCCCGAAATAAAAACCAACCGCTTGTACGATCTGGATCCTGTATCCTTAATAAAACTTGGTTTAACCGCCAACCATATTGAAACATTTTTTATTGTGCTTGCATTTGGTTATTCACTTTTGCAAAATATTAAAACAGCCTCCTCTGATTATTATAACCAAAGTGTGGATTTACTTTCAGGTTATGTAGTGTATAAATCGGTATTGGGCGTATTAATTATTACGTTGTTTGTAATTGCTGTATCCGTAATTATATCTTTTGTACGTACGGTATTGCAATACGCCAATTTTAGTATTGCTTCGGTGGGTAATCGTTTTCAAATACGTACCGGGTTAATAAATACAAAAGAAGTGCTGGTGCCTTTTTCAAAAGTACAATACATAAGCTGGAGGGCCAACTGGCTGCGTACTAAAGCAAAATTATACCTGTTACAGTTTCACAGCATTGGCCAGTTGCAAGTGAAAGAAAAACAAAAAGTAAAAGTGCCCTTAACCCGGTTGGAGTATTTGCCGCAGATGCTGGCATATTATCATCCGTTATTGGCTACCGATACAACAGCCGTACAAGTACATCCGGCTTATGTAACCCGTAAATACATACTGGTTATACTGCCTTTGTTATTGGTAATATTAACGGTTGCTTATTTTAACGCCTTTTTTTACTGGGCACTTGTATTATTGGTGTACAACACGGTAAGTATTTATTTGTTTAGGCAAAAGTTTGCATTGCGTTTTAATGAGCAAGCGCTTTACATACAAAGAGGCAGTTTTGGTAACGATGAGTTGATTTTATTGTGGCATAAAATACAATCAGTAAGTATTAAACAAAGTATTTACCAGCGTAAAAACAAGTTAGCAAGTGTACACATACATACAGCAGGTGGTAGTATAAACATACCCTATATACCCTTAGCAACGGCAAATAAAATGGTCAACTTCGCTTTGTATAAAACCGAAACCCAAGCCTGGCAGTAAATATTAATCTTCTTTATATTCCAGTATATCGGCGGGTTGACAATCCAACACTTTGCAAATAGTTTCCAGCGTACTAAAACGGATGGCTTTTGCTTTACCCGTTTTAAGTATAGATAAGTTAGATAATGTTAAGCCTACTTTTTCCGATAGTTCGTTTAACGACATTTTGCGCTTTGCCATCATCACATCAAGGTTTACAATAATTGGCATAGTTATACAGTTAAATCGTTTTCGGTTTGTAATTCAACACCCCTTTTAAAAATTTGTACCAATACAAAAAGTACAGCGGCCATAAATAACCATACATCAGCACCACCTACCGGCAGGTGTTTTATATCGGGCATGGTAATACCTTTTTGTGTTAACCACTCAAAATAATTTACCGCACCATAGGAGCATAAACCAATACCAACGGTAAACCATACTAAATTTATCATAAAGCGTTCCATCTCTTTGTTAAAGGGTTGTTCCATCGTTACCTTTTTACTGTGCAGTAATCTTATAATCAGGTAAAACATTACTGCCTTCAAAATAGTTACAATGCTTATTATAAAAGTTAACCAGGCATAGTGTCCCGTGCTGTATGTAAACAAAGCAGACAAGTCGGCCTCGTGCCATAGGTATGGAACCATTTCCGGATTTTCAGTTGCCAAAAAAGCATTTACGATATAGCCACCTGATTGAATGCCAAGACCAATAAATATGATCCAGCATAAAACATACATCACTTTAAGTATTTGTTTGGTACTCATTTTATAAAACCTTTTAAAGTTTATTATTACACAAAGATTAATAAAAATTTATTGAAAAGCAATAAATAATAACTTTTTTTTGATAAATAAATTTTCTAAGAAGATAAGTAATTGATAAGTATGGCGTTGCCTTCGGTCCGGGCTGTCTGCTGTATCTTTTGCCCCACGCTACTTTGCCGATGCTGCGCAAAAGGATGCCGCTTCCATCCCTAACGCAGCGAGAAGTGCAATAACAAGTACAATCATTTACAATAAAACGATGTTGATTTGTGAGATACGCATAAAGCAGAACGCATAAAGCTGAAAGCCAAGTTTCCCGGTTTGTTGCAGGTTTCCTTAATGTAATTAAATTAAGGAGCATAATGTCATCCCTATGGGATTTTTAACCTCGAAGAGGTGAAATAATTATAGAATAATAGAAAATATGTTTTCAAACTCCGAAGGAGTGACATTATCTATCTTGCACAGTTCAGGAAACCTGTGCTAGGCGTAAGGCTAGCAAAACCGTACGATGCTGATTAGCGATATACAGCTGAAGAGTGCGACGCAAGGGACGATGATTAGTATTACTGTTGCTGACTAACAAAAACTAAACACTTGTTAATACAACAACTAAGTTTAAAAGAAGATTTTAAAACCTGTAATTTTGCCCACTAATATTTACCCCCATGGCCGAAGATTTAGTGGTAGCAAAAGGAGCAAAAACAGAGCAATACGAAACATTGATTCCCCAAATAAAAGCGTTGTTGGATGGTGAGCCGGATTTGGTGGCCAACTTAGCAAACACTGTAGCTGCCTTAAAAGAACAGTTTGGCTGGTTTTGGGTAGGCTTTTATCTGGTGAAAAATGATGAGTTGGTGTTGGCACCTTTTCAGGGGCCTGTAGCTTGTACCCGTATTAAAAAAGGCCGTGGTGTATGTGGCAGCAGCTGGGCACAGGCACAAACATTAATAGTACCGGATGTAGAAAAATTTCCCGGACATATTGCCTGCAGCAGTTTATCAAAATCGGAAATTGTATTACCCATTATTCGCAATAACGAAGTATTAGGTGTGCTGGATGTTGATAGCAATACCTACGATAGTTTTGATAATGATGATGCACAATACCTGCAACAGATTTTGGATATGATTCAGTTTTAAGCAATAATAAAAAACACTAACTTATTTAAAGGTTTAGGACTTTTTTAATATACCCACCTACCTCTAAACAAATACCCTTTACTATTTACAATTGCTCAATGCCATTGACAGGCGTACCATCGTACTAAGCTATCAAGCAATTTTTCGGTATTTTTTTGTGCTGCTACTCTTTAATCCTCCTAGCCTTTGAAGCGACTACTACTACAACCCAATTTTTATTTTAGGTAATAACAATTAATGTTATTTAAGAATAAACACTTGAGTGTCTGCATTATTTTATATAAATAATTTTATTTATACATATTTATGTATTCGGGTTGACAAATTAGTTATTTTTAAAATACAGGTAGGCTCATACAACAATACATAGTTGAAACAAAACACCTTACAATACAAGTTCCTGCCTGTCCGAAAACATATCTATTAACCATATTATGCTATTCCGCTCCTGATGGCATTTGTAAAAACGCAGTTATGAAAAAAACTTTATCTAACCTTTCCGTATTATTATTCGCCTTCTTAATTAGTTTCAAAGTACAAGCACAGGTTTGTCCTTCGTTTCAAACAGGTACAGTTAATATTAGCGGTACCATCAACTCTTATTTTCAACCTTCTGCGGCAACATTGGCAGCAGGGGCTACTTCGTTCACTTTATTATCGGCCGGTACTACATATGGTGCAGATGGTGCAATAGCCATTGGCGATTTATTGCTTGTTATACAAATGCAGGATGGCACAGGTACTAACTTTACCAATACAGCAGCGTACGGCACTATTACCAGCACCCTGGCCGGGCAGTACGAGTTTGTAATAGCCAGCAGCGCCGGTACACAGGCAGGAGGGAGCATTATTAGTTTTGTTCGGGCCGATGGTACAACCGGCGGCTTGTATAATCAATATGTGCAAAATCCAACTAACGCAGCAGGACGCCAAATCTATCAAATTGTAAAAGTACCTAACTATGAAAATGTATTGCTAACAGGTAACCTTACTGCATTAAACTGGAACGGTTTAAGGGGAGGTATAGTAGCATTAAGAGTTTTACGTAATACCGATTTTAATACCAATTTTGGAATTAATGTAGCGGGGCGTGGTTTTAGGGGTGCCGGTGCCACAGCCGTTTCCGGTATAAGCGCCGGTGACATTTATAGATCAACTACTACTACACATGGTGCAGCTAAAGGTGAGGGTATTGCCGGTACGCCCAATGTAGTTAATACATTTGGTGGCAGTACTCGTGTTACTACGGGTACAACATATCCTAATGGCTCGTTTATGACAGGTAGTCCGGCCAATGCTGGTGGTGGCGGTAAAGATACGGGCCCTCAGGCGGCATCTTGCGATTATACATTTAATAGCAGCGATTTTAACAGTGGCGGCGGTGGTGGTGGAAATGTTGGTGCCGGTGGTCGCGGTGGCAACTCCTGGTGTACCGGTGCTACACAATTTGGCATAGGCGGTAAATCTTTATCAACTTATACACAACGAATGTTTTTTGGTGGTGGTGGCGGTGCCGGCGAATCGCAGGATGCAACACAAGGCTTTGGCGGGTTTGGGGGCGGAATAGTTTTTTTCTTTACAAATACAGTAAGCAATACCGGTGTTAATACAACCATTAATGCCGATGGAGAAGCTATTAACCGACTTGCCGATTCGGGCATCAGTTATCAATCTGAAAGTGAAGCCGGCGGCGGTGGTGGTGGCGGTGGTAGCATACTGGCTTATTCTGCCAATGGCTTAGCAAGTTTGGCCATAACTGCACGTGGTTCAGCTGGTGGAAATACTGTTTTGTTTGACAATACTACATTCACACCCACTCAATCACCCAATGGCGAGCATGGTCCTGGTGGTGGCGGTGGTGGCGGAAAAATAATACATAGTACCACTACCGGAACCGTAAACGTATCAGGTGGTGCGGCCGGTCGTTTTTACGCCATGTTTTTAGCCGCAGCATCAAGAGATCGTGGTGTGTTTGGTGCAGTAGCCGGTTCGATAGGTGCCATACAAACAACAGCCACGGCCCCATTCCCATTACCCTGTTCAAATATATTACCTGTTAACCTGTTAAGTTTTACGGTAACATCCGCAAGCGGTGAAGCAAGGTTGCAATGGGTAACCGCTACCGAAACCAATAATAAAGGCTTTGAAGTACAACGCAGCACCGATGCGGTTAATTGGTCGTCGCTAAACTTTGTAACAACGCTATCACCCAATCAATTACAGCAAACCACTTACAACTATACCGATGCGGCTCCCTATAATGGCATTAGTTATTACAGACTTAAGCAGGTTGATACTGACGACGCCTTTACTTATTCGGGTATTGCCCGGTTTACAAAAGGCAACTATGAAGCCATTACGGTATATCCTAATCCTGTAAACGATAAATTATTCATTAGCGGCCTTTCGGGGCAAAACACTATTGTAATAACTGCGGTTAGCGGCCAAACTATTACCAGTTTACAAACCAACGGACTTACCACCCAAAACATTAATGTAAGTAAACTGGCTAGTGGCACCTATTTTATTGCCATTACTAACCAACAAGGTATTACGCAAACCTTTAAGATAAATAAAAACTAAGGGATATGTTTAGGTAGTTAACTAGTGTACATTGTGTTACAACAATATCAACGGCCTGTAAGTTGCGTTAAAGCTTACAGGCCGTTAATGTTTTTATGTTATTTATGGCGTTGCCCTGCTTCCGTGTAACGTAAACTACGGCTCGTACTTCGCCTTGTTTACTAACACGAAATTACGGGCCCGCTGTCCGCTGTATCTTTTGCCCCACGCTACCAGCTGACGCTTCGCAAAAGGATGCCGCTTCCATCCCTAACGCAGTGTGATTGCTAAGTAATATTATACTGTATGCCTTTTTAACCCGAGCGCCGTTTATAAAATGGTTTAACAACATAAAAGGATATAAGCCTTATAATGGTTCTTTTTGTACAATAAATGGCTTGATGTTAATATTATTGGCTTATGTTCTGATGCTTATTTATAGGGCCGTTTGAAAACTAGTAAGAAAAATTAATGTTGCCAGCACCTGCTTCCTTCGGCAACTTTACGTTTACAAGTCCCTCCCTTTTTTGTAATAGCCCCGCAGGTTGATGAACGGATAGGTTTACTATACCCTTTAGTATTGTAATTATCGTTGCTGATTTTTTCGGCGGTATGTATGCTATCAACTTTTCGTGAATCAATAGCTATGGCATTAGTAGATATAGTTTGGCTATTGGTATACTCCCAGGTCTGGTTGTCGTAAATAATAATTGTTCTGCCGTTGGATAGTGTAACGGTATCAATTTTCTTTTGCGTACAGGCGAAAAAAGAACACAGCAACAGCGTGAAAGCAGCAATATTTTTTTTCATTTAAAAGCAGTTAAGAGGAAAACATTAGCCAAAAATATATATTGCGTTTTCGTTTTGCAACACATCTTGGAACAATTTCTTCTACATAATTTACCTTAGCTGTCATGATTTGTTTATTATGGTGGGCAAAAACTATAGCCAACGTATTACGCAACTAAAATTTATTTTTTCTTTCTCCATAACCACGGTTCAACCGGGTTTGCTTCTGCCCATAGGCCTATCTGTTTTTCTCTTGCAGTTATTTCAAGTACAGCATAGTCATTATCATTCGAATACTGTTTAAAATGCCAGGCCAGTCCAATTTTAACCAGCTCCTTATTTACATATCTTCCATCTTCTAGTATTATCTCTGCAATTAATCTTTTGTTTCTATCGTATTTATCTTCATGGCTTATTGTTACATATTTTCCAAAACAGAGATCGGATGCAAACTGTTTGGCTTTAGTGCCAAACGGTTGTTTCTTTTCTGGGCAATCTATATGAGCCAATCTTACTACAAGCTCTTTTCCTTCAACCAGTAAAACAAAAGTGTCGCCATCTTTAATTTTAACTACTTTGTAAAGGGAATACAGAGATGGCGTGCTGGTAAGTTGGTCTAAACTCTTTTGAAAAGTTTCTTGTGCGTTGCCTTGCTGATTTATGCAGGCAGGTAGAGACAGAAGAAGGATAATGATTCGTAATAGTAGCATATACTGGTTTTTCTTATGCACAAAGTATAACGACAAATAGCATAAAATTTATGGAAAACCGTAAGAAAGGATTAGTTGGTTTTAGAAAGAATATACTTATCAATAATATAACCGGTCACCGGCTTTAATCTTTTCTTCATATCTACAGGATGTGCTCCCTCGCTTGTATAAAACTCAATGTTTCCTTCGTTTTTAATATACCATACGCGTCCAATATCTTGGTGGGTAATAGTATCCGGCGTAGTTATCTTTTTAAAGTGAACCAGTTTAAAGCTATCCAACGCTATTACTAAAGCATCTTTTATTGTCTTTTTACACGATACTTGTTCGTAGTGGTCGCCTGTCCAGTACATGCACCCTTCAGTATGGGTAAACGTATTGCCCATAACAGCTGGCTTATGGTTGGTGTTGTTATAATAGATATACATTCCCGCTGCTCCAAGAAGAGCAATGCCAATATAAATACCTATCTTTTTAAAACTTCCATTAGGCTTATTGCTGCTTATCAATTTGCCTGTATGTGTATCACTCCCATTGCCGAATGGTGGAGGAAAAGGAAGTATATGCCCGTTATCCGGTTGTTCACCTCCATCTTTATTTTCTTCAAGTGTAATAGTTTCTCCTAAACTTTCTGCATCCTCTACAATATATTTTTTTCCAAGTTCAAATGGTCTGTCATTAAAATCAATCAACCAGGCTAATAGCTCAATGTTTTTCTCGTCGGTATTATTAGTCTCCTTTTTTAAATAGTTGATTAGCGGCTTAAACTTAGACGGTTCACATTTTTTTATTGCTTTAGCCATGGATAATTTATCGTCATACTGGCCAAAAAATTCATTTAATGCAATCTGGTCTTTTTTAGGGTCATATTTTTTTTCATAATGAGCAATACATAGGTCTCGCAGAGCCGCTGGTTTTAAGTGAACCAAAGCATGAGAAATCGTATTGTTTTCTATCTTCTTCTGATAATCTTCTAGTACCAATTTTATATAATCTCCAAACATTTTATATCAGTATTTTAAATACAAGTATCGGAATTTTCGGAATCCTCTCAGCATAATCAAAACTTCAATAGAATTAGCAGAATTACCGGAATTATCTTATAATCAACGCATTGTCCACCTATATCTTCGTTTTGCAAATCGGTTAAAACTCCTTTGCTAAGAGTTTATTGTACAAAATCGGTTTTGCAAACGGTATTGAAAGCGGTCGCAGATAATAGGATGGGAAGCCTCTTTGAAAGCTTCCGTAATCAATACCATCCACTTCCCCCAACGGGTAAGAAGCGCTGCTTACCCACCCAACCCTGCGCCGGAAATCTTACACCGGCCGCAGTATTATTCAACTTTTAAAACTTAAAAAATGATATCGTGGATATTCGCATTTTGGTTGTCCCTTATTTCAGGACAATATAATACAATTAACAATAATGATGATACCATCATCACGATCATGAGCGATGGTGATACCGGAGGGGAAACAACCCATATTCCGCCTACACCTCCTATTAAACCTACAAAACCTTAATTACAATTTAAGAGGTTACATAATAAGGCAAGCACAATGCTTGCCTTATTTTTTGTACACAGTTTGGTAAATGTCTTATTTTTAAGACAAATAATTTTAGTGAGATATTTACCACCCCTCTTGGTTATATTCTTAGTTTGTTGCTTTATTCTTGCCTGTGGTAAGATGCAAAAGGCAGACCCGATTATCATAGCCGATGATTATAAAAAAGGCGAAACCCTTTTTAATCTTAAAAACGATTCGGCTTTTTATTACTTCAACCGCTCCGCTAGTTCATCAAAGGATAGTTTACAAATAGCCATGGCAAATGTTTATATGGCTATAATTCAGTCTTATGCCGGCGATAACTTAGGTAGCCAGGAAAATTTGTTACAGGCACTTAAGCTTATGAACGAAAATAATGAACAGGATCATCATGTTCTTTTGTCCTGTTATAATCAGTTGGCCAATGCCAACCTGAATATGAAAAATTATAAAACAGCACTTACTTATTATGATAAGGCATTAAACCTAATTAATGATAAAGCGTTCCGATGGATAATACTGAACGGTAAAGCAGTAGCTTATCAAAAGTTAAAAGAATATGATGAGGCACTTACTATTTATAACACCATACTTAAAGACAGCATAACCAGTCCGAAAGAATATGCCAGAATAATAACCAATAAAGCCTATACAAGCTGGTTGCAGGATAATAAATACCCGGCAGATAAGGAAATGTTGGATGCGCTTGATATTCGACAAAGTGAAAACGATCTGTGGGGCTTAAATACAAGTTATGCCCGCTTGTCAGATTATTATACTGTTACACAGCCCGATGCTGCTTTGCTCTATGCCCATAAAATGTTAGCTACTGCACAAGCATTAAAAAGCCCCGATGATGAAATGGAGGCGCTGCAAAAACTCATCCCTTTAAGTGGGGTAAAAGAAGCTAAAATATATTTTGATCGTTACATATTGCTTAATGATAGTTTACAAACAAGCCGCAGCAATGCAAAAAATCAATTTGCGTTAATCCGTTACGAAACCGAAAAACATAAAACCGAAAACTTAGAGCTACAAAAAGAAAATGCCGAAAAAAAACTTAGCCTTATTATTCAACGAGTAGGGTTTGTTAGTGTGCTGATTATAGTTGTTATTATATTTTGGTGGTACCGCAAACGAAAACAGCAGGCAATTAGCCAGCAGCAGTTTAAAACGTCACAAAAAGTGCATGATGTAGTAGCAAATGGCTTATACGGTATCATAACAAAGGTTGAACATAATGCTCATATAGAGAAAGATCAGTTACTCGATGATTTAGAAACGCTCTATGAACGGTCACGAGATATATCATATGAACCTATCTTGGCAGAACCAAATGATTATCATGATAAAATTGCTCATTTGTTGATGTCTTTTGGCACTAACGAAACAGCCGTCTCTATCTCCGGTAATACGCCTGAGTTATGGAACGCAATACCGGTAAAATATAAGGAGCAGTTGAAACAGGTATTACAGGAGTTAATGGTGAATATGAAAAAACATAGTGCGGCACAAAACGTAGCCATTATATTCGCTCAACAACCACAAACAATAGAAATACGTTACACAGATGATGGCGTAGGCCTACCAGAAAATGTTAAATATGGCAATGGATTGGCCAGTACGGAAAACCGTATTAAAAGTATGGGTGGGCAAATTATTTTTGACCCGTTAGCCAACACCGGATTATCCATTAAATTGAACATCCCAACTAAATGATTGAAAAAGTATTAATAGCCGAGGATCACGAAAGTGCAAATATATCTGTACAAAAAACACTAGGCGAGTTAGGGATAACCAATCCCGACTATGTGTACTATTGCGATGATGCTATAATGAAAATTAAAAAGGCCGTTGCTGCCGGTAATTCGTATGATTTACTTATCACCGACCTTCATTTTGAAAAAGATCATCGGGAGCAACTACTTAACAGCGGCGAAGAACTTATTGAAGCAGTCAGAAAAGTACAGCCGGGCATTAAAATATTAGTATTCTCTGCCGAAACCAAACCCGTACTTATAAACAACTTATTTCAGTTGCACCATATTGATGCCTATGTACGTAAAGCCCGGGGCGATGCACACGAGCTAATGAAAGCTATAAATAGCATTAAAATTAACCAGCCCTACAAACCCGCTTTTTTGCTAGAGCAGGTCAGGCTAAAAAAAGCACACGATTTTACACAGTACGATATCACCATTTTATCCCTGATGGTTGCCGGCAAAAAACAACAAGAAGTGTCTGCTCACCTCAAACAAAACAATATAAATCCTTCCGGGCTAAGTAGTATAGAAAAACGATTAAAGTATATAAAAGAAGCACTGCGTTTTACCACCAATGAACAACTAATTGCACACTGCGTAAAAATGGGCATTTTGTAATTAAAATATGTTTTCCGGTTTTCCGTAAAAAACTATCAACCCCTTATTATATTTTTAATATCAAATATTGTTAAAGCATATATATAGTTATTGCTAACCGAAAAGCATCATTCAACTGATAAACTCTTTGAAGAAAAATTTGAATGAAGCTACTGATAATATTATTTCTCGCTTGCATAGGCTTTGCCTGTAATACCACATCAACAATGGTTTACTTGTGCGAAAGTAGTGGGGCAAAACGATACCATTACCGGCAAGATTGTAAGGGATTAAAAAACTGTAGTCACCAAATTAAAGAAACAACAATAACAATTGCCAAACAAAAAGGTAGAACGCTTTGTGGCTGGGAAAAATAATAGGGCGAAGTTTTTATGTAACAAGCAGCAGTAATACTAATCACCGTCCCTTGCGATCCGATAGGATCGGGATTTAATTTATTTCCAGTGGAAATGAATTAAATACTAACCCTTGTACTGAATTAATGCTATTGGCCAAAATGTTTCTAACCCCGAGCTTAGCAAGCTGCGTTTGATTCGGGGCCGTACTACGTATTTAATCGGAGTATTGCTCCCTCTCCTTTGGAGAGGCTTGGGGTGAGGCCCTAATCACCATTTAGCATTGCCTAAAATTATTATACATTAACCATTATACTTTTTCAATTACTATGGAGTCCGATTTAAAACTAAAACTCGAGCAACTGCACCAACGGGTCGATTCGTTAAAAAACCAGATAAACACCGAAGAAGCTACCAAGAATGCATTTGTAATGCCCTTTATACAAATATTGGGTTACGACATTTTTAATCCAACCGAGGTGGTGCCCGAGTTCATTTGCGATATTGGCACCAAAAAGGGAGAGAAAATAGACTATGTAATTAAAAAAGGCGACGAGCCCGTTTTAATTATCGAGTGTAAACACTGGAAAGAAAATGTGGATGCACACAACTCACAACTACATCGTTACTATCATGTATCAAAATCCAGGTTTGGTGTATTAACCAATGGCCATGTATATAATTTTTATGCCGATTTGGAACGACCCAACATCATGGATGAAAAACCTTTTTTTACTTTAGATCTTTCCAACCTAAAAGATGCAGGTTTAAAAATTCTCGAAAACTTTACCCGCAAAGGATATAACCTAGAAAATATACTCGATTCTGCCGAAGCATTAAAATACATCAAAGCCATTCGCAGCGAATTTGAAAAAGAATTGCAAGAGCCAACCGACGATTTTGTGCGTTTACTGGTAAACCGTTTTTTCGATAAAACACTTACCGCCTCAAGGTTAACAACCTTTAAAGAATATACCCGCAAAGCATTATCTAATTCCATAAACGAATCCATTAATTTCCGTCTAAAAAATGCCCTAAGCATTAACGATGCAATACCCTCCAAAGACGAGCCACAGATTACTGCCATAGATGAAAATGCAGACAGCGTAAAAGTTATCACTTCTCATGAAGAAATAGAAGGCTCGCAAATTGTAAAAGCTATTCTTCGGGAACTATTGCCCGCTACCCGAATTGCTTTTCGCGACACGCAATCATACTTTGGCATTTTGCTGGACGACAATAACCGTAAACCCTTATGTCGTTTACACTTTAATTCATCCAACAAATATGTTGAGTTATTTCACAACGGTAAAGACAATGGCGAAAAAAAGTTGTTAGATTCTTTAGATGATATTTACAAATACAAGACGGAGCTATTAGCAACAGTAAAAAATTATGAATAACAATTTTATTATGGCGTTGCCTGCGGCCCGGGCTGTCCGCTATATCTTTTGCCCCACGCTACATGGCCGATGCTGCGCAAAAGGATGCCGCTTCCATCCCTAACGCAAATACAAAATCACATTTCGTTCTTTGATGTAAAACGGTTTTCTAGTGCAGGTATTCATAACGCTATTAAGTTAAGGAGTACGTCATGCCGACCTTAGGAGGCATCCTTTTCTAGCGCAGGTCTCCAGACCTGTGTTTTATTGTTACTTGTCTAACTTTAAAATGATTTTAACTTTACTTATTTTCAAATTAAGTAACGTATGGTCACTGGCGAAGTATTGCGCCAGGTGCTTGTTTGTTTAAATTTAGGAAGACGGAGAGTTGCACAAGATGAGCAACGTAGAAAACTTCCACAAAAATTTTATTTATTAATAGATAGTTATAGACAAGGCATAAAAAAACCCCGCAGATAGGCGAGGTGCTAAATGTTTTCACAACGGAATAATCCTTATTGTGAATTGCTTTCAAGAGTAAATGTAAAAATTAAAATTGAATTGAAAAATTTTTTAATAAAAAAATATAGAATCGCCTTATAACAATCAGCTAGATATTTTATTTCAATAAATACTTTTTGTATGTTAGCAATCCAAGCTTATTAACCATCAAAAAAAATGCAATGCCACAAAAACACATCCTTGGTCTTGATCTCGGAACTACATCTATAGGGTTCGCTCACATAATAGAAGGCGATACGCCTGAAAAATCAGAAATTATTCAAATTGGTGTTCGGGTAAATCCTTTAACAACAGATGAACAAACCAATTTTGAAAAAGGCAAACCCGTTTCTGTAAATGCCGACAGAACCTTAAAACGTGGAGCCCGACGAACGCTTGATCGTTACCAGTTACGGAGAGAAAATTTAATTGATACTTTATTAAAAGCGAATATAATTTCTAAAGATTCGATTCTTGCAGAAGATGGTAAACAAACAACTTTTGAAACCTGGCAATTAAGGGCAAAATCTGTTACTGAGAAAATTGAAAAGGAGGAATTGGCGAGAGTATTTCTGGCAATAAATAAAAAACGCGGTTATAAAAGTAGTCGCAAAGCCAAAAATGAAGATGAAGGGCAAGCCGTTGATGGAATGGTTGTTGCAAAAAGGCTGTACGATGAAAACCTGACACCAGGCCAATTAGCATATCAATTATTAAAAGAAGGGAAAAAAACTGTTCCGGATTTCTATCGTTCCGATTTGCAGGCGGAATTTGATAAAGTATGGAGCATGCAAAAACAATATTATCCGGAAATATTTACTAACGAATTTTATAAAGAACTACAAGGTAAAGGACAAAAAGCTACATCTGCCTCTTTTTGGGGTAAGTATAAATTTAATACTGCTGAAAATAAGGCCAAGACAAGAGAAGAAAAAAAGCTACAAGCCTACAAGTGGCGCAGTGAAGCTATTGTGAAACAATTAAATAAAGAAGAGGTTGCTTACGTATTAACAGAAATAAATAATAACCTGAAAAACTCAAGCGGTTATCTCGGGGAGATATCGGATAGAAGCAAAGAGTTGTATTTTAACAAAGCAACTGTCGGTCAATATCTGTACAAACAATTGCAACACAATCCACATACTCGTTTAAAAAATCAAGTTTTTTATCGTCAGGATTATTTAGATGAATTTGAAACAATATGGAATGAGCAAAAAAAACATCATTCAGAACTGACTGATGAACTAAAAACAGAAATCAGAGACATTACTATTTTTTACCAACGAAAATTAAAGTCGCAAAAGGGCTTGGTGAGTTTTTGTGAGTTTGAAAACAAAGAAGCCATTATTAATGGGCATAAAAAAACAATAGGATTAAAAGTTGCACCAAAGTCCTCACCTCTTTTTCAAGAGTTTAAAATTTGGCAAGTACTTAATAATGTATTGGTAAGAAAAAAAGGAAGCAGAAAGCGTGTGGCAAAAAACATAAATTCAATAACCGTGTTAGATGAAGGAAAGGAAATCTTTGCTTTTGATTTAGATGCCAAAAATTTATTATTTAATGAATTGAATCTGAAAGGCAATTTGAAATCCGATAAAGTAATTCAACTATTGGGTTATCCTGCTTCTGATTGGGAATTGAATTATACAGAATTAGAGGGTAACCGAACCAATAGAGAACTGTATAATGCGTACTTAAAAATTTTAGATATAGAGGGCTATGATGTAAAAGATTTACTGAAAGTGAAATCGAATAAAGATGATGTTGAATTAGACGATTTGGAAGTACCTGCTTCAGAAATTAAAAAAATGGTGCAGCAAATTTTTAATGCCTTAGGCATCAATACTCAGGTTTTGGAGTTTAATGCAGAGCTCGATGGGAAAGCATTCGAAACACAATTGTCTTACCAGTTATGGCATTTGTTGTACTCTTATGAAGGAGACGACTCTCCAAGCGGAAATGAGAAACTATATGATTTACTGGAAAAAAAGTTTGGGTTTAAGAAAGAACATGCACAGGTTTTGGCTAATATCAGCTTTTCGGACGATTATGGAAATTTGAGCAGCAAAGCTATTCGTAAAGTGTTTCCTTATATTAAGGAAAATGTTTACAGTACTGCTTGTGAACTCGGAGGCTATAGACATTCAGCATCTTCATTAACAAAAGAAGAAATTGCCAGCCGCCCATTGAAAAATCAATTAGATCTGCTTAAGAAAAACAGTCTACGTAATCCGGTGGTAGAAAAAATATTGAACCAAATGGTTAATGTTATTAATGCACTGATTGCAAAGAACAGAAACATAAATCCTGACTTTAGATTTGAAGAAATACGTATTGAGTTGTCGAGAGAATTGAAAAAGAATGCAAAAGAAAGGGCGGAAATGACTACTAACATTAACGCTTCTAAAATTATACACGACAAAATCTTCAAATTATTACAAACAGAATTTGGTGTAAAAAATCCAACTAGAAATGATATTATTCGATATAAACTTTACGAAGAGTTAAAGAATAATGGTTACAAAGATTTGTACACCAATACTTATATCCCAAGAGACATCTTGTTTAGTAAACAGATAGATATTGATCATATCATTCCTCAGGCAAAACTATTTGACGATAGTTTTTCCAATAAAACAGTAGTTTTTAGAAAAGATAATTTGGATAAGGGGAACAAAACCGCCTTCGATTATATCGACAGTAAATATGGTGCGGAGAAGGTGGAAGAATTTAAAAACAGAATTGAATTATTGTATAAGTCAGGACAAAAAAATAAGGAAGACGGTATTTCTAAGGCTAAGTACCTAAAACTCTTGAAACAAGAAAATGAAATTGGCGACGGATTTATTGAGAGAGATTTGAGGGATAGTCAATATATAGCTAAGAAGGCAAAAAATATGCTATACGATATTACCCGTTCTGTGGTTTCAACGTCAGGTAGTATTACAGATAGACTGCGTGAAGATTGGGGATTGGTAAACATTATGCAAGAATTGAATTTCGAGAAGTTCAAATCATTAGGAATGACTGAAATGGTGGAAAAAAAGGACGGCAGTTTTAAAGAAAGAATTGTGGATTGGAGCAAACGAAACGACCATCGCCATCATGCAATGGATGCATTAACCGTGGCCTTTACAAAACATAGTCATATTCAGTATCTAAATTTCTTAAACGCAAGAAAAAATGAAACCCATAAACTCCATGGTAATATTACTGGCATTGAAACTAAAGAAACAGAACTAAAAATTGATGATGATGGAAATAAGAAAAGAGTATTTAAATTACCCATCTCAAACTTCCGACAAGTAGCAAAAGAACATTTGGAAAACGTCTTGGTTTCACACAAAGCAAAAAACAAGGTGGTTACTAAGAACAAGAATAAAACAAAATCGAAAAGTGGAGAAAAAACTAATACTGAACTTACTCCAAGAGGACAATTACATAAAGAAACTGTTTACGGAAAGTATCAATATTATGTAAATAAAGAAGAAAAAGTTAGCGGCAAATTTGATACCGATACCATAGCCAAAGTGAGTAACCCATTGTTTAAAACCCTTTTATTTCAACGCTTACAGGAAAATGGAAATGAGCCTAAAAAAGCATTTACTGGAAAAAATGCTTTGTCAAAAAATCCTATTTATTTAAATGAAACAAAGACAGAAGTTTTGCCTGAATTGGTAAAACTTACCTGGTTGGAAGAAGATTATTCTGTCCGAAAAGATGTAACACCTGAAAATTTTAAAGACGAAAAGGCAATTGAAAAGATACTGGACAAAAAAGTCAAAGAAATTTTACTGGCAAGATTGAAACAATACGGCGACCCTAAAAAGGCATTTTCTGATTTAGATAAAAATCCTATTTGGCTAAATGAAGCAAAAGGAATTGCTGTCAAACGTGTTACAATTAGTGGGGTAAAAAATGCAGAGTCCTTACATTATAAAAAGGATCATATTGGGAATTTTATATTAGACAAAAGGGGGAAACAGATTCCTGTGGATTTTGTAAGCACAGGCAATAATCATCACGTAGCAATATACAGAGATGCGCAAGGTAATTTGCAGGAAAGAGTGGTTTCTCTTTTTGATGCAGTACAGCTGGTGAATGTTGGAGAACCTGTAATAGATAAAGCATTTAATCAGGGGTTAGGATGGCAATTTTTATTTACTATGAAACAGAATGAATATTTTATTTTCCCAAATGAAAAATCTGGTTTTAATCCTAATGAAATAGACTTATTCGACCCAAGAAATAAAAAAATAGTTAGCCCTAACTTATTTAGGGTCCAGAAAATTGCATCAAAAAACTATTTTTTCAGACATCATCTAGAAACGACAGTTGAAGAAAAAAAAGAACTAAATGGAATAGCATTTAGACCCCAATTAGGCTTGAATGCAATTGCAAATATTGTTAAAGTTAGAATAAACCATTTGGGTGATATCGTTTGGCGGGGTGAATATTAATGCATTACTTAAAATCTAAGGTTATAGTATTTTGAAATATTAAGTGAGAGTTATTAAAACGAGTGAGGGATGGCAGCGGCACTCCATAAAATGTTTATGTTTCCTCTGAGCCATCTGCTATTGTAAGTATAAATAATACCTACTATATTTATATAACCATTATTCCAAACCATGATAAAACGAACGCTTTATTTTGGGTCGCCTGCGTATTTAAAAACCCGAAACGAGCAACTAATTGTTGAAGTACCCGATACGGGAGAGGTTAAAACAGCCGTTATTGAAGATATTGGTCTGTTGATTTTAGATAACCAACAAATTACTATTACACATGCTGTATTGAGTAAATTATTGGAGCATAATGTGGCTGTAGTTACCTGTAACGATATTCATCACCCTACCGGTTTATTATTAAATTTAGATGGGCATACCTTACAAAGCCAGCGGTTTAAAACACAAATTGCAGCATCGGTACCCTTGCAAAAACAACTGTGGCAACAAACAGTAATAGCTAAAATTACTAATCAGGCTAATTTGTTTACTTTAAAAAGATTGAATGAAAAACCTTTACACGCTTTAATAGCACGAGTAAAAAGTGGCGATACTGATAATTGTGAGGCGCAAGCGGCAGCATATTACTGGAAAAATATTTTCCCCGATTTTTTAGCATTTAAACGGCACCGTGAGGGTGATCCGCCAAATAATTTATTAAACTATGGCTATGCTATTTTACGGGCCGTAGTGGCCAGAAGTTTAGTAGGATCGGGCTTATTACCCACCTTGGGTATTTTTCACCGTAACCAATATAATGCTTATTGCCTGGCCGATGATATAATGGAACCATACCGGCCTTATGTTGATAAGGTAGTGACAGATATTGTGCGTAACAACGGCCAATATTTAGAAATGACGCCTAATATGAAACAACAATTATTGGCCATACCGGCAATGGACGTGTTGTTGAATAATGAAAAAAGTCCGCTTATGAATGCGGTACAAAGAACAACGGCCAGTTTGGCCAAATGTTTTGAAGGAACAGGTAAAAAATTAATGTATCCGGTATTAGCCACCCAATACACCTGATATGAATTTTGAACGTTTAAATGCCTATAGAATTATGTGGGTATTAGTTATGTTTGACCTGCCAACCGAAACCAAGAAGGATAGAAAGCTGTATGCAAAATTTAGAAAAAATATTTTAGCAGACGGGTTTTCTATGTTTCAGTTTAGTATGTATATACGTCATTGTAGCAGTAAAGAAAATGCGGATGTACATGTTAAGCGGGTAAAAAAGATATTGCCTCCGCAAGGGCATGTGGGTATTTTAAATATTACGGATAAACAATTTGGATTAATGGAAATTTTTAGGGGTAAGGAAATGGTGGAAGCCCCCGCAGCCGTGCAACAACTAGAATTGTTTTAAAGGATAAAGTATCAGACGTTCAGTATTTTTAAGAAGTATAACGGGTTTTTTAGGTTTGGCGGTATTGCCGCCACTAACAGTAATAAAACAGTATCAGCGCTATTATTTATTACAAAGTTTTATACGTGGCTTTAGGTTTTACAATGCCCCCAAACTCTTAGAGACAATGAAGGAAGGGGACATGTTAGAGCTGCGAAGAGAATCTTTAAAACCAACATGACAACTGTGCCATAGCATTGTATTATAACGAAATAAAAGTGGGTTATTTGCCAAGGGAAGACAATGAGATGCTGAGTAAGTTAATGGATGCGGAGGTCGTAATGTTACAAGCCGAAATTACACATTTAAAAAGGGATGCTAAAGCATGGGAAAATGTACATGTGGCGGTTTTTGTTTTAAAACAGATGGAGGGGGATATATCGGAAACAGCTACCTATTTAACAATACTGGAAACGCCACACTACCGAACCGTAAAAACGGGAAATAATACGGTGGCTAATGTATATTATAACCATGAAGCAGATGAGGAGGATTTTGTAATGAGTGCTGATGAGTTTTATGATGAAATGGTAGCCAACTCGAAAAACGATGGTATTTATGATATTTTACATAGTGATTTTGGTTCACCGGAAATAATAGAATCGGCAATTGAAGAAGGGCGGATAATAGTAAACAGGCGTAAATTACCCAAGGATTTGCGGAGTGACAATTTGGCTAAAGCGATTGATAACGAAGTTATTATGCTGGATAAAAGTTTTGATAGAAATGGTTATGTGGTAGCAAACGTAAACCGTGTGGCAAATTTATCGGGCAGAATAGAGTCGGTAATTGGTGTAATGGATAAACTGGGCAGAAAGTATTTTGAGGTAAATTTTTTATAAACCGAAAATAATAAGGGTACAATAAAAAAACGGGCATTAATGCCCGTTTTTTTATTGTACTGACAACTTTAAATAGTTGGAAGTGAGTTTTTTGTATAAATCCTGTTGTCAAAGACCAAGGTAATACAAAAGTTGAAAGCAATTCACAACATGTCTCAGTTTGGTATCACAGATGAGGAGGTTGTCAAAGACCAAGGTAATACAAAAGTTGAAAGCAATTCACAACTAGCTATCAAGGGTTCAACTATTAGACAGGGTTGTCAAAGACCAAGGTAATACAAAAGTTGAAAGCAATTCACAACACCTGATAGAGAGGATATGGTAGTAGAAATGTTGTCAAAGACCAAGGTAATACAAAAGTTGAAAGCAATTCACAACGCAAAGGGAAACATCTTTGTACTTAAAATAGTTGTCAAAGACCAAGGTAATACAAAAGTTGAAAGCAATTCACAACCGCCTAGCGTTACTTGGTATCCACTCATGTGTTGTCAAAGACCAAGGTAATACAAAAGTTGAAAGCAATTCACAACTATTAAGTACATGACAGTACAATGATTGAGTTGTCAAAGACCAAGGTAATACAAAAGTTGAAAGCAATTCACAACACAATTAATACAAGGGTTAACAATACAATTGTTGTCAAAGACCAAGGTAATACAAAAGTTGAAAGCAATTCACAACAACAACATATTTGCAATCACAGACATAAAAGTTGTCAAAGACCAAGGTAATACAAAAGTTGAAAGCAATTCACAACGAAGAAGATGCAGTACCATGGATAGAAGCAGTTGTCAAAGACCAAGGTAATACAAAAGTTGAAAGCAATTCACAACCAGTAAATATGGTGGCTCACAAATTCAACAGTTGTCAAAGACCAAGGTAATACAAAAGTTGAAAGCAATTCACAACCATCGGCTCGGTTTAAATCCTTACCAAATAGTTGTCAAAGACCAAGGTAATACAAAAGTTGAAAGCAATTCACAACAGTAAGGTTATTAGTCAATACGTTTCGGCGTTGTCAAAGACCAAGGTAATACAAAAGTTGAAAGCAATTCACAACATTCTGATTTCCGGAAATACTTTTAAAAAGTTGTCAAAGACCAAGGTAATACAAAAGTTGAAAGCAATTCACAACCGTTCCGTTGCATTTTCAAACCACGGTTTGAGTTGTCAAAGACCAAGGTAATACAAAAGTTGAAAGCAATTCACAACTATCTTTTTTACCGGCACCGTAATGTAGCGGTTGTCAAAGACCAAGGTAATACAAAAGTTGAAAGCAATTCACAACCTTGAAACACGGCACTAATGTTCCACTACTGTTGTCAAAGACCAAGGTAATACAAAAGTTGAAAGCAATTCACAACCGTCTTTTCTTTCAGTATATATTATAGGAGTTGTCAAAGACCAAGGTAATACAAAAGTTGAAAGCAATTCACAACAGCTGCAACACTCGGAGGAGCTTAAGCGAAGTTGTCAAAGACCAAGGTAATACAAAAGTTGAAAGCAATTCACAACAGTTATTACAAGTTATTACATCTAAAACGCGTTGTCAAAGACCAAGGTAATACAAAAGTTGAAAGCAATTCACAACTACCGTCATCGCCTACGCCTAATAAGCCGAGTTGTCAAAGACCAAGGTAATACAAAAGTTGAAAGCAATTCACAACGGGTCGTAACGGTCCATTGTTACATCTTCAGTTGTCAAAGACCAAGGTAATACAAAAGTTGAAAGCAATTCACAACATTAACCCCGGAAGAAATAGAACAAAGAAGGTTGTCAAAGACCAAGGTAATACAAAAGTTGAAAGCAATTCACAACACAAACGGTTTTTTATTTCGGCATCTACGTGTTGTCAAAGACCAAGGTAATACAAAAGTTGAAAGCAATTCACAACACCTGCAAAAACGTAATGCCAAAATCAAACGTTGTCAAAGACCAAGGTAATACAAAAGTTGAAAGCAATTCACAACCTTTTGCTCTCTCTTAGCTTTTTTCTCTAAGTTGTCAAAGACCAAGGTAATACAAAAGTTGAAAGCAATTCACAACCACTTGTACCGATATTTACATCAGTTGCGCGTTGTCAAAGACCAAGGTAATACAAAAGTTGAAAGCAATTCACAACAAAAACTTTTAATTTAAAAATTAAAATCATGTTGTCAAAGACCAAGGTAATACAAAAGTTGAAAGCAATTCACAACCTGTTGATAGGTGTATGAACATTACACCCCGTTGTCAAAGACCAAGGTAATACAAAAGTTGAAAGCAATTCACAACCGGCCGGCCAGAACTCATTCGCCTATGCATGTTGTCAAAGACCAAGGTAATACAAAAGTTGAAAGCAATTCACAACATTTTTCCTTAATAAATGTTTTTCTATTGGTTGTCAAAGACCAAGGTAATACAAAAGTTGAAAGCAATTCACAACGCTCATATTGGAGAACAAGAGGTTCTCAATGTTGTCAAAGACCAAGGTAATACAAAAGTTGAAAGCAATTCACAACCTGCATAATCTTTTTATAGCATCATTCGGAGTTGTCAAAGACCAAGGTAATACAAAAGTTGAAAGCAATTCACAAC
>DHEF01000039.1:131576-281135 GCA_002399735.1 Chitinophagaceae bacterium UBA4857
CAAGGTAATACAAAAGTTGAAAGCAATTCACAACCTATTCTAAGTTTTTGTTTAACCACCGGTGGTTGTCAAAGACCAAGGTAATACAAAAGTTGAAAGCAATTCACAACTGTAAACATTAAGTAAGATGCGCCTTGATTGTTGTCAAAGACCAAGGTAATACAAAAGTTGAAAGCAATTCACAACTTCGTTGTCAAAAGTAGAATAAGAATTATAGTTGTCAAAGACCAAGGTAATACAAAAGTTGAAAGCAATTCACAACCAATAAAATGAAATTACTAATAGCATTATTGTTGTCAAAGACCAAGGTAATACAAAAGTTGAAAGCAATTCACAACGGCTTCAAATGATTTGTTACCAAATAATCTGTTGTCAAAGACCAAGGTAATACAAAAGTTGAAAGCAATTCACAACTGCTTTAAGGAATGAATTAAAGCACTCAACGTTGTCAAAGACCAAGGTAATACAAAAGTTGAAAGCAATTCACAACAGGCGCAATCGCTGAACTTTCAAGTAGCTGTTGTCAAAGACCAAGGTAATACAAAAGTTGAAAGCAATTCACAACCAATTAAATCTCTTGTTGAAGTTGATTTGAGTTGTCAAAGACCAAGGTAATACAAAAGTTGAAAGCAATTCACAACAGCTGATGGTATTAAACCTCTTACTATCAGTTGTCAAAGACCAAGGTAATACAAAAGTTGAAAGCAATTCACAACGGCAAGGGGTGCGCAAATAACAAGAGTCCTGTTGTCAAAGACCAAGGTAATACAAAAGTTGAAAGCAATTCACAACCGCTAACAATGTGTTCGTAAAGATTGAAATGTTGTCAAAGACCAAGGTAATACAAAAGTTGAAAGCAATTCACAACATCTTTCCTTCTATTAACCGGTGCTTTAAAGTTGTCAAAGACCAAGGTAATACAAAAGTTGAAAGCAATTCACAACCCTTCATTACTTCGTTTTCTATACTGGTAAGTTGTCAAAGACCAAGGTAATACAAAAGTTGAAAGCAATTCACAACGCTTGCCCTTCTTTTAAAATAAATTTTTCTGTTGTCAAAGACCAAGGTAATACAAAAGTTGAAAGCAATTCACAACACTGGTGATATAAGTGTACAGCCGGGTAACGTTGTCAAAGACCAAGGTAATACAAAAGTTGAAAGCAATTCACAACTTTGTATTTGTTCGGTAAATTCATGGGAAAGTTGTCAAAGACCAAGGTAATACAAAAGTTGAAAGCAATTCACAACGGAATAGAGTTATAATGAAAATTACCATCGGTTGTCAAAGACCAAGGTAATACAAAAGTTGAAAGCAATTCACAACAATTAGAAAAATGGTTCTTACTCTTTCGCAGTTGTCAAAGACCAAGGTAATACAAAAGTTGAAAGCAATTCACAACAAGCAAAACAAAACATCTTTAAAAGAACTGGTTGTCAAAGACCAAGGTAATACAAAAGTTGAAAGCAATTCACAACTGTTTGATTCAATAAAAAAATAAAGAACAATTAACTATTAAACACCGAGTTGCCGGAAGGGTTTTTGTGGAGTTGCGTAGAGAGAATACGCCGAGTCCTATGCGAGAAACTCGGCTGAGAAGAAAAAAAATACAGCCCAAATTATTCTCTCGTCATTAATATATAAATAAACACCCCTGCCAATACAATAGCAATAGTGCAGCAAACTACAAAAAGGGTAAGTCCAATTTTAAAATATCGCCTATTACTTTTGACACACAATAGAGCTACTAACAATGTGCTTATAATTAGAAGGATGATACTTGCTACGTTTATTTTATCATATGAATAAGGATACGAAAAAAGTATTCTAAAAAAAGCAAAAAATGAAAAACTAGATAGAAAACCGAAATATAATGTATTCAATATCCAACCCACTCTTTTTCCCAAACTAAATAAGATTGTTCCAATAGCGGGTATTATAACAATGGCTACAAAAACTGACCAATTAAGTCCTACAACATAGGGGTTTCTAGCGTCTAACCAAAACTGAATTGCTACAAAAATTATAAATAAACATACTGTAATTATTATAGAACCAAACCAACGGCTTTTATGTGGCTTAGCTTTTATTAAATCATCCAGGATGGAAACTTCTTTGTGCATGTTGGAATGTATGATGTTTTAAATGGCGGTTACTTCTTTAACATCCCCATCAACGAATCTTCTTCTGCAGCTTTTAAACTAATAACACTATCCAATACTGTATTTGGTACAGTGGTGGATAAAACATATTGCTGCACTTTCCATTGGTTATTTTGTTTTACTACTACGCCGGAGCCGCGGCATATTTTCATTTGAGTTTGTAACAGCTCCTCAAACCAGGCAATATCTGCGTGTGGACCAAAATAAATATTACGTTTCAGAGTTTTAAAATTCCAGGTTTGTTTTTTGTCAAAGTAAGGTTGGGCCCAGGTTTGAAAAGCAGCTTTATCCCAGTTTTCGGTAGCATCGGTACCATTGAATGTAGCATCGTTGGTAAAGAAATTAAAGTAAGTGTCAAACGATGCATTTGCCGCAGCTACATTAAACGAATCCAACATGGCTGCAATTTGTTTTTTACTTTCAGTTTGTGCTTCGGCTACAGGTACTTGTTGCGGTTGCTGGTTACAGGCGAATAAAAATAAAACCACAGCGATAAGTAATAATGGTTTGAAAAGCTTTTGCATATACTAGGTTAATTTATTGTAAGATAATATAGAAAAAAGACAATAGTAAGTAAGCTAAAAATTATAGGATAAAAGCTTTATACAATTGTATATACTTACCCGTTTTTAATGACGGTATTTTCTGGTAAGTAGCGTTATTTGTAATTTAAGCTTGTCGTAAATCATTCCAACAATTAAAGTTGCCGAACCAAATAACAAAATGTGTAAGCCTATTTTTGAATAAAAAATCCCTCCTATTACTCCTCCGATAAAAAAGAAACTAATTATAATTAAGCGTAGTTTTATTGATGCTAAAAGTTTTGTTCTTAATTCTTTCTGGCGATAGAAAAATAATTGTGAAAGTTCTATCCCTAAATCGGTGAAAAGTCCGGTTAAATGCGTTGTCCTCACAACAGCGTTTGAAATTCTTGTAACCAGAGAGTTTTGCAATCCCATGGCAAAAAGTAAAGTACAGGCAATTAAGTCAGGATTTTCTGCCATTAAAGTTTGCCCAAACACCGCAACTAAAAACAAAATAATACATTCTATAAAAATGGGAATAATATAAACATATTTACCGTTTTTCCGTGAAATTATTTCAACAAGGAGGCTTGAAAAGAAAGAGCCAATGAAAAAGAAGAATATATATAAAAAGTAAACAACTCCCTGCCACACTTCAAGTTTAAAAATTTCATCTACAAAAAAAGCAAAATGCCCTGTTACGTTTGTCGTAAGTTTTGCAACAGCAAGAAACCCTGCAACATTTACAATACCTGCAACGAATGATAATAGGGAAGCGATTTGTAAATTATGTTTTGAAGTTCTTTTTTTACCATGATGTACAAACATGATTGTTGTATTTTTTTGCGTAGACTTAATATACACAATTTTGTTAATAAGGAACAATGCTTATGTTGGCAATAGCAGGTAATATATAAACTATCCGTAGCGTTTTAAACCAAACGAACAATATTACTTAAGCAATGTAGCGGCCCTTTGTTGATAAGCAATACACAGACCAAGGGCTGCACCGCTTAGACGAAAATACTACCGGCCTTAAAGCCGGTAGATTGTAGCCGGGCGGTGGACTGCTGTTGATGAGTATTACTGCTGCTGACAGCCCCTGATAAAAACCTGCGTTAATGCTTTACAATTTCTTTTACAATACCACCTTGCGGTTCACGTACGGTTTGGGTAAATATAAATGCTTTGGGGTCTATGCTGTGTACAATGTTGCGCAGCTTTCTTACTTCTAAACGGGTAACAATGGTAAAAATAATATCAACCTTGGCGCTTTGCTCAAAGGTTTCTTTCATAAAGCCTCTTTCGCCTTTGTACACGGTAATGCCACGGTTTAGGGTTAGTACCAGTGCACGTTTTATTTCTTCGCTATTGCCGGATACAATGGTTACACCGGTATAGGCTTCTATACCTTCAATTACATAACGGGTAATTTGACTGGCTACCAGGTAAGTTAGTATGGCGTATAATGCGGTTTCTATTTGCATGAAAGCCGCGGCTATGGCAAACAGCACAATGTTCATACCCAATATAATTTCGGTAATGCTGAAGCTGCTTTTTTTAAAGGTCATTAAAGCCAGTACTTCCATACCATCGAAAGTGCCGCCACCACGCATACTTAAACCTATGCCTATGCCCATAAAAAAGCCACCAAACATGGCCACTAATAATTTATCGTGTGTAAGCTCGGGAAAAGGTACAAAGTGCATGGTAAATGCAATAAGTATAATGGTTACACTACTGCGTATGGCAAAGTGTTTACTAACCTTAAAATAGGCCAGTATTAAAAAAGGAATGTTTAGTAATAATAAAACCCAACCCAGGTTCCAGCCTTTTATTTCGTATAACAACAATGATATACCGGTTACGCCACCATCTAAAAAGTGATTGGGTACCAGAAAACTTTTTAAGGCAAAACTGGCACTTAATACACCCATGATGAGAAACAGGATATCGGACAAGCGAAAAAGTGAGGTATTATGTTTCGTGTGCGACATAACTGGTTTGTTGCTTTTGTTAAGTGTAGATTGAATGGCAGCCAGGTTTAACTGCTTTTGCTGTTGTCGTTTGTTAATGGCCGTTTGGGTAAAATATTGGTGGTTTTGTAAAAAACCTTCCTGCATGGTATTCCACTCCTGCTCAGTTTGTATGCGACCTTGCAGGCGCATTTCTTCAAACAGCTTGGCGGCAATGGTAAAAAAGTCTTCCCGGCCAAGATAGTCCAGATCAGCATCGGCTACAATTTGCTCCAGATGTGTTTGTGGCGATTGCGGTATATGCGTAGCCATTATCATCCCCTTAATCAAATCTATCTGCGGCTGTGTATAATTGAAATTGGGGAGATACTCTTGTGCAATGTGGCAGGAGTTTATTTCGTGGTCTTTATCACTGCCATATAAAAAGCCGGCATCGTGTAACAATGCGGCTGTTTGTAAAAGTGTTAATTCTTCTTCGGTTACATTTTCGGCCCGGCCAATATCGGTAACAGCCTGTATCACATTTTCAAAATGTGGCAGGTTATGGTAAGTAAGAAAGTCCGGCAGTTCTTTCTTAAACTTATCAAACATTACTTCTTTTAAAGCCTGGTACTGCATAATTTTTTACTGGCTGTTATATTAGCTGTTTACCGAATGTACAAAATACATATCCATATCACCTTTCCCTTTGGTATTTATCTTGCCGCGGTAGGTACAATTAAATTCCGTATTAATTAGTTCGTATGTACTGTGCGAAATATTTACCTTACCCACTTCACTACTTTGTTCCATCCGCGATGCGGTATTTACTGCGTCGCCCCAAATATCGTAAGCAAATTTCTTTACACCTACTATTCCGGCAATTACATTTCCGGAATTTATACCAATTCTTATTGCCAGGGCATTAGGATTAACAGTCCGCCTTTGTTCAACAAATGCGGCAATAGCCAATGCAGCCTTTACGGCGTTTTGTGCATGTTGTTCATTTGAGCTGGGTAAGCCGCTTACGGCTAAATAAGCATCGCCAATAGTTTTTATTTTTTCCAGTCCGTATTGCTCCATTATTTTGTCAAAGGCGGTAAAACAGGTATTTAACTCATCCATTAAAGCCTGAACGCCTATTTTCTCTGAGTTGCTGGTAAAGTTTACAAAATCGGTAAACAGAATGGTAACCGCATCATGCATGCGAGCCTTGGTATGGCCGTTTAGTTTTAATTCATCGGCTACTTCCTGCGGCAGAATATTCAACAAGAGTTCGTCGGATTTTTGTTTTTCCTGCGCAATAATTTTATTATCTTTTTTCTTACGCAGGTACGACCATATAGCTAATGATAATAACACCAATGCCAGCAATCCGCCAATAATGGACATGTTGCGGATGTTTTTGGTGCGCCTTAACTCGGCTGCGGCAACGGCATCTTTTTTCTCCTGGTTAATACGGGCAATTTCTTTTTCCTGCTCAAACTTTAAAGTAATGGCTTGTTGCTCTTGTTGGTAATTGGCTTCAATATCCCGGCGTTTCAGCTCTTCTTCCAGCAGTAATCTTTTTCTTTCCTCGGCAGTTTTAGCAGCTGCCTGTTTTTTTTCGTACTCAAAGCGCAGGGCTTTTAGTTCTATTTCTTTTTGTAATTGCAGTCGTTTGGTTTCTTCTATCAGTTGTACCCGGGTTCTTTCTTTTACCACTTCCAGCTCGGCTTCTTTGTTGGCAAAATCCCTTAGTTGTTCTGTACCATATACACTATCCTTAAATTCCGTTCCCTTTTTAAAATAGTCAAAAGCTTTGTCATAATTACCCAACATTTCATTAGCCTTGCTTAGTACCTGGTAGTTATGTATAATTAAGTTAGGGTTTACATAATCTGTTTTAATTACCGCATCAAAATTTTTGGTTAATTGTAGGGTTAATTTTTCCAGCTCATTTTTTCGTTGTGCGGTTAACTGGCTGCTGTCTTCGGTAAATTGTGTTAGCCGTACCGTTAATAAAAAGGAGTTGTGATAGATATAATTTTCGCTTTTCTCATTAATCAGTGCCAGTGCCTTTACAATTAACGCCTCTGCCAGTGCATAATCTTTTTGGGCAAAAGCAATGCCTGACTGTACGTTAAGAATATTGGAAATATCTATATCAGACTTAACGGCCTGGTAATGTTGTAGTGCTTTTTGCAGGTAAATATTGGATGAGTCGTATTGTTTTTTGTTAAAAAAAACAGTGCCTATTGCCTGGTTGTTGTAGGCTATGTTCTTCGGGTCGTTTTTTTGTCGGAAATAAAGCGTACTTTTTTTTAAGCTTTCAATGGCTTTATCGTACTGGGAAGTAGTACGGTATAAGCCGGCAATTTGCTGGTGGGCTGCGCCAAGTAAATCAGGATAGTTTTTTTCTACAAAAGCTATATATTCTGTATTAATATTAAGTGCATTACTATATTGTTGCTGGGCTACGTACGTATAGTTAAGCCCCTGATAGGCATACATTAAATATTGCGGATCTACTTTTACACCACGTCTGAAGGCACTTACCGTTTTCAGGTAATAGGTTTCGGCTTCCGCATATTTTTTTTGTATGGCGTATAAGGCGGCAAGGGAGTAATTGATCTGTGCCCTTGCTTCTTCATCCTCGTTATTATCGTAATAGGCAACCGATTTTTTAAAATAAGCCATAGAGGAAGCTGTGTCTCCCTTACTGCCATACACATTTGCAATGCTCAAGTGTAACCTGGCGATGGCTTTTTCATCGTTAAGGGATTGCAGTACTTGCAGGGCCTTATGAGCATACACGAGCGAACTGTCCAACTGTTTGTTCTGGAGGTATTCATTACCAATGTTCCGGTACAATGTTGCCTGTTGTTCTGCGTTGGTGGTATTTTTTAAAACGGTGTGTAATGAATCTAATTTTTGCGGGTTTTGTGCTGGTAAAGTGGCAGCATAAAACAAAAACGCAAATAAAAACGAAACAATTATCCGGCGATGAGGTTGTGTGTTCATTACTTGGTAGCAAAAGTAGCAATAATTATAGTGTTATCCTATAGCGGGCATCGCTATCCCCGATGTTATACCCGAGGGGTTTTTATCATCGTCCCAGTCTTGATCAGCTTTCGTTGCGTCGCACACTTGTACGTTCTGTTCGCTAATCAGCATCGTGTTATGTTGTGGTGTATAATTTTATAGTATGGGATTATATGTATTAGCAACAACCGTCATCTCGAGCGCAGCGAGAGAATTCCGGCTGTATAAAACGTAAGAGTACCTATTAAAAATTGTAAGCGTTGTTAATCCTTTAATGGCACTTAATCCTCTTACCCAACATTTTGCCTTCTAATTAAATCGGTTGGCGCATATCCAAAATGTTTTTTAAAGGCATAAGAAAAATGCGAAAGGTTTTCAAAACCTACCTCATAACAAACATCAATGGGTTTCTTTTTCTTTTCAACAAAATGATAATGCGCTAACTCTAATCGCTTTTTCGTAAGCCAGCGTTGCGGAGTGGTGTTAAACAGTCGGCTAAAATCCCTTTTAAACGTTGTTAAACTACGACCGGTTAAATAACCGAATTTTTCTAATGGCAGATTAAACATAAAGTTCTTTTCCATGTAGTCTGCCAAATTAATTTTTCCCGGCTCTTCAAAGTTGGCCAATGCATTATCAATGCCTTTGTCAATTGTTCGGAGAATACTGATTGCCTCGGTTATTTTTAAGCCCGCAATATTTTCTGGCAGTTCTTTCATGTCAAAATACGGAACCAAAGAGGCTAAGCAACTTTCCAACAACGGGTGATTGTTAAAGGAATATATTTTTTGCGACTCCGATCGTGTTGGCTTTACATGTATGCTGGCATAAAAATCTCTTAGCCTTTTAGTAGATAAATGCATCACCACGGTTTTATGTGGCTGTCCATTGGATGGATAATTAATAATTGTTGCCAGTTGATTTCGTGGGATTAAAAATATGTCGCCTTTTTTAAAAATGAAGGTCGCATCAGCTTGTACAATTTTGGTCTCACCCGAAATAAACCAAATAAGCATATGATGCTCGAACATAATATCCGATTTAAAAAACTTATCCTCGTAGCAGGAAAGTTTAATATCTTCCGTTAAATATTTAGCTTGATATTCCATGGTAAATTTTTAAACCTTCCTTTTCTTAAATGGAAATTATACATACAAAAATAGAAATAATCATAGGATATGGTTTTATATAGATTGGCCACCATCAAGAAGAAAATTTGATCCTGTAATGAATGCAGCACTGTAGCCCGATAAATAAGTTATCATATCAGCCACTTCATTGGCTTTGCCCATTCTCAATAAAGGAATGCTGCTGATCAGTTGCTTCTCTAAATTACTATCCAAGCCTATTTTATTCATAATTTCTGTTGCCACAGGGCCCGGGCTAACCGCATTCACCCGAATGTTGCGGGAAGCCAATTCAAGCGCTGCAATTTTCATAACAGCATTAATAGCTGATTTACTGGCTGCATATACTGATGCACTCTGTGGAGATATGGTAGCAGATGTTGATGATAAAAATACCACGGAAGCATTATCATTTAGAATAGGGATAAATTTACTCAACGTAAAATAAGCTCCTTTAAAATTTACATTCATTATTTCATCAAACACATCTTCCGTCATTAGTTCAATAGGCGCAAATTTGGTAATTCCTGCGTTTATCAGTAAAATATCTACTTTGCCAAATTGCGTTCTTACCTGATCTGCCAGTTTTTCAATGTCAGATAAATTGGATTGGTCAGCCAATAAACCGTTTACCTGTAGCGCTGCTGCTGCTGTTTCAATAGCTTCTTTTCTTCTGCCGGTTATAATAACCTTGGCTCCTTTTTTGCTAAGCGCTTTTGCTGTGGCATAACCTATACCACTGTTGCCACCCGTAATAACGGCAACTTTATTTTTCAAACTATTCATGTTAATTTTTTTGAGGAGGTGAATTAATCAATATGGAATGCAACGCCTGTCATTGTTTCACTCAATGTCCATAAACGTTTAGCATTGGCTTCATCTAAAGAGTAAGCTTTTACACCGGCAGACATTTCCTTATCAGCAGCTAATGGGGCAATGTCCGCATCTTCGCAATACACACCGCCTATATTGTTTAATAAATTACTGCTGGCACACCAAATAGTTGTGGCGGCACCTTGTGGAATGTTTTTTAACGAGGCTGCTACTTCGGGTAACATGTTTCCGTTTTCATCACAAAAACCCATTTTTATAAAGAGTGCTAATGGTGCTTCTCTTCCTAATTCAGTTCCGCCAATTGAACCCGGGTGTAAGGAGTAGGCTCGTACGCCAAAATCTTTAACACGATTATCCAGTTCTAGCGAAAATAAATTAGTGGCTGTTTTCGATTGACCGTAACCTAGCAAGGTTTCATATTCCCGCTGTTCAAAATTGGGGTCTTCAAAATTGAAAGGCGCAAACTGATGTCCGTGTGAGGATACATTGATGACTCTTGCACCATTAGCTTTTTTCAACGCCGGCCAAAGCCTTGCTGTTAGTTGAAACTGTGCCAGATAATTAGTAGCTAATTGCGATTCAATGCCACGGCTATCTTTTCGCAGCGGCACCCACATAATACCTGCATTGTTAATCAGTAAATGTAGCGGCCTACGGGATGATAAAAACTTTGTTGCAAACACATCAATAGCGTCAGGACTAGCTAAATCCATTTCTTCAATTTCTACATTGGTTAGATGGCCCAGGTTTTTCTTGGCCTTTTCAATATCTCTGGCAGGTACAATAACTGTTGCTCCGGCCGCAGCCAGCGTTTGAACGGTTTCTAAACCAATACCGGTGTTACCACCTGTAACAATGGCAATTTTCCCTGTAAGTTCAACCCCTTTAATTACCTCACTTGTTGTAGATGTTGCGTTAAACCCCGAGCCTAGTGGTTTTTGTAATGCTCCCTGATAATTGTTTTGTTCCATTTTTTTGTTTTAAATGTTTTTGATGGGACAAAAGTAAAGTGGATATAATGGGGCGACTTTGTTTAAAAGTCCGAATATGCTTTGCTTAAAAGATCGGATTTATGATTAATAAGTCGGTTTTTTATTTTGTAGAAGGGGCGTATTTGTTTTGTCGGCTGATTATGAAGCTGAGAATTGTACATAACTTATACAGCAATGTAGGGTAAACTGTTATAAAACCAAATGTGATTGCAAAAAAAGTAAAGTGTAACTAACTAGCCCACTTTAACTTTATCAAAGACAAGTCTTCCATAAAAAAACCAGGGTAAAAAAGTCATTCCCATTGCAAATGCACTTGAACAGTTAAAACTTTTTACCATTTCTTTATTAATAAAATATTTAGGAATAAACCTGAGCAAAGGAATACAAAGAGGAAAAATCCACCAGATAGGTTTATGGGTAATGTTTAATAAAACAAGATTGTTTTTTATTGGAATAATTGCATGTATACCGTTTCGGTTATATTGCTTAAACAGACAAAATAAACTAAAAAAGTAAATAACAAATATTGTCAGGAACAATTTTGACGTAAACAGCATATACAAAAAATGAGCTAATTGGCGGTTATATAAGGCATCAAAAACTAACTGAAAAGGCAGAATAAATGTACTGTATAAAAAATCAGAAAGGCTGAAACGGGGTTTATAGAAAATGCCTTCAAAATCATTTAATAACGCCAATATTCCGCCTCTATATTCTCCGGTTTTTACCGGTTTATTAATTGTTTGGTTCAAATAATGAAAAATCAAATCACTCAGGTATTTGAAAACATAGCTGAATACAATAATTAAAAAGGAAACAATTAAGATTTTATAAAAACCTTTTTCACTTTTATTGATAACCTCTTTGTAGACAAAAAACAATATAATAATGTAGACAAGATTAGTAAAGTAGGTATCAAAAATCTGGTGAAAAATGCCAAATTGTCCAGGTTGCTGAATATTAGAAATTACATTATACAGGCTAAATAAAAAACTAGTTAATAACAAGTATATAAGACTATACTTTAAGCCGATTTTTAGTTCCATGGTGTTTTTATAAAATTGCCGCTAATGTACAAGTTTTACGCATGTTAGTAACCAGGGGAAGTACAATAGTTATACTTGACCTAAACCTTGTCAGGTGTAACTATTGCTATCCTTTATCTATTGTAATGATTAGTTTGTTTTTCTGCACTTGAATTTTGACTAGTTTTCCTTCTTGAAACCCTGCTTTTTCCAACCATTTTCCCTCAAGTCAGATTTCAGGAACAGTAGTATAGTCCCACTGTGTGAGGCGAAACTTGCGATATATTTTTAGTTTCCTGACAAGGCCCATTATTGTGTTCGTTATTGCGAACACAATATAAAAATAAAATTTGGAATTTCGCTATAGTGAACACAAAAGAAGAAAAATATTTAAAAAAATTAGGTACCAGAATCAAGGAGTTGAGAGAGGAGAAGGGGCTTGATCAAAAAGCTTTTGCATTTGATTGTGAGATTGGCAGGACTCAATTACACATGATTGAAAATGGTAAAACCAATCCGCGTCTGGGCACTTTAATAAAAATTGCCGGCGGTCTGGAGATTTCTTTGCCGGAATTATTTGATTTGTATTAGGATTCAATTTTTTCCCACTATCAAAGTTAGAGGCTGCAATTTTCATGGAGGCATGCGTTTTAAGCCTCTATCCACATAGCTTTAAACGAGCAAACTAAATGTTGATGCCCTCTCTGTCGATAACCGATGCTGGTTGAAAATATATTTAGCGGTTATATACAAAGTTAATAATTACAAAGTGTAGACAACTCGTGTACAATACAATGCTGTAGCAACACTTTGAAGCTTAATCCATTGGTTTTAAAACAGCGTTACGCCTAAATTATTTTTGGTTTATCCATTCCATCACCGAGAGTGACTATCATTTCATCAGTAGTCAGTGATTAAATTGTTGGTTAGGCAGCTCTTTTTGTATTTTTCTGTTGGGCTTGTGTGCTTACGAAAATGCAATTTTTTAATCACGTACACCTATAAAAAAGTCATAAAAAAAGTGAATAATGTGCTACCCAATAGCGTGGACTTTATTTGTCTTTGTCTGTTTGTGTAACTGATAAGTTAAATTCAAAAAGATATTGTTTTCTTGTAGTTGGGTTGTGCTTGTTACAGGTAGTCGGGTAATGTGCATGTAACCGATGTCAAATTTCAGAGAAGGCAAAATTTTGTATTCAAGGTTTAGTCCAAGTCTGTCGTGGTCAAAAAAATGGTATTGCGTTGTGCCTGAAAGGTTAAAAAGTAATTCGTCAAAAAGGGAAAGTTGTATTTTGTCGGTAAAGTAGTAACGAAATCCAAAGCGGTTTCTCAGGCGTGTTATGTCCGATTGGTTGTTGTCAAATATTCGGTATTCAATAGCTGTTCTGTCCACTACATAAATTTTTTTTACTATGCTATGTTGTAATTCAACTGCTGCCGAAAAACGGATTTCGCTGTTGGGTGTTATGTTTTCGTCTGTTTGTTTCTGAATGATTTTGTAATTGGAAAAATAAGCAAATGGGGAAAGTGAAAATTTCACATCGTTATTATGCTGGTAATGCACCCAGTTTCTGAAAGTGAACATCAAATTTTTGTCAAATAAATTTGCATTTTCAAATCCGTTTTGTCGCCTGTGCTGAAACTCGTTATCTATTTTCAATTTCTTGCCAACAGGAACGCTCAACGTACCACGAAACCAAACATTGTAATGTTGTTGTGCCTGCAAAGTTTGGGCAATAGAAATCCATATTGCTGCTGTCAGCAATTTTTTAAACCAATCCATAAATGTTTTTTAGTGAGGAAGTTTTTCTCTGAAATATCCGTAAACCCAGGTTCCTGCAATGGCACTTAAAAGCGTAACGACAATAACGGTGGCTCCTGTTCCAATTTGGGCAAACAACGGACCGGGGCATGCTCCCGTAATTGCCCAACCGAAACCGAAAATCAAACCGCCATAAATTTGTCCTTTGTTGAATGTTTTGGGCGAAATTTTAACAGGCTCGCCGTAAATGGTTTTGATGTTGAATTTCTTAATCAGCAAAACGGAAATCATACCCACAACAACAGCGCTTCCTATTACGCCATACATGTGAAACGACTGCAAACGAAACATTTCCTGTATACGAAACCAGCTTATTACTTCGGCCTTTACGAACACGATGCCGAATAAAATGCCCACAATTAAGTACTTCAAATTATGATACCATTTGTGCTGTAATTGGCTTTCGTTTACACACATGGCGTCTAAAGAACGAAGCTCCTTTTTAGTTGACAATTGAGAATTGACAGTTGAAAGTGATATTTGATTATTTGTTTTCATTTTTATCTTTATTACAAAAAAATATGGCAAAGGAATTGTTGCTGCAAAATCTTATGCTTTTGCATTAAATATTATTTCGCTTTACAAGCATTTGGCTTCGGAAAAGAAAGAATTTGTTATATCTAAACAACTGCTTCGCAGCGGAACAGCAATCGGTGCGTTGATACGTGAAGCTGAACACGCTCAAAGCAAAAAAGATTTTCTCAATAAAATGAACATTGCTTTGAAAGAAGCCAATGAAACCGAATATTGGATTGACCTTTTAAAGGATTCAGGATTTATATCTTCGGAAGAATACAATAACATTTCTCAACAAATTAAAGAGTTATTAAAATTGCTAGTCAGCATTGTGAAAACTACTAAACAAAACCTTAATATCAGTTGATAATTGACAATTGACAGTTTTTCACTATCCATTTTCCACTCTCAACTGTCCACTCACAAAGAGAGAATAAAAGGTAAAATCAAATTAGCCATAATAAAACCGCCAATCATAAAACTTATAGTTGCTACTAACGAAGGCCATTGCAAATTAGATAATCCCATAATGGCGTGTCCGCTGGTGCAACCACCTGCATAACGTGTGCCGAAGCCTACTAAAAAGCCTCCTACAATCATCACTAAAAATCCTTTCAGCGTAAATAGTGTTTGCCAGTTCATAATATCTTCCGGTACTAAATTATTGTAATTGGTAATGCCGTAACCTGCCAATTCTGTGGCTAATTGTGGATTTACTTCAATAGGATTGGGATTTGATAAAAGGTTGATAGCAATTGCCCCACCAAGGAAAATTCCGAACACAAAAACCAAATTCCATACTTCTTTTTTCCAATCGTATTTAAAAAATGGAATGTTGGCGGGCATACAAGAGGCACAAACGTGCCGCAATGATGAGCTGATGCCAAACGATTTGTTGCCAATAATTAAAAGCGCAGGAACCGTGAGCCCAATCAAAGGGCCGGCCACATACCAAGGCCAGGGTTGTTTTATAAATTCTATCATTTTATTTATTCTTGAATATTATCTGTAAATTTTCTTTTATGGCTGTTGTTTTTTAAACATTGAAAACAAAAGCCCTCCCATAATTGCACCGTAAATAGTGCTGTTAGTTGGGTTTGAAGTAATGGCACAACTTCCCGAACTGCACCCCACCTGTTGCCAATAAAAATAGCCAGCTATTGCCCCGACAAATATGCCTATGATGGTTAGTAAATGTTTTTTAGTCAAGCTCTTCACAGCAAATATTTTTTATTTTATATTGTCATCAACAGTAACACAGATGAACTTTACTTGCGACGCTCCGTTCATCGTCCCGTCCGCTAATCATCATCGTGTTGTAATAAGTCTGTTTTCTTAATCCATTATGTTATACTTGTATAAAGTTCTTTTTAAACAATCAGCAACATGCTCTTAAAGTTACGAGCTTCATAAATTGCCGTTCATTGGCTTTCCTTTTTTATCAGGTTAATAAACACTTCAGCTTTGGCCCTTGGCGCAATACTATTGTAACATTCGCCCATTGTTTTAATGGTAAAATGTGGTTCAAAGATTGGCTTGTATTCGCAAGGGCAACCGCCAAATGGTGGAAACGGTTGGTTAAATTGTTTGTCAAACAAAACCCCGATTATTTTACCATTTTCGTTAAGCAATGAAGCCGTTTTTTCTGCATACTCTTTTCGTCTGTTGGGTGGAATAGCACAAAAAAAAGTTTGCTCTATAATCAAATCGTAATTGCCCTGATGATTGAAAAAATCATCACATAAAACTTTAACCTGTGGTTTACCTGCAAACTTTTCTGATAATGTTTCAACGGCTTTGGGTGCAATGTCAATTAATGAGATATTAGTAAATCCATTTGCCAACAAATATTCTGCTTCGTAAGCATTGCCACAACCCGGAATAAGAATAGCTGCGTTTTTATTTGCGTATTGTGCCAAATACTCCGTAATGGCAGGCGAAGCCTGACGCATATCCCAACCTGTTTCATTGTTCTGCCAACGCTCATTCCAATAGTTTTGGTCAAGCGGGTTTTCGCATTGCGTTACACAACATTGCAAGTCTTTTTCTTCTTTATTCATTTACTATGCTATTTACATTTTGTCGGGTTCCGCCATTGATTACATTTTTAAAACCGTTGCTTTCCAAAATATTTTTTGCCTGACTGCTACGGTTTCCGCTACGGCAAAAAACAACAATGTTTTTCTTGTTTTTGAATTTGGATAATTGGCTTTGCACTTTGTCTAACGGAATGTTTACCGCACCTTTTACACTACCGCCTGAAAACTCGGCAGGTGTGCGAACATCCACTAAAAACGCACCGTTTTTTACAGCTTCTTTCAATTGGCTGTTGTCTGTTGGTGCAAACAGATTTTTAAATATTCCGAACATTTTTTTTGAATTGATAATTGACAGTTGATAATTGACAATGTATAGTAATTTGTCCATTATCAATTATCCATTGTTAATGGATTAATTTACTTTGGCAAACAAAATCTGTTTTGGGTACATTGGTTTGTGCAATGGCATTAAACCCACCTGCTATTTCGGTAAAATTTCTGTAACCTCTTGCTTGTAAAATACTTGCAGCAATCATACTGCGGTAGCCACCTGCACAATGCAGGTAAAAATGTTCCTGCGGATTGACGTCTTTAACCCAATCGTTAATGTATGCCAATGGCTTGCTGTAAGCTTCTTCAACGTGTTCGGCTGCATATTCACTTTCTTTACGAACATCAATGATTTTGCTTTCGCCACCGCCGGAAGCAGCACCGCAGGTAATTTTTACTTCGTTAGAAAATTGCTCCGCCGAAATTCTATTTACAGTATCTATTTCTTTACCTGCAACTTTCCAAGTATCAAAACCGCCTGCCAAATGTCCTAACACATTATCAAAACCTACACGGCTCAAACGTGTAACAGCTTCTTCTTCTTTGCCTGCTTCTGTTAGCAACAAAATTGGCTGTTTTACATCTACAATCATTGCACCCACCCAAGGGGCAAAATCGCCATTCAAACCAATGTTTACCGACTGCGGAATAAAGCCTTTGGCAAAATCCTTATCGCTTCTCGTGTCCAAAATCAATGCTTCTGTGCTTTCTGCTATTGCTTCAAATTCTTCTGCCGAAAGTGCTTTCATTCCGTGTTTCAAAACTTCGTCAAAAGTATCGTACCCCTTTTTGTTCATGGCTACGTTCATTCCAAAGTAGGCAGGTGGCGGAAGCAAACCATCTGTAACGGCTTTAATAAATGCTTCCTTGTTGGGTTGGTTCAAAGCGTAATTCATTTTCTTTTGATTGCCCAAGCTATCTACGGTTTCTTTCATCATGTTTTTTCCGCAAGCAGAACCTGCTCCATGTGCCGGATAAACGGTTACATCATCGGGCAACGGCAAAATTTTGTTGTATAAACTTTCATAAAGCAAACCCGCTAATTCTTCCTGTGTCATACTTGCTGCTTTCTGTGCCAAATCAGGTCGGCCAACATCACCCAAAAACAACGTGTCGCCACTAAACAAAGCCGTTTCTTTCCCATTTTCGTCCATCAATAAAAAGCAAGAACTTTCCATGGTGTGTCCGGGTGTATGCAATACTTTTATTTTTACATTGCCCAATTCAAAGATTTGATTATCTGCTGCAACAATGGCTTCAAATTCGGGTTTTGCTGTTGGGCCATAAACAATGGGGGCTCCAGTTTTATTGCTTAAATCAACGTGGCCACTTACAAAATCGGCATGAAAGTGTGTTTCAAAAATGTATTTGAGTTTCACACCGTCTTTTTCCAAACGGTCTAAATACGGTTGTGTTTCACGCAATGGGTCAATAATGGCAGCTTCGCCATTAGAAGTAATGTAATAAGCACCTTGTGCCAGACATCCGGTATAAATTTGTTCTACTTTCATAACAGTTAAAAATTGAGAGTTGAGAGTTGAAAATATTTTTTATTATGATGCAAATTTCTAAAGATTACTTTTACTGTACAGCTACTTTTGTTACATAGGCAATGGACAATTGAACGTTGTCAATTTTCAACTCTCCATTTTCCACTTTCAACTATAAAAGAGTTTCTTTTACAATGATGTAAATGCCCATTACCAACACAAACCAACCAAAGACAGGTTTGAGTTTTGAACCGTCAATTTTTTTAGATAAAGCCATACCGATAAAAATTCCGATAATGGCAAATGCGGTAACTTTTACAAGAAAAATATAATCAATAGCCGTTTCGCCACTTTCGCCAAAGAAACCAATCAATGATTTTGCTGCAATAATGACTAACGAAGTTCCAACGGCCTCTTTCATTGGTAATTTGCTTAACACTACTAACGCAGGAATTATTAAAAAGCCACCACCTGCACCTACAAGTCCTGTCAAAATTCCTACAACTGTTCCCTCAACAAGAATTAAAGGATAATTGAATTGTTGTTGTTGTGGTGTTTCTTCGGTTGCTAACTTATCCTTTTTAATCATACTGTATGAGGCAAAAATCATTAGTACGGCAAAAAGCAACATTAATAAAATGCTTTTGGTAACGGTAAAATTTCCAATGCTGAAAACTTCCTGCGGAATGGAGGGGACGATAAATGCTCTTGTAAGAAAGACGGCTGCAATAGACGGAATACCGAACACAACAGCCGTTTTGATATTAACTAAACCTTTTTTGAAATAAGAAAATGAACCTACAACGCTTGTAGTTCCAACGATAAAAAGAGAATAGGCAGTTGCTAAAACTGCATCTATACTGAACAAATAAACCAAAACAGGAACGGTAAGAATACTGCCACCGCCACCGATTAGTCCTAATGCTATGCCTATAAAAACTGAGGCTAGATAACCTGCTATATCCATTGATTTTTGAAATTGATGTCGCAAAGTTGCACCAACTCAAAAACCTATACAGCCACTTTTGTTACACAAGCGTAATTTTGTTTCTACCGAGTTGAACCACTCCGTTTTCTTCCAATTGTTTTAATAATCTTGAAACGACTACTCTTGCTGTTCCTAGCTCGTTGGCTAATTGTTCATGGGTTATCTGAATGGTTTTGGATTGTGTTAATTCAGATTTCTTTTTGAGCAAACTCAATAATCGTTCATCTACTTTTTTAAAGGCAATGGCATTAACAATGTCCAACAGTTCTTCAAAACGTTTATGATACAGACGGAAAATATAATCCAACCACTCCGGATATTCTTTAATGAATAAGGAAACCTTATCTATTGGAAGAAAAAGTATTTCTGCATCTTCTTCCACTTCGGCTTTTACTTTGCTTGTTTCGTTGTGCAGTCCGCCCAAAAAAGACATTATACAGCTTTCTCCTGCCTTGATATAATACAATAGGATTTCCCTGCCGTCTTCTTCCGTTCGGATTACTTTCATCATTCCTTTGGTAACTATCGGAATGGAACGAATATGTGAATTTTCATTTAGAATAATGCTTCCGGCTTCGTATTCTTTTCTTACACTATGTTTATATAATTTCTCCACCAATTCAGGCGATGACTTAAATTCTGTTATTTGTCGCAAATCTTCCATTTTGCAAAGTTACAATTTTGTTGAGGTGGTGGGTGGGCTTGGGTGTTGGCAAGTAGCTCTTTTAATTTTGCGAAGCGTTGGTGTTTTTTGGTCTTTCTCTTTCCGTTGGTGTCTGCACGGTAGTTGGTTAGGGGTTGCCGATAATGTTTCGGGGCTTTACGATGGTGGGCCAAAGGAAGCACAAATCTTCAGTTTTTAAAAAAAATCAATCGAAGAACGAATGTTGCATTTTGCACAAATGTTATATAGAAGCCGTTTAGCCCTGCTTTGGGCAATACCTTGTAGCGGTTCGGCTTTTTTATTACGTTCAGTAGTTTCTTTTAATTGCCCTGATACACATAAAGGCAGGAAATTCATTCAGTTCCTTATAGTGTCTTGGGTCTAACCGCTCAAACTCTTTTGTTGGCTTAGGTTCTGCTAATTTATCAATGAGAAATCCGTTGTCTGTCAATGGTGTAATACATTCGTTTAATGGTCTTCTGAAACTATTTACCTCAACAGGTCGTCCGAAACCATTCCAAGTGCATTTTACATTTTCAATGTTAAAATAGTTTTCAGATTTAAAAAAAGTATAGTCGTTAAATGGATGCTCAATTGACATTACAAGGGTTCCATTGCTTTTTAAAACTCTATAAAACTCTTTCATTGTAAAAGTCCAATCTTCAATATAATGAAGTGCTAATGCACATAGAACGATGTCGCAAGCATTATCTTCTATCATATAAAAAGGATTAGAGAAATCATGGACAAAAAATTCACCCTTTCCTTTGTTTCTACTAATTGCTAATTCTATCATTTTAGGACTAATGTCAAAACCGATAACAGCCGCTCCTTTATCAATTAAAATTTCAGCGTATTTTCCGGGTCCACAAGCTGCGTCAAGAATTATTTTTCCTTTAACATCGGGTAATAACTGAAGAGTGTTCGGTCGGTCATAATATGCGTTGTGAGGCTTATGGTCAATAAGTTCGTTATACTTATCAGCCATATCTTCATACGCAGAAATTATCTTTTCTTTAATCATCTTATTGTTATTATGGTGTTGTTTTAACCTGATTGCTAAGGTTTGGGCCTGCTGCTGTGCTGAAATTTATGTTCGTCCAGCCCGGAACTGAAGCCCAATAAATTACTGATGATGAAGATAAGAACTAAAGCTGAATAGAATTACGTCTGACCGAACCACTGCTGATTGCGAACAAAAAGATGAGGGTTTATTCGTCTGCAAGCATAGCAGCAACTCACATGTTAGCGGTTCGGCTTTTGTCTGTCAACAATTTTAAATCGTTTTTTGTTATAAAAAGTTCATGACCCTCGGTGTTGGCTTTGTCTTTGTAACGCACAATTACACCAATAATTTTTTTGTTCTGGTAGTCGGCTGACTTGATAAGTGCGTAAGAGTAATATTCACTTTGTCTGCCCTTGTTAACGTCTTTAAAGAAAATAGTGTCTCCCTGAAGTTCGTAGCGGCCTTTAACTTCAGTGATACCAAAACAGACGCTTTGTTCTCTAAAAGTATTGTTGTCTTTTAATTTAAGTGTTGTCGTACAGTTTCCGCCACCTTCTCTGTCTGCTATTAATAAATCTTTTCCTGAAAGTCTGTCAAAGTCAATAAAGCCAAACGGTTTATAAAATGTCAATGCTAATACTATTGTCAATAGTCCAACCTGAACGAGCCTCTGTTTGTCAGTAAATTTTTCTTTTACGAGAAAATAGATTTGTCTAACAAGCACGATTGCAAGTACGAAGTAAACAATAACTAATATCAGAAATGCAGGAAATGCAAAAAGTGCAAGTTTGCCTTCCCAATAATATGTCGTGTTTACCAAAAGGAAAAAAGCAATTGTCGTTATGAAGAGTCCTTTATTTTTCAATGTCGTGTAGGATGTCGTTTAAGCTGACCGCTAACACCTGTATTGGCGTTATCACAATATACAACAAAAATTATATGATGAAACCAACGTATTAGCATTATACATTTTATATGTAGTTAGAATATACACTCCTGTTGATTAACAATATATAGATGAAAGGCTGCCCGATTGCAGCGGCACCGAGGCCGCCAAGCGGCAGTAGGTACAGCGGAAAGCGGGAACTGCTGCTGACCAAGGGGCAAAACGATGACAGCCCCAAATAAAAAAGCCATGCCCTTTTACAGGCATGGCTTTATAACTGAGGGTTAAGGGCTATAGTTTTACTACTTTAACTACTGTAGTTTTTTTGTTGGCAAAAGTAATTTTTACCTGGTACACACCGGGGGCCAGTGATGGTGCATCTAAACGGTGCGAGCTTTGCCCGGTTACCTGTTGGGTAATTAATGTTTGCCCCGACATGTTTAACAATTGTACGGTTTGTGCATTTTGCAAATTGTAAATGGTAATACCGGTTTTAAACGGATTGGGCGCTACCAATATGTTTTCGTAATTGGCTCCATAACGTACGGTTACAATGTTGGAATAGGTAACCGTACCATTGGTACTTACAAACCTGATGCGGTAGTGGTACACGCCAATGGTATTTAATACATTGGTACTGTTGTACTGCGATGGTGTAGCACTGATACCTGCTGCAGCTACAGAGGTAAGGCGTTTAAAGTTTACGCTATCGGTACTACGTTCTACCGCAAAGTAACTACTGTTGGTTTCGCTTTCGGTGGTCCAGTCAAGCTCGGCCACATGGCCATTCAGTACCACATTTAATTGCAGGCCAACAACAGGTAGGGTGTAGGTTGTACCTGCACTTACATTGCTTTCATTATTGTTTTTATCAACCGATGATACAACATAATAATTGCCATTGCCTGTGCCGGATGGTTTGGGTACATACACTTGTGTACCGGCTACAATAGCGTGTATGTGTTTACTGTTATTGGCCTGGGTTAACGCCTGTGCTTCATTGGTAAAGCGATAAACTACATATTTTTTAGCCAGGTCGCCATCGGCGGCTGCATCGGGTGCATTCCAGTATAAAGTATCGTTGCTGATACGTAAACCGGTTGGCGGGTTAGGACAAACCATTTCTTTCCATGTCATAATGGGGTTTAATGCTTTGTACTGGTAGTGGTTGTTTTGTAAAAGCGATTTTATGTTTTTAGCATTGCTCATTAACTGGCGGTTGCTAAACAATATTTGTCCTTTTACCTGGTTGCGGCTGGCCGCTTTGTTTAAGGCAATCTGGTTTTCTATTTCAGTGCCGGCCCAGTTGTTATCGTCGGTCATTTTGTATAAAGCCAAGCCGGGATAAATGTAACGGTTGTATAAAGCACCCTGATCGTTCCACCATTGTGATAGGGCTGCATAATCCTGTGCTCCGGTAATTTTCCAATACAACTGCGGTGCTATATAATCTACCTTACCGGCTTGTAACCAGGCAATAGGATCGCAATAAATAGAACTGAATGAGGAGGTGCCGGTAATGCCTGCCGGTGTACCGCTTTTCCAGATACCAAAGGGACTAACACCAAAAATTACATTTCGGGATGCCGTGGTGTTTATTTGCTGAATAGTATCGTACACCTGTGCAATTAAACGGTTAATATTATCACGACGCCAGTCGTTAATGTTTGAAATATTGCCGGGGTTGTTGGCGGCGTAAGTAGCATTGTCTTGCCCGGTCATGCCTGCATACGGGTAAAAGTAATCATCAAAATGAATACCATCTACATTGTAACGGCCGGCAATATCGGCCACAACATCGGTAATGTATTTTCTTACCTGTGGCATACCGGGGTTTAACATGGTAATGGTGCCCGAAACAAATGTCCAGTCAGGATGTTGATTAACCACATGGTTAGCTGCCAGTGTTGGAGTGCTTTGTTTAGCACGGAAAGGATTTAACCAGGCATGTAATTCCATACCACGGGCATGGGCTGCATCAATAGCAAACTGTAAGGGATCCCAAAGCGGGTTAGGCGCAGTGCCTTGTGCATTGGTTAACCAGTACGACCATGGTTCAATGGTTGAGGCATACAAGGCATCGGCTTCCGGACGTACCTGTAAGAACACCGTGTTTATATTAGTAGCCTGTAAGCTGTCCAGTATTTTAATTAACTCCGCTTGTTGTTGTGCGGTAGTTAAGGTACGGCTGGATGGCCAATCGATATTAGATACCGATGATACCCATGAACCACGTAACTCACGTTTAGGGCGGTTAGGATCCGGCTCTGCTTCCTGCGATCCGCAGGGGTTGGTAACCGTAATAGTTACCGTAGCAATATTGGATAATTGTCCGCCTTTATTTTTAATCTGGTAGCTAAAATTATCAGTGCCGGTAAAGGCGTCATTGGCAACATAAATAATATAACCGTTAGGGTTAAGGGTAGCCGTACCGTTTGAAGGCGGTGTAGTAATAACAATGGCTGCTGTATCAATGGCTACGCCGTAATTAAAGTCGTTGGTTAAAATACTTATATGTTGCGGCACACCCGATTGTGCAGATACCACATCATTCATAGCCTGTGGAGCATATGGTGCAGCAAAATAAGCCAGGGCTTTATCCATAAATGCTGTCATGCTATTTTGTGCTGCTGTTTCTAATGTAAACGAAAGAAAAATAACCGTACCAGGAGTGGTGCTGTTAAAATTTCCTTTATAAGCTACACCTCCACGCCTGTCGGCAACGGCATAGTCTAAAATATTTATACCTCCGTTAGTGGCATTAATGGCATCCGGAAAATCCTCCACATAAGTAATACCAAAAGGTATATTTAACCCTTCAAAAGGTGTACCGGCTATGCCGGTTGCAGGGGTATAGGTAATAGAGCCGTCGGCTACATAAGCGGAACGTAAATAAGTAGTAGTAAACTGCGCATCGTAAGTGGCGGCCGCGGGGCGGCTTACATTGTATGCAATTTCCGATCCGGAGATTAATATTTTACCGCCATTGTCTAAGAAGCTTTTTATGGCATTTTTTTCTGCGGTAGAAAATACCACATCGGCACTGGACTCATCGCCTACATACCAAATAACAATATCATAGTTGTTCAGCGAAATAGTGCCGTCTTCAATTTTTTCATTAGCAGCACTGCTAATTTGCAGGGCTTCATTGTCGCGTAATGCATTAAAATACCTTGTTGTAAACGTATGTGAGGCGCCTGTGTAAGAGCCGTTCCGGCGGTCAAAGCCATCAACAATCAATACTTTTTGCCCGCCTGTGTTAGATGAACGGGAGTAAGTATCAGATGGGTCACTTTCTGTAATAGGGTCAATACCGTTATTTACTACCGATACAATTCTGAAATGATACACATCGCCGGTAGGTGGTACTTTAAAATTTGCAGGATTAAGTGTAACACTCGTAACAGTGGGTGTTAAAGTGGTTTCATCGGCAGCCAGTGCCCAGTTCGTTAAAGCATCGCTGGTAGCATAATATAAACGGTAACCCAATATACCATTATCATTAGCCTGATGCCAGGTGGCTGTAACCTGCCCGCTATTTGCATGTGCAGTTACACTGAATAGGTAAGGCAATTTAATAGTTCTTATAGGTTGTGCTGCGGCCACTTTGTTTAAAAATACCGACCATCTTTCCGGTGTCATATTCGGACAATCGGTAGCCCTTACATCGCTATGGCCGTATATTCCTTTTTGTTCATTTTCAACACGGCGTACTTTGGGTATACCCCATCTGTCGCATACATTAGCCGCCAAGTTAGCGGCCGAGTTTAACATGGGCTCGCTATCCCACATAGCCAGGTTAGTGGCCAGCACTTCATGTTCTACACCAATGCCTTCGTGGTTGTACAGGTTTACACCTTGCGAAAAAGCCCTTGCCGTTTCGGCTACAACCTGGCCTACCACACCATCCGAATTACGCACAACATAATGGGCGCTTACGTTGGAGCTACAGTCCTTAAACCAGTTTATGGCCCCTTGGTAAGTACCGGTAGCTACGTAGTGAACAAAATAAAAATTTATAGCATTGGGGTTATTTCTGGCAGCAAAATTACAGGTAGTAAAATTGGGTACGGCTAACGGATAATCCACATAATTACTGGTTATTCTTGCTGTTGTAGCGGGCTTGGTTTCTTCAGGCGAAATAATATCCTGCGGCAGTTGTACATTGCCCGGCTGAATGGTAATAATTTCATTCCACAAGGTTACTGTTTTACTACCATGTGTAACTACCTCATAAATACGTACAGCTAGTTCGTGCTGCAATTTATCATCTGTAAGGCCGGTTAATTTTTTCATGGCATCAAACCAATCGGTAGGGTTGTTACCGGCAGGTTTCCCCTTTTGGTATTTAGCCAATAAAGCTGCCGCAGCCCGTATATTGGTACGGGCATTGTTTTTTATATTATCGGCACTGGTATTTAATAAGGCAGCCGCTTCACTTATTTGTTGTACAAACTTGTTTTCAATAATACCCATCACACCCCATGATCCGTAAATGGATGACGATACCTGCGCCCAGTTACTTTGCACCTGGCCAACAGCCTGCAACAAACTTACCGGTACATTAAACTCGGCAGCCGCCTGGTTAAAATACTTTTGCATAGTAACTACGCTGGGGTGCGGCCGGTTTAAAAACTCAATCAGCATATCGCTGCCATGGTCGTGACCATGATCGTCGGCTGTAGGATAGTTGCGTTGGGGTTGTGTTAAACGAGCGCCCAGGTAAGGGGTCATATCACGTTGTAAAAAAACATCGCCATTGGCATGCGTTGTTTTTTTAATAGCGCTTTTTACATACTTTTTGGCAAGCCTTTGCAGGGAGTCGTCGGTTTGAAATTTAGTAGGTTGCTGGCTAAAACCGTTGAAAAAAAATAGCAATAACAAGCAGGTTACGAGTGTAAAACGTAATCTCATAGCAATGTGTTGGGGTTTATTAAGGGAATAATAACGTGATGAATATACGCCAAAAAACGCAAAACGCATGATGTATTTTACGCATATACTTGCAAAAACCTGCATTTGATAAGCGTTTTCTGCACTCCAGCTTCTCTTTTTTGACGGATAGCTATAAACGATCGAGTTTGTTTTATTGGGGCTGTGGGCAGTAGTAACTTCGGTTGGCAGCAGTCCACCGCCCGTCTGCAATACCCGCCTTTAAGGGCGGGCATTTACGCCTAAGCGGTGCAGCCTTTGGTCTTTATATTTTTAATGGGCAGGGGTGTATTGTTCTAACAACAATACAAAAAGTATAATGATAATACGTTGGTTTCCAGCAGCTGTTTTTTGTTGTATATTGTGAGTGGTAACGCCAATATAGGTGTTGGGCATCATGCAAAAAGACTCTAAATGACAAAATTCCTATTTATATCGACATTACTACAAGTCCTACCTAAACAGGTAGACACAACAACTGTAATAATTACTGCATTGATAACATTTGCAACATCTTTACTAACTGCATATTTTACGACGCTTAAAACTATACGGACTGAAAAAGACAAAATAAATTCTAATACACAATTAGCATATTCTAATAAAATACTCGATAAAAGACTGGAGGTGTATCCTCAATTTTATTCTTTAATAAGCGATATAGCTAAGAAATTATTTTATGACTCTTGTACATTTGAAGACTTGCAGGAATTTCAAAAAAACTTAGACGCTCTTGATTCAAAGTATGTAATATTCTTTAGTAGCTTATCTACTGCTGAAATGGGCAATTTAAGAAGGTTGCTAAGAAATATTATTAAACTAAAAACATACCCATTGATTGATGAAACGAAAACTCATTTTTTTCAAGCATTGGGGAATGTGGAAAATTCATTAAAGCAAGATATTGGTATTTATATAGTTGAATTCGATGACCCTGAAAGAAAAATAGACACCTACTCTTACCAGAATGTGAATAGACAAACCGAATTAAGAAGAGTAAAAAATAAAAAAAGATTTTCTGGCATTAGAAAATTGTTTAAAATTCTGAAAAGAGAAAATCGAACAAATTGAATTTGTAATCATGAACCATGTACTCATTATTTCAACAAAAATTGGAGGTATAAATACGATAACAAGTGAGATTACAAAGCATTTAAAATCAATAGGTCTCGAAGTAACGGTATTATATTTTGAAGAAATAACTAGTAAAACCCTATTACACATTCTGACAAAATGGTATTTAAAACCAATCCCAAAGATTTTCCATTGGTGGAGTATATTATATAAGTATGCAGGAATTTATCCATTGTTTTTCAATTCTCTTCAAAAAGTAATAAAAAATCCAAAAAGAATATATCCAGGGGCTTTTGATGTGGTTTCTTTGAGAAAACCAGACCATATTATCGCAACATCATTTTTCCCTTCTTTTGTTATACAGCATTTGGTTCATTACTTTTCTTTACAAACGAAGACCCATGCAATAATTACTAATTTTGACTTCCCAAAATTTTGGTCAAAGTCCTTCGATTATTACTATGTTCCTAACAAAGAAATATTAGAAATAGGAAAATCCAATGGATATGAGGGAAACAAATTGATTATACAAAACATACCAATAAGTCGACATGTCGTTATAAAAGAAAAAATGAATCTACCTAAAAAAAGTATTCTTTTTTTAGGAGGGTCTTTGGGTTTAAATATTTCTATTCAAAAAATTAAAGTGGCATCTAATACAGACTATGAAATTATAGTTGTTTGCGGGGAAAACAAAAAAACATATAACAGAATATCTAAACTCTTTGGCAAGAAAATAAAATGTTTTCAAACATTATCTAGCGAAGAGCTGTACTTGTTGTATGAAACATGTGTCTGTGTTGTAACAAAGGCAGGCACACTAACATTAGCCGAAGCCGCTTTTCGAAAGATACCTATTATTTTAAGTTCAAGTCTTGAAGGTCATGAACGAAAAAATGCAAATTTTTTGATAGATAGGAATGCATGTATGAAAGGGTTTAAAATAACGGATTTTAAAAAAGCACTTACTGATTTATCCGACCTATCTATCATCACACCGATTGTAAATGCTGCTTACAATTTATTTAATCCTGACATTAACAATAGTATTTTAAAACCAGTTTTATATGTGGACAAAAGAATTTCTTAGTGAAGAGCAGTTAGCTTTTTACAAACTTCATCCTTGGTATTATCAAGAGTTTGAAAAATTTTCTATACACACAAAAGAAATCATAGAAAGCTATAAAAATGGAAATCTAAAGAACGACAACAGGCTTCCGCCGTATATAGGAATTTCACTCACTTATAAGTGTAATTTACATTGCCAAATGTGTTTTCAAAACGACCGAACTAAGTACACTAATGAAATCACCACTAAGAGATTAAATGAAATTTCAGATGAAATAGCTTCTTGGGGTAATAAGCCTTGGATAACGCTTTGGGGTGGTGAACCACTGTTAAATAGGGATTTTAGAAATATTTACTTGCAATTTCAAAATTCTGCGGGGGTATTAACTGTTCTCACGAACGGAATTTTATTGCGATATTATTTTGATTTAATAGGTGATATGAATTTCCAAACTGTTTGGGTCGTATCTATTGATGGAACCGAAGCTATTCATGATGACATTAGAGGTAAAAAAGGCAGCTTTAGAAAAACATTAGACAATTTAAAGGAAGCTGTTAAAATTAGAGAAAGAACTAAATCTAAAAATGTTTTTGGAGTTCAAATAACTATTACAAAAAAAAATATTGAGAGCATATCAGAATTATGCGAAACATTAATTACTATTGGCGTGGATTGGATAGTTCTAAATCATCTTTGGTTTCTAAACTATGTTGAATCTGAAAACTACAAAAAAGAACTACTTGATTTCGATTTTTTAGAAGTTTCAAAAACCATCTCATCAGATGGTTTTGTCTTGGATAATTCCTTAATACCAGACCCCATCTTAGTTAAAAAAGTGATTGACGAATGTAAACAAAAATCAAAGCATGGTACCTTGATTTGGTCAATGCCAAACTATGACTCATCGGAAACCAATTCTCACTATAACAAAGATAAGCCGCAAAAGCAAGCCATAAGTTGCTACAAAAATCTTGTTAAAATGGATATAGACGTTGATGGGAGTGTTGTAGGATGTAAGCAATTTCCTGATTTAACATATGGTAATATAACAAACAATTCATTGAAAACAGTATGGCTAAATAATCTAAGGTTTCAAATGGAGGACAAAATAATTGATTCACAAGGGCTTTCAATATGCCACATGTGTCCTGACAAAGCTCTTTCAAAGGCATATCAAGAATAAGAACTCTTCACGAACACATGCACGAACGCCCAACATTGGGTTTTATGCAAGTTGGGCTTAACCATATAACATCAGCTATTTGCAAATCCCAGCTTCAGTTCCGGCAGGAGAATAACTATCAGCTTTTGTACTTAACTTCAACAATATATTTTCAATCAGCAGCGGCCATCGGCAGACGGAATACTAATTCCCAACCTGCATAAAGCCCTGTTCGTTGCCTGCAAGCGTACTGAGCAAATTCAACTATGACATACAAATTAGAGAAAAAAATATGGACTGACGACGACTTTGATCAAATGGGTTGGCATGACTGCAACATATACAAGGTTCGTTTGACAGAAGATTTAGAATTGGATATTGATTACATTTTGCAATGGAATGAGCCAGATCTTGAAGGGCTACCTTTTACATTTTGGATTGCGCCTGCAACCTTAGTTTTTAAACAAGTAAAAGACTTGACATTAGAGTTTTCAATAGGATATGAAGATGCATTTGAGATAGAAGACATTGAAAGAGATGACCAACAGTTGTGGACTATCATAACTCGGCACGGAGACTTTCAATTCACGTGTGAAGGTTTCGAACAATTTATCAGACAAGACCCTTTCTTTGAATTTGGACAGACAATTTCTTATCAAAGACGTAACGAACATAGTTTAGAGAGGACGACTAATCAAGAGAATCTTCTACGAAATAGAGAAGACGTTTTAGCACAAAGAGAAAGAGAATTGGAGCATTACGAAAATGTAAAAAAGCGACATTTAAAACGAAAGGAGCTAACCGAATTAATAAAGGCAAGAGAAAACAATGAAGTTGACTTAAAGACCTACCTAATAAAGAAAAAGGAAATTAACGACTACATCTTTTCATACGACTTTTTTCTAAAAGGTACAGAATTTGAAAGTTGGGGCGTTTGACAAACGCCAGCAGGCAACCTGGGTTTTCTACTATGCTGGCAGAAGAATAAAACATCAACTGCAAACCGCTTATCAGCTTTAGTCCCAGCAAACGAATCACAGAATATCAGCACAGCAGAAAGCCCTTAACCGTTGCATGCAATTTGCAGACACCAAAATATTCCAAGATTGACATTTTTAACCCTGTAACATTAATATGACTTTTAAAAGACAGATACTTTTACTCTTAGTTATTTTATCGGTTTATATAAAGACAAATGGACAAGTTGCACCGCCGCCAATGGCTATGCCAACTGACAGTAGCACTTTATTGGTTGACAAAATAATCGAGGTAACAAATCATGAAAAATATTTTACAGACTACTGTACAAAAAAAGTCATGACTTATGCCAAAGAAAATGGCTGGACGCAGGACAAAACTACAGAAATCTTAAGTAGCATAAAATTCAAGTATTACAATTCGACAATTTATAATTCTTATGCTTTTTACACCACAACTCAATTGACAAAACTGTTAGACGCATTGACTGAACTTACCAAGACTTCTAAAAGCAGTCAAGTATTTATATTGACAAATCAAATGATGCAGAGTAATCTTGATTTATTTGTGAAAAGCGTTATTGAAGGAAAGTATGTAATCAAGATCAAATAAACTGCATGCAACAAACGGTTTGGCGGCAGTCGGGGAGACAAGAATATGTTCTCAACTTCAGTTCGCTAATCAGCTTTTGTTCCAGCTTGACGGAACGCTATTGAACATTTGTACTAAACATCAACTTTTGTATCTTTATTCAGCTTCGGTTGTCGGCTGACGTATTTCAAATGCCCACCCGACCGCCAAGCCAAAACCGTTAGAGGTCAGCTTATCGAACAACCTTCAAACGAATGACATTTTTATACACAGCAAGAGGCACATATGACAAGACTTATGACGAAGACGGAATGTCGTGGGACAAATATATTGAGTGGTCTAAATTGACACATTTGACAGAACTTGTTTCGCTTGACGGAATGCTAAATGAGATTTTAGTTGAGCCAGATTATGACAATGCAGACGATTGGAATTTTATTCACGTAGTAGAACAATATCAAACAGGATTTTTTACGACACTTGACTTTGTATTTAAGCGACTAAAAGCTAAAGCTAAATTTAATCTTTTGGCGGTTATATTAGAGCCAGACCAAGACTGTAATAACATAAATATTGACAATTATGAGTTTGTCGGTTACGACTTATTAGATCAAGACTTTAGTATTAGTGCTTTGACAAATTGTGGTGGTTTTGACGAGACATTTTTACCAACAGACTTAAACGACAAAGGGCTTATTGACGACTTTTCAATATCGTATGACATAAAAAAGCGACTTTTAGAAAACAACCCAGACGAACATCACGCAGACACAAATGTAATTGCAGTTTGGCGACACAAAACAATTGGACGATGAAAGAAAACCATATTGACAAAAAAAGCCGAACCGCTAAGAGGATATTTGCAATAGTGCGACTTGATGTTAAATGCTCAACTTCAGTAATTCTATTTAACTTTAGTACAAAACTCAACTGACGGAACGCTATTGCCGTACTATCGCAAATACCTAATCCGTTAGCTGTCATTTACAGACAAGCTATTCATATAGAAATATGGACTTCGACCCAACATACAAATATGGCGACACAGACCTTACCAATGAAGACAATTTGGTCTGTTGGAAATTCGCCGAACTGATAAAAAACTTAATCACACTTTCAAGTTCCGCAGACAGACAGGCAGAAATTATTGGCATTGGAGCAACTTGTGATGAAATGGTTATTGACTTTGACTCTTATTTTACATTGTCGTATAAAAGCTACCTTGACAATGGTTTGTTGACCGTTGACCAATTCGAAACTCTCAAAGAACTTGACACATATTTTGAAGACCGTAGCGGCGACAAATCGCCAGATTTTTGGGACGATTTTCTTTTGGACACAAATCCAGAATGGCAAATAGTTAGACAAAAAGCCAAAATGATATTAGGCTTGCTTGGAATGCAAGACTTGACAATTGAGTTTGATAGAGAAGAAAAATATGAAATGACAGACAAAGGAAAACAAATAACGATGCAATCAACAAAAACTCGACTGTTAAGACAAAACGCCAGCTAACATTAGGTTTTATGCAACGAACAGGACTTGACCTTGTAACATTAACTACTTGCAAATCCCAGCTTCAGTTCCAGCAGACGAATAACTATCAGCTTTTTGTACTTAACTTCATCAACATATTTTCAATCAGCAACGATCATGGGCGGACGGAATACTAATTCCCAACCTGGATAAAGCCCTGCTCGTTAATCGTAACTTGCAAACACAATTTATAGTAAAAAAATCTTTGCAAGCGATACTTCGAGTGCTTGAGAGATTTCATACAATGAGTAAAGCGAAGGAGCGACTTTCCCATTTTCAATTCTTTCTATTGACTGACGATCCTTATTACAAGCCCTTGCAAGATCTGCCTGGCTCCAATTCTTTTGGGTGCGAAGTTGAACAATTCTTTGACCCACTTTTTTTTGAAGTTCTTCTTTATTCACAACCCAAAGTCTGACTTTTATTTCAAAAAAATGTCATCACGAGTGTTGACGATATTAAATTTTTCAATTACTTTTGTCATCACAAGAGTTGACAATGGAAAAACTTAGAAAGAAAAAGGTTTATACTAAATTTCGGAGCAGGACTTACGACAATATAACTATTCCCGAGATTCGCCTGGAAGGCAAGTGGCTTGAGAAGCTTGGATTTAAAGAAGGAGAAACTATAATAATACAGCAGGAGACAAACAAGCTTACTATAATGATTTTGCAATGACCAGCATCTGCGCATGACATTGACATTGGGTTTGCTGCTATGCGGGCTTACGAATAAATGCTCATTTTTTAGTCGCTATTAGCTTCAGTTTCATCAAACGAATTACTATCAGTTTTTGTACTTAACTTCATCAACATATTTTCAATCAGCAGCGGTTATGGGCGGTAGTATGTTAATTGTTTCTCTACACATAGTTATGCTCATTTTGTATTGTTTTTAGAAACCATTTTTACCGTTATGAGGATAGCAGTTATAATAATATTTGGACTTATAGTACTGGCATTTTTGATAGTTTCATTTTCTAAAATCAAAAAAAATGAGATTGCTTCGTCTCCGTCAAAATTATCAAGTCTTGCATCAATATCAGGACAAAGGTTTGTAGACTCTTTAAATGAACTCGGTTATTTTAAATATACTGATACAAATAATTTAGACACACTAAAAAAAGAAATTGAAGACGTATTTGACAGAGCAAAAGTTTTGAGCACGGCTTACATTGAAAAACCACCATTCCAACCATTCTGTTACCGACTTTATAGTTGTGACGGTGAAACTTTGTTTGAAGTAGGTGGAGTTGAAGAATATTTAAAGGATATAAAGCCAACGTTTGACAAATTAAACATTCCTTTACAATGGAGAGATGATTATTTTAGTGAAGATGCTACCGAACACTCTATAGTTATTAATGATAAAAAATATTTTCCATTTAAAGGCAACCCAAATGACTTAAAAACCTGGGGGTTGGCAACGAAGAATTTTGTAGAAATTATTAATGACCAATTGAGCATTCATAAATCAAATGAAAGAGTCTATCCGATTTTGTTTAATAATGACGGCCATATAATTTTCTTAACAGACAAACAATATCAATTTGTTTCAAAGTACTTAAACAAAATAGAAAGACCGATGGAAGTCAATTTATGGTGGCAGACATTCAAATAAAACAGCGCACAATATTGGCTTATTCAAGCTGGATATAACAGTATATCACCAACTAATTTTTCATTCTGAGATAGCAGTAAAAAACAGCCGGACAAACTTGCCCGGCTGTTTAAAAACTTAAATATTACAACTACTTACTTGCAGTATCTAATAATTCTAAGTCGTCTTTATCTAATTGCAGTTGTACGGCTGCAACTAATGTAGCTAATTGGTCTTTACTGGTTGCGCTGGCAATAGGTGCGCCAATATTGGGCTGAGCCAGTAACCAGGCCAATGCTACTGATGCAGGTGTACTATTGTGTTTTGCGGCTACCGTATCTAATGCTTGTAAAACGCCTAAGCCTTTTTCGGTTAAATATTGTTTGGCGCCCTGGCCACGTACGCTTTTGCTTAAGTCGGCTTCGGAGCGGTACTTGCCGGTTAAAAAACCTGCGGCTAATGCCCAGTACGGAAAAACTGTTAAACCATGTTCCGCAGCAATGGGTGCGTAATCCGTTTCGTATTTGCTACGCTCTACCAAATTATAATGTGGTTGTAACGCCTGGTATTTTGGTAAGCCATTTTTTTCGGCTAGTGTTAAAGACTCTTTTAATCTATCAGGCGGTACATTGGATGCTGCTATGTACCGTACTTTACCTTCTTTAATTAAAGTATCGTAGGCAGTTAAAGTTTCTTCTATTGGTGCAAAGCCTTCATCAATATGCGTGTAATACAAATCAATATAATCGGTTTGTAAATTTTTTAATGATTGCTCCGCTTGTTTAATAATATAATTGGCTTTTAAACCTTTGCGGCCATCACCATGATCCCAACCTACTTTGGTGGCAATTACCACATCTTTGCGGTTGTTGCGTTGTTTGGTCCAGTTACCAATAATTTTTTCTGATTCGCCGCCTTTGTTACCGGGTACCCAAACCGAATAAGTATCTGCCGTATCAATAAAATTAAAACCTGCTTGTGTAAAAGCATCTAAGATGTCAAAAGATTGGGTTTCGTTTAATGTCCACCCAAAAACATTGCCACCTAAATTAAGTGGTGCTACCTGTAAATTGCTGTTGCCAATGTTTATTTTTTGTATTGCCATAATAATGTAGAATATGATTAATTATACAGCAATAACAATGGGGCTTATGTTTTGTTGGCGGTGGTGGTAATTAAGTATGGTTGTGCTATCTGTTTTAAAAACACCAAACCCAATGTCTTTTGCAGGTACTCCTTTTACTTTTTTTCTTGGCAAAAAAAGTAACAAAAAAGCCAAGTCTTGTCCAATGTGTATTCCGCCTGCAAGAGTCTGTTTTTGTATAGCACAGCAAGCCGGAACCGTACAGCCGCTTGGCTACAGGCTCTTTTTTCGGCCGGTCGTTTTTAGGTAAATTGTTCTATTGTTGGGTACAGTTTTTTTGGCTATGGCCGAAAAACGCCGTTTCGCCACCGGCTGTACTTACACTGCGGACAAGACGAAGTCCTAACTATACATCTACTATTATAACTTACATTTTTGGGGGTCGGTTTAATTTTAGTTTTTTCGCTGTTTTCCTCCGTGAAAAACCTCTGTGTAAATCAGTGATGGAATAACGGCGAATCTGCTGCTGATTAGCGATATGCAGCACAAGAGTGCGACGCAACGGAAGCCGATTAGTATTACTGCTGCTGACTAACAAAAAAATTAAACTCCCGCATATAGTAAAAATATGGCCAGTTGTTTATGCATATCCGGTGGTTGTTGTTTCCACTGTGCTATGGTTTTTGTTTTTACCCATTGGTTGGGTGCGGTAAGGTTTACGGCAATGCATAATTGCGTGGAGGGCTGCGCTGTTTTTAAAATACTTTCCAGCAACTGGTTGTTACGGTAAGGCGTTTCTATAAAAATTTGTGTGCTGTTTTTTTTGCGTGAGTAATCTTCCAGCTCTTTTATTTGTTTCATACGCAGGGCATTGTCAATAGGCATGTAACCCACAAACTGAAATTGTTGTCCGTTCATACCACTTGCCATTAGGGCCAAGAGTATAGAGCTTGGGCCTGTTAACGGATTAACAATAGCGCCTGCTTGTTGCGCTACACCAATTAATATTTGTCCGGGATCGGCAACGCCGGGGCAACCGGCCTCGCTAACAATACCAATGGTTTTGTTTTGTTGCAGTGCGGTTTTAAATTTATTTATTACATCGGCCTCGGCTTTATGTATGGTATGCCATTCGTAATTATCAATAACCATGGCACTCCACAGTTGTTTAAAATACCTGCGGGCACTGCGTTCGTTTTCGGTAAAAAAAACTTCGCATTTTTGTACTGCTTCGGTTACATATGCGGGTACTGCATTTAACCCATCGGGGTGTAAAAAACAGGGAATTAAATATACGGTTGCTGCCATGCCGTAAAGAAACGAAAAACAATTTTATTGTAGCTGTTTAATAACAGGACATAAAAAAAGGCCGCAGTTGCGGCCCTTTGTATTTTTACAAACCTACTTTTAGTAAGTAGGTAATTCTTGCTTTACATATAAGCGTAGTAGTTGTTTTTCTGTTACCCTTGTACTCAAAAGTGTAAGCCAGTTTATTACTCTTTAAATAATCTACCAGGTCAACACTGCTGTTAACAGGCACTTCCATGCTATAAGCTTGCGCCGGAGTGGTGGTAATGGCCGCAAAAGTGGTATTGGTAGGCTTTGTATCCGATTTTAAGGACAATGAAAACTTATTTAAAGCCTGAAAATTATCATCGGCAACACTCGTAGCAGTTGTACTAACCACGCAGGCATCTACTTTAGCCGATTTAATATTTTCAATCCCTAAGCTACTGTTTTCGGCTTTAATGGCTACATCCAGTGTGTTGGCTACATTGTCATATACTTCAGTAATGTTTTCAGCAGTTTGGGTAATGGGGTCAATTTCAAAATTTACTTCAACGGTTGTTTTTACATTTACTTTAATCAGGTCTTTTGCTTTATCGCAACCGGTAAATAACAGAACAGCACCAAAAAGTGCGCAGGCAGAGAGGATACGTTTCATGAGTTTTTAAGGTTTAGGTTTAAAAGTTTAGGCCGCAAATGTATAAGCACAAAAGCAGATTTTATACAATTGGCCCCAAAATATTTATACAAACGATAATACACTTGGGATTATTACTTGTGTGAGTAAAAAGAGGAGCTAGTCTTTACGTACTTCGTGTATGGTAAGTGTGGCCGCAACAATGGCATAGGCCGGTGCAAAAATGATAACCAGGTGCATGAGGTAAAAAATAATGCCGTTGCCTACTGCAAGCCCTTTATGCAAACTAACAAACTTGTTGCTTTGTTTACGGGTAAAACCATCCTGGCGGGCCATGCTATAGTCTAACATAGAAAAACCATAATAGTAGGAGTCCAGTAGTAAGGCAATTACCGGAGTTATCCAACCAACAACAGGTATTAATGCCAGTAATAATAAACCACATAAATACATTAACTGCCGTGGTAAATTGCGTAGTGCTGTTTTAATACCTTTTAAACAGTCGGCTTTAAAAGTGGCAGCGTTAAATTCGTAGGGGCGACCATTAATAATACTTTCTATTTTTTCACTGAGTATGGTAAACACCGGCGAGCCCAATATGAGCATAATATATTTAAACAGGGCAATACAGGTAAGCATTAATACAAGCCGCAATACCAGTCCGCCCATTACAAACAAAAAACTTAAAAAAGTATTGTGTTCATTTTGTAACCATGCTTCAATGCCCAGCTTGTTGCTAAGTAAGGTAATAGCATCGTTGGCATAACCCCAGAAAAAATACATACCGGTAATAACCAATGCCGAATAAATAATGCCGGGTATTAACACCCAGTTCCAAAGCTTGTATTGCTTTAAGAACTGATGCGCCTTACTATAGGCCTGAAATGCTATAATAATTTCCTTTAACAAAATTTGCTACCAAGTGGGTAAAAGTAAGGGTTATCAATTAAAAATAGGAAGTCTTTCGTATAAAAATATTGCCAAAATTTTGCGCAAATTTTAAGACAAGCTTATTGTTGCGCAGATAATATACCGTTGTTAGTGTTAGGTAGGATGGCTGTATAGTTATTGATCCAGATTATCTTTAATAATATCTTCCGAGTCCTGTACATTATTAAAAGCCAGTTCCATTTTGCTGCGGTCAAACTCTTTTTCGTTATTGGCCAGCCAGATGGTTGCTACACCATTGCCAATAAAATTGGTAATAGCACGGGCTTCGGACATAAAACGATCTACGCCTAATAACAAAGCCAGACCCTCAATAGGTATAACCTTTATTGCAGTAAGTGTACTGGCCAACACCACAAAACCGCTACCCGTAACACCGGCGGCACCTTTTGATGTTAACATGAGTATACCAATAATACTGGCTATTTGCCCCATAGTTAAAGTAACATCGTACACCTGCGCCAAAAAAATCATACACATGGACAGGTAGATCGTTGTACCGTCCAGGTTGAAAGAATAACCCGTAGGTACTACTAAACCTACAACCGGTTTACTACAACCCATGCGTTCCAGTTTTTCCATCAGGTTGGGCAAAGCTGCTTCGGATGATGATGTGCCTAATACAATTAACAACTCCTCCCGAATGTATTTTAAAAACCGTATCAGGCTTATTTTGTATTGCCTTAGTATTACCCATAGTATAACAAAAATAAAAATGGCCATGGTGGCATATACCGTAAGCATTAATTTGCCTAAAGGCAATAAAGTAGCAATACCATATTTGCTAATGGTATAAGCCATACCCCCAAAAGCACCAATGGGCGCCAGCAACATTACCCGATGCAAATATTTAAAGACAAACTTTGATAGTTTTTGGAACACGGGTATAATAACATCCTTTTTTTTATAGCCGTTTAATAATACACCCGACACTAGCGCAGCTAATAAAACTTGCAGGGTTGAATTTTCTTTAAAAAACTGCCACCAGCTAAATGCTTCAGCAGCGGTGTACTGGCTTATATCGCCACCGGATACTGCAGATGTATCAACACCCGAGCCTGGCTGTATTAATAAGGCAACGGCCACACCAATAACCAATGCAAATGTGGTAACTACTTCAAAATATAAAAGTGCTTTGGCGCCCACACGCCCCACTTTTTTTAGGTTACCCATACTTACAATGCCTAACGTAATGGTAAGAAAAATGATGGGGTTAATAAAGAGTTTTACAATACTGATAAAACCATTACCCAAAAATTCGCTGAACGTATTGCTTATTTTCATTTGCTGGCCCAGCAAATGAAAACTATGACTTTTTTCAAAAATTTTTTGTTGTGCCAGTTGCGGCGCATAATGGCCTACCAATATACCGGCAGTAATAGCTATCAATACCCAAAATGTAAGGTTAGTGAACAGTTTTTTTAGCATGCAATACTTTGTACTTGTAATATAAAGATTTAAAATAAGGAAAGAAAATATTGTCAGGCTGAGCTTGACGAAGCTATTTGAAATTGTCTGACCTTTTCAATGAGATAATATTATATTAGTTAGCATTTTTATTTTGTTGTCGGCAGTAGTGCTACTATCATCGCCTGTTGTGTCACTCACTTGTGCACCTGTAACTTTACTCAGCATTGTGCAAGGTGCACCCCGATTTATCGGTGGTACTGCAACAACGCGGAGCATCAATGAGGCTTATACAATAACTAAATCGAATTAATTCTTCTGGCCACTTTGTGTATAACCCCGAGCTTGGCACAGTGTGTTTGATTCGGGGCAGTATCCCGTTTCTAACCTCGTGTTAACTCCGCTATTCGGAGCTGTTCCTGGTATTTTAATCGCGGCCGTTTGGTAATTCTATTCAGCACGCTGTAAGCGTCCTTCTTATATTGTAAATCCTCATTACCAAATTTTTAAATCATCAAATTTCCAAATTGTCCTAAATACCCGTATCAGGGTATAACCATACCCAAAAGCTTTTGTTTCTTGCAGGTATTGAAATTATAACAGTTAACTAAACCAAACCTATACAAATATGAAAAAGATAGTATTTGCTTTCACAACATTAATTTTATTCTCCTGTGGTAATGGCGATATGAAAGTACCCGATCCACCAAAAGATACAGCCTCCGTTAAAGCCACTTTAAACGGTAAAAACTTTGTTGCCGAAAAGACAGGCTTTTGGGGCGTATTAACGGTAAACGATAAAAAGGAAGTAACCTGGATTGACCCCAAAAGCGAAACTGAAAAATTTTCCGTAGAAGCGGCCGAAGAACTGAATGGGAAATTCAGCCTGCAGTTTGTCAATGATACGGCTGTAAACATTATTTCAAAAGCAGCTACCACCACTGGTACATATGCCGTAGACGATAAAGTAGATGAATACGACAAGGGTATAGAGGGGGTTAAAATTCGCATTACCTATGTAGATACCAGTATGAGTTTAGGTTTTGGTAATAACAAGCCTATAAGTATGACCTATACCTATTTTGTAAAAGGTATTAATAAAGATGAACTGTTATTACAAATGCCAAGAGAAATAAACAGGCGACCTTTAGTTGTTTTAATGAAAGCACAATAAGTACAACCTTTATATAATGAAACCCGATAAAAAATACTATCCTTATATAATAGAAAAAGAAACCATTGATGGCTTGACATTACGTTTAAACCCAACACAAAAAACAGTCTTGTTTGCTGTAATGCGTATAATGCCATGGTTACTTATTGTGGGTAATATTGCCATACTATTAACGGCTAATGAAATAAACAACTTGATTAGATTAATGGTAGTTGTAGTGTGTTTGTTAAGCTTATGGATGTTGGTATATGGCTATACAACCGGTATTGTGTTTAGTAAGGGTGAATTTGTATATCATGTAAATAAGTTTTATTTTATACAAAATAAAAAACTGCTTATTACACCCGATACAATGATTAATGTTAAATACAGAGGTGGTCGTAGTCCGTCATGGGTGTTTAACGCAGTGCAACAAGAAAAAGTGCATATGTTGTTTTACATACCTGTTACTGTTTTAAACAATACTGAGCAAGCTAAAAGTAATTTTATTGTTTTGTTTAAGAAGTATTATAATATAAATGTTATTTGAGGCATAGATTATATTTGTGTTTATTACTGTTGTTGTGGTTTTTATTATGCACCCTAAGCCAATATACAAAACCAAAAGTTTATAAATAACAATGATGAAAATAACACCATTATGGAAAATATCTTTGAGGCCTGACACACAAAATGCTGCCATTTGGATAAATGCATTACTCATGCTTGTGGGTTTATTTTTTTTGCATTGGAGCCCGGCTTCCGTTTTAACAGCCTACTTTTTTGAAACCATTATTATTGGTTTAATACATGTAGTAAAAATGCTAACGGTATTGTTTTGGGGCAAGGAGCAAAAAGCTATTCCCCCTAATAAAAGAACAAATGAACACCACGGCGCTAGCATTCTGTTTTTTATAGCGCATTATTTCTTTTTTGTTTTTGTACAATCGGTGTTTATGTTTTTGTTGTTACAAGGCGAAGTGCAGGGTGTTAAAGATAGTTTTAAGGTGTGGAACAACTATGTCACTTTATTGCAACATACCGATACACAACAAGCGGTGGCGCTTATATTTTTTACCAATATAGTTTTGGCCATGCGCCAGTTTTTTATTCCTGGCAAATACCATATGTACACATTGCCCGGTATGTTTATGCAACCTTATGTACGCATTATTATACAGCAATTTGTAGTAATAGTTTCCGGTTTCTTTATGTTCATTAATGGGGCTATTGTTGCCGCAGTATTGTTAATTATAATCAGGTTGTATATTGACCTTTTTTTGTTTGCTGCCGCCAATAAAAAAGAAAACAGGGAGGCCTTGCTAAATGTGTTAACAAAAAAACAGGATGATAAAACTAAAGCCAAGACTAAGGATATGTTAAGGGGAATGTTGGATGATTAAGTTGACTTCTCAGTTAAGTTTCTTTATTGTTATTAAGTTAAAGAGTCCGTCATGCCGATGATAGGAGGCATCTCCTGCATATCAAAGGCATATTTAAATTTGGAAGGCCGCTTCTTTCATTGATTTGAAGTCATAATTTAATAGCATTGCGAGTCTCCGGCAGGCACTGGGCGCACTTTTTATTTCCTCTGCGTAACTCCGTATAAACCCTTCGTGTAACTCGGTGGTTTAGTCGATGATGAATAACGATATGCTGTTGAAGAGTGAGTCTTGAATTCATTTTCACAGGAAATAAATTCAAGCCCAACTCGATCGAGTTGCAACAAAAGCTCAATCAAGGGAGGGAAGATGGTAACAAAAAATAATTTCTACTTATACAAATTTTAAGACGACCCTTTACTTGGCGGCTCACTATCTTTTTTTGTTTTTACCGTTACGGCTTTTTTTACGGCCTTGTTGCCAAACTTGTTTTTTATATCGTCCACTGCTTTGTACAGGTTTAGTTTTTCTGCATTGTTGTTAAACAATTCCATTTGTACCGTAAAGGGTATAAGGTGGCTAAGGCGTACGCCTAACAAACGAATGGGACGGCCTTTTTCGTACGCCTTGGCAAATATATCTTTTGCTTTTTTTATTAATAAATCATCCAGTGATGTATAACTGATTACTTCCTGGCGGGTGATGGTTTCAAAATCGCTGTAACGAATTTTTAATGCCAGGCAGCCGCTTAGTTTTTCATCGCTGCGCAGGTCGTAAGCTACTTTTTCGGTAAGGCGTACCAACTCGCTGTGCAGTGTGGTTATATCCGTCAGGTTATCGTGAAAAGTATTTTCGCGGCTCATACTTTTTTGTTCCCAGTCGGTGGTTATTTCGGCACTGCCAATCCCTTGCGATTTATTCCATAACGATCGGCCCCAGGCACCCAATCTTTTTTCCAATACCTCCACAGGTGTTAGTGCAATATCTTTAATAGTATGTATATTCATTTTTTTTAACTGCACACTGGTTTGTGCACCCACACCATTTACTTTATCAATACTCAGCGGCCATAAAAAAGCAGTTTCTTTTCCGGGCGGTACTTCTAAAAATCCGTTGGGCTTGGCCTCGTTGGTAGCTATTTTACTTATAAACTTTGCGGTTGATAAACCGCAGGAAATAGGTAAACCGGTTTCTTTAATAATAGTATTACGCAATTCCTGTGTGTATTTGCTTACACCAAAAAATTTATCCATACCGGTAAGGTCGCAGTAAAACTCATCAATAGAAGCTTTTTCAAACAGCGGTACTTTTTGGGCAATAATTTCGGTAACCAAACGGGAGTATTTGCTGTACTCGCTACCTTGTCCGCGTAGTACAATGGCTTGCGGACAAAGCTGCATGGCCTTACGCATAGGCATGGCCGAGTGTACACCAAACTTTCGGGCCTCGTAACTACAGGTAGATACCACGCCTCGTTCGGCACTGCCACCCACAATTACGGGCTTACCTTTTAACGACGGATCCAGCAGTATTTCCACTGCTACAAAAAACGAATCCAGATCAAAATGCGCTATATGTTTTACAGGCGTTTGCAAGCAGCAAATTTACTTTAATAAAAGCAGTTTTTGGCATGCAGCTTTTAGCTTTATGCTTTCCGCTTTCTGCTTAAAACAATTATATTTGGTTATGCAACTAGAGTGGATAAAAACCGGCATTGGCCCGGTAAAAGATTTAATTACTTTTTTAAACAAAGAAAGTAAAACCAGCGATGTAGTTACCCGCAAATTAATAATTGAGCTACGTGACAACATGAATATTTTTCACAACGCGTATAAAAACAATATTTCGGCCGATATAATTATTGACATGCTGAGTAATAAAGCTTATCAGGATGCCATTGATAAAAATTATAAATTTAAAAAACTACGGGTGGGTGATATAGAACCTTACCATGTTTTTGACGAACGTAATAAAAGATACATTGGTTGGAACGCCGATAAACTAATGGACAAGATTGATGAAAAAATTGTAGAACTAAAAAACCTGAAACAAATGAACGGCAACTCGGTTTTACAGGTAAAAAATAATGTGGCTTTAATGATTAGTAATTTGTTTTACCGCATAAAATTATTGGTGGATTTTATACGATCAGACATGAAATAAAAAACAAAGAGTTGCCAAAAGGCAACTCTTTTTGTGTGTATGTGAGCCCCGTCTAAAAGTATTTATTTAGTATCCAGTTGATTAATTAAACTTAATAAACCACTTTCCGTTACTTCAGTCATATTAAAATCAACACCAAAGAAAGTAGTACCACTTGCCGGTGCACCAATGGTTACATCTTTCAGCTCGGCATAAAACTTATCGTTCATACTGGTAATGGCTAAAAAAGTTCCCTCTTGTCCTACCGGAATACTGTTTTGATAGCTCATAAAACCATCCTTACCAGCGGCGGCATTTAAAATGCTGGTAGTAAAACGTAATAAAGTGTTGGTGGTTTTTGTTTTAAAGAAAAGCATACTCGGTTTCATATAGCTGTTTACATTCTCGTTACTTTCCGGGTTAAAGCCGTTGCCAAAATAACCAAGCACGGTAGTTTTAGGTCGTGGGTCGTTGTATAAGGCATCACAGTTACGCCATTGGCCAAGTGCATCAATCGGAAAACTGCTTTGTGTAGGTGTTGCAGTACCTATACCCGCAATTTGCTCCCATTGTAAAGTAGTGGCCATAAATATTTGATGCGTTACTGTGGTAGGTTGGTTTAAATGGTTATGGCCGTTCATTACATATTCTTGTATCTGGTCAGGCTCTACACCATTCCACATCGGTATTTCACGTTGTTGTCCGGCTGCGCCGTTATTTACCGGCATTACCACCATCAGCGGTTTATCGTTCAGCGCCAATACAGTATCGTTAATAGTTGCGTCTACCCTTATTTCGCCAAACGATTCCAGCATAGCACCACTGGTAGTAATAGTAGGTTTGTTGCTTAACAACATATCGCTGGGGTTAAAAATATCCAGCACTTTTATTTTTACATTACCGCTGGTAACCAGTGTGCCATTTAGTTTTTTAAATGCACCGGCAGGTATGGTAAGCTTACTGCCCTTGCTGGTAGTAATTACACCACCGGTAGCGGCATTCACCGTAAAAGTTTCATAACTGCGTTGGTATTTTTCAAAAAATTCGGTTATTTTTTTCCCATCTTTAGTAGCAGGTAAAACGGCATCAACACCTTTTTTACAACTGGTAATGCCGGCGGCCATTAATAAAGTAGTAGCGGCGGCAAAAAATACATTCCTTTTCATATTGATTGATTTTAGTTTGTTACAAATGCGTTGCATGTAACTATATCAACCAACTGTTTTAATTGTTACCCCTGTTTTTTAAAAATATTTTTTATGCGTGCCGCCAAAGAAAAAAAACGGAAATACCATGTTGTAAACCAGCTGTTTAGTTTTTTTCTTTGGCGCCGGGCTTTTCGCTCATACTCCGGCACATAAGCCCGGCTTCTTCCTTCTCCCCTTTGGGGAGGTCGGGTGGGGCTTCACCGGGGTAACCGCTGCAATCCCTGCCCGGTGTAAAAAGCTTATTTTGCAAACCTGATAAGCTTATAAAATTGGCTCCTGTCATGTAAACATGATAGGACTGCTACTGACAAAAGCTTTATTTAGTTGCTAACCAAAATTCATCTAATGAAACACTTTATTTCTTTACAGGAAGCGGTGGCTATGACCACCCGTTACCGTCAACACCGTAACAGTATTTTAGCCGCCCAACACCAGGGCCAAAACATTTTACCGCTTAGCGAAACTTTTGATAGAGCGGCATTGGATGCCTTATTGGCAAAACCCGGGTGTAGCGCCATACGTATTTATTACGGTATGGATGAAACCCTACAGCTACACGCCATTATGGTTGCCGTAGATACAGAGAATGCCGATATTTTACCTGCCACACAAAAAAACGAAGAGGGTGAAGACGAGGGTATTGTTGACCGTGGCATTCGTTGTCCAACGCTTTGCCCCAAGGCCAGTCCACTTAACGAATAACATTAGTATGAATTACTGGATAAGTGTTATTTGTAGTTTGTCCATTGGTCTGCCTGCCCTGTTAGGCTGGTTATATTATAACCGGCTTAACAGGGCCTTTATCCCTTTCGTTTCTTTGCTTACCATTGGTTTTATTAACGAGTTATTTAGTCTGCTGCTTGGCGCAAAAGGTTACAGCAATTCTTTAAATACCAATATATTTATAATAGTAGAAGCATGGTGTTTAATCTGGCAGTTTTGGTGTTGGCGGTTATGGCATCATAACAAATGGTTAAAGGCCTGGGTGCTGGCTTTTTTATTGGTGTGGCTTGCCGAAGCATATTTATGGGGTTTTGAGGATGTGTATTATTCTTTCAGCATCATTATATTTTGCTTTTGCATTACACTAATGGCTATTGTGCTTTTCTGTCGCAGGCTGTTTACCATTTTTACGCCTTTATTTAAAGACAGTATATTTTTAATTTGTACAGGATATATCATTTATTTCACAAGCGCTATTATGCTGGAAGCCCTTTGGTTATTTGAATTAACACACTACCCTGATATTTATCATTATGCTATAAGCATACTTTCCGTTGTTAATATTTTTACTAACCTTATATATACCTATGCCATAATATGTACACCTATACGACAAGATTATATATTTCCTTCCTCATTGCAGGTTTAACCATTAGCATTATACTGGTTTGTTTAACCGTTATAATGGTCAAATACCAGCGGCGTTACCGAAAGCTGCAGCATAATTTTTTTGCCGAAGAAGCAGAGCTGTTACAAAAAGAAAGAAAACGTATTGCCGGCGATTTTCATGACAAACTGGGCGCAACACTTACACTTACGTTACGGCAGGTAGAGCTTGCGGCTACGGAGCCATTGCAAACCAAACCGTTGTTGGTAAAAGCCAAACATAACCTGTTGCATACCATACAGCATATAAGCGATATTATTGGCAATCTTGATAACAGCAGGGTAATGCCAAACGGTTTGCACTATGCCATTAGCCAGGTAGTAAACCAACTTACTGATGTTACCATGCTACAAATAAATTACCGTTATGCCATACGCCGGCAATTGCCACACGAGTTTGCTACGCATATTTATGCCATTACGCAGGAGCTGTTGCACAATATGTTACAACATGCAGCTGCTTCCAGCGTTGTTTTACACTTAAAAGAAAGCCATGGGCATATTTATATTTACTACTGCGATAATGGAGTGGGAATGGCGAACAATAAAAAGAGGCAGCACCGAAAAGGCCGTGGCTTGCACAACCTATCTAACCGTACCCAGTTTTTAGCAGGCCAAATGCAAATGCGGGCCACCGCTAAAGGTATTTCCTATTTTTTCGAAATACCTATACCATCAGTAACTAATAATAAAAAAGCGAATCATGTTACACCAGCCTGATACAATACATGTACTATTGGCCGATGACCAACCTGAATGCCACGAAGCCATGCACCTGGTATTGGACGGCATACCCCACTTACAAATTTGTGGCCAGGCCATGAACGGCGAAGAGCTGGTACAATTGGCAAGCAACTTACAGCCCCAATTGGTTATTACCGATTTAAAAATGCCCGAGCATAATGGCATAGAAGCTACAGCTATTATCAGGGACATATATCCGCATATAAAAATATTAGGGTTAACTATGTTTAACCAACAAAACCTTATTGTACAAATGATGCAGGCCGGGGCCCATGGCTACATTATTAAACATGCCGATAAGGAAAGTTTAATAAAAGCCATACATACCGTAATGAACGGGCAACCCTATTTTTGCGAGAGCACTACCTTGCAATTAGCCAATATGCTGGCCGGTGGACGGTTTAATAATTTTGCTACTACAAAATTGCCGGATGATTTTTTTGCCCGGCACGAAAAAGAAATATTACAACTCATTTGCCGCCAACTATCTTCCAAACAAATAGCCGATGTATTGGGCCTTGCTGATACAAGTGTAGAAAAATACCGCAATACCCTGATGCATAAAACCGGTTCCCAAAACATGGTAGGTTTAGTATTGTTTGCTATAAAACATGGCATAGCCCCTGCTCCCCTTTAATATATTTTTTTTATACTATCATGTAAACAGGATTGACTTGCCCTGCCTGCTCATATTATATTGTACATAACCAACTTTTAAATAATACAACTTTCTATAGACAGGAGCCGCCGAAAACCTGTATAAAAGAGTAGGCACATTTAATCATTATTAATAGTTTAATTATGAAAAAAACTTTCGCAGGACTTTTTTTAGTCCTTATCGCAATTGGCTTTACAGCATTGGCTAATACCAAACGTACAGTAATGCCATCGCCATCATCGTCCTCTGTTATGCACTTTATTTATTTGCCCAGCGATGTGCCTACAGTTGATGCCAGTTACGAAAACCCTAACAACTGGCAATATGTGGTAAGTGCACCCAATAACTGTGGTTCGGGCAGTGCAACCTGTTATCTGTCCATCGATGCTGATAAAATTCCACCCAGCGGTTCATTAACAGAAGAAGAACGCTTGGCGGGTTATTTATTTGCCCAGGATGGTTCAACAGATTTTACTAACGCCATTCAGGCGGTTAACAACCTGAGACAAGCAACAAAAGTTTCTATTGACGATTAGTGTTATAAAAACAAGCCGGTAATCCGGCTTGTTTTTTAGTTCTGTTGTATACCTGTCATTTCTATTACGTCTTCCGGTATTGGTAATGCATATCTGGAATCATTAGGAGGCAATACATGCTCCACACCCTGTATTATTCTTTTTAAACTTATATTATAGCCTTCTTTATTTAACCGTTTTATATCCATCCACCTCAATCCACGCATAATCAATTCTTTTCTTCGCTCTGTCAACACAACAGCTAAAGCTTCTTCCTTAGTAGCAGCAGTTTTGTTAATCCATGTACCTGTCTTCCATCTTTTTGCCATTAGTTTATTTATATCATCCATGGCTGCTGTAACGTTACCTATTCTTGCATTAGCTTCGGCTCGCATTAAGTACAATTCACTGGTGGCTATCCCCGAAAATGCCCCGGCATGTCCGGTGTAATTTCCCCTGAAGCTAAAATATCCGTCACCTTGAGGGCGGCAGTACACCACTTTACGCCAATCATTTTCATCGTATAATTTATATAAGGTGGTATCAATTCTTGCACGGGATGCGCCTAAAATTACCGCCGATGTCATGAAAGAATGATAAACAACTTCTACATTAAACGGAGCAACGGGGTAGGTCGCATTTGGGTTTGTTATACTGTTAAAATCCAGTAGCTCCGCTTTATACTGTAAGCCCAGATTGGTATACCTGTACACGCTATCGTACATACGCATGGCCAAATAGGTACGTGCTATAAGTGCATACGCAGCAGGCAAAGACGGCCGCACAACATGCAGCGGATGGGTCACCAGATGTTCAGCAGCAGTTTTTAAATCACTTAATACCCTCTCATAACCTTCCTTAACCGAAGCCCGTACCGTTGGTTTATTTATATCAGCATCTAATCTTAACGGAATGCCTAAATCTGTAGCGGCTGTTGTAGCATCATAGGCTTTTGCCCAAATTTGCAATCCGTTAAAAAACGAACGGCCTCTGACAAAATAGGCATCGCCTTTTAACTGTGCATATTGAGAAACCGTACGGTCTTCTTTATAGTTATCTAATCCATGTATTACTATATTGGCCCGGTAAATATTATCATACAAATAACCCCATTCGTTGTTGTTACCGCGTTCAAATAATAACTCTTTACTCCATGTATAAGCCCTTCTGTCATATTCTGATGTAAGCGATAACCAGCTTGCATCTGTAATAAAATAATTATCTGTACATCGCTCCCAGGATATAGGGTCATATTCCGTTACTCTCGAAATTTCCAGAATAGATTGGTAATCGTCCAATGTTTTTGGAATAACCAGTTTTTGATCGGGCTTTTCCGATAAAAATTTCTCACAACCGGTTAATATAAATATGCTTAAAAGCAGTACAACATTTTGATATTTCATAAATAGTTTATTTAAAATGAACACGAACGCCAAATGAGTAAACACGGGATGGCAATGCGCCTGAAAAATTATCCGGATCTAATTTGTATTTATTTGCCCGCCACAAAATGCCCACATTATTAGCTACCCCAAACACTTGTAATTCCTTCAAAAAAAGCTTTTGTAAAAACTTATGATGCGAGCTGTAGCTAAGGTTTATGTACTGTAATCGGATATGGTCACCTTTGGTAGCCAATACTTCGCTTTGCTGATAAAAAGCGTCACGTGCTACAACGGCCGGATAAATAAAAGAAGGCACATCTGTATGCAATTCATCACCCGTTTGTTGCCATCGTTTATAATAATCTGCATGGCCGCTTTTGGTACTAATAAGCGTGTTGTAATTAATAGAAGGCCTGGCAAAATAATAGCCCAGTTTATATACAATTCTTGCACTTAACGTAAACCCTTTCCATTGTACAGCATTGCCCATAGAGCCAAACCATACCGGGCTAAGCGAACCAATATGTACCAAATCACTTATCGGGTAATCGGCCGATAGTATGTTGGCGTAACTTTTACTCACCTCTTTGTTTAACAATCCTCTTGGGTCGCCGGTAGCAGGGTCTAAACCAGCCCAGGGATAAGCAAAATAGGCATATATAGAATAGCCCGGCAATACCGCACTGCTCACAACCGTGTTGGCCGGAGGTATAATATCCCTTTTAGTTATTTTATTGTTGTAACGGTTCACTATCAGGTTGGTCGTCCACTTTATTTTACTGTTAATATTTATGCTGTTTAACTCTATATCCCAACCCTGTCCTCGCATGTTCGATACGTTTTGTATCATAATCGATCGTTGCAGGCCAAGAGTAGGGTCAACCATTATATTATCATACAGGTCGCTCACATTTTTTCTGTAATATTCCACACTACCCGAAATCCTGTTTTTTAATACGGCAAATGCAATACCCGCATTAATAGTGGCTACTTGCTCCCATCGCAAATCGGGGTTATAAACATTATCAATCTGGCTAAACATAGCCTGTGTGTAAGGATTGGGCGATACATAACGGAAAGTGGTAACGGCAACCCTTGAGGGGTCCGAGTTACCCTGCGTGCCGTAGGTAATGCGCAACTGTAACTCGTTTACCTGTTTAACTTTAAAAAATTGTTCCCTGTGTATGTTCCATAATAACCCCGATGACCATAAGGGTTTCCATAAATTATTGGTACTTACTCCAAACAGGTTAGAGGCATCTCTTCTTGCACTAACCGATAAAGCATACCTGCCATCGTAAGTGTAAGATGCATTGCCGTAAAAGGATAACATTCTTCTGTTTGTTTCGCTTAACGACATAGGGTTGGCAATAACCGCTTGCACATTGTTTACAAATTGCGGATACCGGTTTACATAATCAACCGGGCGGTGGGTAAGGTATTCACTGTTTAAGCCATATACCCTGAAACTTTCCCGTTTATTAACCGTAGCACTTAATTGCCCGCCTGCAATAGCGGTTACCTGATGCACTTTCCAGCCTTTGTTGTATTGTAACTGTCCACGCAAATCCTGCGTTAATAAACGGGCCATAGCGGCATCTAAAATATCACCACGCGGCACTATATTGTTTACTACACCCGTTTGGCGGTTTATTTGTGTAAACAGGTTTATATAATCCCGGGTATAATAGGATTTTTCTGTTTGTAAATGTTCGTCACGTATATTTTGTTCCTGATAGCGGTATTTTATATCGGCCGTAAGGGCAGGCAGTATTTTATAATTAATACCCAGTACCGCACTCAGGTTATTTAACCGGCTGGTTTGCACACTGTGTTGGTAATCGGTCAGCGGGTAATACTTCCAGTCAAGCAATTTACCCGCACCGGCTGTATCAATATAATCTTTCAGGTAAAAACCGTATAGCGGTAAGGCTGTTCCTGTTTCATCCGCAAAGCGGATATAAGGCGGCAGGCTTTGTCCCATATACCTTACCGTACCATAAGCCGGTTTGCCACTTTTATTCCTGCTGTCAGTATAACTCAGGTCGCTGGTTATTTGTAGCTTATCGGTAACCTTGTAGGTATTATTCCAACGCAGGGTTACTCTTTGCATGGCAGCATCCGTTTCCGACAGGTTCTTGTCCCAGCCGCCCGATAGTAACCAGGAATGGCGTTTGGTACCGCCTTGCATGTTTAATGCATATTGCTGGTTAATAGCCGGCGAATAAAAATGCTGTTTGTACTCGTTACGTACATCATAAGCAGCCAGTTCATTTAAAAGCCCATTAGCCGTTGCTTCGTTTATCTGGCCACGCCGTTGTTGCAGCAATATGCGGTACACCTCTGTAAATGGTGGCCGGGATGTACTGGCCGTATCCGATAACCGATACCCCCTGCCAAACAAATACTTTTCCAGTTCAATAATATCAGGTGTTTCAATTTGTTGCAGGGTAAACAAATCGGTAGCCGGCATAACAGTTGTATTCATAGTCAGGCTTATTTGTACCGGTTGGTCAAACCTGCTTTTTTTAGTGGTAATAACAATTACACCGTTACCCGCACGGGCACCCCAAATAGAAGCTGCTGCTGCATCTTTTAACAGGGTTATAGATTCTACATCGTTCGGGTTAATATTCAACAAATCGCCTTCGTAGGGAAAATTGTCCAGTACAATCAGCGGGTCGGCCGTTGTACGAGAAAACGTATTAACGCCCCTTAACACTAAGCCGTTAGAGGAGTGTACCCGGTTAGGGGCCGTAACGGCCGTAGTGGTAGGTGCCAGCCCGTTAGCCACATAAGCCAGCCTGCTTAATACATCGGTGCCCACCTGCTCGTTAAACAACTGGGTGTTCACTCGGGTAAACGATCCGGTTACCCTTTCCTTTGGCAAAGCTTCATAGCCGGTATGTACAATCACTTCCTCTAACTGGCTGCTTACACGTTGCAGTACCACAGTAATGGTATCCTGCATACCGGCCTGTACAGCCGTTTCGGTGTAGTGGGTAGCACTCAGCCAAATACTATCCGTTGGTTGCAGGTTGTATAACAGGGCAATACCGGTACTATTGGTCAAAACCGTTTTTGTTTTATAAGCCCATTGTACGGTAACACCCGCAAGCGGCAAATAATCATTATCGGTTACCCGTATAAACCGGGTTGCGTTTTGCGCAGCCAGCAACAGGGGTAGGCAAAACAAAAGCATACAGACATACTTTTTATACATAGTCAGGTTTTTTTAAAGGTTAAGGCAACGGTTCTGCGTAATGGTATAGTTCACGTATATATTCACGGCTAAAAGGCGGCTTATTATTAATAGCCAGTACACGGCCATTTAGCAGCCATATATATTGCGGCAGGCTTTCCACGGCAAACAGGTTATTTAGTACGGTATCTTTTAACAGTATGGGAAAAGCCAGTTGTTTGCTATAACGTTTGCTGTACCAGGCCAGTCTTTTTTGTACCGAGGCCGTATCATCGGCATTGCGCAAACTGCTTACCAGTATTACTTCCAGGCTGTCGGGCATTAGTTGCACCAGGCTGTCCAGTGCCGGAAACGATAGTACACAGTTGGTACACCAGGTAGCCCAAAAATCCAGTACCTGTATTTTGTTATGTGTAGCAGGCAGGTGTATATTAGCCTCAGCAGTGTTTAGTACATTATAAAAAACAGTATGGGGCAAACTGTCCCCCACCTGTAAAAACGGTGTTGAGGGCTCGGTTACCTGTTGTTGTAGTGGTATGGTAAGCAAGCCACGTTGGTTATTGGTAACGGTAGCAGTAATATAACCCACGGCACTAATGCGCAGGCTGTCGGTAGTATAGGTATTGGTAAAACTAAAACGGCCGCTGCTATTGGTTTGGGTGTTTTGCCCGGTACGCAGCAGGGTTACCGTGGCATGGTTGATGGGTTGGCCTTGGGTGTTTTGTACCTGGCCGTTAATGCTTAGCCGCTGGCACATGCTTAGTACAGGGCATAACAAGGCCAGTAAGCAAATAACTGTTTTCATTTGCAGTGTAGTTAATGGTAAAAAATAAGGTTGAGGCCGGGCGGGTATAACTTTTTTGTTACCAACTGCAGATACGCTACTCAACTTCCGTTGCGATCCGATAGGATCGGGATTTAATTTATTTCCAGTGGAAATGAATTAAATACTCACTCTTGTGCGGCCGGTAATACTATTTAACAGGGCAACGCCAACTTTAAGCTTTCTGCTTTTAGCGTTAAGCTCTCAAAAAAATGCTACTAATCAGGTGGCCCGCATGAGAAAAAAGTTATAACCTATTAAACAGGAAACTATATAGGGTTACGTGGCTTACACGCATATAAAATTTTATGGGCAATACCCATAGAGAATTTAAAAAGATATGAATTGGTTAATCTCATCCGAGGTTTGGTTAATGGATGAGTCTCAAAGCGTGTAGTTAAATTAAGGAAAAGATATGGGTTCTACCCGCCATTGCTCTTAGTGACAGCCAAGAAGTGGACTTACGGTAAAACCCATATCTCTTCCGTGGTGCAAAGTTAGCACTACATAAAGATATGGGCATTTGCTTACCGTCTCGCTTCTTGGCTGTCAAACTTTGAGCATCGAGACTCTTCGAAAATGCTATTTTAATTTAAACAATAAAGAGTTATACAAATTCAAAAATAAGGAATAAAAACATATACCCAAACTATATCTCCATTTTTTTATTCAAAAATGGGTTCAGATTGTGTGTAATGAATATAGATGTTAAATTTCAAGAAGGACTAACTATAATAAAAGAAAAAGTTATTAAGGGTAGAAAGCATTTAGGGATAGGGAAGAAAAAATTCGGTATTCTATGTGGAGGCTTGAGTGAAACTTTTATACGCAAACTCGAACAAGGAGAAGCAAATCCAACAATTAAAACATTGGTTAAATTAAAAAATGGGCTTAATACAACAATACCAGAAATTATAACAAGAAACAGAATAGGTATATCTAGTAAAAGTATAACCCTATTAAAAGAAGAAAGCTACGAAGAATCCAAAAAGAATTTTAGCACACGAGTAAAAAAAATTCTTAGTCATAGAGGTATTAACTCAATAGACTTTAGTGCATGCCTAAATATGGACGAAAGCGCAACCAATAAGTATTTGAAAGGAACAGAGAATCCTACATACTTAATGATGTTAAGGTTTGCATATGTACTTGATGTTAATGTGGTAGACTTTTTTGACTATAAAGGTCAATTACCATCTAATGACAAGTTTAAACGACGCTATCTTAACCCTTAGGTACTGAAAAATGATAACGTTTTTTTTAACTTATTCAATTCTTACTCTATCGGGTAGCCTAATAGCCACCTAACAAAAAGTATTAATAAGGCAATAGCAAAAATAATTAACCCCACTAAGAGGTTCCTTCCTTGGTGTTTTTGCATAATCTAATTTCAATATTTTCGAAGACTATCTCATTGAAATGAACACGCTTTATGATCTTCACTTCTAGTTTGCTATGTAATTTAACCAAAAAAAATAATAGTTTGTGCAGACTCAAATTACTAAAATAATTAGTAATTTTGATTTATGAACTGGGAAAAAGTCAGAGTGCGTCTATCCAATAACCAAGTGTATGTGGTAAGTATTAAACGTATTTATAACAGCACTAGCCTATGGAAATTTGAAATAACCGGAGGTTCAAAAAGAGTAATTCTCGAGAAACATTTATATCGTAAAACAAATAAGTGGTCAATGCAGGTCGGTGGATTTATAGATGCGGATAAAGATATTATGACAAGTGTGATTGACTTTTTAGCGGAGAACCCCCTTATTCATAACTAATCTTTTATTACATATACTGCATAAAAATGTTTCTCTCTCATTGCAAATGTTAAATAATTAAAATATCTTAGCTAAGTACAGCCACCAACTGCACAACGTAACCACATTAACGAACCATTAAACTTAAACTGCTTGAAACATACTACACAACTGTATTTCATTTCACAAAAAACGTATTGTCCTAACGACAATCGAAAAGTATTACACTAAAATATTAATTATAAATATTAGTCAATAAGGAGAATTGACGTTTAATAGCGTCAGTATATGAGTTGGCGGAAATTGTAGGATGTCTCCGATTATCAAAAAACAATAACCAAATTGACAACAACAGAAACTATAGCAACCATTTCAATTATTTCCGCATTTACGTCTGCTACGCTGGTCACTTATTTTAACTATCGTTTTGGACTTAGAACTAAAAAACTTGATATCCTTTATACTAATCGTTTGTCAGCGTTTAAAGAAGTTGCACAAAAGTTAGTTTCTTTTAAAAACTTTTGCACAGGGAAAATAGCCTTTGAAATAGGGAATGAATTTTCTCCTTTTTATATTGAAGGATTTGGCGCTTTACATCATCGTACTAAAATAGCCGAATCGTTAGAGTCAAACGCAATATTTATTTCAGTTGACAGCAGAGCAATTGTAACTGATTTATTGAACCAAATGAGTGGACTCTGTAATGGAGAAGCGATTCTAGCGAGCGAACCAAGTGACTTAAACCTAGAAACCGAATACAGACGAATGGAAAAAATGTCAGAAAATGCAATCGAAGTTTTGTATAACGAACTTGGAGCATCGAAACTCTAACAACTTCCGCTAATATTGTATTAAAATATGTCGGGGCGACGAATATATTCTAGCTTTTTGTTCGGTATTCAAATTCAGTTTCGGCAGACGAATAAAGCCAAGCTGCTGAATAAACAATGAGCTTTTGTACCTTTAATCAGCAGCAACCCTGTTAACTGTAGAGTTCTAAAATAGTAATATTGGTTATGCTTTGTTTGTAACAAAGCTTCGGCTTATAAAAAGTCGGTATTAATATTTTACAATTTTGCAAATATTAAATAATTAAAATATCTTAGCTAAGTACAGCCACCAACTGCACAACGCAACCCCATTAACAAACCATTAAACTACAACTTGCTCTTCCTATATTTTGCAACAAAAAATAATGTGGCCGTGTATAAGTATTTATAAACGTTTATACACAGATGAATAAATAATTCATTTAATACTTTAAAAAAAGTATTGCGTGTATTTATTAGTTGTGTGTCATTATAAAAAAGGCATATGGAAAATTTTAGACTTCAAACTTTCAAAATAGAAGATGACTTTTATCAGACTGATTCAATTGGCCTAATAAATAATTCTTATGACAAGCTGAGCAATCATTTTACATTAATACTTGGGAATAATGGAACTGGGAAAAGTGCATTATTGGGTAGTATTGCCAAAGCATTAAATAAACAATATAAATCACGAAATTCAGACTTGTTTTATTATTCTCATTACAAAACTAATGGAGATTTAAAAAAACTAATTTCTGTATCCAATAGTCTGTCTGACAAATTTCCTATTGATAGGGCTTACAGAAGTAACGACTTGTCATACAAGGATGAATTTTATGTGTATTTAGGTACCAGAGGGAGAATGGGAGCCTCAGCAAGGAATTTAATTAGAAGAGCAATTGACATACTTCTAGAAAATTATGCTAATAAAAATATTTCAAAATGTTACAGACATGTATTTGATTATTTAGAATACAGGCCGAAACTCACCCTTGAATATGGAATCAACAATCGAGAAATGTTTCAAAAAGGGCAGGTTACTCCAAATGATCTACACCATTATATTAATCAAAGAAAAGGATATACGGGGCTAAACCAATCTATATATTCAAATTTAGAAGATAAATTTTCTGATAAATTTTCTGAAATATGTGACTTTATTAATAGTACAATGTTGTTTAAAGGAAAGATGTTCACGCTAGACGTCGACTTTTCTTATTCCAACGTAAATAAAATAAATGTAGATAACTCAAAATATAAGGAAGATGTCAGGGTTTATGAATATCTGAATATTCTGAGAAGATTAAACCTTGTACGAGATTTCAATGTAACTGTTTACAAAAAAAATAATAGGTCTTTTCATTTTTCAGATGCGAGCTCAGGAGAGTCTAATATACTAAGCACTTTGATTGCATTAATACCTTTAGTAGAAGATAATTCCTGTGTATTGATTGATGAGCCTGAAATTAGCTTACATCCAAGTTGGCAATATAAATACATAGAATTATTGAATAAAATATTTGAGAACTTTAGCGGCTGTCATATTATCATTGCTTCTCATTCGCATTTTATCGTTTCAGATTTACCACTTAATAATTCTAGTGTGGTCATATTGAAAAACAAAAAAAACATAATTACCTCTGAACTATTTGACGATACTACATATGGATCGTCAGCAGAAGATATTTTATTAAATGTTTTTAATTTACCTACTTCAAGAAATTATTTTGTTGCTCAAATGATAACTGAAGCGTTGGAATTACTTGGCAATAAAGAGAAAAAGTCAAAAAGGTTCGAAGAATTGAAAACAGAGTTGAATAATTTTGAACCATTTTTAAAAGAGCAAGACCCTTTAAAACTAGTTGTAAAAACAATTCTTAAGGCGTAATGAGTAATCAAATAAAAATACCATACAAGTTTACTTTAGCAGAAAAAAAAATAATAACTTCTAACTTTTCTAGTCATTTAGATTGGGAAAAGGTCATATTTGATGCACTTAAAATCAAAATTCGAGATAACCTTCGGCCCAAACAAAATAACAAATGCTGTTATTGTAAAAGAGAACTTGGCTATGATATTAAAGAAGTTGACATTGAACATATCATCCCAAAATCTGAATATTCAGATTTTACATTTGAGCCTAAAAATTTGGCGTTGTCATGCCCTGCCTGTAACACTAAAAAAGGTGAAAAGAAAATTTTAAATAGAAAAATAGTTAGGTACCCAGTTCATTCTAAAAATTGTACGATTAATCATGCACACTATGATGATTATAGTAAGAATATCTTAATTCATGATGGGTGCGTTTTTGAAGCCTTGACTACAAAAGGTAGTCATACGATTACAGTTTGCGAGTTATTTAGATTAAAAATTGTAGAAAACAAAGCGAAAGTGAAAATTGCAAAGAGAAATAAATCAAGCCGACTTATTAATCTTATAATGAATGCCAATCAACTTGAACTGCAAAATGCAATGACCGAGTTGATGAAGCGTATTAAATAACAACGTAAAAAAGTATTTCAAAAAGCAATGCTGACGGAAAATCATTCGACTATAGATTAGTACTGTACTGCATCCAGGCTGGACAAACAACAAATTTCCCGCCTACGGTAATACTTGGTCGTTGTACGTCACCCTAAACAGCATTCCACTTAAATTCAAACTAACATGACTTTGCCTACACTACCCCACGTTATTTTTAGCACATTGCAAGGCACGCAAAACCAATCTTTCAAAGAGCCAAAAATGCCAACGTACAGTCTACCTAACTATAAAATTCTAAGCATCAATCATTAATACTACACATTGACCTGACATTTGTGTAATTTGTGAAACTTAATTACTTAAAACAAAGAAGAATACAGAGTAAATGAAATTTATAGACCTATTCGCCGGGCTTGGTGGTTTTCATAAGGCATTACATGAACTTGGACATGAATGTGTGTTTGCCAGCGAACTCGACCCAGTACTAAGAGAAACGTACAAATTAAATTGGGGCAAAGACATCAACATACATGGCGACATAAAAAAAATTGTCACCAACGATATTGACAGTATTCCTAAACACGACATTTTGTGTGCAGGTTTTCCGTGCCAGCCATTTTCAAAAGCAGGTAAACAACTCGGAAGAAAAGATGATCGAGGAACTCTATTTGACGAAATCGTGAAAATTTTAGAAAAAAGAAAACCAAAATATTTTATTCTTGAAAACGTCCGCTTCATAGCCAAACATAATAATGAAGAAACTTGGAAAGCTATGAAAGCCGAATTTGATAGATTAGGTTACAAGGTGGATCATAGAGACTATTCGCCACACGATTTTGGAATACCCCAACACAGACAAAGAATTTTTATTGTTGGTTCACTTAATGGCCTTGACCATTTCAGTTTTGACAAAGTTGACAAGTACAAAAAACCAGTTGTAGAATTAGAAAAATTTATTGAAACAAACCCAATAAATGCAAAAAAATTACCTAAGGCAAATCAAGATTGCATAAAACTTTGGCAAGAACTAATTGATTGCTTGCCGAAAGAAACTAAAATTCCAGGCTTTCCAATTTGGGGAATGGAATTTGGAGCGACCTACCCTTTTGAAGAAACTTATCCACATTTACTTACACAAGAAGAGTTAGCAAAATATAAAGGAAATTTCGGTTGCAGTTTGAAAAGAATGACTAAAGCAGAACAACTGGCAAGCTTACCAAGTTATGCAAGAGTAGAAGATGAATTTCCCGATTGGAAGAAACGTTACATTAAACAAAGTCGAAAATTTTATAAAGATAATAAAGAACAAATTGAATCGGTTGTAAGTAAAATTGCGGAATTGCCTTCTCAAAGTTGGCAAAAATTAGAATGGAATGTTGGAGAAGGAAAACGTAAAATAAATAATTACATCTTACAATTCAGAGCTTCCGGAATACGAGTAAAGAAAACTGATTTTTTTCCTTCACTTGTTTGCACAAATACACAAATTCCAATCATCGGATGGCAGAAAAGATACATTACCAAAGAAGAAGGACTAACGCTGCAATCACTGGAAGGTTTGGAGTTACCGCCAAACGACAATGCCGCTTTCAAGGCTTTAGGTAATGCAGTTAATTCAAAAATTGTAAAACTAATTGCTGAAAAACTTTTAAAGGAAGAATCAACCAAGTTGAACGGTCAGCAACAAAAAATGACTTTTCAGAAATCCGAAACCACTTTAGCACATTAACATGGAACATTCAAAAACTGTAAGCATAAGACCTGGAGTAAGCATTTTGACTATGCTTAAACATATTCAGTATGACCCTTGGTATGCTTTGGCTGAATTTGTTGATAATGCTATTGACAGCTATTTGAAAAATGAAAAACAACTTAAAGAAATTGAGAGTAAAGGTTTTCAGTTAGAGGTAAAAATTGAAATAAACGACATTGATAAAAAAATAGTAATTCGTGATAACGCAGCAGGCATACACCAACGAGATTATACAAGGGCGTTTCGTGCTGCTGAAATACCGCCTGACAATACTGGGCTCTCGGAATTCGGTATGGGAATGAAATCGGCAGCTTGTTGGTTTTCAGATTATTGGACTGTAAGAACAACTGCAATTGGAGAAAGTATAGAAAAGACTGTTTCGTTTGACTTGAATAAAATCTTTTATGACAAGTTGGAAGAACTTGAAGTAACAAGTAAGAGTCAGAATGAAAATGCTCACTTCACAGTAATTGAATTAAGTAGGATTAACAAAATGCCAGTCAAAAAAACAAAAGGCAAAATCAAAGAACACTTAGCAAGTATTTACCGAGACTTTACACGAAAAGGAATTTTGAAACTTTACCTTGACGGAGAACCTTTAGAATATAAAGACCCAAACATTTTAACTGCACCATTTCCATATGACAGCAAAACAGCACCATTATATTGGAAAAAAGAAATTGACTTTGAAATTGATGAAGGAAAAATGTTTGTGAAAGGTTTTGTTGGTCTACTTGAATCAATGGAGAGTGGTAAAAACGGATTTGCACTTTTCAGACGAGGACGGGTGATTGAAGGAAGTTGTGATGAAGGTTTTAAACCCAAAGAAATTATGGGTGAAGTCGGCAGCCCCGAATGGAAAAGAATTTTCGGAGAACTTCACCTGGAAGGTTTCAATGTTAGCTTCACTAAGAAAGGTATAAAGTGGGATGAAAACATGGACATCTTTTTGGATTTACTTAAACAAGATTTAGCTAAAGCAAACTTTATCAAGCAAGCAAGAGATTACAGGGTAAATCCACCAAAGTCAGAATTGAAAAAAGCCGCAGAAGCAGTTGTAAAAAATACAGTTGACGACATCAAAAAAAATGTTCAGCCAGCAATAAGTGAAATCCGTTCTGCGCCAGTCCCACTATCTGAAACACCTTCTCTTACAAAAACAGAGGAAGTAACAAACAGAGAATTTGAAATTGAATTTAATGACACAAAATGGTTGGTAACGATTGAACTTTCTTACGATGATGATATCACCGACTGGATTGAAATAGGAAGTCATGTTTTAAAAAGTAAGAACAGCAATAAAATTTTAAGACAAGTTGGTGTGCGAATGAGTTTGAACCATCCGTTTGTTCTACAGTTTGCAGGTGCAGACAAAAACAAACTTGAACCCATTTTGAGAATTGCAGCATCTATTGGACTTGCAGAAGAAACGGCAAGAGAGGCAGGAGTTAGACAAGCGGGAACAGTGCGAATGAATCTGAATAAACTATTAACAGCTATCACAAAAAAATAAGTTATGCCAACAGACAACATGGAGCAAATTACAATGGCAACACCACAAGACAACAACCGATGGTTACCGTCAGTTGGAATTGAAACGCAATCGCTTTTAACTCACTTACAGTTGCCAAGAGAAAGTGAACAAACATTGACAGATGAAACCGCAGAAATACTTTCTCAATGTGGCAACCCGAATAATACAACCAATAGCGAAATTGGCTTAGTGTTTGGCTATGTTCAAAGCGGAAAGACAATGTCATTCACAACGCTTACAGCTATGGCAAAAGACAATGGCTATCAAATGGTAATCATCATTGCTGGTATTTCTACAAATCTTGTTGCACAATCATACACACGACTTGAAAGAGATTTACGAATTGATACACGAACTGATTTACAATGGCTTTCATTTCGTAATCCAAGATTGAATGACATTACAACCCGAAACCAAATTGCAACAGCACTAGCTGAATACAGAGACAATACATTTCCCGAAGAAGAACGCAAAACGATTTTAATAACTGTAATGAAACAGAGAAATCATTTGCCAAACCTTCAAGAACTTTTGCAGACATTGAATTTAGAAGGTGTGCCGACTTTAATAATTGATGATGAAGGAGACCAACACAGCATGAATCGTTTTGCAAGACAAAACGCAAGACAAGGCGGAAACAGGCGAAGTGCAATCAATGACCGAATTATCAATTTGAGAAATTCAATTCCACATCACACATTCATTCAATACACAGCAACACCGCAAGCACCCTTGTTCATTGACTTGATGGATTCGCTTTCACCAAACTTTATAAAGTTGCTTACGCCTGGACCAGTTTATACAGGAGGCAGAACATTTTTTGTAGAACGACCAGAGCTAACTGAAGTAATTCCAGACATTGACCCTGAAGAAGACCCGACTGCACCACCAGCAAGTTTGATTGAAGCAATGCAAGTTTTCTTTTTGGGAGTTGTAAAAGGAATGAGAAACAGAGAAGGTAGAAAGCGTTCAATGATGATTCATCCTTCGCAACTCACTTACACACATGCGGACTACTTTCGTTTTGTAACGAACATTCAAAACCATTTTGTTGAAGTTCTAAGTCTGTCTGATGATAATCCCGACAAGCAGGATTTATTGAATGAGTTCCGAATTGCTTACAATGATCTAGCAAGAACAGCAACAGACCTTCCATTATTTGAAGAACTGACAGGTCACAGGTTGCGTCATGCAATCAATTCAACGGTTATTCAATCACTAAATTCAAGAGGAGGAAACAGAACTATTGTTGAGTGGAGAAATAATTACTCTTTCATTTTAGTTGGAGGACAAGCAATGGACAGAGGATTTACAGTTGAAGGATTAACTGTTACTTATATGCCGAGAAGTGTAGGCGTGGGGAACGCAGACACGATACAACAGCGAGCAAGATTTTTCGGATACAAGCAAAGCTATTTGGGTTATTGCAGAGTTTATCTTGATGAAGATGCAAGAGATGCCTACATTGATTATGTAGAACATGAAGAAGATATGCGAAGAAGATTAGCTGAACATCAAGCATCTGGAAGAAGTTTGAATGACTGGTATCGTGAAGTTTTCTTGTCAAGCGATTTGAATCTTGCACGAACAAATATTTTTTCTAATGAATTTGAAAGAACAATAACAGGCGGTGAATGGAACGTAATTAAAATTCCTCATTTCTCTCAACAAATAATTGCAAGCAACCAAGATGCAGCAAGTACATTTATTGCTAACTCACAGTTTGACAGAGCAGGAAGAGTTCCAGTTTTACAAACGCAACTTGCAACCGTTTATGATGAATTATTGAACTTACTTCGCTTCACAAGCCCTGCTGATGGTGGAGATTACACCTCACTACTTTACGCTTTGAGCAGACATCTAGAAGAAATGCCTGATGAAACTTGTACCGTATTTTTAATGAGTGATTTTGAAAAGAAACGATTCCGTTCTTTAAATGAGAAAAATCAAATTAGTCAATATTTTCAAGGCCGAAATGAAAGTAGAGAAGGGTTGAGAGATTTAAAAGGGCCAGGCATCACTTTTCAACTTTATATTTTTGACTTAGAAGATGTGAGTGGTAGATTGTATAGTTCTATTGTTGGTTTAGCAACATGTTTACCAGAAGAAATTGGTAGAGAATTTATTCGTTGGGCATAATGAAACTGATTGAACTATTCAACACAATAAAGCAACCATCTGAGAATGATAATTTTCAATTCTCTGGTATCCATATTCCCGAATATTCAAATCACAGAATTGCCAAAGACAAAAATGATAATCCAACTTTACTTCTTTCTATTTCAAATGAATCAGCAAGAATACTTATTGCAAATTTGAAACTGCAAAATGTTTCCGTGATGTTTGACATCAAATGCAAGATTCAACAAAATGGAAATTTGATTGAGAGGATTTTCACAGCAGTTTGCTTCATCGGCAAAGATATTTCACTTAAAAAATATTTTCTAAAACTTTGCTCAACACTAATTGAAGATTTGGGGAACACCCCAACTCATGAAGAAGTTAGGAAAGAGATTACTAGATTCATAGAATTGTTTCGTTTGGCAACAGAGCCACAGACAAAAAAAATTCAAGGACTTTGGGCCGAATTACTTTTGATTGCAGAAAGCAAAGAACCGGCAGACCTTGTTCGTTGTTGGCACAGTATCCCAGAAGAAAAATTTGACTTCAATAATGGTGAAGAAAGAATTGAAGTCAAAAGTTCTTCAAATAACCTGCGGCTTCATAACTTTTCACTTGACCAGCTTCATTCGCCTACAGGCACAAAGACAATAATTGCTTCCATTTTCGTAAGACAAGTAAGCACAGGAAAAAGTATTGCAACGCTTTCAAGTGAAATCTTAGCAAGACTTACTGACATTGAATTAATTGGAAAAGTTCAGCTGCAAATTGCTTTGACACTCGGCAAGACAATAATCGATTCAATGAACTTAAAGTTTGATTATGAATTCGCAAAAGACTCACTGAGATTTTACAAGGCGGAAGATGTTCCAAAAATCGCGACTGAAAATATTCCAAACTTTGTTTCAGATGTTCGTTTTAAATCAGACCTTACAGAGGTAATTTCAATTTACCCCAGTGAAATAGCAGAAAACAGTGGGCTATTCATTTCCGTATAGCCATCGCACCACGTCAGGCACATTTGCAAGGCATACAAATCCGACACACAAAAGCCAACCTTGCAAAAGAGCCTGCCTGCGCCAATGCTTCCGGGACAGAACCTACTTCGGAGGACACAGACTTTCAATTCAAATCACCAAGACAAAGGGTGAGCATACAACAAAAGGTTTGCCCCATCTAGCGCAGGTCTGGAATCAAAGCCCTGTTTGTTAGCTGGCAGTGCTGTGGCGTTACTTAACTTTAAAATCGGTAATAATAACATACAAAGGTATTTAGCTTTTCAATTTATCTTTACAAGCTTATCCATCTGGCGCAAGTCTTCCGTAAGATGAGGTGTGTCCAATAAATTGTCTTAATTATATCAGGAGCTACATACTATTCCTCTTACAAATATTAAATTGGTAAAACAACTAAGCATTAATTCATGCAAAAACTTTTTTATATTTTATGTGCTGTTATATTTTCTTCATGCTTAAACAATAGTAACGGCTTTAAGCATGACCCAGGCGTTCCATATCCGCTTTTAAACCCCGGCGATTCTTGGATAGATAAATTTGATCAAAGAGGTTTGCAAAATGCAATTATTTATAAGGATAAAATTTACTGTAATACAATTGATGTTGGCGGCAATGCTAATTTTCTTTATTGTTTAAACCCTAAAAATGGGCTCGTTGTATGGCGTGCGCCAGTTGAAGCGAATGCAACGCAACCGGCTTCCTTCTCTGATAATGAAATTATCTACAGTTCGTTTGTAGGAAATATTTCGGCATTTGACTATGAAGGTAAAAATCTTTGGAAAGCAAAATTCGGGCATCCGTATGGCGGGCATTGGCTTGATACAGCTAATTACAGATTATTGGTAAGGACTGTTTATTGGAAAAACGTTTCGGAGTATAATGTAAAAACCGGGGAATTAATTTCGGACATAGAAAGTGACTCTTTACAAAAATTAATTACATCTAAAATTGCAAGTGATTTGCATACTGTAAAACACGAATATTCATTTACAAGGCAGAACAAAACATATATAATTAACGGCAGGCCACCTCAACCAGAAGAAGGTAGGGATTATATAATAACGATAAGTACCCGGCCATAGTATTTGTATCTGTCACATGTCTTCTGACATCTGACTATACATTACTTAATTTGAAAATAAATAAAGCTAAAATAATTTTAAAGCTAGACAAGTAACAATAAAGCACAGTTCAGTAAACCTGCGCTAGAAAAGTTGCAATACAGGAAAAACATGGTAAAAAAACAGGATTTTTCCCGTATTTATTTTTCGTGTTGGAGTTATTAAAATAAGATGATACTTTGTTTTGCAAAAAACACAACCACTTAACTTAACGCATGACAGACAATCAACCGACTACCCCTAACATGATTATTATAAATATTTATTGGGAGAAGTATGATTATAATGAAGATGAAATAAAAAAGCTAACCCAATAATGGATGATTTGAAAGAATTTGTAAACCTTCTGGTATGAACAATTGACTATTCATGCTCTCCTATCGCACCAACTTCCATGTTGGTCTATCTTTGTTTTTTAAATCTAACAGAATTGTGTAAGTACCGGCCGTTACTTCAATATCTCCACCCCCTTTCTGTAGTCGCCGAGTAGAAGGGTTTAAGCCGTAGTTCAGCACCCAATCATTGTTGTAGCGGAATTTGATAATCCCGGTATTCAGCTTTACTTTTTTAGCAATCCATAATCGACCTTCACGTTGCATAACTATATCAGGACCGTTCCATCCATTGGGTGTAGCGTTGCCAGTAATGCCCCAGGAAGCGTCCATGCGGGCAGCTGTTACGGTCTGTCCTTTCTGAGAAAACACCAGGCTGTCGAAGCTCCCATTACGGTATCCTTTAAACAGGAAATCGGCGGCTTTGGATTCAATACGAAATTCGTCATTGCCAACAGGCAATAAAATAGAAGAACCCTGCCGGCTGGGAGTTGCCATCAGTTGTCCTTTTTCCTGATGAACATAGAGTACAAGCGAAGGAGTCAGCGGATAAACGCCTTCATATTGCGAAAGCCTTTGAGAAAGGCCGGGAATCGTTGCTGGAAGTTGGTAAGGACGCCCATTCAATTCGTCCAATAATTTATTTCGAAGGGTAACTATATCTGATGTCTCACTATTACCGAGTAGTATGATACAGGTATTCGTGGTAAGATTCTGCACAAGGTAAGTCCGGAACCCTGTGGCACCGCCGCTGTGACTGACGATGAGTTGCCCACCTATAGAATCAATAAACCAACCATAGCCATAGTTTTTCTGGAAAGGGGTATAAGCTTCTTTTAGTGAGCTGTCGGGTAATAGTTTTTTATTTTGTAAGGCACGTTGGAACAACAACAAGTCTGTCGCCGTAGAATAGATTCCGCCTGCTGAAAAAAGCTCCCTATAATCCCAAACTGCGGCTTTCTCCTGTGTTTTTACTCCGATATAAGAGTAACCTGTAGCCTTTGTTTGCTTGGCAGCGGTGCGCAGGTCAAAGCCACTTTGGTTCATACCGGCAGGAACAAAGATTCTTGAGCGTACGGCAGCTTCATAGGACTGTCCGGTAAGCTTTTCAATGATATACCCGAGCAGGTAATAACCGGTGTTATTGTAACGAAACTGGCTGCCTGGGCGAAAGTCCAGCGGCTTTTCTCCCAGCCAACTGAGCATTGCGGCCTCGCTGGTTACGGGCATCGAAAAATCATTATTGTAAGCAAAGAGACCGGAACTGTGAGTTAGTAAATGACGGACAGTAATACTATCGGCAGCAGACAGGGTAGGAAAGAAACGAGAAATGGGTTCATCCAGGCTTAGTAAATTTTCGCCTGCCAACTGGAGAATGACTGTTGAGGTAAAAGGCTTGGTGATTGAATAAATATTGAAACGGGTGACAGCACTATTCTTTCTGTTACTGGATAAATCAGCTGCTCCATAAGATTGCTGGAAGATAATGTTTTCATTATTAGCAATTAGTACATTACCGTTAAATAACCCTAGCTGATGATAGGCATTCATGATAGCATTGAGACGAGCGGATGAAAAGGTAACTTGTCCTGAAGCGAACGGTGGATAACAAAGAACGGCAATAACAAACGGCAACACGCACCGACGGGAAATAGTTAAAATGGTCATCCTTAAATATAGCCATTTTAAACGGGTTAGGATAATTTTTATATAATAATCGTAGAGATTGGGTAAAGGGTTCATACAATAAAAGTGGAGTTCCTGTTATTCGAAGTTTACTGTTTCACCCAACTGGCGCACGTCTTCCGTAGGATGACGTGTGCCTAATAAATCTGCCCTGATTATATCAGGAGTTTAAGACTGTTTCTCTTCTAAAATAGTAAAGTGTAAAATAATGTAGTGATGTAAAGCCCCGGTTGTTTGTAGAGTTCTAAATAATATGATGGTTATGCTTTGTTAGCAACAAAGCATCGGCTTATAATAAGCCGGTATTAATAATTTACAATTTTGCAAATATTAAATAATTAATATATCTTAGTTAATTACAGCTACCAACTGCACAACGCAACCCCATTAACGAACCATTAAACTTAAACTGCTATCAATTTATTTGACAAGTGTATTCACTTTTTAATGACAGAAAAATATAGTCCAATCTTCTATATAAATGAATACGATGAATGTATTGATATTCAATTTATAAAAGTATATGGTGTGAAAGAGGGTAATATATGAGTTAGTCTTCATTCTATCGAACTTGCAAAACTTAATAGATATACTAAAAACAAAAAATGACAAAGATAACAACTGCAATTACTATGTGCTTAGTCGCTATTACATTAAACGCACAGCACTTAACCTCTTTTGAAGGTGAGAATGGAAAATATGGATTTAAAGATGTCAAAACCAAAAAGATAGTAATACCTGCTAAATATGATGTCGTCGAAGAGTTTTATGGCGTACTTGCAAATGTGTGCTTAAATCAAAAATGCGGATTTATTGATATAACGGGAAAGGAGGTAATACCTCTTAAATATGATTATACCGATATTTTTTACGACGGACTTGCGAATGTTAGATTAAATGGGAAAAGTGGGTTCGTTGATATAACGGGGAAGGAGGTAATACCACTTAAATATGATGATGCCAACATTTTTTACAAAGGACTTGCGGCTGTTAAGTTAAATGAAAAATGGGGATATATAAACAAAACAGGAAAAGAAGTAATATCTTTTAAATATGATGTTGCCGGAAATTTTTATCAAGAACTTGCAATGGTTCATTTAAATAACAAATGGGGCTATGTTGACACAACAGGAAAAGTGGCAATACCTATTAAATATGAGCTTGCCCATAACTTTGATGAAGGACGTGCATTGGTTAAATTAAAAGGAAAAACATTTTATATAGACAAAACAGGAAAAGAGGTTAAGTAGCTCTATTTGTTCCTTGTCATATTTAAACGAAGTAGTATAAAAAAAGATAGGCGCAGTGGTTCTTTGTTTGAAAAAGTTAGCATATAAAAAGTTATAGTACTAGTTTACTTTTTGCACGTAGTTACTAATTAAAATATTTTAGTTAAGTGTTGCCACCAACTGTACAACGTAACAACATTAACGAACCATTAAATTTAAACTGCCTGCAAATTACTACACAACTGTATTTGATTTCACAAAACGTATTGTCCTAACGACAATACGAAAAGTATTACACTAAAACATTAATTATCAATATTAGTCAATAAATATAATTGATGTTTAATAGCGCCAATATATGAGTTAGCGGAAATTAGAATCAACTTATCAGCACAGGATAATTTATTGTTACTTTCACACTCCAATCAATTATATATATATGACTGAATCGTTTTTTAAGGAATTAGACTTGGAAAATCGAAAAACTATTCTAATTCAAGGTCTCCCTTCGTCTTTAGAAAAGAATTTTTCGAAAATATCTTATGCAAAAAATATAACTCCGCTGTTAAAAAGCAGAAAATTAGACCTTGCCTTAATATTTGCTGTAAATATGTTTCAGCTCAAGGGTATTATAAAGGATATAAGTTCATCTTTAAAAGCAGGAGCGAAATTAATTATTAGTTACCCAAAAGCTATTAGTAAGATAACAACAGATATAAATATTGAAACCTTATCTAAGTTTTTCGAGAAAGGTTCTTTTTCAGAGATAAGAGCAACATCTATTGATAACGTCTGGGAGGCAGCTATTTTTGAGTCAAGCGAAGCAACAAAGTTTTTTTCATCTGACAGACTATGGGAGATTGATAAGAGGAGGCAAGAAAAATCAATGAAACCTAAAGAAGAAATACAAGAAAAGAGTTTAATAATTGAAGTAGAATTACCAGAAGGAATATCCAATAAAAGAGCTAAGGAAATCATATTAAATATTTGCCTTTTAGCGGATAATGAACATAAAATGCAGGGTGGGCAAGGGCTCGTAATTAATGATGTAAGTGTTTTGACTAACTCATATGTAGCAGAACTAATATGAAACTTAAAAGAAAAGTAAAAATATTATTAGATCAACGTTCTACAAAAGACTCACCGAATCTTTTGGAGAACATTGCAAATGCGTTTCCAAAAGATGATATTCTAATTAAGATTGAATTTCAAAAAGATTTTGCTGAAGATACGGAGGTTGTCCAAGACAAGAATTTAGAAAACGAAATCATGAATGAAGCTCAAATTGCATTAGACAAAAATCATCACGTACCCAATGACGAATTAATACAATCTGCTCCAAAGAAACAAAGTAAGTTTAATGAATATTTGAAAAGCCTAGGCTTGGAGGGAATAAAAGTTAGCCTTAAGACTATAATTAAAGGTGCAATAGAACTTTGGATGAAATAACTTCCGCTAACATTTCATTGGAAACATGGCGGGGGGCGACAAATATATTTTCAGCTTTTGTTTGCTATTAAGTTTAAGTTCTGGCAGATTAACAACACCGAGTGACTGATTTAAAAATGAGCTTTTGTATGTTAATTAGAATAAGCACTGAGCAAACTAAACACAGAGTACCGACATATTTCCAATGATTCAATTTTGGTGTAATTCGCATGTCTCACATTATTCAGGAAAAATTAGTTTTAAAATGAAAAGTAAAGGAAGTATAAAAAAAAATACCTGCAAATCAGAATGAAATTACATTATACTGTTTTGTTGGAGAAGCATTATGGAAAGTACAAATAGTTGAACAAGCTTTGAGCCATTCAATAACTCTTAAGATGAATTCCAATGCAACTTGAGAGCATGCTGAAGAGATCTTAAAGCAACATCAAAGTTATACTTTAGGTAAGGCTATAAAAATTGCAATTAAAAATAAGCTGTATAATTCATCACTGCAAGATGATCTAAATTTATTCTTAGACCAAAGAAATTGGTTGGTTCACAAAGCTATGGCTGAAAGCCAACATGGGTTAAATTGGGAAGATAAAAAAGAGCAATTATTTCAGAGAATTAAATCTATTTCTGACAGGGCGGAAAGTCTTCACCGTGAAATAGAATATGACATGATAAACCTTTGCTCTTCTAAGGGCAAAGACATGTCTAAAATTCTTGCGTTATTAAAATTGCAAGAAGATGGAATAAGGGTTAAAACGACTTGAACTACTTTTTATGATGTTAATTCAAAAATTTAGCCTTTGTCTATAGAGTTCAAAAATAGTAATCCCATTATGCCTTGTATATAACAAAACAACGACTTAAAAAAAACATAATAAAAACATAATAAAAACAAATAGAAGAAAATTAAAAAATATAAACTTATAAAATGTCAAAATATTGACATTGCAAATGATTATCAATATACAGTCAACTTTGTTACATTCTAGTGTAAAGAATTAAGGACTATGTAATGCTGCTAACCCAGGTGTTGTTATTATTTATTATATCAAGCATTATGTACGTTTATGAATTATTTAAAACAACTCATTCAACTTATAAATGCAAGAATATATTTCTTTTTTATAAAGACAAAATACTTAAAGAAATCTTGAGGCAAATAGCATTTAGTTAATTATTTAACAGAGGGTGGCATGCTGATAAATACTTTTTTGATCAAATTGAAATAGAATTATTGTAAACACTTCAAGCATTTTTTAACCAAAACTATCTATAATGTATAAACAGCTTGTTTTCCTGTATTTTTTATTTTTGTACTCCTTCAGTTTGGCACAGGTGAATTATACTACTAAACCTCTAGATGGGTTTAAAATTATATCTCTTCCTAGAAGTTATGTTCCTGTTGGCGCTCTATGGAATCTTGAAACAGGTCCTGTAGGAGCTGGAGCTTCCCCTGACCTTATAATTAAATCCGCGTCTGTCACTCAACTTGATTTAGCATCAGATCGACAAACAAAAATTAACCTCGAATTAGGCATTTTTAGTTTTTTAAAAGTTGGTGGTGATTATGAAGCTTTAAAAAATGCTCAACTTTCAGTGGATAATCTATCTATACTTACACTTAACTCGCCGGATTTATTAAAAAACAATGTAGGTCAATATATTCTTTATGAGGCATTGAAAGTCGAAAAATTTAAGATTACTGTTGATAAAAGTAGAGTTGTGGATGCGAAACTAAACTTAACACAAGTTTTTAAGAATAAGGTAGACTTTGGAGCTGAAACAGATATTGGTAATAAAAGTACTATAGATGTTAGCGGAGTAGATTTATATCTTGCTTACCGAGTAATAAAAATTAAGAAGGATAAGAAAAAAGAACAACCGCTCAAATTTAAAAACCAGTCTTATGGAGGCTCAAATTCTTTTACCTTTTCTAATCGTTACGAGGCAATTACATCTAAAGTGACTGTACAGATTTGCCCCTGCAATATTATTCAATGTATGCTTGATAAGGGTTCTGTTGATAAAAAAATGTATGACGCTATTCTAGGTAGGTGTGCTTCCCAAATTGGCTATGACTTGACAGTTATACTTAATGACGAAATAGATATGAGTACTGGGACACCTAGAAAATATAGTTTCAAAATAAAAAATGGTTCTGCAATCCGAAATTATAATCATCCTTTATATGTTAAGCCAACTTCTCAAGGTATTGAAGTGTGTTATATTGCTTTTGAAAAAATGATTTTCGAACCCATTGTCCGAATGGAAGAAACATATCTTATAAAATTGCTTGATGGCAAAAAAAGTCAAAAAGCAGATTTGATCACTCACTCATATAAGTTTAAAAGTATTGTGCCTCAAACAGTCGCAGGATGGTAGTATCATATTAATAAAATCAACTACTAAAAATAAAAGTACTCTAAAATTTGCTGTCTAAGAAAAGGGGTACTTAAAAACCAATACTAATACACTAAAAATAATCAGAGAATGAATGCAAAAGTAAAGGCAAAAATAGAGTATGCAAAAAAACATGAACTAGGGCTACTTGAATTAAGAAACTGTGGATTGACTGTTTTCCCTCAAGAAATTTTCGAATGCACAAATCTAGTAAGTATAAATATGGGTAATGATGAGTTTTGCTTGCCAGAGATTAGAAATCAAATTCAAGAAATTCCTGATGATATCGTAAAATTGAAAAAGTTAGCAAAACTTGATTTAAGCAACAATCAGATAAAAAGTCTTCCCGTTTCTTTATCTAGCCTTAACAATCTTGAATATCTTCACCTAAATGGAAATAAACTCAAAGAAGTTCCTTCAAAGGTTATTTCACTATCAAGCTTAAAGCGCCTATTTCTAGAAAACAATCCTTTTGAGATGTTGCCTCCTGAAATAGTTGCTCGTGGAATTGATTCTATCAGAAATTTTTATAAAGAACTAGAAGAAAAAGATTTTTTATATGAAGCGAAACTTATTATTGTAGGTGAAGGGAGAGTAGGAAAGACTTGTATTGCTAATGCACTTATTAATTCTGATTATACGCTTGAACAAACGGATAGCACGGAAGGGATAAATATTAATCGTTGGATAATTCCCAAATTTGAAGTGCAAAAGTTTAACCCAGAGATTCAAAGGGATTTACAAATTAATTTATGGGATTTTGGAGGACAAGAAATATATCATTCTACGCATCAATTTTTTTTAACTAAACGGGCCGTTTATCTTCTTGTTACTGAGTCTCGAAAAGAAGACCGACATGACGACTTTTATTATTGGTTAAATATCATTCGCCTCTTGGGAGATAATAGCCCTGTTTTTATGGTATTGAACAAATGTGACCAACCTACAAAAGAGTTGCCAATTAAAGAATACAAGGAAACGTTTCCAAACATTAAAGAGTTTGCGAAAATTAGCCTAAAAGAAGATTTTAAGGACAGCTTTGATGAGTTTAAAAATAGTTTGGCAACTATTGCTTCTCTTTTACCTCACATTGGAAACCCATTACCAAAAACATGGGTGGACATTAGGATAGATTTAGAAAATCTTAAAATAGCTGGCAAAAATTATATTACTGAAAGTGAATATTTTGAAATATGTAAACGTAGATATAGAAATACAGATAGTGCTCTTTTCTTGAGTGAGTACTTTCATGACCTCGGAGTTATGTTACATTTTAAAGATGATTTTGAATTAAAAGATACCATTTTCTTAAATCATGAATGGATTACAAAAGGTGTATATAGAGTTTTAGATGACAAAGGGGTAATTACTCAAAAGGGGCGTTTCAATACTGACGATATTCAGAGAATTTGGGATGATGAAGAATATGGTAAAAAAAGAAAAGAGCTTTTGTCATTAATGAAAAACAGAAAATTTGACTTGTGCTTTGAGCTCTCAAATGGAGACTTTTTAGTTCCACGTTTACTACCTGTTGATGAAATTGAACATGACTGGATACATTCTAACGAAAATTTAAAGTTTGAGATACATTATAAATTTATGCCAAAAGGTATTTTAACAAGATTGATCGTGAAGATGAACCAGGATATTGATAGGGAGCAATACTGGCGGTATGGAGTTCTTTTGAAATATGAAGACACAAAAGCAATTGTAAAAGAAAAATATTTTGAAAATAAAATTTCGATAGAACTGAATGGGAATCACTCAAGAGAGTTTTTATTCATGATAAGGAAAGCCATCAATGAAATTCATAAAGATTTTAACCAGTTAGACTTTGAAGAAATGGTTCCTTGTTCATGTAAAACCTGCAAAGAAACACCTGAGCCGCATTTTTTTCAATTTGTATTGCTTTTGCGTTACGAACAGAAAGCCATATTAGAAATAGTATGTCCAGTAAGTCTTGAAAACGTGTCTGTTTCTAATCTTACAACTGATGTTATTAAAGGAAAAATGTCGTCAGATAAAACAATTGTTTGTGAAAATAAAAATGCTGACATATTAAAATATCTTAATCTAAAGAATACATTGTTTTTTGGGGATAGAGATAGTGGATCTGTTTACATGCAAATGAAAACAAGGCCTCACCTTTTTGGTCTTCGAGATCGAGATTATCTTTTGGATGCCGAAATTCAGAAACTAAGAAAATTATACCCGAACTACTATATACTAGATTACTATTGTTTTGAGAATTATCTTTTTCATCCAGAAAACATCGAAGTATTAAAACTTGAAGGATTCTCTAAAATTAATTACATTAATGAGATTGTGTTACAAAAAAATAGTCGAAAATCTGAGATAATCTCTAATTATAAAAAAGCTAGAGATTCATATCAGGAATTTAGAATCGACCAAGATAAAATCCGGGAAAAGAGCTTAGAAAATGAAATAATAAAATACTTGGACTCAGACGATATAGAAACCTTTTTTAAGGCATATAGTATGAAAGATTATTACAACAAAGAATATATAAGTCGCTATGGATTAAAACATTCAGAGTTAGCAAAGACAAGTTGGTTTAAAAGCAAAATTAGTAAAATTCTTGAGCTATAGGCTTCCCATCTGGCGCAAGTCTTCCGTATGATAACTTGTGCCTAATAAATCTGTCCTGATTATATCAGGAGTTAGGGAATGATCTATCTAGCGCATGTCTGTAGTTAAGAAACTGTGTGTCAGGCGGGTAGTACTATGGCGTTACTTAACTTTAATGCTCTTGATTAAAACAACTAGAATGGCTACACTTAAAAGGAATTATATGAACTTGCTCTTAACAAAAAAGAATCTGATTTTGCTTTTATCATTTTTGCTAACATTTAGTATAGCAGCATTTTCGCAAAGTGTTCAATCTACAAAAGTTGAAAACAAAGCTGATATCAAAACATATACCTATGCATATATAAGAGTACAAGGAAAGGCTTTTTCAAAAAAGCTTAAAGTGGATGTTGATTTTGGAGACACGCCAGAACAGTTAAAAGCCGGTGAGGAGTATTCTGAAATATCAACTAACAAAAAATCCTATGCCGCAGTTTTAAACTATATGGCAGATAAAAAATTTGAGCTTGTACAAACCCTGGAACAAACTTCATCGTTTAATGGTTCGGGTGGCACTAGCGGTGTGGTGTTTATTATGAAGAGAGAGAAAGAATAAGAAAAAATATTTTCTTGTTTTTAATAAAGCTAATACTCAGTAAACGTTAGACTTAAATAATTAACGATAACCTAAAACTCAATAAAATATTCTTTCTTAATAAACAAAGAAAAACATGATTTCCAAAATTTACTTTAATCAAAAATCTGTAGAACATTATAATTTCGAAAATTCTGAACACTCATTATCCAATATAAATAGATTAAATATTTTCATTGGTGCGAATAACTCAGGAAAGAGTAGGTTTTTAAGAACTTTATTTAGTGACCGAAATTTTAAGATTAAATTATTTGAAGATTCGTTTACAGAAATATCAGCAGTATTCAAGTCAATATTAGAAGAGATTACTCAAAAATTAAATAATTTAGGGCTTGAGGATATTGGTAGTCAATATATCAGTAACATAAAAGCTACATTAGCTGAAAAAATAAGGATTTTAAAAGAAATCGGCTTAAATAATATTAACACAATAGCGACAGAAATCTTATCGTTTTGGAAAGAATTAAAAGAATTCAAAGCAACGAACTCAACTCTTTCAGATGGCAGGTATTCAAGTAGTAATTTTTCCGAGGCCACGAATTTAATTCAGAGCATAGTTATAAAGTATAACTCAAAAATAAGTTCCTTAATAAAAGATGATTTTGACTATTCTCCGGAAAGGATTTACATACCGATTTTAAGAGGCCTACGCCCCACCCAATTAAGAAATGATGATACGTTTGATGAGGTTTTTGATAACTATAGCAAAAGAACAATTCGCGACTACTTTAAAGACAGCTTAGTAAAAAAGGAAGAAATATTTACTGGGCTACGTTTATATGAAGATGTAAAAAAAATGCTTCTAGGAAAACGAGAAGAAAGAAGTAAAATTAGAAAGTTTGAAAGCTTTCTAAGTAAAACATTTTTTAATAATGAGACTGTAACATTAATTCCCAATATCGAAGATGATTCTTTACACGTATCAATTGGCAAGGAAGAAAGAGCAATTTATAAACTTGGTGATGGTATACAGTCAATTATAATATTACTATACCCATTATTCTTTAACCAAGGAAAAAAAATGCTCGTTTTCATTGAAGAACCTGAAAACTCAATACATCCTGGGCTACAAAGACTTTTAATTGAAACATTGATGCTCGATATGTTTAATTCTTTTCAATATTTCATTACTACACACTCTAATCATTTTTTAGATCTTACGTTAGAGGTTTCTAAAACTTCAATTTTTACATTTAATAGAGTTAATACTGATTCTCAAGAAGATATTATTTATGAAATAAAGAATTCATCAAACGATAACAACAATCTTTTAAGTTTAATCGGAGCAAGAAATTCTTCTATTTTTTTATCAAACTGTACAATTTGGGTAGAAGGAATTACCGATCGGCTATACTTGAAAAAATATCTTGAGGTTTATCAAGATTCATTACCTAAAGAGGTTGGGAGAAGTAGATTTATAGAGGACTTAAATTTTTCTTTTATTGAATATGGAGGAAGTAACATATCACATTGGTCATTTGAAGATGAAGCAGCATGGAATGAAATAAGAGCAAATAGAATCAACTCAAAAATTTTTCTTATTGCTGACCAAGATTCAACAGCATCTAAACCTAATTCAAAAAAAGCTGAGCGACTAGCTTCTCTTCAACACCTTTTTGGAGACAACTTTCAAATTACTACTGGAAGAGAAATTGAAAACATCTTACAACCAGAAGTATTAATTGCAACTATAAAAGATATGGAGAAAGAAAATTTTTCTCAAGTTTCTTATAATAAAAAACAAGTACAGAGTGATAAGTATTTAAAATTGCAGCTTGGCACCTTTATTAAAACAACATTTAAAGGCATCAAAAGAAAGTATGATGCTCAAAGTGGAACTATTTACTGCAAATTAGACTTTTGCAGAGCTGCAACAAATAACATTAAAACAGTAACCGATTTAAGTAATGATGCTTTAAATCTTACGAAAAAAATTTACAACTTTATTGTTTTGTCAAATAAGTAATGCTAGAAGTCTATTTTTTCAAACGTGGGTATATAGTGAACGTGTTTTGTGTTAGCCGATCTGTATTGTGGCGTTACTTAACTTTAAAATAGATGATTTCAATAGATATTTACAAGCTTAGGCCTCCATTCTACAATTTGCCATATACTGCCTAACCTTAAACCATAAGCGGTAATAATTATGAAGTGGATTTTAATTTGTATGACGCTTATTTTTCTGGCTGGCCAATCTTTTGGGCAGCACAAAAAAAATATTCAAAAAAGCTGGGTTAAAACCTCCATAGAAAATTTATCGGAAAAAGTAGTTGCACCGGACACGCTTTATACACGTTATACATTTAATAAATCAACCTTAAACATAAGTTTTTATCCTGGCTGGGACGATTTTAAACAAACCTGGGCTATTACCAACAACAAACTAACAATAGGTTATGATACCTATACCATAGAAACATTAACAGACTCTACTTTAACCATAACCCTTGATGGCTTTAGACGAATGAAGTTTATGGCCGAAGATTATTTAAGCAATCAAGATTTACACCTGGTGCTTTTGGGAGAACATAACGGAAAGCCGTATTATAAAGCCAACCACTATATAACACCCCGTTATACGGGCAAAGCTAATTTCAGGAATTTTCTTCAAAAAAATGTAGAGGGCTATAATATTAAAAAGGCAAGCTATTTTAGGCTAACCTTTATTGTTACCGAAGCCGGCACCATCGAGAATGTAAAAATAATAAATAGCATCACCGAAGGTTTTGACAAGGAAATAACCAAACAGTTAATGAAGACATCTAAAGAGTGGAAGCCCGCAACTTTTCAAGGCAAGCCCATACAAACAGAAATGTTTTATGACATTAAATACCTGAACTCGTTAACACCATTTAACCGTGGCGGCTTGAATTAACCTTGTATTCCGTTAACCACTAACCCATTGCCCAATAGCGAACCAAACGTACAAGCGAGCGTGGCAACTGCCGATGCTAGTAGCAATGCAGCTGATAATATAAAGTAGTACTGCTTAAGTTTTTTGCAGTTGTTGGTGTTACGGGTAGTGTTATGCAATGACAAATTGCCATTAAAGGAATAGTAGAACGTCCTATATTTCAAAACCAGGTATAACCATTCTGAGACAAGATCAACGGATTTTAAAAAAGAACATGCTTCCACATATACCAAGTCGTTAACCAATTATTTTTTTGGCATTATCAGCATCTTTACTAATTGTATCCAAATGTTGTTTAACAACATCTAATAGTGTTTTTATTGTTTTGGATTGCCCTGAACCGGTTTGTGTCTGGGTAATGGAACTTAGTGCCATATTATCTTGCTGAGTAACAGATTGTGAAGGGACGGATTGGTAAAACTGAGCAATGGCCCATATTTCCCTTCTGCAAATACGATAATCAAACTTATGCGTAAAGGCCACTAAAATGCATACGCCAATGATTAAAAATGAACAATTAACAGCTTGTTCACTTGTTATTTCGTTATTCTCAGGAATAACAAATTTTGTAACCAAAAAGTAGACTATTAAAATTATTATTTGATAAAGCGTACAATATAGAAATGCCAACAACGATAATCGTTGCTCCATTTGCCGTTGAATATGTTTAACTGTATCATTTAGAGATGCGTTTCTAAGATAGGTTTGGGTTTGTAGTATAAAAATGTATTCAGATTTTGTCATGGGCCTATGAATACAACAATCAGGGCTATTTTTTTCGTTCATAATTTTAGCATTCTCGGCAATTGCATTTTTTATGTTTTCACATTTATGAGCATACTGCTCGTAAAGTCTGTATGCCTTTCCTTTATAAAAGAGTTTATCGAGAAGTGAAATATGTAGCGCATAAGTAATAAGACCAATAGATGCGGCTAATATTACCAAAACCCATGCGTTATTAATTTGTAAGTATGTGTAATCGGTGTAAAGAAAAATATAGGCTAATACTGCAATAAAGCCGGATGCTATATATCGCAATAAAACTGAAACGGATTCAGTTACTTGTTTTACTGTTTGAATATTAATGTTTTCCATTTAAGCGTAAGTGAGGTGGTTAATATATATTATTTAATAAGATAGTGGTTGCTAAAGCATAAAAAAGAACGACAGCGCTATTTATAGCGCTAAGTAGGTCGCTCAGTTTACACAAGTAGTAAATTCTTAATTAATAATTGAGGTAGAGGAAATTATGTAGCGTTCATGAGAAATTGTTTTGGTTCGTTAATGGTAATGGGTGGTAGCGTAAATATAACATTAAGTATTAATAGTTACACACAGGGAAAACATGGTATAAAAAACAGGAAAAACATGGTATGCAATAAGGGGCCTATGAAATATTTTTGCTTTTATAAAAATAACGTCTTTTTAATACTTAGCTCTAAGAACAACTTAGTAACTAAGGTTTTATTATCGCAGTTTACGAACTTATTGAAAGTTACATAAAATAGAGAAAAAGTGTGACTTGTGATAATGACGATTTCCTTTGATTCCTCCCTATATAAATTTATCTATTACCACTTAGTCTAATAAACACTAATCTGTTTAAACATTTATGAAATGCTTTAACAGATTAAGGAAATACATATTCATAAATAAAATAAAATATGTTGAATAAAATAAAATCGCCTTGGTTTTTTCTCATACCAATTATATTGTGTTCTTGTGGTATGTTTAGAGATAAAAATCTTGCAAAGAGATATAGAAACAATTCGAACATAAAAACTTTTGCAAACGCCAAAGAACCGCAATTGTTTGTTCAGGTTGATTTACATTCTATCTTGATTAATGAAGCTGAGGAAAAGGATATAAAATATAATATACTTAGCCTAACTGATAAAGGTCAAGAAGCGTTTATAAATTCCTTAAATATTAAAACGACTACAAGTGCTCAATTAATGGATTTATTATCTACCAATTTTGATTTTTCCAAAGAAGAAAAATCGAAAATTAAGATAATACCTAAAACTATCAAAAAGGTATTAATTTTCACCGTTGATAGGCTGCAATATCATTATACACCACCTCCTGCAGGTGTTTCAAAACCACTTATAACGTATAATACTTTAGGTGACAGGATTTCATATCTTGAATTAGCTGTACAGTTGCCTCCCTTTACCCATGCAATATTTAATTCTTGGGATAAATATGTAACGGATAAAGTTACTCTTAATTTAGGGAAAGTCAGTTCTGCGCAAAATTGGAATGCTTCACTTAATTTGAGTGCGAAAGGAGCTACTGAAGTCTCGTTAACAGGAAGTAATACAAGAGAAGACTTTATTAGCGATAAGAACACAAATACAACAACTTTGGTCAATACGGGTTCTGACAATTCTAACATTAATAACTATGAATTACTTTCGTCTGGTAAGGGAACAGGATCAAAAACTAATAGTCTAAAGGGATCCGGAGAACTAGGAGGAAGTGCAACAGTCGGGTATGCAGATAGCTATGAAACATCACTTGACTTAAGCTCTCAAATACTAAAATTGTCCGGGACATTATCTGGAAATAAAATTTTACTAAGACAAGAAGGAGGACCAGGTATAGATTTAAGTGGAAACATTGTAGTCTCAGTTGAGTATACAATAACAGATGATTGGGCTCCTCCCGTAGAATTTCTAAAATTTAAAAATTTATATGCTCTTGGATTGCCTAACGCACTGAATAGCATAATCACCTCGTTTTACACTGTTATTTATCCTGATATCCAAAATAATATTACGGGACAATTGAATTACTCATTTCTATATCGACAAGTAAATAAAGGAAATAAACATTTACCCGAAGCCAGACAAAAAGTTAAATATAGATATGGAAGTGTTTCATATCTTGAAAACCATATAATCAATAACACAGCTATTGATTTAGTAAAAACACAAGATGTCAGACCCAAGGCTTACGTCATAAGACTTAGTGGAAGCATAAGCGATCTCGAGCTCAATAATAATTCTATTAAATTTGAAACTGTATCCGAGGCTACAACTTTTTTAGCTTACATAAAGGATTTGGTACAACGTGGAATGCCTATTAATACACTGACGGTTAACGGTATTGCATTAACAAATGCAAATGTCCCTAATCTCAGAGTTATAACCTTACAACTGTAAAATTATGATAAATAAAGAAATACAAGCCGAAGTAGAAAAGCTTTCTACAGAATTTAAAGTAAAAATGTCAGATCATTTCAAATCAAAGGGAATAGTTGTTCATCTGAAAAATTTGAATTTTTCTATTGAACAAAGTAAACTGAACAAAGACAACTTAAAAACTACAAATACCGATAGTATTAACTTTAGTTTAAATTGTCGTTTAAATTCACAAGGACAAGTTGTTTGTGAATAGGTTTCTTGTCTTTGTTAGTCTTTACCTGTTATCAGTAGTGTTCTAAAACAAGAATACTGTTATGCTTTTTTTGTAAAAAAGAATCGGCTTATAAAAGCCGAAAATAAAAACTATGCTCTTTTGCAAACATTAAACAATTATAATGTCTTAGTTACGCACAACCAAATACACAACATAATCCCATTTACGAACCATTAAACCATCCCTTGTTCTTCCTAAACTTTCGCAACAAAATTTAAGTATTTATAAACGTTTATACATGGATAATAAGTAATTCATTATTAATACTTTAAAATAACGATTGCTTATATTTCTGAGTGATATACCAATTTAGGGGCATCATCAGAAGGAGAAAACTAATTTAAATTAGAAATCAAATAAAAACAGAAAATCATGGCAGAACCAACAACAGCAGCAGCAATAAGTGCAATTATAATTGCGAAAGCAGCAGAAAAGTTTGGCAGTCGAATTGGAGATGAAATTGCTGATGGGATATTTGGCAAATCAGGCGACATGGCTGATATTAGAAAAATGTTAGAACAACTCAATTTGAAAGTTGATGAAATTTTACATTATTCAAAAGCAACATATACACTTGTACAAGATTTACCCAATGTAATCATTGGCATCTTGGAGAAAGAAAAATTATATCACGCCCACAATAATATTGAATCAAATTACGAGACTTATATTAGACTTCCTCAATGGAACAATACAATTGGCCATAGTACAATGGCTAGTTTGCTTGCAAATTGGAAAATAATTATTGACACCGAGTCCAATCTTGATAACTTATCAAGACTGCCAAAGTATGGTGAATTCTTATTACTTGTGACAAATGGACAATTCTTTGAAGTTGTATTAAACGGAGTAAATTCAAAAATTAATTTGCTAGAAAATTCATTGAAAGTTGAAAGAGAAGATATTTTGCAGTCCAACGTAAATGAAATTGAAAGACTAATTAAAACGAACTATGTAAAAAGCGGAACTCTTTTAGATGCCGAACCTTGGGCGAGTTGGGTAATTGCTAATAAAAAAACCATAACCTATAAGGAATGTTTTGATATACCGTGTGGTGCCTGTAACGGGTCAATTACAATTTGTAATGACAAACAAGTTCCTGATACAGCTTGGAATAACCAACTCGAAAATGTAAATAAACAACTTTCAAACAGCCAAGGAATTGTCAGTTCAACTATAATCAAGATTCGTTCAATTTATCTTGTTTTAGAAGTATTGAAAAAGTACAAGAAATCTCTAGAAAATAGAGCCAATGACATTAAATCTTACTCCCATGTTAAAGTTGTAGAATCATTTATTTCGTTTCCAGAATAAAAGCAGCATATAATAGCGGTTTGGAATAATAGTGGGTTCAGTGTTTCGTATGACAGTTTTCCATTAGGTTCAGGTTCATCTCCTCAATTGAACTTTTAACATCTAGCGCAGTTCTCCCTACACATGAACATACGTTACTTAATTTGAAAATAAATAAAGATTAAAGTCATTTTTAACCTAGACAAGTAAAAAATATAGCACAGGTTAGGAGACTTGTAATACTATTAAGTTAGTCACTCAACTCGATGAAAGAAATAGTCTCCGACTCTAAATACGACTTTGAAAGGCAGAAGATGCACCTTATCGTCGGCATAACGAATTCCTTAACTTAATAGCATTAAGAAGACCTGCGCTAGAAAACTATTCGCTTAGTCGCCTTGAAATAAGTAATATTGAAAAGTAAAATCCTTGTAGGTTTGATTACAACTTGCAAATATCATATTACATACTTTTTTGTCATTTATAGACCCACATTTATGTTTAAATCAACTATTGTTTTTATTAAAATAGCATTGTATTTTTAGTGTGCCACTCCCGCCCCTATTATTAAGCTACCTTTTAGTTTTCTTTAATTGAAGTATTATTCCCATCATATTTTTTATGGATAAAAATGGCGTACAAGCATTTCTGGATTTATTTGAATCTCCGTTATGGTATTGCACTGCTTTTATAATACCTGTAATTGCTGACAGGTTTGAGAGTACTGTTATAGATAAAATAAAACTGAAACTTAAATCGGGTTATAAGGAAAAGACTGAAGTTTCTACTGTTGTTACACCACAACTTTCGGAGGAGGATAACAGTAAAATATGGAATAACTTAGGGCGACACCTGGAAGTAATAACCAAATTTATACGCCCCATATTTATACTAATTTATTTATTCTATATTTTATTGATAAGCTTATTGTTTGTTGATGAAGATTTGTCCAATCAATTTATTCTAATTATATATCTGGTTTATTTTGTTATTGCATTTGTATATAACGTATTAGTTAGCCGTACTGAAATATGGAAGAGAAAGCGAAAATATGAACGACTAACGAATGTATTAAAGAACCTTTATCTGCCTGTTACGTATGCTCACTTAGTATTGTTTTTGTATTTTCTTGTGGCGGAATATTTTTTTAATCTGATAGTTTTAGTTATGCAAAGAGCGTCTGATGTAAGCGGGCCAATTGTAATAGGTTTGCTTCCTTTAATGGGGCTACTTACTTTAAAGGATATGTTAAACGGGAGAATGAGTTCTTTAAAAAAAATAATGGTTTTCGTATTGTTAAGCATAGAAATTGCCTACATCATTTTAGCAATAGCCTATTGGTATAAACTTCATTAAAATGGAAGAAATTTTAAATATAAAAAATATACTGGAAGCAACGTTTATATTTCTTGTTGGTGTTATTGTGGCCGTGCGGAAGGAATTACTTTCTTGGATAACTTACAAGCTTAGCAGATTTAGAAAACGGAGTGTGGATGTAAAAACAAAACAGGCCAATAGCACATTGGTGTCATTTGGAATACTTTTAATTTTAAGTATATACACAGTTTTTATAATTTTTAAAGCACCTTTTTTACAAACTGTTTCTTTTTTTTGGCTCTTAAAAGTATTAAGTATAGCTAGTGTATTGTGTATATTGTTGATGTTTTTACATTATAACGAAACTATACGAGTTAATTATTTAGGTATAATTTATCAGTTAAATATTTTATTTGTTGGCTTGTTAATTATACTAACAACTATTGCCATTTTCTTAAAGTTTATACTCATTCAACATTATTGGGTTGCCGGTTCGGGTGGGTTTATATCGTTAGTGGAAACAGTTGCGCTGATTGCTTTTTTTAGTTTTTGTATTAGATTAAAGCCTAAAGGTTTTATAGCAGCCACGAGCAGAAAAAAATTAATTGGCTACTCTTTTTATCTGATTTTGGCAATTTTTACTGCGGCTACATTTTATATACCCACAACCGTTTATCCAAAGGGAAACAGCAGTTTTGTAGAGAAGTTTGTTAAACCTACCGATTCTTTATACTACGATTTTATTAGATTGAAAGAAAGTAAATAAGTTATTACAAACTGCTTGTAGTTTTTTTAGCCACTAACATTATTAGTATCGGGCGGCAGATAACTGCTCGCCGAAGCGATTTATGCTAAATGAAAACTTTAAAACTCAATGTTATAAAATGGTTACTGTAATCAGGCTGTCTTATCTACACCCATGCCCAATGCTATTTTCAACTTAGCTTACAAGAAGGCAGCTTGTATTTTTTATAGTTATTTGGCTTAAATTTTGAAAAGCAATAAGGGAGCCGCAGCAATAAATTTACAAACTATAAAACATGACCAATGGCCAAAAGCAAGCTAATAGAAATGCATAATATGGGAATTGTGGTAGCAAGCCTTAATAATGCCATTGCTTTTTTTACCGAGATGGGGCTAACCCTGGAAGGACGAATGATGGTGGAAGGAGATTGGGCCGGTCGTGTAACAGGTTTGGGCAACCAATCGGTAGAAGTGGCCATGATGGTTACACCCGATGGGCATTCGCGGTTGGAGTTGTCGCAATTTATAAAACCGGAAACCATTGCAGACAATCGTACGGCACCGGTAAACACATTGGGCTACCTGCGTATCATGTTTAAGGTAGATAACCTGAACGAACTATTGCAAAGGCTGGAAAAGTATGATGTTACACCGGTAGGCGAAGTAGTACAGTTTGGGGAAGTGTACCGCCTTTGTTACATAAGGGGAGTAGAAGGCTTGTTGATTGGTTTGGCCGAACAACTAGGCAAGCAAACCGCTGCTGATATTTTGGAAGATAAATAGCAGTATAAACCTGAACTGTAAAAGAAATAAAACGTTCAGCATGAAATGTACGTATTGCCAAATGCCCAATAGAATTATTGCAGTACCGCCGATGAATCGGGGTGCACCCTGCACAATGACGAGTAATGTTACCGGTGCACAAGAGTGCGACGCAACTAAAGCCCAATCAAGGGTGGGACGCTGGTAACAAAAATAGCACTATACATATTTTGAGTTTAAAGCCCCTGTAAATTGCCAATATAATGAAGGGAAGGAGAGAAGCTTGAAGGGTTGCTAGTAATAATGCAGCCGATAACATAAAAAAGTATAGTGCCTTGTTAGTTAAACAAATCATCCATTTTTATTTCTTTTTTCACGGGTTGGTTGTAGACGTCATTATGTTTTACGCCGTAGGTGATAATCAGGTTAGAAAAATATTTTTAGTTGTGCGGGTTTGCTGTTGAAATACATTTTGTACTTACTTAGTGGCAATTATTTTTTTAGCCATAAGTTGCGGACAATAATAAATTTTTATAATTGGCCGTAAGTGACACTGGTTGACTGCCATTAACTTAAGCTTTTCAAAATTAGTATAATTATTTAGTCCGGCGGTATTAGTAAATGATATGGCTTGCAAACCCTGATCGGAGTTACCAAGCGTTTATATCTTCATCCCAATTTCTATTCCCTTAATTCTTTTATATAAATCGGTGGCATAATTATCTGTCATGCCGGATATGTAGTCTACCACACCTAACACACGTTTATAAGATGTTTCGTTATCGTAATTATAAGCAGGAGGTAATAACTTAATGGCTTTTTCGTCGGACTTTTCCCGGCTACCCGCATGCTTTAAAATGGGCGGTATAAAATGCGAGAGCAACTCGTACATAACATTGTAACCGGCATTTTCAATTTCTACTACATTGCGGTTATTGTAAATATTTTTTATGGAGAAATCAACTATTCCCTTTAGTCCACCATTTTCTTCATTAATCACATCTATAATCGATTTTGTAAAACTGCCGTTTAAAAAACTATCAATATTATTTTCATACACCGTTTTTGCACGCATGGTTAAAGCGCCAATTGACTTAGCCCTTAAGTATGCTATTTTAGCATTGGTATCGGTAATGGTTTCTAAGATGTTTTCTATTTTGTCTTTATCGTCAAACTTAAACACCAGGTTTTTTAACATCTGTATACATTCGCTATGTTCTACAATGCCCAGGCGGTGCGCATCTTCAAAATCAATAATGCTGTAACAAATATCATCGGCAGCCTCTACCAGCCAAACAAAGGGATGGCGCTTGTATATGAGGGGGTTGTTGTTCACCTGCTCCATCTGTGTTTCATGTGCTATTTCGGAAAAGGTTTGTTTTTCGGATTGAAAGAAGCCAAACTTTTTACGGTGAATAACCGATTTGTCTTTTGCTACCGACTCGCAAGGGTATTTAGCAATGGCGGCTAAAGTGGAATAGGTAAGCAATAATCCACCTTCAGATTTGCCGTTTTGCTGCTGAGTTAATACCCGTATAGCATTGGCGTTTCCTTCAAAATTTATCAGGTCGTTCCACTCTTCATTTGAAAACTGTGTTTTTATACCATGCTCATCTTTGCGGAAATAACTGGCAATGGCATCTTCGCCGGAATGACCAAAGGCTGGGTTGCCAATATCGTGACACAAACAGGCTGAGGCAATAACATCATTCAGGCTATAGCGATAAAAATCCTGGCTTTCCGGCGTCAGGTCATTTTTAAATTTATCATAAATAACCTGGCCTACTAAACTACCCAAGGATCGGCCTACCGAGGCTACCTCCAGCGAATGTGTTAGCCTGTTATGTACAAACACACTGCCGGGCAAGGGAAATACCTGCGTTTTGTTTTGTAGCCTTCTGAATGCTGAGGAAAATATAATGCGGTCAAAATCACGTTGAAACTCACTCCTTACATCAACGGTTGCCGAAGTGCTTTTTTTGCCTGTTCTTTTATGGCTGTATAATTTATTTAAATCCATGCTATTGCTTTGTTATATAGAATGCATGATAGCACTTTTTTAGAACAATAAGAAAATGTTGGATTTTGTTGTTTTGTTATATGCGGTAAGTGTTTCGGAGGATTACTTGTATTACTGCTCATATTTCTCCGATTGTAAGATTCTGAAACGGTTTGTTTACAACTTAATGATGATAAGCAAACAGAACGATAGAGCGCATTACCACTTAATGGAGTGGGTGATTGCTAAAGTGAGAATATAAAAAAATGCCGTTGCTATCTACGACATTTTTTTATATTGTTCACTGTTTTAAGAATAATTAATCACATTGGAAACTAATTTATAGCTGCATTTTATTTGTTTATAATTAATGTTTGGCGCTCACTAAAAATACCGTCTGTTATTTCTACAATATAGGAGCCTGGATGTAAGTCACTTAAATTAATGCTTGCGGTTCTTGTTCCTTTACCATATTTAAACAATTTTCTTCTTGTTCCGGTTATATCGGAAATTATGAGGGAAGTAAAAAAAGTGTTGTTAGTCTTAGCCGAGATAACAACATTTCCCTGACTTGGATTTGGAGAAAGAACATACGATTTTATTCCAGGGCTTTCGTCCGGACCTGCTATGCGGCCTGGTTCAATTAAAGGAATGCATACGCCACTTCTGAAAGTGTAGGTTCTTTCGGTAAAACCACATGCATTGGATGCCCTGGCTTTTAAGGTAAGTGTTCTGTTGGCCGTTTTGTTGTTCACGTTTAAAGTTTTGCCGCCATTGGAATATCCCCAGGTCCAGCCTGCTCCTGCCGAAACTAATGTCCATGTAATACTGGTGGCATTTATAGCGTCCACATTAAGCACCCCTCTGTAACCCAAAGGGTGGGTATATAAAACTTCAAAGCCTGTTACGCCCTCGCAGAGTTCCATTTCACTAAATGATACAATGCCTACTGCAGACGGCTTGCCTACCCGAATATTTTCTTTAGTAAGAATAACGGGTACATTACTACAAGCGTTGTTAATAGTAGCTGTTAAGGTAAAACTAGCGTCCAGATCTTTGGATATAGTAGTAGTGGGGCAGGTGGGGCAGTTAATGGTGACTACGGTAGCTGGTATGGCACTCCAGGTAACGTTGGCGCCAGCAGGAAGATTTAAAACAGAATATTCATTTGAGGTAGTACAAAAAGTACCATCTCCTGTAATTTCCAGAGGGTCGCCGTTACAGGCAAACCTGCAATCGGCCAAAGGAACGGGATCTGATACAGATGTCCTGTTTAATTCGGCAGCAGCCCAGTCTCCGTTTCTTTTTCCAATGTATACATGTTTTTCGTTTTCTACATTTATTCTAGTTATATCAAAAGCGGTGATAAAGTTTTCAAAGGGTGTACTTTTGGGGTCGATGGGTGGTGCAGCGCCTACATATTGTTGTAAGTTATCCAGGTGTGTAGGTGATGTATTGGTAATGCCGCCTATGTCTAAAGCACTGGTTACCGGGATGAAACAAAAGCGCTCTTGGTTAAAGGCAGTAATGTCTGAGTGCATTAGGTCGCCATTTGTAACCCTGTCCTGTAAGTTTAAAGGTATCTCCATAAAGCCACCAGGATAGTAATCGTAAGGCAAGGTAGCAGCTTGGGCATGGTGACTTTTGTTGGTAATAATAGCTGTTACAGGTATGGACCAAAGAATTTTCTTTTTGTAAGTAAGCTTGTTTTTATATACTTCGTTTCCTATCCCATAGCTTTTTGATCTAATTTTAATATCTGCTTCAAATCTATTGCTACCGGGCAGTAGTGTTAATCCTAATACAGGCTGATTTAACATAGCCGCTGCAATGGGCATAGTGGCTGGAAAAATAAACATGCCAGCCAGGTCTCCCCAGCCCGTCGTCTTGATAGTGCCATCAATACTTACCAAACTTTCTCCAGGTGTAAAGCCTTGCGTTTCGGCGCATTCGCTCCCATTACTGATGGCTATTTTTCTAAAAGGGATACCCGGTACTCCTTGAGGATACCCCATAGTGCTTAATGCGTTTTGCCAGATACTATGGGTAGAGTTATCAACCTCGTTAAGGTCGTTAATATAATTTACTAACATTTGACGTGCGGCAGGTGTATTGGCTAGCCCCAAAGCTTTTATTGGCTCCATTCCGCCTCTTATCAGTTGTATTGTTTCAGTAAGAGTAGCAGTACCTCCTGTGCGTATATATAAATCGCGGGCGTGACGCGCCAGATGTTGAAAGCCTTGGGGCACGTTTGCTCCCTGATGTGATGCATCCCAACTGATATATAAGCTGGTTTCATGGTTTTCACTATTGTTTTCCATACGCCGCAAGGCGTAACGTGAAACAAGCCCTCCCATACTTCTACCCATTATTACATTGTGTTGACGTACACCGTTTAACGGTTGCTTTTGTGCATTTACATATCTTATCACATCTTCCAGCACTAATGCATTTCTTTGAATAAGGTCTGTGCCTGTTTTCCAGTTAACATAAATAATATCATAGTCGTCACTTGACATCCCAAAAAGATTTTGTAGTTGCGATGAACCTGAAGCGCTTATGTCCGGCAAAAAGTTTTTTACCAGGTCTGAACTTCCATACCTTTCTTCCGGGTTAACTATATGCCCCGGATCAAATCCTTCAACGACTATAAATGGTTTTCGAATAACATTTCCACGACCCGATACCAGCCTTATTTGCAAAAGGGCTTTAGGTGCAGGTCCCGTATATCCGCCGGATGCTGTTATTTCTACCTCTGTAAATGTTAGCTGTGCATTAGCTCGTGGAATGTAAAGGATTAAAATAACCAGTATGAACAATAATTTCTTCATCGTTTATAATTTTGGTTAAAAGAAAACGTTATGGTTTGTACACATCAAGCGAATAAACTATATCCCGTTTTATTATCTACATGAGAAAGCAAAAGCAGTATTGCTTGTGAATGCAAGCCAGTCAACAACTATAAAGACCCAGGATCGGTTCCTATTAAAAAATTTGTGTGAACATATTTTACACCATCCGGCATAATTAATTTAAACTTCCAGTTTTTATACCCGTTGGTAGCATAACTAAGTGAGATAGGGGTATTGAAAGCAATACTCCGATAACCTAAGCCATCAGCAAAATCAACTTCAAATGAACTGTAAGATGTATTTGTGAACCATAAACCTGACGGAAGTACAACCTGTAAGTTTTGCTGCGAATATTTATTTACTGGCGGAGACACCATAAATGCTAAGTCCGTTGTATACGGATCCTGCCATATACCCCCTACATATTTATCATACAACTGGTTACCTGAAATAGTTATATAATTGCCGGCAGCATTGTCCTTAAATTTTGAATACTTAAATAATAAACCTGATAGTACAATTTTACCTGTATCGCGTAATGCATACCACTGATTATTTAATGTGTCAGGGTGGACAAATCCAGTAGCAGAATTATTTATTCTACCGGTAAATAAAGTATAATAAACATCATAAAAGTAGCCTATATTAGTAGCAGTGCTATCTGTTAATACACTCGTTCCGTTAAAATGCGACAACTCTATGAACTCCATGGCATAGTCCTTTAAGATACCATACGGAACTTTTGTTTTATCAACATTTTCAAAAATCTGGTTTATTGCTGTTTGAAAAGTTGTATCAACTTCCACCTGAGCATTTAATTTTTTGTTGCCGAATACTGTAGTAAGCACTACCGTTAATAACAGGAAAGTTTTAAGTTTAATTTTTTTAAAAAGAGAAATTAATGAAGGGCATACAAGTTGTTTGGTTTTCTTTATCATAGCAGAGGTTTTATACAGCCTTGTAAAAATGTACTACTTAAGTGTTACTGTAAGTTACACATCTTTTTCTTAACTAAAAACTTAACTACTTTATGTTATTACCCTCTGCCTAATTTTTGTCTAACAAGTAAGCAAACGATGATTAGCATTCCTATTGTCGCCTCAAAATAAAAAAGCACTTACAAACGTGTTGTAAACGCTTTTTGAAAATAATCATTGCTTGTGAAATTAATTTACCCGCATTAACAGAAACTCACCGCTAACGTTATGGGCTACGCTTGATTTACACTGGTTATCAAAGTCAAGGCCATCGTAGTAGAGTGTGCCGGAAAAAGTACCTTCTACTTCAGTCATCCTGCCGTTACCAAATTTGGTAAAGTTGGTATTGATGGACGCACATTTAAAGGTGGCGTTGCAATTGTTTTGCGCATTGCGGCTGCGCTGTACATAGTTGTTACGGTAACTAAGGCCATTGCTTAACGGCATAAACCACATTTCATCGTTACCACCTGCATTGTTAAAACAATTAAGGCTATAACTGCCGGCACTTGTTTTTTTAATGTTGATGGCAAAACTATTTGTCATGGTAGAGCCGGCATAGTAACCCGCGGCAATTTGTAAAAAGCCTTCATTACTGATGCCACAGTTTACCATCTGGAAGTTATTGTTATCGGCAGGCAAGGCACCAGCCACACCATACTCTGTATAAAAATATTCGGTGCCATCCACATTTAAACGTAGGTAATAGGGTGCACCTACAACCGTTACTTCCGATACCAGCATATAATTGGCATTGGGCATATTTTTTTTACGGGCTACCATATTTACACTCAGGTTTACCTTAGCCGGATTAGGTACGGTAGCGGGGGCATGATATACCGCATGCATTTTACCGGGCTCTATACTACCAAAGCGGCCACCGGATGTGGAGCCGTTTAATTTCCATTCCTTAATATTAAAATTGAGGAATTGTTCGGTAGCAGCTAATAACTTTTGTTCTTCGGTAACGGGAGTATTGGGGCCAAATTTTACAGGTGATAAAGGCGTTAAAACATCGTCTCTGTTTTCGTCGGTTTCTAAAAAGCCTGTAATGCTCAGGTTTAGTTTTCCGTTAATCATAACCGTGGCACGTGCAGGTGTTAAAGTAAGATCCATAAAACGACCCATGGTCCAGTCGCTGAAATGGGTGGTTTCTACCAAAATGGTTTTGGAGGCCTTATCTACTACACTTTTTTTATTGCCCACCCAACTTCCATCGCTTTGCTGTGTATTGATCCATAAAAAATCTTCAATGGCAGTGCCCAGGTCGGCAGCATTGTAATGAAAACGCAGTGTGATGGGTTTGGCGAATGTAACACCCTCCGGCAATAAACGATAGCCGGTACTTAACCCCAGGGGTGACAAGTTGCTGATAGGTTGTATAGATATGGTGGCGGCACTACTGAAAGCTCCCGCAGGAATAATCAGATCTAACTTGCCATCGGTAGAAGTAATAGTGGTGGCTGATGAATTTACCGGATAACTGGTGACGGCACCAAGCGGTATTCCTTTATCGGTTATTAGCGGCGTGGCATTTTCAAACGGGTTAGACTCGGCATCACCTAAGCCTTTTTTACAAGAGGACGTAATAAACAAAGAGACTAATGCGCATAATGCAAAAAAATGTTTCATCTGGTAGAGGTTTTGAAATGAGGCTTAAAACTAACTACCGGTGAAAAGGACAACAATCCTGCAAAAAGGGGATTTTTTTTAAATGAATAAGCAGCCCACGCATAACGCGATGATGATAAGTAAACAGAACGATACGGTGAAAGTATATAATTCATTTCCACTGGAAATAAATTATATTCCGATCCTATCGGATCACAACAGACGATGAATGGGCATTACTACAGTAGATAACATAAAAAAAGCCGTTGTTAAAACAACGGCCTTAGTAATTATAATTTCCTTATTTTAAGGTTTCGGTACCATACTTTATCGCCATGGTCCTGCAAACTTATTTTACCGTTTTTGTAAGTGCCAAAGCCCGGCATGTCTTTAAACTTGCTGCCCGCAATCATGGTTCTCCAGGCATCGTCCCACATAGTAGTGCTAACTACTTTGGTGCCGTTTAAATAAAATTCCAGTTTACCTTTTTCCGATTTTATTTCGGCGTGGTTCCATTCTGTAGCCGGCTTAACCGTTTCAGGTGAGGATGCAATTAAATCATACAAATCACCGGCACGGTGTTTATGTATTTTAGCATCGCTGTGGCGTTCGTTATCCAGCACCTGCATTTCGGGCCCTGTTTGCCAGCCCCAACGGTACTTGGTAGTATCTTCGTGAATATAAAAAATTACACCGCTGTTGCCACCTTCAGCTACTTTCCAATCGTACTTTAAATGAAAATCGCCAAATGCTTCATCGGTAACAATATCGCCTCCGGTAGCTATTTGCCAATCGTTGGTTTTAGAGCCGGCATCTAAATGTATGCTGTTGTCATTTACCACCCAGGCCGTACCTACCGCCTGGCCACCATACTTATGCCAACCTTTGTAGGATTTTCCGTCAAACAATAATTTCCAGCCTTCTTTTTTTTCCTGGGCTGATAATGTATTAGGTGTGTTGTTGGAATTCACGGTTGTTTTTTGTGCGTTATTACTGTTACAGGCCAGTAAGGCTGTTGCCACTACAAGTCCTAATCCAATTTTTTTTGCAAGCATATTTTTTATAATTAAAAAGTAAAAACTAAAAAAGTAAAACCACAAGCGCATTACTTTTTTAATAATAATATATAGTCTACAATGGCTTCTGCATCTTCGGTACTCATGCCACTGTGTTTGGTCATTTGCACGGTGCCCCAAATGCCGGTACTACCATTAATAATACGTTGGGCTACTGCTTTTTTTTCTTCGGTTGATGCGGAGGCATATTTGTCGGCTATTTCACGATAGCTTGGTCCCATAAATTTATTATCTACCTGATGGCAGGTAACACAATCGTCCTGAGCAACCAATGCAAGTCCTTTTAAATAAACGGGGTTGTCAGATAAAGATGGCTCGGCTTTTTTCTCTGTTTCTTTTTTGTCGCCGGAATTGTTATCACTGCCGCCACAGGCAATTAATGCAGTTAGGGCAAATAAACAACTACTGATAAATAACTTTTTCATGATGTACAATGAAATATTCTGTTTGATAAAATGTGGTTTCTTAGTGTGTTCCAAAAGTTCAAGAGGTTCAAAAGTTCAATGTTAAAAGCTTCAAGGTTTCCGGTTGTTATATTATTGGCAGGTGTTTTTTTATACTTCCGGCTGAAGAATATATGGCATCGTCCCTTGCGATCCGATAGGATCGGGATTTAATTTATTTCCGGTGGAAATGAATTAAAGACTCACTCTTCAACTGCAGTACATTGCCCAACCTACCTATTCGCCGCATCACCATCTCTGTTTTTACTATTAACCATTAACTATGAACTATTAGCTACCTCTCCAAAGATACTTGCTTTACGCTTATTTAATAAATTGCTTACAAGCCCAATAATTTTTTATTAAAATTCTCGTCGGTATCAACGGCGGCAAAATCGTCAAAGGCTTTTTCGGTTACCCGTATAATATGGTTGTTAATAAATGCCGCACCTTCTTTGGCACCATCTTCGGGGTGTTTAATGCAACATTCCCATTCCATTACCGCCCAGCCATCGTACCCGTATTGCGTTAATTTGCTGAATATTTTTTTAAAATCAACCTGTCCGTCACCCGGACTACGATAACGGCCTGCACGGTTTAACCAACTTTGGTAACCGCCAAATGTACCTTGTTTACCGGTTGGGTTAAACTCCGCATCTTTCACATGAAATGCCTTTATACGTTCGTGGTAAAAATCTATGTACTGTATATAGTCTAATTGTTGTAATACAAAATGCGATGGGTCGTATAGCAAACAAGCCCTTGGATGATTGTTTACTTCCTTTAAAAACATCTCATAGGTTTCGCCATCAAATAAATCTTCACCTGGATGAATTTCGTAACAAACGTTTACGCCACATTCATCAAAGTAATTTAATATAGGCAACCAGCGATTGGCTAGTTCTTTAAAACCAGCTTCTACTAATCCTGCAGGGCGTTGCGGCCAGGGATGAAACGTATGCCATAACAAAGAGCCACTGAAAGTGGCATGTGCAGTAAGTCCTAAGTTTTGCGAAGCCTTAGCTGCATATTTTAATTGCTGCACGGCCCATTGTGTACGGGCAGTTGGATTCTTTTTTACTTCATTAGGTGCAAAAGCATCAAACAAATCATCATAAGCCGGGTGTACGGCTACTAGCTGTCCTTGTAAGTGTGTTGACAGCTCACTTATTTGTAAGCCCTGCTCCAGTATTAAACCTTTAATATCATCTGCATAGGTTTTACTTTCCGCTGCTTGTTGCAGGTTAAAAATAGCAGGGTCGTTGGTTGGTATTTGTACAGCTTTAAAACCTAAGTCAGCAGCCCATTTACAAATATCGGGCAAGGTGTTAAACGGCGCTTTATCGCTTAAAAACTGCGCTAAAAATATACCGGGGCCTTTAATTGTTTGCATATGTTAAATTAAAAAGTAAAAATTAAAAATGGCATTAATCATTAAGGAAAGGGTAGCCACTTTGTTTCGCTCTTACCGCTTTCAATAACGGTGTCAATAAATTGCATACCACGTATACCATCTATAATTCCGGGATAATCCAAATATTCAGGTGGTGGTGTAATGCCCGCCAATCTTGCCTGTAAGGTTAAGGCAAAATTGCGGTACAGGTTGGCAAAAGCTTCTAAATAACCTTCGGGGTGGCCTGCCGGTACACGTGTGCTATGTTGCGCATAGCTGCTAACATAACCACCACCGGTGCGTAATTTTTGTGCAGGCGCATCAGGCCATTTTAAAAATAAAGTATTGCAATCTTCCTGTTTCCACTCCAATCCGCCTTTATCGCCATATACTTGTACGGTTACATTATTTTCTTCACCGGCTGCCACTTGTGTGGCTAATAATAAACCGCTGGCACCATTGTTAAATTTTAATAATACTGCACCGTCATCGTCCAATTGTCGGTTGGGTACAACAATATTTATATCGGCACATAACTTTGTCACCTGCAAATCGGTAATATACTCGGCCAAGTTAAATGCATGCGAACCTATATCACCCATAGCACCGGCTTTACCGCTTTTGCCCGGGTCAGTACGCCAGGAGGCTTGTTTGTTATCGCCGCCTTCCAAGTATTCCGATAACCAACCCTGCGGATAATATACATGCACCTTACGTATATTACCTAACTTGCCTTGCAACACTTGTTGGCGAGCTTCCTTTATCATCGGGTAACCGGTATAGGTATGTGTTAAGCAAAATAGCAAACCGGTTTCTTGTACCAATGTTTGCAATGTCTTTGCTTCCTCCATATTTAATACAAGCGGTTTGTCCATTACCACATGAAAACCATTTTGCAAAGCCAAGGCTGCCGGTGCATAGTGCATATGGTTGGGCGTTACTATACTTACAAACTGCATGCGTTGTTCGGCAGGTAATGTTTTTTCTGTGTTAATCATTTCTTCAAAACTGCCATACACTCTTTCCGGGGCTAATCCCAAACTATCACCCGTTAGTTTAGATTTTTCAGCACTGCTGCTAAAAGCACCACATACTAATTCAATTTCACCATCCAGGTTGGCTGCCATGCGGTGTACGGCTCCAATAAAAGATCCCGGGCCGCCACCAACCATGCCCATGCGTAATTTTTGCTTCATTATATTTTCAATTTTAAAGCGGGTATTAATATTATGCTAAGGTATAATCATGCTATATATTTATCTGTGTTAGATAAAAAAGTACAGCAATTGGTTAAAATACTAACATCATATTTTCCGCAATCGTTTTTTTGCAATAAAAATAGTTCATACAATTGTAATGTAAAACCAAAACATTAAATTTAGCCTTTCTAACGATTAAGGCCACAAATAAATTATGAAGTCATCCACACGTTTCCAGTTGTCATTTATGATGTTTGTCGAATTTTTTATTTGGGGTAGCTGGTTTGTTACCTTAGGTACTTTTTTAGAGGCAAACTTACAAGCAGACGGAGGCGCTGCTGCTAAGGTATTTTCAACACAATCATGGGGCGCCATTATAGCGCCGTTTATTATTGGTTTAATTGCAGATAGGTATGTTAATGCCGAACGTATTTTAGGTGTATTACATTTAGTCGGGGCTGTATTAATGTATCAAATGTATAATGCCGAAAGTGTATCACAGTTTTACCCTTACGTGTTGGGCTATATGATTTTATTTATGCCAACCATTGCCTTGGTAAATTCAGTAGCGTTTAATCAAATGAAAAATCCGGAAAAAGAGTTTTCCGTTATACGTATGCTGGGTACCATTGGCTGGATAGTAGCGGGCTTAACCATCAGTTATATTTTCTTTTGGGATTCCAAAGAAGCTGCTGCAAGCGGACAATTAAAAAATACTTTTTTAATGGCCGGTATTGCTTCACTGGTGTTGGGTTTGTATAGTTTTACCCTGCCTAAAACACCACCTAAGTTCAAAGGTGGTAAAGGTGCATCAATAGGCGAATTGCTGGGCTTGGATGCATTGAAATTATTAGCCAACCGCAACTTTGCTATTTTCTTTGTAGCCTCCATACTTATTTGTATTCCACTGGCATTTTATTACCAGCACACCAATTTATTTTTAACCAATGTAGGCGTATCCGAGCCAACCGGTAAAATGGCCATTGGTCAAATGTCCGAAGTAATATTCTTATTATTATTACCGGTTTTCTTTAAAAAATATGGCTTTAAAAAAACAATATTAGCCGGCATGCTGGCCTGGTGTTTACGTTACCTGTTATTTGCTTACGGTAATGCAGGCGAGTTAAGCTTTATGTTAATATTAGGTATTGCCTTACATGGTATTTGTTACGATTTCTTTTTTGTATCCGGTTATATTTATACCGAAACAAAAGCAGGAGAAAAATATAAAAGTGCTGCTCAAGGGTTAATAACTTTAGCTACTTACGGTGTAGGTATGTTAATTGGTTTTGAAGTAGCAGGTTTAATAAAAGATAGCTATTTAGCGGCTGATGGTAGCATCGACTGGAAGATGATTTGGATCATTCCGGCATGTATTGCATTAGCTGTATTTTTATTATTCGCTGTTTTATTTAAAGATGAAAAAAAGCTGGTAGCAGTTAAGTAGTTTTTTATGAGCCAGGCTGAAGTTCCCTGATGGAGCTTTTGTTGCGTCGCACTCTTGTACTTTCTGTTCGCTAATCAGCAGAAGAAAGTCAGGAAGTTTGTAGGTGAATAGTCAATAGTGAGTAGTGAATGGCTCCGTCATTGTGATAAATTTACTCACTATTCACAATTGACTACTGACTGAAAATTTATTAACAAACAACCATTAACACCATCCATGATCTATTAACAATGAACGACGAACTAATAAAAAAATGAGCAATAATCTTAGCAGACGAAAAGCTATTCAACAATTATCAGCAGGGGCATTAGCAGTAGGTTTAGCACCTGTTGCCAATGCTATGAACCATCCAAAAAATATGGAAACGTTTAATGTGTTAAAAGGAAATATAAACCATTCGCTTTGTTACTGGACTTTAAGTTTTATGCCACTGGAAGAGCTTTGTATTGAAGTGAAAAAATGGGGTGTAAAAGCTATTGATTTATTAACGCCGAAAGAATTTCCCATTGCTCAAAAACATGGCATTACTTGTTCCATGTGTTATACAGCCGGTAAAATAAGTTTAACAGAAGGCTGGAACAATCCCGCTAACCACGAGTGGCTGATAAAAGACTTTACAGAAGCTATTCCGTTGGTAGCAGCAGCAGGTTATAAAAACCTGATTTGTTTTAGCGGTAACCGCAACGGTATGGATGATGTAACCGGTTTAAAAAATTGTGTGGAAGGTTTAAAAAAAATTATGCCTTTAGCAGAAAAACATGGCGTTATTATACAAATGGAATTGTTTAACAGCCGTGTTGACCATAAAGATTATATGTGCGATAAAAGTGAGTGGGGTGTTGATTTGTGCAAGCAACTAGGCTCAGAAAACTTTAAACTGTTGTATGATATTTACCACATGCAAATAAATGAAGGTGATATTATCCGCAGCATACAAAAGAACCACCAGTATTTTGGTCATTACCATACTGCGGGTGTACCGGGCCGTAATGAAATAGATGAAACGCAGGAATTAAATTATCCGGCCATTATGCGTGCTATTGTAGCTACAGGTTTTAAAGGTTATGTGGCGCAGGAGTTTATTTCTAAAGGAAAAGATAACGCGGCTAAAGTAGCATCGATACATAAGGGGATACAGATTTGTGATGTATAAGTGAAGGCAAAAGGTAAAAGGCAAAAGTTGGAAGCCTAAATGCAGTACTGATTATTAATGGACGTAGAGTCGGCAGATGATAGATGGACAGAAAGTACAAGAGTGCGACGCAACAGACGATGATAGTAGTAATGCTGCTGGGTAAATAATAAAAATGCTTGAAAAGTTAGTGAAATAAAATGGCCGAAGGCCGATGGCAAACAAGCTTTAAGCTTTTTGCTTTCCGCTTTTAGCTTTTTGCTTTAGGCTTAACAAAAAAATGCTTGAAAATTAGTGATATAAAATGGCCGCAGGCCGAATGTGAATAAGCGTTTAGCTTTAAGCATTCAGCTTTAGGCACAAACAAAATAATTAATTCCAAAAACTCTCTGAAAGGGGGCTTTTAAAAAACGATCCACATGGCAGATAACACGTATGATGCAATTGTAATTGGCTCCGGTATTAGCGGAGGCTGGGCGGCCAAAGAGCTTTGCGAAAAAGGCTTGAAGGTAATTATGCTTGAGCGTGGCAGAAACATAGAACACAAAAAGGACTATGTAAATGCTAACAAAGAAAACTGGGAGTTTGAACACCGTAACAACCGTACCCAAGAAATGATTAAAGATCATCCGGTATTAAAACGTGACTATCCTTTAAGTGAAGAAGTGTTTGGTATGTGGGCCAATGATAAAGAATGCCCTTATACGGAAACAAAACCGTTTTCTTGGTTCAGGGGTTACCATGTTGGTGGCCGTTCTTTACTATGGGGTCGGCAGAGTTACCGGTTTAATAAATGGGATTTTGAAGCAAATGCTAAAGAAGGTATTGCTATTGACTGGCCCATCCGATACGATGATATTGCACCCTGGTATAGCTATGCCGAAAGGTTTGCAGGCATACAAGGAAGTAAAGAAGGCTTGGAAGTATTGCCTGACGGCGATTTTATGCCGGCTATGGATATGAATATTGTAGAAAAAGATTTAGCAGCTCGTATAAAAAAACATTACAACAATAGCCGCCATATGTTTATCGGCCGTAGTGCCAATTTAACACAGCCACATCATGACAGGGTTAATTGTCAGTACCGTAACCGTTGCTGGCGTGGTTGTCCGTTTGGTGCTTATTTCAGTACACAATCTGCTACCTTACCTGCTGCGATGGTAACGGGTAATTTAACCCTGCGTCCTTTTTCTATTGTTACTAAAATTTTATACGATAAGGATACACAAAAAGCAGTTGGTGTAGAAATACTGGATGCAGAAACAAATCAAACCTACGAATACAAATCAAAGATTGTTTTTGTGTGTGCATCATCGTTTAACTCAACCTGGGTATTAATGAACTCTGCTACCGATATATGGCCGGATGGCTTAGGTAGTAGCAGTGGTGAGTTAGGACATAATGTAATGGATCACCATTTTCGTTGCGGTGCAAGCGGTAAGGTAGAGGGTTATGAAGATTACCGCACTTATGGTAAGCGACCAACGGGTATTTATATTCCGAGGTTTAGAAATATTTACAACGATAAAAGGGACTATCTGCGTGGCTTTGGCTACCAGGGTGGCGCAGGCCGCGGCCGCGGTACTGAAGTAGCCGAAATGACGATTGGTGCTACCTTGAAAGAATCTTTAACCGACATGGGATCCTGGACAATGGGTATGACGGGCTTTGGTGAAGTACTGCCTTACCATGATAATACCATTAAGCTGAATAAAAATGTAAAAGACAAATGGGGCTTACCGGTATTAGATATGAATGTGGAGATTAAAGAGAATGAGAAAAAGATGCGTATTGATATGGTGAATGATGCCAAAGAAATATTAGAAGCCGCAGGTGTGAAAAATGTAGGCACTTGGGATGATAACTACGAATTTGGTATGGGTATACATGAAATGGGAACAGCACGTATGGGCCGTGACCCCAAAACATCTGTACTAAACGGCAACAACCAGGTATGGGATGCCAAAAATGTTTTTGTAACAGATGGTGCATGTATGACATCAGCATCTTGTGTAAACCCCTCATTAACTTATATGGCTTTAACTGCACGTGCAGTTGATTTTGCTGTAAGCGAACTTAAAAAAGGAAACCTGTAAACTAAACAACAATGAACCGTAGAGATCTTATAAAACTTGTTGGTGTATTAACCGGTGGTAGTATGATTGGTGGCCAGTTTTTTTTAAGTGGCTGTAACGCAGGTGGCAAGGCTGCCGGCGGTGCTTTTAACGAGGCTAATCTGGCTTTGTTGAATGAAATTGGCGAAACCATTTTACCTGCCACGGCTACACCGGGTGCTAAAGCGGCTAACGTAGCCGAGTTTATGCGCATACTGGTAACGGACTGTTATAATCAAGGCGATCAGGAAGCATTTATAAAAGGCATTAGCGAAATAGATGTGGTGAGTAATAAAATGCATAAGAACGATTTTATAAAATGCACACCTGAACAACGCACTGAAATATTGGTAAGTCTGGAAAAAGAAGCCAAAGAGTATAACCACAAAGTATGGGAAGCGGATAAGCCGGAACGTGAAAAATTCAAGGAAGAAAAACGTCCGTATAATTTTGTGGCAACGCCCAAACATTATTATACCATGATGCGCCAGTTGACTATTGCCGGTTTTCTTAACTCGGAAATAGCAGCCAAACAAATAATGGAGTACTTACCGGTACCCGGTAAATTTGATGGCGCTTATCCGTATAAAAAAGGTGATAAAGCGTTTTATTAAGGCCTAAAGCCAAATGCTTAAAGCTGAAAGCTTGGGTCGTTATTTAGTTAGAAGCTAAGCTTTATGCATTAAGCGTTCAGCTTATTAATCATTCATAATTCATAATTCTCTCTCATGTCCTACAAAAGAAGAGACTTTATAAAACTAAGTGTACAATCGGCAGCGGCCATTGCTTTGTTGCAAATGGGTTGTAACAGTGCCAATAACCCTAAGACAGTGACCAATACCATTGACAAATTTGGTTTGCAGTTATACACTTTGCGTGATGATATGCCCAAAGATCCACGTGGTATTTTAAAACAAATAGCAGGCTTTGGTTACAAACAAATTGAAAGTTACGAAGGTGGTCAGGGAATGTTTTGGGGTATGGGCCACAAAGGCTTTAAACAATACATGGACGATTTAGGTATGAGTATTGTTTCGTCGCATTGTGATATGGATAGAGACTTTGAACGCAAGGCTGCTGAGGCTGCGGAAATAGGTATGAAGTATTTAATTTGTCCTTTCCTTGGTAAACAAAAAACCATGGACGATTATAAACGTTATGCTGATACGTTTAACAAAAAAGGAGAAGTTTGCCGTAAAAACGGAATACGCTTTGCCTACCATAACCACGATTATTCTTTTGAAAAACTAGACGGTGTTTTTCCGCAGGATGTAATGATGGATATAACCAACCCTGATACGGTAGATTATGAAATGGATATTTACTGGGTGGTAGCAGCCAATGAAGATCCGGAAGCATGGGCTAAAAAATATAAAAATCGTTTCAGGCTTTGCCATGTTAAGGACCGTGCAAAAGGCGCCACGGGTGGTGATGCATCGGTAAATTTAGGTACCGGGGGCATTGATTTTAGTAAGATATTAAAATCTATAAAGAACAATGGTATGGAATACTTTATTGTAGAGCAGGAGAAGTATGAAGGAACCACACCACTGGAAGCGGTGAAAGCTAATGCGGCTTATATGAAAACCTTGAAAGTGTAACTGTAAATTTTTATACTAACCACCAATATAAAAAACGCATCAATGTAGGTTGATGCGTTTTTGTGTGAAGATGTCTTTTTACATATTTTCATTTAATATAAAATTGATTATGTCAACTTCATCTATATCAATGTCTGCTGGCGAATTAACGAATATTAGTTATAGAAGACTTTCTTCTACGAGGAACGAAGTTCCTATTTCTATTGAAAAAACGAGTATAACTGAAAATGTAAATATTTCGGGTCTTTCAAAACATCGAACAGCAATGTTCCCCTACTTGTTAAAATTAATTTTTAAGGATTGTACTTTCCTTGAAGATATAACTATTGATAACAAAAGCGAAGCTGGTGAAGTCGAGTTTTTGAATTGTGTTTTTAGTAAGAATGTTCATATAAATTATGGGAATGTTGATTTTAAAGACGATTGTTTATTCAAAGGGAATCTTATAATAAACACTAGTCAAAAAGGCGATGTAAAAATTTCAAAATATTTTTTGGGAGAAGGAGAATTAGAGTTGCAAGGTGTAGCTAAGAAAGTTACTATAAAAGATGTTAGTGCATCCATTATAAAGTTTTATGGAGAAGTAGAAGAGCTTTTGTTTGAAGATATTAATAGTCCAAAAGGGCTACTCAAGTTTTCAGATTCTTCCCGTTATCATAAAAAGTTTGAAATTAAAAATTCTTCCTTTGAAGCAATAAATTTTAGTGACATAACTTTAAATACCCCTGTTTGTATAATAAATTGTGATATTGATAAACTAATTACGTCGAAAAGTTCTGGTGATCAAAGGATAATTAAAATATATAACTCAAGAGTATCTGAAAGTAAAGTTGATATAAATGTGTTTCAAGAAGTAAAAATTACTGATAGTATTTTTGGATTACTTGAGATGTATGGAATAAATGGTAAAGAAAATTCTTTTGTTATTGAAAAAACTGTATTTAATAATCTGAAGTTTACCAACGTTATTAATAATGGTCTTTTTACTTTTCGGGAAGTGTCTACGAATAATATAATTTCATTTAAATCTTCAAACTTAGGTAAGACAGATTTTATTAATTGTAATTTTTCAAAAGCGAAGCTAGATTTCGAAAATAGTAAAATGACAGATTTGTTTTTAGCGGAAACTGAATTTCCTCGAAAGGTATACAAAAATGGTAAACTTAATTATAGGCAGGCTCAATTGGCATTTGGACAGATTGCTACAGCTTGTCAAAAACAAGGGGATAATATACGAACCCTAGAGTACAATTCAAGAGAGGTAGAGGCCCATTACAAAACAATTAAGTTCTTCTCTGGTGATTTTTTTCAGAAGATTAATCTATCGCTAAATTTTATATCTAATAATTTTGGACGTGACTGGATGAGAGGTGTATTTTTCTCTTTGTGTATTGGGTTATTGTTTTTTTGTTTGCTATTAATTTCTACTAATAATTATGAATGGGGAATACCTATGATTGATACAGAACTAATATCGCCGTACTTAAAATTTATGAACCCGTTACGTTTTTTTGAGCTAGAAAGTATTTTTAATAATACTTCAAATGAAGGAAATATAATCTTAAACGGGGCATCATTTATTGCAGACTTTTTGGGTAGAATCTTTGTTGCTTATGGATATTATCAAACAATTCAAGCGTTTAGGCGATTTGGGAAAAAATAGTTTATTTTCTTGATTTGACTGTGCCAATTCATACAAGGTTTAGGGTGTTATATTGAATGATGAGTAAAGTTACAGATGCACAAGAGTGCGACGCAAGGGACGATAATCAAGGTACTGCAGCCGACTCAATAAAAAAAACTACAAAAACAAACGCACAAAAATCCATACACAGGGTACTGCAATTAACAGCGAATCAAAACGGTCCAGAAAACCACCATGGCCGGGCATCATCATACCACTGTCTTTTATATTGGCCATGCGTTTTAGTTTAGATTCCAGTAAATCACCCACCGTACCGGCAACTGCGGCAATAGCACTGATGGTGATTAATACAGGGTAAAGGTTATCCAACTGGTTTTTAAAAAACAACAATGGAAATAATAAACCAATGGCTGCTACGGCCAGTATAGCACCACCAATGGTGCCTTCCCAGGTTTTTTTTGGTGATATTTTTGAGAAAGGCGTTTTGCCAATAAACGAGCCTACTATGTAAGCCATGGTATCGTTAACCCAGATGCTTGATAAAATAGTTAGCGGTAAAAAAAACGCAGGCGATAGCCAACTGTTTTCTCCATCAACAATAGTAACGGGGCGATACAAATCTAACAGTAAACCAAAACTTAAGGAGATGTATAACAAGCCTAAAAAGGCTGCCAGATAGGCTTTCAGGTTAATTACTTTTTGTTGCAGCGTGCCGGCCATGGTAAGTAGAGTACCCGTTGTAAGTAGAATAAAGTGTGGGCTAAATTCAAAACTACCAATAAACCATGTCTTAGTGATAACTGTATTGGCAAATAGCCGGGCACTTATAATTGGCACATACAACATAACCGCAAAGCCCAGTATAATTAAACCCAACTTAAGGTTCAGGTTAAATTCTGTGGTGTATATTTTTTCGTTTAGTTTTAAATACTCACGCCAGCCGCCTGCATGTACAATGGTAAACAACAATAAAAAACTCCAGTAACTGTATAAAAATCCGGCAGCCATAATAGCAGCAAAGGTGAGTCCGTAAATTGCCCTTGTTGTAAAAACTGACCAGTTCATTGCCATGCTGCGAAATTAAAAAGTAAAAATTAAAAAGTAAAAATCGGGCTTTTAGTAACGTTCAACAGGTTTTGCTTTTTGTAATAACCCAAATAGTATAATAACAACAGAAATTGCTAAAAGTCCCCAATAATTGCCTGTGTTGTCATTTAATAGTGTATTTAAATCTTTGCCGGATGATTTGTAGTAATATAACATACTTACAATAATAGCATTGTTGATAAAGTGAGCCAGTATGCTTAACCATAAACGGCCAGTGTAATAATAAATGGCTCCTAGTATTATACCTAAAAATACCCGGGATAAGAAACCATAACCGGATAAATGCACTAGGCTAAAAATTAAACTAACTATTATAATTGCCACCCAGGGTTTGTTAGTACCGCGGGTTAAAAAACCTTGCAACGCACCTCTAAATAAAACCTCTTCGCAAAGCGCTGGTAAGAAGGCCATTACAACCAACGAAAATAAAAATTGGGTAAAGGTTTCAAGCCCTACAATTCCTTCTACATTATTGTTATAAGAGCTTTCTAACTCATTAAAATATGTTATCCAACTTTCTGGTAAAGGTAATTGATGGCTTAGGTATCCCAACGAGCCCGATATTGGCAAGCTTAACATTATAATACCTATAGCTAAACCTACAAGTTTGGGTGTAATGTCATTGTGCTTTAGGCCTAATAAAATTGATGGTTTGCGGTGTAGTAAAAATGCAGTTGCAATAGCTGGCAATAAAAACCCTACAAGGGCCATTATACTTTGAATGATTTTTGCAGCAGTGGTAAATTGTGCATCATGCATTCCTTCGGCTAATGAAATCTTACTTTGTCCAGATAGCAAGGGCCACAAGCCATTGGTTAACATAAGGCCAAACATCATACCTGCAATAGTAAAACAGATGGCAATAAAAAAGCCTGCCATATAAGAAATTCCCTTGTGTCCGCTATCGTTCATCATGCATTAAAAAATAAGTGTGTAAATTTGTGTCACAAAAATAGGGCAATGCAGTTAGGTACACGCCTAATATTACATGTCCGGCAAGTTTTATGGTTAAAATTGGCAATATAACATTACCCGAGTTTCCGTTGTTGTTAGCACCAATGGAAGATGTGAGCGACCCGCCTTTTCGTGCAGTATGTAAGGATAATGGCGCCGACCTGATGTACACCGAATTCATTAGCAGTGAAGGACTTATCCGCGATGCGATTAAAAGTCGCCGCAAGCTGGATATATTCGATTACGAACGTCCCATTGGTATTCAAATATTTGGTGGCGACGAAGACAGCCTGGCCATGGCCGCAAAAATAGTAGAGGTTACCAACCCCGATTTACTGGACATAAACTTTGGCTGCCCCGTTAAAAAAGTAGCCTGCCGTGGTGCCGGAGCCGGTGTTTTAAAAGATATTGACCTGATGGTACGCCTTACCTCGGCCGTGGTAAAAAGCACCAACTTGCCCGTAACGGTAAAAACCCGCTTGGGTTGGGACGATAGCACCAAAAACATTGAAGAAGTAGCCGAGCGCCTGCAGGATGTAGGTATAAAAGCGCTGGCCATACATGGCCGCACCCGTACCCAAATGTACAAAGGCGAGGCCGACTGGACACTAATTGGAAAAGTAAAAAACAATCCCCGCATACAAATTCCCATTTTTGGCAATGGCGATATTGACAGCCCCGAAAAAGCCGTGGAATATAAAAACCGTTATGGTGTAGATGGTATTATGATTGGCCGTGCCGCCATTGGTTACCCGTGGATTTTTAGGGAAATAAAACATTTTGTACAAACCGGCCAGCACCATGCTGCTCCCACCATTGATGAACGTATTGAAGTGGTGCGCAAGCACCTTAAGTTAAGTGTACAATGGAAAAATGATGTAGTGGGTATTAACGAAATGCGTCGGCATTACGCCAATTACCTCAAAGGTTTACCAAACATTAAAGAATACCGCAACCGCCTGGTAACCATTAAAACCGAGGCCGAAATAAACGAAGTACTGGACGAAATAGCCATAAAATACCAAGGCTACGAAATGGATAAAACACCCATTGAGTTAATCAATTACCACGAAAAATGCCCGGTAGATTAGGGTGAGTTGTAAGTAATAAGTTTTGAGTTATAAGTAGAAGAATACTGTCAATTTTTTGTTTATCAGCTGCATTGCTACTATGCCCCCAGCCCCTAAAGGGGAGTTTGGTTGCGTCGCACTCTTGTACGTCCGGTAATTCTATTCAGCATTATGCTGTAACTCCTTTGCTATGCGAAACTTTTAGTTTCGCATTAATATGCTATCGCCTTTGGCGATCAAATATGTTTGTTAATCTATCTTTATTCCACTTTCTTCTATTTGGCGTTTAAGGTTCTTTCCCCAAAATTCATTCTTTTCGTAAAATTTAATACATTCCTTAAGTGTATTTAGTTGACCAAGTGTTTTTAATATGTTCTCTTCTAGATCAATTTTAAAATCAAGGATAAACTCATTCAGATTCGTTGTATTCGTAATTTTATAGCCGAGCCATCCTCTTTTATCTTTGATACTTTGTAGTCTTTCTTCAGTAAGATAGCTTTCCTCTCGAAGATGTACTGATAAATCAGCATAAGTTGCTTTCTTTTTTTCGTTATCTGCAAGTAGAGCGGTTAATGCAATACCTATATTTAAACAAAAACTTAATTCTTCTTTACTGTTCCACTGTGAGTTTTGCAGGTTAATGACAGTAAAAAAATCTCCATTGTTTTTCCACCATGTTTGTCCACTGGTTTTATATCCGTACTCTTTTAAAGTTGGTTTTAAGTAAGTTTTAATAAAGATTGTTTGTATTTCTTTTGCAGTTGTCATATCAGTTGTTATTCTATGGTTATGCAAAATTTAATTACTGTTGTAAAGCTCTTACTTTCTTTTATAAACCACGGTAATAGGGTTTTTAAAATCGTGGGGGTGGTAAATTGATATAAGAAAACTGTCTGGGGCTGCCCAAACAGCGAAGTATAAATTTTTATTGTATTTGTCTATAGGACTCAGTCCATTGTTGCAGCCTTGAATACTTGAAGGGCTACAATAAAAAAACTCTCCTGTTTGCGATAATTTGTTAAAGCCTGAAGCATTTACAGAAATGGCTTTGTTATCAATAGTTTTTCCCCAATAGAAGTAGTAGTGTTCATAATGAACCCTTGTCCGTTCCATAAATATCTCTGAAGGAACTAACGTCTCCGGTATTTTTTCTTGCGTTAAAAATTTTTCAAAAAAATAGGAAGCAATAAAACGATCTTTTTGTTTCGATTCAGTAATATTTGAGGAGTGTATAATATGAGATGATTTAGGTGAGACTATATTTAATACATACATCATTACTATTAAATAAAGAGTGTATGCTATAAACAAGCTTATTAAAATATACAATAATAACTTTATGATTTTTTTCATTTCCAACTAATGAATTTGTCCTGATTACAAGTTACAAAAAGCTAATAAAATGTATTAATGCGAAACTACAAGTTTCGCAATCCTATTCTATCGCCTTTGGCGACGATAAATTTAAGGATCAAATCATCACTTATTATAATTTCCTTTCCACTCAATTGCATTTAAATGTAAAATTTGCTCTGTTGTCGTGTACTGCTCTTTTAAGTCTTGCAGGTAGTCATCAAAATCTTTTTTTGAACAAGGCTGCCGGTACTTATCCAATAAAAGCAAATCAAATACAAAATTAAATTCACTCTCTTGTATTAATTCAAATAGCTCAGTTGATGGATAGTATTTATTGGGATCGTCTGCAAGCATACCTTGTTCAAGAATGGGATAAAAATCCTGCACCGAAATGCCTGCCATTACAGCGCAATCAGCATATTTAAATTTAAAACTATTTACAGCAGGAAACTGTGCAACAAGCTGTTTAAAAAAAGTTGCCTTCATCATCCAATCGCTGCCACCTAAACCCAGGTATTCTGAGCCATAGGCAGGCATAACAGCAATGTTTATAATATTAGCTGTATCATTATTCATTTCCTGTTCATGGGCAATAAAAATGCTTATATCCTTAACAATAGATTCATCATCTCTGGACAAAATATCTCTTACAGTCTTAGCCTGTGCAGATAAGTCTTGCCTTGTAGCAAAGTCGCCTAAATAATATTGAATGGTGACGTTCATGTTTTTATAGTGCTTTGTTATTGTTATGCTAGACTATTGTCAATGTTTTGAAATATTTTATCTTTTATATCGGGTATTTTTTATACAGGCAAGTGCTGTGCTCACAGTTTACTGTACACAACTAAAGTTAATAATTGAAAAACATCTTTCATCAACTTTTGTGAGGGTATAATTTAAATGCTTTGTTGATTTTATTACAAAAGATGAAGGGCTGCCCGATTGCAGCGGCATACCGACCGCAGGGAGGTATATAGCGGAAAGCGGGAACTGCTGCTGACCGGAGTTACTACTGCTGACAGCCCCAAAAAAAATGCTGCGTTAAATGTTTAGTGAAGGATTGTACTAGTAACGATAACAAACGGCATTGATGTTCATGCCGGCACCAACGGATGCAAAAAGAATAATATCGTTTTTTTGTAGTTGATGATTAGGCAATAAATTTTTTATAACCAGATTGTATAAAGTGGGAACGGTAGCAACGGAACTGTTGCCTAGTTTATTAATGCTGAGTGGCATAATGTATGATGGCGGCGTATCAATATTATACAACTCGTAAAAACGTTTTACAATGCCTTCGTCCATTTTTTCGTTGGCCTGGTGTATAAATATTTTCTTTAGAGAGTGTATGTTAACGCCTGCTTTGTCCAAACATTCTTTCATGGCTTGTGGTACATGTTGCATGGCAAACTCGTACACTTTGCGCCCTTTCATTTTTAAATATTTATCCTGATTGTTGGCTGTTGGCGCAAAGCCTTTGTCCATATAGATGTAATTAACATCGGCAGCACTAAAGCTTTTTGCTGCTACGGACAGAATGCCGTTTGTTGATGTATCAGTTATTGGTTTAGACGCTACAATACATGCGCCGGCACCATCTGCGTAAATCATACTGTCACGATCGGCAGCATCGGATACACGGGACAAAATTTCGGCACCAATTACCACGCCTTTGCTAGCCATGCCTGACTGGCAAAATGCCTGGGCAATAATTAAGCCTTGTACCCAACCGGGGCAACCAAAAATAACATCGAACGCTACACAAGAAGGGTTGTTGATGTGTAGCAAATGTTTTACCCTATTGGCTACGGATGGCACCATATCGCTTTGAAAGCTGCCAGCGGGGGAATTGCCAAAATTGTGGGCAACAATAATAAAGTCGAGTGATTCCGGATCGGCACCACAATCATTGATGGCGTTATGCGCAGCAATGGCGGCAATGTCGGATGTGTTTAAGTGTGGAGCGGCATAGCGCCGCTCTTCAATGCCGGTAATTTTTTTTAGGTTGTCAATAATATCCAGGGGGGATTTATTGATAATTTCCTGACGTTCGCTATAAAAGACTGATGATAAAAAAGCATCATTAGTTTGTACATGGTCAGGAATATAAGAGCCCGTACCGGTAATAATCACACTAAACATAATTTTTGTAGCCTAATTGTTAGGTAAGGAAACAGGCTTAAATTTTTACAACGTTTACAGCACTTAAACCTCTTGCACCGCTTTCAACATCAAACTGCACTTTATCCATTTCTTTTACTTCTTGCGATAAGTTGTTTACGTGTAGAAATATTCTTTCTCCGCTAACGGCATCGGTAATGAAGCCAAAGCCTTTAGCACTGTTAAAAAAAGTAATAGTGCCTGTACGAACTACATATTCCGCCGGCACGTGTTTAGGTGTGCTGATGATCATGTCTTCGCTGTTAATTACTTTACGTTTGCGTGGATCAGGAGGTGTGTTGGTGAAGTTTCCGTTTTCATCAACGTACACCATCATTTCTTCCATTGTTTTTTTAGGGGCAGTTTTGCGCTGCTCCATTTTCTCGGCCTTTGCCTGGCGCTGTTTACGTTTTTTTTGTTCTTTTTCTTTTTTGTTAAAGGTTTCTTTTGGTTTAGCCACTATGTATTTGTTTTTTTAAATGTTTATGTTGAGATTTAAGATGGTTTTACAACTTCCATTCTGGTAATATCAACACCGTTGAAAATTCTTGAAAAGTTTTCATCGCCACTTTTCAGGTACGAACTTAAATTTGATTCGCTTACAATACGCCACAGGTTTTTTGTTTGTAATTCCTGACTATCTTTTGATTGTAAAAAAAGACCTTTCAGGCTGGGACGTGATCGGAAGTTGATTTGTACAACTTCGTTGTTTATATTCTTGTTTTTATTGAATTTCTGAATTTCTTCACTAGTCATGTAAACGTATTTAATGTGATGGAACAAAATTTTGTTGCGGGCAAATAGCACTACTTTTTGTTTAGTAATTTCTACTTGGGCGTTGTGGCTTTTCTCTTGCTTCCGATACAGAAATTTGACGGCCTTGTACTTCCAGATTGTTTAACGCTTTCATGGCATTAACGGCCTCGTTATCGGCACTCATTTCTACAAAGCCAAACCCACGGCTTTGGCCGGTTTCTCTATCAGTAATAATTTTTGCAGAGTTAACGGTGCCATATTCGGCAAATAAATTTTGCAAGTCGTTTTCGCTTATTTTAAAGCTCAGATTGGACACATACATGTTCATGTAATAATAGTTTAAAATGAAAAATGTTTGTGACGAAAAGACTTTTGCAAGGAGCAAAGAGAAGCTGAAGATTTACATAGAGAAGTGAAGCGTAAAAATTGATACTAGTCTGAACTGGATACTATAAACTCTCCATCACTTTATTGAAGGTAAGCTATTTTAAGCAATAATGATGACTTATTTGTTGCAGCACAAGTATAATATGTACTTATACTAAAAGCAAAAAGGTTGAAAACACTCGTTTTCAACCTTTACAAAACTTATTGTTAAATAATGATATTACATCAATTTAAAATGATTTATAAGTATGCTGTTACTCTTTCTCCGTTATGACCACAAAATCTGCAATAGCGGCCAATTCTTCTTTTGTCATGGCATCGGCAATTGTTTTAGGTATGCAGGTAACATTTTTAATTATTAGTTTTTTATTACGACGTAGTAATTGTTCAACGGTGCCTAATTTACTATCGCTATGAAAACGGCCGCATAAATGGTACACCAATTCTTTTTTATGCTTTTTGTTGTATTGATGAATGCTGTTACTCATGGAGGCATCCCACAAACTTTGGCTATGGTAAATACTGGCCCTGCCATGTCCGGCCATCAGGTCCCAGAATTTTTTGGCATATGCACCATCCAAAGTATCGTAGGGTAATTTGGGCAACCATTGTTTAGCATCTTTTGAAAGGCTGTCCAGGCTTTGCATACCACGGCGGGCTACTAGGTTTACATAACGGCGTGGTGCATTGGCCGCAATAACATTAATGGATTGCTCTTTGGCATATTCTACCAGCGGACGATAATCTTTATAATTACCCCAGGCTCGGGCATCTTTTATCATTTGTGCTTCGGTGGCAAAACCTTTCAGGTAATCGTTTAAAGGCGTTTGGCAATCAGTTTCAAACATTTCAAGGCTTAATGCCAGTTGATTACCTTTTAATTGGTGTAAGGCTTTAAACAGTTCATGCTGTAAAACATGGGCCATGCTGTCGTTATGTTCTTCGCCAACAAATACAACGTTAGCCGTACTCAATTCTGTAGCCATTTCCGTTACACTAACGGGTTGTGTACTACCGGAGCGGTAAGCGGTGAATTTTTGTGCAAAGATGTTAGTTGCTATAAATAATAAAACACTAAAAAGAAAAGCTTTTTGCATAATAACTAATATTTTAAGAAGACTTCTTCTGCCTCACTATTTTATAAATTTTAATAGCACTCATTAACAACACTACAAATGCCAACAAACCTAATACACCCCAAATAGCACTCATGTTTTGTTTTACCGTTACCAACATTACAATAGCTACTAAAAATATGGTAGCTACTTCATTCCATATACGTAATTGCTGCGATGTGTATTTAAACACACCGCGTAATTGTTGCTTTAAAATAAAATGCAGGGTATGGTGGTAAACATATAACAGTATAACAAAAGCCAGTTTAATGTGCAACCATGTGTGCATTTTAAAAGTACCGGCCCAGGGACCATTAAACATTACCCACAAACCCATTACCAATGTAATAATGGCCGATGGCCAGGCAATGCCAAACCACAAACGTTTTAGCATAACGCCAAACTGTTTGCGTAATATTTCCTTTGCGGGTGAGGGTTGTTCACCCGCTTCGGTATTGTAAATTAATAAGCGGGGCATGTAAAACAAACCGGCAAACCAGGTTACAATAAAAATTATATGTAATGCTTTTAAGTATAAATACATACTTCGGTTTGCTAAATTAACTTGCTAAAACTTTTTCATTTACTGTAATGCCGGCAATGGTACCAATTGCGTCAACCCATGTTGGGTTAGTGTTCATACACGGAATAAAAGTGTAGCTTTCTCCACCCGCCGCTATAAAACTTTCTTTACCACCAATGGCTAACTCTTCCAATGTTTCTAAACAATCGCTTACAAATGCAGGGCTTACAATTAGTAATTTTTTTATGCCTTCAGCGGGCATTGCTTCCAAACGTTTATCGGTAAACGGTTCCAGCCAGCCTTTGCCTAAACGTGATTGAAACGATAAGCTAAATTTATCGGCAGGTATTCCCAGTTTCTCGGTTAACAACCTGGTAGTTTCGTACACTTCGTAACGGTAACAATTTTTATACTGCGATGCAGGACAAGCTTCGCTGCATGGTTTACCTACATTTTCCGGAATATTTTTTTGATTGCAACCATGTAAATGTCTTGCCGGAATACCATGATAACTAAAAAGTAAATGATCGTAGTCTTGTTGTAAATACGGTTGCATGGCATCGGCCATGGCTTGTATATAATCGGGATGATTATAAAACTGTGGTACTACCGTTAAGGTAAATTTATACTTTGCACGGTTATCGTTGTATTCTTTTTTTACATATTCCACCGCTGTTTCGTAACTGCTCATGGCATAGTGCGGGTACAGCGGAAATAAAATTACTTCGTCAATATCCGGTGCTTGTTTTAATAAATTTTCGAAAGCCACCCTTGGGTGCGGATTACCATAACGCATGGTAATTTCAATCGGCATATCATGTAACTCTTTCAATGCTGCCTGTAATTGTTTGGTTAAAACAATTAACGGCGATCCTTCTTTGGTCCAAACTGTTTCATATGCATGTGCCGATTTTGGCGCACGAAAAGGAGTAATAATTCCCTTTACCAATAATAATCTGGCTAACCAGGGTTTGTCAATTACCTTTGGGTCCATTAAAAATTCGTTCAGGTATTTACGCACATCTTTTACTGAAGTTGATTCGGGCGACCCCAAATTCATTAACAACAGGGCTTTCTTTTTTTGCATGCTGCAAAAGTAGTGAAAAGTAAATACTGAGTTATGATGTAAGTCATCTATCGCAATAAGTGTTGTATGATTTTTATTTTACCAACATCAGTTCCCTGATTGACCTTAGCTTGCGACGCTCCGTTCATCGTTCTGTTCTTTGTGCATCATCGTGTTTACAATGCGTTGTTTTGTTTTTGGCAAGAGTTGCATATAAAACCAGGCGTAGGAAAGGCTGTGAAATTTTACACAAAAAGAAACCGTATTACAGTTAGGGTTAGCTGCACATTGCCCAATAGCATTACCGAACGATGCAATGAAAGTCTATAATTCATTTCCACAGGAAATAAATTAAATCCCAACTCTTTCGGGTTACAACAGACGATGATAATAGTAATGCTGCCGGTAACAAAAAAATAATTTATGCCCAACTAATCACTAAAAGGCCTGATTTAGCTCATCTTTTACACCTTGTGTACATGATTATCATACAATTACAAACGGTGTGACAGTCTTATGACTTTTGAGAAGCATTTCGTTTTTACATTTGCGGACTTTATGCTTTCGGACCCACATATTATGTCCACGGAGATCCTCAACCGCTTTTGTATTGCCGGCATTAATTATCATGTTGCCGATACAAAGGTGCGTGGTGCTTTTTCTGTAAGTAAGGATGTGTTTTCGCTTGTTGCTGCAAAAGCTAAAGAACAAAATTTACGCAGTGTTTTCGTATTATCTACCTGTAACCGCACCGAAATTTATGGCTTTGCTGAATCGGTAATGCATCTGGTGCGTTTGTTAACTGAGTTTACCAAAGGTTCACAAGATGAGTTTTTAGAATACGCCTATTTAAAATCGGGTAACGATGCGGTAGAACATTTATACAATGTGGCATCGGGTATTGATTCGCAAATTTTAGGCGACTATGAAATATTAGGTCAATTAAAATTAGCCATCAGTGAATCAGAAAAAGTAGGCATGATTGGTCCAATCATGAACCGCACCATCAACTTTGCTATACAGGCATCTAAAAAAGTAAAAACACAAACGGCTTTAAGCAGCGGAACGGTATCGGTTTCGTATGCGGCTATTGAGTTATTGAAAGATGTACCGGATATAAATACTAAAAAAGTATTGGTAGTGGGTGCCGGAAAATTTGGTGGTAATGTTTGTAAAAATTTGGTAAACTATATACCGGGTATACAGGTTACCGTAGCTAATCGTACTAACGAAAATGCACGCCAGTTAGCAGAAACAGCGGGTATTAATTATGTTGAGTATGATTTAATGCCCGATACGGTTAATGCGAGTGATGTGGTAATTGTTTGCACCAATGCATCGCAACCTACTATTGTAAAAGAATATTTTACCGGCGAAAATCAAAAAATGGTATTGGATTTATCGGTACCGATGAATGTGCACAGTGCTGTTAGAACTTTATCAAACGTGCATGTAATTGACGTGGATGAAATATCGACCACTATTTTAGACAAAACATTTACTAAACGCAAGGGCGAAGTTCCAAAAGCCAAAGCCATCTTGCAGCAATATAAAGTTGATTTTTACAATTGGCTGAACGACTATCGTTATTCGTTGCATATAAAAAATTGGAAAGACAAATTGCAGGAGCTTGCTGAACTGCATCCGGGGTTTTGCGAAATGGCTACAAATGACACTTTACTACATGATGACAGAAAAGTGCAGAAAGCGGTAAGCCGCTTAGCCGTAAATTTGCGTACAAACCAGGAAAAAGGATGTCAGTTTATAAATGCTATAAACGACTATCTGCAAATGTCTTAACAATAATGACCCAAACAGCAATACGCATAGGAACAAGAGATAGCAAGCTTGCTTTATGGCAGGCCGAAACGGTGAGCAACTTACTACAGCAAGCCGGTTATACCACAACATTAGTACCGGTAAAAAGCGAAGGTGATATTAACCTTACTACACCATTGTACGAAATGGGCGTACAAGGCATTTTTACCCGCAGTTTAGATATTGCATTGCTGAACAATCAGATTGATATTGCGGTACACTCCATGAAAGACGTACCTACACAATTACCCAACGGTATTGTGCAAGCCGCTGTGTTGGAAAGAGGTAACAATAAAGATTTGTTAGTCTTACATCCGGATAAAACCAATATTACACAAGCTTTATTGCAACAACCCGATGCGGAGTTTAATATAACCATCGCTACCAGTTCTATACGACGGCAGGCACAATGGCGTAACCGTTACCCGGGCACAACATTTGAAAACCTGCGGGGCAATGTAATCACCCGCTTGGAAAAATTAAAAAACAGTAATTGGGATGCGGCCATTTTTGCAGCGGCAGGTTTAGAACGTGTTGGCTTACGACCAACAACCGCTATTGAAATTGATTGGATGTTACCGGCACCGGCACAAGGTGCTATTATGATGGTAACTCGTGAAAATGATGCACAAAGTTTAAATGCTTGTCTGCCATTGAATGATGATACAACAGCCTTATGTACCAAGTTGGAAAAAGATTTTTTACGCACTTTAATGGGCGGGTGTACTACACCTATTAGTGCATTGGCACAAATACAAAACAATCAAATACATTTTGCCGGTAGTTTATTATCGGTTGATGGATTACAAAAGATAGCAATAGAAAAACAATTACCTATTGAACAAGCAGCACAACTGGGTGTTATAGCTGCAAACGAAATACTACAAAATGGCGGTAAAGCCATTGTAGATGCAATGAACAATGGCAAATAACGAAATTAAAATATTATCTACCAGTGCACTGCCGCAAGGTTTAGTACAGCAGGCCGCAACAGAAAATGTTTCTATTACGGTACAAACCTTTATAAATATTGAGCCGGTAGATAATATTGAAGTACAGCAAGAGATTGAAACGGCTTTATTACAATCGGCTTATGTAATTTTTACCAGTCAGCATGCAGTGGAAATTATTGCAGCGGAGTTGGAAGGACATATTCCTGATTGGCGTATATACTGTATTGAAAATAGAACCGCCAGGTTGGTGGAGAAGTATTTTGGTAAAGAAAGCATTGTTGGCACTGCTGCTTACGCCGAAGATTTAGCCAATAAAATTATTGAAGATGGTGAGGCAGAAGAGTTTATATTTTTTACCGGCAATAAACATCTGCCAACGTTAATGGATAAACTGGATGATGAAGGGTTGTATGTACAGGAAATTATTGTGTACCAAAACACGCCATCATCAGTAACCGTTAGTGGCCGCTATCATGGTATCATGTTTTTTAGCCCTTCGGCGGTTGAAAGTTTTTTTGCTGCTAATAAAATATCCAGGGCTACTATACTTTTTGCAACGGGACAAACAACGGCTAATGCATTGCAAAAAGCAAGTACAAATCCTGTTATTATGGCCAACCAAGCCGGTAAGGAGGAAATGCTACAAACCGTATTGGACTACTACCAATAGCTAACACTACCTTTTTACTTTTAATTTTTTAATTTTTACTTTTTACAACAATGTCTAATTTAAAAAACGACTTATTACTAAGAACACTAAATAACGAATCAGTAGAACGTCCTCCTGTATGGATGATGCGTCAGGCCGGTCGTTATTTGCCCGAGTACCGTGCTATACGTGATAAGTATGGTTTTTTTGAGCGTTGCCAAACGCCTGAGCTGGCTTGCCAAATAACCTTGCAACCGGTAGATATTGTTGGCGTAGATGCTGCTATATTATTCTCCGATATTTTGGTAGTGCCACAGGCAATGGGTTTAGAAGTGCAGTTGATAGAGCAGGTTGGTCCATTGTTACCACAGCCTATTAAGAAAGTGGCTGATATGGACAGGGTTAGGGTGCCTGATGTAAACGAAACATTACAATATGTTTTTGATGCAATAACATTAATTAAAAAAGAATTAAACGGACGTGTTCCTTTAATTGGTTTTGCCGGCGCACCGTGGACCATACTTTGTTACATGGTACAAGGCAAAGGCAGTAAAACATTTGACGAAGCAAAAGCATTTTGCTATCAACAACCTGCCGTAGCACAACAATTATTACAAATGATAACCGACACTACTATTGCCTACTTAAAAGGCCAGGTAAAAGCCGGTGCCGATACCTTGCAATTGTTTGATAGCTGGGGCGGTTTGTTAAGCAAAGGCGATTTTGCCCGTTGGTCTTTGCCCTACATCAACCAAATTGTAGCAGCGTTGAAAGACGATGTACCTGTGATTGTTTTTGCAAAAGGTGCATGGCATTCCTTAAGTGAAATGGCCGCAACCGGTGCAAAAGGTTTGGGTATCGATTGGTGTATTGAAGCTGCAACGGCTCGTCAGTTTGCCGGCGAAAATATTACGCTACAAGGCAATTTCGATCCCGCAAAATTATTATCGCCAATTGCGGTAGTGAAACAGGAAGTAAAAGAAATGTTGCAGGCTTTTGGCAAGCAAAATTATATAGCCAACTTAGGCCATGGTATTTTACCACATGTACCGGTTGATAATGCCAAAGCTTTTGTTGACACGGTGAAAGAGTTTGATTGGACTAAAGTGTAGTTTTTTGTTATCAGCTACAATAACACAGCTGATCGTCCCTTGCGTCGCACACTTGTACTGCATATCGCTAATCATCATCGTTTTTTTGCAAAGCGGATAAAATATTGAAATAATATGAAAATAGCTTTCAGCCTTATGCTTTAAGCTTTCGCCTTTTATCCAAACTCAATACACCAACTGATGCACATCAGTTGTAAAGACTGTAAAACAAAAGAAGTTTGCATAAAACTTTTTTATATGAACACAACTGTATTAAATATGGCAACTGATACTGTTATCAAAGAGCAATGGATTGAATTTATTCACGACCTGCAAAATAAAATTTGCCAGGCATTGGAAGCTGTTGATGGAGGCGCTACCTTTCAGGAAGATAAATGGGAACGTGAAGGCGGTGGTGGTGGTAAAACCCGTGTAATAGCCAATGGTAATGTATTTGAAAAAGGCGGTGTAAATACTTCCATCGTTTTTGGTAAAGTAACACCCGCCATGCAAACGCAATTAAAAACGCCGGCAACTATTGGTAATGGCTCCTGGTTTGCTTGCGGATTAAGTTTGGTTATTCATCCTAAAAGTCCGTTAGTGCCAACGGTACATTGTAATTACCGCATGTTTGAGTTGTATCATGAAGATGGTTCTTTAGCCGACAGGTGGTTTGGCGGCGGTACCGATTTAACGCCGTATTATTTGGTAGAAGAAGATGCTGTGCATTTTCATAAAACCTATAAAAATATTTGCGACGATTACGGCACCGATCTTTTTACCAACTTTAAAAAGGAGTGTGATGATTATTTTGTAAACCATCACCGCAATGGCGAACGTCGTGGTATTGGCGGTATTTTTTACGATCACCAACGCCCCGATGATAAACGTGATGTTGATTTTTGGATAAACTTTGCACAGAGTTGTGGTTATGGTTTCATCGATGCTTATATCCCAATCGTTGAAAAAAACAAACACCTAAGTTATACTCCCGAACAAAAATACTGGCAGGAAATTCGTCGCGGACGTTATGTAGAATTTAACCTTGTTCACGACCGCGGTACCATCTTTGGCCTAAAAACCAATGGCCGTACCGAGAGCATATTAATGAGTTTGCCCGCCACCGTTCGTTTTGATTATAACTACCAACCACTACCAGGCAGCGAAGAAGATAAGTTGTTGCAGGCTTGTTTGAAACCGAGAAACTGGGTTTAGATGTAGGATGTGATGATGTCTGATTTGTTGATGTCTGATTTGTTGATGTCTGATTCTTGTTTAATACTTTTTGTTGTACGATATAGTAATTGGGGTACTTGTTTTAATAAAGTAAATTAGTATTCTTATAACCTATATAAACACCATGGATAGAAAAGTATTACAGCAGCGAACGCAGAAGTTTAATGTGAATGTTATTCATTTTTGTAATGACTTTCCACGTACTCCTGCTGGATTTGAAATCGCCAAACAGCTAATTCGTTCTTCAGGTTCGGTCGGTGCAAATTACCGTGCAACAGTTAGAGCAAAATCTAGGGCAGACTTTATTTATAAAATTCAAATTGTTTTGGAAGAAGCTGATGAAAGTTTGTACTGGCTAGAAGTAGTAAAAGAGGCTGGAATTAAACAAGGACAAATGCTTGAGGAATTATTAAATGAAGCCAATCAGTTAACCGCTATTTTTGCAGCTACAGATAAGTCTGCAAAATTGAATAGTAAGTAGCGATTTAAATCAGACATCAGTAAATCCGAAATCAGACATCAATAAAAATATCGAATCATGTTCCTTTCACGTCGCAACCGCATCCTCCGCCAATCTCCAGCCATTCGCAATATGGTGGCCGAAACGGTTTTAACACCTGCTAATTTAATAGCACCACTTTTTATTGATGAAGGCGAAAATGTAAAATATGAAATACCTTCTTTGAAAGGTTATTACCGTATGAGTATCGACAATACTTTACTGGAGGTAAAAGAATTGTGGAGTTTAGGTGTACAATGTGTTTTGTTATTTGTAAAAGCAAAAGACGATACAAAAGATAATACCGGCAAAGAAGCCTGGAACGATAACGGTTTAATGCAACGTGCCATTAAAGCCATTAAACAAGCCGTACCCGAAATAGTGGTAATGACAGATGTGGCGTTGGATCCCTATTCCATTTACGGACATGACGGTATTGTAAAAGAAGGTGAAATAGTAAATGATGAAACGGTAGAAGCGCTGGTAAAAATGAGCCTTAGTCATGCAGCAGCAGGTGCTGATTTTGTGGCTCCCAGCGATATGATGGATGGCCGCATTGGTGCTATAAGAAATGCGTTAGAAGAAAATAATTATACCAAGGTAGGCATCATGAGTTACAGTGCTAAATATGCCTCTTGTTTTTATGGCCCTTTTCGTGATGCATTAGATAGTGCTCCGGGTTTTGGCGATAAAAAAACTTATCAGATGAATTATGCCAACCGCATTGAAGCCATAAAGGAAACGCAGATGGATATTGATGAGGGAGCCGATATAGTAATGGTAAAACCGGCAATGGCTTATCTGGATATTATTCGTGAAATAAAAAATACCGTAACCGTTCCGGTAAGTGCTTACCATGTAAGTGGGGAATATGCCATGATAAAAGCAGCGGCAGCCAATGGCTGGTTAGATGAAGACAAAGCAGTACTGGAATGTTTAACTTCTATCAAACGTGCCGGTGCCGATTTAATTGCGACTTATTATGCAAAAAAAGCAGCTCAATTACTTACCAATCATAGTCCTCACAAATGAGCAATACAGTTACAATAAAACTCAGTAAAGCCAAACTAATAAAAAACACATTTCTTACTTCCTTGTTTTTTATTGCCGGGCTTCTAATGGTTGTAAAACCATTTTGGTTTATAAAAAGCGATAACCCTTCAATGATTGTTGTTTTTGGATATATCCTTTTGGCAATAGCAGGATTAGTCTTATTGGTTTATTTAATCAAACTCTCCGATCGTAAGCCCGCATTAATTATCGACGACGAAGGCATAACCGATAATTCAAGCGGCGTGGCAGCTGGTAAAATATTATGGTCAGATATTAGAAGGGTAAGCACAGAAACAGTTTCAGGGCAACAGTTTATTATGGTGGAAGTAAAAAATCCGCAGCAATATATAAAAGCACAAAAGAACCCGCTTAAAAAAAGCATGATGACACTTAATCACAGTTTATACAAAACCCCCATACATATTACCGCCATGGGCATGAAGGTGAAGTTTGACGATTTGTATAAAGCAGTTGAAAACGGGTTTCAAAATTATAAGCGATAGTATAAAATAAAAGCAGTACAAAGTATGAACACAAGTAACAGCATTGCCTTGTTTGAAAGAGCCAATAAAAGTATTCCCGGTGGTGTAAACTCGCCGGTAAGGGCTTTTAAAAGTGTGGGTGGTACGCCATTGTTTATCACACATGCAAAAGGTGCTTATTTGTACGATGCCGATGGTAATCAATACATCGATTATATCAATAGCTGGGGCCCCATGATATTGGGTCACGCATACGAACCTGTGGTAAAAGCTATTCAGGAAAAAGCAACACTCTCCACTTCATTTGGTGCACCCACCCAATTAGAAATTGAAATGGCCGAGCTCATAAAAAGCATGGCGCCCAATGTAGATTTAATCCGCATGGTTAACAGCGGTACCGAAGCCTGTATGAGTGCCATACGTTTGGCCCGTGGTTATACCGGCCGCAATAAATTTATAAAATTCGAAGGTTGTTACCATGGTCATGCCGATAGTTTTTTGGTAAAAGCAGGTAGTGGTGTGGCAACGTTTAACATACAAACCGTTCCCGGTGTTACCAGTGGTGTAAGCCACGATACGCTTACTTGTGCTTTTAACGATATTGAAGCCGTTAAAGCTTTAGTGCAACAAAACCCCAACGAAGTTGCCGCTATTATTATTGAACCTATTGCAGGCAACATGGGCTGTATTCCGCCACAGCCGGGCTTTTTACAAGCCTTGCGTAGCTTATGCGATTTAGAAGGTATTGTCTTAATTTTTGATGAAGTAATGACAGGTTTTCGTTTGGCAGCCGGTGGCGCACAGGCATATACCGGTGTTAATGCCGACCTGGTTACTTACGGAAAAATAATTGGCGCCGGTATGCCCGTGGGTGCATTTGGTGGTAAGCGACATATTATGGAGCATATTGCGCCGTTGGGTAATGTTTACCAGGCGGGTACTTTAAGTGGTAATCCATTAGCCATGATAGCCGGTTACACTTTGTTACAGGAGTTAAAACAAACACCTGCTATTTACGAAAGCATCGAAAAAAAATCAGCTTACCTGCACGATGGTTTGCAAAAAGTATTACAAGTATCCGGCACACCTTACACCATTAACCGTGTAGGTAGTATGATAAGTATTCACTTTAGCGAAAAACCGGTACAAAACTTTGCCGATGCTGCTGCTGCCAACAACACATTGTTCAACCAATATTTTCACTACATGTTATCGCAGGGTATTTACCTGCCGCCATCTGCTTACGAAACTTGGTTTATCAGCAATGCCGTTAGTTATGCTGATTTAGATAAAACCATCACCGCTACCGAAAGTTTTTTATAACAAGCTGTATAAATATTGGGGGCTGTCAGCAGTAGTAATGCTAATCAGCTTCAGTTCCCGCTTTCCGCTGTACCCCGGTCTAACAACCGGGGTGCCGCTGCAATCGGGCAGCCTTTGGTCTTTGGTAATGCTAATCATCAAGAATTATAACGCAAGTATGTTCATTTTTGCAAGTGATATTATTTAGTATATTGTGTGAAATAACATAAGCGCATTCGTTGGCGGTTATTTTCAGCGACACCTCTAAATGAAAGTACTAATTTTAAATATTTACTGCCTGATAAGCTGTTTGACCACATTCGGACAAGATACAAATGCAGATATAAACAAGTCGAAAAAAATAAACTTCACAAAGTATTCTTTGAATGAAAGAGTTAATTTTTACCCTTTCAATACTACATCCAAAATAGTTGTCGTATCCTTCGACAAACAAGTTAAAAAGATTGACAGCTCAGATTGGAAACTTGGTAAATCTGCGTATAAAGACTACACCGGGGACATAAAATATGGGTTACCTTTTCTAAATGACACTATTTGTTTTTCAAAACTAACACAAACAAGAATCCTTAATTCTAATCAGGTTGACTCGTTGACTGACATACTTTATAATACATGTTATCGCTGGACAATTACAGAAGAAAACCCAGCTATGTGTTATCTGCCGCATAACGCCATATTGTTTTTTGACAACAATGATAAAATTTTTGATTATATCGAAATCTGTTTCGATTGTCATCAGTTTAAATACAGCAGCAAAAAAATAGAAAAATTTGAACAATGCGATTTTGCCGTAGTGGAGTTGAAAAAATACTTTAAACAAATGGGATTATATGTTACAGAAAAAGACTTTGACAACAAAACAAGCCGTTAACATTGGTCTTTAGGCAAGTTGGGGTTGATATTGTACATCAACTATTTGCAAACCTCAACTTCAGTTCCGCCAGACAAATATCTATCAGCTTTTCTACATAACTTCAACCATGTATTTTTAATCAGAAAGAATCTTGGATAGACGGAATATTAGTTCCCCACCTGTACAAAGTCTCACCTGTTACAAGCAATTCAAACCCAACTATGAAATCATTAATCATCATTTCAGCGACAATTATGGCTTTCTCCCTTTTCTCTTGCGCAGGAAAAAAGAAAGACAAGACATTTGAAGTTTTTAATCAAGGTGTATTGTTAAACTTAAAATCAATTCAAGAGCAAGATAAGGGCAACCTTGAAAAGGCAGCTTCTCTTAACAAGCAATCAATTGATAAATTCAAAGAAACATTAAAACTTGACTCAACACATCCCGGTGTTCGAAGTGCTCTAGGACATAGTCTTTATATTGACAAACAATTCAAAGGCGCAATTCAATGGTTTGACCAAGCAAATAAAGTAAATGGTGAAACGGCAGTTAATTACAGAGAAATGGGACTTTGTAAAATTAACTTAGGACAAATTCAAGAAGGCAAAAGCGCTATTGACAAAGCGTTTTCATTGGATACAACAAAAGAAATTAGGGAAATCACAATACAAGACCTTATTGACATTGGTGAATTAGCATTTCAATATAGTGATGGATATATTCAAGAAGGAGAGCAAGAAAAAGGTAAGGATTATAAGATGTTTTCTATTGGAGTACTCATACTTGCATTTGACTATGACATATCAAGAAAAGACATCGCCTTAACTATATCAGAGTTGGCAAACAAATTTGGAGATAAAGAAATCGCAACTAAATACGAAACCATCGGGAAACAATGAGCTGCCCGTAACACTGAGTTTTATGCAAGTAGGGTCTGGTCTTCTAATATCAACTGTTTGCATACCCATTTTCAGTTCCAGCAAAAGTATTACTATCAGCTTTTGTACTTAACTTCATCATTATATTTTCAGTCGGCAGCGGTTCTGGACAGACGAAATGTTATTTTTCGACCTGCACAAAGCTTTGCATCTTAACCGAAATAAACATTTAAAACGTGAAAGCTATTAATGTATTATTGTTGTTATCATTTCCTTTTCTTGGTTTTTCTCAAATTAAACTTGAACCGCAAAAGCTTTTTGATCAAAAGATTCAAATTTCGATTCCCTCTGAATTAAAAAAGACAGATCATCCAGTATCCTCAGTAAACGATGAAGTGTTATTTGTAAATACAAATAGGGATATCATTCTTAGTATTACTTATCCAATGGAAACGTTGAATTTAAATCAATTTTATGCATACAAACGATTCTTGATAAAGGGAGTGAGACAAGATTTTCCCAATATTGTTATTGCCGATTCTGGCGTTGTTAAAAACAACGAGATACAAATTGGCTTTATTGAATGCCAGGAAATAGTTGATGACAAAACAGTTTATACCTCTATTTATTTTACCAGTATTAAGGGAAGGCTCTTCAAAATCACCTTAGAGTATATAAAAGAATATCAAGATCAATGGAAAAACATTAGCAAAGACATATTGGAGACACTTAAAGTTTTCTAAGTCTAATGTATATAACAAAGGGTTCTGCTATCCTGCCTAACGCCTAAATTTTTATACTCCTGCTAACTACAAAATACGCCTCGCAAAACAAAACCTACTCTTTCTCCAGTTTTGCCACAACCTTCTCTGTCAACTTTCTTGCTCTCGGTATAATTATAAAAGCAGCAATATAAGCCACCGGCATCATCACCGTCCAAGCTTTTAAAAATTTAAAAAACCAGTCTTCGCCAAAACCATAGCTACGCAATAAGCCAATAAAAGCCATAATAAGGCTCATGGGTACTACAATAAAAAGGGTATTGATGTATTTGAAATATTTTAGCCCGTCTTTGAGGCGAGTAAGGAAAACGTCGTTTAACGTAATCTACAACGGAGGTATCGTTGTCAATTTTTAGTATGAGGTTTTAAACAATCTGTAAAACCCAAGATAGATTGTTAAAATGCGGTTTTTTCTTTCTTTTATTTTGTTTATTTTGTTTATTTCGTTTATTTTGTAGATGACCTCAAAATTGTATAATTATGAAAGTATTAGAGCAAATAAGAAAACCTTCAAAGCTTGACCAAAAGATTGCAAGTGAATCTTACGATGCTTTAGCTTCAGTTATAGAGCAACTTAATTCCGAGCAGCCTGAAATTGAAATTGAAGAAACAAGCGAAAAAATAAAAATTCCTTTGAGTGCCTTAAAGCTTTTAGGAGATATTTTAAAAGCAATGGGGCAAGGTAAATTAATCTCTCTTGTGCCTATTGCTACTGAAGTAACTACCCAAGCTGCGGCTGAAATACTTGGATGCTCAAGACCTCATTTGGTAAAGCTACTTGAAGAAGGAAAGATTACATTTACTAAAGTTGGCAAACACAGAAGGATAAAATTTGATGATATAATGAGATATAGGCAACAAATGAAAGAGCAGCAGAAACAAAACATTATTGATATAATGAATTTGGACGAAGAAACTGGTCTGTATGATTCATAGTGTCCGTTTTACAGTTGTTTTAGATACAAATGTTGTCTATCCTGTAATTATCAGAGATATTTTATTTTGGTTTGCGTATTATGACCTTTACACTCCAAAATGGAGCGAACATATATTTGATGAGTGGAAGAAAGTAATGATGGAAAAAGGAGTTTCAGAGGATGATGCAAATAAAAGAATATCGAAAGCAAACTTGGCTTTTCCAGACGCGTTAGTGCAAAATTACAAAGGCTTAATCAATCATTTGGAATTGCCTGATAAAGACGACCGTCATGTTTTAGCCGCAGCAATAAAGACAAATGCTAATCTTATAGTAACAAACAATATCAAAGATTTTCCGAAAGAATATTTACACTCTTTTAGTTTGAGTGCAAAAACGGCTGATGATTTTTTAACTGATATTATAGACCTCAATCAAGAACAAGCTGTTGCTGCTTTCAAAGAAATGGTTTTAAATAAAAAAAATCCTAAGCAGGATGAATTTGAAGTACTAGATCAATTAAGAAATGCGGGTCTTAAAGACACTGCAAATTATTTGCATGCGCTAATGTAATAGTTGTCAAATTAACAAGCTGGGTGTAACTGCAAACAATGCATCGGAAAAGCGGGCTTACTGTATTCTAAATAATAAACACTTACTCTTTCTCCGGCCTTGCCATCACCTTCTCTGTCAACTTTCTTGCTCTAGGAATAATTAAAAACGCGGCAATATAAGCCACCGGCATCATTACTGTCCAGGCTTTTAAAAATTTAAAAAACCAGTCTTCGCCAAAACCATAGTTACGTATTAAGCCAACAAATGCCATAATAAAGCTCATGGGTACTACTATAAAAAGTGTATTGATGTATTTGAAATATTTGGGATTCATGTATGCTGTTGCGTTTATTAAAACAATATTAGCCACTTAAACATTTTAAGTGGCTGCAAAGTTGTGATTATTCTAATTATTTATGGATTGATAGGTATCAATAAAAAGCTACGCATAACACGATGCTGATTAGCGAACAGAAAGCACAAGAGTGCGACGCAACAAAAGTTCAATCAAGGAGGGGGCGATGATAACAAAATTGTCATTATCATAATCGGGTTCCAATGCCCCTTTAGGGGTTGGGGTATTAAACCGTTGCTGTAACTTGTTTTTTACCTTCCAGTTTATGCGCTAATTGTTCCACCAGTTTATTGTCTTTTTCGGTGGCTTGCTGCATGTTTTTAGGAAAAATAGAAATGCCGTGGTACACATTGTATTGCAAACGTAACTCGTGGCCTTTGTATTTAAAGTCCCAGTTGGCGCCGTCAAAATCGTCTTGTTTATGGTGAAATTTAACGCTAAAGTTTTTGTGCAATAAATGTGCGGCTTGCTGAAAAGCAAGAAGGCTGCCGGATTCGTGAATAACAGCCTCGGTGCATCCAAGGTCGTATCGTAAGGTGAAATTCATAAAAAAATATTTTGTAGGTAGTTAATGGTTACAATAGAGTAGACTGAAAAAAGAGTGCCAAAGCTGCACGGTAACAATTTATTAACCTCTAAACTTGGCTTTGCGGGCTTTTTTAGATTCTTTGGCGTTTAAATCGCCAGCGGCAAGGCGCTCGGCGCCAAGGTTACGGCCATCGGTGGGGCAACCCTTACCCTTGCGAAACAAGGAACAGCCCGATAATAACATCAGGCAACAGACAAGGGATAATATGAAGGAGTTTGACTTTTTCACGGGTACGTGTACTAAAATTAGAACGAAACTAATAAGAATAAATTGTACTTGCAAGGCCTTTGTTAAAATATGACCTCAAAAGGCCTCTACTTGAACCAACCGGCATATTTTATGTAATTATCGGCAATACGGTTTATTTCGCCGTGTATCAGCTCCTGCGAAATATCTTTTACTTTTTTGGCTGGCACACCGGCGTAAATGCTGCCGGCTTCGCAAATGGTGTTTTCTAAAACTACGGCACCGGCTGCAATAATGGTGTTGCTGTGTACCACCACGTTATCCATAACAATAGCGCCCATGCCAATTAACACATTATCATGCACCGTACAACCATGTACAATAGCGTTATGACCAATAGATACATTGTTGCCAATGGTAGTGCCGTATTTTTGGTAGGTGCAATGTATACAAGCACCATCCTGTACATTTACTTTGTTGCCCAGTTTAATAAAATTAACATCGCCACGTACAACGGTGTTAAACCAAAACGAACATTGATCACCTGCTATAACATCGCCAACAATGGTAGCATTAGGCGCAATAAAATTATCAGCACCAAATTGCGGACTTTTAGCATTAACAGGCAATATAACAGGCATGTGTAAAATTTTAGGCTTGCAATATAATTAAAACTGGGCGGTATTAACTGTATGGCACAAGGTGTTTACTTATCACTTAAAACTTATAACTTATTACTATTAAATATTTCCGTCCTTTGCAAAAACAGGAACAAGTGAATCAGCGACAGTTATTTTTACAACACGTAGCCCAAACATCTCCCGAGCCATTAGCATTAGAAATTACAAGAGCCGAAGGCGCCTTACTTTTTACTGCCGATGGCAAACCACATATTGATTTAATTGGTGGCATTAGTGTAGCCAATATTGGTCATCGTCACCCCAAAGTAGTAGCGGCTATACAAAAACAGTTAGACGCCTATATGCACATTATGGTGTATGGCGAGTTGGTACAAACACCGCAGGTACAATATGCCACTTTACTTACCCAACATTTACCCGATAGTTTAAACAGTGTGTACTTTACTAATTCCGGCGCCGAAGCTATTGAAGGTGCTATGAAGTTGAGTAAACGTTATACCGGCCGACATAAAATAATTGCCTGCAATTTTTCGTACCACGGCTCTACACAAGGCGCATTAAGTTTATTGGGCGATGAATATTGGCGCAGCGCTTACCGTCCGTTATTACCCGGCATTACACATGTTAACTACAATACACAAGAAGCTATTGATGCCATAGATAATCAAACGGCTTGTATAATTGTGGAAACCATACAAGCCGAAGGCGGTGTAAAACCACCCACTGCAAAATGGTTACAGGATCTGCGAAAAAAATGTACCAAAACAGGTACGCTGTTGGTGTTAGATGAAGTACAGGCCGGCTTTGGCCGCACCGGAAAATTATGGGGCTTTGAAAATTTTGATATTGTACCCGATATTTTGGTGTTGGGCAAAGCATTAGGTGGCGGCATGCCGCTGGGTGCTTTTGTGGCTAATAAAAATATCATGGATAGTTTTACGGCAAACCCTGTGCTGGGCCATATCACCACATTTGGTGGCCACCCGGTTTGTTGTGCTGCGGGCATGGCCGCTATGCAGGCTTTGCTGGAGGAGAACATGATGGCACAGGTAAAGGAAAAGGAGCAGTTATTTGTATCCTTATTGCAACATCCCAGTATTGTAGCCGTGCATCATTATGGTTTGTGGCTGGCGGTGGAGTTTGATAGTTTTGCTACCAACAAACGGGTAATTGATGCCTGTATTGAAAACGGCGTTTTTTCCGATTGGTTTTTATTTGCAGCCAATAGCCTGCGTATTTCGCCGCCATTAGTTATCACAAACGAACAAATTAAACAAGCCTGCGATGTAATATTGGCGGCTATTTAATTTTTTGTTACCAGCTGCATTACTACTATCATCGTCTGTTGCGTCGCACTCTTGTACAGTATTAATTCTATTGGGCAATTTGCAGTAGTCTGTATTCTAATCGGAGTGTACCAATTCTATTCAGCATTTGGTAATACATTTCATTTTTAATATGGAAACTACTCTCTCTCCTTCAGGAGAGGGCTGGGGTAAGGTTCTTCATTGTCACATTTCCAAATTATCTCATTTTCAAATTATCTCATTAACCATTTTCTTAGTAATTTACTCGCAAATGAAACAACTGGAAGCATCTTACGATGTGGTAATTATTGGCGCAGGTGTTGGCGGATTAACCGCTGCTGCACTATTAAGCAAAGCCGGACTTTCAGTTTGTGTGTTAGAAAAAGAACCACATGCCGGTGGTTACCTTGCCGGTTTTAGGCGTAAAGATTTTATTTTTGATACTGCCATACACTGGTTAAACCAATACGGCCCAACAGGCATTGTTACCAAATTATTTGATGCACTTGGATCCGATCATCCTACAGCCGTTACACAACAATGTATTCGCCGTTATAAGGGTAAAGACTTTAATTACCTGCTTACTAAAAACCCCGATGAGTTAAGAGATACCTTAATAAAAGATTTTCCGCATGAGCAAAAGGGATTGATAAAGTTTTTTGCCAAGGCAAAACGCATTGGTTGGTCGCTTACACAGCTAAACAGCATTTTTAAAGCCAACGATATTTTAACGTTTAAGCAAAAGCTGTTAAGTAAAATACAGTTGTTGCGTATTATATTCCCTTTCATTCCATTGGTGGGTTATAGTGGCGAAAAAGGTGTAAAGCGTGGGTTAAAAAGTTACTTTAAAGATGAGCGTTTACATAAAATGTTCGCATCGGAAACCGAAATAATTGGTTGTATGGTGCCCATTGGTTGGTCCTATGTGCATGACTTTCAAAGTCCGCCAAAGGGTGGGGGACAGGTAATACCCGAGTGGTTGCAATATGTAGTAAACTATTACAACAACCAGGTATTTACAAATTGTTCGGTAAGCCAGGTATTGATTGAAGATCAGGTCGTAAAAGGTGTAGCGTTTAATCACCGTGGGAAAGATTATACGGTTAACAGTAAATACGTAATTGCCGCTTGCGATATCGAAACATTGTACGAGCATATGTTGCCTGTACATGCCGTATCAAACAAACTAAAAAGCAAATTAAAAAATGCACAGCTGTATAGTTCATCGGTGACTATATCCATTGCGTTAGACTGCACCGCAGAATCATTAGGTTTTGGTGAGGAGCTGGTGCATTTAGTAGATGAAACCATTCCGTTTTGCGAACATCATAATGGTAATCCTCAAACATCGGAGATAAGTATTTTGGCGCCATCAGTTAGAGATAAATCCATGGCGCCTGAAGGTTGCGGCACTTTAACCTTGTTTATGCCCGCCTACATGCATTACGAGAATGACTGGTTGACTACAAAAGATGAACAAGGTAATATTATCAGAGGCGATGCCTACAAAAAACTGAAAGACGATATTGCGCAAGTAATTATTAATCGTATTGATAAATACCTGGCACCGGGTTTATGTCAACACATACTTTTTTACGATGTAGCTACACCGGTTACACACTGGCGTTATACCGGCAATAAAAACGGTACTATGATGGGGGCTAAACCCGGCAAGCAAAACATGCAGAATAATATTGCCCATTACCAAACGCCGGTTAAAAATTTATTATTAGGCGGCCATTGGGCCGAGTTAGGCGGCGGCGTACCCATTGCTGTAAAAGCCGGGTTTAACTCCGCACAGTTAATATTAAAAAAAGAAAACGAAGCCGCTTTTAAAAACATGTGTAATTATATTGACGGAAAAATTTCTGTTACACAATTACAACAGCAGCCATGTTTTAAGCCTTATGATAACTCCTGGGTGCAAAAATTAACACCTGCGGAGAGGAAGCGGAAAGTAACTGCCACGCCTTAACCTTAATTAAAAACTTGCAACAAAATGACTAAAGGTGATATGCAACCCGCTTGGGAAAAAGTCGTTGAAGTGGGATTTTCTAATTATGATGGACTTACTAACGATCAGAAAGTATGGTTTAATATGGAACCTCTTATCATCGATGGTATTATTGATCATTACATCAATCATGGCGCTGATCATAATGCGGATACAATTAAAGGGTTAGAGCTTTTGGGCTTTTCAGACCTAGCAGCATTAATGAATAAAATCAATTACTTGTTTGTAAATAATCAACCTCCTACTGACATTGACGAGAGAAATAAACAATGGGATAGTTGGTGTGATATAAACGAAGTTTTGTTAAATGACATTGATGAGAAGTTTTGGAGTAGGTGTAATGATTTGGAAAATGCATTAATGGAACATATTAAAAGAACAAAAATTGGGGAATAAGATGCTTTGTAGCCGAGTTTCATGCATTGGGCTCGGTGTAAAAAATCTTATTACAACAAATGCTGAGTCCGGCATATACAGACTTAGCCTTGCGTAAGACTTGGCTTGGAAGTGTAATTGAGTGTGCAATCAATTGCCTCCAGCTTTAGCTGGAGGATTGATTGAGAATAAAAAAGGCTTTAGCCGAATTAACTCCTATAAAAATAAAAAAATAAGCTACCGAAAACGACCAGCGTATAACGCGATGATGATTAGCGAACCGAACGATGCAGTGAGTGACACAACAGGCGATGATAGTAGCACAGATGCTCGTAACATAAAACCCTCATTTTTATACTATCTAAATCCCTCCGAAGGAGGTTCACGTAAGGGAAGTAACGAAGTTAGGGGGAGACTTCAATCAAGGGTGGGACGCTAGTAACAAAAAAATAATCTTGTTCATATAGACTTTAAAGCCTCTTTAGGGGTTTGGGGGCTTTATTTTACCAATAACACAACAATTAAAAAATGACTAGCGGCTAATGCTACGTATATTTGCCAGCTTTAAATACATACTGTTTGTCCGGAGCTAAGAAAAAAACATTTGATATTACACACCTGCGCAGGGTGTTTGGTTATGCTGCGCCATATAAACGAAAATTTTATACTTCGGTTATTATGGCCATTATGCTGGCATTAATTACGCCGGTGCGTCCTTACCTTATTCAGCTTACGGTTGATAAATACATAACCAATGGACTGGTGAATATGGTTATTTACATTACCATTATCCAGATAGGTTTGTTGTTATTGGAAACGGCCATGCGTTTTGTTTTTTCCTTTACTACGGCGTGGTTAGGGCAAGCAGTGGTAAAAGATATTCGCGTTGCTACTTACAAAAAAGTATTAAACCTTAACCTTCGTCAGTTTGATACCACGCCTATTGGTACTTTAACAACCCGAACAATAAATGATATAGAATCTATCAACGATATTTTTGCAGATGGGTTGGTGCCGATTATAACCGATCTATTATCTATTGTATGTGTTTTGGGTTATATGTTTTGGGTTGATTGGCAACTGACGTTGATTGCACTGATTCCTTTCCCGATTATTATTATTGGTACGTATTATTTTAGAAAGAGCATTAATAAATCCTTTTTAAAAGTGCGTAATGCCGTAGCGGCATTGAATAGTTTTGTGCAGGAGCATTTAACCGGTATGCAGGTGGTACAGGCTTTTGCTATAGAAAATAAGGAGTTTAAGAAGTTTGATACGATCAATAAAGAACACCGCAATGCCAATATTAAAGGCATATTGGCTTACTCTATATTCTTTCCGTTAATTGAAATTGTATTAGCACTTTCTACGGCACTGTTGGTTTGGTGGTTGGCGGGTGAGTCGTTGCGGTTAAATCAAAGTCAGCAAGGTACCATGGTAGCTTTTATACTATGTTTAAATTTATTATTCAGGCCATTACGTTTTATTGCCGATAAATTTAATGTACTGCAAATGGGCATTATTGCCAGCGAACGGGTATTTAAAGTGTTGGATAATCCGGATGTAACAAGTGATGAGAAAGACGTGAAAACTGATTTGCCACAACGCTTAACCGGAAGTATTTCTTTTAAACAGGTTACGTTTGGTTATGTGCCCGATAGCAAAGTATTGGACGATGTTTCTTTTGACGTAAAGCCCGGAGAAACAGTAGCGATTGTTGGTCATACAGGTAGTGGTAAAACAACTATTATTAGTTTGCTTAACCGTTTATACGCTATTAATGAAGGAGAAATTGCTATTGACGATGCCAATATTAACCGTTACCCTTTAAACTACCTGCGCAAAAACATTGCCGTGGTATTGCAGGATGTGTTTTTGTTCTCTGGTTCGGTAATGGAAAATATTACCCTGCGTGACCCGCAAATTACCCGTGAACAAGTTATAGAAGCTGCTAAACACATCAACATGCATGAGTTTATTATGCAGTTACCGGGTGGTTACGATTTTGAGGTAAAGGAAAGAGGCAGCACATTATCCTTAGGTCAGCGCCAGTTATTATCTTTCATCAGGGCCATTTTATACAATCCTTCTATTTTAATATTGGACGAAGCCACATCCTCTATTGATACCGAAAGTGAGTTACTAATACAAAACGCCATTGATACTTTGGTAAAAGGCCGCACTTCCATTGTTATAGCGCATAGGTTGTCAACCATTCGCAAAGCCGATAAAATCATCGTATTAGATCGGGGGCGTGTGGTAGAAATGGGCAATCATCGGGAGTTATTGCGGGAAAACGGTTTTTATGCCCGCTTGTACGAAACCCAGTTTGAAAAGCAGGAAGAGGCGGGATAGCTCCTATATTTTTACTTTCTTCTTTTTAATTAATTTGGTAAATTGCAGGTATGAAAAATTATGACAGTCTATCAAATAAAGAACAGGAGGCTCTTGCGCAAAGTTTTGCCCAAGAACCTGATGCTTTTTTTGAAAAAGCCGAAAATGATTTACTACGGGAAGCCCTAAGCCGCACCTACACCGAAAGGTTTTATACCATGACACGCCTGATGAAAATGAACAGGATGATGTCGAAGGCAAAAATTACTATTAATAAAAATCAGCCCAAATAATCCTGTAAATGGACATTTTTGACGAGGAGTTGCTAAAATTATGGCGAAATCTTGCGACTTATAATGTTCGCTACATTATGGTAGGCGGGGTAGCCACCAATTTTAATGGTTACCAACGCACTACCGATGATATTGATATTTGGATTGATATACCCCTGAAAACAGAGAAAATTTACGCAAAGCATTTAAAATGAGTGGTATGGGCGACTATTACATGCTTAAAACCATGCAAATAGTACCCGGCTGGACCGACTTTAGGTTAAATAGTGGCCTACGAGTAGATTTATTAGTTGACATGAAAGGTTTGGACGGGTTTAGCTTTGACCAATGCTTACAAATGTCAAACCAAGCGGAGATTGAAGGCGTTAAAATATCTTTTCTACATGTAAATCAACTTATTGCCAATAAAAAAGCGGTTAACCGACCCAAAGATCAGTTGGATTTAATATATCTGCAGCGCATCAAGGATATTTTAGACACACAAAACCCCGATTCCTGATTTTTTCCCAAATTCAAAACCTTAAAGCATTGTTTTGACGGCAAGCTCCTTATCTTTGCGCCAAATTTCAGAACGGTATGACCTCAGGAAGACTTAAATCCTTTTCTATAGCGGCTTTCAGCCTTTTTTGCGTGTTAATTTCATTTACAGCAAAAGCAGGCGGTGGCGGCGAAGAAGGGAAAAAATTTGACGCTGGTAAAGCCATGTTGGATCACATTGCGGACGCACATGAGTTTCATTTCTTTTCTGTAGGTGATTTTCACGCTACCTTACCACTCCCTGTTATTCTATACTCTCCACAACGCGGTTTAGACGTTTTCATGTCCTCAAATTTTCATCACGGGCATGATGATTACAAAGGTTACCGCATGGTAGGCCACGATATTGTAGCCGTAAACGAAGCCGGTGTGGTTGATGAAACCGTAACCGTACTGGATTTCTCCATCACCAAAAACGTAGCCCAAATGATTTTGGCCTTGGTGGTACTTTTCTTCTTGTTAAAAGCCGTGGCCAATAAATACAAAACCGGACAAGGTGTAACCTCTGCCCCCAAAGGTTTTCAAAACGCAATTGAGCCGGTAGTTATGTTTGTACGTGACGATATTGCAAAACCCAACCTGCATCACAAGGCAAACAGGTATTTGCCGTATTTATTAACCTTATTCTTCTTCATTCTTATTAATAACATATTTGGTTTATTACCCGGTGCGGCCAACGTAACAGGTAATATCGCCTTCACTTTGGTATTAGGTTTAATATCATTAGTGGTTATTTTATTCAGCACCAACAAACATTTCTGGGGCCACGTATTCTGGTTTCCTGGTGTACCGGTGCCGGTTAAAATATTAATGTTACCGGTAGAGTTAATGGGTGTGTTTACCAAGCCTTTCGCATTAATTGTGCGTTTGTTCGCCAACATGACAGCGGGCCACATCATCATCTTAAGCTTCATCAGCTTAATATTCATCTTTGCCGAAATGAGCAAAGTAGCCGGTTTTGGTTTTGCGCCATTATCAATAGCGTTTGCGGTATTTATTTATGTAATCGAGGTGTTGGTAGCCTTTATCCAGGCTTTCATTTTCACCAACCTTACAGCCGTATTTATCAGCCAGGCCATTGGCGATCATCATTATGAAGAAGACGTACATCATTAATTTGATGCACAACACAAAGTAGTTATTTGATTTTTTTTGTTAACCGGCTGCAGGAATGCTAATCATCGTCCCTTGCGTCGCACACTTGTACAGCAGTAATGCTGTTCAACAGCAGACTCCTCGCAGCCATTAACCCAACAATATTGTACTCATCTATATACTATTATCTAAATACTATATACTGATTACTAAAAAGTTTTTTTAATTATAATAAAATCTGAATCATGGATTTAATGAACATCCTGTTGGAAGTTTCTGGTAGCTGGTCACATTTTGGTGGCGCTATTGGTGCAGGTTTAGCTGCAATTGGTGCCGGTTTTGGTATTGGCCAAATTGGTAAAGGTGCTACTGAAGCTATTTCTCGTCAGCCAGAAGCTGCAAACGACATCCGTGGTGCTATGATCTTAACTGCTGCTTTCGTAGAGGGTGTTGCCCTTTTCGCAGTAATCGCAGGTTTATTAGCTGTATTAAGCTAATAATTCATAGTACGCAAAATTAGTGCTGTACCCAAGGCACAGGGCGGCGGGTACAGTTCTTATTTACAACAACAAAGCATAACGATACTAATTTATATTTTATGGGTTTATTAACTCCTTCACTTGGTTATTTTGTTTGGGCATTGGTTGCCTTTATCATCGTATTTCTTTTATTAAAAAAGTTTGCCTGGAAACCCATTCTTAAGTCTTTAAACGAAAGGGAAACCAATATCAGCAATGCTATTGCATCTGCTGAAAAGGTAAAAGCCGAAATGGCGCAATTGCAAAACGAAAACGAAGCTTTATTAGCTAAAGCCCGTGAAGAAAGAGCGCAATTGCTGAAAGAAGCCCGTGACATGAAAGATAAAATCATTAACGAAGCTAAAGAGCAGGCTAAACTAGAGGCAAACAAAGTAATTGCCGAAGCACAAGCTGCTATTCAGGCTCAAAAAATGGCCGCACTTACCGATGTTAAAAACCAGGTAGGTAAATTGGTAATAGAAGTAAGCGAAAAAGTATTAAGACAACAATTAAGCGGAAATGGTGCACAAGAAGCCCACATTCAGGGCTTGGTTGATACTTTAAAACTGAACTAATAAAAAACTGAACAGGCTGGCTAAAACTGCTGCTGTTTAAGATTTTTTAATTTTTAATTTTTACTTTTTTATGCGCAATCCACGTCTTGCTTCAAGATACGCTAAATCACTAGTTGACCTTGCTTTAGAACAAGGCCAGTTAGAACAGGTTTTTGCCGATATGCAATGGTTGCAGAATGTTTGCAAAAGCAGCCGCGATTTTGTAAACCTGTTACGTAGTCCTATTATTAAAGCTGATAAAAAAAATAAAATTGTTGACGTAGTTATAGGTGAACATGTATCGCCATTAACAAAAGCTTTTATTACTTTATTGGTTAACAAAGGCCGTGAAAAAAACTTACCCGAAGTTGCCGGTGCTGTAATTACACAGTACAAAGAACATAAAGGCATACAAACTGTAGTGTTAACTACCGCCACGCCGGTAAGTGAGGCTACCAAACAAGCTATTGTTAACAAAATACAGGCCGACAGCAGCTATAAGAATATTGATATTGAAACCGTGGTTGATGATTCAATTATTGGCGGTTTTGTATTAAAAGCCGGCGATAAATTAATTGATGCAAGTATTGCTTATGACTTAAAAGCAATCGCACGTCAGTTTGAAAACAACGACTTTATTTACAAGGTTAGATAAGAAAGAGAATTTATTTTGCTAATGCCCTGTTGAAAAGCAGGGCATTTTTGCTTTATATATCCTTTAAAAAGCCTTACAGCACTTATTTTAAGTCAAAGGCAGTAGTAATTTGTGGTATTTGCAGGCCAATCTGGCCTTGGGGGCTGAAATTTGTAAACATTTACCAAAATCGGTAGGATATTTTGGTGTGTTTTTTTGTTACTACGTACGGTTATACTACTTTTGCACCCGAAAAAACAATGTAGGTTTTTCGGGGTTTGTTGAACAGAATTACTGAACGATGAACGGAGCGTCGCAACTAAAGTTCAATCAGGGTACTGCAGCCGACCTCCTAAAAAATTAAACATCAATTAAATTTTAACTATATGCCAGAAATAAAGCCAGATGAAATATCGGCCATACTGCGCCAGCAATTGAGCAATTTTAACGCCAATGCCGACTTGGAAGAAGTAGGTACCGTTTTACAAATAGGTGATGGTATTGCCCGTGTTTACGGATTGAACAATGTGAGCTATGGTGAGCTGGTTGAGTTTGAAAATGGTGTACGTGCTATTGCATTGAACCTTGAGGAAGATAATGTGGGTGTGGTATTGATGGGGGAAAGCAAAGGTGTTAAAGAGGGGGCTCAGGTGCGCCGTACCAAACAAATTGCATCTATTAAAGTAGGTGAAGGTATGGTGGGCCGTGTAGTAAATACTTTAGGTGAGCCAATTGATGGTAAAGGTCCTATTGCCGGGGAACGTTACGAAATGCCTTTGGAGCGTAAAGCACCGGGTGTGATTTTCCGTGAGCCGGTTAAAGAACCATTACAAACCGGTATCAAAGCTATTGATGCGATGATTCCGATTGGTCGAGGCCAACGTGAGTTAATTATTGGTGACCGCCAGACCGGTAAAACGGCTATTGCGGTTGATACCATTATTAACCAAAAAGAATTTTTTAAAGCAGGTCAGCCTGTTTATTGTATATATGTAGCTATTGGTCAAAAAGCATCTACCATTGCCGGTGTAATGAAAACTTTAGAAGACAATGGTGCAATGGAGTACACGACTATTGTTGCCGCCTCTGCTTCTGACCCTGCGCCTTTACAATTCTACGCTCCGTTTGCAGGTGCTGCCATTGGTGAGTTTTTCCGCGATACCGGTCGCCCGGCATTAATTATTTATGATGACCTTTCTAAACAAGCCGTGGCTTACCGTGAGGTATCATTATTATTAAAACGTCCTCCGGGTCGTGAGGCTTATCCTGGTGACGTATTTTACCTGCATAGCCGTTTATTAGAGCGTGCCGCTAAGGTTATTAACAACGACGAGATTGTTAAAGACATGAACGACTTACCAGATTCAATTAAACATTTGGTAAAAGGTGGGGGATCACTAACCGCTTTACCGATTATTGAAACACAAGCCGGTGACGTATCTGCTTACATTCCTACCAACGTAATTTCAATTACGGACGGTCAGATTTTCCTTGAATCTAATTTATTCCTTTCCGGTATCCGCCCTGCTATTAACGTAGGTATTTCGGTAAGCCGTGTGGGTGGTAATGCGCAGATTAAATCAATGAAAAAAGTAGCTGGTACCTTAAAGCTTGACCAGGCTTTATACCGTGAGCTAGAGGCTTTCTCTAAATTTGGTGGTGACCTGGATGCTGCAACTAAAAATGTAATTGACAAAGGTGCCCGTAACGTGGAGCTTTTGAAACAAGCTCAATACGCTCCTTTCAGCGTAGAAAAACAAGTTGCTGTAATTTACTTAGGCACCAACGGTTTAATTAAAGAGGTAGCAGTAAGTAAAGTAAAACAGTTTGAAGAACATTTCTTATTAGAAATGGAAAATCAACTGCCTGATGTATTAGCGCAGTTTAAAAAAGGTGATTTACCTGAAGCCGGTTTAAAGAAAATGGTTGATTTGGCTAAAAGTATCATCCCTCAATACAAATAATAATAACTAAAAGTTATATACAGTCCCTGCATTTTGCGGGGACTTTTTTTATGTTACCAACTGCAGTTGTATGGTTAAACTTTTACTGCGCCTGCCCCGACTGAGCGAAGCGGAACTCGGGGTCGCACTCTTGTACTTTCTGTTCGCTAATCATCATCGTGTTGTTTTTAGCAAAGCGGACGTAGTAATAGAATAACAGAAAACTAGTTTTAAGCATTATACGTTAAGCTTTTAGCCTGTACCACATAACGCATAAAAAAAGAGAGCCGTAAGACTCTCTTTTTACTTATAAGGTGCAAACTATTTTAGTTTCTTGCCAATCTCTTTCCCTGCTTTTTCGTAAGACTCGGAAATACGTTCGCCGGTATCAAAGTCGTAACCGGTACCGGTTCTTCCCGGAACTTTTGCAATAGTCATTTTAGCTATAACTTTACTTTTGTTAGCAGTTTCTACAATGGTTACTTCTCCGTCAATAGAAGCATTTTTTTGAGTAATACCAATGTTAAAACCAGGCTCGGTAAAGCTGGTGTTAAATATAAGTGTGTACTTAGCATTTCCTTTGGTTTTTGCACCACTATATTCTTCAAACTTTTCTATAAACTTAGGTTCAAATCGGCTTCCTCTGTCATTAACCCAGGATTCGGCCCACTTATCACCTTTACCGGCTTCTTTTTTATTGTATTCTGCTTTCTTTTTGTCTACGTATTCCGCTTCAGTCTTAAACTTTCCTACCCCCATGTTTTCATAGGTAAACTCAATATTATATTCTTTTACCCCACTTAAGGCATCAAGGCTTCCTTCGGTAACTTTAATTTTCTGGGCATTAGTTGTGAGCGCAAATGTTCCGGACAGGAGCAGCAATCCTAGCGATTTTACTACTTTCATTGGTTTGATTTTTAAGGTTTAATTTTTAAAATTATTACCCAAATTAATCATTTTTTTGAAATCCAGGTAATACTATGTTGTTCTCCTTTATAACAATTGTAAAGCATAATATGCTCGTAATCCTGATTGCTCATTTGTGTTGTAAAAAGGTGCCGGGGTAAGGTCCGGTTATTTAGTATTTCCAGTGCCAGCCAAATACCAAAACTTACGGCTGTAGGGTATTCGCCGCTAAGGTGTTTGTACCTAACAAGGGCAGTGTGTGGTAATTGTTCTTGTACGGCGGTATAAAAAGGCTGTAAACGGCTGTCACCGTTTTCACCGCTAATAAAAATGTCGGGTGGTGTTGTCGGGAAATGAGTCTGTAAAAACGAAGCCATAAAATTAACTACTTCCTTTTCATCGTTGCTATGTAGGGTGCTAACCGCTTGTACACAGCCTATTGCATTTGCCGCATGTTGACTTACTAAAAACATAGCAGCGCCTTCGCCCGCTATACTGCCAATCGTATTACTGTCATACAAATTGCTGCTGGCAATTGTTTCTTTTTTATACCAACCGCCTAAAAAATCAATATTAAAATTGTACTCCGAAATTTCATCAACAGCGCCTAGCAAATATTTTTTTTCAGGATTTTCGGCACAATGCAAAATGGCATCCAGTAAAGCATTTTCAAAAGCAAGGCCCCGATGTACATGGGTAATGTTGTAGTTGTGATTACTACTCATTAAACCCAATTGGCCGGCTATGGCATTGGGGGTACTTTGTACAAAGTTTCCGGGGGTTAACATGCCTTCATCGTAATCAATAATCTGATTCAGAAATTTAATACAATCTTCCATGCCACCGTTAGCTGTACCTAATATAATACCAGCTATTTGCGGATGTTCTTGTACAATAGGCAAAGCGGTACCAATACCAATGCGCACCGCTTTGCCCATACGGCGTAATAAACCCGGTGGAATTCCAGCGTAAGCAGGTTCTATAGCACTAAGCTGATTATTAACACTTACCTGCAGGTTGTTGGATACGATGCTATCAAAACCTTGCTGCGGTGAAATGCAAATATGTTTGTGTATGTACAATACTAAATGTTTATTACTTATAAAAAGCCATTGCCTCAGATAAAAGTTGCTTTACTGTTTCTACAGGAATATCTTCATCTGGGTTCATTAAAAAAATCTTTGCCCGGGCTCGTTTCTCCTGTAGTAATACGGTATGCTGCATTCTATGCCCATCCATAAAACTTATATATGGCTGATGGTTGAGTTTTTTATATGTCCAGAAATAACAAAAAAGCTTGCCATTGATAGTAAAAAATGGCAAGCCGTATTTAATGCTTAAACTAAGTTGTGGGCAATGTTGCTGAACAATATGTTTTAACGCCAATAAAAAGCTTTTATTAGGCTCGGTTAAGTTGTTAAAAAAGTCATCAACTTGTTTCACCGTTTGTTAATTGGTTTATTTAACGTCATAGTCAACTACAACACGTGGCGTGGTAGGGTAGCTTTGGCAGGTAAGCACAAAACCTTTTGCTACATCATCATCTTCTAAGCCCCAGTTTTCATCCATGTTAACTTCGCCTTCACGTATTAAGGCCTTGCAGGAGCAACATACACCACCACGGCAACCGTAAGGCAGATCAAGGCCTTTGTCAAGTGCCGCATCTAAAATTGTTTCGTCGTATGGTAATTCAAAATCAAAACTGCGGCCATCTAGTTTAATAGTAACTAAACTGGCGTTGCTGTTAACAGGTGCTGCTATTACTTTTTTCTCCTCGCCAGATTTTGATACTGGTGTAGTAAATAGCTCTAAATGTATTTTATGATGCTCAATCCCCAAACCTTCCAGATATGATTTGGCGCCAAAGGTTAAACCTTCGGGCCCGCACAGGAAAATTTCATCCATGGACTTGTAATTTACCAATGGCGCTAAAGCTTCCATTTTGGTAGTATCAATACGTCCGTTATGTATAGGCGTATCTACTGTTTCGCGGCTAAGTATATGTATAATACTTAAGCGGTTAATGTATTTATTTTTTAGCGCTTCTAACTCATCAAAAAATATAATAGAGTTACGGTTGCGGTTGCCATACACTAACGTAAAATGGCTTTGCGGCTCAACCTGTAATGTAGCTTTAATAATAGAAAGTATAGGTGTAATACCACTACCGGCACAAATAGCCAGGTATTTTTTTTGTTGTGTAGCTGTTAACTCGGTATAAAATTTACCCGATGGTGAAAGTACTTCCAATACATCACCAACTTGTAACTCCCTGTTGGCATATTGCGAAAACAAACCACCTTCAATTTTTTTTACGGCTACACGCCACTCGTTATCGTATGGGCTAGTGCATAAGGAGTAAGTGCGGCGTAACTCCTGGCCGTTAATTGTTTTTTTTATGGTAAGGTTTTGGCCTTGTATAAATTTAAAATCGGTTACTAATTGTTCAGGTACTTCAAAAACAATGGTTACACAGTCGGGTGTTTCTTTACGTAGCTCTTTAACTTTTAATGGATGAAAGTGAATAGACATCTAGGGAGTGAATTAATATTTAATAATTAGTAATTAATAATATTGTTTACAATAGTGCTTGGTATGGCACAATGCTCAATAGAATTGTTGCAGCACAAGTGAGTGACACAACAGGTGATGCTAGTAGCAATGCAGCCGGTATAAAAAAATTATACTGTGCTGTTGCGTAAACCATCTATCAGTAAACGAATCATATTGTTCTCCAACTCTTCGGCCGAAACTTTTGCTTTACTGCGGTGCCAGCTTTCTATACCGCTAATGGCGTGTAACATTATTAATACCGATGTAGAAGCATCAATATTGGCTATTTGTTTTTTATTAATACCATCTTGAATGATAGCCGCAATGCGTTTGCGATAATTGCGGCGTTGCGATTGCATGTTTGATAAATAAGGTTCCTCCAAATGACGCCACTCACGGTCGGCAACATGTACTTCCTCAAAGTTTTCAATCATTTGTTTAATATGAAAACGTAAAAGCGTTTCTACTTTTTTAATAGCATGTTCCTGGCTGTTGTCAATTTCTTCAATATGCGTGTGAAACCTGTTGGCTACATCAAAGCAAATGGTTTCCAGTATTTCGTTTTTCGAACGAATATGGTTGTATAAGCTGGCAGCTTCAATACCTACGGCTTCGGCAAGGTCACGCATAGATGTGGCGGCAAATCCTTTTTCACGAAACATGGCAGCAGCCTTTAAAAGAATTAAATCTTTTTTTCCGGCTTTTTTACGTTGAGGCTTATTCATAGCCCAAAGATAATGATTTGCCAGTTTGACAATTTGGAATTTTACACCAATCAAAACGCCTTTTAGCGGGTAGGGTTTATACAAATCGTTAATTTTTTTGTAGGTTTGCACGCCGCAATCAAAACAGGTGTATTAAGCCTCTTATTACTATTGCTGCACCTTTGTTCCAAAATAATTTTAAGTACATAAACAACAACACATGTCAGTTATTTCTGTAGGCACTATGGCCTTTGATGCTATTGAAACTCCTTTTGGTAAAACCGATCAAATTGTAGGAGGTTCGGCCACTTATGTTGCCTATGCAGCCAGCAATTTTGTAAAACCTGTGCAACAGGTATCTATTGTGGGTTTCGATTTTCCTAAAGAAGAAATGGAAGAGTTAAAAAGCCGTGGCGTTTTATTGGATGGAGTTGATGTAATTGAAGATAAAAAATCGTTTTTCTGGAGCGGTCGTTACCACGAGGATATGAACAGTCGTGATACCTTGATTACCGACCTGAATGTATTGGCCGATTTTAACCCCATTATTCCGGAATCTTATCAAGGAGCCGAGTTTTTAATGTTGGGTAACTTAGTACCTGCCGTACAGTTAAGCGTAATTAAACAATTAACTACCCGCCCCAAATTAATTGTTATGGACACCATGAATTTTTGGATGGAAGTAGCCATGCCTGATTTGGAAGAAACATTAAAACATGTTGATTTACTGATGGTTAATGATGCAGAAGCTCGTCAGTTAACTGGCCAGTTTTCACTGGTAAAAGCTGCTAAGGCCATTTTACAAATGGGCCCTAAATATTTAATTATTAAAAAAGGCGAGCACGGTGCTTTGTTATTTAACCAAAACGAAGTGTTTTATGCGCCGGCCCTGCCTTTGGAGGATGTGTTTGACCCAACCGGTGCTGGCGATACTTTTGCAGGTGGTTTTATAGGTCATTTGGCCAAAACCGGCGATATTTCTTTTGAAAACATGAAACGTGCCATCATCGTAGGCTCGGCCATGGCTAGTTTTTGTGTAGAAAAATTTGGCCCAACCCGTTTAAAAGAAGTAACCAAAGCCGATATTGAAAATCGCATTCAACAGTTTAAGCAGTTGATTAACTTTGAAATTGAGCTAGGATAATTTATACTTGCTAAAATCATAAAGCTGAATGTTTAACGCTGTGGAAGTGGCGTTAGGTATTCAGCTTTTTTTATTATGTTACCGGCTGTAGTAATTCTAATCATCGTCCCTTGCGATCCGATAGGATCGGG
>DHEF01000039.1:281234-310641 GCA_002399735.1 Chitinophagaceae bacterium UBA4857
ATCCGATAGGATCGGGATTTAATTTATTTCCTGTGGAAATGAATTAAATACTCACACTTGTGCTGCATATCGCTAATCAGCAGGGGAGTCAGAAAAGTCCGTAAGTCGGAAAGATGACAATAACAATGATATTGAGGTGTTTACTGAACCTATTTAAAAGTACTCCCCCAAAAAACCATAAATCTTAAACTTTAAACATTGAACTTTTTGAACCTTTAGAACCTCTTGAACTTATTCAACGGATGCAACTTCTTAAACCTTTATTAAAATCCCACGTACCTGAACAATTAAATGATAAATGGCGTTATAAACCCTTATAACTATTGTATTTTTACCCTGTATTTTATATTAAGCCCTACAGTTTGTACTAAATACTATTACCTATTATGCTAAAAGTTTTATTATACGCCTTACTTGCCTGGTTTTTATACAACTTAATTTTTAAGTTTATTATCCCAATTTATCGTGCATCCCGCACCATGAAAAAACAATTTGCCCAAATGCAGCAACAATTTCAGCAACAGCAGGATTCGCATCAAAGCGTTAACCAGGGCGGGTTTACGCAACAAAACACTGCAAGAAATACTCCTCCTAAAAAACATTCTGACGATTATATAGAATTTGAGGAGATTAAATAAGGCTATTTAACTCAGATTATATATTTTTGCGGCCGCACAGCGCAGTTGCACTGTAGGACCCTTAGCTCAGACGGTTAGAGCATCTGACTCATAATCAGAGGGTCGCTGGTTCGATCCCAGCAGGGTCCACCATAAAAAACGCCCCGGAAAACGGGGCTTTTTTATAAGGTTAATAGCGGCAAAACCTTCGTTATTTAGTGTATTTATTCAAAATGGTATACAATTTAGCGTAAAAAGACGGGTTTAACCTTTTATTAACCGCATTGAAAATACATTTGTCCATTACTACACATTTATGAAAAAAATATTCTTAATTGCGCTTGGTGCTTTCTTTTTCTCAGCCGTATCGGCTCAGGACTCCACTACTACTAAAGACGGAATTTTAAAAAAAGCCGGTAAAGCTAATGACCACTTAATGTTACAGTTTGGTTACACCGGTTGGTCTGGCATACCTGATACCATCAGTACAAAAGGCTTTTCCCGTACTTTTAATGCTTATTTTATGATGGATTTTCCATTTAAATCGGCAAAAAAGTTTAGCGCAGCTATTGGTGTGGGTGTAGCTTACGACAATATATACTTTGATAAAACTTTTGTTGATATAAAGGGAACTACCGAAAACCTGCGTTTTATTAACCAGGCTGATACCAACAATTTTAAAAAACATAAAGTAGGCACTATCTACTTAGAGGCGCCAATCGAGTTACGTTTTGTGGCTGATCCTGACAACAGCGATCGTAGCTGGAAAGCGGCCATTGGTGTTAAGGGTGGTTGGATGGCTAAAGCTTTTACACGTAGCCGCACTTTACAAACAAGAGCAGGTGGTGTAATTAACGATTATACCGTAAAAGAAATGCAAAAGCGTTATTTTAACAACACACGCATTGCGGCAACTGCAAGAGTAGGTTGGGGGCATTTTTCTCTTTTTGGTTCTTTCCAGTTAACTAATCTGTTTAAAGATGGGGTGGCTCCGGAAATTCGTCCTTATACAGTTGGTTTAACGTTAAGCGGTTTATAAACGGCTCAATATATAAATTATTAACCCGCATAGTTGCGGGTTTTTTTATGGCCAATACTAGCCTAATATAGTCCACTATAACGGTATAGAATTGACTATCAGTTGAAAATAAAGTAAAAGAAATGAATATGTAAATATGATAAAAAATCGTGGTTCAAAAAAAGTAGAAAGAAGGGATGACAATGGTCAATAATTTACTATTTTCATTCCTGCGCCAGTGAAACACCAGATTTAAAACAAAGGAAAAACAACGAAGTATATATTATATTTTTCTGTTTTTTGAAAATTGGATGCTATGAAAGATAACAATTTACCTTCCTGCTTAATTGTTGATGATAATAAAGTTGCCCGCCTGATGTTAAGGCAGTTACTGGAAAAATCCCAAACAGTAAACATTATTGGTGAATACGAAGATGCCATTAGTGCGAAAAAAGCTTTGGAAAATACAGCGGTGGATATGTTGTTTCTGGATGTAGAAATGCCCGGAATGACAGGTTTGGAATTACTAAAACTATTACCCGTAAAACCACTTACTATACTCACCACAGCAAAACAAGGTTATGCTGTTGAAGCTTTTGAAATGAATGTGGTTGATTATCTGGTAAAGCCATTTACTATGGGCCGTCTTTTATTAGCGGTGGAAAGAGCGGTAGAGTTATTAAAAAGTGAGGATACGCAGTTAGGCCAGGTGTCAACTGACTTTATGTTTATTAAAGAAAGTAAAGTAATACGCAAACTTAACTTAAGCGATATTTTGTGGATGGAAGCCAAAGGGGATTATGTAAAAGTACATGTACAGGGCAAAAGCCATATTATACACTCCAGTTTACGTGCTTTGGAAGATCGTCTGCCGGCACAACAATTCATAAGGGTACATCGCAGTTATATTATAGCGTTTAATAAAATAGATTATATTGAAGATATGGTTGTTCATATACATGATGCGGCCATACCTGTATCTGACAGTTACAGGGAGCAGTTACTTACCAAGCTCAACCTTTTGTAAAAGGTTGTATTTTTATCATTCATGAAACGGTTTTTTAAACTTTTTTTTCCCATTGTAATACTGGCATTGGCACTCATGGTGCTGATTTTTATTACCCAATTGTTTACCAATCAGGCTAACAGAGCTTTAAGGCAGGGTAATTTAAAAGCTGTGGAAACCTTTCGTATTAATAATCGGATTACCGAGCTGGCAAACCTGGCCTTTGACCTGGAAAAAAAACTTAGTTCGCATAACCTTACAATAGATAGCTCACGTTTTAATAAACTAAATGACTCGTTAACCATACTTGGTTACAATAGTAGTGCATTGGCAAAAGCTGCCGCTACACCGGAAACAAAAGTGTTTTTAACCAACATGAACACTTTTATTGATAAGCAGGTCGAAATGTCTATCTCTATACTTACACAAAGTTTACAAAATAACCGTTTGGGCAGCCGGCGTGTGTTGATTGACTCCTTACGGAAAATGCAGTTAAGCGATGATATTTATGTCAATTGTTTGGAAGTGCAAAAGAGGCTGGATAGTGAATTGGAAAATACATTGAGAGATAATAATGCACAAGCCAGTAATTTGTCGTTATTCAACAGGTTATTAGCCATTGCCGCTATTATTGCTATTTTGATTATGACAACAATTATTATTCGTCGTCATGCCAAACAACTCCAGCTTATCAGCGACCTGAAAGCGGCACAGCGGGCCGCCTTACGTTCAACAGAAGTGAAAGATCAGTTTTTGGCTAATATGAGCCATGAATTGCGTACACCATTAAATGCTTTAATTGGATTTGGGCGTTTATTATCGCAAACACCTTTAGATGAAACACAAAAACAATATGCCAACGTAATCGGCTCTTCCAGTAATAATTTATTGAACATTGTAAATGATGTATTGGACTTCTCTAAAATTGAAGCAGGCAAATTACGTATAGAAAAAAGGGTGTTTAACATCAAGCAATTATTACAGGATGTTGCCCTGATGTTTTCAGCATCATTTAAAGAAAAAGGAATTATTTACCGTAGTAATATTGATGGCAAGATCCCCGAATTTTTAAAGACGGATGCTGAAAGACTGAAACAAATACTTATTAATCTTATTGGCAACGCCCTAAAGTTTACCGATAAAGGTTCAGTAACACTGGATGTAAGTATTATCTGGGATAACGATACAGAACGGCTAATGAAACTTGGTTTTAGTATTAAGGATACCGGTAGTGGTATTCCGGCCGATAAAACGGAATCTATTTTTAAGCGATTTGAGCAGTTAGAGCATGCCACAACCCGCCAGCACGGCGGTACGGGGTTGGGTTTGACCATCGTAAAAAGTTTGGTTGGTTTATTGGGCGGCAACGTATCAGTTTATAGCGAAATGGGTAAAGGATCCGTATTCACCTTCTCTATTTTAACCGATAAGTTAACAACCGAAGAACAACACAACTTAAACGACAAGCTGGATAGTAAATCTTTTGAATTATTGGCAGATCTGTCTGCTTACAAAATACTTGCGGTAGAAGATAACAAAACAAACCAATTATTACTAAGTCATATATTAAGAAAGTATAATACTAATGTGCTCTATGCAGATAATGGGGAGCAGGCTTTGCAGGAATTACAAAATGAAACTTTTGACTTGGTATTAATGGATATACAAATGCCGGTAATGGATGGCTATGTAGCTATTAAACATATACGTAATGATATGTTGTCGCAGTTACCTGTTATTGCAATGACTGCATATGTTTCTGCCGATGAAAAAAACAAATGTTTGGAAAGCGGTTTTAATGGTTACCTGGCTAAACCTTTAGAGGAGTTTACATTAGTAAAAGAAATACAAAAATACCTGCAACCGGAAACCGCAGAAAATCGATCAGAAGCCATAGTTACCGAGGAGGATTATTTTCTTAACCTTGTTGGTGGCGATATGGAAACGGCAAAAACTTTCATCAATGAAATGTTAACCCAATGGGAGGTTGATAAAAAAACAATTGAGATGATTTATAAAGAAAAAGAACTGCATTTATTAAAACCCGTTTTGCACAGTTTAAGATCAACTTTTTCACCCTTAGGCGCATCACATCCTATTTATAACGCTATATCAAATATTGATAAGCATTTTGTTAGTGGAAACCTGGACGCAAGCACTATAAAAACCTTTATAAGAACAATTGACGGGTACGGTAAAGACCTAATAAAAGCCTATCTTCGTAATTGATCCGCTAAACCGAATTGATACATTTTTACGAAATGAGAAAAAAAAGCACTAGAACATTAATCCCAGATAAGTCGTCCGGCTATTTTCCGGCACTTATTATACTGTGGACAGGTGCTTTTATTATTTTCCTCATAATGATTGCCATATGGTATAAAGAAGGCAACAATATTATTTCCCTTAACGTACAACAAAGAGCCAATAATAATCAACTTACACATGGCGATGAAAATGGTACTTCAGTTGATATGATATTGTTTTCTGCTAATGACCTGAGTCTTACCGGACGTAAAGAACTTATTAATACACTATTAACAAATAATAGTGAGTATGATACCGTAAGTTCCAACACCTTTGCCGGCAGAGATAAAATTTATAAAAAACTATACGAACAAAGGGTTAAAACAACCAATCAAAGCCGCACTGGTGTTGGTGGTATCGATATTCGCCCTGTTCCCTGATAAAGTCCCATTCCGCTGAAAACCGTATTCAAAATCTAAACCATTTTTAAAAAGAAGGTATGGCTAAATGTATATGGTCAATTATCTGTTTACTTGTATTGGTATCTTGTGGAACCCAAAAACGGATGACAGCTGCACAAAAAACTATTGATGTTTACAACCAGAATAAAAAGGACGAACTGGCCCGGTTAGACAGTCTTAAACAAGTTATTGAACTAAAAGAAAAAAAAGGAAACTTAGACGATACGCTTACCAAGCAGTCCGATATTTTAATTAAAAAATTAATTGATGACATTGAGTCTGAGGTTAAAGAAGCTGAATATATAGCCCAGGCATTAACCGATAAAAAAGGGTTTAGAAAAGCTTACAAAACGGAAATTCAATCCCGGTTAATTGAGTTGGACACGTTTAACAACCGAAGCGGTAAAAGAGAATTGGTGTATGAAATGCTTACAGATGGCGTTAATATTGCCAACTACAATCTCTTTAACCTGGCTGCCTTTTTCGATCCAGGTGTTTATCGCGTAGCACCCGAAAACATGGACAAGGTGCAAAGTTTATTTAGCCCGGTTATAGATTCTATTGCAGCCTTCTCCAATAAGTATAAAAATATTCCGCATAAAGCAGTTATTGTTTTACTTGGCTTTGCCGATGGACAAAGTATTCCTGAAGCAACAACTTTGTACAAATCGCTGGTAGAAATTATTAAAAACCCAACGCCAACGCAACAGGAGTTAAACAAACAGCTATCCGAGTTTCGGGCAAAAGAGTTACTAAGAAATTTAAAGTTTTTAATGACACAGAATGCAGGTCGGTTCAATAACTACAACAAACTTAAAATTGGATATGTAGCAAGTGGCAGAGGAGAGGAGTTTCCATTTGCACATATTAACGATTACAGATCGGATGATGATCGCAGACGTATTGTATTGTGTTACTGGCTCATTCTTCCCGATATAAAATAATTAACTTTTACCGATTAAAACAGACCACTAATCGAAACATATTCATCAACTGTCGAAATGAAAAATAATAATACTGTTAGTTTACTTTCTTTGTGACGGTTTAGAGGGCTTTAAGTCTGGGCTAAGAAACTTGTCTAAGTATCCTGGCCCATTCTTTTTTTATATAAGTGCCCAATTACTACAGCCTTTTCCTACGGCAGTATTTTTATGTTACCGGCAGCAGTAATACTAGTCAGCTTTTGTTGCGTCGCACTCTTGTGCACCTGTAACTTTACTCAGCATTATGCAAGGTGTACCCTATTCATAGGCGGTACTGCAGTAATACTATGCAACTGCATACTCTCCGTTAACTAATAGTAAGGCAACAGTATTTCATTCTTTTGTTAGTGCTTTAGCCAACTCACTCTACTACACGTAATACCAACAATGGTAAAAAAGTATCGTGTATTTAGAACACAACTACAGTTTTCAAGTATTCATCGAATATTCTTACTCATTGGTCGAAACAAAATAAAAACCTTACAAAAGCAGACCATCTTTGTGACGGTTTAGAGGGCTTTAAGTTTGGGCTAAGAAACTTGTCTAAGTATCCTAGCCCATTCTTTTTTTATATAGGTGCCCATGTTTACATCACTTACTACCACATCTTTTTATTACTCTTCTCTTACGCATTTACATACTTTCCAATTCACAGAATTTCTATGCTGATTAGCGAACGGAATTACCGGAACAAGTTCGGGACGATGCATTTTGGCCAATAGAATTAATTCGATATTCCTTATTGGATTAGCCTCATTGATACTTCGCGTTGGTGCAGCAGAACGGCAAGTAAAGTTCAATCAGGGCTATACCGTTGATAACATAAAAATTTGATATCCCGTATTACACATTTTGTTTTGTTGGTAAACATCAATCTTCTCCATAAAACTTTACTAAAAAAATATTGTGTATTTTTTACACAACTATTATTTTTCGGTATTCATCGAATATTCTTACTCATTGGTCGAAACAAAATAAAAACCATATAAAAGCATACCATCTTTGTGACGGTTTAGAGGGCTTTAAGTCTGGGCTAAGAAACTTGTCTAAGTATCCTAGCCCATTCTTTTTTATATAAGTCTGCATCACAATTTTCCTTCTGCTCAGTTGCATTGCTGTTAAAGTTTATTCCTTTCATCATCATCTAATTATATTATTAATTTTTATAACAAGTATTGTGTATTTGTAACATAACGGTATTTTTTGCATATTCAGCGAATAGTTACAGGCATTGACCGAAATGGAAAAAAGAAGCCTCAAAAACATACCATTTTTGTGACGGTTTAGAGGGCTTTAAGTATGGGTCAAGAAACTTTTCTAAGTATCCTGGCCCATTCTTTTTTTAGGCTAGCCAACTGCGGTGATACTGTATTTTTTATGGAAAAAGGAAAAACATATGCAGTATTATGTTTATTCAAAGCGACTTAGCGAAAAAACTAGCCAGTTTGGCGAAAAGTGACGTAAACACACCAGTTGCTATAGTTACTTTGTTTAACTGTTTAGGCAAGGCGAGAGTAATTGTATAAATGGTTTAACAATAAAAAAAGCAAAATGATAAAAGCATCAACATTATCCGAGATGAAGTTTCATGATAAGGTTGATATGCATTTAATCATAAAGCATCAAACGTTCTTTGTAAAAGCTGCAGCCGATTTACTGGAGGAGGAACAAACTTCCATCCAACAATTAATTGCAAAAGTTGAAAATGTTTTTGTAGCCGGTATTAATCAGTATCACAGCATTAATACAGAAAACACAGATGTTTATACAATGGCAAAAAGTTTTGCCAAAGTAAAAATATCTGATAATATGGCCGATAATTTTGAGAACGGTTATTTATTAATGAAAGGTGGTGGTGCCGTTACAGAAATATTTGGTAATAAGTTAGGCATGGTTTTAAACCATGTAGCACAAAAAGCAGGGGTTAAGGCATCAACAGTTTATACGTATATATGTTTATACGCTACAGTTGTGTTAAAATCATTAGGTGAGCAGGTTAATAATACAAATATGTCCTCGGTCACTTTTGTTAAATACCTGACCAGTGCCCGTTTAGGTTTAACACCAACAGAAATGGCTCAGTTGTTTGGCGAAAATGTGGCCGAATGGGATCTAGATGCAAAAGAACAACTGGCTTTAGTTGATGCGGATGATACTGAAACAAATAACGCCGGTGAAACAAAGCTTTGGAAAAAACTGGTTTCGTTTGTTTTACTTGGATTGTTGGTTGCATCAGTATATATAATTCATAAAAACAGATCTTTTGAACATAAAACGAGTTTACCAAGCAGTATTCAGCAAGTAAAACTGATTGGTATATCAAAAACGTAAATGTAATATCCTTTAACGCCCGTTTTAAATTCGTACCATTTTTTTATTTCATAACACCTATTTATAACATTTTTATTCTGGTCGTTGCTAACCTGGGCCGTATCCCCTAAGATACGGCCTTTTCTTTTGCCCTTACTTTGTCACGTCACTGTCATCTTCCCGAATACGTAAACGCATTTCCTAATTGCGGTAATTTACCGTCTGTTAATGTGTGACTTTTGCAGCCAGATAAAGTCACTATGAAGGGAATAATCCGAAAAATTACTGAAAGTCAATTAGTTACGTTAAAAACATATAAGCCGGTAAAAGCTGCTTTAGTATTATTGGCCTTACAGGCATTTACTATATCGGAAATTATGGCGCAGGAAGATACTACCAGCCACAATATGAGTGAAGTGGTGGTAACAGGGCAATACAAGCCGCAATCGTTAAAAAATTCGGTGTATAATGTTAGGGTTATTTCGGAAGAGAGAATTCGCTTAAGAAATGCTACAAATATCACTCAAATTTTAAGTACCGAATTGGGGCTTAGATTGGTAAACGATAATACACTAGGAACAACGGATGTACAGTTGATGGGTATGAACGGTAGAAGTGTAAAAATTTTACTAGACGGAATTCCAATTGTTGATAGAAATGATACAAGAGAGAGTTTAAGTCAGATTGACGTTAACACAATTGAAAAGATTGAAATTGTGGAGGGGCCTATGTCTGTATCGTATGGTACAGATGCATTAGCAGGTGTGATAAATATTATTACAAAACGTGCTAAAAAAAATGAAAGTATTTCAGTCGCAGCAAGAGTACAGGAAGAAACAGCTGGTAACGAGTATTCGCCATTTAGCTATCAAGGTGTACATCAGCAAAACCTAGCATTGGCTTGGCAAAAGAAAAAAATAAGTGTCAGCGCCGGTGTTTCTCATGTTGATTTTAACGGATTTGGCGGTGACCAATTTGGACGTGCAAAAACATGGAAGCCTAAAGAGCAATACATTGGACACTTAAAGGTGGGGTATAGAACGGATAAACTAAACCTGTATTATAGAATTGATGGCTTGGACGAAACAATTACAAGCCGTGGTACTATAAGTGGAGCATATACAGTGTTAGATCAATATTATGATACAAAACGGATAATGCAGCAAATGCAAGGCGAATGGCAAGTGAACGAAAAATTGCAGTTAACAAGTGTATTGGCATATACCGACTATGGCCGCAAAACCAAAAGTATTAAACGAGATTTTGTGGATGGTACGTCAGTATTAGGCACAGACCCGGGTCAACAGGATCATGCAAAATTTAATAGTGGTGTTTTTAGGACAACTGCTTTTTACAAAATATCTGATAAAGTAAGTTTGCAATCAGGTATTGATATTAATAGAGAAGAGGCTAAAGGAGAAAGAATAAGTGGTAATCCTGTTATTACAGACTATGCATTTTTTGTATCAACTGAAGTGGCTGCTATAAAAAACATCCTTGTTAGGCCAGGTGTAAGATTTATAAAAAACTCTAAATATGATGCGCCACCACTAGTGCCGTCGCTAAACGCTAAATGGTCAATTAGCGATAATCTAAATATACGGTTTGGCTACGCCTACGGTTTTAGATCACCTGCTTTACGTGAGTTATACTTTAACTACATAGATGCCAACCACGCCATTATTGGTAACCCCAATTTAAAAGCCGAAAAGTCAAACAACTTTAATTTATCAGCTAATTGGACTGCAGTTAAAAAGGAACACTTTTCTTATAATATAGTGATAGGTGGTTTTTATAATAAGTTTAAAGATTTAATTGATTATGCCATTGATCCGAATAATACCAGCGTTACTACCTTAATAAATGTATCTGACCATAAAACTACTGGTGGTACAATCGAGAATACTTTTAGATTTAACAACTTTAATGTTACACTAGGAGCCGCTTATATAGGTAGGTACAATTCTTACTCAGATGACCCAACATATAAACCTGAAAATTTACCCAGCTTTGTTTGGACGCCTGAAGTAAACAGTAACATTACCTACAATTGGGAAAAGGCAAAAACCAGCTTTAGTTTATTTTACAAATACACAGGTAAAAGAACCATATATCAATTGGTTGTAGAGGACAGACAAGAAAAAGCAGCGTTAACAGAAACATCTAGTTTTAATATGGCAGACTTTACAGTGAATAAACAGTTGTTTAAACTGTTTACAGTAGGCGCCGGCATAAAAAACCTGTTTGATGTAACCTCTCTTTCAAGCACCTCTACTACAGGCGGAACAGTCCATTCTACTGGTGGCCCTGTGCCGGTAAGTTATGGACGTTCATATTTTGTTTCGTTATCCTTTAATGGGTCAAAATAGTAAATTATAAAAATTAAATAAATCATGTTAAAATTTCAAAAATTAGCCTTAGCTCTTTGTTTGTTTGGTGCTTTTACAGCATGTAAAAAAGATAAAGACCCTGTTATTATTATAGCACCTTCAACTGGCTCGCAAATGACAATAAACGGCGGTAGCAATGGTGCAAATGCTGAAAATTCAATATTTATAGACTTTAGTACAGATAAGCAAGACTCGGTTAAAAGAAATAGTTGGAATTTAGGTTTTTATAGTGGAAACGAGTTTCGTGTAAAGCTTAATAATACAACCAATGCAACTGCAGTTGCTGTTAACAAAACTGATATTAACTCAGTTACTATTGCCGATATAAAAGTAGATACACTTGGCGTAGAACCCGGTTTTCCTGGTATGGAAGCGGTGATTGACAATCCTTTTACTGGTGACCTTGCTGGTACTCTTATTGCAGAAGTAAGTGCAACTGATGCTAATAATAAGGTATATGTATTTAACCCATTAGGAGCTACTCATTCTGTACCAATGGATGAAAGTAAATTAATGAAAATACGTATTTTACGTAAAGCAGGTGGTTACACTTTGCAATATGCTAAACTGAGTGAAACTACTTTTAAAACACTAGATATAAATAAAAACAGTGATTATAACTTCCAGTATGTTTCTTTAACTGGTGGTAATCTAGTATCTGTAGAGCCAGTTAAGAAAAATTGGGATATACAATGGACATATAGTATGTTTTACATGGTTACAGGCCCTACTTATATGCCTTACACTTTCTCTGATATTGTATTTATTAATAGACTTGCAGGCGTTACTGCTGCTGAAGTTTTAACTTCAACGGTTAGTTACGATAATTATGCAGAAGCAAATATTGCCACTACAACTTTTAAAAGTGATAATGGTGTAATTGGTTCTAATTGGAGAAGTACACAACCGGCCACAGGTGCAAAAACTGATAGATTTTATGTTATTAAGGATGCTGCTGGCAACTATTATAAACTAAAATTCTTGTCAATGGGAGTTGGTACAGATGGTGGAACCAGAGGTAAACCAAGAATTGAGTATAAATTGGTTAAATAATTTAAAGTAAATACTTGAAAAACCGCCTCCTGGGCGGTTTTTCCTTTTTGCGTAAACCCCTTTTCCTTTTCCGTAACCGTTTTTTCTATAATTGTCATTGCTTTGTCATAAGGACTGTAAGGCAAATAAGTTTGCTTTTGCCCCATGCTGAATAGTATTACCGGACGATGCAGTGAGTGACACAACAGGCGATGATAGTAGTACTACAGCCGGTTACATAAAAATAAAATATGAAAAAAAACATTTTCTTATACCTGTTAACGGCTGCTGTATTATTTACTACGGCTTGTACTACTGCCGAAAACAAAGCAGCCATTAACACTGAAAAAATTGTTTCGTTGGATGGTACAATTACCGAGGTATTGTGCGAACTGGGCTACGAAAAAAATATTGTTGGCGTTGATGTTACCAGCAGTTACCCTGAGAGCATGAACAGTTTGCCTAAAGCGGGACATAACCGTAATGTAAATGCGGAGGCCGTTATTGGTATGCAACCTACTGTGGTTATAGCATTGGAACAAGGTATAAAACCTGAGGTGGCCGAGCAGTTTAAAACAGCAGGTATTCCGGTGATTTTATTAAAGCGTGAATACAGTTTACAAGGCACTAAAGATTTAGTAAAAGCATTGGCCGATACATTGGGTAAAGCAAGCGAAGCTGATAGAATTAATAAACAAATAGAAGCCGATTTGGCTGCGCTTCCGCAATACGATACCGTTAGCAAACCTAAAGTGTTGTTTATATATGCCCGTGGTGCAGGTACCATGAGTGTGGCTGGTATTAATACCGCACCTAACACCATGATAAAACTAGCAGGTGGTGTAAATGCAGCGGCTGAGGTAGATGGTTTTAAGCCTTTTACTGCCGAAGCAGTGGTGCGTGAAAATCCGGATGTGATTTTGTTTTTTGATAGTGGCCTGGAAAGTTTAGGTGGTGATGAAGGATTGTTAAAAGTACCGGGCATTGCTAATACCAATGCGGGAAAAAATAAAAAGTTTATAACCATGGATGGTCAATACCTGGCGGGTTTAAGTCCGCGTATGGGTAAAGCAGTAGTTGATTTAGCTAAGCTGATACATGCTAAACCTACAACCGAAACCAAATAAAATTGTTGTAGTTGTTGTCATGCGTCCATCGGTTTTAATTACCATATTAACAGTGTTGTTGTTGCTGGCTATTGTGCTGGCATCGGGCATTGGTGCGTTAAGTATACCGCCGGGTAAAGTATTGTCTATTATACTGCATCAATTGCGTATAACAGGCGATGAAAATTTTACCGCACAGCAAGAAGCGGTAATCATGGCCATACGATTACCAAGAGTGTTCTTTGCCATATTAATTGGTGCTACCTTATCGGTTTGTGGTGCGGCTATGCAAGGTTTGTTTCGTAACCCTTTGGCCGATCCGGGATTGGTTGGTATTAGCAGCGGTGCAGCCATGGCAGCGGTTATTGCTATTGTGTTAAGCACTACATTGTTTGCAGGTTTGCAAAGTCAGTCAGGGTTGTATGCATTAAGCATTTTTACTTTTGGCGGTGCTTTTGTAACGGCCATGGCCGTGTACAAATTATCGCAGGCCGGTGGTAAAACTATTGTCAGTACTATGTTACTGGCCGGTATTGCAATAAGTGCGTTAACCAGCTCGGTAACAGGTTTTATTACTTTAAGTGCTACCGATGCACAATTGCGTACCATTACGTTTTGGACATTAGGTAGCCTTGGTGGTGCAAACTGGACTAACCTTTTAGCTATACTGCCTTTTTCGTTATTGTGTATTGTTTGTTTGCCTTTAATGTCCAAATCGCTTAACGCATTTACACTTGGCGAAACAAGTGCTTTGCATTTAGGCATACGGATAGAAAAACTAAAACTTAAAGTAATTTTATTAACGGCATTGGGTGTAGGGGCTTGTGTAAGTGTGAGTGGTGTAATTGGTTTTGTAGGTTTAGTAATACCGCATATTGTTCGTAAGCTAATAGGTCCTGAACATAAAAATTTATTCATTGCGTCGGCATTGTTGGGTGCATTGTTATTGCTGGTGGCCGATTTATTGTGTCGCACCATTATTGCACCCGTAGAAATACCCATTGGTATTGTTACGGCTTTTATTGGTGCACCGTTCTTTTTGTATTTGTTGTTAAAAGAACGCAACAAGTCGTTTATGTTGGATAAATAGGGCCTCCCCAACCCCTCCGAAGGAGGGGCTTAGAAAGCGTGTTAAAATGGAATGAATCATAAACAATTGAAGAGTGATTTTATGTTACGGGCAGCAGTAACATAGATGATCGTCCCTTGCGTCGCACTCTTGTACAGCATATCGCTAATCAGCAGAGAAAGTTGGAAAGACGGAAAGTCTTGATAGTAGGTAAGAAGAAAGGTTTGAATTCATAAAGAGTTTGTAACGATTAACAAATAACGAATAACAATTAACTTTTGCTAAACGTAAACAACATATCAGTCATTCATAACAAGCGGCATTTGTTACGTGATGTTTCTTTTCATGCAAATGCAGGTGAGTTGTTGGTGGTATTGGGCTCTAACGGTGCCGGTAAAAGTAGTTTGTTAAAGTGTATTAGTAAAGAATGGAAACCGCAACAAGGTGATGTAAGCTGGAATAATATTTCTTTAAGCAAATGGACAGATAAATCATTGGCTAAAGTAAGAGCTGTGCTTACACAAAATTACCAGATAAGTTTACCCTTTGGTGTAGAAGAGATTGTGATGATGGGCCGTTATCCGCATTTTAAAAACAGTCCTAGTGAATTAGACAGGCATACGGTACAACAGTGTTTACGTTATACCGGTATAGAACATTTGCAAAGCCGTAATTACTTAACCTTAAGTGGCGGCGAACAGCAACGTGTACAAATAGCCCGCATACTGGCACAGTTGTGGGATGGTGATGCAAACAATAAGTTGATGTTATTGGACGAACCGGTAAGTGCATTGGATATACAATACCAACATAGCGTAATGCAGTTGGCAAAAAAATTAACACTGCGTGGCTTTACCGTAGTAGCGGTGTTGCACGATTTAAACCTGGCTTTACAATACGCTGATAAAGTGCTGATGTTAAAACAAGGCAGGCAAGTAGCGTTTGGCGATTTAGGCGTGCTGAATGAACATAATATCAGAGAAGTGTATGAAGTGGATACGGAGATAATTCAGCATCCGGATTCTAAACGTAAGCTGGTGGTAGTTAAGATGTAAGATTTTTATCCTTCTATTTAAGGAAAGGTCAAATTATCTGCGAAACGAGTAAAGTGCTATAAAAAACGAATGTGCCTAAAGCCCTCCTTCGGAGGGTTTGGAGAGGCTGGTAAAAATGTAATTAGGAAAATAAATTAAAATATATAAATAAAATAAGAGCATGGAAACAACACTGACTTCTTTAAAAGAAAGATATGCAGCTGCCAAAGCAGAAAACCCCAAATCTCGCATAAGAGATATTGCAGGTTTATTAAACAGCAGCGAAGCACAATTATTAGCAACAGGTATTGGTGAAACCGTTACTTTATTGGAAGGCGATTTTCGTGAGTTTTTAAAAGAAGTAAACACCATGGGTCGTGTAATGGCATTAACACGAAATAATGATTGTGTACACGAACGCAAAGGTGTTTATAACAATGTGTCTTTTGATAGTCCGCATGTTGGTTTAGTGTTAGATCCGGATATTGACCTTCGTTTATTTATGATGGGTTGGAAATATGGTTTTGCAGTGAATGAAAACGATCGTTTCAGCTTTCAGTTTTTTGATAAAAGCGGTTCTGCTGTACATAAAATATACTTAACCGACGATAGCAATAAAGAAGCTTACGAAGCTTTAAAAGCAAAATACACGGCTGCTAACCAACAGTTAGAAATAACTACAGAAGTCTATGCGCCTGCTCCTGCCGAAAAAGCTGACAACGAAATTGATGTGGGCGGCTTCCAGGAAGGTTGGAAAAACATTACCGATACCCATCAGTTCTTCGGAGTATTGAAAAAATTTGGTGTAAGTCGTACACAGGGTTTACGTTTAGCACCGGAAGGTTTTGTTAAAGAAGTAAGCAACGACGCAGTTGAAACTATTTTGCAAAAAGCATCAGAAACAAAAGCACCTATTATGATATTTGTGGGCAACCGTGGTTGTATTCAAATTCATACCGGCGAGGTGGACAGATTAGTACGTACAGGTCCTTGGTTTAATGTATTAGATCCTGATTTGAATGTACACTTACGTACCGAGGCAATTGATAAAACATACATTGTTAAAAAACCTAGTGAAGCAGGTATTGTAACTGCATTGGAAGTGTTTGACAAAAATGGTGAATTAATTATTCAGTTATTTGGCAAACGCAAACCGGGTATTCCTGAATTGGAAAGCTGGAGAGAAGTGGTAAAAACTGTAGCTGATTTTTAATAAATAATAAGGGCGGTGTTACACCGCCCTTATTATTTTACCTGATTAAAACAAATGTTCCTTTGTCGGTAATTATATTGCCTTGAATATCTCTGCCTCTAGCTATCCAAACATAACCTCCTGTTGGCTGATCTACTCCTTTCCATTTACCATTCCATCCATCTTCAATTGTCTTGGTAGAAAAAACCATTTCTCCGTTCCTGTTATAAATTTGAAAGAAGTCAACATTAATATAACCTATTACTTTTAAATTAAGACGTTCGTTATGTCCGTCTCCGTTAGGGGTGAACCCTGTAGCGATCGCAAAATAGGATTTATCAACAACCGTTACTTTGACTGTTCTCATTGGGCTTATGCATACTCCTTTGTTATACCTTACATAGTAAGTTTGGTCTGCATTCAAATTTGGAGTCTGGAAAATGCCGGATTCATTTTTTTCAATTGTTTGCATGCCTTGTGCATCGCGGTATAAAGTGTAAGTCCCTGCTTTTGTGTTTTTCACTTTTAATGTAGCTGGCGTATTTCGCTGAATTATTACATCGTCATATTCAGGGGCTACTTCTCCAGTGTTTGTATTGTTTACAGATAAAGGTGAACTGTGAATAAGACAAGTTTCTCTGTCTTTTATTTCCAGTCGGTAAGTTCCTGCTGAAACATTAAGAAGGTTTAGTGTATTGCCGGCTATTTCGTTATTCTGATTATACCATGTATAGTTTGTGGGACCTAATAAGCCACTAGCAGCAATACCAGTAATATTCCCATTTTTCTGCTCGCAAATGTCATCCGTTATTTTAATGTTATTGGTTGAAACGATAGGGGTAGGAATTTTACCAACTAACGCTTTAAAAATAGTTTCTTTACAGCCATTAGTATCCGTTACAAGTAATTTATATTCACCTTCATTTAAGTTATTGATGTTTAAACCACTGCCAATAATACTATTAGTGTTGTTGATCCATTCATAACTGGATACAGCAGAGATATTTGTAAATCCGTTAACTGTTACAGACCCGTTTTTCTGTTCACAAAACGCGTTTGTAACAGCCGTTCCTGTTACTTGAATATTGGCAAAATGAGCTTTCGGGATGATAAAAATGCTGGATTTTTTTTCGCAACCGAATGTATTTGTAGCTGTTAATTGATAAGAGCCAGCAGCTTGTGAACGTAGATCTAGTTCGGTACTTACTGTTGCGTTATCTTCAATACGGGTCCAGTATCTTGTTTCAGCTCCGATAGTAGTTAATGAGGTTACTGTGCCAGAAGACGTTGTACAACCAGAGGGTGTAACATTTGCATACAACTCTATAATTGTTATATTTCCATGGTCTGGAATGTCATAGAATATAGTGTTTGACGGACAACCACCTTCTTCTGAATAAGTGAAAGAGTATTTTCCAGATGGCTGATTTAATAAGTCTAGTTCGTTACTGATAATGCGATTTTGGTTGTCTTTCCACTCATATCTTATGTCGTTTGTTTGAAGATTTAAAATGCTTATTCCTTTTATACTTCCATTATTTCCTCCACAATTTGAAGCTGTAATAACGGTATTTGAATTATCAATTACAGGCCCTGAGATATTCTCTAATAAAAACCAATCTGTGCTATCAGAACAAGCCGTTTTGTAGTCTGTTACAATAAGTTTATAATTTCCCGGTCCAATATTTTCAAGACTTCTTATTTCTTCATTTCTTCCTGAGAATAAAACATTTCTGTTTTCGTCTATCCATGTGTAACTAGAATATTGATGTACTGTATTGTCTCTGAATTTTAAGTTTCTAATAAATCCGTTATCAATTCCACATGAAGGGTTTGATATTTCAATAAAACTTTCGTCTATTTTGGGTGTATAATTATATAATGTAAATAATATTTTGGCGCTGGCACAAGTATTGCCAAGTTTGGCTATAAAATAATAATTACCAGGACCTACATTTGTTAGATCAACTTGTCTGGAGACAACAGTATCAATATATACATTATCTACGAAGGAAGTATGATGCCACTCAACATTATCAGTAGAGTATTGTAGTTTTATTCCAGTGATAGAACCATTCTTTTCATCACAAGTTGGATGATTGATTGTTGTATTGGCTTCAAATCGGGGAGCTGAATACTCAGACGTTTCTCCATCTTTATAAGCTGTAGCTAATATTGTTCCTGAAAAATTTCCAGTAAAGCTCCAATCGCCATTAGCATCAGAATTGGTTTCTCCTAAAAAAAGTGTGCCGTCACAAGCTAAACAATCATCGTCCTTAAATACTTCAATTTTTGAGTTTGGAGTTGCTTTACCTTTTACAAAATTAGTTTCTGTTTGATCTATTTGTACATGGACTTTAGGAGTTGAGCTAAGTATATAAATACCACTACCATAAAAAGCTGTACACGTTAGTTTGTTTTTTATAATTGCAACTTTTGGACTATATGAAATGTTTATGGCACCAGTGCCTAAACTCGAGTATTCATAATAGTGCTGTAGAACAGCAGTATTATAAAACACATTTTGTTCATAGGAGAGCTCGCCTCCTATTAAGCCTCCTCCACTACAAGATTGGATCGTAACTTTATTCAAGAAGTCTGACCCACCACCTCCACCAATATTTCTCCTAAAAAAGGTATTTCCTTGTAATGTGAAATGCTTTGAAAGGTTACGTAAACTTACACTTCCCGAAATGTGATTATTACGTATGCTTACATCGTAGTCAATTTTATCAGCAGCGTTATTGTTTTGGATAGTTATTTTAACATCAGAAACATGGAAATCAGGAAAAGTGCCATCCGTATTAACACCTGAAACATTGTTTAAAATCTTGATGTAGCCATTATTTGTTTTTAGTGAAGAGTTGAAGACAATATCTTCTGCCACGAAAATATTTTTTTTTGAAACATCCTCTCCACCTACTTCAACATTTTTTGCGTTCGAAAAAAACATAGCATATTGGCTAGGATTTATTGTTGGAACGGCTACTCCGATTTGCTGATATGGGTGATATAAGCTTGGCGCTCCGGATTCATCTACATTAAATAAATTGGAATAAACGAAAACATTTTCACAGTTGGGAACTAATCTATCTGGGGCATTGTCTATTCTTGATCGAATTGAGTAGATAAGTCCTCTGAAATAATTTCCCTTATTGGGAGTTCCAATTGTTATATTACTTGATTTTTGTAAATCAATCCCATATATATCCGCATAATTAGAAAATAGGGTGAATACACTATTGATTAAAAATAGGCCATAAATTTCTACATTCGATGCATTTCTAATCGAGAGAATTGATAAAACTTGTGTTTGCGGCGTATTAACTTCGATAATAATTTTTGCATCGCTTTTGCCAAATTTATCACCATTTTGGGTGGTGCCGTCAATTTGAATATTTGATGTAATTGTAGGTAATCCACTTTGAATAACTATTGTTCTGCCTTGTCTTGATACATCCCCAATATTAAAATGTATATAATCTATTTCACTTGTTCCATTATTGTTTGCAAGTGTAATTGCTTCACGCAAAGTTCCTGGTCCTGTATCTGCATTTGACGTAACGACAAAAGTGGCAGAAAATATTTTAATGGATGTTAAAAATATTAATACAAAAGATAAGCTTAGTTTCTTGGTTGCCATACGGTTAAATTGTGCTAACTCGGTAGTGGAAATTCTAAAGTACTAAAGTATAAAATTTTATTGCTATCACCTAACAAGTAGGAGATAGTCTTGTTTTTTTAATACTCAATCATATATTATCTTTCTATCGCCATCTTAACCGCTGCTGCTGCATTGACTATCCTACCACTGTCGCATAATTCACTTAAATATACTTTCTCTGTGTTGCTACCCGGTTTATTTACTTTTTCTGTAATAGTTGTTCCTGAGTTTTTAATGATATCAATAACTTCTACCGCCGTAAGTTTAGGAAAGTAGGAGCGTAGTAATGCTGCTATGCCTGCAACAACCGGACTGGCTAAACTGGTGCCATCGGCAGTTTGTGTACCATCGCCTGCAATAGCACAATGAATATAACTACCGGGTGCAAATACATCAACTGTTTTTTTACCATAATTGCTGAACGGCGCTATCCAATCGCCGGAGCTGGGATCGCCGCTGGCACCTACATTAATAAAGTTGGGGAGTTTTTTATTGGCAATGGTATAACCGTTAGGGTAATGCGTATCCTTATCAATATCTGTAGCATCATTGCCGGTAGCGTGAACCACAATAACATCTTTACTTAACGCATATTCAATAGCTTCGTCTGTCCATCGTTTATCAGGCGAAACATATTTGCCAAAACTCATGTTAATCACTTTGGCACCATGGTCAACTGCATAGCGAATAGATAAAGCTACATCCTTATCAAACTCATCTTTACCCAATATACCACGCAACACCATAATTTGCACATTATCGGCAATGCCGTCAATGCCTTTGCCATTGTTTCGTACAGCACCAATAATACTGCTTACACTGGTACCATGGTAACCACTGTGGGTGGTAAGGTTATGGTTTCCGTAATGTGTTGTTGTAATATCATAACCATTATTGTTTAATAAGCTGTCACGGGCCCTACTAGGTGGAGTTGTTTTTTTAATAATATCTTCTTCCAGTTCCTTTTTATAGTTTTCATAGTCTTTTAAAAAAGCCTGATTATTAAATTCCTGGCCACGAAATACATTCCTCCATAAACCTACCAGCTCGCTATTATTTTTATTCAATACAATACTATCCAGGTCGGTATTATTAAATACATCTTTTTTTAAAAGCTGTATCATTAATTTATTTGTTTCGCTTAGCACTTCCCAGTTTTTACGAATAAGGTTTATATTTTTATTCGCTTCTGCATATTTACTATCAAGTTTTTCGCCGGCTCTTTTCCATTCTCTGTATTGCCATTGCAAACTATCGGGAATGTCTTTTTGTTTTTTATTTTCAAACTGTTGTTTAAAGCGGTGATAAGTGCGGTAAATATCACTTACGCTAATCGCAAGGTTTTCGCCATTGGCGGCACCCAAATAATTCCAGCCATGGTAATCATCAATTAAACCATTACCATCGTCATCAATGCCATTGTTGGGTATTTCCTTTGGGTTCTTCCATAATACAGGTTGCAAGTCGGGTTGCAGCGTATCAATACCGCTGTCAATAACAGCTACAATAACAGGCTCACTTTTTCTGCCTTTTAGTAATTCATAAGCCTGATTCAGGCTTATGCCCATGTAACCATCTTTTTGATAGTCTAAATAATGCCAGTCTTTTATTTTGGGTTTTACAGTTTGTGAAAAAGTGCAGAGCGGCAACATTAAAAAAAGACTAAACCAGTATTTATGCATGAATGTACTATTTGGTGCAGCTATAAAAATAGACAATTGCTTTTATTGCACAATTGTTCTGAATGTTAAATTGATACGGGGGGTACTAATACGAGTAGTTGGCGGTAGCCGATGTAACCAATGTGTTTGCGTACGGCCTTTCATTACCAGTAAACTTCCATGCTCTAATTGTACCGAAACTGTCTCGCCGCTTTGTTTATGTTTAAAGGCAAACTTTCTTTCGGCACCAAAACTTAAGGAACCTATTGCACCATCCGGTTTTAAATCTTTTTCTCCATCGCTATGCCATGCCATGCCTTCGCTGCCGGTATGGTATAAGTTTAATAAACAGGAATTATATTGTTCGCCGCTATGTTGTTCTGTAGCTTCCTTTAACGCTAATAATGTATTGGTCCAGAGTAAAGCGTGTTTGGTTACTTTGGAATAAGTGTAAGAAAAAGGCCTATCACCATACCACGCAACTTTACGTTTGGTAATTATCTTTTTACCAAAAATAATAGCTTCATCCGGTTGCCAATCAATCTCGGTTAATAGCGTTTCATAATATTTTGTAGCAGTGGCAGCTTCAAATATTTTACCATAATAATTTACAATACCATCGTGTGGCAGTAAGTTAAGTTCGGCGTTATGTTCTATGGGAAAAAGGCTCATTTGTTTATTTAACGCTTATTAAAGGTTTAAAATAAAGTGTCGGTGTAATGCGTTTATCGTTTCTTTCAACACACCATTCATACCGCCTATATCTTCCGGTTTGCAGCCATTGGTAATAACCACAAAACCATATTTTTCTTTAGGGTTAAAAAACATAGCGCTATATAATCCATAGGCCGATCCTGTGTGTCCCGTAAGTTTTACACCGGAAACTATTTTATCATTATCAACTTCTAAGGCAAGGCCGTAATCATTATCAGTTGCGTATGCAGTTTGCATTACAGCAGCACTTTTTTTACTGATAATTTTTTTCTTTTTCAACTTCCCTTTGTTCATATGCATCATCATGTACTGGGCCAAGTCATGTGCCGATATTTTTACACCACCCGTTGGCGAAAAAACAGGCGTATTATAACCCATTACATACTTGGCCAACTCTTCCCTGCGGGGATGGTAAGCATTTTCAGCAGCAATAAATTGGTTACTATCTTTATTAAACTCGTACAAAGTTGCAAACCGCTTACTATCCAGTGAGTCGTTGCAATAACCACCATACAAATTCAATGGTTTAAAAATATTTTGTACAATGTAATTATCAAATCGTACACCAGATGCTCTTTCAATAATGGTACCCGTCAGGTTAAAATTCAAATTACAATATTGGTAGGTGGTGCCGGGTTCATAGTCGTTAAAACTTTTTGCCCAGTCAGCGTTTTTATCCGGTTGCAAAATATCTAATACAAAATAACCTTGTTTGTCATTTAAGCTGCTACGATGTGCCAGCAACATTTTCAACGTAATTACTTTATCAGGAAACTTTGGATTGCGAATAGTAAAACCTAACAGTTCGCTAATATCCTGTTGTAAAGAAATTTTTCCTGCTTGTACTAATTGCATAATACCTGTTGCCGTAAACGATTTTGATATAGATGCAATACGAAAAATATTTTCATTGGTTAATGGTGTTTTATGTTGCAGGTTGCTATAACCAAATGATTGGTTATACACCAGCTTATTATTTTTTACAACCGCTACAGATACACCAACCGCCTGAAACCGCTGCATAATACTATCAATAGCTTTTTCAGCTTTATCGTGTTGGGCTGATAAACTGTTACTACAAACAAATATAATCGTTATAAGCAACCATAGTTTACACCATGCTTTCATATCATTTTATTTAGGAGCTTAAATTTACTTAATTAAACACATTAGTAAGCAGGTAATTATTTGGTTGTCAACAGCAGTAACACAGATGAACGTCCCTTGTGTCACTCACTTGTGCTGCAACAATTCTATTGGGCATTGCGCAGTACCCCGATTCTATCCCCGCTGTTCGGGGTATTTTAATCGGGGCCGTTCCGTTCGCTAATCATCATCGTGTTTTTTTAGCAAAGCGTACCGAGTATTAAAATGATAGCTAGCATTAAGCTTTATGCGTTAAGCTTTCAGCCTTTATCCTAATCATCATCGTGTTATTTCTGGATCGTTTTTAATAAGCTCATATTTTAAAGCTTAGTAAAAATATACTTCACTAAGGTTACTTTTGATAAAATAAAGTATTTATATAAGTACCTTATACTTTTAATTATGGTAAAAAAAATACTTCGCATAACACTAAAGACAATTGGTGTAATTATAGCTGCTTTGGCATTGTATGCTTTAGCTGCCTGGTTAGTACCTTATATTGGTGTAAACAAAAAAGCCATTAACAAAGGGCCGGATGAAATAACCATTTACATTAAAACCAATGGTGTGCATACCGATATTGTGGTACCGGTAAAAACACCACAAATGGATTGGACAAAATATATTAAATACGAACATACCGATGACAAGGATACTACTTTAACTTATGTTGGCCTGGGCTGGGGCGACAAAGGCTTTTATTTACAAACACCCGAATGGTCCGATTTAAAATTTAGCACTGCTTTTAAAGCTATGTTTTATTTAAGTACATCGGCAATACACGCTACTTTTTACCCACAAATACAGGAAGATGAAAATTGCAAAGCCATAAAAATTAGCTACCAGCAATACGAGCAGTTGAACAAATTTTTAACCGAAAGTTTTGATGTGGATGCTAACAATAATACCATACATATACCAAGTGTAAACGATGGTTACGGAAGTACGGATGCATTTTACGAAGCAAAGGGAAAATACAGCTTGTTTTACAGTTGTAATACCTGGGCTAATAATGCCTTAAAAGCCGCAGATCAGAGAGCTTGTTTATGGACAGTGACTGACAAAGGCATTTTTAACCATTACAAATAAGCACCTACTTTTTAAACATAAAGTAAACGGCCCCAATTAATAATACAAAGGCAATAATATGGTTTACCCTAAAGGTTTCTGTTTTAAAAAATAACAATGTAAAGGCGGCAAATACTACCAATGTAATTACTTCCTGTATTACTTTTAGCTGCAATAAAGAAAAAGGGCCGCCATTACCATTATAGCCTATTTTGTTGGCAGGTACCTGAAACATATATTCAAACAAAGCAATTCCCCAGCTTATAAGAATAATAGCAAACAGACCCAGTTTGCTAAACCATTTCCACTCGGCAAATTTTAAATGACCATACCACGCCAACGTCATAAAGGTGTTGGCTATAATTAAAAGCGCTATGGTGTAAAAACCTTTCATAAAACAAAATTATACTACAATATTAATACAAGAACTAATCACCTATATAAAAAGGTAATAACATCACCATTGCATAATAATAAAGGATAAAAATATCCTTTATTATTTTTATTCCCTATCTTTGTGTTGTTAATGAAAGCAGATGGAAGTAAAAACAGATATTGAAAACATAGAACACATAAAAGTATTGGTGGATACTTTTTACAATAACGTGCAGCAGGATAAACTTTTAGGCCCCATTTTTATTGGTGCTATTCAGGACTGGCCGCATCACCTGGAAAAAATGTATCGCTTTTGGCAAACCGTTTTGTTAGACCAGCATACTTATTCCGGCAGCCCTTTTCCGCCGCATGCACATATGCCCATTGACGAAACACATTTTAACCGTTGGATACAAATTTTTCATAAAACGGTGGATGAATTGTTTACCGGAAAAATTGCAGATGAAGCAAAATGGCGTTCACAAAAAATGGCCGAAATGTTTCAGCATAAAATAGCTTTTTACCGCGGCACCAGTATGCACCCATTGCATTAGTAGGTATAAAAAATAATAATGGGGTGACCTACGGGTCGGGCTGTCCGCTGTATCTTTTGCCCTGCGCTGCCATTGGCCAATGCTGCGCAAAAGGATGCCGCTTCCATCCCTCACCCGGAAGTCTGCGTAAAACAAAACCGTTTTAAAATAGCATATATCCATGATACGTAATCTTAAATTTTTTCAATTATTAATACTCGCTTGTATGTTAGTAGGTTCTTTAGCAGCATGTAGTAAATCAACAAAAGATAGTGGGGAAACAAAAATTCCTTTCAGTGGCGTTTACTCCTGGGAGTTTGAAATACCCACCATGGGTAAGCAATTATCGGTGCATAAATTTTATGCCGATTCCATCCGCTTTGAAATGACAGGCGGCGCCTACACTAATAGTTATTTACAAAAGTTAGTATGGTATAATGCCGATGAACAACGTTGTGTATCCGTAGGTGAGGGTGGCGGTAAAGACGGTATTTACTTTGTTATGTTTTTTAAAAATGTAACACCTAATGCAATGACCATTTATAAAAAGCAATGTACCAATAAAGAAGAAGCCATGACTATAGCCGTACCCGATGCCGCTACAGAAGCTGACCATGGTTGGAACGTTTACTACCGACAGCCATAAACAAGTACAGTAACATAGTACGCTAATGCGGCAGGGATAGCAGCGGAAATACATTTTGGTAGCGTTGGTTAGGCAGCATAGCACAAAAAGATTGCAGCGAATAGCCCGGTGCTATAGAAGCTGTTTAAATTTTATTCACTGGCTTTCTTAAGATTATTTTTGGCTGCAACGTCGTTGGATTTTTCGTCATAGCGACATGCTATGACTGCAAAATCTGCCTTGTTTCGCTCAAAAATAATTACTTAAGAAAGCTTACCAACAAAACTTAAATAGCTTCTTGCAGCCGCCATAAAATTTTTAAAAAAATGAAAATAGTATCGTTTAATAAAGATGTTGTATACCAGGAAAATAAACCTGCCGTTACCCTAATGTTGGATAATGTGTACACCAAAGAAGTTAGAATTGCGTTAAGCCGCCACCAGTTAATGAAGGAGCATAAAGCGCCCTACCCTATAATGGTACAGGTTTTAAGAGGCGTAATTGAGTTTGGTGTGCAAGGCAAAAAATACACTTTACAAGCCGGTGATTTAATTGCACTGGACGCAAATGTGCCGCATGATTTATTGGCAACAGCCGATGCTATTGTTAGGCTAACCTTACACAAGGCCGATACGGATGAACGTGTAAAAAAAGTGGTAGAATAATTATTAAATCGTATAAAAATTAAATTGTAAAAAATGAAACGTGTTTTTTCTTTTGCTGCTGTATTGTTTTTATTGGCAGCCTGTGGTAACGAAACTCCTGCACCAACTAACCATGATAACCATAAAGCGCAAGAGAGTACGCCTGCACCAAGTACACCTGCCGTAACAAGTGGTAATGCCATTGTACTAAATGGCGGCGATGATATGAAGTTTGATCAAACTGCTATTACGGTAATCGCAAATGAAGTAGTAAAACTTACGTTGAACCATACAGGAAAAATGAGCAAGGAAGCAATGGGCCACAACTTTGTATTGTTAAAACCTGGTACCGATATAAATAAATTTGCTACCGAAGCCATTGCTGCAAAAGACAATGATTATGTACCAACAAATGCCGCAGCAGTATTGGCACATACAAAAGTGTTAAGTGGTGGCGAATCGGATAGTATTGAGTTTACCATAACAGAAAAAGGGGAGTATCCGTTTATCTGTTCTTTTCCGGGCCATTCGGCTATTATGCAGGGTGTAATTACCGTAAAATAAATGATGACTAACTATGGAAATTCAATATCCCTTGATGGCTTTTTAATTTTAGTGTTTTGAAATTGATGCAAGCCCCGTTAGCGGGGTTTGCAATTTTTATAATATTAGTTTACGTTAAGTTAATTTGAGTTTGTAATATTGCTGCTATGGGCATTTTTTCAAAAACATGTGAATATGGTATAAGGGCAGTATTTTATATTGCCCAGCGTTCGCATGAAGGAAAAAAATGCGGCATAAAAGAAATAGCCGAAAAGATAAATTCGCCAGAAGCGTTTTTGGCCAAAATTTTACAGAAGCTAAGCAAATCAGGTTTAATACTATCGGCCAAAGGCCCAAACGGTGGTTTTTATTTTGATGAAAAAGGACTTACCCAACCACTGGCCGCCATTGTTACCGCCATTGATGGCGACGATATTTTTGTGGGCTGCGCTATGGGCTTACAACAATGCTCAGAAGTGGACCCCTGCCCCTTACACAACGAATTTAAAATGGTACGCAGCAAAATAACTACCATGATGCACAACACCACTATTGGTAAGTTTAATGTGCAACTGGTAAATGGCCGGTTAAGTTTGAATAAATAATTTTATCCTTCTCTTTCCTGTGCCCTTAACCAACGTTCAGGTATTTCGTTACTGCTGGCTAATAAATAATCTTTGTAACTACAGGCAATAAATTTTGTGGAGGGTAATTGCATCCACCAGCGGCCGGTACGTTTGCTTTGTAAAAAAATAGTTTCTACCTCGGCAAATACCGTATGAAACTCGTTAAAGGAATCTCTTTCTTCCAAGGCTGCTTCACGTTTGGCTCGTGTGCGTCCATCTACATAATACCACAACATATGTGCTATTTGTTTGGCCGTAAGCTCGTGGTTATCCAGTTTAGGATTGTAACCATAAATACCTACAGAGTTTAAAGAAGGGCTTAGGCCTGCGTACTGCATAAGAATACAACTTTCTTCGCCGGTAAAGCCATTGGGTGTTATGGTATTGGCGGGTGCATACGCATTGGCAATGGCCGATATATCAAACGAAAATAAATGGCTGTTACGTATAACAGGTTCCATTTCTTCAATGGCTTCTTTTACATGTCCTACACGGAAACAATCAAAACGTAGTTTATCCATTGTTTCCAGCATACGCGGGTGTACATAATAACTTTGAAAACCTATATGGTTATAGTGGCGTAAAAAATTAGGTTCACCGGTAAGCATGCGCATTAAAAAATTGTCATTGGGAAATGCCGATTCCATATCCAGGTCAATCAAAGCATCTACACATGCGGCTTCTACCAGTTGTTGGTTTTGTACATAGGCCTGGTATTGCGCCAGGGTAAGATCGTGTGAGCCACCCAATATAATAACTTTTTTACCATCGTTAATAAGGGCATTCACAACAGTTTTTAAAGCGGCATAAGTATCACTGACAGATGAGCCGGGTTTTATATCGCCAACATCGGCCAGCTGAATATCCGGATGCCAGTAAAATAACTGATAGAATTGTTTACGTATTAATTCAGGAGCAGTGCTGGTTGGACCCATTACACCTGCACCACGCTGCTCGCCACAGCCTACAATTACCAATTCTGCTTCAGCTAATTCAGGAAAATTATCTTCTTCGTAAGCAACAACAAGTTTACCTAATTGTCCTTCGCGGTAACCTTCATCGTTGGTTATTTGTTGCAGGTTAACCGGCACTAAAAAATCGGCAATATGTAAATGGTCAGACATAGCGGCAAAGATAGGAAGGAGAGGGAGAAGTTGTAAGTTTTGAGTTATAAGTTTTAAGTAAGCTGAAAGCATAACGCTTAAAACAAAAAGCTGCGGAAGCTTACCTGATGCTGAATAGAATTACAGAACGTTGAAGAGTGCGACGCAACGAAAGATTAATCAGGGGAGGGACGTTGGGCTAATAAAAAAATCTTAGATCTCAGATCTGAGATCTAAGAT
>DHEF01000039.1:310729-311077 GCA_002399735.1 Chitinophagaceae bacterium UBA4857
CAGATCTGAGATCTAAGATTTTTGCTACAATATTTTAAAGATCCGGTTGCGGTGTGTAACGTAAATAAGGTTTTACTACCTTAACACCTTTCGGAAATTTTTGTATCGCATCTTCGGTACTAACAGCAGGCACAATAATTACATCTTCGCCATGTTTCCAATCGGCAGGCGTTGCAACACTATGATTGGCTGTAAGCTGTAATGAATCAATTACACGTAGTACCTCAACAAAGTTGCGACCGGTAGATGCAGGGTAAGTAATAATTAATTTAACCGCTTTATCAGGGCCAATGATAAACAGCGAACGCACGGTTGCTGTAACCGATGCGTTGGGGTGAATCATGTCAT
>DHEF01000039.1:311189-311410 GCA_002399735.1 Chitinophagaceae bacterium UBA4857
GCGTTGGGGTGAATCATGTCATACAAAGTAGCCACATTACGATCCGCATCGGCAATGATAGGAAAGTTAACCGTGGTATTTTGCGTTTCGTTAATATCGCTAACCCAGCCATGGTGTTTATCCAACGGATCAACACTTACGGCTAATACTTTTACATTGCGTTTGGCAAACTCATCGCTTAATTGTGCAGTACGTCCCAGTTCGGTGGTACATACCGGCGT
>DHEF01000039.1:311656-311855 GCA_002399735.1 Chitinophagaceae bacterium UBA4857
AATTTTTAGATAAACAAATCTAATGTTTTATTAATACCCTACCAAAAAAGTAGACTAAATAAATAAACTTTAACTATAACGATTGTTTGTGAGAAAAAGTGGGGTAGGTAGCGAATTACTCGTGTTCGCTAAGATCTTTTAAAGTGCGGTTTTCAACAATTTGCAGGGTGGCATCACGCACTTCTACCATCATATCGTG
>DHEF01000039.1:311949-312391 GCA_002399735.1 Chitinophagaceae bacterium UBA4857
CGCACTTCTACCATCATATCGTGGAGGTAGCAATGTTTTTCGTTACAGTTTTTGCAACGTTCGTAAAAATAAAGGCTAACGCAGGGCAGCATGGCAATTGGGCCGTTAACCAACCTGATAATGGTTGCTACTTTTACTTTTTCGGGTTTTTGCTTTAAAAAATAGCCACCGCCTTTTCCTTTTTTACTGTCCAGTATATCGGCTTTTTTAAGTTCCAGCAAAATGTTTTCTAAAAACTTTAAGGGTATTTTTTTCTTCTTGGCAATATCCGATATCAATACCGGTCCGTCGTTAAACTTTTCGGTTAAATAGGCCAGCGCCTTAAAAGCGTATTGCGATTTTTTTGATAGCATGTTGTTACGGTAATAACACTAAAGTATAACGAATTGTTGAATTTTTTTGCAGCATAGCAGCTACGCCACAATATTTATTTAACGATAAC
>DHEF01000039.1:312626-312853 GCA_002399735.1 Chitinophagaceae bacterium UBA4857
AAAATATCTACCACATCAATACCCGAGCAACCGGCTAAGCCGGAAAGTAACAAGGATTTTGGACCCGGACCTTCTTTTTTATCGCCGTCAATCCTGAAAGTATTGCCCTCAAATGTACTATCAAAAACATGGTTGTTAATCCAAAGCGTCTCCGTTGTCATGCTCAATTTATTTATTAAAATGCGTTTGTTTTTTGTTTGTCATCTGCAGTGCTACTATCATCGTCT
>DHEF01000039.1:313119-313834 GCA_002399735.1 Chitinophagaceae bacterium UBA4857
TCAGCTTTCTGCTTTAAGCTTTTAGCATTCAGCTAATATTACAATAATACTATTAAATAATTACTCAGGCAAACGGTGTTTTTTGTTCACTAAAATATTGTCAAGGTTCCATTCAATACGTTTATTAAATGGATGTTGCCTTACGGCGCAATCTGTTTTCTGGCATAGCTTACATTGAAAAGGTAAACAAGCATCTGAGTGAATAAACAATTCCACCGAGTCGCCAAATTTGTTGCGAACTAAATCAGTCAGTTTATCAATTTCAAGATGTGCTTCGTTTAAGTTATAATACCAGGGTAGGGTAACATGACAATCAATATGTAAAATGCTACCGTATTTAATTACCCGTAAATTATGCAGGTCCACCCAATTCTCCGATCGGTTTTTATTTAAAACATCTACCATTTTTTCCAGTAGTTGCTCATCGGCTTCGTCCATAATACCAGCAATAGATTTGCGCAAAATATTATACCCTGTGTAAACAATAACGGCTCCAAATATAATAGCAACCACACTGTCTATCCAGGTTTGGCCGGTAAAATACAGTAATACCAAGCCTACAATAATACCAACGGTGGAAATAGTATCGCTTTGTAAATGTTTGCCACTGGCAATTAAGGCCAGGGAATTATTGCGTTTGCCGGTTTTGATACAGTAAAGCCCTGTCAGGTAATTGGCAACTGCGGTTATACTTATCAACCAGATACCGGTATCT
>DHEF01000039.1:313919-320185 GCA_002399735.1 Chitinophagaceae bacterium UBA4857
TTATCAACCAGATACCGGTATCTATTTTTTGTAGGGCAACCGGATAAAGCATTTGTTCAATGGCTTTATACAAAATAATTAACCCGGCCATACCAATTAAAGTGCCTTCAAAGGCGGCAGATAAAAACTCTGCTTTACCATGTCCGTACGGATGGTCTTTATCACGAGGCTTGGCAGCGACATACAGGCTGTATAAACCTATAAAACCTGCAGCAACATTTACAATGCTTTCCAGCGCATCGGTTAAAATAGCAACAGAACGTGTAGAATACCAGGCAATAAATTTTACTGCCAGTAATATTACTGATATTACGGCTACCAGTTTTTGAACTTTAATATTTTCTTTAGCGGCTTGCAATGGATAAGTAAGTTATGAAAATTGTTGTTGATAATATAGGCAGTTGTTCGTTGTTTTCCTTCTTTATTAACGCCGAGTCCGCTGCGGGAGACTCGGCTGAGAAGAAACTCCGGTATTCTGCATTCGGCTTTTAGCTTTATGCTTTCTGCCTTTGCGTCTCAAGCTTTGCAAGAATGCTACTGCTGTTCAAATGTTTCAACCGCATTCTTTAACCACAAACCACGGGCAAATACTAAAAACTCAGGAAAGGCATTCCTAAAATCTTTTTCGTTTTCGTAACGTCCGTCTAACTGTAATAGCCGTCCGTACTCACTATCGGCTTTGGGTAATGTTTCCAGGTTTACATTCTCTTTGGTAACGGTGAAACTATCTGCTGTATTTACTTTAACCCACATATTACCACGTAAGCCGTATTTAGCACTATCCTCATGCATAATTACTTTCATATAAGCCGGCGATATGTCTCCACGGCAGGCAATTTTATATACCAGCGATGTTTCTACAATACCGTTGTTATTTAAGTCGGTTAGTTGTACGCTATCAATGTATTGGCAGAAAATATCAACCGGACATTCTTCCATACTATCATGCATTTGCCAAAGTAGTTTATACTCCTCGTTCTTTTTCACATAATGAAAAGCATGTAAGGATGCTGTTGCTCCTTCTTCGTCATCGGCATTGGTGCTGATAGTTGGCGCAACCTGCGAGGTAATTAGTAAATTATCGCCTAAGGAATCCTGCCATTGCCAGGCCTGGTATAATGTGCCCTTAAATTTGATGGTAGCTGGTATGTTTGCTCCTTTTACTTGCACTATATTAAATTTTGCCATTGGTTGGTTGGACACAGTAGTAAGTGTGTCAGTGTTAACGGTTTGTTCATCGGCATTGTTGTTACAGGCAAATAGTAATACTGTTAAACAACTAAACAAAAGGCTGCGTAGTTTCATAAATATATGGTTGGCTTTTAACGAAAACGATAACCCACGGTAGTCCGTGGGTTATGAAAATATGCTGAAATGTATTTACTATGTTGTTCTTGAGGTTATAGAAAAATGGCTTGAGCATACCACGATGATGCACACAGAACAGAACGATGAACGGAGCGTCGCAACGAGTGTTCATCTGTGTTACTGCTGCCGGCTAACAAAAAAATTAACCTATCACCGCCTGATAACGCTCTGCTACATAATCCCAGTTTACTACAGACCACCAGGCATCAATATAATCGGGACGTTTGTTTTGGTAGCGGAGGTAATAAGCATGTTCCCATACATCTAAACCTAACAAGGGCACACCCTTTATTTCACTGGCATCCATTAACGGATTGTCCTGATTTGGTGTAGAACCTATTTTTAATTCTTTGCTACCATCAACATACAACCAGGCCCAACCACTACCAAAGCGGGTTTTGCCGGCATCGGTTAATTGGTTTTTAAAAGAGTCGAAGGAATTAAACTGCTGCTCGATGGCGGTTAATAATTTACCACCTGCTTTACCGCTACCGGTAGGCGATAATGATTTCCAGAATAATTCGTGGTTATAATGTCCGCCTGCGTTGTTACGCATTTTGGTAGAGTATTTTGAAATATTGGCTAGTACATTTTCTAAACTGGTCTTAGTAGCGTCAACACTTTCGCTGGCAACAGCTTCTTGTAATGCTTTTGCATATGCGGCGGCATGTTTGGAATAATGTATTTCCATAGTAGCGGCATCAATGGCTTTTTCTAAAGCATTGTAGGCATATGGCAACGGGGTTTGGTTAAAACCGGTTGTTAATATGGCCGCATTGTTAGCTGCCGATTTGTTATTACAAGAAGTGAGAAATGTGCTTACTGCTGCCGAGCCAACCGATAGTGCTACGCCGGCCTTTAATGATGTATGAATAAAATTACGGCGGGTGTGTAGCGGGTTACTTTTCATCTTTTCGGTTTTTAAACGTTAAGAACTAATTTGTATAACAATAAAAGCTATAATACATCTTTTTCAAAGGTAAGCATATTCACAAAGCATGCCAGTTTATGTTGTATTGCTAACGATAAAATAACGGCTTACTTATTTTTCTTTAAGGAAGCACGTATCTTTTTTGACAAACGTTGGTAAAACTCTTTGTTAAACAATTGGGAGTCACGCATGGCTTTATATGTTAAAAATATACCAATGGGCACCAGTACAAAAGTGGCCAGCCAAACTCCTGTAAAAGGTGATAAGGAGCCTTCTTTAGCTAATTTTTCGCCCATGCTGTTGGTAAAGAAAAATATCATGAAGAAAATAATAGCAATGACCAATGGTGTACCCAGGCCGCCTTTACGAATGATGGAACCAAGCGGTGCTCCAATCATAAACAGTACCAGGCAGGATAATGATAAAGCAATTTTTTTATGCCATTCAATTTTATGACGCCTCAGGATTTTTTCTTTGTCTTTAAAGTTAGTAATGGACGATTCAAGATTAGTGCGTAATGAGTTTACCTGGCTTAATGCACGGTTATGCACACTTACTTTTACGGTATCGGGTAATAGTTTATAAAATGCTGAATTTTTTGCGTCTTCCGCCGCTGCTGTTGAGTCTGCCACTTTTTTGGCTTGCAGGTTAAGACTATCGGTTATACGTTGCAGACTGTCTTTTTTGCTGTTTTCATTAGCCAGGCTATCCAGTATGGTTTGTTTGTTGGCCGGGTTAATTTTTATAAGTGCGTCAATCTTTTTGGTAGAATCTGCTTTGGCTTTTACCGCCGCCAGACTGTCAACCTTGTGCAGGCTGTCTTTTTTGCGGGCATTTTTTTCAAGCAGTAGACTGTCGGTTTTCAGCACAGCGGTATCAGGTGTAAAAAAGCCGTAATCGCTGCTGTCTTTAAAATTGTAATTGCGTGTACTGCGCATACTGTCCATGTAAATGGTTACTGGTAAGTATTTGTAGTTATTACGGGTTAAGCCTGTTTTTAAAAGAGCGTTTTCTTTTTTAATAGAATCAATGGCCACATTGAGCTGACGCATGGTAAACATTTTTTCGTTGCCCTTATTGGTACTATCCGATGTAAGGCTTAAAATAAAAGTACTCAGGTCAAAAATTTTCTTGTACTCTTTAAAGCCCATACGTATGTATTCGGTTTCGGCATTGGCACCATAGCGATCACCACGTTCTTCGTAACGGATACCATTTTTTAAATTAAACTCCAGCAAACGGCTGTTTTCGCTATTGGTTTTCATGACGCCGCTTTCGGCTACAATAAAATTATCTTGTAAGGAATTAGAGCTTTCATAAATAATAATATCCTGTATAATACTGTCGTTAGGCTCCTTTTTACCCACTTTTATGGCAAAACCGGGTATTTTATCATAAAACACACCTTCTTTCAGGTTAAAAGCAGGTTTAGCGTGTACAATGTCTGACAGTAATGTTCTTGATTTTAGTGTAGCAACCGGTATTACATTGTTAGAAAAAGCAAAAGCCAATATGCTGATGAATACGGTAACAATAAACAAAGGCCGCATAAAACGTAACAAGGAAATACCGGCCGATTTAATGGCCACCAACTCAAAGGTTTCGCCCAGGTTGCCAAATGTCATTAAAGAGGATAATAAAACAGCCAGCGGTAATGCCAGCGGAACTAATACGGCGCATTGGTACCAGATAAACTTAAAAATGATCGTGGCATCCAGTCCCTTACCCACAAAATCATCAATCCACAGCCAAAAAAACTGCATAACCAACACCAACACCGTAATAAAAAATGTAGCGATGAAGGGGCCGATAAATGATTTAATAATAAGCTTATCTAACTTTTTAAACACCTTGCTGATTAATTGATGGATGCAAAATTAAGGCTTTCTGTAAAGGCTTAACCTTATTACGGGCTGCATTACAACTTTTAACACAAAAACCTCAAAATGGCTGAGTGTAAGTTGTTTGTGTATTGCCACAAAAAAACCTTGCTACAGGTAACAAGGTTAAAATAGGCACAACAAAACGCCAATAAAGTTATTGTGTTTTGCAAATATTATTAATTACCTAAGCGGTGAAACAGGTCCTTAACCTGGTAGTCCCACAACTGGCTTTGGTCTTTAATTTCTCTTTTTTCGGCAAAGTCCTTAACTACCAATATAGTTTGGTTGGTAATTTCCGATTTATCAATGCTAAATTCAAAGTATTCTTCATTAGGGCCATCCAGCCAACGAAAGCGTATAAATTTATCTTGCTCTTTTTCTAAAACTTCCGCTTGTTGAAACGCACCGTTCCACCCGAAATAAAAAATATGGTCACGTTCGTCCACCTTTTCGGCAAACCACTCACCTAAACCGGCAGGTGTTGATAAAAACTCATACAATATGGCAGGGGAGCATCTAACAGGAAACTCTAACGTATATAATTGCTTACTCATTTTTTTATAAACCTGAACTTGCTATTCAAGGCCTGCAATAATAAATAAATTAAACTTGTTTCAAAATATTTTTTTAACTATTTCTCGTTTTTTTCAAAAATATTTTTTCTATATATAAAATATAATTAAAATTTAAGCGTTTACCTATAGCAGTAATTTTTTGGTTTTTATTAACAAATGCCTTAAATTGCTATGTACTTCAATATTTTATAGTCTGTTTTTCTTTAAAATAATGAAGCACATAACCTTAACCGACTGACTAACTCCACACCTTAGCTATACCTGTAGTTACGCCTTAAACAAGCCGATACATCCTTTTTTAATACCATTGTAAAACCAATATCTAATCACCTATGAGTATGCGACAGCTCAAGATCACGAAGTCGATAACGAACCGTGAATCTCAAAGTTTAGAAAAATACCTTCAGGAAATAGGCAAAGTTGAGCTTATATCACCTGAAGAGGAAGTACGTTTAGCCGTACTTATTAAACAAGGCGACCAACGTTCCCTTGACCGTTTAACCAAAGCCAACCTTCGCTTTGTAGTTTCAGTAGCCAAACAGTATCAAAACCAGGGCCTTTCCTTACCCGATCTTATTAATGAGGGTAACTTAGGACTTATTAAAGCCGCACAACGCTTTGATGAAACCCGTGGTTTTAAGTTTATTTCCTATGCCGTTTGGTGGATTCGTCAGAGCATTTTACAGTCATTAGCCGAGCAGGCCCGTATTGTAAGACTGCCTTTAAACAAAGTAGGCTTAACCAACCGTATTCAAAAAGCGTTTTCAGCGTTGGAGCAGCAGTTCGAAAGAGAACCATCTGCCGAAGAACTGGCCGATTTACTGGAAATGGATCTGGAAGAAGTAACCTCTACCCTTGGCATAAATGCCCGCCACGTAAGTATGGATACGCCAATTGCCGATGGTGAAGACGGTACTTTAATGGACTTGTTGGAAAACCCTAACGCAGAACGTACCGACGAAAACCTGGCCCACACACAATCGTTAAAAACCGAAATTGACCGTAGTTTAAAAACACTTACCGACAGGCAAAAGGAGGTAATTTGTTACTTTTTCGGCATTGGTGTCGATCATCCTATGACGTTAGAAGACATTGGCGAAAGGTTTAACCTGACCCGCGAACGTGTAAGACAAATCAAAGACAAAGCCATCACCAAATTACGTACAACCGAAAGGTGCAACGTATTACGAACCTACTTAGGCGCATGATAAAATTTATACACTAATTTTTTATAAGTCTGTTATAACTAAGCGGTTTCCGGGGCAGCCTGGGCCGCTTTTTCTTTTAAAGTTCAAGAGGTTTCAGAGGTTGAAGAAGTTCAAAGGTTCAACGTTCAAAGTTGTCGTGAGTAAAAGTTCAAAGGTTCCAGAAGTTCAAGGGGTTCAATGTTGTCGTAAATATGCGGGCTTCCCTTCTTCTTTATACTGAATACTTTATACTACATACTGTTTTTTTATGAACCCGGCTTCAGTTCCCTGATTGGACTTCCGTTGCGTATTCTAAGATATA
>DHEF01000046.1:0-34435 GCA_002399735.1 Chitinophagaceae bacterium UBA4857
TCAAAACAAGGGCAGCCTTTTTTACACATATCCACAAATTTAAACAGTCTCTCAGCAGCAGTTCCCGCTTTCTGTTACAAGTCCGGCACAAGGCCTGCACACAAAACCCTCACCGGGCTTTCCTCGGCAATCGGGCAGCCTTTTGGCTGTTGTAATACTAAACATCCTGCTAGCCCTAGCCCTATGCCTTAATCCTGATACCTTCCACTTTAAGCAATAGTCTATACAAAAAACAAATTCACCGACAATCTCATCCTCGTAACTATTAAGTAACTTACTTTACACTTAAAGCATAAAAATGCGGGTAAAGCTTGTACAAATCGTCAGCCATCTGGCCGGCTGGGTTTTCTTTTTTTCCTTAATCTTTATTTTCCTGTCCAATACACCTAACGGACAGGCAGGCTTTGCACAAACTTTTTTTTCTGTTCCTTTTATTATTTTCAGTCTTACTTATGTTATTTTATTTTACCTCAATAGTTATTTGTTCGTTCCGCAACTGTACCTGCAACAAAAATATTTTTGGTTTATCAGTAGTTTAATTGGTCTGTTTTTTATTGTTTACACTATTTCACCTTTCGATGGTTTAATGCGGCAACGGCAAGCTTTTCGTTCACAAACAATGGCTCCTCCAAATGATAATGGTTCGGAGTATTCACCCATGCCTCCTCACCAAATGAAGCCTCCATCAGAACGCCATTATCCACCACCACCCGACAGAGGAATGCCCGGACAACCACCAAGAAGAAATACCGATATAAACAGTATCATTTTATTTATTACTGTTATTGCTATTAGCACGGCTATGCCGGTAATAAAACAATGGCGGGTAACCGAAAAAAGGGCACTGCTGGCCGAAGCACAAAAAGCAACGGCCGAGTTGTACATGTTAAAATCGCAGGTAAACCCTCATTTTTTATTTAATACACTTAACAACATTTATTCGCTGGCGGTAACCAATAGTCCGCATACTGCTTCCAGTATTATGAAGCTGTCAAAAATGATGCGTTACCTAACCGATGAAGTAACCGAAGATTTTGTAAGTCTGGATAATGAAATTGAATGTATTGACGATTTTATTGACCTGCAAAAATTACGCATTAGTAATACCGGTGTAAAGTTTACCGTAAGTGGCCAAACAGGTTTGCAAAAAATAGCGCCGCTTTTATTAATGACATTTGTAGAAAATGCTTTTAAATACGGCGTAAGCAGCCACACACATTCTGATATTGAAATAACATTAAACCTTCTAAATAACGAGCTTCGTTTTTCTTGCATCAATGCCATACATCCTAATAAAACAACATCACAACGTGAAGGAACAGGTATTGCCAATGTAAAACAGCGGTTACAATTATTGTACCCCAACAAACACCAGCTTGTTATTAATAATGTGGACAATAACTTTAAGGTACAACTGTCCATTCAACTATAATAATTATGGCTATTACCTGCATTGCAATTGACGATGAGCCGCCGGCATTAATCTTACTTACACAATACATAGCGCAGTTTGCCCAGCTACAGTTAGTACATACGTTTAGTGATGCAATCAGCGGTAGCGAATACCTGCGTAACAATCAGGTTAATTTACTGTTTGTTGATATCAACATGCCGGATATTACCGGGCTGGACCTGGTTAAGTCTTTGCAAAATAAACCCATGATTATCTTTACCACAGCCTATAAAAAATTTGCAGTAGACGGGTTTGAGTTAGATGCAATTGATTATTTATTAAAGCCAATAAGCATAGAGCGGTTTACAAAAGCCGTAAATAAAGCCGTAGAATATCATCAGTTTAAAACCGGCTCATCCCCCTTGCCAAACGAAAACCTTTTTGTCTATTCAGAATACAAAATGGTAAAAATTGCTACAGCAGATATCATTTACATAGAAAGCCTGGAGGATTATATCCGTATTCATGTAAACAATGGCTTACCTGTTATGACATTAATGACCATGAAAAAAGTATTGGATAATTTACCGGCAACTAAATTTAGTCGCATTCACCGCAGTTATATTGTAGCCAACAATGCAGTTAAAAGTATTCATAACAGAAAACTTACACTTAGCAATGCCAAAGAATTACCGGTTAGCGAGTCTTATTTAGATTTTATTGAAAACTGGAAAAAGCAAACATTGCAATAACCGGTTGTTAAAAAAAGTATAATTAAAAGCCATAAAATGCGTGTCTGGCATGGCTTGTAGCCCATTTATCGGTTCATAATTATCGTTGGTCTATTAAAATTGTTTAGCCACAAAAACTAAACAATCTTAGTGGTAAGAAAAACGAAAACTTATGGAACAGTCAAGAAAAAAATTCCTGAAAAACTTTTTTATAGGCGCCGCAACCGTACCGGCAATTTTGGAGGCTTGCAAAAAAGCTGATGTAACAAGTGGTACAGATACCGGTACGGGCAGCGGTACAGGCTCGGGTTCATGCACGGTTTCTCCAACAGAAACAGCCGGTCCCTTTCCTACTATTACACCATCCTCTCTTGTTCGTTCCGATATTCGTGACGACCGTACCGGAGTGGCTATGAACATAGCACTCAACATCAAAAACATAAACAACAGTTGCGCTGCATTAAGTGGAGCTATTGTAGATATCTGGCATTGTGATAAAGACGGTAATTATTCCGAGTACGGCGGTTCCGGTATGCAAAGCACTAACTATACCGCGGTGCATTTTCTTAGAGGACGTCAGGTTACAGATAGTAACGGTCTGGTAAGTTTTACCTCCATATTTCCGGGTTGGTACACTGGCCGTTCCACGCATATACATGTACACATATACAATACTGCGGGCCGCTCTTTACTAATAACACAAATAGCTTTTCCGGAAGGTTCAGGTACGGCGGTAGCAACAATTAACGGTAGCGGTGGTGTAAGTTATGGTTATACAAAAGGCCTTTCCGGTTACACCTACAATGCCAACGACAATGTATTTAGCGACGACAGAACCGGTGCAGAAATAGCAGCCGTTACCGGAAGTTTGTCAGCAGGTTATGCGCTTACACATACCATTAATGTTTCTGGCTAAAAGTGTTACAATGCAAACAGGCAATACAAATATCATCAGGCTTTGTTATCGTAAAATAATCAGTAACACTAATCAAAACAATTGGGATAAACTGGTTTGGGAAAGTACTTATGCCGAGCTCCAAATGCAACGTCAGTTATACGATCAACAAAATACAAATCCTCGTTTTGCCGACTTACTTTTCCATCATCCCCGTGCGGAAAATTTACACTATTTGGTAAGTACAAGTGTTGTTGGTTATATAAAACAGCTCAATAATATTATACCCGACATACAAGATAATTTAGGCAGGAGTGTATTAAATTTTAACCAGTACAAGTTTGAAATAATTAATTCCAATAGCCTTCAAAAAAACGAACATAGTGTAGCTATAAATTTTTTTAGCAATCCATTAATACTGCAACAAACAATGGGTAATCATTTTATTGTTTCCACACCCTTAGCGGTTAATGATGATGAAGGTTTTACCCCAACGTTTACCTTTCAGTGGCAACTATTTTTAAGCATAGCTTATTTAAAAACTGTTTAATCATGATGAATACACAAGCACATATTTTTTTAGATCAAAACAGAATCATTAACGAAACAGCAACTTGTCGCAAACAAATAAGTTTGCATAAGGAAAATGTTTTATTACCCAGCCCCAAATTGTACAACACCTTAACAGGGCTACAGGAAATAATGCTTGCCCCTTCTGCCACAGAAACAATCGCACTTAATAAATGGCTTACCTATATTGTATTACCGGTAGAAGGTGCCATTACCTGTGCAACAATAGTAGACCAAACAACCATAGCCGCCGGTCAGGTTTGTGTTATTGGTGCAAAAGCTTCATCCGATTTAATACTTAAAAACCCTTTTAACGATTATCTGGTAAATGTTTTAATAATTACAGTGTTTAATAATCGTCCTACTAATGTTGCCTACACGTACACTTACAATAATGTAAATCAATATATTAATTCTTTAATACCGGTATTGGCCAATGCCCAATTGTTTAATAAAAATATTCTGGGTATTAAGCTGGGTTTTTTTTCCGGCCGGGGCGAAACGGTAAACCCACTCATAAAAAATACAGCATCAACTACTACCGTATTTGTTATTCAGGGGGCGTTTGAGGTAGATGGTAAGTTATTACATCAAGGCGATACACTGCTAGTTTGCAACGCTCCACATTTAGAAATGGAAGCACTCAGTAACCATGCTATTTTACTACTAATGGAAACACTATCTACAAAAATCAACACAACACATTATTTATATTAAAATAATACGTACATTTGCAGCGGAAAAAGATAGTAAGAAGGGAACAGAGGATGTTCCCTTCTTTTATTACCATATATGAACAACGAAACAATCATTAGTACGGTTACCGAAAAATTAGCGGTTATTTTACAGGATAATCCAACCGTTTTTTTGGTAGAAATTAAAATAAAGCCCACCAATAATATTAAAGTATTTATTGATGGTGATAACGGTGTGGGTATTGACCGCCTGGTATCTTATAACAGACAATTGTACAAGCAACTGGAAGAAATGGCCATGTTTCCCGAAGGCGATTTTTCATTAGAAGTATCATCACCCGGTTTAAGCGAGCCACTAAAACTACACCGCCAGTATCTTAAAAATATTGGCCGCTTTGTAGAGGTTGTACTAGTGGACGGCACACAGGTAGAAGGTAAAATGTTAGCCGTTACAGATACCGAAATAACCCTGGAAGAAGAAAAGGGTAAAGGAAAAAAGAAAGAAACTTTGCAACATATAGTTGCATTTTCAGATATAAAGACAACAAAAATTCAAATTAAATTTTAAACAGCTTGGGCACTGGGCGGCAACAAAAATTAAAAAATCTGTTACATCGCCAAAAGCCCGTAGCTTGCTAAAGCAAATATTATGGCAAGTATTAACTTAATTGAAGCTTTCCAGGACTTTAAAGACGCGGAAAACATTGACAGACCTACCATGATGAAGGTAGTAGAAGACGTATTTAAAACACTTTTACGCAAAAAATTTGGTAGCGATGAAAACTTTGACGTAATCGTAAACGCCGAAAAAGGTGACCTGGAAATTGTACGTCACCGCCTTATTGTAGAAGACGGACAAGTAGAAGACCCCTTGGCACAAGTAGGTTATAAAGAAGCTATTAAAATTGAACCCGACTTTGAAGTGGGTGAAGAATTGTACGAAGAAATTGACCTGTACGATTTTGGACGTCGTGCCATTTTAGCGGCAAAACAAACATTTGCCAGCCGCATAGGTGACCTGAAGAAAAACGTATTGGCCAAAAAATACGAAACCCGTATTGGCGAAATCATCAGCGCGGAGGTTTACCAGGTTTGGAAAAAAGAAATTTTATTAATAGACGAAGAAGGCAACGAGTTAATTTTGCCTAAAAGTGAGCAAATACCACAGGATTATTTCAAAAAAGGCGAAAACACCCGTGCTGTTGTAAAACGCGTTGACCTTAAAAATAACAACCCTGTTATCATTTTATCCCGTACTGCGCCAGAGTTTTTGGCTAAATTATTGGAGATAGAAGTACCGGAAATATTTGATGGCCTCATCGTAATTAAAAAAATAGTACGTGACCCGGGAGAAAGAGCAAAAGTAGCCGTAGAATCTTACGACGATCGTATTGATCCCGTAGGTGCTTGCGTAGGTATGAAAGGTAGCCGTATTCACGGTATTGTACGTGAACTTAAAAACGAAAACATCGACGTAATTAACTACACCAGCAACAATCAACTGTTAATACAAAGGGCATTAACCCCTGCAAAAATTACCAGTATGGATGTTAACCAGGATACCAAACGTGCAAGCGTTTACCTGAAACCCGACCAGGTATCACTAGCCATCGGCCGTCGTGGTGTAAATATTAAACTAGCCAGCGAATTAACCGGTTACGAATTAGACGTATTCCGCGACAACGAAGGCGAAGAAGAAGAGTTTGACGTAGACTTAGCAGAATTCAGCGATGAGATTGAAACATGGGTAATTGAAGAACTGAAACGCATAGGATGTGATACAGCCAAAAGCGTACTAAACCTTACAAACGAAGAGTTGGAGCGCCGTACCGATCTGGAAGTAGAAACTATCCAGGAAGTAAGACGCGTATTACAAGCAGAATTTGACAGCGAGTAAGCTTTACCCCTAAGGGGCTTATCCGTTACATAAAATAGTTATTTGTATAAAAGGGAAAAAACCTGAGGCCTGCCCTCATCAAACTCCCTCTTGCAATGGGTTAAAAAAACATTGTTTATAAAAATAGCTTCACAAAAAAAACTAAAACCCATAAGGGAATTAGGGATAAAAAATATATGTCAGAAATACCAACATTAAGATTAATGGCAGCGGCCAAAGAGTTCAACATCGGAAAAGATACGTTGGTGGACTACCTGGTTAGCAAAGGCTTTAACCCCGACGATCTGTCAAAGCCTACCTCTAAAATTTCGGAGGACATGTACATCGCTTTACAAGGAGGCTTTCAAGGAGACAAAGCCGCCAAAGAAAAAAGCGATAAGGTCGACCTGCCTAAAGGTGCCGCATCGGCAGAGGCAAAAAAGAAAAAAGAGGAACCTGAACCTATCTTTAAAAAGAAAGATAAACCCGCAGCACCTGTTGTAGAGGAAAAACCTGCTACACCCGAGGTGGTGGTGCCTGTGGTTGAAGAAAAAATTGAGCAACCTGCACCTGTAGTAGTTGCCGAAAAGCCTGTTGCACCTGTTGAGCCCGAGCCACAGCCAAAAGCTGAACCCGAAGCCAAAGAAGAAACAGCGCCTGAAGTAACTAAAGTTACAGCACCTGAAATAGCGGTGCCTAAAGTGCTTGATAAAATAGATCTGGCTAGCATCGACTCTTCTACAAGGCCTAAAAAACCTATTAAGAAAAAAGAGCCCGAAGCTCCGGCAAAAACCGAGCAGCCTAAACCCGAAGCGGTGAAGGAAAAACCGGCAGACTTACCTCCGGTAGAAGAAAAATCGCCGGAAATTGTTGCGCCAAAAGCTGAAGAAACAGTAACCGGTGCAGGCGAAGATGAAAAGCCGGCAGCAGAAGTAATTGAAAATATAAAAGCCGAAAAACTGGAAGGGCCTAAAATTTTAGGAAAAATACAGCTACCGGTTGATAGTGATACCCGTCCTAAAAAAGACGAAAAGCGTAAGCGTAAACGTATTCCTATCGAGAAAAAAGATACCAATACCGGCGCCAATACACAAAATCGTGGTGGCCAGGGTGGTCAGCAAGGCGGTGGCTTTAACCGTGGTGGCCAGGGTGGCCAGCAAGGTGGCTTTAATCGCGGTGGTCAGGGTGGCCAGCAAGGTGGTTTTAACCGTGGCGGCCAGCAAGGCGGCGGTTTCAATCGTGGTGGTCAACAAGGTGGCGGCAATCGTCGCCCAGCCCAACGTCGTGAGGATAAACTAATCGACGAAAAAGAAATTCAGGATAAAATCAGGGAAACACAAGCTAAACTTTCCGGTGGCGGTGGCAAAAGCAGCCGCGGCTTAAAAGCTAAACTGCGTCGTGAAAAGCGCCAGGAAGCCGAAGCAGCCGAAGGAATGGCAGAAGATGGTAAGCTACAGGTAACTGAGTTTATCAGTGTAAGCGAATTAGCTAACCTGATGGACGTAAACTTTGCCGAGGTAATTGGTAAATGTATGAGCCTGGGTATCATGGTATCTATTAACCAACGTTTAGATGCTGAGGTAATTGAACTGGTAGCCAGTGAGTTTGGTTTTGATATTGAGTTTATTGATATGGAAAAACAAGCCGAACTGGAAGAAGACGATGATGATGGCGACGACCAGAATCAAACATCCCGTTCCCCCATTGTTACCATCATGGGTCACGTTGACCACGGTAAAACATCATTACTTGACTATATCCGTAATGCCAACGTAGTATCCGGTGAGGCAGGCGGTATTACCCAGCATATTGGTGCTTACCAGGTAATGGCGTCTAACGGCAAAAAAATTACTTTCCTGGATACGCCGGGTCACGAAGCCTTTACGGCCATGCGTGCACGTGGTGCCAAAATAACGGATATAGCCGTTATTGTAATTGCAGCTGACGATGCGGTGATGCCACAAACAAAAGAGGCCATCAGCCACGCACAGGCAGCAGGGGTACCGATGATTTTTGCTATTAACAAAATAGATAAAGACGGAGCCAACTCACAAAAAATTTACGAACAACTTTCCGGTATGAACATACTGGTAGAAGAGTGGGGCGGTAAATTCCAAAGCCAGGAAATAAGTGCTAAAAAAGGCTTGAACATTGATTTGCTTTTAGAAAAAATATTGCTGGAAGCAGAACTGTTAGACCTTAAAGCAAACGCCGATAAATTAGCAAACGGTACCATTATTGAAGCAACGCTTGATAAAGGCCGTGGTTATGTAGCAACGGTACTGGTACAAAATGGTAGTTTACAACAAGGCGACCTGGTAGTAAGCGGACAGTACTTTGGGCGTGTAAAAGCTATGTTTAACGAGCGTAACGAAAAAGCTGACAAAGCAGGTCCGTCGGCACCGGCTGTAGTACTGGGCTTAAACGGTGCACCACAAGCTGGTGAGAAGTTTAAAGTATATGCTGATGAAGCTGAAGCAAAAGAAGTGGCTTACAAACGCGGACAAATTTTACGTGAGCAAGGTATGCGTACTAAAAAACATATTACGCTTGATGAAATTGGTCGTCGTTTGGCACTGGGTAACTTTAAAGAGCTTAACGTTATTATTAAAGGTGACGTGGATGGTTCTGTTGAAGCCTTGAGCGATAGCTTACAAAAATTAAGTACCGAGGAGATTGTGGTAAATGTGATATTGAAATCGGTAGGTGCTATTAGTGAAAATGACGTAACACTTGCCAGCGCATCGGATGCTATTATTATTGCCTTTAACGTAAGGGCAAATCTACAGGCATCTCGTTTGGCTGAGCAAGAAGGCATTGAGATTAAACAATACTCTATTATTTATAACGCTATTAACGATGTTAAGGCGGCAATGGAAGGTTTATTAGAGCCTAAAATTGAAGAAAAAGAGGTGGCCACTGTTGAAATACGTGAAGTGTACAAATTTGACAAGGCCACTGTTGCCGGTTGTTTTGTACAGGAAGGTAAAATTAAACGCGACGCCAAAATACGTTTGTACCGCGATGGCGTGTTGATTTACCCTCGTACAGAAGGTGGTTTTGCCGAGCTAGGCAGCTTGAAACGTTATAAAGATGACGTGAAAGAAGTAGCTAATAATACAGAGTGTGGTTTAACTATTAAAAACTTTGCCGACCTGCAAGTGGGTGACACCATTGTGGCGATAGAGGAAGAAGAAGTTAAACGTACGCTGTAATAAAGGCAGAAAGCTGAAGGCATAAAGCATAAAGCTGAAAGCAAAGGGCTTAGAGCGAAAAGCCTGGGTTTTAGCACAATGCTGATTAGCGAACGGAACGATGAACGGAGCGTCGCAAGTAAAGTTCAATCAGGGCGGTACAGCCGATAAAAAATAAATGGCAATTTGGTAGACCTGTAAGGGCTACTCACCAAACTTTTGTTAAATACAACTTCCCTTTTGCTTACAAACTAAAGGGAAGTTTTACATTTGAGAACTATGCAAAGTATTAAAAAACTAACTTTTGCTTTTGTGTTAACTACCGTTACCGCTGTTGCCGCAAAGGCACAGGGTACGGGCATGAAAGTAATTGCCGATAAAATTATTGCTGTTGTTGGCGATAAAATTATTCTGCGCTCAGATATTTACAACTCAATTGATGATGCAAAACGTCAGGGACAGGAAGTACCGGCCAATGCAAATTGTATGATGATGGAGCAAGCCGTTGTACAAAAAGTATTGATGTTGCAGGCGCAAAAAGACTCCTTACCGTTATCTGACGAAGACGTGGAAGCCGAGTTGAATCAAAGAATACGTTACTACGTTAACCAATTAGGAAGTGAGCAGGCATTAGTGGACATGGCAGGAAAATCAATTTACCAGATTAAAGATGATGCCCGTGAGTCAGTAAGAGAAAGAAAACTGGCCGAAGCTATGCAACGTAAAATTGTTGAGAATATACGTATTACGCCACAGGAGGTAAACGTTTTTTTTGATAGAATACCTAAAGACAGCTTACCTTATTTTGAAAGTGAACTGGAAATAGGACAAATTATAGCTTACCCCAAAGCTTCATCAGACCTGGAAGAGTATATCGCATCGGAAATGCAGAATTACAAACGCCAGATTGAAAGTGGTCGTGTAACATTTGAAGCATTAGCCAAAAGAGTATCAGAAGATCCGGGCAGTAAAGACAGAGGCGGTCAGTATGAAATTAACCGTAATGATAAAGGCATGTGGGATCCGGTTTTTTTGCAAACTTCTTTCCGTTTAAAAGCAGGTGAAATATCATCGCCGGTAAAAAGTAATAAGTTCGGTTTCTTTTTAATACAAATGGTAGAGCGTAAGGGTGATAACGCTATTATTAGAATGATTTTAAGAACAGCACCTATTACTGATGAAGAAATTCGTTTAGCAACAGCTAAATTAGACTCGGCCCGTAACCTGATTACAACTGAAAAAATGACCTTTAATGATGCTGCTTCAAAATTTAGCGAAGATGAAGCGGTTAAGTTTAATGGGCCATACATATTAAGCAACCGCGATGGATCACCTTATGTGCGTATTGATGAATTACTGGATAAAGAGTTGGTTAACACACTTAGCAAGATGAAAGTGGGTGATATAACCAAACCGATTGTTTACACCAATGAGCAAGGGAAAAAAGGGGTTCGTTTAGTGTATTTAAAATCTCGTAGCAATCCGCATATCATGAACATTCAGGATGACTATAGTAAAATATCGGCCGAAGCCTTGGAAGAGAAAAAAGGTTTAGCGTTAGACAGATGGTTAAAAGCTAAAATACCTACCTATTACATTATGATAGATAAGGAAACTTCTACCGAGTGTGAAAGTTTACAAAAGTTTAATACCACCGAAAAAGCAGGGTTTTAAGCATAAAAAATTATAAAAGAAAAAGGCAATCATTATGATTGCCTTTTTCTTTTATAACACAAAGTTTATTTTTCCGAACTTACCACTTTTACATTACGCACAAAACTTTCCTCCAGCGATATAAAAGTTTCGGTACGTTCAATACCTTTTATTTTTTGTAACTGATCGTGTAAAACATAACGCAGTTGCGAAATATCCTTACAAACAATTTCGGCAAACATGCTGTAATTACCTGTTGTGTAGTTTAGACGCACTATTTCCGGAACTTTTTGTAGCTCCCGGGCAACCGAGTCATACAAGGAACTTTCCTTCAGGTAAATACCAATAAAAGCAATTACATCGTAACCCAGCATTTTTAAATCGGCATTTAAGCGGGTGCCTTTTACAATGCCGGCCTCTTCCAGTTTTTTTATACGTACGTGAATAGTACCACCCGAAACATATAATTTTTTACCAAGGTCGGCATACGATACCTCGGCGTTTTCCATCATATGTTGAATAATCTGTAAGTCAAGTTTATCTAAATTTAATTTTGCCGCCATTTTATAGCATTGTTTTTATAGTATCTAACTAAATTACAACTTATTTGAATAATTTCTATATTTTACAAAAAAATATTAAAAAATTTGGAACGAAAATGCAATTTGTTATACATTTGTGCTGTTGAAGTTCTTTAGCACATTAAATTTTATAAGGTTAATAGCAAAATACATCAATATTCCTGTTAAATAACCTTTTTACACTGTGGGGTGATGAAATTTTTGGCAGACATGCCCTCTTGTCTCGGGGGTGGGGATAACGGAACAAACGTAGCATAGAGCCGTTAGGGTAGCAATACTTTAACGACCAGGGTCGACCACTGAACTTTGTGCTATAGCTAACCGCCTCGTGGAGGTTCGACCCCTCCCCCTACAGCTTTTTTTCTCATGTGACGATTTCTTGCCTGTATGTATCTACGTACAGGTTTTTTTTGTCCTTTCAACTGCCGCAACTGCAATTTTACCTATTTTATAAATACCTGCACCGTATTCATTATTACCTTTGCCCGCAAATTACAGGATATGAAGTACACATTGTTTTTTTTAGCAGTTTTAGCTACCCTCAATTTATCTGCACAAGATCAGACCGTAAGAAACTTAAAGTCATCTACCGAGCGTAACATAACTAAAGATGCCAGTGATACCACTAACCGTAAATGGAAAAAAGGAGGTATGTATGGTATTAATGTATCGCAGGGCTCGTTAAACAACTGGGCAGCGGGTGGGGACGATTTTTCGTTATCCCTTAACTCCATTCTAAACCTGTTTGCTTTTTATAAAAACGGAAAACATAGCTGGGATAATACGCTTGACTTTAACCTGGGCTATGTAAACACTACCAGCCTGGGCAGCCGCAAAAACGATGACCGTTTTGATGTGTTATCTAAATACGGTTATGAAATAGCGCCTAAATTAAACTTAGCCGGATTGGCTAATTTTCGCACCCAATTTTTTGACGGCTTTACTTATGACGGCGATAACAACAAAACATTTGCCTCAACCTTTTTATCGCCGGGTTATTTATTAGCCAGTGCGGGTTTAGATTATAAACCGGTTGAAGGCTTAAGCATTTTTGTTTCGCCCATTACCTCCCGTTGGATTTTTGTTTTGGATGATACACTTTCTGCTAAAGGTTTGTATGGTGTAGATTCTTTAAAGCACAGTGTTAACGAAATAGGTGCATTTGCATCAGTTAGTTATATAAAAACAATCAATAAAATTTTATCGTACAAAGGCCGCTTAGATTTATTTTCAAACTACAAAAGCAAACCGCAAAATGTAGATTTGATTATGTCAAACGTGTTAAACATCAAACTATCAAAAGTACTATCGGCCACTTATAGTTTAGATATGATTTACGATGACGATGTAAGGCTGTTTGGAAAAAATCAAAACTCGGCAGGTTTGCAGATAAAATCACTAATTGGTATTGGCTTGTTGCTAAAGTTTTAAACTTTCTCAATTCGCTGATTAAATCAGGGGCTGTCATCGTTCCGTTCTTTGTTCAGCAGCAGTTCCCGCTTTACGTTACAAGTCCGCCACAGCCCTTTGCTACAAGCCTTCAGCGGGCTTTTCACTGCAATCGGGCAGCCTTTCAAAAATAGTAACTACTATCAACTTTATAAAAAGGTCCGGCTAAAAGCCGGACCTTTTTGCTATACTAAAAATAATATTTAGCTGGTTGCCAACAAAATTTGCCAGGCTTCCTGCACTTTATTTTCTTGTAATAATTGCTGTGCATACAAGTGTAATTCCTTTTCCATTTCATCGGGACTAATGCTGTAATACTGTATAATTTGTTTTAGGTGATCGTCGTTAAAAGTTGCATCAATAACCGGTACTTCGTGTACATTGGCCAATTGCCCCAGATTGTTACCTGTAAGTATTTTACTGTTACGTACAGCATCGGGTAAAACATCTACACCAATACCCAGTTGTGTATTAGGCTTGGTTACCTGAAATAAATTATCGGCACTTACTTTACAGTACCAATCGCCACCCAGGCGTGCAACATGGTTTATTTTTCGTTGATCAATTTTTTTATTTTCATCAAGCAGTTCATCGGCAATATGCATAACCAGTACTTCGCAAATAACTAAATTACCTGCACCGCCTTCTTCGCCCAAAGGTTTTATCTCTATTACTTTACACTCCATTTGTATCTGGCTTTCTTTTACCAGGGGTGGTTTTACAGTTGTTGCAACAATGGGTGTAAAGCCGGCTTTTATAAACTCGTTAGTGCCGGTAGGGTACTCGCAACTGGCCAACGACATTTGTTGTACAATGGGGTAGGTAACAATATTAATAACCACTTCGGGTACTTGTTGTACGTTATGCAATGTATCCTTATTGGTGCCATTGCGTACCCGCCTTGACGGAGAAAAAATGACAATAGGCGGTTGCGAGGAAAACAGGTTAAAAAAACTAAACGGGCTAAGGTTTACATTTCCTTCCGTATCTACCGTGCTGGCAAATGCAATAGGCCGTGGGGCAATAGCATGTTGTAAGTAATACTGTCTTTCTACCGTAGTTAGGCTGTTCATGTGTAACTGCATGAGCCAAAAGTACCAACAAACTTATTAGTATAAAAAAGTAAAACTTGCTAAAACCGTAGTTTGTTGATGTGGGTTATAAAGCTGATGGGCTGCCTTGCTTAGGCAAAAATACCCCGCCCTTAAAGGCGGGGATTGTAGCCGGGCAAGGAACTGCTGTTGACCGGAGTTACTACTGCCGACAGCCCCAAATAAAAAGAAAAAATATTTGGATGGTATTGGTTGGGGGAATAAGAAAATACAGCTCAGGACAGTACAGGACAACTAACTACTTGTTTTACAGTGCTAATGGTAACGATGTCGGGAACGTTTGCGTAAATAAACCTATCCTGTACTGTCTGCATTGTTAGAAAATGTACATAGACTTGTTATGCCATTTGTTGTTAAAATTTGCTTGTCATGTACTTAAAAACGCATATCTCTTTGCCTGTTTTTGCTTGCTCCGCAGCACTTTTTTCTCATAAATATGGTTGCAATAAAAAAGCTTTTACCGCTTTTGATGTTGATTTCAATTTTTATAAACACTACAAAATTTTAAAAACTGCTGTATGAAAAAAGTACTGTTAGTGTGTTTTTGGTTGTTATGCAGTAATCTGCTGCTGCTTGCCCAAAATAAAACGGTAAGTGGTACGGTAACCGAAGAAGACGGAACACCTTTGGCCGGAGTAACTGTTACGCTACAAGGCGCAACAAAAACATCGGCAACTACAAACAAGGATGGTAAGTTTAGTATTCAGGTACCGGCTACCGGAGAGCAAAAATTAACGTTAACGCATGCGGGCTTTGTGCCAAAAACAATTACGGCAAGCAATGAACCAGTAACGGTTAGTTTACAAAAAGAATTGCAGTCGTTGGATGATGTAGTAGTGATTGGATACCAAACGGTAAAGCGCCGTGATCTGGTTAACTCCGTTTCATCTATTAGCGCAAAAGATATAAAAGACATTCCCATTAACTCTACTGCAGAAGCATTGACCGGACGTTTGGCGGGTGTACAAATCACGATGTCGGAAGGATCGCCGGATGCCGAAGCAACCATTCGTGTTCGTGGTGGTGGATCAATAACACAAGACAATTCCCCGTTATACATTGTTGACGGAATACAGGTAGAAAATGCATTGAATGTATTAGCACCACAGGATATTCAAAATATTGATGTATTGAAAGATGCATCGGCAACAGCTATTTATGGAGCAAGAGGTGCAAATGGTGTAGTGATAATTACTACAAAAGCAGGACGCAACATGAAGCCGGTAATTACCTACAATGGTTTAACCGGTACAAGACGTTTGGCAAACAAACTGGACGTAATGAACCCTTACGATTTTGTTATGTACCAATACGAACGTACCCGCGGTAGCCAGGCCGATAGAGATGGCTTTTTAAATACATACGGAACGTTTGAAGATATTGAGTTATATAAAGATGCTCCCTTTGTTGACTGGCAGGCACTAAACCTGGGAAGGAATGCGATGATGCAAACACATAATGTGAGCTTAACCGGTGGCACTGCGGCTACGAAATATAATGTTAGCCTTACCTCTAACAAAGAGGATGGTATAATGCGTAACTCGGATTTTGACCGTAAATTGGTAAGCTTAAAGCTTGACCAAACCATCAATGATAAAACCAAAGCGGGTGTAGCGGTTAGGTATAATTATACAACGGTTAGAGGTGCGGGTACATCTAATGCAGGCTCATCCAGTTTAAACCAATTGCGCCAAAGTATAAAAAACAGGCCCATTTTAATGAACGATGCCGATATACTGGACTTTGACCCCGATTACGCAGATGCTACTAATAATAATAATTTAACTTTAGTAAACCCTTTACTGTTAAATGATGCTACTTACAGAAGAAGGTTAAATACTACATTAAATTTAAGCGGCTATGTATCCTATGAGTTTAATAAATATCTATCGTTTAAAACAACATTAGGCGTTGATTTGTACAACACTCGCCAGGAATCTTTTGATGATACACTTACCTCAAATGCCCGAACCAACTTTGAAATGCCGGTGGCGGGTATTAAAACCGGTACTACCACCTCGTTAAATAACTCAAATGTATTTACGTTTACCATGAACAAATCGGGTACAAATTTTAGTAAACGTAACGATTTGGATGTTATACTTGGGCACGAAATTTATCAAACAACAATAAAAGCAAATGAAACAGTTGTAAAATATTTTCCGATAGGTGTAAATGCAAAACAAGCTTTAGGCAATATGGGTATGGCGCAAACGCCGGTAGGTGGTTTACAGCCTTTACCAACTTCTAACGAATTACAAGCCCGTCTAATATCTTTCTTTGGTCGTGTAAATTATACGTTTGATAAGAAGTACATGTTTATGCTTACGGTAAGATCGGATGGATCCTCAAAGTTTGCACAACAAAACCGTTGGGGTTATTTCCCTTCAGGATCTTTTGCATGGCGTTTATCCGAGGAAGATTTTGTTAAGAATATATCTCCGGCTATTAGCGATTTAAAATTCAGGGTAAGTTATGGGCAGGCAGGTAATAACAGAATTGACGACTTTTTGTATTTAACACAATACGTAAGTAATCCGTCTATATCGGCAATTAATGCTTTTTATAGTTTAAATAACGGCATCATTCCGCCTTTTTATTCTCCGCAATTAGCCAATGAGAATTTAAAATGGGAAACAACCATTTCGCAAAACGTAGGATTTGATTTAAGCTTATGGCGTAACAGGCTTAGTTTGTCGGCAGACTATTATTACAACAAAACCAGAGACCTTTTGGTAGAAGTAACCGTTCCCGGATCATCTGGTTATACAAGACAAACACAAAATGTTGGGGCTACTGTAAACAAGGGGTTTGAGTTTCAGGTTGCTGCAACACCCATTGCTAAAAAAGATTTTGCATGGAACACCTCTTTAAACATTTCGTTTAATAAAAATAAAATAACCAGCTTGGGCGAATACCAAAAGTCCTTCTTGTTTTCATCGGAGTGGGGCGGCAGTAACCAACCGTTTGATTATTTGGTTAGGGTTGGTCAGCCTGTTGGTGTAATATGGGGTTTGGTTACAGATGGTTTTTATAAAGTGGAAGATTTTGATTACAACGCCGGTGTATATACTTTAAAACCAGGAGTAGCCACCAATCAAGGGATTACGGCACAAGCTCCACGCCCCGGTTCTCTAAAGTTTCAAGATATATCGGGCCCGGAGGGTAAACCTGATGGTATTATTGATGATTTAGACCGTACAATTATAGGCAATACACAACCTAAATTTTTTGGAGGCTGGAACCATCAACTTACTTATAAAAACTTTGATTTTAGTGTGTTTTTAAACTTTCAGTTTGGTAACGATATTTATAATGCTAACAAATTGGAGTTTACAAGCGGATATACACCTAACTCAAACCTATTATCTATGATGAATGACAGGTGGCGTAATGTAAATGCACAAGGGCAGGTAGTAACCGACCCTGAGCAGCTTGCCGCAATGAATGTTAATGCAAAAGTTTGGACACCATTAACTACTGCCAGCTCTTTTTACGCACATTCCTGGGCTGTTGAAGATGGCTCTTTTTTGCGGGTAAACAATGTAACGTTGGGTTACACATTGCCAAAAAACTGGTTAAACCGTGTAAAGGTTAAAAGTCTGAGGGTTTATGGAACCGTAAATAATTTGGCCATACTTACCAACTACTCCGGATACGACCCAGAGGTTAACACCCGCAGAAAAACCCCACTTACACCGGGGGTTGACTATTCGGCATATCCCAGAAGTAGGGCCTTTATCGTAGGGGCAAATCTTAGTTTTTAATTTTTTAAAGTACAGCAATGATAAAGTATTCATATAAAAAGAAATTCTTAGCATCAGTTGCAGTTGTAAGCGTGTTGATTGGATTAAACAGCTGCAAAAAATATTTAAGCGTTGACCCTGTATCGTCATTTGGCCCCGACTATGTGTACGGCTCAGTAAGTAATGCACAAAGTGCTGTGTTGGGCGCTTATGCTTGTTTAGGCGGCGACCAGGGCTATGGCATACGTTTAAGTATGTATTATACTTATGATAACGATGAAATGATGGGCCAAGAGGGACCGGAAGATAATGAAAGAAGAGATATTGCACATTACAATACACAGCCCAGTAATACACAGTTGGCTAATCCGTTTAACCAATTGTATCGTGGTATAGAAAGGGCAAACCAATCTATTTACAATATTCCCAAAATGGATTTGTATAATAATGGCAATACCACACAAAAAGCACAATTAAGGGGTTTGTATGCCGAAGCACTGGTGTTAAGGGCCCAATTTTATTTTGAATTAATAAGAAACTGGGGCGATGTACCTGCACATTTTTTACCTTCAAGTGTTGACAAAGATTTATTTAAAGAACAAACAGACAGAGATACAATTTACAACCGCATTATTAGCGACTTAGGCGAAGCCGCACCATTACTTCCGTGGCGAAAACAGGCGGGATATTCGAACGAACGTATTACCCAAGGTGCAGCCAGGGCTTTACGTGCAAGAATAGCTTTGTTTCGTGGCGGCTTTTCGTTACGCAATGCCAGAAGCAGTTATGGGCCGGTGATGGCAAGGCCAAGCGACTACCGAAACTTTTACCAAATTGCCAAAGATGAGTGTTGGGCCATTATGCAACAAAGCGGCGAACATGAATTAAATGCCAGCTACCAAGCCATATTTAAAGACGCTATCAACAAATATTTAGAAGAACCAAACGGAGAAGTAATATGGGAAGTAGGCATGGCCGGTGGATCGTCAAACTTTGGAGATAGTAAATTAGGCTATTACAACGGGCCACGTTACACCGGGACAGCCAGCCAAGGCAACTCGGCCTTAACCGTATTGCCAACTTATTTTTATTTATTTGGCAAGGACGATGTACGCAGAGATGTAATGTGCGCCAACTATAATATTAATGCCAATTTGCAATTAGTGGCTCGTGCCATGAGTGATATGGTAGATGGAAAGTTTAGAAGAGACTGGAATCCCATTACTACTTCCGGTGCACAATATTTTGGCGTTAACTGGCCAATGGTACGCTACGCCGATGTATTATTAATGTTTGCCGAAGCCGATAACGAAATCAACAACAATCCATCGCCAGCTGCAATAGCTGCCTTTGAAAAAGTAAGAACAAGGGGCTATGGTGGCGATGCAACAAAAATTGGCGCCACTCCTACTACCTACGCTACATTTTTTGAAGCTTTAATGAAAGAAAGATCCCTAGAATTTGGCGGTGAGGGTATAAGAAAATATGACTTAATCAGGTGGAATAAATTGGCCGAAAAACTAAATCTTGTAAAAACACAATTGGCCGCAATTGTTGCCAACGAAGCACCGTATGATCAATTGCCTAAAAACATGTATTATTTACTTAATCAGCCAATGGCTACCGGTATGGTTTGGGGCAATTCGTTTTATGAGCCAACACCAACACCGGCACCTGCGGGTTACAGTACATTAGCATGGCTGGGCGGCACAGGTATAACCAATAAAATTATTGGTTCATTCGCAAGATCTTTTGAGGAAAACAAAAAGGAGTTGTATCCTTTTCCGCAAGCGGCTATGGATGCTAATCCAAAACTAATTCAGAACGCATATTAACTGCGTATAATAAAACTGTATTACAATGAAATTATTTAAATACCAACAGTCGTTTTTAACTGCAACAATTATAATTGTAGCATGTACTGTGTTTACTGCGTGTAAAAAAGTAGAAGAGCCCGGTACGTTTACGCCTTCAAGAGTGTTTACTCCGGGTACTATTTCTGCAACAGGTGGAGAAACAGCAGCAACTATTACTTGGCGTGCTTCTAATTTTTCCAATGGCAGAAATGTTACTTATACTGTAGAAATAAGCGAAACAATTGACTTTACCACACCGGTGGTTTTAACAAAGGTTGTTGCCGACTCAACAAGGTTGATTGTAACAGATAATGAGCTAAATATTAAAACACCATTTTATGCTCGTGTTAAAGGTAATGCAACTGCTCAATCGGCCGAGTCTGCTGGCTGGGCTTATACAAAAGATCCCTTTACAATAACAGGTGAGCAATTGTTTTTACCTGTTGATGCAGGAACTTTACTAGCCTCTACGGCAGTATTGGCATGGCGTGCTTCTGAAGGTTTAACAAGAATTACGGTTACACCGACAGCGGGAGGAACAACACTTGAATTTCCTTTAACACCCGCCGATATCACCGCAGGCGAAAAGGAAGTAACAGGTTTAACCGCACTTACAGCTTATACCGCCAATATTTATCGGGGAACAGCAAACAAAGGCACTATTACATTTACCACAAGTCCTGAAAGACCAACCGGACCCAATGTTACGTTAGTAGCACCGGGTACAGATTTAAAGGTTTTGTTAGAGGGGTCGGTAGCAGGCGCAATATTTATATTACAGCAAGGCGGAGTGTATGATATAAGCGCAGAAACAATTTTACCAGATAATGCAGCATTTACTATTTGGGGTGATGTAGGTCCCAATAAACCCGTTTTAGTAACTAATACAATCAGGCTGCCGGCAAATGCGGGTTCAATTAAATTCGAAAACTTAGATATTACCGGCTATACCAATAACAACCCTGCTGAAACCAAACGGAATTATATTTTCAATCAAAGTGCGGCTACTAATACGACAGAAATTATTTTTGAAAACTCCAACATCAGAAATTTGGCATACACGGCTTTACGTTTACAGGGAAGTAACACTATTAATGTTGGAAAAGTGGTTGTTAATAATTGTGTGGTAAACGATATAAGTGCAGGACAAACTTATGCATTTATACACACTAATGCAGCCAATGCAATTATTAATAATATTGCAATCACTAACAGTACATTTTACAATGTTCGCCTTGGCCTGGTTTTACACAACCAACGCCCAAGCCTATCGCTTAATGTAAGCAATTGTACAATGAACGATATATCAGACAATAGCGATAGAGCTTTGATTGAATACAACGCACAGTCTGCAGGAACATTTACCTTTTTAAATAATATTATAGGTAAAGTAAAAAGTAATAATAATACAGCCAGAGGAATAAGAATTAGCGGCTCAAGTGTTACTGTTTCTTCCGATAATTATATTACAAATGATTATATTGTCGGCAGCAACCCTATCGGAGGTGTTACTACTTATAGTGGCGCAAGTTCAGCTTTATTTGAAGATCCTGATACTGGCAACTTCCGGTTTAAAGACGCATCCTTCCCGGGTCGTACAACAGCAGGCGACCCGCGCTGGAGATAATTTTGAATAACCATAACGGCTGATTGAATGAACACATTTAATCAGCCGTTTTTTATTGCTATTACTTTATTAAACTGGTATCAAGCTATGATAACAATCATCCGTAATCCGTTTTTTTGTTTTTTATTTATTACAACCATTGCCTGTTCTAAATCTAATTCAGGAAATGGCAGTACGCCTGACCCGGAACCAACCGGGCCAACACCTGTACAGGAAACTGCCATTGCTTTTCCCGGCGCAGAAGGCTATGGAAAAATAACAACAGGCGGACGCGGCGGCAAAGTAATTAAAGTAACTAATTTAAACGATGCAGGTGCCGGCAGTTTGCGTGCCGCCATTGAAGCAACCGGTAAACGAATTATTGTATTTGAAGTATCGGGTAATATTGTTTTACAATCGCGTTTACGAATTACCAATGGCGATATAACCATTGCCGGACAAACTGCACCCGGTGATGGTATTTGTATTCAAAACTATGAGTTAAATGTAAGTGCCGATAATGTTATCATTCGTTACATGCGTTTTCGCATGGGTGATCTTTCAAAAAATGAACAGGATGCTTTATGGGGCAGGTATGGACAAAATATCATCATTGATCACTGCTCTATGAGTTGGTCCATAGATGAATGCTCCTCCTTTTATGCCAACAAAAATTTTACCATGCAGTGGTGCGTCTTATCGGAAAGTTTAAACAAATCTTTTCATGAAAAAGATGACCATGGTTATGGTGCAATATGGGGCGGCTCGGCCGCCACTTTTCATCACAATTTATTAGCGCATCATAACAGTCGTAATCCACGTTTTGATGGTGGCCACCGTCCCGGCACAGGCTCAAGCCCTTTTGGTATTGATAAAGTAGACTACCGTAATAATGTATTGTACAATTGGCGTGGCAACAGTGCCTATGGTGGCGAAAACGGTGAGTACAATATAGTAAACAATTATTACAAGCCCGGCCCGGCCACACCTACTAATAGAAACAAACGTATTATGCAGGTATCAAAAGTAGATGCAGCCAGCATAGTAACGTACAGTCCCGGGTACGGAACTTTTTATATTGCAGGTAACTATGTACACAACAATAGTGCAGTAACAACTAATAATTGGGCAGGCGGTGTTGATTATGATGCCGGCATAACACAAGTAATGGCACAAAAAATAACAGCCTTTACCAACGAAGCCATTACCAATCACACCGCACAGCAAGCATATGATGCCGTTTTATTGTATGGTGGCGCCAGTTATAAACGTGATGCAGTGGATACACGCATTATGAATGAAGTAAAAAACGGTACAGCAACTTATAACGGATCAAAAACAGGATACAAGGGTATTATTGATTCGCAAACCGATGTAGGTGGATGGCCGGTGTTGCAAAGCCTTACGCCGTTAAAAGATACAGATGGTGATGGCATGCCGGACGATTGGGAAATAGCGAATAAGTTAGACCCAAACAAGCCCAATGCCAATGGCAGAGAATTAAGCACCGGTTACGATAATATTGAAGTGTACATAAACAGTTTGGTGAAAACCATTACCGATAATCAGGTGAAATAAAAATACACAGGAATTTGTGCCAACGGAAAAGATGTATGCAGCGTCTATGATAACATTGCAGAGGGTATAAATAAATGAAAGGTAACTGTCAGGTTGAGGCACAAATAAAAGAAAGATTATGTTCTTTAAAATGACAAGAAGTTGTCAGGTTGGGCTTGACGAAGCCCTTTAAGAATTTATAAATGATACTGCATAGCCCTTCGTCAGACTCCCACGCTATGCGGGGTTAGAAACAGGGTGACAAAGAGGCTAAGCTTGTCATAAAAAACTTGATGTAGTTATGGTTGAAGAATATTTTTTTGATACCAGCTGCAGTTCCCTGATGGAGCTGATGTTGCGACGCTCCGTTCATCGTTCCGTTCGCTCATCATCAGTTAACAGCGAACCGGAATGATGAATAATGATATACTGATGAAGGGCTGCGCTGCTTAGGCGTAAATAACCGGCCTTAAAGCCGGGGATCGCAGACGGGCAGCGAACGGAAGCTGATTAGCGTTACTACAGTTGACAGCCCCAAAAAATAACAACGATGAATATGAAAAAAAATTTTATAAAAACAGTGGCCACTTGTTTGTTAATAGCAACAAGCCAATTAAGTATGGCGCAAAACGTGGTTGCATTTCCCGGAGCAGAAGGTTTTGGTAAATACACAACGGGTGGCCGTGGCGGTAAAGTTATTAAAGTAACCAACCTTGATGATAGCGGACCGGGAAGCCTGCGGGCAGCTGTTGACACAAAAGGTGCCAGGATAATTGTGTTTGATGTATCGGGAACAATTGAACTAAAATCGAGACTGCAAATTAAAAATGGTGATGTAACGATTGCGGGGCAAACGGCACCGGGTGATGGCATTTGTTTACGTAATTACAATACAAATATTGCTGCCGATAATGTGATTATCCGTTACCTGCGTTTTAGGTTAGGTGCCGAAAACAAACAGGAAGATGATGCATTGAATGGCACTAACAGAAAAGGAATTATTATTGATCATTGCTCTATGACATGGTCGGTGGATGAATGCGCATCGTTTTACAGAAACAAAGATTTTACCCTGCAATGGAGCATTATTGCACAAAGCCTTAATAACTCGGTACATACAAAAGGCAAACATGGCTACGGTGGTATTTGGGGCGGCGAGGGTGCCAGTTTTCATCATAACCTTATTGCCAGCAACACCAGTCGTAATCCACGTTTCAGCGGATCATCAACTACCGTTAATCCCGAAGGTGAACTGGTAGATTTCAGCAACAATGTAATTTTTAACTGGGCAGGCAATAGTGTGTACGGTGGCGAAAAAGGGAGGTACAATATGGTAAATAATTATTACATACCAGGTACGGCCACCGTATCTAAAAATGTAAAGACACGTATTGTAAATCCATCATCGCCTTACGGACAGTTTTATATTGATGGTAATTATATGGAAGGATCGCCGGAAGTAACTGCCAATAATTGGAACGGTGGCGTGCATTGCGATAACCTTGATTCGGTGAAAGCAAATAAAGCTTTTGATGTAACAAGTATAACTGTTGAAACAGCAAAAGATGCTTATAAAAAAGTAATAGCCTCGGCCGGCGCGTCTTTATTTCGTGATGCAGTGGATGCAAACATTGTTAACGATGTTAAAAGAGGTTTTAGCACCGATGGTGAAAAAAAGAATGGCATTATAGATTCGCCAAACGATGTTGGAGGTTGGCCGGTATTAAAATCGTTACCGGCATTAAAAGATACAGATGGTGATGGCATGCCGGATGAGTGGGAAATAAAAAATGGTTTAAACCCCAATGATGCAAGCGATGCCGCAACGTATAAATTGGATAAAGCTTATACAAATATAGAAGTGTATATGAATGGCATAGTGAAATAATTATAAAAGAGTTTGATTTATGAAAAGACGGCAATGGCCGTCTTTTTTATTTTATAATTTCTGCATAAAAAATACCGCAATCGTATGTGTTAACATGCATGCACCCGATAAGTTATATTTGTTGATTAACGTTTATAAAATATGAGGAAGCAATCAGGGTTTACCATTGTTGCGGCATTGGTAGCCATTTTAGTTACACAGCATAAAACACTAGCGCAAAATAGTTTTACACCACAGTATAATACCTTGTCGGGATTTAATTATGGTAAACAAGTTGCACCAACAGGCAAGGAGTGGGAATCTCCTGGGAACCTTTCCTTAAACAAAGAATTACCGCATGCTTTTTTTATTCCTTTTCAAAATAAAGAAGCTGCCCGTAAAGTATTGCCGGAACATAGTACTTATTGGCAATCTTTAGAAGGTACCTGGAAATTTAATTGGGTAAAAACACCGGAAGAAAGACCTAAAAATTTTTATGAAAACGGTTACGATGTATCTGCCTGGGAAAATGTACCTGTGCCGATGAGCTGGAATATATACGGCATACAAAAAAATGGTGATTTAAAATACGGTGTACCCATTTATGTAAACCAACAGGTGATATTTCAACATCAGGTAAAGGTAGATGATTGGAAAGGTGGGGTAACGCGTACACCTCGCCAGGACTGGACTACTTTTATTTACCGCAATGAAGTGGGCTCCTACCGCCGTTCTTTTGACGTACCAGCTAATTGGGAAGGAAGAGAAGTGTATATAAATTTTGATGGCGTTGACAACTTCTTTTATATCTGGATTAATGGCGTGTATGTTGGTTTTTCAAAAAACTCGAGAAATCTGGCCTCGTTTAATATTAGCCAGTACCTGAATAAAAAAGGAAGTAATACAGTGTCGGTAGAAGTATATAGAAACTCTGACGCTTCTTTTATTGAAGCACAGGATATGTTTCGTTTGCCGGGTATTTTCAGATCAGTCTATTTAACATCAACTTCAAAAGTGACCATACGTGATGTAATGGCGATACCTGAATTAGATGCTGATTATAATAATGGAGAATTAAAAATTACAGCAGATATAAAAAGTTTTGAAAAGAAAGCATTAACAGGATATTCAATAGCCTATACATTATATGCTAACAAACTGTATAGCGATGAAAACACATTGGTGCAAGGTGCTACTGCAACAGTACGTTTCGATAAAATAACCAGTAACCAGTTTAATACTGCTGCCACTACGTTGAAAGTAAATGCACCCAATAAATGGTCGGCCGAAAAGCCATACCGTTATACACTTATTGCCGAATTAAAAGACAATAAAAATAAAACGGTTGAAACGATTGCTACTTATGTTGGATTTAGAAAAGTAGAGATTAAAAACACCAAGGCGGAAGAGGATGAATTTGGTTTGGCCGGCCGGTATTATTTTATAAACGGGCAACCGGTAAAATTAAAAGGGGTTAACCGGCATGAAACAAATCCGGAAACGGGTAAGGTTGTTTCCCGCAAACAAATGGAAGAAGAAATAATGTTGATGAAACGTGCTAATATTAACCATGTACGTAACTCACATTATCCCGAACCTCCATACTGGTATTACTTGTGCGATAAGTATGGTATTTATGTAGAAGACGAAGCGAATATTGAAAGCCATGAATATTATTATGGCGAAGCGTCTTTATCGCATCCGGTTGAATGGAAAGATGCACATGTGGCCCGTAATGTAGAGATGGTACATGCTACGATTAATAACCCATCCATTGTCATTTGGTCGCTGGGTAATGAAGCCGGCCCCGGTAATAATTTTGTAGCGGCTTATGAGGCCATTAAAAAAATAGACATATCAAGACCGGTGCAATATGAACGTAATAATAAGATAGTAGATATGGGCTCCAATCAATATCCTTCTATTGAATGGGTACGTGGTGCTGTAAAAGGAACCTATAATTTAAAATACCCTTTTCATATTTCAGAGTATGCACATGCCATGGGTAACGCTTCGGGTAATCTGATTGATTATTGGGATGCCATTGAATCAACCAACTTTTTCATGGGCGGCGCTACATGGGATTGGATAGATCAATCCATGTATTATTATGATAAAAAAACCGGTGAAAGGTTTTTTGCCTACGGTGGTGATTTTGGCGATAAACCCAACGATGGCACTTTTGTAAACAACGGATTGATATTTGCCGATTTAAAACCCAAGCCACAGTATTACGAAATAAAAAAAGTATATCAAAACGTGGGTGTAAAACCGGTTGATATGAAAGCGGGTAAGATAACCGTACAGAATAAAAACTATTTTAAATCTTTGGAAGATTATACCATGCAATGGTCTTTATACAAAGATGGCATTGAAGTAGAAAAAAGCTCCGCATTTGTAGGCCCACGTAATATACTTGCTGCTAGGCAACAACAACAATATACTATTCCCTATAAATACAATCAGTTAGACAAACAATCAGAATATTTTGTAAAACTTCAATTTGTTTTGCATACCGATATGCCTTGGGCTAAAAAAGGATTTGTACAAATGGAAGAGCAACTGTTTGTAAAAGCGGCTGATGCTTTGCCTACTATTGCTTCCGTACAACCTGGCCAGGCTATAACCTTAACCACTGAAGGTGACTTAAAAGTGATTAAAGGAAAAGATTTTGTCGCCAGGTTTGATACAAAAACCGGAACCATTTACAACTTAAATTATGATGGCAATACAGTTATAAGAGATGGTGAAGGTCCTGTACTGGATGGCTTTAGAGCAGCGGTAGATAATGATAACTGGGCCTATAAACAATGGTTTGAAAAAGGCTTACATAACCTGAAGCATAAAGTATTATCGGGCAACAGTTATACCCGTAAAGATGGTGCTATGGTACTTTATTTTACGGTGGAGTCACAAGCGCCTAATGGCGCAACTATCAACGGCGGTACATCAGGTACTTACACCATAAAAGAACATGCAGATAAACCCTTTGGCGCGGATGATTTTAAGTTTATTACTAATCAGGTTTGGACAATTTACAAAGACGGATCCATAGAATTATCTGCTGCTATTACTTCTAATGATGCATCATTGGCTTTAGCTCGTATTGGTTATGCCTTACAATTGCCGGAAGCATATAACCAATACACGTATTATGGCCGTGGCCCCATTAATAATTATGCTGATAGAAAAACGGCACAAAATATTGAAGTGCATAAAAGCACAGCAAAGGAACAGTTCGTGCCCTGGCCTAATCCGCAAAGTATGAGTAACAACGAGGAAGTACGCTGGGCGGCATTAACCAATACTGCCGGTCAAGGGTTGTTATTTATTGCCAAAGAGCCTATGGCAACATCGGCCTTACCGTGGACGGAGTTAGAACTTACCGTTGCGCCACACCCACACCAGTTACCAAAAAGTTCGGGTACACATATTCATCTGGATGCGGCAGTAACCGGTTTAGGTGGTAACAGTTGCGGCCAGGGGCCGCCATTAACCAAAGACAGGGTTAAATCTGAAAATCACCATTTTGGTTTTATTATCCGGCCGCTTGCTAAGAATGAGTACCAGCAAAAAGCAAAAGTGGTGAAAGCAGGCGAGGCTCCTATCTCTGTTAGCAGAGATCGTTTGGGCGAAGTACTTATTTCCAGCGATAACAATCAGGCGCAATTGCAGTACACATTAAATAATGGCAAGCCGCAATTATTTACACAACCTTTCAAACTAAGAGAAGGCGGCAACATTGTTGCATGGGATAAAAACAACGAACAAGTAAAAGTGTCATTTAGTTATCCTAAAATTGAAAGTGTACCCTTGCAAATAGTATCGGCTTCCAGTCAGGAAATTGGCGAAGGCAATGCCACACATTTTGTGGATGGTAACATTAATACCATCTGGCACACGATGTATTCGGTAACAGTAGCGCAATACCCGCATTGGATAGACTTTGATGCCGCCGAAATTAAAAACATAAAAGGCTTTACTTACCTGCCAAGGCAGGAGGGTGCTAATGGAAACATTAAAGGTTATAAAATACAAGTAAGCAACGATGGTAAAACATGGAGTGAACCTATTACACAAGGTGAGTTTGAAAGAAAAGCAAGTTTGCAAACTGTGCGATTTACACAACCGGTAAAAGGCCGATATATACGTTTTACTGCGTTAAGTTCCCAAAACGGGCAAGACTTTGCATCAGGTGCAGAGTTTGGTTTATTGGCTGATTAAGGAGTGCTTTAAAACCATCAATCGTTTATTTAATCATGTAAAACGGCACCTTATATAACTTGTTAAAAAAATTATAATATTCCGTTTCAATATTTTTAATAAAGGCTGCCATGGCAGCCTTTATTCTTTATAATACTAGCAAATAATGAAACTAACAGTTGTTTTATTATTTGCATTAGGTAAGTACAGACGGCTATAGCAAAGTCTTTTCTCGGGGCTAATGCGTATATTTGCGAAGGTTAAGTATTTGTTGTTAGTAATCATTGCATGGCAGTTCGGCTGCCGGTGCTATTTCTAAACCAAACTGTATTTGATGATTTTAAAGGTTGCTCAAAAAAGTAAAAAAGCGGCTGCCGGTTTTTTACTTTTTAGCTTACTAAATATCATAACTTTTATACCCGGTAGCCACTTACCGGACGCTGAATTAGTGGAGACTGGTTACGTATCAGGATTAACCGGATGTGACGAGGAAGAAATAGGACTTACTACTGTACTCGAATTTATTCTTGAAGACATTGTTGGATTAGAAGACCCCATACCTGACTCGGAAAAACCCGAGGTAAGAGATCATTATGTTGTTGTAAAATCAAGAACGGCCTGTTCTTACTTGCCTTTTTTGGTACCAAACTTTATTGAACCCGAATTAAGGCAGCAGCCTTTGCTTGCACGTCAGACGTTTAACTTTACAGGTGCCGAAAACTTACCTCACTTACAGCACCACAATTTTGTTTTTCGTCTTACGCCCTTTTAATTTTTATTTGCCGGTATCTTCTTTACCGCAAAATCTCCTTTTTTTTAATGCATGACGCAGGAACAGTCGTTTTTGTGTAACAACTATTTTTTGTCCACTAGTACGATTTGTCTTATACAATCTACCGGCGGATAGAAGATGGTAACCGCATTATTTTATCTATTGTCTCATCTTATTTAGTAATCATTTATTTTTTAAACTATAAATCATGAAAGGATTTTTGTATGTCGTGTTATGTGTATTTGTTGGCGGCTGTGCCGCAAAAGGTAGCAGCGAAGAGGTAAAAGCCGTGGAACTCCCCGTTTTACAAGTAGCCGTAAAAGATACCACCCTGCACCTGGACTATGTAACAAGTATTGAAGCTGTAAAAAATGTAGAAATAAGAACCCGTGTACAAGGGTTCATCAAAAAAATATTTGTAGATGAAGGAGCTGAAGTAAAAAAAGGACAACCACTCTTTCAGTTAGACGACAGAGAACTGGCCATTGTTGTGGCTAAAGCAAAAGCTAATTATAATAATGCAGTTGCCGAAGCTAAAACCATTGAAGTAGAAATGGAGCGGGTGAAAATATTACTGGAGAAAAAAGTAATATCTGCCACGGAGTTGGATATGATGCAGGCAAAACTAAAAGCCGCTCAGGCAAAAATTGAAGTGGCTGCTACCGAACAGCATGATGCCGACGCCAAACTATCATACACGTTTATTCGTTCACCCTTTGATGGTATTATTGATCGCATTCCATTAAAGGCGGGTAGCCTTGTAGGTGAAGGCACATTACTAACCACTATTTCCGATAACAAAGATGTATTTGCTTATTTCACCGTTTCGGAAAACGATTACCTGAATTATAAAAAACAATCTCCTGACAGTATTAATAACCATGTTGCGCTATTATTATCTGACGGTACTGCCTATAAACATGCAGGAAAAATAGAAACGGTTGATGGCGAGTTTGACGAAATGACCGGTTCTATAGCTTTCAGGGCCAGGTTTCCCAATCCTGAAAAACTATTGCGTCATGGTGCAAGTGGTAAAGTACGTTTAACCGAGCCTGCAAAAGAAGCTTTAATTATTCCTCAGAAATCGGTATTTGAAGTACAGGATAAAAACTATGTATTTGTACTGGATGCGGAAAATAATGTGCGCATGCAAAACATTATTCCCCAAACAAGGTTATCGCAGTATTACATTGTTAAAGACGGTTTAAAAACCGGCGATAAAATTGTGTACGAAGGTGTACAAAATGTAAAAGAAGGCATTCGGGTACAACCCTTAATGGTTAACGGCGATTTATAATTTTTACAAGCATTTTTTTTAACAGGCTGCATGCATTTAGCCATGTAGCAGGATATTTTATTTTTCAATATTAAAGATATGGTTGAAACTTTTATCAGGAGGCCTGTGCTGTCTCTTGTAATTTCCATTATTATAACTCTTGTGGGTGTATTGGCTTTGTTCTCCTTACCGGTTACCCAGTTCCCCGATATAGTACCGCCTTCAGTAACTGTAACGGCCCGTTATACCGGCGCCAATGCACAGGTATGTACCGATGCTGTTGCCACACCTCTGGAACGAGCCATTAACGGTGTGCCGGGCATGACATATATGAATACTGTAACCAGTAACAATGGTACTACCCTTATTTCTATTTCTTTTAAAGTAGGTACCGATCCTGATCAGGCCGCAGTGAATGTACAAAACCGTGTAACTACAGTATTAGATGAATTACCGGAAGAAGTAATTAAAGCAGGTGTGGTTACAGAGAAAGAGGTAAACAGTATGCTGTTATACCTCAACATCATAAGTAAGGATACATCAATGGATGAGCAGTTCATATTCAACTTTGTTGACATTAATGTATTAAAAGAATTAAAACGTATTGATGGGGTAGGCTTTGCCGAAATTATGGGTGCTAAGGATTATGCCATGCGTGTATGGTTACGTCCCGACAGAATGCTGGCTTACAACGTATCGGTAGATGAAGTAATTGCCGGCCTACGTAACCAAAACGTAGAAGCTGCCCCGGGTAAAACAGGTGAAAGCTCAGGTAAAGAAAAAAATGCACTGGAATATGTATTACGATATACCGGTAAGTTTTCCGAACCTAAAGAGTATGAAAATATTGTATTACGTGCCGATGCAGAAGGCTCTGTATTACGTTTGAAAGATATTGCTGATGTAGAATTTGGTGCACTGAGTTATAGTATGGAATCAAAGACGGATGGTCAGCCTTCTGCGTCCATTATGATTAAACAACGCCCCGGCTCCAACGCCAGTGATGTAATTGCCAATATTAAACAACGTATGGCCGAGATCAAAGAGTCATCTTTTGTTCCCGGTATGGATTACAACTTTGCCTACGATGTTTCCCGCTTTTTAGATGCATCAATTAATGAAGTATTAGTTACGTTAGTTGAAGCCTTATTGTTGGTATTTCTGGTGGTGTTTATTTTCTTACAGGATTTCCGTTCTACCTTAATTCCGGCTCTTGCCGTGCCGGTTGCATTGGTGGGTACACTGGCATTTATGATGATGCTTGGCTTTTCCATTAACCTGCTTACTTTATTTGCATTGGTACTGGCCATTGGTATTGTGGTAGATAATGCCATTGTGGTAGTGGAAGCCGTCCATGTAAAAATGGCGGAAGGATTAAACGCCATGGATGCTACCATTGCCGCCATGAAAGAAATCACCGGTGCTATTATCGCCATTACCATGGTAATGTCAGCGGTGTTTGTACCCGTTGCATTTTTATCAGGTCCGGTAGGTGTATTCTACAGGCAGTTCTCTTTAACACTCGCTATATCCATTGTTATATCGGGGGTAAATGCCTTAACACTTACGCCGGCATTATGTGCTATCATGTTGCGTCACGCACATCCTGCAAAAAAGAAAAGTTTACTGCAACGTTTCTTTGGAGCGTTTAATAAGGGGTACGATAAAACACAGAACAAGTACCAACGTTTTATTACCCGTATTGCAGGCCGCAGGGTTATCACATTAGCCATGCTGGTATTTTTCTTTCTTGCTACATGGGGTGTTAGTGCCATTTTACCATCAGGCTTTATTCCAACCGAAGACCAAGGTGTTATATATGCCAATGTAACCACACCTCCCGGTTCAACCGTTGAGCGTACCGGCGAAGTGCTGGACGAAATACAACGTATTGCACAGGAGTTTGAAGTAGTAGAAAATATATCCACTTTATCCGGTTATAGTTTGGTTACCGAAGTATCAGGTGCATCCTATGGTATGGGTATGATAAATCTGAAACCCTGGGATGACCGTAACGAGTCGGTAACTGATATGATAAAAGTGCTGGAGGAAAAAACAAAACATATTAAAGATGCCACCATTGAGTTTTTACCACCACCAACCGTACCGGGCTTTGGTAACTCCAGTGGTTTTGAATTCCGGTTGCTGGATAAAACAGGTAGCGAAGATTTACAACGTACACAAAAAGTAGCACAGGATTTAATAGTAGCCACATTAAAAACAGGCGATGTGGGTAGTGCTTTCACCGGCTTTAATCCCAATTTTCCGCAATACATGATTCATGTTGATCAGGATGCTGCTGCAAAAAAAGGGGTGACGGTAGATAATGCCATGAACACTTTACAAACTTTATTGGGCAGTTATTATGCTACCAACTTTATTCGCTTTGGACAAATGTATAAAGTAATGGTGCAGGCATATCCTGAGTATCGTGGCAAACCCGAAGATGTGTTAAAGCTGTATGTAAAAAACGATAAAGGCGAAATGGTTTCTTACAATACTTTCATACGTATGGAACGTGTATTTGGTCCCGAGCAGTTAACCCGTTACAACATGTACACATCGGCATTAATTAATGGCGATGCTGCCCCGGGTAAAAGTAGCGGACAAGCTATACAGGCTGTAGAAAAAGCAGCCAAAGAAGTATTGCCCCGCGGCTTTGATTATGAATGGTCGGGTATGACAAGAGAACAGATTTTATCGGGCAACCAGGCCATGTACATTTTTGCTATTTGTTTATTGTTTGTGTACCTCATATTAGCTGCACAGTACGAAAGTTTTTTACTGCCATTACCGGTAATACTTTCATTACCCACGGGTATATTCGGTTCCTTCCTGGCATTAAAATTAGCAGGGTTGGAAAACAATATCTATGCGCAGGTTTCACTCGTCATGTTAATTGGTTTGCTCGGTAAAAACGCCATTCTTATTGTGGAGTTTGCTATACAGCGACAAAAAATGGGTGTGAGTGTGTTGAAAGCTGCAGTAGAAGGAGCAGCTTCCAGGTTACGACCTATTTTAATGACCTCCTTTGCATTTATAGCCGGCTTAATTCCTTTGTGTATTGCATCCGGTGCCGGTGCATTGGGTAACCGTTCCATTGGTACGGCGGCTGCAGGTGGTATGCTTATCGGTACCATTCTCGGTATCATACTTATACCCGGTTTGTATGTGTTGTTTGCAGGCATTGAAGAAAACAGACGATTAAAAAAGGCCCGTAAAAAAGCAGCACAACAAGCATAAATTAAAACGATCTATAACACAGCGTATTTTTTTTATGATACCGGTTTTTAACCCCGAGTAAGGCTTGTATTTGGATTCGGAGCAGCAGTAATACTAATCATCGTCCCTTGCGATCCGATAGGATCGGGATTTGATTTATTTCCAGTGGAAATGAATTAAA
>DHEF01000046.1:34520-49801 GCA_002399735.1 Chitinophagaceae bacterium UBA4857
TTATTTCCAGTGGAAATGAATTAAAGACTCACACTTGTACTGCAACAACTTTATTGAGCACTGTGCTGTACGCCGTGTTTAATTGAAGTGCCTGTAATAGCTGTAGTGTTAGCACGATGATGATAAGCGATATGCAGTTGAACGGAGCGTCGCAACAGCGGCTCCATCAAGGGAGGAACGATGATAACAAAAAAATAAAAACTATTTGTTCATAATTATTTTATCATGACTTTTAAAAAACATTTTACAACATACGCATGCATAACCGCCACCTTATTTGTATTGGCGCAGGGTTGTATGCCCGCAAAAACAATAACCGATACCAGGCAAGTAAAAGTGCCTGAAACCTTTACCGGAAAAAGCGATAGTGCCACTATTGCCTCTATGCCATGGCGACAATTTTTTCACGACAGGGCCCTGGTGGGTTTAATTGATACGGCTTTGCGCAACAACCTTAATTTGCAAAACACATTGCATCGTATTTCTATTGCACGTGCAAACCTGTTGGCGGCAAAAGGTCTTCGCCTGCCATCGGTGGAAGGGTTTGTATCGGCCGCTGCCGATAAGTATGGTAAGTACACCATGACCGGTGTTGGTAATTTTGATACCAACTTATCGCCTAATGTTAACGATGACCAGAAAGTGACTACAAGCCCAACACAGGATTATTTTTTAGGTATAAAAAGTTCCTGGGAAATAGATATATGGGGCAAGTTAAAAGCCCGTAAAGAAGAAGCGGCCAATCGTTTACTGGCAACAGAAAAAGGCCGGCAGTGGGTGGTAACACAACTGGTATCGGAAGTAGCAGGGCATTATTACGAGTTGTTGGCGCTGGATAAAAAACTGGAGATTGTTAAACGAAATATTCGCTTGCAGCAACAAGGGGTTGAAATTGTAAAAGCACAAAAAGAAGGTGGCCGTGCCACCTCATTAGCAGTACAACAATTTCAGGCGCAGTTATTACAAACACAGGGTTTGCAGTTAGAAGCCGAGTTGGATATTATAAAACTGGAAAACCAGTTAAACCTTTTATTGGGCAAGTATCCCGGACAAATTCCCCGTGGCGATTCTATTAACCAACAACCCGTACCTGAAATAGTACAAGCCGGTGTGCCTGCACAAATGTTACTGCAACGCCCCGATGTACAACAGTCGGAATTATTATTAGCAGCATCAAAAGCCAATACCACAGCGGTACGCAAAGCTTTTTTACCATCGTTGGTATTAACACCTTATATGGCGTTTAGTGCTTTTAAATTGCCTTTGTTATTTGCCGATGGATCGTTAACCTATGGTTTATTGGGTGGTTTAACACAACCCATATTTAATAGGCATCAGTTAAAAAGCAGTTTTAATATTGCCACAGCCGAGCAGCAGATTGCGTATAACGATTACAAACAAAATATTTTACAAGCTTTTCAGGAAGTGTTAAGCAGTTTAAAATCGATAGAGCAATACCGTAAAATTGTAAACGTAAACCAAAACGAAGTACAAACCTTAACCGATGCTGTGGAAACTTCTAACGATTTATATGTAAACGGTTATGCATCCTACCTGGAAGTAATTACGGCGCAAAAAGGCGTACTGGATGCCGAGCTGAATAAAACCTTATCGCAAAAAGAAATGCAATTGGCTTTACTAAACCTGTACCGCTCATTGGGTGGCGGCTGGGAGTAAACATGCCTGCATTACACAACATTGATACACGGGGCCGGCATTTGCCGGCCCCGTTTTATACGTTTATGCTTAACCCACCTATTATTGGCATAAATAATGCAAGCAATTAAATGCAGCAAACAGTAATGTAAAAATTACGTAGCCGCCTTGGCGCAACAAACCAGTTACCCAACGGTATAAAATGCATTTAAAAACAATACAATGAAAAAGACAATTGCTATAGCCAACATTATTGCATTAGTAGTTACCATTGCGGTTAACTATGTTTCCAATACCGGCATGTTAAATGGCAATACCATGAAAACCATTTCCGATAAATACGATAATTATTTTACGCCAGCTGGCTATGCATTCTCCATTTGGGGGCTTATTTATCTGGGGCTTTTAGGCTTTGTTATTTATACCGCAGCCAATGTAAACAAGCAGCATAATAGTAATGCTGTATTGTTACAAGTTAAATGGTGGTTTGTTATTTCATGCCTGGCCAATTCGCTTTGGGTTATAGCCTGGTTAAGCGATTATATTGGTTTATCGGTAATTATCATGTCCATCATTTTTATTTCCTTGTTCAACATTATTGTTAACACCGGTGCTAGTTTAGGCCGTCATCCTTTTAAAACACATCTCTTGGTTTTCTGGCCCTTCGCCATATACTTTGGTTGGATATCCGTTGCCTTTATAGCAAACACAGCAGCCTACCTTACTGCAACCGGTTGGGATGGTTCGGGCATATCTGATATTAACTGGACGGTGATTATGATTGCTGCTGCAGGCCTCGTTAATATATTAGTTATCTGGACAAGACGCCTGCATTTATTTGGCGCCGTAGGCATCTGGGCTTTATTAGCCATTGCCACCTCTAACGATAATAGCCTTATTGTAAATGCTTGTTACGTTGTGTCGGCAATATTGTCGGTAGTTATTATTGCACGCATAGTTATAGTTGGAAAAATAAGATAGTGGTGGGGTAGGATTAATACGATTTGTTTTGTTACCAACTGTAGTTCCCTGATTGATCTTTACTTGCGACGCTCTATTCAACTGTGGTAATGCTATTGTCTGTTTTGTTGTTGAACAAGATGCTAAAATAATAAAGGAAAATAATAGGAGTTGAAAGTTTTTGGAAGGTGTCATTGTAGGTTGTATGTAATTTTGCTAGAATAATAACGAACGATTTAGGCATTGCAAAGTAAGAAGCCTACCGTTAGATGTTTATTAAAGATAATAGAAATTATGAAGTCAATAAATGCCATCTTGTAAAGTAAAAGAATACCCGATTTAAAATGTTAACGATCAAAGCCATTACTATTGTTGACAGCCAAAATGATTTATAAGTACAGTACAGAATGTATGCTTTATTGTATAAGACGCATCAAAATAATTATTTTAGAATTTCAGCGGAGATTACATAAAGCCTTTTCCCCATTTCATATTTCTTAAGTATAGATTCATTAGGTATTGTCCATACAAAATCCGCTTGATTTTGGTTTGCAACACTCAGTTGGTATTTATTTCCAACTTTAAAGAACCCCTCTTTATAAAACTCCGGGCAAGTAAAAATCACCGCTATTGTATCTTCTTTATATTTTGAATCATTAAACTTAATTATCTTAAATTCTACCACCGTGCCCCAAGCAATATTTCCGCAATGAGGTGTTAACGAAACTTCATTTATTATTGCTCCTGTTAATTCATACTTGTTTCCACGTATGGAATCTTTTTGTGCAAAAATTGGGATAGAAAATAATTTAATAGTTATAATTATAAGAAGTCTTTTCATAGTTACGATCAAATTTATTAGTTGTTTGAAACACATCAATAGAAAAAAATATTTCTTTTAGCGTATACCAAAATCTGATACTATGCAACAGTTAGTAATACCAATTTCCTATTAAATGAGTTCCTGTTGTAGGTTTATAATCTGAGTAATAATAAACGAGGCCATGAGTAACATCAAGTCTGCTAAATGTCATGTAATAAACTCTACTACTATCTTTTGCTACATGGAAAAATCGGCTACTACTTAAGAGATGGCGAATTTTTTGGCCCTCCTCAACAGTAACATTATTTCGCTTCCATAATACCGAATCAGTGACCCAAATTGCGTTACCTTTTTTTGATAGAAAAATATCATTAACAGACGATAAAATTTTTTGATTTTGTTTAATTAAAATTATGTAGGATAGACGTATAAAAAATGGTTCTGAAAACCATTGAATAAATATGCTGGCTAAAACTACAAGCGCCCATCTTAATTTGCTTTTCCGAGAATCATTCATAAGCATGGCGATTAAAAACGAAACGCCACTTATGATAATTCCGACAAGCAATATAATTGTGTATGTGTTTGTGTTTAATGCAAAAAATACAAAGCTTAGGATAACTGAAGCTATTCCTACTAAAAGTATTTTATGAATTAGTTGAAAGGCCATTTTTGCTATATGCAATATAAGGCTTTGCTCAATAGAATTACAAATGCCCAAAGGCTGCCCGATGCGAAGGGTTTAGTGCGAAACGCAGTGACGCACAGGAGCGAAGCGGAGCCCGTAGCAGCGGGAACTGCTGATGATAGCTGTTACTGAAGCTGAGAGCCCCAAATGAGTTGTAAGTTTTAAGTAATAAGTTGTAAGTACGGCCAGAGGGTTTAAGCCGTAAGGTATAAGGCGTAAGCAATCCCATTAACCATTAACAATGAACCATTAACTAACCTCAGGCTTTTTGATTACGATACCACTTGTAAGCAATAATGCCAATAATTAAAAGGGGTACAAAGGCCAGGTAAATTATACCGCTGTTCATACCGCTGGCGGGGCCTTCACCTAGTTGCTGGGCGGTTTTGGTACAAATGGAGCATTGCGACCAGGCGTTAGTGGTTACTGTAAGTAAACAAATGGCGGTTGCCAGGTATTTTATCCTATTCCTCATGATCGGGCCAAATTTGGCGCAAAGTTACGAAACTACAACTAAGGAACGGCTACAATTGTATAGGTAAACTTGCCTGATAGGTATCCCAGTTAATGCGTAGCTCGGCATTTTTTTCAACTGCCTCAAACTCCATGGTAAAATACTCCTCGTATTTATAGTTGCTAATAACCGGCACGGTGAATTTATATACGTCCTTTGCCTTGTTTTGCTTTAAACCCCAGGTATCTACATTGCTGTTAAGTATCAGCTCCCATTTATCTTCCTGTGGTATGCAATACATAATGTAGCGGCCGGCCAATACTTTTTGGTTTTGTATGGTTACGTTTTTGTAAAAAGTAATTTCGGTGGCTTCGTTAGCGCCTAAACGCCAGGGCTCGTTGTATTTAATAAGGTCTTTAAACAGTTTGCGGCCGCTTAAATGCGGACGACTATAAATAACCCTCATTACCGGACTAATGGCACTATCGGTACTTATTTTTAAAATAGGAAAATTAACCGGAAAATAACTCATATCCATTGGCGAAATATCTACGGATGAGTAACTGCTGGCAGCGGTGTTGTTAGCAGGTTGTTCGGGTGTTTTAAAATAATCTGGCTGTTCCGGTTTTTCTTGTTGCTGGGTTTTATTGTTACAGGCTAAAAAAGCAGAAAGGGTTAATAATAAACAGCAGTTAACAAGTTGTTTTAACATACGGGCTTTTTATATTTTTATGGGCAACCGGGCCATGTAATTATCCCAGGCTACTACAAAGTTTATTTGCTGCGAGGCATTTTCAAAATACATACTTAACAGTTCAACCGGCTCTGGTGTAGCTACAGATGGTACTTGCATACGCACCACATCTTTTTGGGCATCGTACTTAAAAGCACCCCAGCAATCAGTTTCGGTATTAATAATAAAGGTCCAGTTGCCTTCCTCTACAATAGCATAAACTGTGTAACGGCCCTTGGGTACTTTTTTGCCGTTAATGGTTACGTCTTTATAAAACTCAATTTCGGTAGCCTCGTTGGCACCCATGCGCCATACTTTGCCATACTCTATTATGCCGCCATAAATGGTACGCTTTTCTTTGGCCGGCCTGCTATACACCACTCGGGCAATAGGGGCTTCTTTGGCTTTGTCCTGTATTTTTAATAAAGGGTAAGCGTTGGGGTAATAACTTACATCCAACGGCGATCTGTCAACCGCCGGTATGGCCGATTGACCCATAGCCGCGGCATACACCGTAAACATTGTAACCAATAACAATAAACCACGTATTAAAACCATAGCGCAAAAATAAATAAAGGAGTTACTTGAAATTTATTTTTTACATAAACGTATTTTAAACCATTTTGTTACACAGTTGCCTGAAAACAAATTATTTAACTGATACTCTTTTGCAATTGCAACTGTTGCAGGTGGGCAAATGTTTTTACATCAGCCCAAAAAACGGTGTACAATGCTTTTAACGTTTCGTAATTATTTTGTAGTATAACAAGCCCCGGAGCACTATCGTTTAAATAGGCGGAGCGCCTTACCAAACCGCCCATGCTTTTACCAATACCATCAATAGTACGGTAGTTGTATAACCAATTGTCTCGTTTCATGTATGGTAACATACCGGCAAAACCGGCCGGTAAATGTTCATACTCCTGCTGTAAAGTGGTATAGGTTTGTTGGGCAAATGCATTTAATGTCGAATCGGTAAACTCGTTAGGGTCGTTGGCTAAAAAGTGGTCGTACACTACATCAATAAAAGCGCCGCTGTATAAACGGTAAATGGGTCGGTAAAACTCCTTGGCTTCTTTGGTGGCAGGGTGTTCATCGGTAAACTGATCAATATGCCTGTGCAACACAATGCCCCGCCTAATGGCCGGTGGATAATCAAACTGTTGTTTGCCTTTAACAAAATCGCTAATCATATTGCCCACCAACAACCCCGGCTGATTAAACGATAAACAGGCATGTGCCAAAAAATTCATATAGATAATTGATAAAAAATAATGAGGCCTCACCAAGCCCAATCAGCGAAAATCTGCGTAACCAATCTGCGCCATCTGCGGGAAACAGTAATACAAATTTTATGAACCCAACTGCATTACTACTAGCACCGTCCCTTGCGTCGCACTCTTGTACTGCATCAATTCTATTGGCCATTTTGCAGTACCCCGTATTTTAATCGGGGTGCCCGGTAATTATATTGGGCATTATGCAAAATACTTACACAAATATTTAACTCTCCAAATCAAGGGTTCAGCCCCCTTTCCTTTAGGAGAGGGCTGGGGTGAGGTTTCTAAGATACTAATTAATCAGGAGAGGTTGCAAAGCAAACAATTGTTAGTGCCGGCTAGCCGTTGGCAACAAATTTTTTACCATACCCTTATTATTTTGTTCTTTTGCGCCTTGTGTTCTTTAAACAGTAAAACTACATGGTACAGTTAGGTACTGAGCGGGTTTCGCTCAACGATTTTATAGCGGCGTTAGAAGGTGGTGAAATTGAATTGCCACAAACAGCTACTGACAAGGTAGCTGCCAGTCACGAATTTTTAAAAGATTTTGCCGGCCAAAAGCTTATTTATGGTATTAATACCGGCTTTGGTCCCATGGCACAATATAAAATTAACCAGAAGGATATTTTACAACTGCAGTATAATCTTATCCGCAGCCACAGCAGCGGCAGCGGTAATATTATGTCGGCACAATTGGCCAAAGCGGTAATGATAGCCCGCTTAAACAGTTTGTTGCAAGGCTATTCCGGTGTACACCCGGAGCTTACACAACTACTGGCCGATATGATTAACAAAGACGTAATTGCCTGCATATTTGAGCATGGTGGTGTAGGCGCCAGCGGCGATCTGGTACAACTGGCACATTTAGGCTTAAACTTAATTGGCGAAGGCGAGGTTTGGTACGAGGGTACATTGCAACCGGCTCCCGATGTATTTAAAAAAGTTGGCTTAACACCATTGTCTATTCATATTCGTGAAGGCCTGGCTATTATTAATGGTACATCGGCCATGACAGGTATTGGTTTGCTAAACATAAGCCGTGCTAAAAGATTACTGGATTGGTCGCTTATACTATCGGCCTTAACCAACGAAATAATGGAAGCCTATAACGACCATTATTCCGTAGAACTTAACCAGGTAAAACACCACAAAGGCCAAAACAAAGTAGCGGCCATGTTTCGTCAGGTGTTGGAAGGTAGCAAATTAATCCGCAGCCGCTCCGAGCATTTGTACAACCCCGATAATATTAAACACGATGTGTTTGAAGATAAAGTACAGGAGTATTATTCATTACGTTGCGTAACACAGGTATTAGGCCCCGTGTACGATACTTTAGCACAAGCCGAAGAAACCGTAGTAAACGAATTAAACTCCGCCAACGATAACCCGATTGTTGATGTTGCCAATAATAACATTTTTCATGGCGGTAATTTTCATGGCGATTATGTTTCATTGGAAATGGACAAAGTAAAAATTGCCATTACCAAATTGTCAATGTTAAGCGAAAGACAATTAAACTACCTGTTAAATAGTAAACTTAACTTAAAGTTTCCGCCGTTTGTAAACCTGGGTGTGTTTGGTTTAAATTTTGGTATGCAAGGGGTGCAGTTTACAGCTACCTCAACCGTTGCCGAAAACCAAACCCTGTCGTTTCCTATGTATGTGCATAGCATACCTAACAATAACGACAATCAGGATATTGTTAGCATGGGCACCAACGCAGCCTTGTTAACTAAAAAGGTTATCGACAATAGTTTTGAGGTACTGGCCATACAGGCAATGTCGTTAATGCAAGCGGTAGATTATATAAAATACCAGGATAAATTAGCACCGGCAACAAAAGAGGTGTACGATGCTATCAGGGCATTTTTCCCGGTATTTATTGAGGATACACCAAAGTATAAAGACATACAAGCTGTAAAAAAATATTTAGAACAAAACATGCCGGTTAGTTTTTAATAACAACAAAACAAACAGTAACCGCTAACAAATTTTTTATATGAACGCAGCATTGGTAACAGGTGGATCTCGTGGTATTGGCCGGGCAATTTGTATTGCATTGGCCAAACAAGGTTATTATGTATTGGTAAATTATAAAGGCAACGAAGAAGCGGCTGCCGAAACATTAGCTACCATTGTAAGCGATGGGGGTGCTGGGCAAACATTACAGTTTGATGTGGCTGATAAAGCACAGGTAGAACAAGTATTGGGCGCTTGGATAGAAGCCAATGAGGATAAAAAAATTGAAGTACTGGTAAACAACGCAGGCATTAAAGATGATGTGTTGTTAATGTGGATGAAGGATGAACAATGGGACAATGTAGTAAACACCGGACTGGGCGGATTTTTTTATGTTACCCGTTTGGTGGTTAACAGCATGTTGCGCCAGCGTTATGGCCGCATTATAAATGTGGTGTCCTTATCGGGTTTAAAAGGTATGCCGGGGCAAACCAATTACTCTGCTGCTAAAGGCGGAATAATTGCAGCTACCAAAGCATTGGCGCAGGAAGTAGGCAAACGTAACATAACTGTTAATGCCGTTGCACCCGGTTTTATAAAAACCGATATGACGGCCGATATTGACGAAGGACAATTTAAAGCATTAATACCCGCCAATCGTTTTGGCACCCCTGATGAAGTAGCGCATGCCGTAACATTTTTAGCCGCCAAAGAAGCAGCGTACATTACCGGCCATGTGTTATCGGTTAATGGAGGATTGTACACGTAGAAGTGAGAATTGAGCTATGAGAATTGAGATGGTTGCTTTCAGTCTGATGTCTCATATCTGAATGCTGATTTCTCTTTTGTTACCAACTGCATTACTACTATCATCGTTCCTTGCGCACTCTTGTACTGTAGTAATTCTATTGGGCATTGTGCAGGTTTACCCAAGTAATAAGAAAACCCCAATAATGTAAGTTATAATAGACAAATGTTTCTTAGGACTATTGTCTTGTCCGCAGTGTAAGTACAGGCGGTGGCGCAATGGCGTTTTTCGGACATAGCACCAACAAGATTTACAAACCAGTTATAAAATTTACATTACAACGACCGGCCGAAAAATGTGCCTGGAGCCAACCGAATGTACGGTTCCGCCTGGCGATGATATAGTATTTACAAACGCTTGCAGGCGGAATACACATTGGACAATACTTGATTTTTTTGTTACTTTTTTTGTCAAGAAAAAAAGTAAGAACATATAAAACCATAGCTGAAATTTTAAAACATCGAACTTTGAATATTTACACGCTACAAATAAAAAAATACAAAAACCTTTTCATTGCTATACTCATTATAAACATTGCTTTAATTACCGTTCCTTTTTTGTTGGTAAAACAAGGCTATGTATTCTTTCCGGGGTACAAAGGCAGTAATGTAGTAACCTATAGTTTGTTGGGTTTACTGGTAGTTACATCCATTATACAAGCGCAGTACCAGCGCAAAAAACTCATACAAATTGCGATGATGATAACTTTTGAAGAAAGACTTAAACATTACGATAAATTGTTTACGCTTAGAACTTATTGGTATTTATTATCCTGCATAGTAACCGCCATTATTATTTTAGTAACGCAGGATACTTACTTTTTTTACTATGGCTTTTTTGATATTGCGGTGGCGTTTTTGCATTACCCAAGGCTGGCATTGTTTAAACGTGAATTACGAGAAGAAAATATTGTGTTGGTATAAAAACAAAAATCCCCGATAAAACTATCGGGGGTTTTTAATATGAGTTATTTTATGTTACTACACTTTACCAAATAGTTGGAGTAGTGCAATGTGCTGAATAGAATTACTACAGTACAAGAGTGCGACGCAACCAAACTCCCCTTTAGGGGCTGGGGGCATCAGGGAACTGCAGCCGGTAACATAAAAATCAACCTTGTGTTATTAATCTCTTCTGGACATATACAGCATAATGTACTGTATTAATGTTACCACAGCAGCTAAAGCAGCAACCACATAAGTTGTAGCAGCCCATTTTAAAGCGTCTTTTGCTTGCGGGTATTCGGTGCTGTTTGTTACATTGGTTGTATCTAACCAGGCCAATGCTCTTTTACTGGCATCAAACTCAACCGGTAAAGTAACCAGGGTAAACAAAACCGTTACGGACATTAAAATAATACCAATTAATAATACGGTTGTATTACCCGAAGCCGCCATAATTACCCCCGCAAGTAATACCCAGTTAACAATGGTTGAGCTGAACTGAACAGCCGGAACCAGTTTACTGCGCATAACCAAAGGTCCGTAAGCCGTGGCGTGTTGTACGGCATGGCCGCACTCGTGGGCAGCTACTGCCGCAGCCGATACGCTGGTACCGCTGTAAACTTCGGGGCTAAGGTTTACTGTTTTATTGGCCGGGTTATAGTGGTCGGTTAAAAAGCCATCTACCGATATTACTTTAACATCGTAAATGCCGTTTTCGCGTAACATTTTTTCCGCAATTTCTTTACCACTCATGCCATTGGACAAACGCACTTTGCTGTATTTGGTAAACTTGCTTTTTAGTATCATGGACACTAACATGCTGATTCCCACAAAAATCAGCGACACAATCATAATTGGCATTGTCATGTTAAACTTCGTTTTTTTCGTTTATAAGTCAAGTACTTACATCAAATTTACAACCAAAAAAGGGAAATAAGTGTGTTGCGCCTTTTTGTCAGTTTGTGCATAAATTTTTTTTTTCAACATTTAGGCTTAAAAACTATTTTTATTTATTAAATAACTGATTGTTAAATATATAAGTGTAAAATTGACGCTGACAAAATTACCTGAAATATACCCTTTAGTACCTGAAAGTTATTCACAGATGCAAAAAATTATTTTGAATTGTGGCTTAGAATTGTAACTTAGTGCTAGAATTTAATGGGTTAGTAAGTAAAGGGGTCAGTCGAAAGATGGGCCCCTTTTACTTATGTATATATTTTGAAACCGATATAGTTAATTTACTATATCGGTTCTGTTTTTTAGAGTTTGATGGTATAATAAAAACGAGTAACAAAATTTGCAACCAACCTTTTTACATGCAATGCTTTTTGTTTTGTTGTTTAAGTAAGTGATGATTGCAATAATTATCTTTAGCGCATGAGTAAAGTTAAGAAAGCATTTTTTTGTCAGCAGTGTGGTTACGAAAGTGTGAAGTGGGTAGGACAATGTCCATCGTGCGGACAATGGAACAGCTTTGTAGAAGAGTTAATACAAAAAGACAACGGCAAAACAAAAGCCGATTGGAATAGTTACGACGGTGAAAAGAAAACAAATAAAACTTTAACCTTAAACGAAGTTGCCAGCGGACAAGAAGTGCGCATTGTAACACATGATGTTGAATTAAACCGTGTATTAGGTGGCGGCATTGTTACCGGAAGTATTGTATTAGTGGCAGGCGAGCCGGGCATTGGTAAATCAACCTTGTTTTTACAAATAGGGTTGCAGTTAAACAACATACGTGTATTGTATGTAAGTGGCGAGGAAAGTGCACAACAAATAAAAATGCGTGCCGAACGCATTAAAGGCAATAACCCAGATTTTTATTTATTAACCGAAACATCTACCCAGACTATTTTTCAGGAAATAAAAAAGCTAAAGCCACAACTGGTTATTGTAGATTCTATACAAACTTTACAAACACCATTTATAGAATCATCGGCCGGAAGTATTTCGCAAATACGTGAAAGCGCCGGCGAGTTTCAACGCTTTGCTAAAGAAACAAACACCCCTGTTTTTTTAATCGGGCATATTACTAAGGATGGTAACATTGCAGGTCCTAAAATTTTAGAACACATGGTGGATACGGTGTTACAGTTTGAAGGCGACCGCCATTATGCCTACCGTATTTTACGTACCTTAAAAAACAGGTTTGGCAGCACGGCCGAGTTGGGCATTTATGAAATGAACTCCGACGGTATGCGGGCCGTAACCAACCCCAGCGAAATATTAATTACCCAAAAAGAAGAACAGCTAAGTGGTATAGCCATTGCCGCAACGCTGGAAGGTGTAAGGCCTTTATTAATAGAAGTGCAGGCATTGGTAACACAATCCGTTTATGGTACACCGCAGCGTACGGTTAGCGGTTTTGATTTAAGGCGGTTACAATTATTATTAGCCGTGTTGGAAAAACGTGGTGGCTTTCATTTTGGCGTTAAAGATGTGTTTTTAAATATAGCCGGCGGTTTAAAAATTGAAGATCCGTCCATTGACCTGGCGGTGTTATGTGCCTTATTATCATCTTACGAAGATGTGCCCTTGCCACAACAAATTTGTTTTGCTGGTGAGGTAGGTTTAAGTGGCGAAATAAGAGCCGTTAACCGCATTGACCAACGCATTGCGGAGGCAGAAAAATTAGGCTTTGAAAAAATTATTGTTTCCCGGTACAACCAAAAATCCATCAGCAAACAAAAGTTTAATATAGAAGTAATAACCATGGGCCGGGTAGAAGAAGTATACAGCTACCTGTTTAACTAATACATTTGTTGTAACTTAATGGTATAAAGCTAACCTATGCGTTTATTGCCGTTAATACCCGCTGCGGTAAAACAATTGTTTTTCCCGCATGTGTGTGCTGGCTGCTCGTCCGATCAGTTAGGTCAGCAATCACAAATATGCATCCAATGTTTACAGGGCTTGCATTATACCCAATTTTCGGCGTATGTTAATAACCCGGTAGAGAAAAAATTTATCGGTCGGGTGCCGGTACAAAAAGCAACAGCACAGTTTTACTTCTCCAAATCATCGGTATTGCAACAACTGGTATTTAATTTTAAATATGCCGGTAATAAAGAATTGGGCATTCAACTGGGTCGCAGCATGGGCACCAGTTTAAATGAGGCAGTAAGATTTGCCGATATTAATATGCTGATACCTGTACCACTGGCACCCAAAAAATTACGCAAACGCGGGTTTAACCAGTCAACCATTTTATGCAAAGGCATTAGCGAAATAACTGGTTGGCCGGTAGATGATAAAACCGTACAAAGGCTTACCGCCAACACCACACAAACCCGTAAAGACAGGGTGCAACGCTGGGAAAATGTACAAGGTATTTTTGGCATAAGCAACCCTCAGCCATTACAAAATAAACATGTATTGTTGGTTGATGATGTAATTACTACCGGTGCCACGCTGGAAGCTTGTGCACAAGCATTATTAACCGTTCCCGGTTTGCAGGTAAGTATTGCCACCCTTTGTTATGTACCAGGTTAGCTTTCAGCTTTCTGCTTTATGCTTTTCCGTAATTTTGCCCGGTATGAAACTACTATTAGGTATAAGTTTATTGGCCATTATTTTATTTACTGCCTGTAGTAAAAACTCATTCATTAATTCACCGGACGCAAAACTTTCAGTTTCGGTAGATACCCTGAAGTTTGATACTGTTTTTACCACCGTGGGGTCAGTAACAAAAATGTTCAAAGTATTTAACGACAATAACCAAAAGTTACGCCTAAGCAGTATTGCATTGGCAGGCGGCACCGCATCGCCATTTAAAATAAATATAAACGGTACAGCCGCCACACAGGTAAACAATATTGAGCTGGAAGCCAACGATAGCTTATATGTATTTGTGCAGGCAAATATTAACCCTATTACCGGCAACCTGCCTTTTGTAGTAAGCGATAGTATTGAAATAAATTATAACGGCAACATACGCAAAGTGCAGTTACAAGCCTGGGGACAAAACGCACATTTTATGCGTGACAGAGAAGTGTTAAGCAACGAAGTGTGGAACAACGATTTGCCTTATGTGGTGTTAGGCTATTTATATGTGCATCCGCAAACTACGCTTACCATTAATAAAGGAACAAGGGTATATTTTCATGCCGATGCACCGGCCATTATTGATGGAACCTTGCAAGTGAATGGTGCTGTTGATACAGTCGACCGTGTATATTTTCAGGGGGATAGATTAGACGAGCCCTACAATGCTTACCCCGCTGCGTGGCCCGGTATATTTTTTCGTAGCGGCAGTATAAATAATTACATGAACTATGCAGTGGTTAACAATGCACACCAGGCCATTGCGTTGGAAAATCCTGCCACCAATAGCAATCCTAAATTACTACTACAACAAACGGTTATTAATAATGCTTTCGATGCCGGCATACTCGCTGTAAATTCCAGTGTTAATGCTGTAAACTGTCTTATTACCAACACCGGACGAAACATTGTTTTATCCAAGGGCGGTAATTATCAATTTACCCATTGCACGGTGGCTAGCTATGGTAACAATTATATACAACATAATAATCCGGTGTTACAGGTTTCCAATACCGATGGAGTAAGCCACGCAGCATTACAGGCAACATTTACCAATTGTATTTTTTGGGGCGATGGCGGTTTAATAGAAAACGAAGTAGCCTCTACAAAAAATGATGCGGCAGCTTTTAATGTTACCTTTAATAATGTGTTATGGAAAATGAAAGCCATACCTAACAATATTACCACAACCGGAAACATTATTACACAGCAACCTGAGTTTGATAGCATTAATACCAGCAGGCATTATTATAATTATCGGTTAAAAGAAATATCGCCGGCTATAGCCAACGGCTCGGCGGGCATAATTATTGATTTAGATGGTAAGGTGCGCAACACCCTGCAAACCGATTTAGGCTGTTTTGAAAAACAATAGTTTTATTTTTTTGTTACCAGCAGTAGTGCCTTGATTGAACTTTACTTGCGACGCT
>DHEF01000046.1:49923-50449 GCA_002399735.1 Chitinophagaceae bacterium UBA4857
GTTCATCGTTCCGTTCGCTAATCGGCAATTAAGCAAGCGGTTGTATTTTCTTATTAAATTTTTTTAAACATAAACAAATGAAAACCTTACTTATTTCACTTTTTTTAATGGTAGCCGTAGGCAATAAGTCCATTTACGATTTTAAAGCACCCGGCTTAAGTGGCGGTGAAATTAACCTGGCCGATTATAAAGGCAAAAAAATATTAATTGTAAACACCGCCTCAAAATGTGGCTTAACACCCCAATACGAAGAGCTGGAAAAGCTGTACCAGCTACATAAAGATAAGTTGGTAGTAATTGGTTTTCCCGCCAACAACTTTATGGGACAGGAACCCGGCAGTAACGAAACCATTGCCGAGTTTTGTAAGAAAAATTATGGTGTAACTTTTCCTTTAGCGCAAAAAGTATCAGTAAAAGGTAAAGACATTGCCCCGCTTTTTAAATACCTGGTGGAACAAGCCGAAGCAAAAGGCATTAAAGACCCCATTAGTTGGAATTTTACCAAGTTTTTAATTAACGAAAAAGG
>DHEF01000046.1:50544-50815 GCA_002399735.1 Chitinophagaceae bacterium UBA4857
AAGTTTTTAATTAACGAAAAAGGCGAATTGGTTACTGTATTTACACCTAAAACAAAACCTATGAGCGAAGAGGTGTTGAAGTATTTGAATTAATAGATTTTAAATTTATAATACAAAGGCGTTCTGATTACAGAACGCCTTTGTTGTTTTTATTTCAAGAGAGAAATGGTTTAAACCGTGGGCTCTAAATTCGAAATGGAACATTCTAACCATTTTAATGGTTTAAAGTAGTAATAATAATCTGGCGTAAGTCTTCCGAAGGATGACTTGT
>DHEF01000026.1:0-56024 GCA_002399735.1 Chitinophagaceae bacterium UBA4857
CTCATTAGCTAAATGACATTGTCGTGCAGCCTTTCAACAATAGAATATGGGCCCTCTGCCATTTAAAAATCAGCACTTAACTTTGTCAACTGTTATTATAACAAGTGTTTACAATTATGACTCCCAAACAAAAATTTGAAGACGCAGGTTTTTTAATCCTAAACGATATTTATACCAAAAAAGAAGTAATGGCTATCATAAACAAAATTGATGACGCCAATACTGATAAAGATACTTTCAGAAAATCATCGGACTTATTTGCTATACGCCAATTTTTAAAAGAAATACCGGGAACATTGGAATTAATTTTCACCAAAAGACTTCAAACGGTTATTAAAGAAATTATTGGCAACAACTATTTTGTAGTTAAAAGTATTTACTTCGATAAACCAGAAACTTCTAATTGGTATGTAGCTTACCATCAGGACCTGACTATTTCGGTAGATAAAAAAATGGATCTTGATAATTTTATCAATTGGACCAATAAGCAAAACCAATTTGCAGTACAACCATCCATCTACATTCTTGAAAATATTACTACCATCAGAATTCATCTGGATGATACAGATGAGCATAATGGTGCATTAAAAGTAATACCGCAGTCACATGTAAAGGGAATATACCGCCCCGAAAACATTGACTGGACAAAAGAACAAGAAACTTTTTGTCCCGTAAACAGGGGTGGTATCATGTTGATGAAGCCATTAACCTTGCACAGTTCTAACCGTACCACCAACAATAAAAAAAGAAGAGTCATACATATTGAATTTTCTAATCAGGAATTACCCGACAAGCTACAATGGTCGGAGCAAATAACTGAACAGTTTTTGTATAACTAATATTTCATTCTAAACGAATACATTGTTACATGCGTTTACCCTATTTAATTGCCCTCTTACTTATTATTACTAGTTGTAAAAACACAAATAAAACACCTCTTGTTGCTGATAACAATACGCTCAGTAATAGTCCTGCAGAAACAGTACAACCATTACAGACAAGCATAACGTACGAGAAAGACACAATTACCTTATCCACCAAACATAATCCCAATTTTATTATAGCCGATTTGGATGGAGATAACCACCCAGACAGCGTAAAACTGGTACAACATATTGCCAATAAAAAATTCGGGCTGTTAATAAAATTTGGTAACAATACTACCGCAACATTTGGTTTAGGTCAGGATGTTTTACAACAAGGTTTTGACGATTTAGACTGGGTGGGTGTTTTTGAAAAAGCGAACAAAGGAGATGTGTATTATAACAATGTAAACGATGACGGCGAAATAATGTCTGAAGAACAAGTTCCGGAAAAAGACAAAATTAAACTTCCGCATGATGCTATTTTTATACATGCCGCCGAATCTTGCGGTGGTGGAATCATTTACTTTAATACCGGAAAATTTAATTGGATACAACAGGAGTAAGTTACCAACCCTAAAAAAATTATCATGAAAAAAACATTACTGTTCTCATTATTACTGACTTATTTTTTTAATGCAACGGCACAAAGCAACGACAAAAAGCCCTTAACCATTGGTGAAATAAGAAGCATTCAATCAGTTGTATTAAACGAAACCAGAACACTTAATATTTACTTGCCCGAAAAATATGACAGCAGCAAGGCATACCCTATTGCTTATGTATTGGATGGCAGTATGCACGAAGATTTTTTACACATTACCGGTTTAGTACAATATTTTAACCTGCAATTTAAAATGCCGGAAACCATTGTGGTGGGCATTGCTAATATTGACCGAAAAAGAGATTTTACCCACCATACCGATTTAAAAGATTTAAAGAAGGACTACCCTACTACCGGTCACTCCGATAAGTTTATACAATTTTTAGAAACTGAATTATTACCGTTTGTAACCAGTAATTACAAAACAACTGATACTAAATATTTAATTGGTCAATCATTAGGTGGTTTGTTAGCTACAGAAGTTTTATTAAAAAAGACCAATTTGTTTTCGCATTATTTAATTGTTAGCCCAAGCCTTTGGTGGGATGATGAAAGCATGTTGAAAAAAGCGGCTGTCTTATTTAAACAACAAGCAGATAACAAAACATACGTATATATTTCTGTAGGAAAAGGCGAACATAAAACCATGCAAAAAGAAGCCAAAGAAATTTATGAAGTATTACAGACATCTAAGAAAAAAAACCTAACCCTGCATTACAACCCGATGGAAAAAGAAAACCATGCTACTATTTTACACAACAGTATTTATGAAGCATTGTTAAAACTATTTCCGTATAAAGAATAATACAAAACAACTATAAATAACAAAAGGGCTAAATAATTAGCCCTTTTGTTTTGATATATGTAGAGGAATTATAGTTGATAATTAAGAATTAGTAATTAATAATTGGGTTTTACCATAATGTAGGAACCTTACACAATGCCCAATAAAGCCTCACCCCAACCCTCTCCAAAGGAGAGGGAGTATTACCTTAAAAAACGAAGACCTACATAATGCTCAATAGAATTACAACAGTACAAGAGTGCGACGCAACAGACGATGATAGTAGCACAGTAGCTCGTAACATAAAATGCAGATGTTGTATCGGGCTCTATCTAAGCCCCTCCTTCGGAGGGGTTGGGGAGGCCGTTTAATTCTGTCCACCGCCACCACCTACACGGTTTTGCTCATCGCTGGCACCACTTTTACGCTGACGTGCTTGTGCAATATTTGTTTTACCAAAACGGTAAGTAAATCCTAAACTCACCTGGCGTGTATCTCTAACATTTGACAAATCAACATCAATATCGCTATACAACACACTACCGGTTACTTTTTGTGAGTAGAAAATATCTCTTACCGATAAACGAATAGTACCTTTTTTCTTTAACACTTGTTTACTTACACCAGCATTTACAGCCCATAAATCATCAATAATTAATAAGCCTTCTGTGCCCCTACTACGGTACCAACCACTTAACTCGGCACTCCATCCTTTACCCAAAGTAAAGCTGTTGCTCATGTTACCCATAAAAGTGGTCATTTTTATATCAATTGGATCGTTATTATAAAAACCTTCGAAATGATTGTTGTAAACATTCAGGTAAGTACTTAATGTCCACCATTTTTTAATCGGTGTATTAGCCATAACTGCTAAACCAATCTGCGACATTTTTGCCACATTATCACGTGTCTGGAAAGTTTTACTACCTTCTTGCTTCAACATTTCGGCCATTACATCATTGGTTACACTGTAGTTAACCGTTGTGGTTAAAAACTTCATAAACGTGTGCGACAGCTCTATATTATCAGTGATCTGTGGCTTTAAGTAAGGGTTACCCTGGTTGTAGGTTAACGAATCTAAAAAGAATACAAAGGGATTAAGATTATCGTAAGAAGGACGTTCGATACGACGACCATATGCTGCATTCACTTGGTTGTTCTCGTTAAAGTTGTAACCTAAACCAAGATTAGGAAACAGGTTAACGTAGTTACGTTTAAAACTGGAGTCGTTAATAATTTGTTTACCTACCGCATGTGTATGCTCCAAACGCAAACCGGCTGTAATACTCCATTTTTTTACCTCACCACTTAATGATCCGTATGCTGCATTAATATTTTCTTTGTAATCAAATGCGTTTTCGTTTGTAGGATCTTTAACCCAATCGTTTGCATTTTTGCGCAAGTACTCTGCAGTATTATCGGTGTTAACCCAGCTTGATTTTAAACCGGCTTCCAGTTTCCATTTATTTTTAAACGGATGAACATAGTCGGTTTTAAAACTATAAATATCAATTCTGGAAGGCATTCTTGTTAATAAAGATGAGCTGCTGATTGGACTGTTGTTTTCATCAAACACATTAGTTGTTAAAGTGTTTTTATTACGAGAATCATAGAATGCATAATCCGCATCTGCCGAAATTTCTCTTCCTTCCTTATTCAAAGATTTTTTATAGTTAAGATTGGTTGTTACGCCTAAAAAATTTCTGCCTTCTGTACCTGTTGATCTTAATATAGATGTTAAATCTCTGTTAGCATCCAGTAAATTCATATTACTTCTGCTACGCTCATCATTATCATTCAGGTTTACATTTACCAACACACCAATAATTTCGTCCTTCTTAATACTATAATCCAATCCTACTTTAAAATTTTGACCAAAACCCCAGAATCTGTTTCTTGATATTTGATTAATGTATCGTGCAGGTGTTACTTTATCATCTTCAAATCCGGTACGTTTAATATCTAACTCGTTAAAACCGGCAAAGCGATAAGGATTGTAACTACCAAACAAATTAAATTTATCGTTACGGTAGTTAAGGTTTACATTGGCAAAACCACGTGGATAAACACCTTGCGTATAACCCAGGCCAACACTACCATTCATACCCTTTACAATATTTTTCTTGGTTTTAATATTAATAATGCCCGAGTTACCTGCTGCATCATAACGTGCAGGTGGGTTGGTCATAATTTCTACTGACTGTATATTATTTGCTTGCATGTTTTTTAAAAATGCAGCAAGGTCGGCAGCACTCATGTATGTTGGTTTACCATCAATTAACACCAACACACCTTGTTTACCTTTTAAGCTAATGTTCCCGTCATTATCCACTGTAATACCCGGCGATTTTTCCAACAACTCCAATGCATTTAAGCCGGCATTTGTTGGCGATGCATCTACATTCACAATCATCATTCCGGGCTTGGCTTCTACCAATGGTTTACGTGATGTAACCGTTACACCACCCACTGCTTTGGCTTCCGGACTCATACTAATATTAGCCGTTGTATAATTTAATTGTGAGGCATTCAGCTCAATATGTCCGCTATTTACAGCTTGAAAACCAACAGCACTTATGGCCAAAAAGTAGTTATCAATCGGTAAGTTTTCAAATGCAAAAGCACCGTTTTTATCGGCCACTTCAATTTTTACCACGCTGGAATCCTTGGCCTTTTTTAAGGTTACTGATGCTGCCGGTAACACATTTGCTTCCGCATCTTTCACAATTCCTGCAATTCTTCCGGCCGGAGCTTGCCCGTAAGCTTTTGCTACACAAAGCATAATAGCCAGTAAAACAATTAGTTGCACTTTTTTCATGATTCTGGTTTTAGTCGTCTTCTGTTTTTGATTAATTCTTTCACAAACCTAAGGTACTATGCAATGCAAGGTAGCTTGTTTTATATTAAACGGTTATAATTAATGATAATTGGTTGTTTTAAGGCAGCAGATTTATGATATCAGGTTTTTATTTTGGTATCGGCCATACTACTATTATCATCGTCCCTTGCTTCGCACTCTTCAACTGCATCAATTCTACTCAGCCCACGGCACAAACTCCTTTCTTCAATTATTAATTCTTAATTATTCATTACTAATTAATACGGCAGTATGACCACCAAGGCCGTTATTTTGTTACACAAAAATTTCTGTTTAGGATAAATGGTTATTAAATGCCCTCAACGGTAAGTGGTATAAAATCTATGCGGTATATTGCAGTAAATTTTTGTATGACAGTTGATTTTAGATCCGATACCGTTACAAAGCCTTCAGCAGCTATGCTGGAAGCGATGATGCAGGCTCCCGTTGGCGACGATGTTTTTGGCGAAGACACATCTATAAATACATTAGAAACAAAAGCAGCCGCATTATTTGGAATGGAAGCGGCATTGTTTTGTCCTTCGGGCACTATGACTAACCAGATTGCAATTAAATGTCATACACAACCCGGCGATGAAGTTATTTGTGATTATGATGCACATATATATCAATACGAAGGTGGTGGCATTGCTTTTAACTCTGGTGCATCGGTTAAATTATTAAGTGGTGACCGAGGCCGCATCAATACCGAACAAGTAAAAGCTGCTATTAATCCGGATGATGTGCACCGTGCCAATACAAGCCTGGTTTGTTTGGAAAATACCAGCAACCGTGGCGGAGGCAGTTGTTACGACTGGCAAACCATTGAAAGTATTGCAGCTCTGAGCAAAGCGCATAACCTGGCTTTTCATTTAGACGGAGCCCGTTTATATAATGCCCTGGTTGCAACCGGACAAACAACTTTACAATACGGCCAAACCTTTGACAGTATATCTATTTGTTTAAGTAAAAGTTTGGGCTGTCCCGTTGGTAGTTTGTTATTAGGCAAAACCGCTTTCATAAAAAAAGCCCGTAGAATAAGAAAAGTATTTGGTGGCGGTATGCGCCAGGCAGGTTTTATAGCTGCCGCAGGTATATATGCATTGGATAACAATGTTACCCGCTTACAACAAGACCATGACCATGCTCAGCAAATTGCACAGGTACTGGTAAGTAAAAACTTTGTTGCCCGCTTATTGCCGGTAGAAACCAATATTATTATTTTTGAATTACACGAAAGTGATGGAGCACCAGCTTTTGTAGCAAAACTGAACGAAAAAAATATACTGGCCTACGCCATTGCACCTAACAGAGTGCGCCTGGTATTACACTTAGACATTACACCAGCAATGGTTGATTATACAATTGAAGTACTTAACAAATTATAAAATATGTTTCCTGCTATTAACCCAACACAAAACAAATCCTGGCAAGATCTTCAAGAACATTATAAAGAAATAAAACAAACAGGTATTAAAACCCTGTTTGCTGAAGACGCTGACCGATACAATAAATTACATGTGCAGTTTGGTGATATTTTGTTTGACTATTCAAAAAACATTGTATCAGAAAAAACATTGGGTTTGTTACAAAACCTTGCCGTAGATAGCAAAGTAAAACAAGCTATTGATGCCATGTTTAATGGCGAAAAAATTAACCAGACCGAAGGCCGTTCTGTATTACATATTGCCTTACGCAATTTTGGCAAAAAAGCCATTAAAGTAGATGGTGCAAATGTGATGCCTTCCGTTAAAAAAGTATTACGCAAAATAAAAACCTTTACTGATAAAGTACATAGTGGCGAATTACGCGGCTACACCGGTAAACGCATTAAATACATTGTAAACATTGGCATTGGCGGTAGCGACCTTGGGCCCTTTATGGTTACCGAAGCGTTGAAACCTTATACCGTTGATGGCATTGAGTCTTTCTTTGTATCAAACGTAGACGGTACACATATTGCCGAAACTTTGAAAAAAGTAAAACCGGAACGCACTTTATTTTTAATTGCATCCAAAACATTTACTACGCAGGAAACCATGACCAATGCACATACTGCCCGTGCATGGTTTTTGAAAAAAGCAAAAGATGAAACACATATAGCCAAACATTTTGTGGCCTTAAGTACCAATGAAACCGAAGTGGTAAAATTTGGTATTGATAAAAAGAATATGTTTGAGTTTTGGGATTGGGTTGGCGGCCGTTACTCATTATGGAGTGCTATTGGCTTATCCATTGCGCTTACCATTGGTTACAAAAACTTTGAAGCCTTATTGAAAGGTGCTCACGCTGCCGACCAGCATTTTGCCACCACTGCTCCTGAAAAAAACATACCGGTACTAATGGCTTTAATTGGTTTGTGGTACACCAATTTTTTTGGTGCACAAACAGAAGCAATTTTGCCTTACGACCAATACCTGCATCGCTTTGCTGCTTATTTCCAGCAAGGTAATATGGAAAGTAATGGTAAATATGTTGACCGTAACGGTAACCCCGTTAATTATTCAACCGGACCGGTTATCTGGGGCGAACCGGGCACTAACGGGCAACACGCATTTTACCAGCTAATTCACCAAGGAACTGTTTTAATACCTTGCGATTTTATTGCACCGGCACAAACACATAATCCTTTAGGTGACCATCACGATAAATTATTGTCCAACTTTTTTGCCCAGACGGAAGCCTTAATGAATGGCAAAACTGCCGAAGAAGTAAAAGCTGAGTTAACAAAACAAGGATTAAGCAAAAAAGAAGTAGATAAACTATTACCATTTAAAGTGTTTACAGGTAACAGACCTACCAACTCTATACTGATAAAAAAAATAACACCATTTACATTGGGCCAGTTGATTGCTTTGTACGAGCATAAAATATTTGTACAAGGTGTTATCTGGAATATTTTCAGCTTTGACCAATGGGGTGTTGAATTAGGCAAACAATTAGCCAACAAAATTTTACCTGAATTAGCCGATAAAAGTATTATCACCTCACATGATACATCTACGAATGGTTTGATTAATACATATAAGAAGTGGAGATAAAAGCCTCCCCAAGCCCCTCCAAAGGAGGGGTTTTTAGTGTATTATGCTTTGTAATTTTCTAACTTTTCGTAAGAGGTATTATTTTCACGGCGTATAAACCTGGTGATAATATGGACACAAGAATTGATAACTTAATCAGCTTGTTTGAAAATTGTGGTTGGGAAAGAATTGGTGAAACCGATATGTCAAACGATTGGTGGTTTGAAAATATTTATGAACTCCGCTCAGCATGGAAGCCTCTTAATAGCAAACTCTTTTTAACACTTTTAACCGATCCTCAATTTTTAAATAAAAAAGTAGTATGGTGTATTGGCTTTTCTACAGTTATACCAGATAGTAGTCATTTTAATTATTTAGAGCAAATAACTTTAAACGATATAAAGAAAGCTGATTTAAATTTATTTGTAAAGAATGTAAATACACTAGTTCGTCTTTAAAACCTATTGGCTAATTCTTCTTCAACAAAGCCGCAAACATCGTATCGGCTTGTTGTTGGTAACCAAATAAAACCTTTTGTTCTACTAATGTAAAACCAAGGGATTGTAATAATTCAACCTGCGTTTCATTTTCGTCTTTAAATACCGAACAGGTAATGTACAAATAATAACCGCCGGGCTTTACAGCTTTACAACTTTGTTGCACAATTTGCTGTTGCAGTTTTTTAAATTCTTGTATTTTATTAGTTTCAAAAAAATATAGCTGTTCCGGCGTACGTGACCATGTGCCACTACCAGTACAAGGGACATCGGCTATCACTAAATCAACCGAAGCGTTTTTTATTTGTGGAGCAGGTTGTGTAGCATCTGTAATAAACGATGAAAAGTTTTTTATACCGGCTTCGGCAAAACGATTGCGCAGGTTAATGATAATACTGTTGCGGATATCGGATACAGTAAGTTGAAGATTCATAAAATTATCCCACAGCATAATACTTTTACCGCCACTGGCTGCGCAGCAATCCCAGACTTTTATGGGTAAGTTATGCGGCAAATATGAAAATAAAGTAGCTACTTGTTGCGAACTATAGTCCTGTACAACGGCTGTTTTATTTAAAGCAATAGCTTCCTCTACTTTTGTACCGTTAGATAACGCCAAACATGTTTCGGTCAATTGTGTAAATACTATTTGTTGCTGCTCTAATGCTGTTATAACCTGCTTGGCATAACCCGGACGAATACGGATAAATAAATCAGGCTGTTGCAAATGCGATGCGGAAAAAGCATCAGCAGCAACTGCTGCACTTAATTGTTCTTTCCATGGAAAAATAAGTGAAGTATCCACATGAAAAGGTAGTTCTTTTATTTTGTCCGCCAGAGGGTTATCTATCTGCAGGTTCCATCCCGGACGAATGGCTTCTAAAACTGCTTGTGGTGTATGGTTACATAAAAACAAGGTCGTTAATAACCTCTCGGTCATGTCGCCCTTAAAAGCAAATTTCCCCAAACGATAGTAACAATATACCAGATTGCTAATCTGCTTACGGTCTTTTGAGCCATACTTTTTATTGGCAATAAAATGCTTTTTTAAATAGGATGCCAATGGCTCGGTACCAGTGTATTGCTGAATAATGGAAGTTGCAGAATTGATATAGGAATAGAAACGACTCAAAAGAACAATTTGGTAATTAGATAATTTGGAAGTTTGAAAATGAGAATTATCGATTAAAAAAAAGAAGCCTCATAATGCTGAGTAAGGCCTCACCCCAACCCTCTCCAAAGGAGAGGGAGTATTGCCTTAAAAACGGAGACCTACATAATGCCCAATAGAATTCCAACAGCACAAGAGTGCGACGCAAGGAACGATGATAGTAGTAATGCAGTTGACTCAATAAAAGTATTTAGTATGTAGTATTTAGATATTAGTATATTGACACGATACTATTAACTATTAACTATTAACCATCAACTATCCTCTACACTCCTCTCCTCTTTAACTCCTTACTAATTAAACCCAACTCACGACCGGTTTGTCCTTTTACCGATGTGTTTTCCTGTGCACGGCGCATGAGGTAAGGAATAACATCATCAATAGGGCCAAAAGGCAAATACTTGCTTACACTGCAACCGGCATTGGCCAGGTTAAATGTAATATTATCGCTCATACCATATAACTGACTAAAATGTACATGCTCATGGTTAAGCGGCAAACCTGCTTTTTGCAACAACTCGGCTGCCAGCAAACTGCTATACTCATTGTGCGATGCTACAATTAACCCTATTTTTTGTAAACGCTCAATACAAAAAATAACAGCTTCGTTATAATCTTTATCGGAACTTTCTTTATTAGGTTGTATAGGCGATGGGTACCCCATTTCGGCAGCACGTTTACGTTCTTTTTCCATGTAAGCGCCACGTACAATTTTAGCACCTAAAATAAAATTACGTTCTACTGCTGCCTCGTAGGAAAGTTTTAAAAAAGCTAATCTATCGTGACGATACAATTGTATAGTGTTATAAATAACTACTTTTTGTTTGTTGAATGTATCCATCATTAACATAGTCAATGCATCTACCGGATCCTGTATCCAGGTTTCCTCTGCATCAACCAATACACCAATACCTTTATTGGCAGCCGTTTCGCAAATATGCATCATGCGTAAACGTACACGATGCCATTCTTCTTTTTCCGCAGCAGGTAAACTATCAATAGCCGTTAAATATCTTTTCATTAAACTGCCTTCCAGTTGTTGCATGGCAGCATCTAATTTTTCCAGCAAGGTAAAACGGGCAAAGCCGGTTACCTTAATACTCATAAACGGAATATTAGGTTGCGTTGCAGCATAGTTAATTACACGAATAAACTCCTCCGTTGCATGATCAAAACCTTTTTCGCCATCATCACCACCTTCTACGCCATAATCTAAAATTACCCCAACATTATATTCACCTAGTTTTTTTGCTACGTTAGCTGTTTGTTGCAAGGTTTCGCCACCAACAAATTGTGCAAAAATGGTATCACGAATCAGGCCTTTAACGGGTAAACCCACTTTAATGGCCCAAGGTGTTAAGCGGCTGCCTATTTGTACCAGCCATCCTTTTCCCATAACAGAAAAAAGAAAACGGGCTTTTTTAAGTTCTTTGTCAGACTTGTATTCAAAAGCAAACTGTGTATTATCGAAAGATATTTTGGGGCTATTTTCCATACTGTAAAATGATTGCAAAAATAAGGATTAGAAAATAGCTTTAAAGCCCTATTTTATACCGTTTGAAAAAACATACGTCCCTGATAGCTTAATAAAACGTTTGCGCAACACCTTCTTAAAACGTGTTAAAAAGTCATATCATTTAAAAATGGAGTTTCACTTGCCTGCTTTAAGGTTATCTTTGCCGCAAAAATTAGTAAGATATGGAAACTAAAAAGGCCATGGAGAGTCTGACGATAATGACTGAACTTGTTTTACCCAACGATACAAATGTTTTTGGCAACCTGATGGGTGGCCGTTTAATGTATTGGATGGATATTGCATCGGCCCTGGCCGCTCAAAAACATTGTAATGCACCTGTCGTAACAGCATCAGTTGATAATATTTCATTCGAAAACCCCATTAAACTGGGAAATGTGGTACATATTGAGGCCAAGGTAACCCGTGCCTTTAACTCCTCTATGGAAGTACACATGAAGGTTTGGGGCGAGGATTTGAAGAAAAAAAACAAATACAAAAGCAACGAAGCTTATTACACTTTTGTTGCCTTGACTGACGATAACAAACCAACACCTGTACCCGGATTGGTTACTGAAACTGAAGAAGAACAGCGTTTGTTTGAAGGTGCTTTGCGCCGCCGCCAGATACGGCTTATTTTAGGTGGCAAAATGAAACCCGATGACGCAAAAGAGCTAAAAGCATTGTTTGAAAATTAAATAAGTATTTTACTAAAAAGCCTGAATATATTATTGTTCAGGCTTTTTTATTTTGTTACCGGCTGCAGTGCCGCTATCATCGTTCCTTGCGTCGCACTCTTGTGCAGTAGTAATTCTATTAAGCATTTTGCAGTACGTTTTACTTTAGTCGGAGTATCACTTCCTCTCCTTTAGGAGAGGGCTGGGGTGAGGTTTCTATTCGGCATTTTGCAAAAGCAAATTGTAGTGTTAGTTTAAGTAATAACGTAATCCAAGGGATAGATAACGCATACGGGCTTTATCTCCCTTCATATCAACAACACTATATTGCTTATATAACGTATTAAACTGTTGAACAAAACCGCCAATAACCGACATTTTATTAGTTAATTGTTGTTCAATACTTAAATTCCCCCAAAATATCAGTTTGTTAAACCCATCCTTACTTTTATCTTTTTCAATAGTGGTATAAGCTTCATTACCAGACATCTCGCCACCACTTATAATAATTCTTTCTCTAAATGTTTGAGCAAACAATAGTGTAGAAGCACCAACACCCAAGCCTATTTTAGTTTTAGGTAATAGTTTATAGTTAAGCGAGCCATTTATTCCTGCCGTTATAAGCGAGGTATTACCGTCTTTATCTTTATACTCCATATCAGGATTAGGAATAAAAGTAACGTCACCACCGAAAACAAAACTCACACCAGTCAACATATTTTGCCTAAACGTTTGCCCCGCATTATTATAGGTAGCTTGCGTATAAGTATGCTGCGTTTCTGTATTCCCCCACATCTCATAGTTGTTTTTCTGACGATAATTTACCCAGTCTACATTAACCATTGCGTCTATGCTTAATTTTGAACTGATAGGTATGGATGCCCCCCCTTTAACACCTGTGCCTACTCTTTTATCAAAACTGGTAGATGTATGTATATAAGTTATGTTAGGAGAAGATAAAAGCGGGTTAACATACTCACCTTTATTCTTCATTTTAGCTAGTAAAGATAGATTACCCTGTGCCTGAACAAAATATCTCACTTGCGAATTAGAAGAAATTGTAAAGAAGAATGTTAAAAGCATCAGACTTAATAGATACTTCATATTGTTGTTAGTTTATTTTTTCTGACCCACTTTGGAAACAAAACGCTGCATCTGACCAGTAACACAACCTTTGAATAAAATATTACTTTAAATAATAACGCAAACCAAGAGAAAGATAACGCATACGTGGTTCATTATCATTAATAATAATTTCTTTCTCTTTAAACAACTTATTAGCATGTTGTACCGCCTCAGCAACTAACGAAATATTATCTGTAATTTTTTGTTCCACACTTAATGTAGCCTGTATGCCAAATTTATTAAATTTTTCATTGGCACTTCTTTTTTCAACAGTCACTCCAACTATTTCATCCCTATCTCCAAAAAGCCCAGGGTCATAATTAGGGTCATCACCTCGACGTTCAAATTTTACAGCATAGTTTTTTGCATTAATTAAAGTTTGCATCCCTACACCCCCACCAATTATAGTTTTACGCAAAAGTCTGTATAAAATTTTACCATTAATTGAGGCATACATAATATTTGCTTTCCCATTATCCTCTTTATGCTCTTTAATTAAATTTATAAGATATGGAGAAAGAATTGACCACTCCTCAACTTTAGGCACAATTCCAACAGCATATAAGGGTCCGCTTTCAAAAAACCCGCTGGGATTCGCATCATTATATAATGTAAAATTATTCTCCTGTCTAAACCTTACTAATGAACCTGTAAAATAAGTTTCTACACTTATCTTTTCATTAATAGGAAATACTGCTCCTGCCTGAATACCCAAACCCGCTTTTTTTTCAAAGTTGGCGTCATTTCTAATATTTAAAGAAATGGGGCCTTGACCAGATTGGGTTGTATATGTGCCTTTGTACACTTTATTTGATAACACGGATAAATTACCATTGGCCTGTACAAAGTATTTTACCTGCGTTTTTGCTACAATAGTTATAACAAATAGTTGAATAAAAAGGAAGGAGTATTTTATCATACGCAATGGTTAATATGGTAACTATAAAGTAAAATAACAAAATAATTACAAAATAAAAAAGCATGCTAAATTTGTATCGGCAATTGACAGAATTGTACTATTTAAGCGGAAAGTTAACCCAATGCTCATCTGTGTTAATACAGTTGAAGAGTGCGACGCAAGGGACGATGATTAGGCTTGCCGCAGCTTAATACATAAAAATAAAAATTTTCGCTAACCCGCCAACACTTGTTCCATAGCGCTTACTTTCATTTTACATTCTTCCCATTCGTTTTGCGGATTGCTATAGAACGTTATACCCGAGCCCGCCAATACTGATACGTAATGTGTTAACTGGTTGTATAAAATACTGCGAATGACTACATTGAAATCAAAATCGCCATCGGGATTTATATAACCCACCGCACCGGAAAACAAACCACGCTTTACGGTTTCGTAACGGGCAATTAATTCGGCCACCCTTTTTTTAGGAGCACCGGTCATAGACCCCATGGGGAATAAGGCCTGCATGATGGTAGAAAAATCAACACCATCGGCCACTTTGCCGGATATGGTAGATATCATTTGATGCACCTGCGGAAAACTATAAATACCAAACAACTCATCTACCTGTACAGATGCCTCTTCGCACACACGAGCCAGATCGTTACGCACCAGGTCTACTATCATCACATTTTCTGACCGATCTTTTGTACTTGTCTGTAATAATTGTTTCGACCGCTGATCGCTGTCAGCGTTGTCTGTTATTCTTTTGGACGTTCCTTTAATAGGTTGCGACAATAAAGTGTTACCTTTTTTTTGCAAAAACCTTTCGGGACTGGCGCATAACAACCACTGTTGTTTGTGTTTGTATAAAGCCGAAAACGGATTGGGCGATACCATACTTAAACGGCGATAAACCTGTAAAGGATGTATAATTGTATCATTGGCGAAAAACTCCTGACAAAAGTTTATTTCGTAACAATCGCCACGTTTTATATGGGCTAGTAATTGTTCAATTTTAGTAATGTACTCCGCTTGTGTTAATCGGCTTTGTAAAACAACCGGTACTGATTTTTCTTCTGCCGGTATTATTATATTATTTATTTGCTCCCAAACAGCAACGGGGTTTGTTGCAATAATTTCAATGTGTTGATTGGTGAGTTTTATTACAATTTCAGGCTCGTAAAAAAATAGCTTATCAAACTGTACAGGCGTATCAGTTTGCGGGGGTAAATCCGGGTACAGTTCATCAACAAGGTTGTATGCTAAATGACCAAAATACCAGTTTTTTTTTTCGTTTAAAAAAGTCTGTAATTCTTGTAAACTGTTCTGTGCAGGTTGTATAAAACGTTTTACACCGGCAGCTACCAAACATTCCTGCACATGCGGATGCAGTTGGTATTGGTGGTTATCTAAAAAGGAAAAGGTGTCAAACTGTTGAGACCAGTTCAACACCTTTTCTTTTATTACCGTAAAATTATCTACAGGAAATATTTGTGAAGGGTGCATTATTTAAAAGTCGTCGTCATTATCATCAAAGTCGTCGCCGCCACCATCGTTAAACAAATCACCAAACTCATCATCAACTTTAAAGTCATCATCATCGCCACCGCCTTTTTTGGCGCCGCTTGATGAACCACTACCTGTTGATTTTTTTGATTTAGATTTTGGAATATCAAATTCGTCAAAGTCAGGATCCCAGTCCTCATCTTCTTCTACTTTATCCCAGTCATCTACTTCATCTTCTGCATCGTCATCATCATCGTCATCATCAGATGATTTAGATTTTTTTGCGGAAGCTTTGCCTTTACCTTTTGCCGGAGGAGTGTCCTCATCAAGTTCATCTAACATGTCGTCATCATCATCCAATTCATCATCTTCTTTTTTTGAACGGGTAGACGCTTTCTTTGCAGGTAATTTTCCTGCTTCTTCATTGGTTTTGTCGGTAGCTTTTTTAGCCTTATCAGATTTAGCCATATCCTAAAAGGGTTTGAGTGTAAAATTTCAGCGAAGTTTTTAAATAGCCAAATTTTTTAAAAAGTTTTTTGTTAATCCTGTCTGTCGTGTTTTGTGTTTATACCATTCATCATCTCCGCACCATAAAATTATCACCAAATACAAATACAATCAACATTTTTTTGTACTTTATTATATTTTTTTTCTTACCTCGTAAATATTAAAAATACTTTACAATTTAAAGTGCAATAATCTGGTCGCGGCCAGGCCCGTTTGATACGTATGCCACCTTAACACCTAAGTAATTATCAATAAAAGCAACATAATCTTTCATGGTATCCGGTAAGGCTTCATAGGTTTTGATGGTTGATGAAGTCACATTCCACCCTTTAAATGTATTATAAACCGGTGCAACCGGCTCACGATCAAAACGGAAAGGAATTTCTTTCGTTTCTTTACCACCAATGGTATAAGCCACACATAAGTCAAGTTCCGAAAAATCGTCCAGTACATCGGCCTTGGTCATAACAATTTTAGTTACACCATTAATTAAACAGGCAAAATTAAGGGCAACCAGGTCCATCCAACCACATCTGCGTGGGCGCCCTGTAGTAGCACCAAACTCACCACCAATTTGTCTTAATTTTTCACCGGTTTCTTCGTGTAACTCAGTAGGAAACGGACCACTACCTACCCTTGTACAATATGCTTTGGTAATGCCAATTACGTCTCTTATTTTTTGTGGTGCAATACCTAAACCGCTACAAACACCTGCCGAAATAGTGTTAGATGATGTAACAAAAGGAAACGTACCAAAATCAATATCCAGCATGCTTCCTTGCGCACCTTCCGCTAACACTTGTTTGCCTGCTGCCAGTTGTTTGTTAATAAAATATTCACCGTTAACAATGTTCAACGATTTTAAAAACTCAACCGCAGCAAAAAACTCCTCTTCCCATGCAGCAATTTCTGCTTCATTTACAAAATCACCTTCAACAGCACTACCGTCTTCTTTAGTACGGTAATTATTTAATAGTTGTAAATGTTTGGCTTTCAGTTTACCGTATAAAGTAGTAAAATTTTCGTCTAACAGGTCTCCTACGCGTAAACCATTACGGCCGGTTTTATCCATGTAGGTTGGGCCTATCCCTTTTAATGTCGATCCTATTTTTTCATTGCCTTTCGAAATTTCAGCCGCTTTATCTAAAGCCCTGTGTGTAGGCAAAATAATATGTGTACGTTCTGCTACAAATAAGTTTTCAAACAGGTTAACGCCAAAAGCGGTTACACGGTCACACTCTTTTTTCAATGTAACAGGGTCAAGTACCACCCCGTTACCAATAAGGTTTAGTTTTCCTTTATGAAAAACTCCTGAAGGTATTTGATGTAATACCACTTTTTCGCCGTTTACATACAACGTATGACCCGCATTAGGACCACCCTGAAAACGGGCAATAACATCATAATCCTTTGCAAAATAATCTACAATTTTACCTTTTCCTTCATCACCCCATTGAAGACCCAGAATAACGTCAACCATTATTGTTGTTTTTATTGTTTAATATAAGTACTCCGAAAAATACTCAGGCTTTTATTTTTTTGTTACCGGCTGCATTACTACTAGCACCGTCTGTTGCGATCCGATAGGATCGGGATTTAATTTATTTCCAGTGGAAATGAATTAAAGACTCACTCTTCATCGTTCTGTTCGTTACTCAGCATTGCGCAAGTAGCAAAAATAGATTGTAAAAGTCATAAATAGGCCATTCATCCTGTGCTTTCATGACATTATATTTCAGCCGCCATTTTACGGCCGCAAAAATAGCGTAACAATAAAAAGCTACATAATAAATATGTAGCTTTTATTCATTTAATTATGCCCAAACTGTCAATAATTATTAACGTATAAGGATAACTGAGTCTTTTTTAGTAAGTTTTGCCTGCAAGGACTTAATTTGTGAACTGTAGATAATTATCGTTATATCTCAGAAAAATGTAGGGGCGACGGCATCATATCCAAATGACTAATCTCTGCTAAATCAATATTCAACTTAACGGTATCCTCGTCCTTGATAATGATTTTATCTTTGGTAAGGCGTTTAAAACCCGTTTTTTCAAATACCAATTTGTAGGTGCCCGGCTTTAAACCGTCAAAAGAATAGTTACCCGCTTCATCTGTTTGTACCGATATTTCTTTCTTATTATCAGCATGCAGATAAGCCGTTACCGAAACGGCTTTTAAAGGACGTTTACTGGTAGCATGTGAAACAATACCGTTTACAAAATCCTTCTTCTTTTTACTCACCGGATCGGGTTTAGGACCACAGTTGCGGGCATGCAATGCCACACAAGCAAAACAAAATGTAAACAGTAATAATAACCTTACTTTCATACAAACGGCTTATGAGGTGAATAAAAAATTAAAACCCGGGATTAAAAAACAGCCAGAAACAAACAGTAAGCAGCTTGGCTAATTAGTTAAAAGACTATATCTTTTCTCATATACAGCTCAACACAGTTTCTAATACAGTTCCTGAATGATTGTAAAATTAAAGCAATTTTAGCGGATTTTCCAAAACCGATTTAAACTCCGTCCAAATCTCCTCAACCACCTCAGCAGCCGGTTTTATGGTTTCTATTAAACTACTCACCTGCCCTATTTCCAGCTCCCCCTCCTGCATATCACCTTCAAACATACCCTTTTTAGCCCTGCCCCTACCGAGTAATTGTAATAATGTTTCGTTGGACGCTCCTTCAAGCTCGGCCTGCCAAACCTGTTTAAAAAATTCGTTTTTTAGTAACCGTACCGGAGTCAGTTTCTTTAAAGACAATTGCGTATCACCTTCTTTTGCAGCGATAACGGCATCTTTAAACTGTTGATGCGAAGAAGCTTCCGGCGTAGCAACAAACCGGCTTCCCACTTGTACACCTGCTGCACCCAATATCATTGCCGCCAGCATTTGTTTACCGGTTGCAATACCGCCTGCCGCAATAACAGGTATAGTAACTGTTTGTGCTACAGCAGGTATTAACACCATGGTTGTCGTTTCCTCACGGCCATTGTGTCCACCGGCTTCAAAACCTTCGGCAACAACGGCATCGCAACCGGCTTGTTGGGCTTTTAAGGCAAACTTGCTGCTGCTTACTACGTGTACAACGGTTATACCATGTTGTTTTAAATATTGTGTCCAGGTGGCCGGGTTACCCGCCGATGTAAATACAATCTTCACTCCTTCATCTATAATGGTTTGAATATGTTTATCAATATCAGGATATAACAAAGGCAGGTTTACGCCAAAAGGTTTATTGGTGGCGGCTTTGCATTTTTGTACATGTTCTTTTAATACATCAGGATACATAGAGCCTGCACCCAAAATACCTAATCCACCGGCATTACTAACTGCACTGGCCAGACGCCAACCGCTGGCCCATATCATACCAGCTTGTATAATGGGATACTGAATATTAAAAAGTTGTGTTATGCTATTTGTAAATTGTTGCATAGGGCAAATTAAAAAGTAAAAATTAAAAAGTAAAAACATTTTCAATTTGAAATCTCTTATCTAAATACTATATACTGATAATTATCTAAATAAAATTAGGGGCTGTCATCAGCAGGAGAATGTAAGATTTAGGATTTCTGCTTTAATCTAAGATCTCAGTTTTTTTGATCTAAGATATAATGGTTCACGCTTGGTATATTTACTAACAGTCTTTCGGTCTAACCGACTTTCGGACTTTCTTCTGCTGATTAGCGGACGGAACAGCCCCGATTGAAATACGGGGTACTGCACAATGGCCAATAGAATTGGTGCAGCACAAGTGTGCGACGCAACAGACGATGATTAGCATTACTGCTGCTGACTAACAAAAAGTAGTATAGAGTATTTGCTATGTAGTATTTAGAAAAGACGCCTGATTTGTTACGACAACTTTCAACATTTAAACATTGAACTTCCGGAACTTTAATTATCCTAAATCTATACTGGTATTGTCACCAATATTCAATGTGCGGGATTCGCCACGTAAAGAGGTGTCGCTACCAATAATCGATTGCTCCAACACAATATCATACAGGTTGGAATAGTTGCCTACAATAGAGTGTTTAATAATGGAATAATCAAGTTGGGTATTATCGCCAATGGTAACGTTAGGGCCAATGATGGAGTTTTTAATTACACAACCTTCACCAATGCTTACCGGTTTTATAATTACTGTATTTTCAAACTGATAATCCAGTTTATGGGCTCCAAATTTTTTAAGCAAAGTAGCGTTCGATTCCAGCATAGTTTCTTTACGACCGCAATCAAACCAGGTATCTACTTTAAACGCTTCAAATGTAACACCGGCACGTATCATACAATCCAATGCATCGGTAAGGCTGTACTCGCCATGGCTGCGTAAACCCTGCAGAATATTGTTCTCAATGCAGATAAACATCTGGCCGCTTTCTTTTATTTTATATAAACCTACCAGCGCCATGTTCGATTTTGGAATATTGGGTTTTTCCACTACATGCTCAATCAAACCGTTATCATCTACTTCGGCTACACCAAACTCTCTGGGATCATCTACCTTGCGTAATCCAATGGCCGAATGCGGACTATTAATAAAAGCATGCACATCGTATTCGCAAATAGTATCGCCAAGTACTACAATAATTTCATCGTTATCAACAATGTTTTTAGCCATTTGTATAGCGTGGCCCACACCCTGCCTGTCTGGCTGATGTACATAATGCGCTTTAATATCGGGATATTTTGCCTGTACGTAGTCAAAAATTTTATCGCCTAAATAACCAACAATAAATACAAACTCGTTAATGCCACCTTCACGTAACTGATCTATAATAATGCTAAGCACCGTTTTGCCGGCCAGTGGCATTAACGCTTTAGGTTGTGTATAACTATGCGGACGCAGTTTTGTGCCTGCTCCGGCTACCGGAATAATTGCCTTCATTAACCTGTGTTGTTTTTAAAACGGCCCGTGAAAGTAAGTAATTTACAACAAATACAATTGTACAATGCAAAATTATGATAAACCGGGGGATTGAGGATTTCTGATTTAATGATGCATGATGTCTGATTTTCGATTTCTGATTTGGTGAATGGTTGATAATATAGAAGTCTCCGGCTTTTGGCATTTAGCTTTCAGCTTTACCCTTTAAACTATCCCCTCAAATTATCTCATTATCTAATTATCTCATTATCCAATAATCTACTACTTTTGCCACATGCAAAAAGACAACCTGGTTTTTGACCTAATACAACAAGAATTACTACGCCAACGCAATGGCATTGAGTTAATAGCATCAGAAAATTTCACCTCGCTGCAGGTAATGCAGGCTATGGGTACAGTTGCTACCAATAAATACGCTGAGGGTTATCCTGGCAAACGTTATTATGGTGGTTGCGAAATAGTTGATGAAATTGAAACACTGGCCATTGAACGTTTAAAAAAAATATTCAATGCAAGCTGGGCCAATGTACAACCACATAGTGGTGCACAGGCTAATGCAGCGGTATTTTTAGCTTGTGTTAAACCGGGTGAAAAAATATTAGGTTTAGACTTGAGCATGGGTGGCCACCTCACACATGGCAGCCCCGCTAACTTTAGCGGTAAAAATCATGAGGCATTATTTTATGGTGTAAAAAAAGATACAGGCCTGGTTGACTACGAACAACTGGAAGAAATTGCTTTAAAGGAAAAGCCAAAAATGATTATCTGTGGTGCGTCTGCCTACAGTCGTGATTGGGATTACAAACGCATACGTGAAGTAGCCGATAAAATTGGTGCCATTGTGTTTGCCGACATTGCCCACCCTGCCGGTTTAATTGCCAAAGGTTTATTAAACGATCCGTTTGATCATTGCCATATAGTAAGCTCTACCACGCATAAAACATTACGTGGCCCAAGAGGTGGTATTATTATGGTACGACACGATTTTGAAAATCCATGGGGCATTAAAGACCCTAAAGGCAATACCCGTACTATTACTCAATTATTAGACTTAGCGGTTTTTCCCGGTACACAAGGCGGACCGTTAGAGCATGTTATTGCTGCTAAAGCAGTTGCTTTTGGCGAAATATTAAGCGACGATTTTGCCACTTATGGCAAACAGGTTATTGCCAACGCACAGGCAATGGCCAAAGCATTTGTTGCAAAAGGTTACAACTTAATAAGCGATGGTACTGATAACCATTTAATGTTAATTGACCTGCGTAATAAAAACCTTACCGGAAAAAAAGCACAGGAAACATTAGATAAAGCACATATTACCCTTAACAAAAATGCCGTTCCTTTTGACGATAAATCGCCATTTGTAACTTCGGGCATACGTGTAGGTGTTCCTGCTGTTACTACACGTGGTTTAAAAGAAGCTGATGTAACAAAGGTTGTAGAATATATTGACAGGGTATTAATGAATATTGATAATGAGCAGGAAGTAGCTGCTGTTAAAACTGAAGTGCATAATTTTATGCAAGGTTTTCCTTTATACCCCGAACTGTAATTTATAACCGGTTTATTAAAAAACTTAAACTAATAATATGATACAACGCCAGCAAAGTTTATGGTTACTATTAACGGTAATATGCGGAGTGCTTAGTTTTAATTTTCCGTTTTATACCGGCATGCGTATGAACACTGCGAGTAATATGTTAGAAATGTCGATACTGGATGGTGCATCAAATTTCTTTTACATTTTACTAACCGGTGCTAATATTATATTAGCTCTGGTTACTATTTTTTTGTATAAAGATCGTAAACTGCAATTAAAATTAGCGCTTGTAGGTATACTTACTTCATTGGCACTGTTTATTATGTATGTAACGGGTATGCTTAAGTTTGAAACCGGCAACCTGGCATTAACCTCTCTTTTAGCATTGGGTATCATAGCAGGTTTTGTAATGGCGGCCAGAGGTATAAGAAAGGATCAACAGTTAATAAAAAGTATTGATAAGTTGCGTTAAGCCAACTTTACCCAATAATAAAAGCCCGTCAATAAAAATTGACGGGCTTTTCTGTAAGACGAAATATTCAAACACTAATTAAAGCTCAACACCATCTTGTTTTTCTTTGGTAATATTAAATGATTTTTCGGTTTTCTTAATTTTTAATTCGGGATGTTTTTTCAAAACAGCTTCATGTTTTTTGTAAACTTCCGCTGAAGCTTTTTCACCATTAATATATAAGGCACCATCTTTATGCTCAACAGTATAATTCTTTTTACTATCTAACCAACCATCTTTTTCTAGTCCATCCACTAAGGATTTATACTCCTTTACGTCTACCCTTGCTTTTTCTATTTCAACTTTGGCTTTGGCTAAATCCTTATCCATGTTTTTCATGGCTTTTTCCATCTCCGGTTTTATTTTCTCCATTTCTACCTGAGCTTTTTTAATTTCCTGCTCAATAGTTTTTTTGTCAATCTTTTTAATTTCGGCTAAGGCATTTTCCATATCTACCTTAGCGGTAGCCATGGCTTTTTCTATTTCGGGTTTTATTTTTTCAAAATTAACAGCGGCCAAACTATGTTCTACTTCGGCTTTAATTTTTGCTACGTCAATGCTTTTTAAAGCAAGCTCTGCTTCCTGCATAGCTTTTTGTACATCCATTTTAATTTTCTGTGCATCTACCTGGCTTAATGCAGCCTTTATTTGTGCTTTTAATTCCGGACCATTTAACTGCCTTTCTGCTTCATCCAATTGCTGTAAGGTTTCATCAAAATCAACCACTTTTTGTTTAGGAATCGTATCTGCTACTTGTTGGTCGCCCTGGTATGTAAAATTGGTTTGTTTATAACCCCATGATGCTAATACGCAAGTGGCTGCAATACTGAAAGCAGCAATAGATAGTCTTTTAATTTTTGTAGTTGGCATGGTTTGCATAACTTATATTTTTGGTTTAAAACGAAATACTTCGTACAATATTACGACAATATTCGTATTTTATTATTCCAGCCTTGTGTTTTTAAAATATTTAACAATTTTCCGATTTGTTGCTGTATTCAGTCCATTCCTCCCATAACATGGAATAAACAGCAATATCATATAACCTGTCGCCTACCAACTCAGCCTTACGCATAACACCTTCAAATGTAAAGCCCAATTTTTGGGGAATTGCTTTGCTACGCACATTTTCAGTTGCTGCTCTTATTTCAATTCTTTTGAGTTGTAGAACATCAAACCCATAATCAATTACGGTGCGACAACAACGCAACATTATTCCCTTGCCACCGGCTGTTTCGGCCAACCAATATCCAATAGCGCCATTTTGATTGTGGCGGTTAATATGATGTATCCCTATCCGACCTACCAATACATCATGGTAAAGAATGACAAAACTCATTTCTGCTTTTTCACTAACAAGCTTTTCACATTGTTGAATGTATCGTTCAAAATCAGAAACCTTTTGCATAGCACCTACCCATGGTAAAAACCTGCTCAAATATTGTCGGTTATCATTTACCACATCCAGCAAATCAGCGGCATGATGTGGTGCGATTACTTCTAATTTTATATGTTCATCAATTGGTAAAATCATAGTCGCTTATTTGTAATACGATGAATTGTTTTTAAAGTTACATAACGCAGTTTTTTTTTATCGTTTATTGTTTTAAGTTTTGAAAAGGTATTATGCCTACCAAGTTACGATTGCAGATTAGTATTACTATAGCTGAAGGGCTGCGCTGCTTAGAAGTAAATGGTAGCATAGCGGACATTGCAGGCGGGCAGCGAACTGCAGTTAACTAATGATATGTTGCTGAGAGCCCCTGCTTAATTAGCGAATGAGATAATCAGGTAGTTAGAATTGGGGATTACTAAGACCGATAATTAGTAGCATAAAAAAACTCCCTTTGCTTTTATAACAAAGGGAGTTTTTTATATGAAGAATAAATAGATAGTTATTTTCTAAAAGCCCATTTGATCATTTCTTTCCAGGATGGCTTTTTACCATACATTAAAATACCTGTACGGTAAATTTTTCCGGCGAACCAGGTGGTAAAGGCAAAGCCAATAATTAACATGGCTACCGATAAGGCCAACTCCCATATTTGCACGGTACCCGGCACACCAAATGGAATACGGGCCATCATGACTATGGGTGATGTAAACGGAATAATACTTGCCCATACTGCCAGCGGACTGGTTGGATCTTTAATAGCAACTGTCATTAACATGATGGCGAAAATTACCAGCATGGTTACCGGGAAACTTAAAGATTGTGCTTCACGCATATCCTCGTTAACTGCGCTACCAATAGCGGCATACAACGATGAATAAAAGAAGAAGCCTCCCATAAAATAAAATCCAAAACTACCAATTAGTAAAGGTAGGTTTAAGGATGTAAACACTTCCTGTACACCACCAACCATAGAATTAATAGTAGAACCCTCGGCCCCACCTGTAGCTTTTGTAGCATTGTAAATAATAAATATAAATGCTATCCATAAAATAAACTGTGTAAACGCTACTAAACCAATACCTACAATTTTACCTAACATTAACTGAAAAGGTTTTACCGATGAAACCATTACTTCGGCAATACGATTGGTTTTTTCTTCCATTACACCCATCATCACCTGTGAACCATAAATAAGCAGGATAAAGTAAATTAAAAATCCGGAAACCAGACCAATGGTAGATGCTACGCCCGAGTTAGCTTTTTCATCGTTTACATTTTGTGGCTTGATGGTTAACTGGCTGGAAAGTGCTTTACGTTTTGCTTCATCAATACCCAGTTTTTCGTATTTAATTTCGTTTAAAATACTGCCCAGTTTCATTTGTACCTCGGCTGCTGAACCTAATGTGCGGGAGGTATGCAAAGTTAATTTGTCTAAACCATTTTCCACCGTGGCTCCGGCAGGTAATACTAAATAACCGTCATACCCTCTATCGGAAAAATTACTAATAACCGCATTGGCACTGTCGGTTATCAGTTTTAACTGACTGGATGCATCAGCAGCATTTGCTCTTTCCACACGACCCTGATCTAATAGTCCCGATGAATCAATCACCGCAATTTTTAAAATACTCTTGCTTTTTTCCCCAATGTAACCCATGCCAAAAATCAAACCCAGGTAAAGCAATGGAAATAGTAAAGTACTAATGATGAAAGTACGTTTTCTTACCCTGGTAAGAAACTCTCTTTTTATGATAAGTATTGTTTTATTCATTTTTTATAGTTGGTAGGTGTAGTAAAATTGTTGAATTAATTATTAAACTGTCTGGCAGTTGGTGTACCTTCTACCAACTTAATAAATATTTGGTTTAACGAAGGCAGTATTTCATTAAACGATTCAATACTTAAACCCTTGTTTATAAAATATTGAATAACGTCGTTGTTGGTAAATCCTTCGTTACGCTGAATAACAATACTGTTATTCTTTTTTTCTTTTACTTCAAACAAATGAATGGCCAAGTGCTCGGCCAGTAACTCATTGGTAAATGTTACTTTAAACAGGTTTTCTTTAAAATCCTGTTTCACTTCATTCACCGTACCATCTAATATTTTTTCGCCTTTGTTTACCAACACAATATGATCACAAATTTCCTCAACCTGCTCCATACGGTGTGTACTAAAAATAATGGTAGCACCTTCTTTAGCCAGTCTGTAAATTTCGTCACGTATTAAGTTGGCATTTACCGGATCAAGGCCACTGAAAGGTTCGTCCAGAATAATTAATTTAGGGTTATGCAACACCGTTGTTACAAACTGTAACTTTTGCGACATACCTTTTGACAAATCTTCTACTTTTTTATTCCACCAGCTTTCCATATCAAAGCGGGTAAACCATTCTTTTATTTTGGAAGTAGCATCCGATTTGCTTAATCCCTTTAACTGCGCCAGGTATAAAGCCTGTTCTCCAATTTTCATTTTTTTGTACAAACCACGTTCTTCAGGCATATAACCTATATGGGCAATGTCGTTAATAGGATCAAAAGGTTTACCATCAAATAATATTTCGCCCTGGTCAGGATAAAAAATACCCGTTATCATTCTTATCAAGGTTGTTTTTCCTGCACCATTGGGTCCCAATAAGCCAAATATTTGTCCTTTATCAATACTAAGACTAATATTATTAACGGCTTTTTGAGTGGCAAAGTTTTTTGAAAGGCTATTAATTTGCAATATAGGCATGTTGTAGTTTTATGCTTACAAATATAAAGCACCACTATTAAAATACCTTACAAAATTGTACGAATGGTATAGCTTTCGCCGTTTTACTTCATCTTTGTACTTTATAATAAAATATATGGCAAAATATAAATGGATATTATTGGTAGCAGTAGCGCTTATTTTAAGCAGTTGGGGATATCTGGTACACAGAACAATACATCAATTGGCGATATATAAGCTACCATCCGGTTTGCAGGCTTTTTTCTATGATAACAAAGAAAAATTAGTGATGGATGCACCTCGACCCGATCAACGCCGTTTTACCGATAAAACAGAAGGCAGTAAACATTTTATTGATATGGAGTATTTTGGTGATTCGGCCAAATACGCTTTGCCCCAAACCTGGGACGAAGCCATTAAAAAATATCCTGCTGATACTTTACACAAATACGGCACATCGCCATATAATATTATTGAGGTTTACAATAAACTGGTACAAGCATTTAAAAACAAAAACAAGGACAGCATTCTATTTTATGCTACCGATTTAGGCCATTATATTGCCGATGCACATGTTCCCTTACATACATCTTTAAATTACGATGGTCAGTTAACCAACCAACATGGTGTGCATGATTTATGGGAAACCACTGTACCGGAATTGGTATTAAACGAATACAATTTATACAGCAAGAAAAAAGCAAAATATATTTCGTCCATTACACAAGCTACATGGGATATTATCTGGCATACACACTCTTTATTGCCCGAAATGTTTGCACAGGAAATAGCAATATCTAAAAATTTTAACGATAGCACCAAATACGAGTGGAAAATGCGTTGGGGAAAAAACCGTCGTTTTTACAGCAGCGAGTTTGCCCGCCAATATAATAAAGCATTAGGCAACAGCATTAATAAACAATTATTATTATCTGCCGAAAACATTGCCAGCTTTTGGTACACTGCCTGGGTAGATGCCGGCAAACCCGACCTTAACACCTTAATTGACACACCGGTTGATGGCAAACAATTAAAAAGCGAATTAAAATTGTATAAGAAAAATAAGTTAATAGAAAAAGGACAGTTGATTGCGAAAGAAGTGAAGACGGATGACTGATTTAATTAATAATTAGTAATTAAGAATTAATAATTATTGTGATAGCGGAGTCCGTCATGCCGACGCAGGTGGCATCTTAGTGCCTAGTTAATCATGCCAACGTAGGAAGTATCGCAGTTACGGAATCCGTCATGCCGACGCAGGAGGCATCTCCTGCTATTGTAAGATTTATTCAAACATGTTTAGTTACAAACAATTTATAGTATATTTTTTTGTTAATCAGCAGCAGTAATACTAATTAGCTTTGGTTGCGTCGCACTCTTGTGCTGCACAAATTCTATTGGCCACCTGTGCAGTACCCCGTATCTAATCGGGGTCGTTCTGTTCGCTAATGAGCATCGTGTTATGTTACAGTTACCAACTTTTTTAAGTTTATATTTTACAGCCAACATGGAAAACAAATAATACAACACTTCATCATTTGCTTTTGATACGATTTGACACGTACATACACGATAATGAAACGATACTGATTATAAATGTTGTAAAAATTTTAATGATGCATTTTTAGTTAAACTCTAATATAACTAGTTCCGTCACCCATAATTCCTAAAATTTTTCAGTATAATCATACCTGTAAGTTTTGGTATAAAACATAATACCGTTGTATTATTACCTCGTAGAGGTAAACTGTTTGTAGCTATTGTATTTAGGGTTTGTAAGTAGCTCCGTAGGAGCGACCTGTAAAATTGCAGTATAAGAAAAAGGTTCATTAATAGGTCGCTCCTTCGGAGCTTATTATAAAATCATTCGCTCTTGCTATTAACAGTCAGCCTCTACGAGGCTTTTATGTTACCAACTACATGCTAACATTCATGGTATATAAAATCGGGGTAATTTATTTTCAAAACCCGTTTTGTAAATGTTTGCTTTGTTGATTTTAACGGGATTTAGTTAGGTTGTTTTGCTCAAATTTCACCCTTCATAACTGATTGAGTATTGTAATAAGCACCTACAATTGGTAAAAAGTATCAAATTTCAAGAATACTTATGGATAAAATATGGATATTTTATGGATAATTTGTAAACAAAACAGCATTTATCGAATGAATGAGAAAAAATAACGGGAGCAATAAGAGGTTTACAGTATTTCAATTGCTGAAATGCTATTACCATACCAATGAAAATACCTAATTCGCTATATTATACTAACAATCAGGAAAATAACTAATACCTAAGTTTTTAAAAGTCCCTTTTTGTATATTGCGACTAACAACATTAATATAGAAATTTTAGCAATCAAAACGAACCTTTACATTATTGAAAATGGAAACAAATGATAACATTCGGACAAACAAAGCACACAAAACGCTTGGTTCATTTTCAAGTGAAATATTTGTAAAGTGTCCTCATTGTAATGCTAAAGCTAAAGTGTTTATTAAGCTTGGGAAATACACAATCCCCTATCCGTTTGATACAAAATCAATTTTTCGTTGTGATAATTGTTACAAACCAATAGATGAGAAACTTTGGTATGGACCAATTATTATTGCTGCAGTTAATAAAAGATGTGGTTACTGTGGAACAGCTTTAAGTTATGAAGAAAAGGTTGACAAATACAAAGACAAAATAGAAGTTAAGTGTAATGGATGTAAGCAAGAAAAAAGGTATGACGTTAGTTATAGCCTGACATATCCCAATAGTTATCAAGCAACTGACCCTAATTTTGGCTTGCCACTTTGGTTACAATACCCAATTAACGGAAAAATATTCTGGGCATACAATTATGAACATTTAGATCATTTAAGAAAGTATGTATCAGCAAAGCTTCGAGAAGAACAATTTGTTAGCAAATATTCAATTACCCAAATACTACCCAACTTTGTAAAGTTGGCAAAAAACCGAGAGAAGATTCTTAAAACTATAGATAGATTACAAAAAGTTGATTTCAAACCTGAACAATAAAAAGCTAGTTAGCAACAATTTATTAATCAAAAGTGCCGCTATGAATAAAGGCTCAATAATTCTATTTAACTTTTTTTCAAAATGTAAATAACCAAATACTTTTACAACCACATCGTAAGGCATCTAAACGTTAGGGAAAAACTTGAATGAATCTTCGCAAAACTATAGTACTTCTTTTCATTGCATGCTTGTTACATTCGTGCAATATCTCTAAACATCGTGACAAAAAGCTAGAAGAACAAGCTAATCATATCATCCAGATGCTCGACACAACGAGCATACAGTTTCTTAACGACTGGAATTATACACAAAGAGGAGAAGCTAATTTTTGGAGCAGGATTTCAGGTGACAGTTCAATTTTCAATTGCTCATTTTATCCAGTTGTTGACACACCCGAATTAAAAATTTATCAGGTTGACAAATTTTTAAACTATTTCAAAAGTACCTTGAAAATTGACACGGTTTACTACCAAATTCAGTTGACAAAGAAAAGCGACACTGATTTAAATATAGTCGGTATTAACAATAATGGACAAGACATTTCACTTTTTGAAAACCTACCTTTTGATAAAATTTTTCCAGAACAAAATCCCTTTGACCTATTAGCAAAATTGACGAAACTAAAAGACGAAATCAATGTAATTGGCATAAGTCATTCTAATGTAGAGAAAGGCTTAGTTCAGTTTTACTTACCAGGCGGACAACACATTTTAACTTTTATACCTGAAGCAATACTTAACTCCGGCAAGCTGGAAAAGTTTTGGAAGGATGAGTTCTCAAAAGGTAAACAACTAAATCAAAACTGGAATTTCAGGAAACTTGAAAACCCTATTGATAGAAATTAGACAAGCCCAAATCAATAAACTACCACTACCACTACCACTTCCACTTCCACATTGCCCAATAGCATTACTACAGTACCACCGACGAGTCGGGGTGCACCTTGCACAATGCTGAGTAAAGTTACAGGTGCACAAAAGTGCGACGCAACAGATGATGCTAGTAGTAATGCAGCTGACTACATAAAAAAAAAATTGTAAGGCTTAAGACTTTAACTGCACCAGTATTGCTTCCACTACTCTTTCACCATCCATGGCAGCGCTAACTATACCACCGGCATAACCGGCTCCTTCGGCGCAAGGGTATAAATTTTTTATTTGCGGGTGCTGTAAGTCATCGGCATTACGGGGAATACGCACGGGTGAAGAAGTGCGGGATTCCGTTGCCACCACAATAGCATCGTTGGTGTAGTACCCACGCATTTTTTTGCCAAACTCAATAAAAGCTTGTTGCAGACTATTAAATACAAACGCAGGCAATACCTGTTGTAATGAAGTGGAATGTACACCGGGTAAATAGGAACAATCGGGCAAAGAATTAGAGACAATATTTTTTGAAAAATCGGCCATGCGTTGTGCAGGTGCTACCATTTTACCACCACCGGCTACAAAGGCAGCTTTCTCAACCTGTTGCTGAAAATGCATTAACAATAAAGGATTGTTAGCATCGCATTTTATATTGTTTTTTTTGTTGTGTTTTAATGCATCCTCTACACTTACCTGTACCACCATACCGCTGTTGGCATGTGGGTTATTACGCTTGGATGGCGACCAACCATTTACCACCAACTCACCGGGTGCTGTAGCGGCTGGTGCAATAATACCACCGGGGCACATACAAAAAGAAAACACACCACGACCTTCTACCTGCTGCACCAAACTATAAGAAGCAGGCGGTAACAAACCATCACGTACAGCACAATGGTATTGGGCCGTATCAATAATAGTTTGCGGATGCTCGATACGTACACCCAAGGCAAAGGGCTTTGCTTCGATAGCGATACTTTTTTTGTGTAATAATTCAAAAATATCTCGGGCCGAGTGGCCGGTTGCGAGTATTACGGCATCGGCCATCATGGTATCGCCATCGGCAGTAACCACTCCTTTTATTTGCTGGTTGTTGATGACAAAATCGGTTACCTTTTTTTCAAACAAAAACACACCACCGCTACCAATAATTTGTTCCCGCATGGCGGTCATAATTTGTGGCAACTTGTTGGTACCAATATGCGGATGCGCTTCGAACAAAATATTTTCTTCGGCACCAAAATGTACAAATATGTTTAGTATGCGATCAATATCGCCACGTTTGCTGCTGCGTGTATATAATTTACCATCGCTGTAAGTGCCTGCCCCACCCTCGCCAAAACAATAATTACTTTCGGGGTTTACAATGCCTTCTTTATTTAAAGCGGCTAAATCACGGCGGCGGCTACGTACATCTTTACCACGTTCTAGAATAATAGGTTGTACACCTGCTTCCAATAAACGCAAGGCGGCAAATAAACCGGCCGGGCCTGCACCAACAATAATTACTTTGCTGGTGGCTTTATGTACCTGTTTGTATTGTAATGGAATTAAAGTACGTTGCTGAAAAGGCTCGTTTATAAAAGCATGGAGGGTTAAATTAACCCAGGGTTGTTTGCTACGGGCATCTATTGATTTTTTTTGAATAACAAAACCCGTAATGCTTTTGGGAGAGATGGCTTCTGCCTTAGCAATAATTTGTTCAATACTATTATCGCTGGCTGCTTCGGAGGGCAATACTTTTAGGGTAATTTTCTTTTGCATATACTTGTCAGGTATTTATCCTGAAAGTGCAAAAATAAGCTATCGGTAGTATTTGTATGTGGTAAAATTACCAGCCCGGGCCTGCATACTGGTAAGCCAGTATTAATATTACCGATGCCCAAAAGAATATTAAGGGCAGTATTTTGTAAGAAGCATGCATATAACCAAAGGCATGAAAAGCTGCCATAGGTAATAAAGCCATTATCCAGCTTTCCAGACTATTACCGGTATTTACAAATGGAATTAATAAAGCAATGAGCAGGTAAAATAATAAAATACTCCACCCTTTACGTATTTGAATTAACATACGGCGTAAATGATCCTGCACATAATAACCTCCTACTAAAAACGGCACCATGATTAAAAACACACTACCGGCCATCCAGGCAGATTGTTTTAGTTTAGGTAAACCGATGCTTATTTGTGGTAATAACACCTGCCAGCTAAAGCTATCGTCCAGTAAAAGAAAAACAGCCAAAAAATAATACGGCGTGGTAATACCTAAAATGCACAATAACCATTCGTTTAACTTAAAGGGCCTTAAAATGGATAATGCTAATATTACCCATAACCCAAAGAAAATAATGGGTGAGTAAAAAAAGGAAGCCAGACCTAGGGCTAGACCAATATTAAAGATACTGCCACGGGCCTGTGGTTTATTGTAAGTATTAAATATAGCCGGTAAGATGTATAATAAGATAGTATTAGCTAAAAGTGAGGCAGAAAAATAGTTCCAGTCAGGCAACAAGGAGGTAACTACCATGTACGCCAGGCCGGGCAGGTAGTTTAACCGGTTCATCATACGATGTTGGTTAATAAACCTGGTTAACAAATTTGCCTGTAAAAACAAAAGTGTAAAAGCCAGTATGGGGTATAACAAAGGAAACCCTTCTGCGGAAGGGTTTAATATTTCTATAATACGAGTGTAAAAATAGCCGTCGCTGCTTTGCGTTATAGCCGGATGCGGATGAATAAAAGCAGGTAATTTTAATAGAACTCCTACTATTAAAAGCATTAAAATATTAGCCGGACTTTTTTGTTTAAATACACCTATCACGCAGTACAATTATTAATGTTTAGCATGTACGGCCGGTTAAAGCCGTACATGCCGGTGCAAAATACAACGTGTACTACTCAAAATCAACTTTTGCAAAACAAATATAATTGCGGTACAGGCAAGGTATAATCATTTGGCCTCTGCCTACCTGTTTGCCATAGCGGGGCATAAACTCACGGCCACGGTCTAAATTTTTAAGTGTCGGGTTACGTTTCATCTCTCCTTCCGGCGAAACGGTAAAGTCGCTTAACAACTGTGCTTTAGATTCGAGTGTATTGAAAAGAAAATGTAATTGCCCCCCTGTAATTAGTAACTGATATGACAGTAAATTATCCGACTGATCGTTAAACTGCTGTTTGGTAATTACATTATTCCACTCATTATTGCCCTGGCTGTCAAAAGAAGAAATGGTAATATTATCAGCCTGGTAACGTACATTATCGTTGTTATTACCCCAGCGGTTCATACCCCAATAGGCGTTATTATAATAAGGTGAGTAATAATAGTAATCAAACGGACGCATAAATGGCGAACCCCAATAGTTCCAACGGTTCCAGCCACCACCACGGGAACTGGTATAAGCCGATTCGCTGGCTATAATAAAACCACCATCACCTTTGAGGATAATATTTTTAATAAAATTATCATCAAAAGCGGCTTTTACCGATGTATTGCCTTTTGCTTCCTTACGCAGGTTTTCAGAAAAAGCCAGTGCTTTTTCCTGTATTACCTGATCCGATTTTTTATCCCAAACATACAGGTAATACCCTTCTATATTTCCTCGTTTCGTTTTGTTGTAAAACGAAACCATTACCAGTCGTTTATTTACATTATCGGGTTTTATTTTAATATCGTCCAAATAAATGCCATCAATCTTAATCGGCCGTTCTACCAATTCATCACTCATAGCGGCTTTCTGTATAAAGTCAACCTTGCTTATACTTTCGTTACTTAAACGGTTAAAACGTGCAAAAAACAAATCACCATCATTGTCTACCGTAAACTCACCCAGGTAATAATCTCTTTCTTCCATGGGTACCGCCAGGCGGCTTAGTTTTAATGTTTGTAAATTATCGTCCAGCAAACGGGTAGTTAACTGAAAAAGTTTTTTGTTTTTGCTGTTAATTTTATACAGCACAATTTTACTTTTATCCTCGCTAAAAAGCGTGGTATAAATTTTATTATCCGCACTATAGCCAATGCGGGTAGTATCCAGCAACATTACATCGCCAATTTTATCACCCGTTTCGTTTAAGCGGGCAGCCTCGCAATACACAATACCTTTACGCTGGTACTGGTAAATAACATAGAAGAAGCTACTGTAGGGAATAATGTCCACATTAATAACCCGGTCGCCATTGGGAAAAAAGTCAAAATTCTTTTTGGCTACCGGTTCCATATCGTTATTTAAAACCGATACCCAGTGGCGGCTTCTGTTGCTTTTGTAAATAAGAAAATTGTTTCCCAGTTTCCCCACTACCTCAAAGTTAATACGATGGCTATCATCCTTTTCGGCTTCGGAATACACAATTTGCTGGGCCTGAACCCCAAAACCGGCTAATAAAACCATTACTAGCAAATACAGTCGTTTATTCATTCTGTTCATCTTTATTTTTCCTTGTATTAAAGTTACAAATAGTTAGCCACATATATTTAACTGATGCTATTTGTGGCGGCATTACACTAATAACGACATATAAATTTGAAAAGTTGCTTTAATACTCTTAAAAAAGGTATTAAAACACCACTTGGTTTGTTAAAATTTACGCATTCTTCATCCAAAGCCTTTTTGTGCCTATAATTTTTATGTTGCCGGCTGCAGTTCCCTGATTGATCGTCCCTTGCGTCGCACTCTTCAACTGCAACAATTCTATTGAACAATTTGCAATACTCCATATTTTAATCGGAGTACCTGTAACTCTACTCAACAATTGGTAAGTTCATCCTTTTAAATGTATAACAAGCTAACCAATAGCCTCCAGCTTTAGCTGGAGGTTTGCCAATGGTTTCTAAATCGGCTTTAGCCAAATTAAATTGTAACAACAATGAACTAGTTTTATAGGTATGCAGGTTATCCTTTTACTTTTTTTCTTAGCAAAAAAACTAACAAAAAAGCCAAGTCTTGTCCAATGTTTACACTACGGACAAGACAGCGTACTAACAATAACTGTTCTTTTATTATTTGCATTTTATAAAGATTAAAACTACATTAATTTAAAAACAATAACAGGCGTTAGCGGGTGAGGGATGGAAGCGACATCCTTTTGCAAAGCACGGGAAAGGCAGCGCAGGGGCAAAAGATATAGCGTACAGCCCGACCCAAAGGGGCACCCCATCAAACTATATTTCAGTATAAATTCAATCGGACAAAAAAAAGTTAATGCCTTTCAATTATTGTATGCCGGTTTTACATATAACTTTGTAAGTCGAATTACCGTTGCAGATTATTACCTCGGTTTTTTCGTAAATCTTAACAAGTGAAAGGACCTACCAACAAAGTCACCGCTGCGGGACTTCTAATAGCACTAGGAATTATTTTTGGGGATATTGGCACATCACCGCTTTATGTTTTTAACGCCATTATTGGTGACCGTGAAATTAACGAGCTATTGATTGTAGGTACATTATCCTGTATTATCTGGACGCTTACTTTACAAACAACCATTAAGTACGTTATACTTATACTACGTGCCGACAACCGCGGTGAGGGAGGAACCTTTGCCCTGTATGCACTGGTAAGGCGAAGACGAAAGTGGCTGGTAATACCCGCCATGCTGGGTGGTGCCGCACTTTTGGCTGATGGTATGATTACGCCCCCTATCTCTATTACTTCGGCCATTGAAGGCCTTTCTAAAATACCTTACTTAAAAGAATCGCTTACCACTAATACCATCATGGTAATTGTGTTAGTCATTTTAAGTCTTTTCTTTTTCATGCAGCAGTTTGGTACTTCATCGATAGGCAAGTTTTTCGGGCCTATGATGATGATTTGGTTTACGCTTTTACTCATACTGGGTCTTGCCCACGTATTTGACGACTTATCTATTTTTAAAGCCCTGAGCCCCTACTACGCTATTGAATTTTTAAGTACTTACCCTGAGGGTTACTGGTTATTAGGTGCTGTATTTTTATGTACCACGGGTGCCGAAGCATTATATAGTGATTTGGGACATTGTGGTCGTGGCAATATACGTATGGCCTGGATATATGTAAAAGCCTGTTTACTGATACACTATTTTGGTCAGGGAGCTTATATGTTAAGATACTATGATGGTGTGGTAGTTAACAAAAATGCACCGCAACTGAATGCCTTTTTTAACTTAATGCCTGAGTGGTTTATACTACCCGGCGTAATAATAGCTACATTGGCGGCCATTATTGCCAGCCAGGCCATGATATCGGGTGCCTTTACCTTAATAAGCGAAGCCATGCGTTTAAACCTGTGGCCAAAACTTAAAATACGTTACCCATCGGAAGCCAAGGGCCAGTTATTTATACCGGGCATTAACCTGTTATTGTATGTAGGCTGTACCGGCATTGTACTGTACTTTCAAAAATCTTCGGAAATGGAAGCGGCTTATGGCCTTGCTATTATAGTAACCATGCTGACCACTACCATTTTATTTGCCAACTACATGGTATTGCACCGTATTAAAAAACGTTGGATTTATATTTTCCTTGTTGGGTACTTTATTGTAGAGATAGCCTACTTTATTGCATTGATGGATAAGTTTACTCATGGTGGTTATATAACCGTTTTATTGGGTGGCTTAATGTTTCTGGTAATGTACGTTTGGTACCGTGCCCGTAAAATTAAAAACCGCTATGTTGAGTTTGTACGGCTGGAGCATTATATTCCAAAAATTCAGGAATTAAGTAACGACAAATCGGTTCCTAAATATGCTACACACCTTATTTACTTAACCAGTGCCAATAACCCTAAGGAAATTGAACATAAGATTATCTATTCCATATTAAACAAAAAGCCCAAACGGGCCGATATATATTGGTTCGTACATGTGGATACATTGGATGACCCTTATACCTGCGAGTATAAAGTAGAGCATATTATACCTAACGATATTATTCGCATTGATTTCAGACTGGGTTTTAGGATGGAGCCACGCATTAACCTGATGTTTAGAAAAGTAGTGGAAGACCTGGTTGCGAATAAAGAAGTAAATATTATTAGCCGCTACGAAAGTTTGGCCAGCAGTAATACCGTAGGCGATTTTCAGTTTATGGTAATGGAAAAATACCTGAGCCAGGACAATGAATTACCGTTTATAGAAAGGGTTATTATGAAATTTCATTTCTGGCTTAAAGACCATAGTCTTAGTGAAGAAAGAGGTTTCGGACTTGACCTTTCTAATGTAACGGTGGAAAAATTCCCGCTAATTGTAGCCCCGGTTACCAACCTTAAACTTACCCGTATTAACGATTAGTTTTCCGATAAAGGATTATAAAAAAATAGGGGTGCATAGAAATGCACCCCGCTTTAAAATCCAATATCCTATGAAAAACCAGGACAAATATATTTAACCGGTGTTATCCACTTATTGCTTTTCGCTGAATTGATATTTATCATCGGTAAACGGGCTGTTTTTTTAGTTAAAACAAGGAACTTCAAGCACGACTTATGATTTTTGTATTTTACATATAAAATAATGTAAAACAATTGCTTATCGCTATTTTTTAATAAGTTTGATTGCTTAATAACTTCCTTATTTTTTTTATGTTACCAGCTGTATAGCCCTGATTGAGCTGACGTTGCGACGCTCCGTTCAACAGCAATAACACAGATGATCATCGTGTTACTACATGAGGTATTACTGCTATTATAATTCCTTTATACGAATGTTTTTGAAGTAGGCTTTATTACCATGATCCTGCAAAGCAATAAACCCTTTGGCTGCTTTACCATAATCAGGAAAATCTTTCCATTTACCGGTTTCACGTTTTTTCGTCCACTCATCTGTCCATGCTTCAAATTCAACAATTTTTTCGCCATTTAACCAATGCTCCACTTTGCCTTTGTTAAACACAATCTTGCTATTATTCCATTCGCCTACCGGTTTTAGTTTTTTCTTATCGTTGGCTGTATTCATGGCATAATCAGCTCCGGCTTGTTGCCAGTCTTCTAATTTACCGGGAAAGTTTACGTCATCAATAATCTGGTACTCCGGCCCGGTTTGATAAGGCGCATGGTATTTTTTATCTTCAACTACATGGTACATTACACCACTGTTACTTCCACTATCCACTTTCCAATCCCACTCCAGTTCAAAGTTTTCGTATTGCTTGTCGGTAACAATATCACCACCGGAATCATGCTCAGCATGGCCAAGGCAAACCAAGGCGCCATCAATAATTGTCCAATTTTTTATAGTAGCAGTATCTTTATTATAGCCATGCCAACCGTTTAAAGTTTTACCATCAAAAAGACTTACCCAACCTTGGCTTGCAGTATCCTCATTTGGTTTTCCAACACCGCTAGCAGCAGCATTTGTATTTTTATCATCGTTGGCACAAGCTAACAGACAGGTTGCTGATACAACAGCAAATAAAATTTGTTTCATTATGTTATTTATTATGATTTCAAAATATAGGTTATAATAATACAGTTTTGATTAAACTAACTTTTTCATATTTACCGGATCCCAATGCATGGGCTTTTTCTCTATTAAACTATCGTTGCATAATAAAGCCGGCGCAGCAGCACGGTAACCAAAAGCTGCATCCTCGGCAATGGTTTTATTACTCCCATTACGAATGGCCGTAAAAAAGTTAACCATATGATCGTAAGGGCCACCCTTGTAACCTGTTTCAGCTTTATAGGTCATGGTTGACGGGGGAAGAATTTTTTTACGGGACTCATTGGCCGCTTGTCCGTTTTGTGGTTTTAAGAATGGATCTTCGGTTGCCGTAAATGAATTCTTTTTCAAAGTAACATCATCCCAGGTTACATCCATCGACCCCTCGCTGCCTACCAGTTTTAAATAAGTAGTGCCACTGGTACCATCTACAAAATTGCAACGTAAGGAAAGGTTAAACGCAGGGTGTATCATTGTTTTAGGATAATCAAAAGCACCTAATTGCACATCGGGTACTTCACGGCCATCGTTCCAGTAACGCAGGCCTCCGGTTGAGTAAATTCTATCCGGCCCTAGTGAATCGGTAATAAAATGCAGACTGGAAAATAAATGCACATATAAATCGCCGGCCATACCGGTACCATAATCTTTATAATTACGCCAACGAAAAAAACGCAACGGATCATAGTCACGTTTTTTTGTATTGCTGGTATAAGCATTCCAATCCACTGTTTTTAGTGACGCATCTGCAGGAATAGGATATTGCCACACGGCAACTGGTGTACGACGGGCCCAAAAACCTTCGGCATAATTTAGCTCGCCAATAGCACCTTCTTTTAATAATTGTTTTGCTTTTTCGTTGCCTAATGATGAAACACCCTGGCTACCTACTTCGAACACCATACCTGTTTTTTTCTGTGCAGCAATTACGGCAGGGCCTTCTTCTACGGAGTGCACCATTGGTTTTTCGCAATACACATGTTTACCAGCATTCATGGCATCAATAGAAATTTTTTGGTGCCAGTGATCGGGTGTGGCTATAATAACCGCATCAACATCTTTACGGTTTAAAATTTCTCTGTAATCGTTTGTAGTAAAAATATCGGCACCCCATTTTGCTTTAGCTTGTTGCAAACGGGTTGAATAAAGATCGCAGGCAGCTACTACTCTTACACCGGGAACCATTAATGCGGTATCTAAATCGGCACCACCCATGCCGCCTGCACCAATAAGTGCTACGTTTATGTTATTGTTAGCATCAAATGTCTGGTGGCGTGTAAGTCCAATTATTTTTCTTGTTGCATCATCACCGGCATATAAATATTTACCGGCAGCAAGAGCGCCTGATGATAAAATGATTTTTTTGAGAAAACCTCTCCGGGCTGTTTCTTTATCCATATAGCAATTTGTTTTTTTGTTACCCTGTCAAAATACAAAAAAATACAACACGTTACGATGATGGTTTGTATTTAATAAAACTAAAAGTGCCAGTTACGTTGCTGAACAAGGTTATACTGCTGAAGGGCTGCCCGACTGGCAGTAGTAGCTGCAATCGTTTGTGCAAATGTGTGTGTGGGCATTGCACTACTACAGAAGGCGGGAAATGCAGCTGATGATTGTACTAAGCTGACAGCCCCAAATTACCGCTGTTACTGTTATTTTAATTTGTGTTAACAATGTGTTCGTTTTTTGTTAGTACAAAAAGAACAATGCATTAAATATTTTAGCGTGGTATGACAACAACCCTAATTGGTTGTAGATAATTATTAAAAAGTGTAACCACTACAACATGCTTAAAAAATTGCTTTTAGTTTGCTGCATAGCTCCGTTAATAATTGCGTGTAATAAAAAAAATTATGCCGGTACAACGCCTGAACCTGTTGACCCCGGCACGCCGCCGTTAGTAACAGACACTTCACATTACCCTCCATATACCTGGCAGGAACATTGGTTTGACCACAGACAATTGGTGAAGCGTGTACATTTTAATAACAATATTGCGGTATATTTTGATGATGACGTGAACCGTAGTAAAGCTATCTGGCTATTTGATTTTACTGATACGGTATGGGCATATACTAAAAAAGTATATGGTGCATTTGGGCCTAATGATACTACCAACAGATTATTTGCTGTGTATCATACCGGCAAATATGGTGGTGGCCATCCGGATACTTACTTAAATGGTGCACATGATTTTAGGAATATGATTGATATAGGATCGGGATGGGATGCCTGGGAAAATATAACACCTTGGGAAACTGATGTGATTATACATGAGATTGCGCATATTGTAGAAGGTGGCAGTAAGGCAATAAAAGAATCGCCGGCTTTTGGTATATGGGGTGATAGTAAATGGGCCGAAATTTTTGTGTATGATGTGCATGACGGCATTGGCAATAACGAAGCCCGCGACAGAGTGTACAACACTTGTATGCCCATAACCGATGATTACCCCAGAGCAAATACGGCATGGTTTAGAAACTGGTTTTACCCTATTTATAATGAATACGGTAAAGCAATTGTATTGAATAAATATTTTGATTTACTATCTACAAACTTTCCGACAAAAATTACAGGTGGTATAACCAGTTATTCAAGAGCATTAAACTTTGGTGAGTTTATACATTTTTGGAGTGGTGCTGCAGGTGTGGATTTATCATACAGGGCATTGATGGCTTTTGGCACAAAAGATAAAGAAGGAAAAGACTGGCAAGCACAATTAACTATTGCCAAAGCTGCTTTCCCACGCATTACATATAGCGCTGATAATAATTATGGTAAAGACTTAACAGCGCATGCTACGGTGAAAGTGAGTACTGAAAATGCACAAGGAGCTGCATCTTCTGAAGGATCGTTAAAGTTGATAGACAGAGATAACAATACAAAAATGTATGTAAGTACTTATACTAATAACTTTAATGCAGAACAAACCCTTACGAGTTCAGAAGCAGCTAATGCCTACCTGATTACATCGGGTAATGATTTTGCAACAAGAGACCCTAAAAGCTGGGTATTGGAGGGGTCGGTTGATGGTAATACCTGGCAGGTACTGGATACAAAAACCAATCAAACTTTTACTTATAGAAACGAAATAAAAACTATTGATTTTACTAACTCAACAGCTTATAAACATTATCGCTTAAGGATAACTGAAAATGCAGGCAGCACCGATTTACAGTTGAGCGAATGGCGTTTGTTTAAAAAATAATTGGTTGATATGAAAGTGTACATCCGGCGAGTATAATACATTCGCCGGATTTTTTTATATATACAATAAAGTACTTAAAAACAGAAGATTAGTTTTGCATTAGTACATTTTTTCATAAAAAAAGTTACTACTACGAGTACTCGAAATAAATTTTGGCCCGATTATTTGTTAATACTAGTCATCTATGCAATTTTTTGTATTGCTGCCTTCTACTACTAATGATGCAGGTAGCGGTCATTTTATTGCGTGAGCATGAATTACTTCATCAAAAAACTATGGAATATGAAAAAGTTGTTATTCTTATCGGGATGTTTTGCTGTGCTATTTACGGCTTGTAATAATGAAGCATCAGACCCCGTAGCAAAAGCCGATTCGGCTAACGAAGCCAAACAAGATCAAATGCCTGTACAGTCTGACATGACAGAAAACACCAGCAATTTTTTAGTAAAAGCTGCTGACCACGGAATGGCAGAAGTGGAACTGGGCAAATTAGGTGAACAAAGAGCCACACAAAAATCGGTAAAAGATTTTGCAGCCATGATAGTGAAAGACCATACAGGTGCAAATGGAGAAGTAGCTGCTTTGGCTGCTAAATTAAATGTTACTTTACCTGCTACATACTCAGAAGATCATAAAAAAACAGCCAGCGATTTAAGTGATAAAAAAGCAAAAGATTTTGACAAAGATTTTATGGATGCCATGATATCTAACCATAAAAAAACAATTGATGCTTTTAAAGACGCCAGTGATGATGATATAAATGCAGAAGTAAAAACATTTATAAATAATACATTACCTACTTTACAAGCTCACCTTGAAACGGCTGAATCAATAAGAAAAGGATTAAAATAATTGTTACAGGATACTATTTAAAGACCGGTTTTATGCCGGTCTTTATTTTTTTAAATACCGGTACATTTCGCATGCAGCCAGCAAGAAAGCACCCACACCAAAGTTTGCCGTAGAGTTTTGGTTAACCACTTGGCCAGGAATTGCTTTTTCGCCTATAGGTTGAACATATCCTATCTTACCATCCGGCTGTAATGCTGTATAACGCAAGTATTGCCAACCTTTACCGGCTACAGGTAAAAACTCTTTTTTGTTTAACAAACCATTATTAATCCCCCAAAGAAAACCATAGGTAAAAAAAGCTGTTCCACTTGTTTCGGCACCCGGTGCATGTTGGGCATCTTGTAAACTTCTTGTCCAGTACCCCTCATGCTGTTGAGTTAAACGCAATGCATTTGCCATTGCCATAAACCTATCTTCAAATACTTTTCTGTATTTATGTGTGGTGGGTAAATCTTGTAATACTTTGGCCAGTCCGGCAAATACCCAACCATTACCTCTTGACCAAAAATCTTTATGGCCACTTACAGACTTATGTGCAGGATAAACATATTTTACATCGCGGTAGTATAAGTTTTCGGTGGAATCGTACATAATTTGGTTGGCGTAACTCCAGTACTCGTATAATTTTTGCAGGTACAAATCATTACCCGTTAATTTGTACATTTTGGTCATAACCGGCATTACCATATACAAACCATCTGCCCACCACCAATAATCGTTTTTACCGGTACTCATTTGGTATTCCATCACCTCTTTAGCACGGGCAATTTTCTTATCCTCTTTTTCAATATTGTATAAGTCAATATAGGTTTGAAAACATATCTGCCAATCACCAAAAAGCACAAATTCTTCTGCCTCGCCATAAGGGCTATATCTCCATTTCGTTTTATCTGCACTTTTTGCACCCACCCATTCGTTATGTATGGCCCAATTCTCCGAGTAATTTTTATACTTTTCGTTATGGGTAATTTTATATACTTCCATATTACCTGTATGATAAGCGGCTACATCCCAAAAAGCCCGTTGCTTTGGTGACTGGTTATTTTGCCAGTAGGTGTTTACACTATCAATAACATTTAAAACATCTTGTGCATTATCACTAACAGAAACAATACTTTTTTTAGCAGTACCACATGCAGAAAAAATTAAAATGGTAGAAAGTAGAAACAGTAATGAAGGTAGTTTTAGGCTTATCATATTTGAAATGTTAGCTTGTAAGATAAACCAATAAAACAAAATATTAAATCAGACTACTCAGATCATCTAAAAACTGAAGGGTTTTTGCCAGATTAGCACCTTTACCTAAAACAGGTTTGAATAAATCTCCTATCATTTCAATTCTTTCAGGAATATTAAAAACGGTGAAATCAGCAGGCTTTAACCCTCTTTTAACTTCAGTCCATTCAAGTGGTGTAGAAACGGTAGCTTCCTCCGTTGGGCGCATGCTATAAACAGATGCCAATGTTTGTCCTCTCCTATTTTGCAGATAATCCAGGTATATCTTTTTTTTGTCTCTTTTTTTCAAACTGCGTTCTATAGTAGTGATGGAAGGCAGCGCTTCATTCACTTGTTTCATTAAGAGGTGAGCAAAATCCTTAACCACATCGTAATCATATTTCTGACTCAATGGAATATAAATATGCATACCCGATTTGCCGGATGTTTTGCAATACCCTTCTATCGCCAACTTATCTAACAACTCTTTTGTGTACTGTGTCACTTCTATCAACTCATCAAAACTATTTTTTTCTGAAGGATCTAAATCAAGCACCATATAGCCGGGATTTTCGGGTTTGAGTATGGTACTACTCCAAGGGTTTAAATCAATACAGCCCAGATTGTTTAAATAAGCAAGGGTAGCTTGGTCGTTACAAATAATATAGTCGATGTATTTATCGGTAGACTCCGAATACACCGAATGTGTTTTTATCCATTCAGGATTCTTCCCACCTGCATCTTTTTGATAAAATCCTGTTTCCGTAATACCACCGGGAAAACGGTTTAAAGACAGCGGCCTGTTTTTTAAATATGGAAGAATGTATGGCGCAATGGCCTGGTAGTAATTAACAACATCACCCTTAGTTAATTTTAGCTTGGGGAAATATATTTTATCCTGATTGGTAAGGTTTACTTTTTTGCGATTAATCACCGTGACATCATTATCTTCCGTTTTCTTCTTCATTGATTCTTTTTTTATCTCGGCAGATACTTTATCATCTCTTAATCTTATAAATACAGGATGCCGGTACATACCATCCCTTGTAATGGCTGTAAATTTTATTTCAATGACAACCGTAGGTTTCACCCAGGTAGGCTTGGCATTTGTTTTAGGCACTTTATTAAAAGGACATTTTGCAACAATTCCTTTTTTAAGCAACTGATAAATTTCTGTAATCTTGGTTTCATTAAAACCTGTGCCCGTGTGACCGCAATACACCAATTTATCATCTACAAATCGTCCCAATATTAATGAACCGAACTTTTTTCTACTGCCCTTAGGTGCCGTGAAACCACAAATTAATACTTCATCCGTTTGATAGTGTTTTATTTTAAGCCATTCGCTACTACGATAGTTTTCTTTATAAACACTCTCGGCTCTTTTCGCTATAATCCCTTCTAATCCAAGGCTCTTTACTTCTTTAAAAAGCTTTGTTCCTTCTTCTACAATATGATCACAATATTTTATTTGCCCCGTTTCTTGCAACGCTTTTTGCAGTAACTCTTTTCGTTGTAACAAAGGAAGGCTCTCAATAGAATACCCATTTAACCATAACAAATCAAACACATGGTAAACCAATCGTATGTCCGGATCATCTTCTGCCTTTTGGAGTAATTGAAAATCAGGAATACCTTTTTCATTATAGGCAACTACCTCCCCATCAATAATCATTTCGTTTGTTTGAGCATGCAAACTATCCAGCAAAACTTGAAACTTCTGTATAAAAGAAATACCATTTCGTGAATATAACATCGGGGTTTTATTACGTAAATCGGCTATTACCCTGTAGCCGTCCCATTTAATTTCAAACACCCATTCCGAATCATCAAATGGTTTTTCCGCCGTTTGTGCCAGCATGGGCTTAATCATTTTTTCCGATGAATTTCCAGGCTTTTTACCGGTAGCAGTGGTAAGAACTTTCTGTTTTAAAAAACGGTTGACAGTAGAAGTTTTTGCCACTGCTTTTTCGGCATCATACGGCGATACAACAAATTTATCTTTTTCCTTTATTAATAACCAGGCATTGTCTTCTTTGGTCTTCATTTTAGCCAGTACAAAATTTCCTTTCAGCTTTTTACCCTTCAATGCAAACTTTATCATGCCTGCCTTAATCTTGTTGCTACCGCTTTTTTTATTTCCATCTTCTAATAATATATAGGTTCCTTTATCCCATATTTCTACTTGTCCTGCGCCATAATTTCCTTTGGGTATATTTCCTTCAAAATCCTTGTAATCAAACGGATGATCTTCTACCATCACCGCCAATCGTTTATCAGCAGGATCCAGAGAAGGACCTTTAGGCACTGCCCAGCTTTTTAATACACCGTCCATTTCCAACCGAAAATCATAGTGTAATCGTCGTGCCGCATGACGTTGTATTACAAAAATCAAACTGGTAGATTTCGTTTTTTTACCACCAACAGGTTCTGATGTTGTAGTAAACTTTCGCTTTTGTTTATACGCTTTTAAAGACATGGTTAAGATGCTTTAGAAGACTTGGATTTTTTAAGGCTGGCTTTTAACTGTGCCATCAGGTCAATTACTTTTCCTTCCTCTTTAGGTGCTGCTTTTTTAACGGTTACACTTTTGCCTCTGGCTTTTTTATTAATAATTTTCATTAATGCAGCCGAATAATTATCCTTATACTTTTTAGGATCAAATTCATCAGACAATTCCCTTATTAATGTTTTAGCCATTTTTAATTCAGAAGGCTTAGGTTTTTTACGTGTAGATAATTTCAGCGATTTATAGTCTCTTATTTCTTCCGCAAATCTTAATCGGTTAAGTATTAAAATATCATTGTTATATGGCTTTATTACACCTAATGCTTGTTTATCCCTTAATACAAATGTTCCAAGGCCAACCATCTTTGAGGTACTCAATGCATGTAACAATAAACCATAGGCATTTTCACCATTCTTTTGTGGTTCCAGATAATAAGGCATTTCATAATACACACTATTTATTTCTTCTTCTTTCACAAACTGATCGATTGACAAAATTTTATTCTTCTCCGGCATAACTGCTTCATAATCTTCATCTTCGAGAATAACATATTTATCGTTCTTCAAAAAGCCCTTTACAATGTTTTCCCACTTCACCTCTTTTCCTGTTTTTTCATTCACCCGTTTAAATTTTATATTAGAATAGTCAGCACTATCCAGCATATCCAGATCCAGGGTACTGGTTTCCACTGCTGTATAAATTTTTACAGGAATGTTTACTAAGCCAAAACCTATTGCACCGTTCCAAATAGCTTTCATAATTCATTGTTTACTGATAAGATATCAATTAATATACCATCTTCAACTTACTTATATTAGTTAACCACATAAAAAAGTGGAACGAATGGTTCCACTTTTAAAACACAAGTTTATACTACATTAAGCAGCATCTCTCAATGCCTTAATCTCATTATGCGACTTGAGCAACTCCTGTTTTTGACTACTTATCAAAGTTTTTGTTTCTGCCATTACTTCTTCATCTTCCAATGCAGATTTATAAGCGTTCTGTGCGGCATCTTCACCACGTTCACAGTTACTCAAAACCGTTTTTCTATCACCACCGGTAAACACAGCTTTAACATCCATCCATGCTCTGTATAATTTACCGGACATTGTTGTCCCATCTGTTACTTCGCCACCATAGGCAATTACCTTTTGCTCAAGATCTGTTCTAAACTTTCTACTTTCATTGATCATTTTATTGAATAAGGTTTTTAAATCTGAATCAGTACCGTCTTTTAATTCGTCTATCGCCTTTTCATAACCTACAATACGATCATTATTAATTTTTATCAAATCATTTAATGCTTCGATACAAGCTGTATGTGCCATAATATAAAATTTTATTGATTGAATAATTTATATAGCTATAAAGACAATTAGCATGCCAAGAGAGTTGATAAAAATGATATGTTATTAACTTACTCTTGCTAAATATTTATGTCATTATAATTTTATCATTCATTATCAACTTAAAAATTAAAACATAGTACTTACAAAATTTTCAAAAACTATATCGTAATACGTCCACCTGTTGCAGGCAAAGTAGCACCTGATATATAACTGCTTTCGTCCGATGCCAAAAACACAAACGAGGGTGCTATCTCCACCGGTTGTCCTGGTCTACCAACTGGTGTATTCTCGCCAAATATATCTGCATCCTGCCATTTTGTAGATGGAATTAACGGTGTCCATACAGGCCCTGGTGCTACCGCATTTACCCTTATTCCTTTACCTGCACTTAAAAAAATCTGACTAAGGTTTGCGGTAAAATTTTGTATTGCGGCTTTAGTCGCTGCATAAGGCAACAAATCATCTGAAGGATGATAAGCATTTACAGATGTAGTATTAATAATAGAGCTGCCCGGTTTTAAATACGGCTCCGCTGCTTTGCATAAATAAAACATACTATGAATATTTACTGCAAAAGTGTATTCCCATTCTTCCGAAGGTATGTCCTGCAAGGATTTACGTGCCATTTGAAAAGCAGCATTGTTCACCAGTATATCAATCTTGCCAAATGATTGTATCGCTTTGTTAATAATCTTTTTACAATTCACCTCCTTCGATATGTCGCCTTTCATTAATACACATTTCCTTCCGGCCTCTTCCACATACCATGCTGTATCTAATGCATCCTCATCCTCTTTGTCATTCAAATAACTAATCAACACATCGGCACCTTCTCTTGCAAATGCAATAGCCACGGCTTTACCAATGCCCGAATCGCCACCGGTTATAATGGCCACTTTACCTACCAATTTACCGGATCCGGTATAACTTGTTTGCCCATGATCTGCTAAAGGTTTCATCCTTGCTTCAATACCAGGAAACTGTTGTCGCTGCTTTGGAAAAGGTGGTTGTGGAAATTTTGTTTTCGGGTTTTCTTTAGCTGACTTTGTTGTACTCTTTTTCATGTTCATTGGTTTTAATGAAGTCAATCATGTATTTGTACGGAATCATATTCCATCCCAACTACACAAACTTCGTTCCAACCATCACAAACAAAAAAATGTTGCACCAACCTATTAAGGCGATTTAATGTAAGATTAAGCTAAAATTATTTTGGTTATCATCGTCCCTCCCTTGATTGAACTTTAGTTGCGTCGCACTCTTGTGCAGCATTTTGACCAATAGAATTGATGCAGTACAAGAGTGCGACGCAAGGGACGATCAATCAGGGAACTGCAGTCGGTAACAAAATTAAAAAGGGCTCGGCTTAATTAAAAGCCAAACCCTTATTTGTAAAATTGTATTATTTTATGTTGGTATTAAAATGCTCTTTTCTCCAAGTGATCGTCCAGTTTTGATTTATCAATACCATCTTTCAACCAATCCGGAGCTGCTTTTCCTTTCAAGTGATGATCGAAAAACTCCATCATACGCACGGCATAATCTTTTCTGTTTTCTAATTTAGCAATACCATGATTTTCGCCTTTATACGTAATCATTACCACCGGTTTTTTTAAACGACGTAATGCATTATAAAACTCAATGCCTTGTGTAAAATCAACCGCACCATCTTTATCGTTATGTAATAACAAAATTGGTGTAGCTACTTTTTTAATATGGTAAATGGGCGAGTTGCGTAAATACGAATCCCAGTTTTCCCAAGGTGCCCCTTTAAAACGACCTTGCGACGCCTCGAAGATCGACATGTTACCACCACCACTGTTCCAATAAATAAGATCGTACATACTTACCATATTGGTTAAGGCAGCACCGGGAGCAGCGGCTTTAAACATATTGGTTTGTGTAACTAAAAATGCCGTTTGGTAACCGCCCCAACTATGGCCTTGTAAGCCCATTCTGTTCTCATCAATAATACCGGTTTTAAGCGCAGCTTTAACAGCAGGTAATACACACCACACCGCACTCATACCGGGGTCATCCATTTTATAAACAATATCCGGCATAAACACTGCATAACCATTGCTGGTGTACATGTTTGGATTAAAACCATTACCCGGAAAATCGGGATTAACATAACTGTTTAAACCCTGTGAAGTTTTTTCGTAGTAGTAAACAATGGTTGGATATTTTTTCCCTTTTTCATAACCGGCAGGTAAAAATAAAGCACCTTGTAATGTATCGCCTTTATCCGATACATAATCTACCAATTGCGAACCGGCACTCCATGTGTACTTAGCTCTGTCAGGTGCGTTACTTGTTACCTGATCGGCAGTAGTTAATTGTTCATTGGTTGTATAAAACTCGGTTGGTACATTAGATTTTTCTTTGGCATACATATACACCGAAGCATTTTTTGCCTTTGATAATGCCCAGACTCTTGTATCGTCCCAAACCAATTGTTTAACACCCGGTTGCAAACCTGCTTTACCCGGCTCTATCCTACCAATACCCGATTTTTTATTCCACTCGCCATACAAACTAACGTAAACCGGCTTTTGTAAATCAATACCTTTTTCATCCTGGTCAATTATATATCTACCAACATGTCTTGTTTTGGTAACAGCACCTGTTTTAGTAATATTAACAGCCGCAGTTTTATTGTTTGCCGCTATCTGCCATATATCCCAAAGGTCTCTTATTAAAACATATTTATTATCGCTGCTCCAACCAATCACCGGTGTTAGAGGTAAAGCCACATTATGGTCATCATCGGTATTTACAAACGATGTAGGAATTTTTTCTGTAACATTGGTGTTGGTTTTTGCCACTAAATCGTACACATAAAAATGTCCGTTTTTACCATACACAAACTTAGTTCCATCAGGCGATGCTTGTGGCCTTGATGTAAATGCAGGCATATAAAACTTTTTCTCCAACAAAGTTTTACTACCATCTTTTAAATCTACTACATACAGGTCGCCATAGTTCTGCCCATCCAGGTTTATATCCAGCTCATAATCTCTGTCATCAATTACCACAGCAAATTTTTGCTTAGGTAAAATGCTCAGGTTACGTGAGCTACTATCATTCAATTGTTTAAACGTAGCAGTGTTTACATCGTACATACCGATGTAGGTAAAGTTTTTGTCGGCCATTTCTGTTACCTGTTGGCGACTTTGCAAACGTTTATCCTGCCAATGCCAGATAATCATATCGGGCTTTGTAGCATTGTTTTTAGCCACCGCCGGTTTTGCTTTAGCAGTATCTAACTTGGCCAATGCATTTTTTAGATCGTTAATTGTTTTAATAGCCGTGTCTTTCTTAATATTCTCTAATTTTTCTGCCTCTGTTAGTTTTACAACCGGTGCTGATTTCTTAGCACTATCGGCACTTGGTTTATCCTCTTTCTTGGCTGGTTCTAATGCAGCTATACCAAAAAATAATTTTGATAAATCATCACTCCAAAATGGTCTTCTATTTTTACTGATGGTTTGGCCTGCGGGAAAATTAACAGAATCCTTTGCCGGATCGTAAGTAGTAATCGTGGACGACTTGCCAATATTTTTAACGCCTAATACAACACCTTTTTCAGTTTTATATTTTTCGTCGCTTATTAATTTAAGTAATGCAAAAGCAGTTCCTTCTTCGTTCCATGCAATTGATTTGTACACCGCCTTGTCATTATCTAACACCATCACTTGCTGTGCAGCTACATCACGTACATACAAACCGTTACCCGATTTATTAGCAGCATCTACACTATAAGCTAAATAATTACCGGCTTTGTTAAACGAAAATTCGCCCACATTACCTACGTTTTGTATTTTACCGGTAGCCAATTCAATGATCAACAAATCGGTACCTGATGCATCATCTGGTTTAGATGCACCTCTTTCTTTTACAATAGATACCGCCAGGTGTGTTGCATTTTTTCCGTTAAACGAAAAACCACCGGCACGTTCTACCGTTGTTTGTTTTCCACTTGCTAAATCAACCAATATTAATTTATCAAACAATTGTTTGCCCGGTGTTTTAGCGGCAGCTTGTATATCGCTGTATTTAGAAGCTTCTTTAAAAGCTATCCATTTTCCATCTTCAGAAAATGAAAAGTTTACAAAAGAGGAACCACCAACCGGATACTTTCTTAACAAAGTATCGTTTACTTTTTTTACCATTAATTCGCCGTCGCCTTCTCTTGTAGTTAATGGATAAGCTACCCATTTTCCGTCGGGTGATAACGTAACATTAAAGCTACTTACCGAACGCCAGGAAGAAATATCCTTCCAACCCATGGCGGCAGGAGCCTTGGTCTCGGTTTTTTGCTGCGCATACGCCACAGAACAGCTCACTAAAAAAAGAAATAACAATAGTTTTTGCATAATATAACCTGTTTGTTTTTAATTAAATGGAATTCGAGTCCGAAGAGGTAAGGATCAAAATGGCATGCAACCTGTAATCCTTCAAAAATAATACAGAAACGTTAATAATAAGCAGCAAAGTTTTTACGCAATTTAAACGCCTGCGTTATGGGTATTTATTTATGGACCGGGCTTCAGTACCTTGATTGAACTTTCGTTGCGTCGCACTCTTGTGCACCTGTAACATTACTCACCATTGTGCAGGGTGCACCCCGATTCATCGGCAGTGCTGCAACAACACCAAGCATCAATGAAGCTAATCCAATAATTAATATCTAATAAATTCTATTGGACACTTTGCAATACGTCGTATTCTATTTTAGTACTGTACAATACGCCAATATTCAATCTTTAATATTAAATATCAGCTCTCCCTGTTAGCATACAACAATGGCAATGTAATAGTTGCCACAGTCCCCCTGTTATCTAATCCGGCACTGATAGTAAATGTAGCAATTGTAGTATGTTTTTGTAAGTTAATCATATCAATACGTTCTTTGATGGAGGGAAGCCCGATTGATTTTTCTTTTACCGAAATGGGTTTTCTGGTTATTTTATGACTATTTTCTATTCCAATACCATTATCAATTACGGTTATACGCAGGCTATCGGCATTCTTTTTTAAAGTCACTTCAATATGTGCATCTGCTTTCCTATCGCCCATTACACCATGTAAAATAGCATTTTCAATCAATGGCTGTATTAACATAGGCGGTAAAAACAATGTTTTCAATTGCAAAGCTTCATCCACCATAAAACTATAAGTGAATGAATTATTGTAACGAACAGCTTCCAGCCCCGTGTATAACATTAAAGCCTTCCACTCTTTATCTGCCGTTACCAGGCTTTTTGTAGAGTTTTCTAATATTAACCGGCTCAATGATGCAAACTTTTGTACCAATCGGGAGGCTGTGTTTTTATCATTATCCATAATATAGGATTCGATAGAGTTTAAAACATTGAAAATGAAATGTGGGTTCATTTGTGAGCGGATAGCTTTTAACTCACTTTCCGATAATTGATTTTCATGTTTTAATTGTATAGCCAATTGTTGCGCTTCACGAAATTGGATTTCGTTTTTATGTTTTAATCTTCTTACACGGTATAGATTTAATAAATATGCCAATACAGAAAGTAAAACAACCAAGGCTAAAACGCCGTATAACCATAACTGTTTAAGTTCTAACTGATCCAGCTTTTGTTGTTGCGATAGCGCACTTACTTTATTGGCTTGTAATTTTTCGTTGTTTTGCGCAATAATTAACTGCTTTTCATTTTCTTCATTTATTAACTTTTCATTTTGCAGTTGCACTTCCTGCAAACGTCTTAATTGCTCTACCTGCTGAAACTGTGAAGCACTTAAAGCCAACTCCAATTGCTGTTGTTTTAACTGCTCATTGGTAAGTAACTGTTTCTGTTTATATACTTCTTCCGTTTTATCAAATTCATACTTCATACTCATTCTCGTAACTTCTTGTTTATTATTATCGTTACTAATGGAGTCAGAAAAAACGGTGAACAATTTATAGTAGAATAAAGCACTATCGGGTATAGACATGGCTTCGTACACTTCGCTTAAACCCAGGCTGGCTTCTTTTTTAATTTCTGTAACGCCTAATTCGTTACCAATTTTGAATGCACCCAGACCATATTGTTTGGCCAGTTTTAGCTCACCCATTTTTAAGTAAGCTGCAGATACATTTTGTTGGTTAAAGCCCAGGCTTTTGATACTACTTATTGCTTCATTAATGGCAACTGCTTTTAATCCGTATTGTAACGCCAAATTATGTTGGCCCATTCTATTATAATACCCGGACAGATTTCCGTTTTCGCGACCTTGTGATCGTTTGTCACCAACTGAGTCGGCCAGTTTAAGTGCCATGGTGCTATACCTGATTGCCTCGGGGAGATTATTGTTCTTAAAATGTACAATACCAATATTGGTTAAAGTATTGGTTTCGCCTTCAATATGTTTGTTTTTCCGAAAAATGGCTAAGGAGGTTTCATAATTTTTCATAGCCTGCACATAATCCCCCAACTCAGTGTATACAACGGCAATATTTGTTCTTATAGCATTAACATCATATTCATTATTCAATTTTTCAGCTCTGGGTAAAGCACGTAGATAATATTGTAATGCCTGCGGAAATTTTGACTGGGTCATATACACTAACCCAATCGTATTAAGATCGCCAGCCTGGCCAAAATCACTTTCTATTGCTTCGTCTATTTCCAATGCCTTATGCAAACTTGCCAATGCTTCAGAAAACTGTGATAAGTTTAAGTAGGATATACCCTTTACCCTGTACGCTGCTGCCGGAATATTTTTATTTTTTATATTTTTCTGAAAGGCCAATATTTCATCGGTATAATTTATAGCGAGTTGGGGGTTGGATGACAGTAGCGGTGCGGCCAGTCCAAAAATAGCCGTGGCTATTTCATCGGCTTTTTCCGGATGATTCCTTAGTTCTGCCTTCAACGAATCTAACACCCTGTTTTGTGCTTGTAAAGAATTTACTCCTACACCCAAAAAAGTCAGGGCTACCAAAACACATAAGCATCGTTTTCTAATGAGGGGGCTATGCATGGCTAAAAAAAATTATCATCATTTTTATAAATGGGTCAAAATATGTTAGTAGCAATATGCAAAAATTGCATTTACCAAATATAGTATTAAGATGTGCAAGTACCTTTTTTATTCGCTCGTTATAAAAAGGGGTTCGCTCATTATAATACCCTTTTCAATCAATTGTCTCAAAAACCGTAAAAATGAGGTCTAAGTTTGACTTAGAAAGCGAGAGAAAACAATTTGGTAATTTGGAAATTTGGCAATGACAGATTATCGAATATTAGAATGAGACAAGATTAAAGCTTAAAATATTTTAGCCCATCTAACCAAGTTGATATGAAAATTCAGCCATTAATCATTAAACCTTTTCAATAGAGCTTGTTTTGGACGCTATTGAACAACAAGCTCGGTTGAAAAAAGGAAACACTGCACAAGCCCCAATAGAATTAATTCGACATTAGATATTGGATTAGCCTCATTGATGCTTTGCGTTGTTGCAGCACAAG
>DHEF01000026.1:56174-61594 GCA_002399735.1 Chitinophagaceae bacterium UBA4857
TGAAAATGTGCTAATGAGGTTTTTAGAGAAAGTAGGAAACTTACATTATGGTGAGTAGAATTACTGGACTTACCGCCTATAAATCGGGCGCACCTTGCGCAATGCTGAGTAATGTTACAGGTGCACAAGAGTGCGACGCAACCAAACTCCCCTTTAGGGGCTGGGGGCATAGTAGCAATGCAGTTGATAACAAAAAAATACGTACCCATTTACATTTATTCTGTATTAAATATTTAAACTAAACAATTATGTCAAAGTTATTTTTTTCGACCATTATTTTAGCAGTTACCATGTTATTTGTACAATGCCAAAAAGAAGGTGGTGTTACCGGACCTGAAGGGCCCAAAGGTGAGCAAGGCGATAAAGGTGATAAGGGCGACAAAGGCGCTACAGGCAACGCCAATGTTAAAGTAGATACTTTTAGAATAACCAATACGCAATGGCTTTATAATAGTAATTATATATTTGACCATTTACCCAACGGATGGACCTGGGCAACATCCAAATACTATGACAGATCATTTACGGCTATAAGTCAAGATGTGTTAAATACAGGAATGGTACTTTGTTATATGACTCCATCACTGGCCTTTAATTCAAACAACTGGTTGCCTCTTCCATATACCATGATGCATGGTAGCAGTAATTATTTTTACAATTTTGCCGGGGAAACATCGCAAGGTAAAATAAGACTACATTATTTTTACACGGCCAATACCCAAGGTGCAACCATCCCTAATGTTCGTGACGCAGTTATTGCCACACATAAATTTAAAATAGTTGCTATTACCGGAGCTATTTCATCGGGTAGAATGATGAATAGTGGCCGTAGCGAAAAACAGTTTCCGTTAAAAGGAAAAAACTATACGGAAACGGAATTGAAAGCGATGCCATATAATGAAGTTTGCTCCTTGCTTGACATTGCACCTTAACCATGAATAAAACATGTAAATACTGTCAGCCATTTTACAGTTGACAACTTTTATATGTTTAGATAACTTAGTTAGACTTGATATAGTGCTTGGAAAAACTTTGTATTACATTAACTAAATAACCGAAATTTACGCAAAGCAAACTACATATGTTAAAAGCAGCCATTTTAGATGACGAAGTAAGAGGCAGTAAATTATTAGAACAAAAGCTTAATATTTTTGAAGAAGAATTACAGGTAGTTGGTGTATTTAATAACCCGGTTAAAGCTTTGGATGCCATTTGTGAATTAAATATTGATGTACTTTTTCTGGATGTTGAAATGCCTGAAATGAATGGCTTTCAGTTTCTGGAAAAACTGGGTACTTTTACTTTTGATATTATTTTTACTACTGCATATGATAGTTATACTTTAGAAGCATTACGTTTAAGTGCTGTTGATTACCTGCTTAAACCAGTAGATAATGATGAATTGCAAACTGCTATTACCCGTTTAAGAAAAAGAGTGAGTGAGAAAAGTACATTTAAAGCAAACAAACCTCAAAAAAATGTAAGTACCAGGCTGCCACTACCTACAGCCGAAGGTGTGTACATTGTAGACAAGAATAATATTATTCGTGTTGAAGCCATGAGTAATTACAGTGTGTTTATGTTAAGCGATAATAAAAAAATTGTTGTATCGAAAACGCTGAAAGAATATGAAGCATCATTAGACGATGAACGTTTTATGCGCATTAACAGATCGGTTATTATTAATTTAGATTTTGTAATAAAATACCGCAAAGGTGATGGTGGCACATTAGAATTATCTGACGGAACTGAGATAGAAGTATCGCCGCAAAAAAAAGATATTCTATTACAACGATTGTTTTAATCATTTACCTTTTCCAATAGTTCTTGTTCATTTATTCATTATGAATGGAAAGAAATTTCAACTATCCTTTTCTACATTATTAGCAAGCATTCATACGTCAATACTACAACGTTTAATTACGATTAACTGCATGTACAACTACTCTCATTAAAAAAAAATTAGATTAATCCATTTATTTTTGCTAATATGAGTTGTCAATAATTATTGTTACTGTGTGGAGCCCAAGAAAGCCCAGCCCCAATAATTTTCCTTCACACAATAGCCTACAATATGGAAGCTGTTTTCACACGAGAACAAAAAAAGATTCTCATTAATAATCTCATTCAGGAAATATCTACAAACAGCGAAGAATTAAAGCAAGCATTGGAAGATAGGGATATTTTGCTTTTCAGATCATTTCGCTTAGCAAATCCCCACTTATTTGTTAGTGAACGTTCAGATGAACCCATTTGTATTGACTCATTAAAAGATGAGTTTAAAGATTACCTGTTGACACTTTCACGTATGGGATTTTTAACTTACTACCTCGATTAGTTAAATTGTAAGTTATTGATTGATAGTAATTAAATTTTATTCATAGCAGATATGCTATTACTATGCGTAACAGTTATACGCTGATTTATTTAATGTATAACACCATAATCGGTGTTAGCATTTCTTATTGCCATACAACAGCAATCTTTTAAAAGCATAGATAGCAGGAAATTTTTTATAGGCTTTTTTAATGCTGTTTTTATACGCCGCAACAAAAATTTTCTGTTCATCTTGAGTCAAGCGTTCTATGTATGGTATTAATGCCGACCCTGCAATAAAATCAAATAACTGATCCGGCGTATCTGCTATAATCGGATAAACCTTTTGTACAATCTCTATATTTTTTAATCCATGGTCAAACATTAATGCTGCATATGCATCAATTGTCAACATGGGCGTTTCTCTTTTCCACCCTTTCAAATAATCAACAAAAGGTTTTTCCTGCACTAATTCTACTAATAATTTATTCAGGAGGTTTTCATTTTGTACCGGCATTTGTACAGCCAATTGTCCGTTATTACTCAATAAAGAAATTAATTTCGGAAATAATTCGGAATGATTATCTGACCATTGTAAAGCGGCATTGCTCAATATTAAATCCCATTTCTGGTTGGGTTCTTCCGCTATAAAATCTTCAACCGCTTTTTGTTTAAAATGAAGTTTAGCATGTTCATAACCCCTACTCTTTTCTAACATTTCCGGCGATGGATCAATGCCAGTAAAATTAGTTTCACTAAATTTTTCCGATAAAATACTGGTTTGTTCACCAGTGCCACAACCAATATCGACTGCATTTTTTAAACCTTCACCGGCAATCATAGCCATCAAATCAAAAAAAGGTTGATACCTGATATTTTTAAACTGGTTATATACATCCGGATTCCAGGGCATAGTTTGTTATTTATTTGAAGGTATAGATTGAATGTATAATAACTGTAGCAGCAATTACACAATCACCTTCTGCTCTTCTTTAGCTTCTAATTCACTAATTAAGGCAGATTTTATAAGTGTAAAACTGTGGTCTTTTGCTTCGGCAAATGATATATTGTATTTACGTTCAATGTTTTGAAATTGTTGGGGAAATCGGGCTAACAAACTATTGTAATACGCATCTAATGTTTTAATGCCCGGCATTTTAAAACTAATACGTAATTGAAAACGCCGGGTTAATGCCGGATCTATAATTTCCGGGTGATTGGTTGCACATAATAATAGTGACTTTTCAGGATAATAATCTATTAGCTGTATTAAAGTATTTACCAATCTGCGCATTTCACCCACATCCTTATCATCGTTACCCCGGGCTTTTCCAATCTGATCAAATTCATCTAAAAACAAAACGGCTTTTTCCCTGGCGGCTTTATCAAAAACCTGTTTTAGGTTTTGCGATGTTTCTCCTATTCTTGCACTCACTACATTACTTAAATTAAGTATGAGTATATTTTTGCCCAATGCACCGGCAATGGCTTTAGCCGTCATGGTTTTACCACAGCCCGAGCTACCTTCCAGTAAAATTTTATTATTAACAGGCAGTCCGTATTTAGTCAATTCCTGAATATAATTATGTTCTTTAATTAACTGTACAAATTGTTGTTTATTGGTTTCATCCAAAAAAACATCGTTTAACAATACTTTTTCTACATCATGTATTAGCAGGTCAAATATGTTCATCCTTTTTATTTAAGCATTACATCAGTTCGAATTCCGGACAATCAACCCGTAAATTGGTGCTATGCAAAGTTTGGTTAAGCAGATTACAAAAATGTTTTGTACCCTTATCTGTTACCTGATAATGCCTGCAACTTAAACACATTCGCTGAATGGTAATTACTTCTGCTTTATTCAGGTATTTAATAATATTCAACAAACTTACATGTAAATCTTCTTTTTCATCAGCATGTAATTTTTCAATAGGGCTACGAATTTCCTTGGTAAAAAATGAAGTTTTACCGGCAATATCTTTTCCCTTTTTAGTAAGGTTAATAATATAACTTCTGGTATCGTGTTGCTCGTATTCTTTTGTAATCAGGCCTTTTAGCTCCAGGGTTTTTATCGTATCGCTAATCGTCGCTTTTGTCATATTAAATTCCGCAGCCAGATAGCTTACTTTCCTTTTTTCATCGCTGTGGTGCAATAAAAAAATTAACACCTGTACCTGAATAGGTGTTAATGCAAACTCCTTGCTTTGCTCCCATAACAAAACACGGAAAGCCTGCGAAATCCTTTCCAGCGAAGCCACAATTTTGCTTTCAATGTTTTGGTTCTGGTAACCTAAGTCAAAATCCGATTTATCCATCATTTAATTATCGCAATTTTCCATTTCATAAATGAAATAACCTTTCTGTTTTATTTCACTTTCCCACTGGGTGTTTGCTGTTTCAATATGGCAAAACTTACACTCTTTTACATCAAGTGGTTGTCCTTGCTCATTTTTTGTAGTAAGGTATTCCCGGCCATAACTGTAAATCTGTTTTGCATCTTTTACTACTGTGGGTGCAATAATATCAAAGTGCATGACTGTTCCATCTTTTTTTGTTACATACGTATCCCAAACGGCTACCTGCATTTTTATTTATTTTAGTTTTAAAATAATAAATGCTCCACAAAGTTAGCTATCCTAACTTTGTGGAGCAAATTTTTTAAGCTTTTACATCGGCCATGGAAGCTCCAAAATTTATGTGTAATACATTACCATTGGGCGTTACAAGTGCCGGAACAGATTTGACGCCGGCTTCTTCTGCCTCAGCAATTCTACTACGCTCATCGCCAATATGTACTACCTCTACATTTTCAGCGCCAACTAGATTTACGATGTCGTGTTCTGCACTTACACAAACAGGACAGCCTGCATGATAAAAAATTGATTTTGACATTTTTACTTGAATTAATTTGTTGTGTGGCAAGATTGCCGACACAAATTTAGTTAGTTATCCTAACTAAATAAAATAAATAATTCCCTAATATCCCTTTCTGATTAAAAAAGTAGGAAATCATAATGTTATCAGCTGCATTGCTACTAGCACCGCCTGTTGTGATCCGATAGGATCGGGATTTGATTTATTTCCAGTGGAAATGAATTAAA
>DHEF01000026.1:61689-73810 GCA_002399735.1 Chitinophagaceae bacterium UBA4857
TTATTTCCAGTGGAAATGAATTAAATACTACCACTTGTACGTTCTGCTCATTACTCACCAACATGCAAGTTTCCTTGATAAACTAATAGCATCTTACACGTTAGAATTATTTCGTTTGTTTAGATTGTTAATAGCCTCACTGAGGGCTTTGCCGTTCCCCTAAAGAAATAAATGTCACCCTCCCTTAGGAGGTTACTGCAAAAGCCGAAAAAATTGGTTATTTATCCAAAATTCATACGCTGGATCCTAACTGCATTTAATATAGCAATAAGCGATACACCAACATCGGCAAAAACAGCTTCCCACATAGTAGCCAATCCCCCTGCACCCAGTATTAGTACTACACCTTTAACAACAAAAGCCAAAATAATATTTTGCCAAACAATCTTTTTGGTTTGTTTGCCAATATTTATTGCCATAGGAATTTTTGAGGGTTTATCGTCCTGTATCACTACATCAGCAGTTTCAATAGTTGCGTCGCTACCTAAACCTCCCATGGCTATTCCTACATCGCTTAATGCAACAACCGGCGCATCGTTTACACCATCACCAACAAAAGCCACTTTTTCATTTCTCGCTTTAATCTCCTTCACTTTTGTCACTTTATCCTCAGGTAACAAATCACCAAAAGCATTACTAATACCCAGTTCATCAGCTACCAACTTCACTACAGTAGTTTTATCGCCACTTAACATGGTCGTATTAATATTCAATTTTCGCAACACATCAATTGTTTGTTTTGCATCTTTCTTTATACTATCGGCAATAGTAATATAGCCAACAAATTTTTTCCCAAACGCAACAGCTATTGTAGTATAAACAATTGAAGACGGATTAATATCATAGGCAATACCAAACTTATCCATTAATTTAAAATTGCCTACTAATAATTCTTCACCACTAATGATTGCTTTTAATCCATGGCCGGCAATTTCTTCGGTATTACCCAACTGTATAGCATTATCAACATCGCCTACATATTCATGTATAGCCGTTGCTACCGGATGCGTACTCAGATTTTCAACGGCATTTACCATTTTTAATATTTCCGGCTTATCAAACTCAGGCTTAAATACAACATCCTGTACTTTAAAAACACCTTCAGTCATTGTGCCTGTTTTATCCATCACTACATTTTTAACAGCTGCCAATGCATCCAAAAAATTACTGCCTTTAAATAATATACCATTACGACTTGCGGCACCTATGCCACCAAAATATCCTAACGGAATGGAAATAACCAAAGCACAGGGGCAAGAGATCACCAGGAATACTAAAGCCTTGTATAACCAGTCGTTAAATACATAATTTTGAACAAATAGATAAGGTACCAGACAAATACCTATAGCCAAAAACACAACAATTGGTGTATATACTTTGGCAAACTTGCGTATGAATAGTTCTGTAGGTGCCTTTTGTGAAGTAGCGTTTTGTACTAATTCCAATGTTTTACTCAATTTACTGTCTGCATAAAGTGACGTTACCTTTACAAGTGTAACTGTATTCAGATTTATCATCCCGGCCAGTACTATTTCTCCTTTATTTTTTGTATCAGGTTTACTTTCACCGGTTAACGCAGCCGTATTAAAAGAAGCATTATCTGTCAAAAGTTCACCATCAAGTCCAAGCTTTTCCCCCGGCTTTAATTGAATAATACTATCAATCTCAGCATCTTCTGCTTTAATAATTTTTGCCTGATTATTTTCGACAACAGTTACTTCATCCGGACGTTGATCTAACAGCGCTTTTATATTACGTTTTGCTCTGGATACTGCAAGGGTTTGAAACACTTCGCCTACTGCGTAAAATAACATTACGGCTACACCTTCAGGATACTCGCCAATTACAAAAGCTCCAATGGTAGCAATACTCATCAACAAAAATTCTGAAAATATTTCCCCTTTACTTATACTTATAATTGCATCTTTAATAACCGGAAAACCAACAATAGCATATGCCATGAGATACCAAATAAAACGTAAAGTATCTGTAAACCATTCTTGGGGTAACCAATTATCAAAACTGATTGCCAACAATAACAATATCAGTGAAATAAGCGCAGGAAGAAGTAACTGAAATGTACTTCCGCTTACAGTATCGTGATCATGACCGTCATCATCGGTATGATCTCCGTGACCATGCCCATCATCATTGAAATGCCCATTTAACAAATCCTTTGCGCCTGCATTTTTATATACCTTCTCTGTTTGGGTACAGCAAATCTGTTTACCCTGTTCATCATAAATGTGTTTGTGAGTCATATAGTTTACATTTAATTCGATAATCATTATCATTTAGCATTAGCGGTACCAACACGAGTCAAACGCACTGCGCCAAGATTGGATTTAGCAACAAAGTGACCAATAGAATTAATTCGATATTAGTTATTGGATCAGCCTCATTGATACTTCGCGTTGTTGCAGCACAAGTGAGTGACACAACTTAAGCTGATTAGAATTACTTGAGCCGGTAACAAAAACCACATCAAGTATTAATGTTCATGCCCACCGGCATTGCTTAATTTGGCATTAATAAAAAAAGCACCTTTTGTTACAATCTTAGCATCTTTAGGAATTGTTGTTACCGGCGTAATTGCTGTATAACCTAGTTCAGAAACACCTTTGGCAATTTCTACTTTTTCAAAATTTATACGTTTGTTATGAGTTTTGTTCTCGGCAACATGGTCATGTTTCTCCCCTTCTTTATGTTGGTGTTTCTCTTCTGTTTCTTTTGGTGGTTTATCGGTATGTATGAAAATATAATACTTACCATCAGCCTCAACAATGGCTGCATCAGGCACAGCGGGAACAGTGGCATCGTCAACACTAATCATACCGGTAATATTCATTCCGTCAATCAGTCCGTCTTTATTTCCGGTAACATTACAATGCACCGCCACCGTTTTACTTTCGTTTTCAAAAGAAGATCCTATGTTATACACTTTAGCCGTGTAAGTAATGGTAGGATTATTGGTAATAGCAAAGTTAACCACCTGATTCACTTTTATACTGCTCAAATCACGTTCAAACACTTGCAGGTCTAAGTGCAACAATCTGTTGTCAACAATTTCAACAACCGGAGAGGATACATCAACATAACTACCAATTTTTGCAAACTCGTTACTCACCGTTCCGTTAATGGGGCTTGTAACAAACAAGGCCGATCGTAAATTATTGGCATTTACACTAACCGGATTAATACCCATTAACTGAATTTGTTTATGCAGTGATGCCTTACGTGTACGCAAGCTATTCAGCTCGGCTGTGGCACTTTGAAGGTTTTTTAAAGCACCCGCACTGCCCTCGTTTAATGCTTGTTGTCTTTGCATTTCCTGCTCGGCCAGGGTTATTCTGCTACCAAGGGTTATAAACTCTTCCTGTAACTGAATAAACTGCGGATTTTCAATAGTAGCAATTACCTGACCTTTGCGTACGTAGTCACCCATTTGCACTTTTAGTTCCTTAATTACACCACCATACAATGAAGTGGCATTTGCTTTATTGTTATTAGGTACTCTTAATGCCCCATTTGCCTTTATGGTAGCAGTGAGACTTTTATTCTCCACATTACCCATGGTAATGCCCACTGCCTTTATTTGTTCAGGTGTAAGTGTGGCAATTGTCTGGGCTGCTTCATCGTGCTTCTCTCCCACAGTTTCCTCCGATTTAGTACCGGCTTTTCCTTCATGTTTATTGGAACCGCAAGCGGTAAATGAGATGACAAAAATGGAGATAAGAAATATTTTTATAATGCTGTACATGGTAGCTTATTTATTAATGAAGTAATAATATTGAATGGAGGATTGATTGTACTGATTTAATACATCCAGGTAATTTTGACGAATACCAATGGCCTGATTTAAGAATTGGCTCAGCTCTGCAAAATTTATTTCGCCGACTTTGTAACTTAAGGTGGCTGCATCAATAATTTCTGTTGACTGTTTCAGGCCGGTGCTTTCGTAAAAACTTAACAAGGCAATATTCTTCTCCATTTCAGTAACTGCCGTTGTTCTTTGTGTTTGTAACACTTGTGTTTGATAAGTCAATTTTTTTTCGGCCACTTCTTTTTCGGCTGCTGCTACTTTTAGTTTATTCCTATATGCACCCGAACCAAATAATGGAAATGCTGCGGTTACGGAAAAACCGGTAAAGGGATCTTGTGCACCCCATATACGCTGACTAAAAAACCTGCCCGAAAATTCCGGCCTGTTGGTATTTTTTTGTACGCCAATATTAGAGGCTGCTACGTTCACCTGTTGTTGTTGTAAATCTAATACCGGATGCAGGTTATTATTTCCGGACAACACACTTTCCAGTTTTTCCAGATTAGCAGCAATGGGTAACATCCATTCATTTTTGTTTAACAACATCATTAGTTGTTGTTGTTGCACTGTCATTTCTTTTTTATTCTGCTCCATAAACGCTTTCAGCTCCCGCAATTTTGCATCTGCCGCAATTTGATCAAGCTTGGGCACATCGCCGGTTTTAACCCTTAGTTCAGTTGCTTTAAATAACAATGTGTACACACTATCCAGGCGTTGAAACAACAATTGTTTATCCTGCAAATACCATAACTGATAATATGCCGTACGTACATCTTTTTTAATTGACGCATTTAAAACAGCCGTATTGAGTTCTGCATACTTTAGCTGTTCTTTCAGGTAAGTTTTTCTGGCGGCATAAAGGCCGGGCCAGGCAATAGCCTGCGATACACCTACCTTAAGAATGCCGGTATTATCAGAAGGACGCAGGTCTTCATTCTCTGCAAACAATCCTGTTTTAGGTATTTCATTTGCAGTTTTTATATTTAGTCCGGCACTTTTAATCTCCGCATTATTTACTGTTATCTGGCCATTGTTTTTTAGCGCTATTTCAACGGCATCATTAATGGTTATTCTCTGCTGTGCATTAGCTGCAGTTAAAGGACCAAGGCATATAAAAAATAATAAGGCGATTGTTTTCATTGTAGAATTTCTTTTGAAGTTGAATTTTGTACCGAACATGATGTAGAGCAAGGGCAATACAAATAGCGTTAGAAAAGTTGCCGTAACCAATCCACCGATTACCACTGTTGCCAATGGTTTCTGCACCTCTGCTCCGGCACTTGTACTAATGGCCATGGGTAAAAAGCCTAATGATGCCACGGTTGCTGTCATTAATACCGGACGTAATCGAATAAGTGTCCCTTCTTTCACCCTTTGGAATATATTGGTAACCCCATCTTTTTTTAATTGATTAAACGTACCAATCAATACAATGCCGTTTAATACGGCTACACCAAATAAAGCAATAAAACCAATGCCGGCACTAATGCTAAATGGCATTCCCCTTAGCATTAACGCAAACACACCACCAATGGCACTCATAGGTATTGCCGTAAAAATGAGTATGGCCTGTTTAAAGGAACGAAATGTAAAATAGAGTAACATAAAAATGAGCAGCAGCGAAACAGGAACGGCTATCATTAAACGTGCGCTGGCTTTTTGCAGGTTTTCAAACTGACCGCCGTAGGTAAAATAATAACCCGCCGGTAGTTTTATTTTTTGAGCCAGTTTTGACTGTATGTCTTTTACCACACTCTGTACATCTCTGCCGGTTACATTAAAACCAATCACAATCCGACGTTTTCCGGCCTCCCTGCTTATCTGGGCCGGACCCAATTTATAATTAACAGTGGCTATTTGCGATAACGGAATTTGAATGCCCGTATTCGTTGGCACCATCAGGTTGCTCACATCATCCATACTTCCCCGGTGTGTACTGTCTAATCGTACTACCAAATCAAAACGTCTTTCGTTTTCATACACCAGGCCCGTACTTTTACCGGCAAAGGCGGTGCTAACCACATCATTTACGTCTTCGATGGTTAAGCCATAATTGGCAATACGGGTACGATCATACTCAATATTTATTTGTGGTAAACCGCTTACTCTTTCCACCTGCGGCTCAGTGGTTCCGTGTACATTTTGTATTACTTCACTTACTTCTTTGGCATAACTTACCAGAGAATCTAAATTTTCGCCGAATATTTTTACTGCTACATCCTGTCTGATCCCTGTCATTAATTCATTAAAACGCATTTGAATAGGCTGATTTTTTTCAAAGAATACACCCGGAATTACTTCCAGTTTTTCCATAATGTCATCGGCCAATTCATTATAACTTCTTCCGGATTTCCATTCTTTTTGTGGTTTTAAAACTACCATCAAATCACTGGCTTCCGGAGGCATGGGATCGGTAGGCACTTCTGCGGCACCGGTTTTACCTACTACCATTTTCACTTCATCAAATTCTTTTATAATGCGGGAAGCCTGCATAGAGGTTTCAATGCTTTGCCCCAACGAACTACCCTGCGGCAGAATACAGTGAAAGGCATAATCACCTTCCTGCAATTGGGGTATAAACTCGCCGCCCATGCGACTAAAGAAAAATAAGGTAAACGCAAATAAACCCACGGTAGCACCAACTATGGCATACTTGAACTTTATGGCTTTTTGTAACAAAGGCTGATAGACGCTTTGAAGCTTATCCATCATTTTATCGCTGAAATTGCGCTTATATATTGGCTTTTTAGATAGGAATAAAGCACACATCATTGGTATATAGGTAAGTGATAGTATTAAGGCACCAAAAATGGCAAAGCCTACTGTTTGCGCCATAGGCCTAAACATTTTACCTTCAACACCTACTAAAGTAAGTATGGGAATATATACTATGAGGATAATGATTTCTCCAAACGCAGCGCTGGTTCGTATTTTTGAAGCAGATTGAAATACTTCGATGTCCATCTCGGCTTGTGTAAGCCGTTTGGTTGATTTGCGCATACCCAAATGATGCATGGTTGCTTCCACAATAATTACAGCGCCATCTACAATTAAACCAAAATCAATCGCACCTAAACTCATCAGGTTAGCACTTACGCCAAAAACATTCATCATACCCAGGGCAAATAACATAGCCAGCGGAATAGCAGAAGCTACAATAAGGCCTGCACGTAAATTACCCAGAAACAATACCAATACAAAAATGACAATCAATGCCCCTTCTATCAGGTTTTTCTGAACCGTACTAATAGCCCTGTCCACCAAATCAGTCCGGTCTAAATAGGGCTCGATGGTTACATCATCAGGCAAGGAAGCCTGAATGGTAGGTAGCTTTGCTTTAATGCGATTAACTACAGCCTTACTATTTTCCCCTTTCAACATCATTACTACCCCACCTACAGCATCTACTTCGCCATTGTAGGTTAGAGCACCATACCTGACAGCATGACCAAAGCGTACTTCGGCTACATCATTAATATAAATGGGAACTGCCCCTGTATTTTTTACGACAATTTTTTTTACATCTTCCAAGGATGTTACCAACCCTATACCCCTTATAAAATAAGCATTGGGTTTCTTGTCAATATAAGCACCACCGGTGTTTTGGTTGTTTTTTGCCAAAGCAGTAAAAATATCAGGGATGCTTACACCCATGGCTCTAAGCCTATCCGGATTAACGGCTACTTCGTATTGTTTTAACTCGCCACCAAAGCTGTTTATCTCGGCTATTCCCGGCGTACCATACAATTGTCGGGCAACTATCCAGTCCTGCATGGTACGTAAATCCTTGGCGTCGTATTTATTTTCGCTCCCCCTTTTAGGGTGAATAATGTATTGGTACACCTCCCCTAAACCTGTACTTACAGGCGCTAATTCAGGTGTACCAATACCCTGCGGAATTTTATCTGTTGCCTCTTTTAATCTTTCATTAATGAGTTGCCGGGCAAAATAAATATCCACGCTTTCTTCAAATACAACAGTTACAACCGATAAACCAAAACGGGAGATACTGCGTATCTCTTCAATCCTGGGTACATTGGCAATACTTTGCTCAATAGGGAATGTTACTAATTGTTCCACTTCCTGTCCGGCTAATGTAGGACAAGCTGTAAAAATCTGAACCTGATTGTTGGTAATATCCGGAACGGCATCGATGGGCAGTTTTGTTGCACTCCACACGCCCCAGATGGTGAGTAAAAAGGTCATTACACCAATAACAATCTTATTCTTAATACTAAACTGAATAATTTTATCTAGCATATAGTATGAACTATTTGGCTATGCACATACCATTGCATGAAACGACGACAAGCCGTTACAAGCAGAAAAATGGGTTGCATAAAAAATGAGTAAACGCTGAAACCTTTTCCTATACGGAAATGAAAATGACTGACCATTTCTTTGCGCTAAAGAAGAAGTGTTTTGAAGTAATGAATACAGCAAAACCTAAATCCAATATGGATTTAGCACACGCAAAAAATGTAAACTTAACTTAACCGGGGAGGTTGCCAAATATTGCCGTAAAAACCGGCGGTGCAGCTACTGTTATAAACAGTAGCTGTATTCGTATTATCTGAGTATACCCTGTCTTCTCTCAATTTTGCAAAATTGGGTTTTGCATTAACTGATATATTGCAACAGCTACAGGTACAAAAGGGACTGCAAACATCATCAGAATCATTACCATGACTATGGTTGTCCTGACCAGACTTTGTTACGGCCTGGGGTGAAGGTTCACAAGCATTGTAAACATCACCACAAGGTATTACAGCAATACCCAGCAAATAAAAACATAGTATGTAAACTAAATGCCTCATTAAGAGGCAAAGGTACAGTTTTGAGATATTTATCAAAATTTTTCACCACACCGCAGGGTATATTCTGTTAACCAAGTGTTAGCAAATTAAATGAAACGGGCTACTATACTGTATTTGTGAGGTAGTAATTATTAATGCAACGGGGTAGCGAAAAGAACAATTTGATAATAGAGTCTCCCTCTAACCCTCTCCTAAAATAGAGAGAGTGAGACGCCAACAAAATACTGAGCGTAACATATTGTGCAATAGAATTAATTCAATATTAGTTATTGCACTAGCCTAATTAATACATAGCATTCATGCAGTACCGCCGATGAATCGGGGTGCACCCTGCACAATGGTGAGTAATGTTACAGGTGTACAAGAGTGCGACGCAAGGGACGATGATAGTAGCACCACAGCCGACAACCAAAACTATAACGTCAAATAAAAAAGTACATAAATAAAGGCCCGCTACTACATCAGGCCTTTACGTTTACTGATAATATTATGATGCTACTGCAGGCAGCCTGTTTTCTCAATTTCGAGAAACTCTAAATTAGTAATAACAGGTTGTGAGCAAAAATTAATGGCATAGTTGATCCAGAAATGTAACCATTTAATATGGCAAGCCATTGTATCTTCTTTAGTCAGGATAGCTTTTTTTAAACGTCCGTCTATGCCAACCATTGCGTATTTTACCGCTTTACAATACGGATAAGAATTAAAGAATTGACTATAAGCATCATTGATGATGGACACATGTTTTTGACTAATAGGAGTAATATCTCCATCCTTTTTAAACAAGCCATATTGTTCATTGTAAAACAAATTCGTCAGGTTTAAAAATTCGAGGGTTTCAAACCATTCTTCTTCTGCTATTTTACGAATATTACAAAAATCAAGTGGTTCATCTAATAAGGGCGCATATTTATTCTTTGCATTTTCTACTCCTAAGCGAATTGAAGGATTATTTCCACCGGAGTTAATTACAGCTTGCAGTTGGCCGATTTTAATTATCATTTTAAAGGAGGTTTGTTTAAAACAATAAGCACATTTTAGTGATGAAAAATCGTATGCAAGGTTTATACCATTTTCAAAAAAGTGATAAAAAAAGTATATTTTTTCTTTTGTTTTATGGAAAAATATTACCGATAATAGTGTTGCAATAATAAAATTATAATCTTATTTATAGGTAACAAACCTTGATAGTATAATATCCATTTTACCATCATTCTTTTTTCTTTTTTATAAAAAAGATTAGTAAAAAGCAAAAATAAGCAAAACGGTTAAAACCTTTGCTATACAAGGCTTTATAAAAAGAGTAGTCTTAGTTCGGAAGTCGGTGTCTGATAGGTTTGGGGCTTAAATTGACAAGGTTAGGTTACTAATTCGTTACCGATTGACAAAGGTAATGATATGGCTTAACTGATTATATTTCAGTCTTTTGCGCCCTTTTCTACATTCCCTTGTAACTCAATGTAATTTAATTTTAAACATTAAACATTTGAGTTATGGAACAGACAAAAAAATCGACGTTCAAACTGCTTTTCTATTTGAAAAAGAACGAACTGAAAAAGAACGGTAATGCCCCGATTATGGCACGTATTACCATTGACGGAACCCCTAAGACTTTCGGAACAAAGTTAGAAATTGACCCCAATAATTGGGATTTGAAACACGGAAGAGTTCAGGGAAAAAGTGCGCAGGCACTAAGCATTAATAAAAAACTGGATAACATACGTGGGCGTATCGACAAGATTTATGAAGATATGCTGAAGCACGAGGGCTTTGCGACCGCCCAAAAAGTAAAGCTATCTTTTTTAGGTGTTGGTGTAATGGATGATGCAATACTTAAAGTCTTCAACGACCAAAATGAGGATTTTAAAAAACTGGTCGAAAAGGAAGAACGCTCACAAAGCACCTACAACAAGTATATCACAGTTTACAATCATCTTACCACGTTTATCGAAGAACGCTATCATCGTGATGATATGGCTTTCCGGGAATTGACTGCCGATTTTATCCGGGAGTTTGATTTTTACCTCCGGTACGATTTACAGTCTTCGCATAATACGGTTTGGGTGTACACGATGCCTTTATTAGCCGTTGTGGAACTGGCTATTAAAAAGGGCTTGATACGTGATAATCCGTTTCAGGATTATGAAATCAATATGGAAGAAACCGACCGGGGCTATATGCTTAAAGAAGATGTTGAAAAGCTGATGATGTGCGTACCATCGCACCCACGGTATGAACTGGTAAAAGACCTGTTTATTTTCAGTTGCTTTACTGGACTTGCTTATGCGGATATTAAGAAACTGACAAGGAACAACATTCAATCATTCTTTGACGGTCATCAGTGGATTATCAGCAGGAGAAAGAAATCAGATATTGCTTCAAATGTTCGGTTAATGGAAATCCCTAAACGTATCATTGAGAAATATCTGGGTACGACAAGGAATGAATTTATCTTTCCGGTTCCGACCAATGCAACCTGTAATACGCACATAGGCAAACTGGTTGAAAAGGCAGAAATTATTACGGAGCAAAAAGTAACCTTTCACACGGCAAGGCATACTTTCGGAACAATGTTTTTGACCGAGGGTGTACCCCTCGAAAGCCTTAGTAAAATGATGGGTCATAAGAATATTTCTACTACACAGATTTATGCTAAGATTACCAGCCAAAAAATCAGTAAGGATATGGATTTGGTTTCGCCTAAATTTAAAGCAATGGAAGATGCGTTTATTATTAAAATGGAACGGGAAGAAATAGCATTATTGAATGAGCATACAAACGCAGATATAATTTATGATGCCGAAGAAATTATGGTTTAAAAATCAATATATTTTTTATTCGTCAGATTGAAGCAGAACTTAACGGTTCTGCTTTTTTTATTTCTGGATTTTTTATAGCCAAAAGCACATTTACGCCAGTCCTCATAATCCATAGTGTAAAAGAGCTTATTGGCTACTTCTAAAACAGAAATTTGAAAAATGTAGCCAGCTTGCCATTCCCCCTTGTACTTACATTTTCAAATCTCTATTACAGGCTTTCACAGCCTGGTCATTAATGCCATAAAATTTAGAACAGAATATTTCCACAATCAACCGGTAAAAAGGCAGCTAAGTTATAGCGGGCTGCCACCGCACCTCCCCAACCAAAAGACTACGGCATAATGGCAAGGCAAAATGATGGCTTCGCCAGTTGTAGTATGTTGCCTTGCCACCCTCCGGGACTTATTCCGTTTCCTTTTGGTTTTTCCGCATAGCCCGCTTGGATTATCTGCTTTCTTTTTTCCGGTTTTTCTTTTGGAAAAAATTATGCGAAGCGAAGCGGAGCAGACCACAACGGGAAGCGGGAAACGAGAAAAGCGAGTGAGTAAATAACATTTTTTCAAACATCAAAATTTTAGCATTATGGCACACAACATCAATTTCAACGAGCAAACAGGACGTCATTCATTTTTCAGCGTTCAACAAAAAGCGTGGCACGGTTT
>DHEF01000026.1:73927-83473 GCA_002399735.1 Chitinophagaceae bacterium UBA4857
GGTTTGGGGCAAATCGTGGAGCAGTATCCAACAAGTGAGGAAGCAATCGTACACGCAGGTTTAGATTACGAGGTTATCAAATCCCCACTGTTTACACAGGGCAGAACAATGAGCATAGGCGACAGCGGAGAGCTGATTGAAGCCAACGACATCTTAGTACCTAACAGTTTCGCCACACTTCGCATCGACACCAATACACCACTGGGCGTAGTAGGCAAAGACTACCATATCGTACAAAACCGTGAGGCGTTCAATTTCTTTGATGCTATTGTAGGCGGGGGCGATGGTATATTGTACGAAACCGCAGGAGCATTAGGCAACGGGGAACGCATTTTTATTACTGCCAAGCTGCCTGACTATATCCGAGTAGGTAACGGCGACGACGTAACAGAAAAGTACATCTTTTTAACCACAAGCCACGACGGTAGCGGAAGTATTACCGCAGCGTTTACCCCTATCCGTATCGTATGTCAAAACACCCTGAACGCATCATTGCGGAGTATGACCAATGTAGTGCGTATCAAACACACGTCAGGAGCAAAACAACGCCTTGAAAACGCTCACAAGGTTATGGGGCTTGCCAACACCCTAAGCACGCAGTTAGAGAACATTTTTAACGATTGGGCTAAAGTAAGGGTAACAGACCGAGAAGTAAGAAAGCTAATCCAGTTGGCACTTTGCCCGAACAAAGAAACGCTTAACCTGCTCAAAAAAGGTGCGGAAGATGAGGTTTCCACCGTGTTCAGAAACACCGTAGATGATGCCTTTCAGTACGCTATGATAAGCGACACCCAACAAATGGCAACTACCAAAGGCACATTATTCGGGGCTTACAATGCCGTTACAGGCTATTTTCAAAATGTACGCAATTACAGGAATGGCGAAGCCAAACTACAATCCATTGTGATGGGTGGTACAGCACAGCTAAAGACACAAAAAGCCTTTGAACTGTGTACAGACTTTGTCTATTCAGGAGCAGAGATTTTCAACTTCAATTAATTATTAAAGGCGACTGCCTGCAAAGGTGGTCGCCTACTAAAAACAAAAGATATGAAAGCATTAAATAAAATGAATAACCTCGATAAAGCGGGCTTATTAAGCAAAATGTTTCCCGAAGAACTGGAGAACTTGCAAAACGCAATAAAAATGCAATGCGACTACTTTCTGCAAAATGAAACCGCCTTTCGTGAGGGTTGGTATCAAAAGGGATTTTTCACTGCTGAATTTTGGTACAGGCTTGTGCAGAATGCACAAAAAGGGATAGACAAAAATGAACCACTTTGGAAACGCCCGAACTGGTTTACAGACCATTTTTTTGACGGACACCATTCAATTTTCGCCATTCAATGCCTGATTGAATATACAGAGGATGCACAATGCGACCCGCAATTAAAACAGGCGATACACCTGCTTTTCGGGAGTGACAAATTTTTACAGATAACCCTAAACGATAAATAATTATGGCTAATTGGTGCAACAACTGGGTTGTTTTTGAGGGAACAGCCGAAGCAATAGAACAGATAACACAGCTATTCAAATCAATGGCTGAACAGGAACAGAAAGACGACTGCGGGCAATTACCCGATTTCGTACAGGACACTCACGGAGATTATTTCTACAATATCAGTCAGGACAATGAAAGTGCGGGCGTATTCCAGTATGAAACAAAATGGTCGCCAAATACGGAAGCCGTGAAGCAGATAGCCGAACATTTAAAAGTGGACTTTACACACGAGTATGAGGAATTAGGATGCTTAGTATATGGTCAGGCAATATTTGAAGACGGCATACTAACAAACACCTGCTTAGATAGTCAGGACTTTTGCAGCTATGAATTAGACGAGGACACAGACACCTACCATTTTGAGGGCAAGGAGTACGACAGCGAATGGGAAATACTCGACACCCTATTAGAACGTAAAATCGAAAATCAGTTAAACACCACTAAAATTTAGAACGATGAAACTATCAGATAAAGCGACAGCACATATTTTGGTTAAAGCCAATACTAACAGCGAATGGGATAATTGCGGGTTTGCAATTATCCACCTATCCGAAGAATGGAAAAAAGAACAGGAAAAACGGCTTGCACTGGTTAAGCCGTTAGAGGGCAATTCTTATTTCTGCTCAATGAACTACTATGATACGGCAGTAGATTTTTACAGTACAGGCGAAGACGATAACCCGAACATTGAAGAAATGCTAAACGGTAAGGAATGGGTATTCGTGGAGCTTGACGAGCAAGAGCAGGAAACGTTTACCGTTCCTGAAAACCGACTGGATTGTTTCAGGCTTGTATTGCGGGCAAACGGTACAGGCTACTATACAGCATACGGAAAGCATACGAGCGAAGAATTTTGGACGGAAGAGTTTTCATTAATCAAGTTAATTGCTTAATCAGAAAAATTCAGCACAATGAAAATCAGAGATAAAAACGGAAATTGGATTGAAGTTACTGACCTTAAAAAAGGTATTTGGCAAACTGGGTGGTACAAAGAATATCAGCATAACCCACCCGTTGAAAGCGATAAGGAAAGACAGGCATATTGGGCAGATATACACGAGAAATTATTAGCTTTAAAAGTAGGGTTAAATAACCCGAAAAATTAACAAACCGCCTGACCCGAAAAGTCAGGCGGCAAAAAGACAGATCCTTCCGATGGTCGGAACAGTCTTTTTGCATTGAATAGGTGTAACCCCTTTGTCAAAATGCAACCGCTCTGCACTTTCCCCATTTTACATTTTATCAAAATAGGTTACGATATTATTGTGTGGGATATTCAGTATCCCATTATTTGTTTTGTAATGACTTCTTTTCTTTCCACACAGCAACCAAAGAAAAGAAGCAAAAGAACGTCGCTTGGTTAATTTTGTCTTTTGTTTTTTTTGTAAGCTATCAAACAATTTCTAATTGATTAAATTTGAAATTTGTCAACAATTACAAATCGCTAAATCAAAGTAATGATAGAAACTGAAATTTCAATAACAGTAAACAGAAAGCCTGATATTAATTTAATAGAACAAAAAATTATCGAAAACAAATTTCAATTTCCAATTTACATACGAGAATATGAATTTAGTTATCAAATAAATTTCACGAGCGATTATGAAGAATGGGAATTGGATACAGCAATTCTCAATAGTTTCCCAGGATATGAATTTACTAAAAACCTTGAAAAAGGGCGAAAAGAAATAAGAATTCAAATAATGAGATACCAGTCTGAATTATCGACTGATGGTTGGGGAAGACAGATTGAAAATCCATTAAATGAAACGAAATATCTTGTAAAAACCTCAGCAAGCAAACCTGAAAAATTCAGCCCTAAAATCAAAGTTTTATTTGAAGACAAAGAGGAATATTACTTTATTAATATTGTGGATGGCATTAACAAAACCACCGATGAAAAAGGTTTTTTGTTGTTAGATGACTTCAAAACAAAAAATGAGGATGGCAATGCTGAAATTTTAAAAGATAAACTTTACAAATCTCCTCAAGAGGCTTTCCAATGGGGATTTTACAAAATATCTGATGTTGTAGAAAACGATTTTAACATATATCTTGAAAACAAAAAGAAAGAAATCAGAGAAATTCAAAAGCTACCTCGAAAAATCATCCGTGATTTTATAAATGCTTGTAATAGCTCCGATGAAAGTAATATTCTGAAACATCTTGACGAACAAATAATTTTTGAGAAACGTAAGAATTGGAAAACCATTTTTGAAGTCGAAGGAATTTCAAAATTCAAAGAATACCTTAGTTCTTCCGAACAAGAATTATGCGGCAAGGATTTTAAAATTAGGTCATCTTGGAATTTTAATTTGCCCAATGTCACTATTGGTGTAAAATATTTTCCTTCTTCAGTTGACAAAGGAAGTAAGTTCAATCTTAAATATGAACAAATGACAATTACATTAGATAATAATAAGATTGTCGGTATTATATATGAAATTTAATAAAATTTATCATTGAAATTCGGATACGAAAATGATTGCTAATAGTTACTTGGTCGCTACTTCAATGGCTTTTCTAAAATCATCTGCATCGCTGCCAATAAGCAGATAACCTGCAAAACCAATCTCTAAAAGAGATTTTACTGTTTTTTCTGTATCAATATCGCTATGGGCAATCAACTTAATGGTTGGATATTGCGTTCTTAATTTTTGAAGCTGCTCAAGCACATTCTTGTTGTAAAAATCAAGGTCTATAATACAAACTTTGGGAAGCTCTTTTAATGCTGATAATTGAGATAATCCGTCTTCAATGTTTTCCGAACGAAATAATACTTCAAGCCCTGAAGCAACGAGGTTATCACAGGTCAAATCCAAAATCGGACTGTTATCATTGATAAAGGCAAGAGTAATTCTTTGTTGTGCTGTACCAGTTTCCATATCATACCTTTTTTGTGTTGATGTAGCCCCGCACAAAAAAGAAGGCGCAGGCAAACTACACTTACCGACATTGAGGCACTGGTATACCCGACAACGAATAAGCGAGCGCCCACGCCTATGACGTGAGCGTTCCTACTTATCTGTCCCGTTGTCTTAAAAATTACCAGTTTTCAATGTGGGACTTAAAGCAAAAACACTTTAAGTATTTTCTATATTTTCGATAACAAAGATACTGAACTCTTTCCTTTTTGATAGCATATAATACAAAAAGGTTACGGTAAAACTGCTTTATGTGAAATATAATTCTGTTCCAGTATTGTCAGAATATCGCTTTCCTTGTAAATAATCTTACCGCCTATTTGTATATACGGCAGGATATTATCATCACGATATTGCTGTAAAGTCCGTTTGCTGATATGGAGCAACTTACACACATCTTCGCCCGAAAGGTATATTTCGCCGTTCATTACAGGGCGGTAGTTTTTCAATATGCTTTCGATACGGTTTCTTAGTTGCGTTATCATTTCCTGATGGACAATGATTTCTTCATTGTCATTCGTGAATAAATCCATTTTCGGTAGTATTGTACGGCTGTCCGGCTTCGAGCAAAGCCTGCACGTCCGAGCGTTTATAATAATTCTTACGGTTTAGTCGGGAATAGGGCAATAAGCCTTTGTCCTTGTAGGTCTGCAAAGTCCGTTTGGTTATGTTCATCATCAAACATACTTCTTGGTTATCGAGCCACTTCTCTTCTTTGAAAATAGGCGTGTATTTTCTCGTGGCATTTTCGGTCAGTTCCAAAAGTTCCCGTAGCCCATTATTCATTCCGTCCAATGCGGACTTTTGTATTGCGATAACTTCCATAATCTGCTCATTTTTTCTGTGGAAGTCGAATTTATAAAGGCTTGTAGTAGTGATAGGGAATGTTGCAGGGTTTGGCTTTGAGAGGTAGTGTTTGGCGGTTTACTTTTGCCATAAACAAAAAATCGGATAACCTTTTGGGTTATCCGATTTTACTACTATTTGGAAATACTTATTTAATTGTATGTCGCTTGGAATGTCCGTAATTTAGTTTTAAAGCCATTTTTCCAATTAGAATAATCTGTAACATCCTGGTCAATTTCTGTTTTAGTTGGTAATAGCGGAATTGTTGAAGTCCCTCCATCGTGTTCCGTCACGGAATATTTTCCGAATAAATTTAAAAGAAAGTCAACGTCTGTTTGCTCTGTGACGATATAGCTTGATAAATTACCCTTTTTTAAATGAATGTTTTTAGAAAACCGCTCGTAAGTTTTATTGGATAAAACTTCCTCAACAGAGCGTTCCAACAACATCCTAAATCTTTTTCTTGCAGAATCAAGTTTGGTTTCTCGTCCGTGTGCATCAGTTAATGCAAGAGCATCGTGCTCGGATAATATTCTTCGGATAGAATCAACTCTTTCTTGTACATTTTTAGCTAAATATGGAATTTCATCTGTAACAATACCACTTACCCCATTGTATTTGTCAATTCCTATTATCGCGCAATCCACTGACGTGATTGCTTTATGTGTATCTATAAGCAGGCGTAAAAATGATAAATCGTGAGTAAATACAACTATCTGTCGGTTTTGGGAAAGTTGAACAATTTTATCTGAAATTTTATCTCTATAATCCATATCTAATGACGTAACAGGGTCATCAAATATGATTGTGTTCAGACGATTGTCTATCGTGCATTCAGCTAAAAAATTAGACAAGGCAATAAGTTTTTGCTCACCTTCACTTAGAATTGAATTGATTGAATCATTGATACCGTTCAAACCGCATTTTTGAAATGTATTTCCTTGACTGGTTCTCGTTTTTGAAATCAAAACTTTACTTGCCAAATCACGATTAAAGAAATTAAGATGTGAAATAAACTCTTGGTGTTGCAAACTCACAGCTTGATTTTCCATTAACTCGCCAATTTTTCGTGAGATTGCAGTAGTCGTAAGTTGCGATTGACAATGACTTATCCAAGATTTGTATTTGTATTCATCGAAATATCGAAGAATTGTCGTCTTGTTGTTAAACAAAAATTCTTTAGCAGTTAGCTCACTAAGTTCAGCAACTAAAGCATTTCTATTTTGTACAAGTTGAGTGTTTTGTGCAATTTGAGAATCAATGTTCGGAATTATATTTGTTATCTCTGGGGTCAGAGATTGTAAATTGATGTTCAATTCACCACCATTTTGTAAAAATGAGATGATTGAATTTCTGAATGTGGAAACAGAATCAGAAAATTGAGTATAGTTCGTTCTGAAATCTGGTATAAACTGTTCTAATTCTGTCAGGTTTTCAATAGGCGGGATAACTAATGAATTGTATAAGTTATGTTTTTGTTGGATTGTAAGGTTAATTGCGTTTAATTGCGTTGAAACGTCATTCAAAACGAATTGATTGAATGTCGTCAATCTTTGTTGCGCTGCTTCATCAAGTTCCTGTTGGCACAACACGCATTTTTCCAATGAAATTAAAGAGGGAAAAGTTTGACCGTCTGACAGATTTGAACTATGAGCATAATTTTTTGCTGCTTCCCACAATGTTCGCCAAGGATTTGTACCAAACCCTTCCAACGAGTTTATATTTTGTAGTTCTGTAGTAGCAATTTGATACGCTTCGTTTACGCTTTCAAAAGTGGTTCTGTTTGCCCTTACTTCGTTTATTTTTTGTTCGTTGAATAACGATTCTATTTGTTGTAATTGTTGAATATAGTTACTGATTCGACCTTTTTGACTGTTTAAATTCGTAATATTTTGCTGGGGGTTTTGTGCTGTTATTAAGTTTGTAAGTTCTTGCTTTCTATCAATGTTTGTTTGAGTAAATTGGATATATGAATCAACGTTAGCTCGCTGTAAATTTTCTATCGTTCCATACCATTGTCCTGTGGAGGATTGAAGTAAATTTTGTGGCAACTCTGGTTTTTGTGTAATGTATGAGGCAACAGACAAACTAAATGCTTGCGAAATACTTCCAAAAGTTGAAACCAGCTTTTCTAAAACATCAATTCCAACAGGTTTATATTCTGTAGGATTTTCATTATTGATGTAAATATCTCCACAATCATTGTCAAAAAGAAAAATTGAATTAAGGATAGGGTTACTCGGACTATTTTCTGTCCAAGAAAAACTAATGTTTGAACCATTGTTTTCTACAACAAAATCAACTTGTTGTTGATTAGAGGATGGATTGAAAACATTCTTTTTTAGTGTAACGCTTGGATTTCGGCTCCAACAAAGCTTTCTCAAAATACGTGAGTAGCTTGATTTCCCCGAACCATTTCCGCCATAAACTACTGTCAAACCCGTATTGGAAAATTGTAAACCTCCTTGATTGTGTAAGGCACAAATATTAATCGGGTTGTTTAGGCTAATTAGTTTGGGATAACTTCCAATTGTCGCAGTTGTTGTTGGAATGTGAGTGCTGTCAAGCGGAATAGGGTTTAAAGCTATTGTATTGTCGCCGCATTCTTTTTTCACTAATTGAACAAGTTCATCAATATCGTTTTGTGTAAGTGTTGTTGATGTAACAAGTCTTCGTAAAGCATCTTGGACAAACGCTTGTCTGCCACCTTGTGACCAGTTTAAAATATCCTGATATATAGACATTATTTATATATTTAATTTATGTTGCGTCCCATATTACAGATAGTACATTTATTAACCTGCAAAAATAGTTAAATCACAAATTTAATTATGCTTTGTTATTGGGCTTGGCTGTTCATTTTTTACTTCCTCTTGTTGTTGTTTTTCCTTTTTCTCACGGGAGTAAACCCACAGCGATAACAGCCCGAAAATAATCAGTGCGTAAGCTATCCATTTACCAACCCTTCCAATCAATTTAATGAAAACCGAACTTTCATAAGATGAGAAACCCTCTGCTCCCATAGGGCTGCGCCTGTAAAACTTTCTCCGGTTAATCCAGTAACGAAGTCCCAAGCCTGCAACCAAAAATATGATACCTATAACCAATGATGCGACCATAACAAAAACACTTTATTTCCACTGTCTGAATTTACGAAAAATATTTGTTTCACCCTGTAAACGACGTGTACATAATGCGAAAACGGCTTACCAATCAGATAAGCCGTTTTTATGAAACGACATACTACTTTTAATCGCTGCTGTTAAACTGAAAAGTTATCTGCTTTTCATTCCCGAAGCTATCCGAAATCCAAACGTCAAAGGACTGCGATACGGCAGATGCTGAAGTGTAATACAACCTGAATTGTTCAGTTGGTAACAAATACAAATCGTTCGGCAGATACGGCAATTCATCATAATACCGAAGTGTGCCTTGTCCGTCAAACTGGAAATAGCGGAGATAGTATTGCGTATTGCTGTAATTACCGCTCCGCTGTATGGTTATGCGTATTTCCACTGTCTGCCCATTGGCAACATCTTTAGGCACTGGCATTACATTGACCTCGAAAGGAAAATTGTTCTGTATTTCGAGTTCATCATCTTTGCTACAAGATACCAACGTAACCGAAGCTGTGAGGATTGTCAGGAATACATATAATGGTAGTAGCCCTGTTCTGAATTTATTGAATATTGCTATCATCGTTTTTTACGTTTTAAAAGTTAAACCTTAATCCCACACCTGCCGACGGTCGGAATTGTTGCAAATCCGTACTCCAAAGGACTTTTGTACGCCCTTGCAGGACTAATACAAAACGGTCGGACAGGTACGTTTCAAAAGTGAGGCGACCACCTGCTCCGTAGATAAAATTATCTTCGCTTAATATCTTCGCACCGTCGTACAACATCGCTTCGCCCCGGTTGATGCTTTCGTAACCGACCACACCCGTTATAGCGAAATTCAGCGTGATGTTCTTACGGGCATCGCCCAACAAAAAGAAGCTGTAACCGCCCTCTGCGGAATAGGTTTCCTGCGGTATGTGGAGGTCTTTATACTCGTGGTACTGGTGGGTATATTCCAACGCCCAAAGCTGATAGTTACCGTTCTTGCCGTTTACCGTCATTGCTGCGCTGATGTAGTAATCATTGCCAATCTTATCATCGGACAATACACCCGCACTTATTTCCAATCCTTTTTGCTTCGGCAGCATCCTTTGCGCCTGTGCAGCCGTGATGCCTATCAGGACAAGCAGCACGGTATAGATATACTTTTTCA
>DHEF01000050.1 GCA_002399735.1 Chitinophagaceae bacterium UBA4857
GGTGGTCCTGCATTAACGCGAAGCATCAATGAAGCTAATCCAATAACTAATATCGAATTAATTCTATTGAACATTCCCGAAAAGCAAAACAGGTCATGTAAAAACTTCTAAACGAGGCTAACCCTTTTTACTTTTTACTTTTGAATTTTTAATTACCACATCAGCATATTTAGTCCAATTAGCACATTCATCTTCCTCTGCTTTATGCGTTAAGCCTTTACGCTGTATAAGATACATCAAATTTAACGGTAATAAAAAAACGGGTATTTCTATATAACTGCAATATTTTGTTTTTCCTTTTATCGGGCTTTTGTATCTTTAAACCTGCTAAATTATAGCACAACCTTATGCCTGTACCTACCATTAAAAATATTATTCTTTTATTGGGATTTGTTGCTTTTCCTATTTTACAAGCTTTCAGCCAAAGCCTCAACGGGCAAAAAATAATGGTTGGTGCCGATGCGCCTGCTTTTGTTGTATTTAACGATGATATTGTAAATGCCGAATTTAATACTGCCGACGGCAGTAAGTTTTATGCTTTAAAAAGCCGTAGCGATAAATCGATGTCCATTACTTTTCAGCAGGATAGTAAGGATGCGCCAAACAATGTGGGCCTCACCATACAGGAAGGCAAACGCAGCCACTACCTGATTATTAGCTTTAATAAAAACTACGATATAAACAAAGACCCTTCTCTCTGGTACGATTTTGCCAACCTGAAGGAGCTTAAAAAAATAGCCGACCGCCAAAAAGCCAGCAATAAAGAAGAACTGGCCAAACTGGAACAGGAGCAGGAGTTGGAACGTCAGCAGCAGGTAAAAGACAGGGAAAAAGAAGCCACTGCATCAAAAAAACAACAGGAAGCAGATGCGGCCAAACGTAAAAAAGAAATTGAAGATGCCGGCAAAAAAGATATTGCCCAACAGGCCGAAAATGAAAAAAAACTAGCGAAGGCGAAAGAGGAAGAAAAGAAAAAAGACGAGGAACGTAAAAAGGCAGAAGCTGCCGCTAAAGCGCAGGATGATGAACGCAAAAAAATTGAGGCTCTTTTAAAACAGGAAGAAGAATCTAACAAACTAGCGACAGAAAAAAATAAAAAACAATTAGAAGAAGAACGTAAAAAAGCTGAAGCTGCTGCTAAAGCAAGAGACGAGGAAGAAAAAAGAATATTAGCTGCAGCAGCTAAGAAAAAAGAAGAAGAAGATAAAGCCAGACAAGCTGCTTTATTAAAACAACAGGAAGAAGATAAGAAATTAGCAGAAGCTGCTGCCAAAAAGAAAGATAAGGAAGACAAAGAACTGGCAGCGCAGTTAGCAAAAATGCAGGAAGACGAACGCAAAAAAGCCGAAGCTGCTGCTAAAAAGAAACGTGAGGAAGAAGATAAAAAAGAAGCGGCCCTGGCTCAGGCTCGTATAGACGCTGCAAAAAAGAAAGAGGAAGAAGACCGTAAGAAAAAAGAACAGGAGGAGGCTGTGGCCAAAGCTGCTGCTAAAAAACGTGAAGAGGACAGGCTGAAAGCGGAAGACCTGGAAAATAAACGTATTGCTGCCGAAAAGAAAAAAGCGGATGATTTAGTTAAAGCCGAAGCTAAACGAAAAGAAGAAGAACGTAAACTGGCCGAAGCCGTGGCTAAAGCAAAAGCAGAACAAGAACGTAAGAAAAAAGAACACGAAGAAGCCCTTGCACGCCTGAAACAAATAGAAGAGGAAAAAGAAAAAGCAAAAAGAGAAAAAGCTTATTCAAGGGCAGGCTTGTGGGAGCGTTATGGCAGTAAAGGCATTAATGTATTTGATCCGCCAAGAATGCAAATGGATTACTGGAATGCCGATTGTTACCTGATGGCCGATACTATTAAAAATTATAAATATGCCATGGACCTGATTGCCAAACCGGCAAACCTGAACATTGCATCGGAAAAAGTAGTGAATGGCGGTGTATCACTTACTTTGGAGAATATCTCATTCAGCGAGGCAAATGCTTATTTTAAAATTAAGGTTGCCAATAAAAGCAAGGAAGACTTTTTAATGGGTGCTACCATGGTGTATTGGTACAACGAAGACGGCAGTCCTAAAAAAATATTGAAACTTAGTTATATGACTTACCTGCAAATGATGCCGATAGTGCCGCCGGGCCAGGAGCAACATATTGTATTGGTAATACGTAATGCTGCCATACATGACAATGAACTGGTAAATATTAATATTAGCGAACGCAGACCGGAGAAAGAAAAACTGGATATTGTATTAGAAGGCAAAACATATAACAAAGAGCAGTTTAAAAATGCCAAGCCCATTGTAATTGATACCATCGAAAGTGTTAAGGATAACGCCATTGAGCAACCCACCGAAAAAGGAAAGAAGAAAAAGGGTAAGAAGAAAAAAAATTAATTCATGTTAGCGGGCATTAAGAAATATATCAGCATCTGCATTATTGTTTTAGGTATTGTACTAATCACCGGTAATAAACTAACCGCACAACACAGTGTGTTTTTTTGTGGCGAACGTATACCGCTTGAAAAAACTTTTGTAGCCGATAAACTGATGAATATTATCCGTAAGCAGGTGCCACTGGTTAATATGAAATCCTTAAGGGCTAGAACCGAAACTTATTTTCCCATTGTAGTAAAATATTTAAAGCTTTTTAATATACCAGAAGATTTAAAGTACCTGCCCATTGTAGAAAGTGCGTTCATGTCATCGGTACGGTCCCATGCTGGCGCACATGGGTTTTGGCAAATTATGCCCGGCACTGCCACACAATACGGATTGGTGATGAATGATGTAGTGGATGAAAGAGAAGATATTTTTAAAGCCAGTGAAGTGGGTTGCAAGTTGCTTCGCTTTCATTATGATTTTTATAAAAAACGTTACCAGGTGGGTTCCTGGGTTTTGGCAGCCGCTGCCTATAATAACGGTGTAGGTAATATTGATAAAGCCATTAAACGGCAGGGTACCGATTATTTTTCGATGAATTTGAATACGGAAACCGCCGCCTATGTATACAAGATTATTGCAGTAAAAGAACTATTTGAATACCCTGAAATTTACAATAAGAGCTTTGGTTATAATGTTTTTGCCACCGACAAACCGGTTAAGGCAAAAATTGGCGGCGATGAAAATGATGCAGCTTTTACTAAAATGCAGTTGGATGTTAGTGAAACAGAATCAAAATCTTTAGAAGTAGTGAAGCCAGCAAAGTATGTTCCGGCAAAAATTATTGGAACCTATAAAAAATTTAAAGATGGCAACCTGGTTAAGATAGAACTGGAACAGGATATGACTACACCTTTAGGATTTTCTAAAAAGGGTTATACTTTCAGCGTTCCGGGATGGATTATTGATGACCGCGTATTTGTTGACCTTGGTTATGGCCACGACCTTACCCTTTGCGATATGGGGCTGCAAAAAGGAATTGCATTAAGTGATTTAAAAGGAAAGAAGCCAAGTGTAATGTTAAGAAATACAGGATACAGTGATTGATGAGCTAATTTGATAATTTGTCTATTCGTTAATGTTGTTGGTGTAAGTGTGTAATTTTTACTTATTTTTTTGACGGATGTAAAATGTATTATTAATCCAGATACCATTTTTATCCGGTCTAATTATATAGTCTTGCCGTAATGTCCCCTTTACAAAGTAGATATAGTTTCCGTTCTTTTCTACACGGTCATACAACTCTTTTTTCTTTATTTCGGGTATACCGTTGGGGGATTTATTACCATTATTCGTTATACTGCCGTTGGCATTGCTGTCTGCTATATCAGGAGGAGTAAAAAAGCTAAACCCCATGTAATCAAAGTCAATCATTTTTGTTTTCGCAATGTATATGTTTCCCGACTTTGTAAAACGTCCATTGTATGTTATAAAACCACCGTCAGATGCGGAATAGGATTTTACGGTATCTGTGAACCAAACAGGACTTTTGTTTACCGTAATCTGTCCGCCTTTAAGTGTTACGTTCACTTCAAAAAACCATTTTTCTTTTGGGAAAGAATCAATACCATAGAAATATATGTTGCCCGTTGAGTCAATTGACAAACCATTTAACTCAAGAGCTTTATAGTTGCCGTCAATAATTTGTGCCTTTCCGATGTTGTTTAATAAAGCTAACAGTAGGCTTAACAGTATTGATTTAAACATTTTAAGTATTTAAAATCTAAAGCTATATCAGCAACATATATACAAATTATTTATCCGTAAACTTCCCTGTCTTTTTTAAATACCTGATAAGAATATAAATTAATACCAGCACCCCTAAGCTTACACCAATGGCAATATTACGGGTAGTTTCATCGTAGCCGGTTAGGTTAGGGTAGTTAATTAACAACAATAATACTATACCGCATAACCATATAAACTGGGTGGTATGTTCACGTAATATCCAGCGTTTCCAGTTAAACTCCATTTCAGAAAAAGTTTTACCAATGCCCGATAAGTTAGGAATCCAACGGTTTACTTTTTTGCAGTACTCATCAAAGCCGGGTCCGAATTTAGAACGCAAAAAGTTTTCTTCGGCCAATACAATTGCCTGATAAATAAATAAAAACAAAGGCATCATAATGCCCACATAAATTAACGAGTTGGCCAATATGCCCACACCCAATAACATTAAAATATTACCCACATACAATGGATTACGGCAATGTTTAAAAATACCTTCGGTTACCAAACCGTCAGCATAAGGTTTACCCTCTTTACCGCCGCGTACAATGTACGCAAGGCCAATGGTGGCACCGCGTATGCCCTGACCAGTACAAGTAATAACCAGGCCTAGTATAATAGGCCATAAGTAATAGTTGCTGCCAAATACTTCGGGCGAAAAAAGCGGTGGGGAAGGAACAAATAAAATAGCATAAAATAGTATAAATATCAGGTTACGATATTTAAAAAAGAAGTTGCCAATGGAAACCATAAAGTGTAGATTATTTTATTGCTATAATGCCTGTAAAGTTATACCACTTGAAAAATATTTCTGTATGCGAGAAGCCTACTTCTTTTAACAATAGCAGGTTTTCGGAAAGTTTGTAAGGAATTAAAACATTTTCCAACGCTTCACGTTTTTGCGATATTTCTAATTCGCTGTAATTGTTGCGGCGTTTGTAATTGTAATAGTATTCAATAAAGTCGCGGTTAAAACGGCTTTCTTCGCCTAATATTTTTTCTACCAATATTAAAGCGCCACCGGGGTTCATGCCGGCCACAATACGTTTTAATAATTGCTCACGGTATAACGGGCGAACAAATTGTAAGGTTAAACAAAGTACTACTACAGAGGCATTGTTAATGGTAAAGTCTTTCCCTAAATCGGCACATTGTAGTTCATATTCACGGTCAAATTGCAGCTCTTTTAATTTTGCATCGCATTTATTCAGCATTTCCTGGGAATCATCAATACCCACAAACTTTACACTCTTGGCCACCATTGGATCCATGCTAATTAAAGTGCTACCGGTTGAACAGCCCAGGTCATATACCGATGAGCCTTCCACAGCGTGGCTTCCGGCTAACTCAGCAATCATACGTTGCATCTCCAGGTAATAAGGTACCGATCGGCTAACCATGTCGTCAAAAACCTGGGCGACTTGCGCTCCAAACTTAAAATCGCTCGATTTTTCTATTTTTTCGCTAAAAAACACATCTTTGTTTTCTACCATAACTTGTCGTAATTTTTTCGACCCACTAAAATTAAAGTATTATAACATACAGTATGAAAAAAATATACCACTTAGCAAATTGCACCACCTGTCAGGCTATAATTAAAGACACGGGCATAGCCAACAAAAATTTTGCCATGCAGGATATAAGAACCGAAAAAATAACCCCTGCGCAACTGGACGAAATGAAAAAACTGGCCGGTAGTTACGAGGCATTGTTTAGCAGACGGGCATTAAAATACAAGGAACTGGGCCTGAAAGACAAAAAACTCACCGAAAATGATTACAAAAAGTTAATATTGGAAGAAGATACTTTTTTAAAACGTCCGGTGGTAATAATAGATAAACAGATTTTTATAGGCAGCGAAAAAAAGAATGTGGCAGCTTTAAAGGAAGCGGTAAATTAATTTTTTTGTTGCCAGCTACAGTTACCTTGATTGATCGTCCCTTGCAATCCGATAGAATTGGTGTTAATTTATTTCCTGTGGAAATGAATTTAATATTACCTGTTCGACAACATTAACACTGATGAACAAAAAACGGCATTACTAACCATGTTAATAATGCCGTTGATATATTTCGAAAAACAAAACACTTATTTAGCAAACACCTTCTTTAGCAAGTCTGATGCTTGCGCACCCGGGTTGGCACGAATGTTGGCCTCCTCTTTTGCTACCTGATCAAATAATGCAGCTACTGTTTTGCCTACTACAAATGAAGTAAGATCGGGGTTAACCTTTTTTAAGGTGGTGGGCAGCTTGTTGTAAGTAGTTACAATATCTGCATAATATTTAGTTGCATTAGCATTGTCTAACGATGTTTTTACCGATGGGCTGAATGCTTCAATCAATTTACTGCTGGTTTTATTTTGAAAAAACTCAGTAATGGTATTCCCTTTACCTGTCACTAATTTTAAAGCATCGGTAATCGTAATTTCTTTAATGGCATCTATAAAAATAGGTTTGGCAAAACCTACTGCTTCTTCAGCACCACGGTTAATGGCCAAGATAGCTTTATCTACTTCGCCACCTAAACCTATGCCACGTAATGTTTTTTCAATTTTTTGTGCATCCTCGGGTAAAAACATTTTATACATTTGATTGCCAAAAAATCCATCGGTTTTGTTCAGATTTAATACGGCATTTACTACGCCTTGCGTTAATGCCTCTTTTACACCTTGTCCGGCTTCACCTTCTGATACACCATTTCCCGATGCTGAGGACTTATTATTTAATACTTTAGGAATTTTTATTTGTGCCTGCACAGTTGTAGCACTAACCAATAATAAAGCGAAGAAAGCCAGAAAGTAGTTTTTTTTCATCCTGTGTTTTTTGTATGGTATAAACCTTTCATTTTAATGCAGGCTTACACATGGGTTTGACAGATTATACTTGATTTAATAACAAGATACTTATTATGATTTGCACCTGCAAGGCGCAACAACTGTTTGACGCTTTTTGAAAGTAAATTGTTTGCAGCCCCGCTTTGGATTGGGGTAAAATAGTATTTATTTAACATTTGGGAGGTTAATGTACCACAGAACTACACAGAGTTTTTTCATAGCGTTACACGAAGGAGTTTTAATGATGATGTTTTGCATAAGAATGACAAGTGCAATAACAAAAGCAACTTGCCCATTGCTGAATAATGTTATACTGCTGGAGGGCTGGCGGATGGAAGCGGTAGCTGGCCGTTGTGTATGGATGATGTGTAAAGGCCGGCCACTATAAGCGTACAGCCGCATATGTAGTTGAAGGTTATGCTACAAATGACAGCCCCTAAATTATTGAGGCATAACAGGCATACTTACTTTTGTTGGCGGTGCCGTAACTGCGTTTAAAAATGCAACAATATCATTAATTTCCTGCGAGTTAAGGTTGAGTCTTTTTATGAGCCGGTCTGTTTTGGGAAACATAGGGTCTGTTTTTTCGGCCTGATTGGGTAAGGGTTGTGGCATACCGTTATTATACAGGTTGAGGATGGCGTGTATGTTATTATGCTGACCATTGTGCATCCAGGGGCGGGTAAGCATTACATCACGCAAAGATGGGGTACGAAACTTCCCTACATCTTCATTTTTTTTTGTAAAGTTATAACGTCCTAAGTCCTCCTGTTTGGTTTTATAATTGGTTAGTCCGATATTATGAAACTGATTATCGGTTAACAATGTTCCGTTATGGCAGTTCATACAACGGGCCTTGGTTCTAAACAAGTGTAAACCACGAAGTGCATCATTAGTTAATGCACTTTTATTGCCTTGTAAAAAATGATCAAACGCTGCCTTATTACTTACAATAGTGCGTTGAAAAGTTGCCAGTGCTTCTGTTAATCTTTCGGGTGTAATATCGGTGCTGCCAAAGGCCGCATCAAACATGGGTTTATACTCTTTTATACGACGCAGTTTATACATTACTTCACCCATATCGCTATGCATTTCTATCTCGCTGTTAATGGGCGCAAAGGCCTGGTCTTCCAAACTATGGCTGCGTCCATCCCAAAACAAAGTGCTGTAATGCCAGACGTTTAATAAGGTGGGTGAGTTGCGTTTATTTTCCTGTTGTTCGTGGCCCAGGGAACGTTGGCGTCCATCGGTCCATGACAGATCTGGTACATGACAAGTGCCGCAGGAAATTTGGTTACTACCACTTAAACGGGTATCAAAAAATAAGGTATTACCAAGAGCTATTAAGTTTTTTAAAGAATCTAAATAGGGCTTAATCGGACTCTCGGGTACCATGCCTAACTCCTGCCAAATAACACCGGAGTCAATTAACGGAGCCGGCCATTGGTTTTTAGGCAATGAATATAAAAAACGTAAAGTATCCTCATAAGTACCGGCAGGTATTTTTATGGCAACGGGCTTCTGTTTGTTTTTTGCCGCAATACTACATGCAGCAACAGTTACCACCACTAAAAAAAGTACGCCCCATTTTTTCATTGCTGCAAAATAGCTAATCTATTTATATTATTTTGATGCATGCAATATTATATAATCACGCTCAATTACCTCTGGTGCGCCGGGTGATGATAATGATTCGTGTTGCATTTGTGCTTGTATGCCAGTAAAGCCGGCCTGCGTTAACAAATCGGTAGCCTGTTGCAAGCTATACAAGGTAAAGCCATACTGCACAAAAGGTAACTGATGCATAAAGTTTGCATCGGCAAAACAAAGACAAAACTTACCGCCAGGTTTTAGTACACGGTATATTTCCTGTGCATACGCCAATGGCTGCTCCCAAAAATAAAGTGTATTTACGGTAAATATTTTATCAAAACTATTATCGTCGTAAGGCAGATTTTGTCCGTTGGTTAACATAAAGGAAGCATTGCCTGCTGTAACAAAAGCTTTATTTATTTCACTGGCCAGTGTTACCATGGTTTGCGAAATATCGGCACCAGTATAATTTACCTCTGCAGCCGCATCCATTATTTGTTTTACATGGGCACCGTTGCCAAATCCTAATTCCAGCACAGTGTTGTTGGCTTCCAGATTTAATGCTTTAATGGTTTCGCTTATCATGCCGCCATTGTTTTGTTCCATACGGGCTGCTGTAGCTAAACCATTTTCATTTTCGGGTTTACGTAGTTGTGCGGCTACTTCTTTCCAATCTATATCCTGCATAAAAATTATGTTGAGTTAATACAAAGTATAAAGTTAGTTATACGTACTGGTACAACTGTTACAGATATGTAAACTTATCGGGCAAAACTTTTATGCCTGTACAATTGTTTATCTTTAGCCCTTGTAACGATAAATATTTGCCCATGATTAACAAAGTTGTCGCCTCTGTTGACGAAGCCATTAAAGATATTAAAAGCGGTATGACATTAGCCGTTGGTGGTTTTGGCCTTTGCGGTATTCCCGAAAATTTAATTGCAGCCTTAGTACGATCGGATGTTAAGAACCTTACCTGTATTAGCAATAATGCCGGTGTAGATGATTTTGGTTTAGGCCTGTTATTACAACAACGTAAGATAAAAAAAATGATAGCCTCTTATGTTGGCGAAAATGCGGAGTTTGAAAGACAGATGTTGAGTGGCGAACTGGAAGTAGAATTAATACCACAAGGCACATTGGCTACACGCTGCATGGCGGCCGGTTATGGTATGCCGGTTATTTATACGCCGGCCGGTGTTGGCACCGAGGTGGCTGAAGGTAAAGAAACACGCCGGTTTACTTTTCATGGTGTAGAAAAAGAGTATTTAATGGAACATGCTTTTGAAGTAGATTTTTCCTTGGTAAAAGCATGGAAAGGCGATACCATGGGCAACCTGGTCTTCAGGGCTACCGCTTTAAACTTTAACCATGTAATGGCAATGGCAGGTAAGGTAACCATTGCTGAGGTGGAAGAGTTGGTGGAACCCGGTGAACTGGATCCAAACTTTATTCATACACCCGGCATTTATGTTAGCCGCGTTATACAAGGTGCTGTGTACGAAAAACGTATTGAACAAAGAACGGTACGCCCTGCTACAACAGCGTAACACCCAATTAAAACTTACTACTCAACACTTATAACTTATCAAGTTATGTTAGATAAAAACGGTATTGCCAAACGCATTGCACAGGAAGTAAAAGATGGTTATTATGTAAACCTGGGTATTGGTATTCCTACATTGGTGGCCAACTATATACCCGATAATATAAATGTTGTTTTACAAAGTGAAAACGGTTTGCTGGGAATGGGACCATTTCCGTTAGACGGCGAAGAAGATGCCGATTATATTAATGCCGGCAAACAAACTATTACGACCTTACCCGGCTCGGCCTTTTTTGATTCGGCTTTAAGCTTTGGTATGATAAGGGCACGCAAAGTAAACCTGACTATTTTAGGTGCGATGGAAGTATCGGAAAATGGTGATATTGCCAACTGGAAAATACCGGGCAAAATGGTGAAAGGTATGGGTGGCGCTATGGATTTAGTGGCCAGTGCCGAAAGCATTATTGTGGCCATGCAACATGTAAACAAAGCCGGTGAATCTAAATTATTACCCGCTTGCACATTACCGCTAACAGGTATCCGTTGTGTTAAAAAAATTGTTACTGAGTTGGGCGTGTTTGATGTGTTGCCCAAAGGTGGTTTTAAATTAGTGGAATGTGCGCCGGGTGTAACAGTGGAGCAGATTCAGCAATCTACAAAGGGGAAACTGGTAGTGTAGATGTGAGAATTGAGCAGTCAGATATGAGAATTTATTAGTCGGCTGCATTACTACTATCATCACCTGTTGCGTCGCACTCTTCAACTGTAACAATTCTATTGGGCATTGTGTAGGTTTCCTACGCTATCGGAAAACCCCATTGCCAAATTATCTAATTACCTAATTGTCTAATTCTCCCTCAGCTTTAGCTGTACCACATTCTCTATATGTAATGTATGCGGAAACATATCCACCGGTTGAATTTTTGTTACTGCATACAGTTCGTCCAGACGAGCTAGGTCACGGGCTTGTGTGGCCGGGTTACAACTTACATATACTACGGTTGGTGCCCGCATTTCTAAAATTTTATCAATCAATTTTTCATGCATGCCGGCACGTGGCGGGTCGGTTATAATTACATCGGGGCGGCCATGTTGTGCAAAAAACTCATCGTTACAAACATCAATTACATCACCGGCATAAAATGCTGTATCTGTTAATCCATTGATGGTTGCATTCTCCTTTGCATCTTCAATAGCAGCAGCAATCATTTCTACGCCAATAATTTTTTTAGCCTTCTGACTTAAAAAAATACCAATGCTGCCGGTGCCGCAATACAAATCATACACGGTTTCGTTACCGGTTAGTTCGGCAAAGTCGCGGGTTATCTGGTATAACTTTTCACCTTGTGCTGTATTGGTTTGGAAAAAAGATTTAGGTCCTACCTTAAATTTAAAATGTTCCAGCGTTTCAATTACATAACCGGGACCATGAAATACAATCGGCTCCAGGTCGTGCAAGCTGTCGTTCATTTTTGTATTAATGGTGTATAACAACGTTGTTATTTCCGGAAACTGTTCCTGTATATGTTTTAGTAAGGGTAATATTTTCTTGGGTGCATTTTCGCCAAAAACAATATTTATCATTAATTCACCGCTGCGGCACAAACGTACCTGCATGGTACGTAAAAACCCCTGGTGTTGTTTAATATCGTAAAAGCTATACCCTTTTTGTTGTGCGTAGGTTTTTACTGCCTTGCGTATTTTGTTAGTCGGCTCACCTTGTAAATAACAAACATCAATATCTACCACTTTATCAAATAAACCACGGGCATGAAAGCCGGCAAACTCACCTTCCGATTTTGCGGTTTCATCATTTATTTCGGCAGGCGTTAAGTAACGTTTATTACCAAATGTATATTCAACTTTATTGCGGTAAAACTTTGTTTCGTCCGCACCGGTAATGGCAGGTATTTCGGGTAAGGCAACTTTTCCAATACGGGTTAAGTGGTCGGTTACCTGTTGTTGTTTAAAAGCAAGCTGTTTTTGGTAAGGCAGCATTTGCCATTGGCAGCCGCCGCAAATACCAAAATGTGAGCAAAACGGTGTTACCCTGTCAGGCGAGTAGCTATGAAAATGTACGGGACGACCTTCGGCCCAGTCTTTTTTATTTTTTCCTAAACGCACATCCACCACATCGCCGGGAACTACTTGTTCAATAAAAATTACTTTACCATCTACACGTGCCAGCGATTTTCCTTCTGCCGCATAGTTTTCTACCAATACCTGCGGCAACACTACATTTTTCTTTTTTCTTGACATTTTGCAAAAGTAAAGATTAGTGAGGGAATGCTCAAGAAGTTCAAAAGGTTCAATGTTCCAGAGGTTCCAGAGGGTTAATACAGTGAATAGTCAATAGTGAGTAGTGAATTTTGTACGTCCCTGATATAAGT
>DHEF01000033.1 GCA_002399735.1 Chitinophagaceae bacterium UBA4857
AAAAAACAAATCTAAAGGTCGCACTCTTGTACGTTCCGCTCGCTATTCAACAGCTTAACGCCGAAGGCTGAAACCGCAAGGCCTACTATTACCATAAACTATTAACTATATTTGCTTCAACAACATCATGCGTTTAACAGAAGTAAATACAGCAGATTTAGCGAAACAATTTATAAACGTAAATTATCTTTTACAAAAAGATGATGTGAATTATATACGTCCGTTAAATAAAGATATTGAAGCCGTTTTTGATCCGCAGAAAAACAAGGCATTCCGTACCGGTGAAGTAATACGCTGGATACTGAAAGACAATAACAATAATTTAATTGGTCGTATAGCTGCTTTTGTAAACAGCAAGTATAAAAACAAAGGTGATGCCGTACCTGTTGGCGGTATGGGCTTTTTTGAATGTATAAATAATCAGGATGCTGCCAACGTTTTATTAGATACGGCAAAAAACTGGTTACAGGAAAAAGGAATGGAAGCCATGGATGGCCCTATTAATTTTGGCGAACGTGACAGGTGGTGGGGTTTACTGGTAGAAGGTTTTACGCCCCCTGTGTACGGTTTAAATTATAACCCACCTTATTACCAACAGCTTTTAGAAAACTATGGGTTTAAACCTTTTTTTAACCAGCTATGTTTTGCGTTAAATGTAAAAGACAAACTACAGGAAAAATTCTTTACTCGTCATGCGGCTGTAGCGGCCGATGAAAATTATACCGCCTTACACATACAGCGTACCCACTTACAAAAATTTGCAACCGACTTTGCCACAGTGTATAATAAAGCCTGGGCCGGACACGGTGGCTTAAAACAACTGGATGAAAAAATAGTATTAAATATGTTTAATGCTATGAAACCTGTATTAGATGAACGAGTTTGTTGGTTTGTGTACTATAAAAAAGAACCCATTGCAATATGGATTAACCTGCCCGATTTAAACCAATGGTTTAAGTATATGAACGGCAAATTTGGTGTATGGCAAAAATTCTATTTTTTATGGGTTAAGCTAACTAAACGCAACCATAAATTTACCGGATTGGTGTTTGGTATTGTACCTGAGTTTCAGGGTAAAGGTGTAGATGCCTACATGATTGTAGAAGGCAGCAAAATAATACAACAATTAAAACCAACTGACGATAGTTACAAAGTAGGCAAACCCATTTATGACGAATATGAAATGCAATGGATTGGCGAGTTTAATCCGAAGATGATAAGTGTAGCCGAATCCTTAGGCACTTATCGCAGCCGTAAACTTGTTACCTATCGTTATATGTTTAATGGAACTGTACATCCGATGCACCCTTTGGTGTAATTATTAATTAATAATTAGTAATTAATAATTGTGCCTCGCCACGCTGTTAATAAAAATATTACAGTCTTTGTCACACTGTTTTAACCTCGCATAGCGTGGGAGCTTGACGAAGGGCTACGCAGAATAATAAAAACCCTACAGGGCTTCGTCAGGCTCAGCCTGACAGCTTTCTTTATATTCTAAAGAACTAACTTCTCCGCAAATAAAACATATGCCTACAATTTACCGCTTGGCAAAAGCCGAATAGAATTACAGGACGATGAAGTGAGTGACACAACAGAAGCTGATAGTAGCACTAAAGCTGATACCATAAATAAAAAATGGAGTGTTATACAACACTCCATCATAACAAACAGTTGGTTTTGCAATAAGTATTTAAAACAGTAAAAATCTGTCCCGGCCACCTACTTTACCGGCACCAAAGTTTCTAATGTTATAGGTAAAAGTTAGTAAAAAGTATCGTTGTAAAGCCAGTGTTTGCGAATCGGTAATAAAGTTTTCGGCTATACTACGATAAACAGTATTGTTCTGATTTAATATATCAAACACCGATAACTTCAATTGTCCTTTATCCTGCTTTAAGAACAACAGGTTTACGGCGGCATTCCAACGGTAAATATTTTTTTGTATACCTGCAGCTACTTGTGGGTTGTAATTATAATCTAAAGAAGTTTCCCAAACTATACGTTTGGGTAAACGCACAACTAAATCGGTAACAGATGTATGGCGCCATAGTGATAAACCGGGATAAAAATTGTTTTCATAAGTAGCTTTATTCCACGATGGACCATAACGTTGGTTAAATTCAATTTTATCATCCCAATTGAAAGAGGCTGTTAAACCCGGGTTTAAATTAAAGTTTTTAGCGGTACTTCTTTTATCGTTTAACAATACAGGGCTTTGGTTGTAATTACCATTAACAGAAGGACCAATACTTATTTTCCATTTAGCACCATACTTATATTGTTTACGCATACTAAAACTTAATTGTCCACGCCATACACCATCGGTATTAATGGGCGATGATTCCTGTACGCCGTTTTCATAAAGCGTACGTTGTCTTACTACCGCATCCTGGTTAATGGTGCCATTAAAATACATGTTGTAGTTAATATCATTTTTTACATCGTATGAGTATGCATTAATAGAGAAAGAGTGCGCCTTGGTTGGCTTTAACGCCGGGTTACCAACGCTAATAAATAATGGATTGGTGTTATTAGCCGTTGGTTGTAAATCGGTAATCTGCGGTTCGTTTACAAACACATTGTAGTTAAAGCTCCACTTATCCCAACGTACACTTAAGGCAGGCATTAAAAAAGAAAACTGTTGTTGTAATTCAGGATCTTTTTTAAACTGATTATCTATTTTTAAATAACGCCATGTGACACCGGGTGTAAATGTCCATTTTTTATATTTATAGCTAAGGCCCGCAAACGTACTGTTGCGCAAACCATCTCTTTCCAGTCCGTTTGTTAATAACTCATCAGGAATAATATATTTACCGGTGGCATGGTCATATTCAAAGGAAGCAATATTATCCTTATCATGAAAAAGCTCCAGTGTTTGTGTAAAACGTAGTGATAAATTTTTAGTCAACGGTTCGTTATAGTTTACATACAACCTGCCATTCCACGAATGTTGATCCTGGTTTCTTAACTGTTGTAACAATGTAGTGGTTCCAGTTTTTTCAAACTGGTTTTCAGCGTCGTTATATTGGTCAGTATTATTATTATTCAGGTTAAAATTTACAGTTGCGTATAGTGAACGTCCTTTTTTCTTAAACTGTTTACTGTAAGATAATTCTTGCTGCATAGAAAAACCATTGGAACGCTGGTTTTGCTCGTTAATGCTTTTATTAATTAACGCTTCAAAATTGGAAGTAGTTGTAGTGCTGTCTATGCTCCATGCATCTTTTTTTACAAAATTGAAAGATGGTCGGTACTCCAACGTGCTTGTAGAGTCAATCTTGGTTTTTACATAGGCAGATATACGATGGGAGTAGTCATTTGTTTCGCCATCGCTACCTCTGTTTCTAAATAATGTGGTATCTCCAAAAAACTCTTGCCGTAAAGATCTCTGTTGTATAATACCGTTATTCTGACCATAAAAGTATTGCATGCTCAGCGTGTTTTTTTTACTTAAGATGGTATTAAAATTAGCACCGCCGCCTGTTGTACGTTGCAAACCCTGCCCCATACCCCCAAACGAAATATCATTTAAAGCAAAACCACCGTTACTGTTAATCATTATGCTGTTAACATTGTTACGGTTAAACCCGCCAATATTCATCACATCCTGAAAACCAAAACCCGAACGATTTAAGTTGTTTGAATAACCTAGTACACTTACCTGCATAGTATCTCTGAACATATTTACTATACCGCCGGCTTCGTAACGTTCATCAGTACCGGCACCGGCATATAATTTACCAAACCAACCTTGTTTAATACTTTTTTTCAACTTCAGGTTTATTACCTGACCCAGTTCACCAGATCCTAAATCTGGGTTACGTTGTTGTTCCTCTTTATCATCACTTACCTGCACTTTATCAATTAAATTAGCCGGTAAGTTTTTAGATGCTACTTTAGGGTCGCTGCCAAAAAATTCCTTGCCCTCCACTGTAAGCCTGTTTACTTTACGACCATTCACCGTTATATTACCTTCTTTATCTACATCCACACCCGGAAATTTGCGCAACAAATCTTCTACCAATGCCGTAGGTAAAGTTTTAAAGGCCGATGCATTAAATTCTATCGTATCTTTTTTCACCACCACCGGTGGTCGTTCTGCAATCAATAATATTTCTTCCAGTTCCTGTACATCCGAAAACATGGTAAGCTTGCCCCAGTTCATATCTGTACTGTCACCGGTAAGGGTAAACTCTTTTCTAAAAACACCATACCCAGTTGCAGTAATCACTGCACGCAATTCTTTATTAACCGGTAAACCCGGTACTTTAAATTTTCCGACTTCATCCGTCATCCGGTAAGTAACAATACTGGTATCCCGCGCATTAAAAATGGTTACGGTAGCATAAGCAATAGGCAATTTGCCTGACGAGTCGGTAAGCGAACCACTCACCTGCCCTTTTTGTGCAAATAAAATGGCCGGACACAGTGATAGACAAATCCATACTAAACAAACAACAATTTTCCTCATAAAGTAATTTTGGTATATGAATAACAATATTACGAACACATTCGTACATTGGTTATTCCTACCACTGTTTTAACAAGTTTATAACTAATTACGAATTCAATCTCAATATTACGATATTTTCGTAATTCTACAAAAAAAACGTACCATTTGGGGCTGTCAGCAGTAGTAACTCCGGTCAGCTTTTGTTCCCGCCTTCTGCAGTAGTACAACTGCCAGGCTACCCACCCACGCACCGTTGCAGCTACTGCTGCCAGTCGGGCAGCCCGTCAACAGAAGCTAAAAGCTTAACGCGTAAAGCTAAATGCAAATGCACTTAGAGCAAAAGTCATGGTGTATAGTAGATATTTTTTACTGCGGAACACCAAGGCATTAAGCCTCCGGCTTTCAGCATTAAGCCTTAAGCGTTCAGCTTTCCCCCTCACCTTAATTGAATGTGCATATTAACCAAACTAAATACCGTTCATCTTTGTTTATAAATAGCTAATTTAGCCGCTCAGGTATGGAAAAATTTATTGTATCAGCACGTAAGTACAGACCACAATTGTTTAATACAGTTGTTGGCCAGTCGCATATAACCACCACGTTAAAAAACGCTATTAAAAACGATCAGTTGGCGCATGCATTTTTGTTTTGCGGTCCAAGGGGTGTAGGCAAAACAACCTGCGCCCGTATATTGGCTAAAACCATCAACTGCGAAAACCGCACTGCCGATGGTGAAGCCTGTAATACCTGTAACTCCTGTACATCTTTTAACGATGGCATATCCATGAACATTCATGAATTGGATGCTGCCAGTAACAACTCGGTTGATGATATAAGAGCCTTGGTAGAACAGGTGCGCTTTGCACCACAGGCTGGTCGTTACAAAGTATATATTATTGATGAGGTGCACATGTTAAGTGCCTCAGCCTTTAATGCCTTTTTAAAAACATTGGAAGAACCACCTTCCTACGCCATCTTTATTTTAGCCACTACCGAAAAACATAAAATATTACCAACCATTTTAAGTCGTTGTCAGATTTTCGATTTTAAACGTATTACCAATAACGACACGGTAGAACACCTGGAAGAAATTTGTGAGAAAGAAGATGTTACTGCCGATAAAGCCGCCTTACAGGTAATTGCGCAAAAAAGTGAAGGCTGTATGCGTGATGCATTAAGCATCATGGACAAGATTGTAAGTTTTACCGGAGGCAAATTAAACTATGCCAATACATTGGAGCATTTAAACATTTTAGATGCCGATTACTATTTCAAAGTATTGGATTGCATGTTACAACAAGACCTTGCAGGTGCCATGTTATTGTACGATGACATTAACCGTAAAGGATTTGAAGGCGATATGGTGATAAACGGTATGGCCGAATTTATTCGCAACCTATTGGTATGTAAAGATGAAAAAGCAGCCGCCTTATTAGAAGCGGTAGAAAACCATAAACCACGTTATTTAGAAAAAGCAAAAGAGGTTTCTGCTGCTGTTTTAATAAGTGCTTTAAATATATTGAACGAAACTGAAATAAGCTTTAAAGCAGCACGCAATAAACGCCTGCATGTGGAAATGGCATTAATAAAACTATGCTACTTACAACAAGCCATGCAACTTACTACCGGTGATGATGGTGTAAGTAAAAAAAAAATAGTTGAAACGACTAAACCCGTTGGCTTTAGACAATTACGCATGCTGGAGCATAAGCCCAAAGCTATTGCAACTGGCCCCGCACAAACAGTAACTACAACCGCAACAACTGCCACTGTACCGTCTACGGTTATGGAACCGGCGGCCCGGTTAACTATTACAGAAAATAAGCCACAGCCAGCCGTTAAACAACCTGTTGCCGCACCGCCACAGCCTGCGGCAAGTGCTACAAAACCTACTGTTGGTAGTGGCAAATTATCAGCTTTAGAAAAAATACGTAACCAGTATAAAAATGCCGAGGAAACTAAAAAAGTTGATGAGTCTTTAAACATGGAAACGCTGTTGGTTGCCTGGAATGAATTTGCCTTAATACTTAAAGAAGAAAAAAATGCAGCCTGGCAAAACTATGATATGGCCGAGTTGGTAATAACCGGACCTGATAGTTTTTATGCGAAAGCAGCTAACAAAATACAATTCCGCTTCATTGAAAGTAACTCACGCCGTGCTGTTGAATATTTAAAAGAACGGTTAAACAACAGTAAGCTGGAGTTTATTATTGTCACCATCGAAAATCAGGAAATATTAACCGGCGGCGATGCTCCACTTTCGGCCAGTGAACAGTTTATGAAAATGGTGGAACAATACCCGCTGATTAAAGAGTTAAAAGATAGGTTAAAGCTTGATTTGGATTATTAAGTATAATATGCTGATTAGCTAATGTGCTAATTGTCGCATGACTGGCGCACAACACGATGCTGATTAGCGAACAGAACGATGAAAGGAGCGTCGCAACATCAGCCAAATCAGGGCTATACAGCCGGTAACATAAAAATTCCCTACTACTAAGGATAATTTCTTCTTTATTTAGCCGCAATCGATTGATTTTGGTGGCTATTAAGGTGTTATGCACAGTTTGCAGACAGACTTTAAAATTGTTTGTAAGTATTGTACCTTTGCGCATCTTTTTACACAATTAAGTTCATTACATATATGAGTTTGTTTAACAAACAGGCCGGGGAGTTTTTACCCCGCCATATTGGCCCTAATGCCTCCGAAACCGAGCAGATGTTACAAGTTATTGGCGAACCAACCCTGGACAGCCTGATTGACAAGACCGTTCCTACGGCTATACGCATGGATAAGGAATTGGATTTACCTGTATCGTTAAGTGAACATGCTTACCTGCAACATATTAAAGAAGTATCGCTGTTAAATAAAGTGTACAAAACTTATATTGGACAGGGTTATTACGATACCATTACCCCATCGGTTATTTTACGTAACGTTTTTGAAAACCCGGGATGGTACACACAATACACCCCGTACCAGGCCGAAATTTCGCAAGGCCGTTTGGAAAGTTTATTAAACTTTCAAACCATGGTTAGCGACCTGACCGGTTTACCTATTGCTAATGCTTCTTTGTTAGATGAAGCAACTGCTGCTGCAGAAGCGATGGCGATGTTTTTTCATACCGTAAACAAAGGCCCGGTACCAACCAAGACTAAGTTTTTTGTTGATGAAGAAATTTTTGCACAAACCAAAGATGTATTGGTTACCCGTGCAGCACCAATTGGTGTAGAATTAGTATTTGGTGCTTACGCAACTGCAACTATAGATGATACCTATTTTGGAGCCATTGTACAATATCCTAACGATAAAGGATCGGTTGAAGATTACCGTTCGTTTATAGAAAGTGTACATGCCGTAAATGGTTATGTAGCGATGGCTACTGATTTATTGGCTTTGACTTTATTAACCTCTCCCGGTGAATTAGGAGCTGATGCTGCCCTTGGTAGTGCACAACGTTTTGGTGTACCATTGGGTTATGGCGGACCACATGCGGCTTTTTTTTCTACCAAAGATGAATTTAAACGCAGTATTCCGGGTCGTATTATAGGTGTAAGTGTTGATACCAATGGTAACCGTGCTTTACGTATGGCTTTGCAAACACGTGAGCAACATATTAAACGTGAAAAAGCTACTTCAAACATTTGCACAGCTCAGGCATTGTTAGCTAACATGGCAGCTATGTATGCCGTATATCATGGCCCCGAAGGATTAAAAGATATTGCTTCACGTGTGGCACAACTGGCACAAACTGTAGCCGACTCATTAGTGGCAAGAGGTTATAGTTTAGTGAGTCAATATTTCTTTGATACAGTTGTAGTAAAAGTAACTAACCAACAGGCTATTCGTGAAAAAGCATTACAACAACAAATAAACCTGCGTTATATTGGCAACGATTTAGTTAGTATTTCCGTGGATGAGACCACAGGTGTGGATGACTTATTTGACCTGATTAATTGTTTTGAAAACGATACTGATCCGGTAAGTTTTGATATACATATGGATGCCGGCTTGCAACATATTCCTGAAGTATTGCAACGTACCAGTCCTTACCTTACACACAGTGTGTTTAACACGCACCGCAGCGAAAGCCAGATGATGCGTTACATAAAATCTTTAGAAAATAAAGATTTGTCGTTAAACACATCCATGATTTCGTTAGGCAGCTGTACCATGAAGTTGAATGCCGCTACAGAAATGATTCCTTTGAGCTGGTCGCACTTTAGCAAAATACATCCTTTTGTTCCGCAGGACCAGGCCTTGGGTTACAAAACCGTTGTTGATGAGTTAAGCAAATACTTATGTACCATTACTGCCTTTGATGCTTGTAGCTTACAACCTAATAGTGGTGCGCAAGGAGAGTATGCCGGTTTGTTAACCATTAAAGCCTACCACGAAGCCAATGGCGATCATCACCGTAATGTAATGTTAATTCCAATTAGTGCACATGGTACCAATCCTGCGTCGGCCGTAATGGTGGGCATGAAGGTAGTAGTAGTAAAAGCTTTGGAAAACGGTTATATTGATGTTGGGGATTTAAAACTTAAAGCCGAGCAACACGCTGCTAACCTGGCCGGTATTATGATTACCTACCCAAGTACTTACGGTGTGTACGAAGAAACAGTAAAAGATATTACAGCTATTGTTCACCAACATGGCGGACAAGTATATATGGACGGTGCTAATATGAATGCGCAGGTTGGTTTAACCGCACCGGGTTTAATTGGTGCCGATGTTTGTCACCTTAACTTACATAAAACATTTGCTATACCACATGGTGGCGGCGGTCCGGGTGTTGGCCCTATTTGTGTAAAAGCACATTTAGCTCCTTACCTTCCCGGTCACGTAGCATTCGAAGGCAAAACTCCTTCGGCTGTTTCTGCGGCGCCTTATGGCTCTGCATCTATATTATTAATAAGTTATGGTTATATACGTTTATTAGGTCGTGATGGTGTTAAAGCTGCTACTAAAAATGCAATTTTAAATGCCAACTATATGCGTGCCCGTTTAACAGGTGCGTATGATGTATTGTATCTTGGAACCAACGGTACTTGTGCGCATGAGTTTATTGTTGATTTACGTCCGTTTAAAAAAACCGCAGAAATAGAAGCCGAAGATGTGGCCAAACGTTTAATGGACTATGGCTTCCACGCACCAACCATGAGTTTTCCTGTTGCCGGCACTATTATGATTGAACCAACAGAGAGTGAAGACAAAGCCGAGCTGGATAGATTCTGTGAAGCCTTATTAAGTATAAGAGAAGAAATAAAAGCTATTGAAGAAGGTGGTGACAAAAAAGATAATCCTTTAAAAAATGCACCACATACACAAACCATGGTTATTACCAGCAATTGGGAAAAACCATACACCCGCGAACAGGCGGTATTTCCATTGGCTTATGTACAGCAAAACAAATTCTGGCCATCGGTAGCCCGTGTTAACAATACACATGGCGACAGAAACTTAATTTGCACCTGCGAGCCTATTGAAAGTTACATGGAAGAAACAATGAATTAAAACATATTTCTTACAAATTATAAATCCCATCCGGCTTAGCAGTGATGGGATTTTTTTGTTACCAACTGTATAGCCCTGATTGATCCTCCCTTGTAGTTTATCCTGAGCTTGCCGAAGGGCTCCTTTCAACAGTAGTAATGCTATTGGGCTTTTTCGCAACACACGATAATTTCAGAAAAGTAATAACACAGATGAGCAGTTAAAAAAAATGCAAATTCCTATTATGTCTATAAAAGAAAAAGCCCCTTAAAGTAAGGGGCTTTTTCATGAAGTATTAAAACTCTTTTGAGGGTTACTATTGCGGCGTTGTTTTTAATTCAAGTTTCTGGCTACTATTATCTACTTCGCCACTCAACTGTAATTCAGTAGCAGTTAATTTAGTAACATCGTAAATGGTAGTAGCACCACCATTACTCACTAATGTCAGCTTTTTGTCGTTATTAGTTAAAGTATAAGATCTATTACCAGCGTCAGAGTCATATAAAGTACCGTCAGCCTTAAACTCTACATACCAAAGACTACCATAAATATCTTCTGAGTTAGTAACACCTGTTGTTTTATTTGTTGTAATAATTTTATGGTAATACCATTTTTTTTGAATACTGCCTGAATGCCCCTCAGTTTTGTCTTTTTTGCAAGAAAAAAATATTACACTAAGTGCAATAAATAAGAATGATACGGATGTGACTTTTTTCATAATTAATGTATTTGCCAGCAAAAATGGGCATTAAAAAAATGGTTATTTACGCCACTTTACAAACCCCGTAAACTAACCAACAAACAACTATTTTCATTTAAGGAAACAAAAATAGTTGTCGATACCACACTTACAAATCCCGGTAACCGTAGTCGGAAAAATATACACATGGTTATTAATTAGTACAATTGTACCCCAATACATCAACAAAAGGTTAATTCAAATCAGTTTATTTGCCGAAGTTTTGTAATCAAACTTTTGATTGGTAATTTTGTTGCTTCATTCACATTTACAAAGTTGTTTGCCATAGTACGTACAATAAACAACTTTATTTACCAAGATGAACAATAGCATCGTTACCAAAAGCCTGTACAAGGTTAATAGCTTATTTTTTCCGCAAAGGCAGAAAGGAACATTGAGTTACGAAGAGGCCAGTGCCTTCTATCGCCGTCGTTTGCGCATAGCTGTTTCTATATTCTTTTTTTGTCAGGGTATAACTTTTGCTACCTGGGCAAGCCGCATACCCGATCTTAAAACCGCTTTATCCCTTTCCGATGCGGCATTAGGCAGCATTCTATTGGCACTTCCGGCCGGGCAATTAGTCACCTTACCTTTTTCCGGACGTATTGTGGCTCGTTTTGGCAGTCGTAATGTTATTCGTATAGCTTTAATATTATACACTATTGGTTTAACCAATCTTGCGCTTGCCAATTCTGCATGGCAACTAACACTGGCACTTTTTATATTTGGTGTATTTGGTAATTTTTGTAACATCTCCGTTAATACACAAGCCATCATTGCCGAAAAAATGTATGGTCGCCCTATTATGACCAGCTTTCATGGTGTATGGAGTATAGCAGGTTTTACCGGTGCCCTGATTGGCTTGTTAATGATTTCTACTCATGTCTCGCCACATATACATTTTTGTATTATGGCTGTTTTAATTACCATTACTTGTGTATTGGCACAACGTTATTTAAAATCGGGTACTACGGCTAGCAACAATACTGCGGTAAAAACCGAAAAGAAAAAATCGTTTATTGCCAAACCCAATATGATATTGGTACAATTAGGTATTATTGGTTTTTGCAGTATGGCTGCCGAAGGCGCTATGTTTGATTGGAGTGGTGTTTACTTTAAACAAGTTGTACATGCGCCAAAATCGCTAACCATTTTAGGGTATGCCGCATTTATGATTATGATGGCAACCGGTCGTTTTATGGGCGACAAGTTAATTGTAAGATTCGGCAGACAAAAGTTATTACGTTATAGCGGTTTGTTTATTGCAGGCGGTTTATTTTTATCGGTATTTCTGCCTTACTTGCCTACAGCCACTTTAGGTTTTTTAATGGTAGGTTTAGGTGTTTCATCCATAGTACCAATGGTGTATAGCGCTGCTGGCAAAGTAGCCAATATTACACCCAGTGTTGCCTTGGCATCGGTTTCCAGTATTAGTTATTTAGGCTTTTTAATGGGGCCGCCATTGATTGGTTATATTGCCGAATTATCCAGCTTGCGGTATTCCTTCGCTGCAATAGGCTTAATGGGATTTGCCATTATATTTTTAGCTGCAAAGGTGAAGTTGTTGAGAAGCTAAGACCCAATTGACAATGGACAAATTACAATTGACAGTTGACAATGGACAATTTTGTAATACTCCAATATTGAATATTTTAGATTGAATATTGGGTATTGTATAATGGTGAGTAGAATTACGGAACGTACAAGTGAGTGACACAACAGACGATGACAGTAGTACTGCCGCTGACTAACAAATAATAAGTATACAGTATTAAGTATTTAGTATAGAGAAAACAGCCAACGCATTCACGATAACGTTGAACTTTTGAACGTTGAACCTCTGGAACCTCTTTAACATTGAACTTCTGGAACTTCTTTAACTTTAAACTGCTATCGTCGTTCACCTATCTGCTGGCGCCACATGGCATAGTACAATCCTTTTTTCTCTAATAAAACTTGGTGCGAACCTTGTTCTACAATCTTGCCTTTTTCCAACACATAAATAACATCGGCATACATAATGGTAGATAAGCGATGGGCTATCATAATGGTAATGGGGTCTCGTTGTGCAGCAATATTTTTTACGGTTTCGGTAATGGCTTCTTCGGTTAAAGAATCTAATGCAGAAGTAGCTTCATCAAAAATTAATAACCGCGGCTGACGTAACAAGGCACGGGCAATAGCCAAACGTTGTTTTTCGCCACCGGAAAGTTTCATACCACCTTCACCTAATAAAGTGTCCAATCCTTTTTCGGAACGATTGATTAAATTAATGGCAGATGCTTTTGTTAGGGCTTCTATCATTTCATCATCAGTAGCAGCAGGTTGCACAAACAATAAATTTTCACGTATAGTACCGTAAAACAATTGTGTCTCCTGTGTTACAAAACCAATCTGTCGGCGCATTTCGTTGTAACGCAATTGTGCCGAGGGAATGTTGTTAAAAAATATATCACCGCCAACCGGTCTGTATAAACCTACCAACAATTTTACCAATGTTGATTTACCAGAACCCGATGGCCCAACAAACGCAATAGTTTCGCCACTTTTTACATTGAATGAAATATTATCAATGGCATTAACCGCCGCCGTTTTATGACTAAATATTACCTGATTAAATTCTATGTTTTGTAATTGTCCTAATTCAATGGGTTCCTCCGGACGCGTTTCAATTGGTTGATGCATTAACTTATCAAAAGTTTGTAAAGATGCTTCGGCCTCACGATAAGAGAGTATGATATTACCTAAATCCTGCAAAGGTCCAAAAATAGTGGTGGATATAAATTGCATACTGATTAACTCACCGGTAGTTAATACATTGCGAAAAATTAACCATAACAGTATAAATAAAATAGATTGCCGTAATAACGTTAACGCCGAGCTTTGCATATAAGCTAAGGAGCGAACCTTACGGGTTTTCATCATTTCCAGATCGAATATTTTTTGCGTATGCTCACGCAAGCGTCGTATTTCCGGATAAGTAAGTCCTAAACTTTTTACTAATTCAATATTACGTAACGACTCAGTAATGGAGCCCGACATTTGATTGGTTTGTTTATTAATAGTACGTTGCAGTGTTTTAATTTTTTTGCTTAGCAAACCAGTTAAACCACCCAACACCAATACGCCTACTACAAAAACCGGAATTAATAGCCAATGTTTGGTAACCGCATACCATATTAAAAAACCAATACCAATAATGGACGAAAAAAGTATATTGACAAAGGAGTTAATAAACCGTTCTGTATCGGTACGTACTTTTTGTAAAGTAGATAAAGTTTCGCCGCTACGTTGGTTTTCAAACTCGGCAAACGACAAACGTAAAGTTTGTTTAATGCCATCATTAAAAATTTGCATACCAAATTTTTGTACGGCAAGTCGCATTATATAATCCTGAAAAGCTTTTATTAATCGTGAACCCAAGGCCACTGCCACCGCAATACCTAACCAAAACAACACGCCTTTTACTAATTCATTTTCAGGAAGCCGACCGGGGTTGGTAGCATAGTCATCAATTATTTTTCCAAAAATAATAGGATCCAACAGCAGTAATAGTTGTGCAACACCAGCCAGTAGCAGCGAGAAAAAAATTAGTTTACGATGAGGCTTAAGATAGGTCCACAGTATTTTCAAATTGATAGTGTTTAGGTTAATAAAAGTAAGCTTTAATAAGATGGTTTTATAGTAAGAAACCTTTGCCCTACAATAAATTTAATTTTAGCTCATTTATGTAAAATAAAAAATAGCCCCTTTCGGAGCTATCACATTGTATAGTTTTCACAGATAGTATTTTAACCTCTTCCCGGCCTTTCTGTTCTGCGACCTTCGTTACCACCGCCTCTGTTACCACGGTTTTGCATTTGTTGCTGACGTGGTGCTTCGCTACGCTGACGCATTTGTTGCGAAGGTCTTTGTTCCATGCTACGTTGCTGACGTGGCTCCGATGGCCTTTGCTCCATCGTACGTTGTTGGCGTGGTTGCGCCGGTGCTTCGGCCCTTCTTTGTGGTTGCGGACGCTCAAATGTTGTACGCTCCCTTGTTACATTATTAGACCTTGCTTCCTGTCTGCGTTGCGGTTGTCTTTGCTCCGCATTGTTAGGCTGCCTGTTATTGTTGTTAGTCTCGTAACGTCGGGTTGGTAAATTGTTACCAGCCGCACGGTTTTCGTTACTGCGGTTGGTAGCTTCTTCCCTTGTACGTTGGTTACGGTTTATATTTTCATTGTTCGTGTTTCTATTATTTCTTCTGTCAACGTTGTTGTTATTACCCGCATTATTATTACGGTTATTAAACCTGTCTGTTGCATTACGTTCAGTTCTTCTGTTATCACGCTCAATGGTTCTGTTATTCCGGTTATCGTTATTACGATTATTTACCCTGTCGTTATTGTTGTTACGATTTGTATTACGGTTATTCGCATTTTCTCTGCTATACCCTTCTACATTTCTTGGCGCAATACGGTTACGGTCATTGTTTCTTTCAATACTTGGTCTGTACACATTAATTCTGTTCCCACGTACTTCATTGCGGCCCGGTCTGTTCACTTCATTAAACCTTACCGAACGTATGCGACCTGTATAACGTTCTGCATCATTACGTCGCGGACCATTATTAATAAAGTAATTATTATTAACACGTGTACGATTGTTGATGTTAATGATAGTAGTGTTGTTAATAATAGTTGTATTACGGCTACGTGGTAAAATATAGTTATGAATTCTTGGCGAATTAATATACCTGCGTGGTGCAAAACACCAGTAATTCATAGGCGGGTTATAATTACTAAAGCCAATATTTATACTAAAGCCCGGACGTATAGGCGCCCATCCATAATAATCGCCACCATCACGCCATGCTACCCATGCCGGCGACCACTCATAACCCGGTACCCACATCCATCCATAAAACGGATCCATAAACCAACGACCATAGTGAAACGGTGCCCAACCCCATGAGTAGTTAGATGCCCACATCCACTCGTACTGATCGTTCCACACCCAATTACCATTGGTACTGTAAGGCTGAAAATCTGCACCTACATTTGGTGCCCAAACATAACCATGCTCCGGGTTATCAATCCATGTTCCGTGCGGACTCAATTCGTCATAAAACGTTTGATAACTTACCTGCGCATTAACGCCAACCTGTGCATTAATCGTTGTAGCCCAAATGCTACCCATTACCAAACCTATTGCCATCATTGTATTTGTAAGTATCCGTTTCATGGCTTTCTAATTTAGGGGTTAAAAAAATTGTTTCGTATAACGTTGTTGCTATACACAAATATGAGCTATAATCGTTCCATGTAGTTGCATAAAAATGTTATAACTATCAAGTGTTAGCAAAACTTTTGGTAAAATTCTTTAACATTTGGAAAAAGAAAGGTTCAAAAGTTCAACGTTATCGTGATAATGTTGGCTGTTTTCTAAATATTACATACTCAATACTGCATACTAAATACTCAATACTACATACTGTTTTTATGTTACCAGCTGCATTACTACTATCATTGTCTGTTGCGTCGCACTCTTCAACTGTAGTAATTCTATTCACCATTATGCAATAACCAAATATTCAATCTAAAATATTCAATAATTTAAAGCTGTCAATTGTCACTTGTCCATTGCCAATTGCCTAACTTAGTAGCAAATACCTCAACCATGGATCAACGTATTATAGAACTGTATGACGAATACACGCATAAACCACTTAGCAGGAGCTCGTTTCTTAAACGATTGGCTATATTAACAGGAAGCATGGCAACAGCATTAGCAATACTACCATCCATTGAAGTAAACGGTACCAATGCTGCCATCACTAATGATGATGATTTGTTTACCGAAACAATTTCTTATGCAGGTGTGAATGGTACGATGTCAGCTTATATTGCCCGGCCAAAAAAAGATGCGAAATATGGTGCTATTGTAATAATACACGAAAACCGTGGATTAAATGCACATATAGAAGATGTGGCCCGTCGTGCAGCCAAAGCTGGCTTTTTAGCCATAGCACCAAATGCATTAGCACCTATTGGTGGCACACCTGCTAATGAAGATGAAGCCCGTACAAAATTTCAGGAGTTAAAACAAGAAGATAGTAATGCTAACTTTATAAAAGTGTTTGATTATTTAGCAACACGTAAAGATACCAACGGAAATTACGGTTGCGTAGGTTTTTGTTGGGGCGGCGCAATGGCAAACACCTTAGCCGTAAATGTACCCAACTTAAAAGCAGCAGTTGCTTTTTATGGTCGCCAGGCAAAAACAGAAGATGTGCCTAAAATAAAAGCAGCCGTACAATTACATTATGGCGGTTTAGATACCCGTGTTAATGAAGGCAAAGATGCTTACGAAGCAGCATTAAAAGCAGCCGGTGTTACTTACGAGCAATATGTGTACGAAAATGTAAACCATGCATTTCATAACGACACAGCTCCTACCCGTTATAATAAAGAAGCAGCAGAACTGGCATGGAAACGTACCATTAACTTTTTTGAAAAACATGTTAACGGTAAAAAAAGCTAAACATACCTTGGTGCGTGTCTCACGCACCATAATTTACCACAGAGGTAATGGAGTATAAACACAGAGTTGCACGGAGTATTACGTTAAGTTTTTTATTAAGCAAAATGTAAATCATGTTTTGTAGCCAACATTTTACCAACAAATAAATTTAGCTAAACCTATAGCACTTACTTTTGTAACCGTGCAACAAAACGATCATTATACCATATTAGAACTGGCTCCCTCAGCCACACAGGAAGAAATTAAAAAAGCTTACCGCAGATTGGTTTTACAATATCATCCTGACAAAACCAATAACGACCCGTATGCACGGGCTTATTTTGATGCGGTAAAAGAAGCATATGAAACATTAACCAGTAATAGCCGTCGTGATGAATACCATAAAGAAAGATGGTTAAAGAAAAGTTCAGGTATAAAAAATACCAGCTTTATTTTAACGCCGGTAAGCGTACTGCAAAAATGTATTGTAATGGAAAAGCAGTTTTCATTACTAAACAGCACCAACCCTGCTAACAAGGTTATCATTACCCAGTCCATTGAAACGTTGTTTACTACCGATAATATTGAAAAGCTGAACAGCTTTAATGAAACGGATATCAACGACACCATCATTAGCACGCTTGTAAAAATGACCTGTTTCTTAAATTACAACCAGTTTAACAAGCTATTACCCTACCTGCAAAAAATAAACAGCAGCCCGGCACAACAGACTTTACTACTAAAAATAAACCGGGATAAAAAACAGGAAAGTTTGCTAGAGAAAGCAATGCCCTTTCTGGTAATCATTGCAGTTGCCATTATTTGTTTGTTTATTTACTTTTTTGCCTAATAACTTTTATTTAGAGGCATCGCCTATGAAGAAATAGTTGTCAGGCAAAATAACCATTAATGCTTAAACATATGAAAGTAAAAACGAGCATCCAAGCAAGAATTTATCTTTTTCTATTTGCCCTTGTCGGTATTTGTAACACTTCTTATACTCAGGACACACTCATTCTAAAACCCACCCGAAAAAAGCCACTGGGCGACACTCTGATTGTAAAACTGGCAATGGTATATTTTGCAAAAGAAATAAGCTATTTCCCATACGATAATTTTGAGTTAACTAAACGTGATACAAAAATACTGCAAGATGGAAAAATGATTAAACGGAAAGGGCAAACAGAAATTGACGCTTTTTTAGTAGAAAAAATATTGTATGATGAAGAACAAAAGCATACCATTAAATTTATTGATAAGAACTTTCATAAAATAAAAAGGTTTCAGGAATTAAGAAGTATTAAAAATGTTTTGTCATTAGGAATAACCTATACATCCCTTCCCACTTATGCCTTGGAAGTAAATGTTTTGGGCTCAAATGAAACAGAATATTATCACTCGCAGCATGCCGTATTTTTGCAACCAACCTATGAAAGATTCATTTTAAAAGGAATGATGGGACTAAGGCTTTCTCCTATGATTGCATTAAATAAACAAGCTCACGGAATAGGAGTGGGAAGCAGAATTTACGTTAACAAACAAAAACCATTTAATTTTGGATTAGGTGCAGATTTAGGTTTTGTTAATAGTACCATATATAGAATGTTTTCGCCAGAAAAGCCTAATGAACCTAATTACTTATTTAGCGATAAGTTTTATAAAAAAGAAAATAAAAATGAGCTGTACATTACGCCCATTGTAGTACAGTGTAGTTATACACTAAACAATAATTATCATTTTAGCTTTGACTTGTCTTTGGGCGTTCGCACTTTACTTTCAAATAAAACTTTTATACACGATGATGAGCCACATAAGTATAAAAATTCTCCTGCATTTGGTCAATTGCGACTAAACATTGGTAAAAAGTTTTAAATAAACCTAAACGGCAGTGCCGTAACACGATGTTGATTAGCGGACAGAACCCCGAACGGAGCGTCGCAAGGGACAATCAATCAGGGCTCAACAGCCGGTAACATAAAAAAATCCTCCCCGCCATTTATAAATTATTTCATTTTTTAATGCCTGCTTTCCCAAGTTGCTGAAGTATCTTTGCAAAATGCATTATGTATCGGTAGAGAATTTGAGTAAGAGTTATGGCATTAAGCCTTTGTTTAGCAATATTAGCTTTCATATTGAGGAAGGCGATAAAATTTCGCTGGTGGCCCGCAACGGATCGGGAAAATCGACCCTTTTGAAAATTTTATCGGGTAAAGAAACTGCAGAAAGTGGAAAAGTATGGATTCATAAAGATGTGGATGTGGTACTTTTTGAGCAAGACCCCATATTTGAAGAAACAAAATCGGCATTGGATAATATATTTTTTCATGACCACCCCACTATTAAAGCTATTAGAGAGTTTGAATTAGTGAGCGACTCGGAAGATGTGGAAAGACTGACCGATGCCATTACCAGAATGGATGAACTGAATGCCTGGGATTTTGATACCAAAGTAAAACAGATTATTGGTAAGCTGAATATTCACCACATACTTAACCAAGCCGTAAATACTTTAAGCGGCGGACAACGTAAACGTGTGGCACTAGCCAAAACCCTAATTGATATTGGCTTTGAACATAAACATGTTTTATTAATTATGGACGAACCTACCAACCACCTGGATGTGGAAATGGTAGAATGGTTGGAGCATTACCTGGATAAAGAAAAAGTAACGCTGTTACTGGTTACCCACGACCGTTATTTTTTAGATGCGGTATGTGATGAAATTTGGGAAATGGAAGGCAGCAACCTTTACACACATAAAGGTGATTACGCCAATTATTTAGAAAAGAAAGCGGCTCGTATAGAAAGTGATCAGGCCAGTATTGATAAGGCCCGTAACACCTACCGCAAAGAGTTGGAATGGATGCGCAAGCAACCGAAAGCCCGTACTACAAAAAGTAAAAGTCGTCAGGATAATTTTTACGATGTAGAGAAAAAAGCCAAACAAAAAATTGAAGACCAACAGGTAGAACTACAAATGAAAATGAACCGCCTGGGAGGCAAAGTGGTGGAGATGAAAAAAGTGTACAAAAACTTTGGCGAAAAAGTTATTTTAAAAGGCTTTGATTATACTTTTTCAAAAGGTGAACGTGTTGGCGTAGTAGGCAAGAACGGAGCAGGAAAATCAACCTTTATAAATATTGTACAACAATTGGAGCAACCAGACAGTGGTAAAATAAATATTGGCGATACGGTTGTTTTTGGTAATTACTCGCAACAAGGTTTGGTGATTAAAGAAGATATGCGGGTGATAGAATTTGTAAAAGATATTGCCGAACATTTTCCGTTAGCTGATGGCAGCACCATGAGTGCCGCACAGTTTTTACAATTGTTTTTGTTTGACCCCGATAAACAATACACCTACATTAGTAAACTAAGTGGTGGCGAAAAAAGGCGTTTACATTTATTATCCATACTGTTTCGTAATCCTAATTTTTTAATACTGGATGAGCCTACGAATGATTTGGATTTACCTACACTTAGCGTGCTGGAAAACTTTTTAAGCGAGTACCCGGGTTGCTTGTTAATTGTATCGCACGACCGTTATTTTATGGACCGATTGGTGGATCACTTATTTGTATTTGAAGGCGATGGTGAGATACGTGACTTTCCCGGTAACTACACCCAATACCGTATTGATTTATTAAACAGGGAAAACAACAAAACAGAAAAAGAGCCGGTAAAAAAAGAAGAACCCAAAGTGGAAGCTCCTGTTACCGATGCCAGCAAACCGGCAGCACCTGCCCGCCGTATAAGTTTTAAAGAAAAACACGAACTGGAGAGCATAGAAAAAGAAATGAAACAATTGAATATTGAAAAAGATTTAGTAACGCATAAACTAAGTGGTGGCGAAACTGATTTTGAAGCACTGCAAAAATTATCGAACCGCATTAGTGAGATAAATGACTTGCTTGATGAAAAGGAAATGCGTTGGTTGGAGTTGAGTGAGTTGAGTAAATAATTAAACTTACCAACCCTTTTCTTTTATACATTTTCGAATTACCTCATTTTCAAATTAATTGGGGGCTGTCAACTGTGGTAATACTAATCAACTGTAGTCCGCTGCCCGTCTGCAATGTACGCTGCGCTTCCATTTACGTCTAAGCAGCGCAGCCCAATGTCATTTAGCTA
>DHEF01000048.1 GCA_002399735.1 Chitinophagaceae bacterium UBA4857
CTTATCCGGACAACAATGATTTGGAAATTTGATAATGGAGAACCGACTAACGCAATAAGCATTAATAAAAGTGAGCACCATAATACTAAATACTACTATTAGTGCCTAACTCCATTCCTCCGTTTTTTTAGCATTTTGCCTTTTGTTTATACGTGCAGCAACCATAATACTTGCTTCATATAACATATAAAGCGGTATGGCCACAATTGTTAGACTCACAGGGTCGGTGGATGGTGTAATGATAGCAGCTGCAATTAGAATTAATACAAAAGCATGGCGGCGGTATTTTCGTAAAAACTTTGCAGTAACAATACCAATTTGTGACAATATCATTATTAGCAGTGGCATTTGAAATAGTACACCAATGCCCATGGTTGTATAAACCAGATTTTCTAGGTAGTCTGAGAAGGTGGGCTTAATTTCAATATTAGCACTTAATGTGTAGCTAAAGTAGAAGTTTACCATAAAGGGAGTAAGAATATAATAACCAAACAGTACTCCGGTAAAAAACAACAACGACACCCAAAATATTACTCCACGTGTTGTTTTAAGCTCTTTTTCTGATAAAGCCGGTTTTACAAAACGCCAGAACTCCCAAAAGATATAAGGGAATGCAACAATAAAACCTCCTACAAAAGCAATGGTGAATGACGATATAAATAAACCGGTCATTTGTGTACTTTGGAAAGTGGCTTTAACTCCTTGCATACAAATTGTGTCGCCCATACCAAGCCAGTGACTTAAATCGCAAAACCACTTATAGCTTATAAAGGTATCTTGTGTAGGGGCCATTACTACCAGCTCAACAATTTCCCTTACAAAAACAAAAAAGAATATTGAAGCAATCCCAATTGCAATAACTGAACGTATTAAATGCCAGCGTAAAGCTTCCAGGTGGTCTATAAAGGACATTTCGCCTTCGACATTATTATTACGCTTATGTAGAAAATCTAGTAGAGCCATTTTTTTTATTGAAACGGGGCAAAGTTAGCGATTGGGAAACGGTAACAAGGGGTTATTTTAATTTTTTCATTTTTACCATTTCAATACGGGTATCACTTACACTAATGATGTCAAATTCAAAATCATCAATAATGATGCGTTCTTTTTGTTGAGGAATGGTTTCGTGGGCATTAATAATGTAACCGGAAAGAGTTTCAAAGTCGCCTTCTTCAAACTCAAAACCATATTTTTCGGCCAGGTAGTCAATTTCTATGCGTCCGCTGAAAATGTATTCGTTTTCAGAAATACGTTTTTCCACAAATTTTGCGGTATCGTATTCATCAAATATTTCACCAAACAGCTCTTCCAGCACATCTTCCATGGTAATAATGCCGGCTGTGCCGCCAAACTCATCCACCACCCAGGCAATACTTTTTCTTTCGCTGCTTAGTTTTTTTATTAAATCGGTAGCACTCATACTCTCTGGTACGGCCGGGATGGTAAGCAGTACCTCTTGTATGGTTTTGGGTTTTTTAAACAAATCCAGCTCGTGTACATAACCAACAATATGGTCAATATTACCCTCGTATACCACCATTTTACTCAGTTTAGTATCGGTAAATTTTTCAATTAACTGGCTAATGGTTGTATCTATTTCTACGCCGATAATTTCCTTACGTGGTACCAGACATTGGCGAATACGTACATTGGGCAGTTCCTGTGCATTTTCCAGTAACATAGAGTTACGCTCCTGCCGCTCTTCATCTACCGTATCCTGGAACATGGTGCGTAGTTCGTTGCGGTTAAAAGGCTCTTTGCTTTTGTCCAGATTAATATTAAACAGGTATTTCAGTATCCACTCAGCTAAGGATACCAACCCGATTGCCAGTGGTTGAAACATTTGGTAAAAGAAATGAATAACTCTCGCCAATCCGCTTAAAAGTGAACTGCTGTGTGCCCTAAAAATGGCACGGGGTAAAAACTCGGCAAATATTAGTACAATAAAAGTGGCTATAACAATTTCAATAACTATATGTACTAAATCTGAGCCCAGGTGCAGGTTTTGCCAAATGGGTTTTAGTACCGCACTTATTTGTAAAGCAAAAAAAGTAAGGAAAATAATATAACCTACCAGCGTAACACCCAAAAACTTTGTAGGCGCATCCATAAACTTGGTAAGCAAACGGGCATTGGTGCCGCCTTGTTTCTTTTTTAGTTCAATGCTTAACCTGTTAGCACTGAAAAAAGCCATTTCAATGCCGGCAAAAAATGCCATTAGCAGCAGGGTGCATAAAAACCATATAATCAATTTCCACTCCATGTTAGCTTAAAGATAAAAAATAAACTTGTAAGTAATACAGGCATAATGCCGGGTAGTAAATTAGTATCTACGATTTTTATTACAAGACAGATTTGTTAATGTTTTACTTTTCTAAAAACGCTTTGATAATTTCTTCGGCTTCGGCACAGGCACGCTCCAGATTATCGTTTACAATTATTTTATCAAAGTGGTGTTTAAAAGACAGTTCGTAGGAGGCTTTATTCACCCGGTCGTTTAATGTTTCCTCAGTTTCAGTACCACGGCTAAGTAAGCGGCGGTGAAGTTCGTCAACTGATGGCGGCTCAATAAACAACGACAAGGAACGCTCCGGATATTGCTGTTGTACGTGAATGGCTCCTTTTACATCAATATCCAGTAGGGGGCAAAGGTCTTTATTCCAAAGGCGTTGAAGTTCGCTTTTTAACGTGCCATAGTATTTACCTTCATACACCATTTCCCATTCGGCAAATTCGTTGTTCTTTATCTTTTCCCTAAAATCCGGTAACGATATAAAATAATAGTCTTTACCATCTACCTCGTTACTGCGTGGCTGGCGTGTTGCCGCCGATATGGAAAACGAAAGCTGGGGAAAGTTTGCCAGTAAATGACGGGTAATAGAAGTTTTTCCAGCTCCGGATGGAGCCGTAATGATGATAATCTTTTCTTGTGTTGAAGCCATGTGCAAAGAAACAAAAATGCCATTACTTATTTTTATCAATGGCTGTTTTTAATTTATCAGCGTAATCTTTATTAAGCAGAATAAGCCGGTTGTACATTTCCTGGGCCTTTTCTTTATTATTAAGCTTGGAGTAACAAAGTCCTGCGTAGTAAAAATCAATAAAATAAGACTCGTTGAAGGATATTGATTTTAAAAAGTTAGCCAACGCATTATTTATATCTTCTTTAAAATAGTATGCATAGCCTAACTCAGTATACACATCCGGAAAATCTGCATTTATTTCTTTGGCCTTTAATAAACACGCAATAGCTTTGTCGTAATCATTTTTGTCGTTGTAACACCAGCCGGCACCAAACAGGGCTCCTGATAATTGCGGGTTCAGTGCTATAGCTTTTTCATAAAAACCTAATGCTTTTTCAGGATCTTTAAGCCTTTTATATACATCGGCAATGCCCTTTAGTGGTGTAGCCTGTTTACTGTCCAGCTCATGGCTCATGGTGTACATTTCAACAGCTTTTGGGTAATCTGCAAGACTAAAGTAAGCGTATCCAAGTTCGTTATAGGCCCGGATAAAAATTTTATCCATTACCAATGCCTTATTTAAAAAAGTTATTGCTTCGGTATATTGTTGCGTGTTATTGGCGCAATAACCTGCGTTATAATAGTGTTGCTCGTTAATTTGTGTATTTTGTGCATTAGCAAAAAATGCCTTGTAAAGGGTAAGGGCTTCGTCATATTTGTAAAGTACATCAAAATAAATATTGGCCAAATCCCTGTATGCTATGGCATACTTATTATTAATGTTTATAGCTTTTTTAAAAGCCGTAATGGCAGGTTGTATGCTGTCAAGGCGGTCGTAAGCATAGCCCAGTTCGTAATAAATATTGTCTTGAAACCCTGTTGCGGGCATAGCTTGGTTTAAAGCCTGTATCGCAGAGCTATAATTTTTTGTTTCATTATAACACCAGCCCAGTTGAAACCACGCTTCGTACATTTTTTTATTAACGCCAACGGCTTTCTTAAAAAGTTCAGTAGCTTCTTCGTATTTTTTTTCACTTTTTGCATTTAATCCGTTATTGTACCATTCTATATCGGTTTGTGCAGGTGCAATTATGGTAGAAGAACAAAGTATTAATAATAAAAGTGGCTTAAGCATACATGCGGTTTTTAGGACATAAAGCTACCGCCAAGCAAAAACTATACAATACCCGCCGTAGGGTATTAACTTTACGAGCAATCGAGCAATCAGTGTACTGAATTGATGTTATTAACAAGCTAAGATTATGCTTTCTCATTTAATTAATGCAAGCCGGGCTGAATTTCGGTAGTTTTTGACGAGTCTTTAACCATGTGCGTATCTTCCGGTACTTTACGTAATACATACCAGCTAAAAATGGCACTAGCCAACATAAGTATTGCTCCCAGAAAAAACGGAACCCCCGGAAAATAAAAGCTGGCATCCGGTTTAGAAAACTCATAAAATAAGTTATTCATAACCAAAGGGCCAAATACCGCCGTCAGGCTCATTAAACTGGTAAAAGCACCTTGCAACTCACCCTGTTCGTAAGGTTTTACTTGTCCCGCAACTATTGCCTGTAAAGCCGGGCCGGCAATACCGCCCAAACAATAGGGTAATAAAAAGGCGTACATCATCCAGCCTTTTGTGGCAAACGAAAATAACAATAAACCAATACTGTACAACACCAGCCCGACATACACGCTTTTTTTGTTGCCTAAAAGCGGGTTTGTAAAACGTATTAAACCGGCTTGTACCAGTCCTACAAATAAACCTACTACAGCCAGCGAAATACCCACTTGTTTTTCGGTCCAGTTAAAACGGAACATGGTATAAAAGCTCCAGTTACCCTGAACTGCCTGGGCTGCAAAAAACAATAAAAAGTAGGCAATAGCCAATTGACCAATAACAGGATATTTTTTCAGTAACATTAATGAGCCAATCGGGTTGGCCTTTTTCCAGCTAAAAGGTTTACGGTTTTCCTTACTTAACGATTCCGGCAGCACAAAATAACCATACAAACAGTTCAATAAACATAAAGCCGCAGCCGCATAAAACGGAGCCCTGATGCCAAAATCGGCCAGCAAACCACCCAGCGCCGGACCAATAATAAAGCCTAAACCAAATGCTGCACCTAATAAACCAAAGTTTTTTGCCCGGTTTTCTGCATTACTTACATCGGCTATATAGGCCGATGCGGTAGTAATACTGGCACCGGTAATGCCGGCTAACACACGGCCAATAAATAACCAGCCATAAGTAGGGGCTAAAGCCAGTATTATGTAATCAATGCCAAAACCAAGTAACGACAATAGCAGCACGGGTCTTCGGCCAAAACGGTCGCTTAAATTACCAATAAACGGGGCAAATAAAAACTGTGTAATGGCGTAAATAGAAAGCAAATGAGCGCCATACGGGCTGGCTTCATTAATAGGTATTTGTTTCAACTCGGCAATTAAATCCGGCATTACCGGAATAATAAGCCCCCAGCCCATAACATCCAGTAAAATGGTAATAAAAATAAATCCTATAGCGGCTTGCCGGGTTGACTTTTTCATAAAAATGCTTCAAAAGCCCACAAAATTGTTGCTTTTTTATCAAAAAACGCTATTATTTTCCCTTTATACTTTAAAATGGAACGCTTGTTGTAATAGGGTTATTTAGTACAGTCAAAATCAATAAGTTAATCCGGGTTTAAAAATTAACAATATATGATAGGGCTGTAACAAATGCTATTTATACCTTTATTGCTTGTGCTATAAAAGGTAAAACACCGCCACCAATATATTTTTTTAGAACTAAATTAAATCATGTATGAAGTTTACAGTTTTATTGGGCCTGGCCACAGCCGTAGTACTGGTGCCCTCTTGTGTTAGTAGTAAAAAGTTTAAAAAGTCGCAAAGCGATTACGCAACATTAGAAACCCGCTACTCAACCTTACAAAGTAACTTGGATAATTGCAATACCGAAAAGGCTGACTTAGCCCGCCAAAAGGGCCTTTTAGAAAGCGATATTGCTAACCTGAACAAACAAATCGACTTTTTGAAACAAAATAATACTCAGGCTTTAAAGCAACTGGAAGATCTTTCGGTAATCTCCTCTTCTCAGGCTGAAAGCATCAAAAAATCGATGGAAAACATTGGTGCTAAAGACAATTATATACAAACCCTGCAACAACAAATTGCCCGTAAAGACTCCTTAAATATGGCGTTGGTAATGAACCTGAAAGGAGCTATTGGTAATCTGGACGATCAGGATATTAATATTAAGGTAGACAAAGGCGTGGTTTACATCGATATTTCGGACAAGTTATTGTTTAAAACGGCGAAGTTTGATGTTACCCCACAAGCCCGCGACGTATTGGGTAAAGTAGCTACCGTACTAAAAAACCAGCCCGATATTGAGTTTATGGTAGAAGGTCATACTGATAATGTAGAATACAAAGGTGCCGGTTTAGTATTAGACAATTGGGATTTGAGTGTAAAACGTGCTACATCTGTTGTACGTATTTTACAAAAACAATATGGCTTAAACCCTGCTAAAATGGCCGCTGCCGGTCGCGGCGAGTTTAACCCCGTTTCCGATAACGAAACTGCCGAAGGCCGTGCTGCTAACCGCCGCACCCGTATTGTTATTTTACCTCAGTTAGACCAATTCTTTAAACTGTTAGAGCCGGGTAAATAAGCGCCATAAAAGCATTTAAAAAGCTGCATCTAAAGTATTGTCATCCTGAGTTTGACGAAGGAATACTTTAGATGCAGCTTTTTTGTTTATGGCGTGCCCCCGTGTAACGCCAAACTACGGCTCGTACCTCACCTTCTTGGCTAACACGGGGTCGGGCTGTTACGGGGTACGCTTCGCTCCCGTACTGCGGCTATCACCTTCGTACCGGCTCCTGCGTCGCCGCCCTACACATCCCTCACGCTTGCTTACGCCTGCAACTAAGTGGTACTATAAAATAAAAAACCGCCTGCGTTACAGGCGGGTTCATTAGTGCTTTATAATTTTTTAATTGCAGGAGTAGTTGTAACTAACTGTAGTCCCACCCGAAATCATGCTGTTTATTTTATTATCACTATCAAATGTGTAGGTAATCGTATTGCTAGCAATGCTTGTTATAAGGTTTTTGGGCTTTAAAACAGTAACCCATTCATGAAAAATAGCTGTAAACCAACTAAAATCACCTACTTGTGAGGGTTTAGACGCATCAACACCAATTAAGTTGGTAGTAGTTCCCCCGGAGGAAGAAACTGGATTGCCGTTTGCCCAGGTATAGGTTACAATTAAAGGACTGGTACTTCCGCTACCAGTCCGGGTTAAACGTGAAAGTTCCGTGCCATTATAATCAAATGCGTCGTTTTGCCAAAGTGTTCCGGCAGTATTTTGTTCTTCCCGTATATTAACAGGCATATTATTAGCACCAACAGTAACTATTTTTCTTTTAGAAAAACTACCTCCGTTTGTTTCTGTTATAGTAATGGTTGAGCCGGTATAAACATACGTTCTTGTTGTACTGCCACTAACTATGCTGGCAATCCTGTTTTGCTCATCGTAATTAATTACTAAAGTTTGAGCGCCGGTGTTAAGGGTAACAATTTTACAATTGGGCAGCTTTTTATCTTTTTTACAACTGGTTACTAAAGTAAAAAAAGCAATGCCGATAAGGATTAGAGGCTTAAGCGTTTTCATTGTTTTTGTTTTTAATGATTATTTTTTAGACATGTATCTGAATTTATATAGCAGTGGTTAAAAGGGATAGATAAAGCCAGTAGCTTTATAGTTTAGTAGCAAGTGTATTGGTAGTTATAAGTTGCAGCTGTTCCAATGTTGGCACTGGTAATTTTATTATTGACATCAAATGTATAGGTAACCGGCATACCGTTAAATGAGCTTACAAGGTTTCTGTTTTTTATCATAGTAAATCCATCATCACTTAGCAAACCGGAAATAGAAAGAAAATCGGCTGTTTGTGTAGCTTTCGATTCATTGTAAGTGATAGTGGTGGTAGTGCCGGAATTGGTGGTAGCGGTAACCATATTACCATTTACCCATGTATAATTAACCACACGGGCAGCACTTCCATCGTGATAAGTATCTGTTCTTCTTGTTAACTGTTCACCATTATATTCCATGAAATAGTTGTTCCATTCAGTACCGGCTGTGTTTTTCTCAAGGCGTATATTAACCGGCATATTATAATCGTTCATAGTTGCGGTAATTTTATGAAAAAAACTTCCGTTATAGGTTGAATTAATAATGACGGTTGAGCCGCTGTATTCGTAGTTGACAACTTTGGTACCGCGGGTAATAGTACTATATCGTCCATTGGCATCGTAGGTAAAAACGTAATTACCTACATCGGTCGTTACTGTTAAAACTTTGCACTGTTGCTCATTCGTTTTATCTTTTTTACAACTGGTTAATAAAGTAAAAAAAGCAATGTAGATAAGGGCCAGGGACTTAAACGTTTTCATTGTATTTAAATTAAATTCTTGCCGGTAAGACTGAACAGCAAAAATGATAACTTAAACACACCCGTTCAATAGCACGATGATGCGTAAAAATGTAAGAGGAATTAAGTATTGGTGTTATTTAGCACCTGTCGGTTTGGTTTCTTCAAAAACGCCGGTTTGTCTGTTTTTGCGCACATTATCCCAATCAAAATAACGACCATTCATGGCTACGTAAACACCGGGTTGTAAAGATTGTGCAAAGGCTAATGCACTGCCCAGGTTAAATAAACCATCGGAGCTACCAAATTTAATAGGTATCATAGCACCGGTTAGAATAATGGTTTTACCGGGTACTTTATTGGCCAGCATGGCGGCGGTAACCGACATGGTATCGGTACCATGGGTAATAACAATTTTATCTTCTTCGCAGGTTTGACATTGGTGTAGAATAAGGTCGCGGTCGGCATCGGTCATTTCCAGACTGTCCACCATCATCAGGGTTCTTATTTCTACATTTAAACGGCTACGACCCATTTCTAACAAATCGTGTAAGTGGGAGTCTTTAAAAAACAACTGGCCGTTAAGCTCGTTATATTCTTTATCAAATGTGCCGCCTGTAATAAAAATACGAATTGCCATAAACCTGCCTTTTGTTTGGCGAAAGTAAAACAAATAGACAATTGGGTAATGAGATAATTTGAGAAATAGGTAATATTATAATACAACGACTCTTTCCGTTTTAAAGCAAGAAAAAGTAATGCTGTATTGCAAAAGGAGCTGGTGCACTGCTTTATTCATTAACCATATTAATAAGATCAACTAAATAGAGTGTAGTGCAAAATGCTGAACATCGAAAAGAAGGTACCGTCGATGAATTGGGCGCACCTTACACAATTGTAAGATGAGTAAAGTTACCCACGACTAAAGTGCGGAGTACTGCACATTGTCGAATAGATTAATTCGATATTAGTTATTGGGCTTGCCTCATTTATGCTACGCGTTGATGCAGTACCGCCGACAAGTAAGGGGAACACCTTGCACAATGTTGAGTAAAGTTACAGGTGCTCAAGAGTGCGACGCAACAGAGGTCCAATCAAGGGAGGGACGGCGGTAACAAAAAGTAAATATTATGATTTACAAGAAATTACTATGTTGTAGGACAGAATTGAAATTAATTTATGCAGATAAATGGCCTTAAGTGCTTTATGGCCAGCTATTTGTCTATTAATTAAGTGAACTTTGGCTTTTTTGCTTTTCTTTGCAATCCTGTAATAGGTTCACACACACATAAATAAATATATAAGCATGTGGCGTAAGCTGGGAAAATTTGTTTTACAATATCGTATTCCATTACTTATTTTATTAGCAGTTAGTACGTTTTTTATGGCGTATTGGGGTAAAAACGTAAAAATGAGTTACGAATTTTCCCGGGCCATACCTCCACAACACCCTACCAATGTTACCTTTCAGGAGTTTAGAAAAAAGTTTGGCGGCGACGGCAACCTGTATGTAATAGGTTTGCAAACCGATAAATTATTTACCGAGCAATTTTTTAACCGTTATGCACTTTTAAACGATTCGTTAAAAAACCTTACCGGTGTAGAAAGTGTGATAAGTATTCCGGATGCTTTTGGGTTGTTGAAAGATACGGCAACTGAAAAGCTGAAAGCTGTAAAGGTATTTGCACAAAAGCAGTTTACACAAGAACAGCTGGATAGTGTTTCCAGCGTATTTTTATCGTTGCCATTTTATAAAGGATTACTTTATAACCCCGATACAAAGGCGTTTTTAATGGGTGTTCGTATTAACGACGCTATTATGAACTCGCCTAAGCGAAATGAAGTAACCTCTACCATCAGGGGAATGGCCGAAAATTTTGCAGCAGAACAGAATGAAACGCTGTACCTGAGTGGGTTGCCGTTTATTCGTACCGAAATGTCTACTAGGATAGCCAAGGAAATGCAATTGTTTTTGCTGGCATCGGTAGTGTTATCCGCTTTAATTTTATTAATCTTTTTTCGTTCTATTTCAGCTACCATTTTATCAATTAGCGTGGTAATTATTGGCGTATTGTTTTGTGTGGGCACCATGTACTTGTTTAAATATGACATTACCTTACTTACTGCATTAATACCACCATTGATTGTAGTAATTGGTATACCCAACTGTATATACTTTTTAAATAAATACCACAGTAGTTGGCAGGATACGGTGAAACGTTTGGGCGGGGTATTGCCCACCGATAAAAAGGCGTTACAACAGTTAAAGAATGAGGCCTTGGTGAATATGGTGGGACGTATGGGCGTTGTAACATTGTTTTGTAACCTGGCAGCGGGTATTGGTTTTGCGGTTTTTGCATTAACGGAAAGTCAGATTTTGCGTGAGTTTGGTGTAATAGCCGGTATTAATATTATGTTGCTGTTTGTTATTTCGTTAATTATTATACCGGGTGTATTAAGTTATTTACCGGTACCTAAAAAACGACATACCCGTTATTTAGATAATAAAAGATTGCAGCGTTGGTTGGACAGATTGGAAAGGTGGGCATTGAACCATCGCCGGTTAATATACACCGTTACGGCTGTTTTATTGATAGGCTCCGTAATTGGTATTTTTAAATTGAAGAGTGTTGGGTATATGGTAGATGATATACCTAAATCGGACAAAGTATATACCGACCTGAAGTTTTTTGAGAAAAATTTCCGAGGCATAATGCCATTAGAAATAGTGGTGGATACCCGTAAAAAACAAGGTGCGGTTAGAAATATTAATAATCTTACAAAAATGGATGAATTGTCGGGTTATATAGCTTCTATGCCCGAAATGGCCCGTCCTTTAAGTATAATTGAGGGTTTAAAATTTGCCAAACAGGCATTTTTTGATGGAGATAGCAGTAATTACTCAATGCCCTCGGACTTTATGTTGCCGGGTTTAGTACAATATTTAAATATGCGGCAGGATTCCGCTACCAATAATGCTGGAGGCGCATTTACCAAAATTTTATCCAGCTTTATGGATAGCACCAAACAACAGGCCCGTATTAGTGTGAATATGGCTGATGTTGGAACCATTGAGCTTCCTAAAATTTTGGATAAAATCCGGGATAAAGCGGAGATTTTATTTAATGAAGACAGCATTGCTTATACAAAAGAAGTAGATAGTCTTAAAAAAGTATTACCGGCGGCGGATTTGGCTAAACAAATTGACTCGAGCCGGTTATTGAAAAAGGCCGATATACAATTAACCGGAACGAGCATTACTTTTTTAGAAGGAAGTAAGTTTATAATAAACGGATTAAAGGAGAGTATTTTTTATGCTTTTTTATTGATCTCGCTTTGTATGTTATACCTGTTTAAATCGCTAAGAATTTTAATCTGTTCGTTAATTCCGAATGTAATACCATTAATTATTACAGCAGGTGTAATGGGATGGTCGGGTGTTCCGTTAAAGCCATCAACTGTTTTGGTTTTTAGTGTAGCCCTTGGAATTGCCATTGATATAACCATTCGCTTTCTGGTAAATTATAAACAGGAATTACCTCGCCAAGCTAATAATGCTCGTGAAACAGTAATAGAAACTATCCACAGTACAGGAATTAGCATAATATATACCTCATTGGTACTCATAGCCGGGTTTGTAATTTTCTGCTTCAGCGGCTTTGGGGGAACTTTTGCCTTAGGCTGGTTAACTTCCTTAACATTGGTGGTAGCCACTTTTACCAATCTGGTTTTATTACCCGCACTTTTAATAACCGTTAACCGCAAGAAAAAAGGATAAACGGTGCAGCAGAAAATAATAGGGTGTTGTCTAAATCTTAAAGTATTGATAAAATACTGTTAAGTTGTTCGTTATTTTAGCTGAATATCGCTCCACTTCTTTAACCCCTTGAAATTGTAAAATTTAAAACACCCTATATGAAGCAAATATCATTGTTGCTTACGTTGTTCCTATCTTTTACGGGAATTTTGTTTGCACAGAAAACAGTTACAGGAAAAGTAACTGATGAAAAAGGAGACCCAATTGTGGGTGCTTCTGTTACTGTAAAAGGTGCAACTACAGGCACTACTACTAACGAATCAGGTTCATACACAATTACTTTAGCGGATGGGAAAACATTGGTTTTTTCTATGTCTGGTTTTAAAACATTTGAATCTGTTTCGACCGGAACAAGTTTAGATGTAAGATTACAAACAGAAGTAAGCAGTCTTGAGGAAATAGTTGTAACAGGCTACACTACACAAATAAAAAAGAAGTCGGCAGGATCATCCACTGTAATTACTGCTGATAAAATTGAAAATGTAACTCTCGGATCATTTGATCAGGCTTTGCAGGGTATGGCTCCTGGCCTTTCTGTAACAGCTCAAAGCGGGCAACCTGGTGCAGCTGCTGCTGTACAAATTCGTGGTAAAGGATCTATTTTAGGATCAAACACTCCGTTATATATTGTTGACGGAATACAAATAAATGCCAGTGATTTCTCTACTTTAAATCCCGGCGACTTTGCTAGCATCAGTGTTTTAAAAGACGCCTCTGCTACGGCTATTTATGGTTCAAGAGGTGCAAATGGTGTTTTGGTTATTACAACTAAAAAAGGACAGGCGGGTAAAATTGCTTTTAATTACGATGGACAATATGGTGTTTCCAAATTTCCAACTCCTAAGTTAAAAGTAATGAACAGTGTACAAAAACTAGATTATGAAATTAACTCACCCGACCGCCCTTATCAACCCAGCAATCCATACGAGTGGACACCGGAAGATATTGAGGCACTGTCAAATATAAATACTAACTGGCAGGATGTGCTTTTTCAAACAGGACAGACAAACAGTCACCAGCTAAGTGCGAGTGGTGGTAAAGACAATACCAAATATTATTTATCTGGTTCGTATTTTGATCAAACGGGTACAGTAAAAGAAACACGTTTAAAAAGGTATACTGCGAGGTTTAATATTGAAAGCGGCACTAATAATTTAACCTTTGGTATTAACAGTCAATTTGGGTACTCCATATTTAATAATACGCAAGAAAATGACGCTTTTATAGGAAGTCCTTTAAACGCAATTCGTTGGGCAAATCCATATGAAACACCGTTTGATGCGGATGGTAATTATACTGCAATAATATCGGGACAACCTAATCCTTTACAGGAAATAGAACAGAACAAGAGAAATTTTTATCAAATCAAAGGAATCGGAAACTTTTTTGTTCAATATAACTTTCCTTTTTTAAAGGGGCTAACTTTGAGAACAAACTGGGGTGCCGATTTTACTCAGGATGAGAATAATGTGTATTTGGCTCCCGAAACATACCAAGGGGCGATTGCACAGGGTACTACTGGTAGCCTGAACAGACGGTCACAAAACAGCTTCCGTTATACAGGGACAACTTCTTTGTCATATACTACAAAAATCAACAGTGACCATGAATTAACCGTTGGTTTGTTCCAGGAGTTTGTGAAACAAAATATCAAAAGCTTTGGGTTTACCGGTTATGGTTTGACCCTACCATATAATAATGAATTTGCCATTACTCCTGGTAACGCAACAAACGGATATATTCCTACGGTAGTAGGTACAGGTACATTAAATGCATTGTCTTCCATTTTTGCTGATGTGAATTATGGGTATAAGGGGAAGTATTATTTAAACCTCAATGCAAGGAGGGATGGTTCCTCAAGATTTGGGAGCCAACATCGGTATGCGAACTTTGGTTCTGTAGGCGCCAGTTGGTTAGTATCGGGTGAAGATTTTCTTCAGGATGCCGCTTGGATAAATACTTTACGCTACAAAATCAGTTATGGTACTGTAGGTAATCAGGAAGGGATTGCCGATTTTGGAAACCGATCTTTATTTGGAAGAACGACTTATGCCGGGTCTTCTTACTATAATTATATACAATATGGTAATAACGACTTACGTTGGGAAACCAAACGAATGTTTAATACCGGCGTAGATTTTGAATTATTCAATAGAAGGTTAACCGGTAGTATTGAGTATTATAATAATAATACTGTTGACTTATTTATAGACCGCACTTTATCATTAACCAGTGGTGTTAACGCAATTAACTATAACCTTGGTAAATTACAAAATTCGGGTATTGAGGTTGGTTTAAATGGAACAATTGTTAAAACCAATAGTTTTACCTGGGATTTGGGAGTAAATTTTACCTATAATAGAAACCGTGTAAAAGAACTATATGATGGTAAAAATGAACAGGTAGATGGCATGAGTATTACAAAAGTAGGAACGCCAATAAATTCGTTTTATTTAGTGAGAGGAGCAGGTGTAGACCCTCAAACCGGTGAACAGTTATATTACAACCTGAACAAAGTAGCCTCTCCAACATATGACCCCTCTAATAAAGTTGTAATTGGAACATCAGATGCTCCTTATTTTGGAGGTGTAACAACCAGTTTCAGATACAAAGGCTTAGAGTTGTCAGCATTGATGACATATGCAATGGGGAACTACATTTATAATAATGATCGTGTTAACCTTGAAAATCCAGGCTATTTATATGACAACTTGAGTGTGAACATGCTGAGAGAGTGGAGGTCCCCGGGAGACATCACAGATATTCCGGACCCAAATAATACTTTTATTGCGGAAACTGACAGGTTTATAGAAAAAGGTGATTTTCTTCGTCTGAGAAACGTGACATTATCTTATAGTCTGCCTAAGAGTATATTGACAAAAGCTAAAATTTCTTCAACAAGGTTTTTTGTTCAGGGTATAAATCTACTTACTATCACAGATTATACCGGATATGATCCTGAAATATCAACCGGGATATTAAATGGTGCACAATATCCTGCGTTGAAGCAATTTACTTTTGGTGTTAATATCGGATTCTAACTTACAAGAAAAAACAACAACTATGAAACTATATAAATATATATCACCTTTTTTCTTTATTGTTTTACTAACTACAGGTTGTAAAAAGCAATTAGACATTAATCCTCCTTTTAATTTTGATGAGGAAAATATTCAAAATCTAGACGATGTAGAGCGCATCTTGGGAGGCGCTTATGCCAAATTAAGAAATGTTGACTACTATGGTAATCTTAACTCCTCTTCAGGTTATTCTACACTGCCGGATATCATTAGCGATAATTTTGAAGAAACGGTTGAATCATTACAGGCTCTTGTTCTTTTAACCTACTGGGGTGCAGCTTCTGATGAGACAAATATTGAAAACATTTGGAGAGCAGCATATGCAGCTATTGTACAGGCAAACTTTGTAATAAGTAATGTAGATAAGTTTGGTGCGGAAGACCCTGAAAAGGCCAACCGTCTAAAAGGACAGGCTTTAGCATTGAGGGCTTATATTCATTTTGATGTACTTAGATATTGGGGTGAAAATTTTGAAGAAGGCGGAAGTGGTAAAGGTATTCCCTATAAAGAAGATACTGACAAATTTACGTTGCCTACCAGACTAACTGTTGGTGCGAGTTTAACGAAAATATGGATAGACCTGAATGCGGCGATGGAAATGCTGGCAGATGTAGACCAACCTGTTAATGCTGGAGACCGCGGTAATATTGATTTGACTGTCGTTAAGGCAATTGCTGCAAGGGTTGCTTTATACCAGAAAGATTATGATAACGCCATTGATTATGCAACGGAAGTAATTAATGTTATACCATTGGCAAGATTATCTGACAGCACTGCTTACAGAAATATTTGGACTGACCAATCAAACGTAGAATTGATTTGGACTGTTAATTTTGATGCGGGTCAGGGTGCTCCGGCTTCAAATATTTTCTTTCCAAGTGGTAATAGAAGCTCTTTCAGGGTTGATCCTTTGTTAAGGGCTATGTATACCGATGCTGACATTAGGCTTAATACTTTTATTCAACCAGTTGTGAGAAGGGGTGTTTCAAGAGAAGTATTGTACAAATTCAGAGGACGTGTTGGGTTGAATGATGGTAATGTAAACTGGAAAGTTTTCAGAACATCTGAAATGTATTTGATTAGAGCAGAAGCTGCTGTAAGAAGAAATACCGGTACTGACGCAGTGAATGCTTTGCTGGACCTTAACACATTAAGGGGTAGCAGAATTAGAAATTATGTTCCGGGTATTGAAGTAGGGGCTGCTCTGATTAATGCAATAGCTTTAGAAAGAAGAAAAGAGTTGCTTGGGGAAGGACACAGATGGTTTGATATAAAAAGAACGGATCGTGTGATTGAAAGAAACAGCGGTGATGAACTTCCGGCCGACGACAGGTTTTGGGCCTGGCCCATACCGTTTGCAGAACTGCAAACAAATCCGATGCCCCAAAATGACGGATACTAAAACGTATTAGAAATGAAACGATTATAGAAACGAAAATTATTACAAAACTTAGTTATATGTTATTTTAGGGAAGTAATTTTTGAACATTTTATGTCTTTTGTTAAAAAAGTGGAATTTATTGTTAAATAATTCTTTAAGAATGGCTTAATATTGCAAGTCCTAAGTTTAAATTTTAAAATTAAAAAACCGCAAATGAGAAAAGTGTTAGTGTTGCTAACTATGTTTCTGTTTACAGGAGTATTATTAGCTCAAAGAACCATTACTGGTAGGGTTATTGACGAAAAGGGAGACCCTGTTCAAAGTGCATCTGTTACCGTTAAGGGGACTTTGAGCGGAACAACGACTGGCGAGAATGGAAACTATAGCCTTTCGGTTCCATCAACAGCAAAAGAATTAGTTTTTTCTAGCGTAGATTTCGAAGATGTTACAATAAGTATTGGTAGCTCTTCAGTGATAAATGTCACATTAAAAAATAAATCTGATGAACTAACTGATGTTGTAATTACTGGCTACACAAGAGAGAGGCGTATGGACTTTGTTGGAGCTTCTGCCAAGGTAGGTTCTAAGGCCTTAAATCAAGTACCAAATGCAAGTATTGACCAATTGTTACAAGGTAGAGCACCCGGTTTGTATGTAAGTGCAGGCTCTGGCCAACCTGGAACTGGGGCGAGCGTAATTATTCGTGGTGTAGGTAGTATTAGTGGTAGTGTTACTCCCTTATATATTATGGATGGAATTCCAATTCAAGCAGCAGCATTTGCTGCTCTGAGCGCTTCTGATATTGAAACAGTAGATGTGTTGAGGGATGCTTCCGCAACTGCTATGTATGGATCAAGGGGTGCAAATGGCGTTATTATTATTACGACTAAAAGAGGTAAAAATAACAGTAAAACCGTCTTTGGAGTAAACTCTCAGTTTGGTATAAGTAATAGAACAAGACCAAAGTTTGAGATGATGAATTCTCAACAAAGAATTCAATATGAAGAAGAGGTTGGAATGGAGAATGGTGTTAATATTGGACCTGGGTGGAGATTTTCAAGAAATAACCCAGCAAATGCTTCACTTCCTCAAGCTACTTTAGAGAGATATGATGAGATTAGGGATAGTCTTGCTGGCAAGAATGTCGATTGGACTGACATTTTTTTCAGACAAGGAAAGTTTCAGCAGCATCAACTTACGGCTAGCGGGGGGTCAGAAAAGTTTGCTTTTTTCACATCTTTGGATTATCTGAAACAAGAAGGTATTGCTATTCGCTCGAATTTAGAAAGATACTCATTTAGAACAAATCTTGACTTTAAAACTGATAGATTAAGTATTGGGTTAAGCACTACGATTAACTATTCCCAGTCGAACTTTATTGAATCTGAAAATACTACAGCAGTATCAAATCCTTTTGCTTCAATTTACTATGCGCTTCCCTATGAACAGCCATTTATCAATGGAGTTTTAGTTGCAGCAAATAATAGTAGTTTTTTTGGTAATGTTGCCACATATGATCAACGTGAAGGTTCTTCTGCGTTAGAAAGATTATATTCAACTACCAATAAGAATAATGAAGTAAAAGGTATTCTAGGTCTTAATTTAAGATATAAGATTTATGACGGATTGTCTATAGTTGCAACAGGCGGTTTGGATTATCGTGAAGTAATGGGTTTAAGACAAGTAAGGCCTGGTACATTTACTGGTAACCAGTCTACAGGAGGGCAAGGTTCTTTTGGCGAAAGCGTGAGCAGATTTGTTCGTCTCTTTGGTAATGCGGGCTTAAATTACAATAAAGTATTTAATAAAATACATTCAGTTGATGTAAACGCAATTTATGAAAATACGAAAGCAACAACAAGAGCATTTAACTATACGGGTTTTGGGGTAGATCCTTTGTTGCAAAACTCACCGGTGGGAATAACTCCAGGTTCTGTTGTTAATGGACAAGGTCAGTTTATCCCAAGCGTTGGAGGTAGTGGGTCTATTAATGCATTACAGTCGTTAATATTAGTTGGTAAATATGTTTTAGATAATAAATATATATTGAATGCCAGTTATCGATATGACGGCTCATCTAGTATGCCAACTACAAACAGATGGAAGCCTTTCTATTCAGTTGGTGCAGGTTGGAACGCAGGAAGAGAGAACTTTATTAAAAATATCAACTGGATTTCCGATTTATCGGTTAGAGCTAGTTATGGTTTAACAGCCAGTCCTATTTCAGGCTTTAATTATTTAGCCTTATATAGTGTTGCACGTTATGCAGGCACTACCGGCTTTGGTTTGTCAAACATAAGTAATGATACTTATAATTGGGAATATACAAAAGCATTTAATGTAGGAACGGACTTTGCTTTATTTAGGAATAGAATTAGAGGTTCGGTAGATGTTTATAATAAATTAACTGACAATATATTTATTAGCCAACGTTTGTCAGCTACTGCTGGTGTCAACTCTCTAAGCATAAATGCAGGAGAGCTTAAAAACTCTGGAATTGAGTTATTAATAAATGGAGATGTTATTTCTTCTAAAGATTTAGTATGGACTGTTGGTGGAAATATTGCATTTAATAAAAATGAAATTACCAACTTGGGTCAAGTAAATGAATTTCCGCAGGGAACTTCCATTATTAGAGTTGGATTGCCGATGGGAACTCACTATATCCCAGGATGGGCAGGCGTTGATGCTGCTACAGGAAACCCATTGTATTATAATTTAGACGGTTCAGTGACAACAACATATGATAGAACGGCACAAAGTGATACTAAATTCGGAACATATTTGCCGAAATATAACGGAGGAATTAATTCTACCTTAAGCTATAAAGGTATTTCTTTGGACGTATTCTTTTCTTATGCTGGTGGTAATAAAAGATTTAATAATGAAGATTATTTCAATCAAGTGCCCAACTTTGCAACAAGTAACCAAGGCAGTGCAATGTTAAGAAGATGGAGGAAGCCTGGAGATGTTACTGATATTCAAAAATTTGGTACAGCAAGGAACTTTTCTTCAAAAGATATCCAGGATGCTTCATACCTAAGATTGAGAAATGTTATCTTAAGCTATAATATACCGCAATCTGCCGTTTCAAAAATAAAAGGCCTATCAAGCATTCGGGTTTTCTTGCAAGGCCAAAACTTATTAACATGGACCAGATGGACAGGGTTTGACCCAGAGGATAATAATAATATTGCTCAGTTTGAGTATCCTGCAGCGAGAACAGTAACTGCTGGTATTAATATTAATTTTTAATTAATTTAAAAGCAAAGAAATGAAGTTGACTAATTATATAACCTATACACTATTTGCTTGCGTCTTTTTTTCGTGTAAAAAGCAATTAGATTTAACCCCACCAGATCAAATTATTGAGGGGGCCGTTTTAAAGGATATACCTGGTGTAGAGAAAGCGCTTACCGGTGTTTACGCTCAATTAAACGGTGCATTTGATAATGAAATTTATGCGTCGGTTTTATATTCTGACGAGGCAAATTTGCATATTGAGAACAACACTGGTAGAGGCGTAAATACTTACCGTTGGCAAGTTGATGCAACAAACGGAGATGTTGGGGCAGCGTGGGCAGCTTATTATTTTACTATTGATAGGGCAAACAGGGTAATAGCGGGAGCTGAAAAATTAACCGGTGCTAACACTCAACAAGAGAATTTAAGAAAACAAATAATAGGAGAGGCTACAGCAATAAGAGCATATTGTCATTTACAACTTCTTATTAACTACTCAGAAAACTTTGATGGAGGTTCTTTAGCAGTACCTTATATGACAGTTGCTGCAATAGGACAACCAGCGAGAGAAACCGTTCAGGCTGTTTTTGAAAAAATTAATATTGACTTGACAACTGCAGCCGGATTAATTCCTGCTTCTGCAGTTAACAATAATAGAATTACTTTGGTTGGAGTGAATGCTATTAAAGCGAGAGCAGCATTATATGCAAAAGACTGGGATGGTGCTATTTCTGCAGCTACAGCGGCTATAAATGCAGTAGCACTAGCCTCAAAAACCGCTTACCCGTTAATATGGACGGACAACTCAGAAAGTGAAGTTATTTTTAAAACTAAAAGAGTAGCTGGTCAAGCTAGAATTGGGGATCTTTTTTATGATAGGTCTCAAGAGAAGATTATGTATGCAGTTGCGTACGAAATGCTTGACGCTTTTGATGAAGTTAATGATATCCGCTATGCTAGTACTGTTTTATCGCGTTCTACAACAGAGGATAGATTTTCAATTGCAAAATATATTGGCGGTGATGCGCAGCAACCGGGAAGAGCGGATGTAAAAAACTTTCGTACTGCTGAAATGTATTTGATTCGTGCTGAAGCGTATGCAGAAAAGACAGGCCAGTTAGGCTTAGGAATTAATGATTTGAATACTTTAAGGAGTGCAAGAATTAATGGCTATACGAATGCTACATTTACTACAAAGGAAGCGTTAATTGAAGCTATTTTACTTGAACGATATAAAGAGTTGGCCTTTGAAGGACAACGCATGAGTGACTTAAGAAGACATAAGTTGCCTGTGACTAGAATTGCTGAAGACGTTACTAATGCACTGGGTGCCGTGACTTTAGCGATAACTGCCAAGGAGTATTATTATCCTATACCAAATGATGAGATGCAGGCAAATAATAATATGATTCAAAATCCCACATATAGATAAATAAATAATTTATGAAGTTAAATATATATATATGCCTATTGCTAGTAGCAGCTTCTAGTATATTGGGCACTTCTTGTAAGAAGAAAGATATTACAGTACCTCCTTTTGTTTCTTTTTTCACAGCAACAAGTGGTAACTATATTATAGCAGAACCAAGCTCTATTTATAAAATCCCTATTGGCCTTACACAACCGTCAGATGGAAATAAAACAGTAACTATATCAGTTGCCTCTTCTACCGGAGCCGTAGAAGGTACACATTTTACTTTGAATAAAAAGACATTTTCTTTTATTAAAGGCCAAGCGATTGACACCTTAGTGGTTTCAGGCATACAATCTCAGTATTTAGCAGGTAGGACTGATGTAATTGAGTTTACAATTGCCGAAGGAGATGGTAGTCATTCTGCAACATTAAGCAAGAAGTTTACTTTAAATGTACAAGGCCCTTGCTTTGATGGTGATATTGATAATATAAACGTTATTGCAGGTAGTTTTGCTAACTCTACGGATCCCGATGAGCCTAAATACACTGCAACTATTACTGATATGACTTTATTGACGACAACTACAGCTACAGCTAAAGTTGGTAATCTTTGGGCTTGGTTTGGACCTGTTACAATTAATTTTGACTGGACCGACCCTAATAACACTATTGTGTCAATACCAGTACAACAAACAAATCGCACATATGCTGCTGGCCAACCTTTCTTAATCAGAACTACTCCTGGAACTGTGAGTAAATTTTCAGTATGTGATCAAGAAATTACAATTATTGCTGATTTATTAGTTGATAATTATTTCGGACCAGGGCAAGCAGCAGCTTATGCTAGAGAGTTTGTTTTTACATTAAAGAGATAGTTATAAATGTTGCTACATTGAATTAGTCATAAAAAAGGGAGACACGTAAGTATCTCCCTTTTTTAATAACACTTAAAATAATCAAACACCTCTTTACACGCATCACATTTATATAATGCTTTACAGGCGGTGCTGCCAAATTCACTGATGCGATGGGTGTGGTAAGAATTACATTGCGGGCATTGAATAGCTTCGTTGGGGGCAAATAGTTCTAAACTACATACTTGTGGTTTGTTGGATGGCGGAGCAATGCCATAAGCCTTTAATTTCTCTTTACCGGCTTTGCTCATCCAGTCGGTGGTCCAGGCGGGTGATAAAACCGAAGCTACTTCTACTTTAATAAAACCCAGTGCTAACAATTCCATTTTTATACTGCTGCCAATAACATCCATGGCCGGGCAACCAGAGTATGTTGGTGTTATAGTTACGGTAATACTATTGTTATAAATGTTAACCTTACGTACTATACCCAAATCCAGTATACTTAGTACCGGAATTTCAGGATCGGTAATATTGGCTAACACGTCCCAAACTTTTTGCTCTTGTATGGTAGCACTGTTTACCATATAGTATTAGGATAAGCACGAGGCAACGATTGCATTTCATTTAAAATAGCTGTAAGATGTTCACTGTGTGCGCCGGTTTTCCCGCCAATAAATGGCTGGCTATTATTGGGTATTGATAATGTGGCTTCGGCTAATATTTCGTTTGTTTTATCTTGCCAAAGCTGTTTTATTTTAGTAACATCAATATAGCCGGTTTCATAATCTGCTGGTTGTAATAACTCATATGTAAAAGGCCATAACAAGTGTAAGGCTTGCTGCATACGTTGGTTACTTTCTGTTGTACCATCGCCTAAACGTATAACCCATTCGCTGCTCCAGCGTAAATGATAGGTAACTTCTTTTATAGCTTTAGCAGCAATGGCAGCCAATGTAACATCGCTGTTATGTTGTAGTTGCTGGTATAAATAATATTGATAATTGCTTACCAAAAACTGCCGCAGGATGGTTACACCCCAATCTCCGTTTGGCTGCTCTACCAATAAAGTATTTAAAAACTCATGCGAATCCCGGTGATAGGCTAATGTATCTTCGTTATGGTCTGCGCCAGATAAAGAGGCCGCATATTGGTAAAAATTACGTGCCTGGCCAATTAAATCCAACGATATATTGGTTAAAGCAATATCCTGCTCCAACACGGGGCCATGGCCGCACCACTCACTATTACGGTGTCCGAGTATAAGTGCATTGTCGGCAAGACATAACAGGTATTTTATTTGATCGGTCATTGTTATGGGTTCAAAAAGTTCAAGAAGTTCCAGAGGTTAAAGACGTTCAAAGGTTCAATGTTTAAAAGTTCAAAGTTGTGTTCTAAGCTTGCCATTTTATGCTATTGAATAAAAAGCAGCGTATTACACAATGACCAATAGAATTACTGAACGTACCACCGACAAGTCGGGGAACACCTTGCATTATGTTGAGTAATGTTACAGGTGCTCAAGAGTGCGACGCAACAGACGATGATAGTAGTAATGCAGCCGACTAACAAAAAAATCATACATCGTAAAATCAGCAATCCTAAATTAATTACATGTGTCCTACTTCATCGGGCAGCTCATAAAACGTTGGATGGCGATAAATTTTATCCATCGCCGGCTCGTATAAACTATCGGCTTCCTGCGCATCGCTGGCATGTATATGTTTACTTTCCACCACCCAAAGGCTTACACCTTCGGCACGGCGGGTGTACACATCACGAGCATTTTCAATTGCCATGGCAGCATCAGCTGCATGCAGGCTGCCTACATGTTTATGGTCTAACCCCTGTTTGCTGCGTATAAAAACCTCCCATAAAGGCCAGTCGTTATTGCTGCCTTGATGCTCGGTATTATTGCCGCCGGCTTTATCTTCCGGTATATCGCCGTAATAATATTTTTTTAAAAAATTAATTTTCATATGTATTTATGCGGCTTGTTGTTTTTGTTTGTCTTTTTGCTTTTGTGCATGTGCTGCGGCTGCTTCACGTACCCATGCGCCATTATCCCATGCGTTGCGGCGAGCTTCTAAACGTTCTTTGTTACAAGGACCATTACCTTTTACCACTTGCCAAAACTCGTTCCAATCTATCTCGCCCCAATCGTGTTGTTGTTTGGCTTCGTTCCATTTTAAATCCGGATCGGGTAAGTTCATGCCCAACACTTTTACCTGTTGTACACACATATCTACAAAGTTCTGGCGAAGTTCATCGTTACTTTTTCGCTTTATCTTCCACTTCATACTTTGGTCACTGTTGCTGCTTTCGCTATCCTTAGGCCCAAACATCATTAACGATGGCCACCACCAGCGGTTAATAGCATCCTGACACATGATTTTTTGTTCGGGGGTACCGTTGGCAAGGGTTAATAAAATATCAAAACCCTGGCGCTGATGAAAACTTTCTTCTTTACATATACGCACCATAGCTCGGGCATAAGGTCCGTACGATGTGCGGCACAACATTACCTGATTTAAAATAGCAGCACCATCAACCAACCAGCCAATAGCGCCGATATCGGCCCAACTTTTGGTAGGGTAATTAAATATGCTGGAGTATTTTGCTTTACCGCTGTGTAAATCGTTTATCATTTGTTCACGGCTCTGGCCTAATGTTTCGGCGGCGGAATACAGGTAAAGTCCGTGACCGGCTTCGTCCTGCACCTTAGCTAACAAAATGGCTTTGCGCTTTAACGATGGGGCACGGGTTATCCAGGCACCTTCGGGCAACATACCCACTATTTCGCTATGAGCATGCTGACTTATTTGCCGTATCAGCGTTTTTCTATACGCCTCGGGCATCCAATTACGGGGTTCAATTTTTATTTCCGCATTTACGGAATCCTGAAATTTTTGTTCCACATTTTCCACGGGCAAACAATATTAATGCCTGTAAAGGTACAAAAACTAACGAGTGTAAGCAAGGTGGGATAAATTAAAATTCAAAAGGAAAAATTAAAAAAAGTTGGCAAATGCTAATTAAAGTACAATAAACGCAAACGGTTACCTTTGCAGCTGAATTATTTACCGGCAATTTTATGCAAACAACCTTACAAGTAAACGAGAACGGCAATATGGTGAGTCCCGATGTACAACCAATTACCACTAATCCGGTGTTAAGGTTTTTGGCAAAGTTTATATCTTATGTTTTTCATCCCTGTTTTGTGCCGGTGTACGTGGTGTTGTTTTTAGTGTACGAACATCCTAATATGTTTGTAGGTTTTTCGCCACGTAATAAAATACTGGTAGTGGTACAGGCTTTTATGATGTTTAGTTTTTTCCCCATTATTACTACCCTGTTATTGCGTGCATTAAAGTTTATTGATAGTATTCACCTGCCTACACAACGCGACAGAATTATACCTTTAATTGCCAGCATGACCTGGTATTTCTGGATCTGGCATGTATGGCGTAACCTGCCCGATTATCCGAAAGAGTTGGTAGCATTGGCCTTGGGTGTATTTGCAGCATCTATTATTGCCATGTTAAGCAATATAAAATTTAAAATAAGTTTACACGCCATAGGTGTTGGCACCATGGTTACTTTTTTAATAACAGTTGCCTTACAACAGTCCTTACATTTTGCTGTGTATTTGTCCATTGCATTTATTATTGCGGGCTTGGTTTGTACTGCAAGGTTGTTAAGCGGCAGTCATAATTCTTTTCAGGTTTATTCAGGCTTTTTAGCAGGCGTTGCGGCACAGTTAATAGCTAATGTAGTAGTGTTGAGTTAAATATATTTTTTATTGGTCAACTGCAGTGCTACTATCATCGTCCCTTGCGTCGCACTCTTGTACTGCAACAACACTATTGGGCATTATGTAAGCGGCTTATTAATATTGTAAACCCTCATTTCCAAATTATTCTCTGTTGTGTAAGCTATCCTACAATTGTAAACAACCTTTTTTAATTTCTCCTTTTTACTTCACATTATCTGGTTTGAAATCTAACCGTATTACCCGTTCCTCCGCCTAAACCGGTTTTACTTAAACTATATGTAAAGCTTAATAATGCATAACGGCTAAGCGTGTTTACTCGCCTGTCTTCAATAAAGTTTTGGTTGGTGGTTCTGTCAACCGAAATGTTTTTGTTTAAAATATCGTTAATACGGATTTTTAATTCACCACGATTATTTTTTAAAAACTGCTTGCTAATGGATGCGCCCCATAGTGGAATCTTTGCATTAAAACCACTTGATAATTGGTTGTTTACCGTATAATTAAAATCGGTACTGAAATAAAACCCTGCCGGCATTTGCCAGTTAAACTCTGCCTCGTAATACTGCGAAAAGAAACTGTTGTTAAACTTATCATCTAATGAGTAAGTGCTTTTGTTATAATGCAGGCGTGTACCAAACATCAGGTCAATTTTTTCGGTGGGGTTTATATCAATATTAATACGAGGGCCAACGCTGTAAGTGTTAATCAGGTTTTCGGCACCATTGGTAAACTGTACACCACGATTATAAGCTACTGTTGTACCCAGGCGTAAATCGGTTTTCAGTTTTCTGATGGGTATGCCGTTACTTATATTACCGTTTATATTATATACACCATCCACGTTTACCGGCTTGGTAATTCTTGTACCGGTTGCCAATAAGCTGTCGGCATTTACAATTTTATTATTTGTTTTGGTGGCACTAAAGTTTGCAAAAAAGTTTTTATTTCTAAAGGGATTAATACTGTTATAGTTTAAACGTATGTTATGCGAATACTCCTGTTGTAAATCCGGATTACCTTCACGTTGTAACATGGGGCTGCTAATATCGGGTACCGGTTGTAGTTGACTAACACTTGGCTGTGTGGTGTAGGTCATATAATCGGCAGTAATAGATTTGTACCTGGTAAACTTGTATTGAAATCTTGCCGATGGTAACAGATTGTTGAAGTTTTTATTAATAACAGAATCTTTTAACCCGCTGATGACCTTACCTTCTAAATAAGCATATTGCCAGTTAAGCCCAACAAAATAATTATACTTTGCTTTTTGCGTACGTAACCTGGTTCCGGCTTGCGTATTGGCATAGATGTTTAAAAAGTCGTTACTTAAGGAGTCATTAAAACTATCAAATTTATCATTGAGGGTGTTAAAGTCGTAGGTGGTTTTATTAGATACGTTTTTAGTGCGTGCATTACTAACACTCAGCTCCAGTAAAGATGATCGGAAAAATGGCTCGGTGTACACCAGTTTAGCATTATAACCGGTTAGTTTACCATCGTTTTCAATGTACTGGTTAATAGAATCTGTTCTGAGTTTGTTTCCCAACTTATCGTAAAAGTTATTAGCCGTTGCTAAATTGCCGGTACCCTTGTTATCGTTATAGGTAGTTAACAAACTTAGGGATAAGGTACGGCCACGACGCTTGAATTTTTTACGAAACAATATTTCGTTATTAAAATTAAACCCGGTGTTTTTATTACGATTATAAGTATAGCCGTCATTGCTTACTAAGCTGTCCGAGCCCCACTGACTAAAGTTTGTTCTTGAAATATTATCGGAGTTTTGGTAACCAATGGATGGTGAAATTTTAATGGAATGAAAAGTATCGATGTACTGATCGATTATAAAATTTAAACGGTGACTATTAGCAGCATTATCAGTAAAAGAAGATTGCCTGTTAAAATAACTGGAGTCGGGTAACAGGTATTGGCGTAACCTTTCGCTGCTAACTTTTGGGTTTAAATGATTGTAAAAGTAGTTACTCCTGAAATCGGTTTTAGTGCCAAACATATCGTTATAGTTCATGCCACCGCCCCACATGGTACGTATGCCTTGGTTGGTATTACCCAGGCCTGACAGTAAAGCGGCTGATGGGTCGTTACTGCTGATGGTGCCACCACCGCCACGCATAAGGCGGCTAAGTTCACCACTAAAGTTCATCATATCCATAAACGAAAAACCTTCTGTATTGGTGTTATTACCCATCCCTAAAACAGAAGCTTGTCTGGCTCCTTTAAATTGGTTAACATTAAAACGACCTTCCTTTGTATCACGGGTACCGGCACCGGCCATTACTTTTCCAAACACGCCTTTCTTTTTATCGGCTTTTAATTTCAGGTTAATGGTACGTTCACCGCTGCCATCATCAAAACCGGTCATAGCAGCCTGATCACTTTGTTTATCATACACCTGTACTTTATCAATAGCATCAGCCGGTAAATTTTTTGTTGCAATTTTTGGGTCATTACCAAAAAACTCTTTTCCGTCAACTAATACTTTATTTACTTTTTGTCCTTGTGCACGAATGGTACCGTCTTTATCTACTTCCATGCCGGGCATTCTTTTTAGTAGCTGCTCTACACTGGCATTGGGTTGAGTTTTAAACGAACCTGCATTGTATTGTATGGTATCGCCAACCATAGTAACGGGCGGGGCTTCGCTGGTTATTACTACTTCTTCTAAAACCTGCGTTTTATCATCTAGTTTAATATTGCCTAATGATACTTGTTTGTGGCTTTCATCTATAGTAAAAAAAAGGCTTTTGCTATGATAGGCTACGTGTGTTATAAGCAAACGATAATCAGCATTGTTTAAACCGGTTAATTCAAAACGGCCCATGGCATCGGTCATGCTAAAACTTACAAGGGATGAATCTTTTTTAAGCATGACGGTAATAGTGGCATCGCTAATGGCCCGGTTGTTAATTGAGTCGTAAGCCACGCCAAAGGCTTTGCCTTTATCCTGTGCCAATAAGGCATTGTCAATGCTTAATAATACCATTAATAGTACAAAACCTAATCTCATAATAGCTTGTTTTTTCGGCTACGAAAGTATTAGTAATGCCTTGCCAAATGAGTTAATGATGCTTTGATTAAGGTTAATTTGGGTTAAAGAATGGAGGAGTTAATTGGGTAATGAGGAGTTGTAATTATGATTTAATAATTGGGTTTTCATTATTTGCAGGAAACTAATACAATGCTCACCTGTGTTAATATAGTCGAAGAGAGCGTCTCAAATTCATTTCCACTGGAAATAAATTAAATCCCGATCCTATCGGATTGTAAGGGACGATGATAGTAGCACTGCAGCTGGTAACATAAAAACGGTATTAATCACTACCTGCATACAGATGGTTTGTACAATTGAAAAAAAATACTTTAGCTTTGCTTGTAAGTTCTTATATAAAATTCTTCATCATACGGATGGGGTTTCCAAGTAATATTGGAATTAATAGGGAATTGTGTGTAAATCACAAGCTGTCCCGCAACTGTAAGTAACCATATAGTTTTTACCCTTGTTGTCCACTGCTGCAAAAGCGGGAAGGACGGTAAAAATGTTACAAGCCAGGAGACCTGCCTTAACCGCCAATGACAATGCTTTCGTGGAATGAAGCAAGTGTACTGTTGATGTATCATTTATCTTAATTGTATTATACCGGTGTTATTATTGCCAGGCAATGTTGTGCCTTGTAGTGTACAAACAAATAACACCGGACGGTCGGCTGCATGTAAGTGAATGTTACAAACTGTTATTACTACTCTTTCGTGCAGGCATTGCGGGTTTTAAAAGAACGATACATTTTTTTAACTTTTAAAGCAAAGCACAATGCAAACGCACAATCTTGGTTATCCGCGGATAGGTAATCAGCGTGAATTGAAAAAAGCGTCCGAACAGTATTGGTCGGGTAACATTTCGGCACAACAATTATTACAAACCGGTAAAAACATTAAGTTGTTTAACTGGTTATTACAACAGCAGCAAGGAATAGATGTAATTCCTTGCAATGATTTTTCGTATTACGATCAGGTTTTAGACACTTGCTTAATGGTGGGTGCTATACCGGAGCGATACCATGAATTAATGCAGACAGAGCAACTACCCCATATAGATTTGTTGTTTGCCATGGCAAGAGGGTATCAAAAAAACAATCATGATGTTACGGCTATGGAAATGACAAAGTGGTTTGATACCAACTACCATTATATAGTACCGGAGTTTAAACAAAACCAGAAGTTTACCGTTTATCATAACAAAATTTTACAAGAGTTTATAGAAGCGAAACAAGCCGGTATACACGCTAAACCTGTTTTATTAGGGCCGGTAAGTTTTTTATTATTGGGAAAAGAAAAAGAAACAGGCTTTACCCGCTTGCAGTTAATTGACAATTTATTACCGGTTTATATTGATATTATCGGCTCGTTAGACAAACAAAATGTTCACTACCTGCAAATAGATGAACCTTGTTTATCCTTAAACTTATCTGTTGCAGAACAACAGGTATTTGTAAAAGTGTACGACAAGTTAAAAGTATTGTTCCCTCACCTGCATATTATTTTGGCCAGTTATTTTGAATGTTATGGCGATAACTTAAAAACGGTTTTATCGTTACCGGTACAAACCCTGCATTTGGATTTGGTACGTTGTCCGTCTCAGTTAGAAGATATTCTGGCAACAGAATTTGTTAACAGTAAAAAATGTTTATCGTTAGGAGTTGTAGATGGCCGTAACATTTGGAAAAATAATTATAAAGAATCCTTAGCGTTTATTAATAAGGCCAAAGCAACTATTGGTGCAGAAAGGTTATGGGTGGCACCTTCTTGTTCTTTGTTACACGTCCCTTGCGATTTGGATGCGGAAACAAACGAACAAACTTTGAGTAAGGAAATAAAACAATGGCTGGCATTTGCCAAACAGAAAACTAAAGAAGTTGTTACCTTAAAAAAGCTGGCAAGTAATAAGGATTATGATACTGATTTGGCGGCCGAATTAGTAGATAATACATTGGCACAAGAGAAACGATTAACATCTAATATTATACATAATGATGTGGTAAAAAAACGTGTTGCTGCAATAGGCGCAAATGATGATAAAAGAGACAAGGTATTTAGCGAAAGAAAAACGGTACAGCAACAAAACCTTCAACTACCGGCTTACCCTACCACCACAATAGGCTCTTTCCCGCAAACGCAGGAGGTACGCAGTTGGCGCTTAAAATTTAAAAAAGGCGAATTAACACAGGCCCAGTATGATGAGTTAATTGCTAAGGAGACCAATGATGCTATTGCCTGGCAGGAGGAAACCGGCATGGACGTATTGGTACATGGCGAGTTTGAACGCAATGACATGGTGGAATATTTTGGCGAACGTTTACAAGGCTTTGCTTTTACAGCCAACGGTTGGGTGCAGAGTTATGGTAGCCGTTGCGTAAAACCGCCTGTTATTTATGGTGATGTAAGCCGACCGGAGGCAATGACAGTACGTTGGTCCGCCTATGCGCAATCACTTACCGGCAAATGGGTAAAGGGCATGCTTACAGGTCCGGTAACTATTTTGCAATGGAGTTTTGTACGTAACGATCAGCCAAAAAGTGAGACCTGTACACAAATAGCTTTAGCTATTCGTGACGAAGTGATAGACTTAGAAAAAGCAGGGATACAAATTATACAGATTGATGAACCGGCCATACGTGAAGGTTTGCCATTAAGAAAAGAAAACTGGGATACTTATTTACAATGGGCCGTAAAAGCTTTTCGTATATCGGCCAGTGGGGTACAAGCGGGTACACAAATTCATACACATATGTGTTACTCAGAGTTTAACGATATTATACAAGCTATAGCCGATATGGATGCCGATGTGATTACCATTGAGTGCTCCCGATCGCAAATGGAACTGTTAGATGCATTTGGCAACTTTAAATATCCTAACGATATTGGCCCGGGAGTGTACGATATACATTCGCCCAGAGTTCCATCTAAGGAAGAAATGATACTGTTAATGCAAAAAGCAAAAGCAGTTATTCCCGAAAGCCAACTTTGGGTTAACCCAGATTGCGGACTAAAAACAAGACACTGGGAAGAAACAAGACTGGCGTTAAATGCAATGGTAGAAGCAGCTAAGGCCTTGCGTCAACAAACGTAGCTTTGTTAAACAATAAAACAGCAGGTTGTTGCAAATAATGCTACAGCCTGTTTGTTTTATAAACTTTTCTACTTTATTAATTACATTGCAGCATGTGTAAGCATGAACAAACTTTTTGTCCACGTTGTAATGGCGGCTTTGAATGTAAAGCCGGATCTATAAGTTTGTGCCAGTGTACAACGGTAACGCTTACAACCGAAGAACGAAATTTTATTGCTACAAAATATACCGATTGTTTGTGCGCCAATTGCCTGCGAGATTTAAAAAACGAATTTCATTTATTACAACAACAAGAAAGATTGCAAAAGATTTCGATACTTTTTACAAAAACAAATAAATAATGACGATAGAAGAACGAATCGTACAATCGGAGACACATATTTTTAAAGCCGTTTTTCCTAATACCACCAACCACTACGATACTTTATTTGGCGGCACCGCTATGCACCTGATGGATGAAGTGGCTTTTATTACCGCAACCCGTTTTACCCGCCAGCGTGTAGTAACGGTAAGCAGCGACCGTATAGATTTTAACAGACCTATACCTTCAGGTACATTGGTAGAACTGATTGGTAAAGTAATACATGTGGGTAATACCAGCCTTAAAGTACATGTTGAAATTTATGTGGAAGAAATGTACTCCGACACCAGAGAAAAAGCGATTAACGGCACTTTTACATTTGTGGCTGTGGATGAACATAAGAAGCCGGTGAAAATTGTTTAGTATAAAATTTTATCTGGTCAACAGCAGTACTACTATCATCGTCCCTTGTGTCACTCACTTGTACTGCAACAATTCTATTGGGCACTATGTAAGTGCCTTACTTGTCTAATAACCCTCATTACCAAATTTCCAAATCATCTAATTGTCAAATTATTTTCTGTTATCTTGTACATTATTTTGAAACAATGCTTGTATGAAAAAATTAATTGTCCTTCTTACGTTATCATTTATAACAATAAGCGTTTTTGCCCAACAACATGTACGTAACTTAATACCACAGCCGGTTTCGGTTACCGAAAAAAACGGAACATTGGTATTAAACGCACTTAGTAAAGTAGCATACAGCGATGCTAAACTGGCCGACCTTGCCAATCAGCTACAAAAAAAGTTAAGTAATGCTAATACAACAAGGGCAACAATGGCCAAACAAAAGCCGGCTAATGCTAAATTGTTTTTAACGCTGATTAATGATAATACTATTAAAAAAGACGGCTACAGTTTAGATGTTAATGCAAGCGGCGTTACTATTAAAGCAAATGAACCCTCCGGTATATTTTATGGCTTGCAAACCTTGTATCAATTATTTGATAAAAGTTTTATAAAACCTGCAACAGCAAAAGAGCAAATCTGGCGTTTATCTTATGTTACTATACAAGATCATCCCCGCTTTCAATGGCGTGGTTTAATGCTGGATGTATCCCGCCACTTTTTTACCAAAGACGAGGTAAAACGTTTTATTGATGATATGGTTAAGTATAAATTCAATACACTGCACTGGCATTTAACCGATGACCAGGGTTGGCGTATTGAAATTAAAAGTTATCCTAAACTAACATCGGTTGGTGCATGGAATGTAAAACGTGAAGGCCGCTTTGGCACTTTTGCCGAACCAACAGACGATGAACCCCGCAACTATGGCGGCTTTTATACACAAGAAGATATTAAAGAGATTGTACAATATGCTGCCGAACGGTTTGTAGATATTGTACCTGAAATTGACGTTCCGGGTCATAGTCTGGCTGCATTAGCCGCTTACCCGGAGTTAAGTTGCACACCCGGTAATTACAAAGTAAACAGTGGCGAAAAGTTTATGATATGGCCCGGTGGAGGTCAGCACTTTTATGGGTTGATTGATAATACACTTTGTCCGGCTAATGAAAAAGTGTACGAATTTTTAGATAAAGTATTTGGCGAAGTAGCGGCACTTTTTCCCGCAGAATACATACACATGGGCGGTGACGAAACTGCTCGCAACTTTTGGGAAAAAAGCGAACAGATAAAAATGTTAATGCAGGAAAAAGGATTAAAAAACCTGGATGAAGTACAAAGCTATTTTGTAAAAAGAGTAGAAAAAATAATAGAATCCAAGGGGAAAAAAATGATTGGCTGGGACGAAATTTTACAAGGCGGCCTACCTCCCAATGCTGCTGTAATGAGCTGGCAGGGTATGAAAGGTGGCATTGAAGCTGCTAAACAAGGCCGCAAAGTAGTAATGACACCAACCGATTTTGTGTACCTTGATTATATGCAGGGCGACCCTGTGATAGAAGCACCGGTGTATGCATCATTACGGTTAAAAAAAAGCTACCAGTTTGAACCGGTACCGGAAGGTGTGGATGCTAATTTAATTTTAGGCGGACAAGGTAATTTATGGGTAGAACAGATTTATAACCTGCGCCAGGTGCAATACATGATATGGCCAAGAGCATTTGCAGTGGCAGAAATATTATGGTCGCCAAAAGGAACGAAAGATTTTAATGGCTTTGTAAAACGAGTTGAAAAACATTTTGAACGCTTGGATGCAGCCGAAACCAAATACAGTCCCGCTATATATGACCCTGAATTTAAAGTAGCTAAAAAGGACTCCAACAGCGTATTGGTAACTTTAATACCGGAGATTGAAGGATTAGATTTTCATTACAGTTTTGATAACTCTTTTCCCGATAAATTTTACCCGGTATATAAAGAACCATTATTAGTACCAAAAGATGCACAAACTTTTCGTGTTATAAGTTACAGAGATGGTAAGCCCATTGGCCGCATGATTATTATGCCGGTGGAGGAGTTGAAAAAAAGAGCAGGGATTAAATAATGTGCTAATTAAGATTTTCGATAAAGTAGGAAACCAACATAATGCCCCATAGAATTACCGGACGTAGAAGAGTGCGACGCAACCAAAGTTCAATCAAGGGAGGGACGTTGGTAAACAAAAATAAAACTTGCATAATTGTACTCTAAAGACTCTTTAGATTCCCGAGTAAAACGAAGGGAAGGAGCAAAGCTGGTATGATGGCTAGTAGTAATGCAGCTGGTAATAAAAAATAATAGCTGATATTTTAAGTACAAGATATTGCAGTGAGGGTATGCGTTCCAATTTTCCACTAATCCTTACTACCTTAGCTAAATGAATAAAGAGCTATTGCTGCAACAGTTTAATACTGCTTATGAAAAGCTAAATCCGCAACAACAATTAGCCGTAAATACCATTGAAGGGCCGGTAATGGTGATAGCCGGACCTGGTACCGGAAAAACACAGATACTGGCCAGCCGTATTGGTAAAATTTTATTAGATACCGATGCCCTGCCCGATAATATACTTTGCTTAACCTACACCGATGCCGGTGTGGTAGCTATGCGTAAAAGACTGCAACAGTTTATTGGTCCCGATGCTTATAAAGTAAACATTTATACTTTCCACGCATTTTGTAACGATATAATTCAGGATAACCTACCGCTGTTTGAAAAAAACACCTTAGATCCTATTTCCGATTTAGAAAAAATAGAATTATTTAAAGAACTGATTGATTCGTTTACAAAAGAAAATCCCTTAAAGCGTTACCGTGGCGATGTGTATTATGAAGTAAAAAACCTGCAGCAGCTTTTCAGTAATATGAAAAGAGAAGGTTGGACACCGGAAAGAATTAATACCGCTATCGATGCTTACCTGGCTGACCTGCCTAACCGGGATGAATTTATTTACAAACGAAAATTTAAAGAGTTTAATGTTGGCGATGTAAAACAGAATAAGATTGATGAAGAAAAGGAGCGCATGGATAAACTGCGGGCTGCCGTAAACGAGTTTGACAATTTTCAGGCTTTAATGCGTAAAAAAAACCGTTACGATTTTGATGATATGATTAACTGGGTTATTAAAGCGTTTGAAGAAAATAATAACCTGTTGATGAATTACCAGGAACGTTTTCAATACATACTGGTTGATGAATACCAGGATACCAGCGGTACACAAAACAAACTGGTAGAACTGTTGATTAATTATTGGGATACACCCAACATATTTGTAGTGGGTGATGATGACCAGAGCATCTATCGTTTCCAGGGGGCTAACGTAGAAAATATGTTACACTTTGCTAATAGTTACAGCCACAGTTTACAAAGAGTAGTGCTTACTAGCAACTACCGGTCTACACAACCTATTTTAGATATATCGAAAACACTGATTGATAAAAACGAGGACAGGTTGATTACAAAAATGGGCAACCTGAGTAAAGACCTGGAAGCCGCAAATATTAGCCTGAAGCCATTGTTAAACCAGCCTGTTATACGGGAGTACCAGAGCCAGCAGCAGGAAATGATGGGTATTGCCAAAGCAGTACAACATTTGATTGAAGTGGAGGATATTGTACCGGGCCGCATTGGTATTATTTATAAAGAAAATAAATACGGCGAAGAAATAGCCCAATACTTACAGCAGATAAATATTCCGGTGTACAGTAAACGTCATATTAATTTGCTTGATTTACCGCTGGCACAAAAAATATTATTGTTTTTAAAATACCTGGAAGCAGAACATGACACTAGTTACGGAGGCGATGAAATGTTGTTTGAAATATTACACTTTGATTGGTTTGGTATTCCGGCAATTGAAGTGGCAAAAATTACGATAGAAGTTTCCAATACAAGAATTAAAGGCGAAACCAATTCTATCCGTAAGTCATTAATGGAGAAAAATAATGCACCGGCAAAGGACCTGTTTACACCCAATGCACATGAAGGTTTATTAAAAGCCGGTAAAATAGTTGACAAACTTATTGCCGATGTACCCAATGTAACCTTACAGCAATTATTTGAAAACGTAATACGCGATACAGGTATATTAAGTATTGTAATGAAAAGTGCCGACAAACATCGTCAGTTACAAATATTGACAGCCTTGTTTGATTTTATTAAAGAAGAAACACGCCGTAATCCCAGGCTTAACCTTGCCGATTTAATAAAGCTGATTGCTTTAATGGAAAAGGAAAACATTGCTTTACCATTGGTGCAGGTAAGTGGCAGCGAAAAAGGCGTTAACCTGATGACAGCACATGGCTCCAAAGGCTTAGAGTTCGAATATGTTTTTGTAACCGGCACCAACTCGGCCTTCTGGGAAAAGAAACGCAAACCCGCCGGTGGTTATAAACTACCCGATACCATATTTGAAGCCGCAGCATCCGGCGATGATTTGGAAGAACTGCGTCGTTTGTTTTTTGTGGCCCTAACCCGTGCCGAAAAACACTTGTACATTTCGTATAGCAAATTGCGTAACGATGGTAAGGACATGGAGCCATCTATGTTTATTGCAGAAATACAGGATAAACATGCGCTTGCTGTGGAGAAAATGATATTGGACGAGGAAGTGCTTGCCGAATTTGCCTCTTTGCAATTTGCAGATAATATGGCACCTGAAATAATACACATGGAAGAAGAAGTAATTACCAGACTGTTGGATAAATTCACCATGAATGTTACGGCACTAAACAATTACCTGAAATGCCCGTTGGAGTTTTATTTTAAAAACCTCATTCGTATTCCATCGCCACGGAACGAGGCAACAGAGTTTGGGTCTTCCATTCACTATGCATTGGAAAGCCTGTTTAGAAAAATGCAGGAAAGCGGTACCGAGACTTTTCACAATAAAGAAACCTTTATTGCCGATTTTGATTGGTTTATGCGTCGCCACCGGGAAAGTTTTACAAAAGAACAGTTTAATCGCCGGATGGAATATGGCCACGAAGTATTGACCAACTATTACGATACCTACATCAATACGTTTAATAAAATTGTAGCCATCGAAAGACGCATCAGCAAAGTTGTGGTAAACAATGTGCCGTTGAAAGGCAATCTGGATAAAATTGAGTTTGACGGTAAATTTGTAACAGTAGTAGATTATAAAACCGGTGATCCGGATAAAGCCTTGCCTAAATTAAAAGGCCCGTCCGATAAAGAACCTAACGGCGGGGATTACTGGCGTCAGGCAGTGTTTTATAAAATACTGGTAGATAATTACGAACAAAAAGAATGGAAAGTAATCAGTACCGTTTTTGATTTTATTGAACCCGATAAAAAGAAAAATTACCGCCGCGAAAAAGTTACTATTACGCCGGAAGATATACAAGCAGTAACCGACCAGATAAAAAAGGTTTGGGATAAAATACAACAACGTGATTTTTACACCGGTTGTGGCAGTGCCGATTGTTTATGGTGTAATTTTGTAAAAACAAATAATCTTGCAGTGGCTTTACACACCATTGAGGAAACTGAAACCGAACAGGAATAAGATGGCTACAAAAAAACAACCCATTATTACACCGGTCTATAAAATTATCTATCCCGTTAAAGTGGCTAAAAGCAAAATAGCGGGTACTGGGGCTTACGCATTACAGGCAATACCTGCACGCAAAAAAATTGGCGACCTGGGTGGTATTATCATTACCATGAAAGAAGCGACACAACTGGTAAAAGATGTTAAGGTCATTAATATGGTAGAGCTAAATGACAAGTATGCTTTAAACGCATCTGCCAACCCTAACGATATGCGATTTATTAATCATTCTTGTGACCCAAATACGTACATGCGTGTGTTAAGTAATCGGGTTGAGTTTTATGCGCTGCGTAACATACATAAAAATGAAGAGTTGAGTTGCGACTATGGCGAAACACATCACGAAGGAACATTGCCTTGTAAATGTGGCGCTAAAAATTGCAGAGGATTTATTTAAACACCATGACAGACAATATAGAAATAAGAAAAGTACAACCAACCGATAACCAAATATTGGCATCACTAATACGTAAAGTATTTGAGGAGCATGATGCGCCAACACAAAACACAGTTTACAGTGATCCCACAACTGATCACTTGTTCGAGCTATTTAATGTCCCCAACGCAGTATTGTGGGTAGCCCTGCTCAATAATAATATTGCAGGTTGTGCCGGTATTTATCCAACCGAAGGATTACCATCAGCCCATGCCGAGTTGGTAAAAATTTATTTATCGGCTCAAAGCCGTGGCAAGGGTATTGGTAAAGCATTAATTAAACAATGTTTTGTATCGGCAAAAAACTTTGGCTATACACATTTGTATTTAGAAAGTATGCCAGAGTTTGCAACAGCAGTAAACATGTATAAAAAATTAGGCTTCACAAATTTGCCTGCGGCCATGGGTAATTCAGGTCATACGGCTTGTGATATATGGATGATAAAAAAGCTTTCATCCTGAGCTTGACAGCTTTTTTACTTTTGTCTTTTTAATTTTTACTTTCTATTACCGCATCCCCAATTCAATCACCACACAATCTTTAATAGCGGTACCGTCAATAACAAAACGTATAAGGGTTCGCATTTTATGCCAGCCTTGTTTGCCCGCGGCACCGGCATTCATGTGTAAACATTGCAAGGCATCATCATACATTACTTTCAATATATGCGAGTGGCCGCTTATGAACAGTTGTGGTTTGTGCAATTTTATTTCAGGTTTAGTAGCCGCATTATATTTTGGCGGATAACCTCCAATATGCCGTATCATCACTTTCACCTCTTCACAATCAAACACCAGTTGCTCCGGAAAAAGTGCTCTTATTTCCTGTCCATCAATATTGCCATATACACCACGCAGCGGTTTTATTTTTTGCAGTTGTTCCACCACATGTAAGTTGCCAAAGTCGCCACCATGCCATATTTCATCGCATACACTAAGTTGCTGTAAAATATTGTCGTCCATATAACTATGCGTATCCGATATTAACCCGATTGTTTTCATACTTACTTGCAAGGTAATGGATAAAGCTTAATGCCTAAAGCGGAAAGCTTAAAGCTTGCGTCCTCAACTTTAATAAACTATATGAAACGGTTAAGATTTTAATACGGCTATACTTCATTTCCAAATCATCAAATTGATTTTGGGGCTATCAACAGTAGTAACTCCGGTTTCTTACCCCGACTTAGAAAAACAATGCGAAGCATGAGCATTAATTTTTCTTAATCGGGGTCAGCAGCAGTTCCGGCTTTTCGTTACAAGTCCGGCACAAATCCCACACACAAATCTTCACCGGGCTTTTCACTGCAATCCGGCAGCCCATCATCTTTAGTTAATGGTTCATCGCAAAAAACTCCGTCAACCTATTTTAAACAGGCACAAAAAATGTACGTCCCTGATATAAGT
>DHEF01000047.1 GCA_002399735.1 Chitinophagaceae bacterium UBA4857
CCAAATTTTAAACTCGGGATGACAGTCGTTGATAATATAGGACTCCATCATATCGGCCAATGCGAGAAAATTCCTGCAAGGGCAATCAATCAAAGGAAGCAGGATGATGTAAAAAACGAAACAAATTATTTTGCTCTACCTAAGCCCCTCCTTCGGAGGGGTGGGGGAGGCTCAAAAATATTTTCATGAAAAGTATATTGCTTATTTGTACTAGTGTTTTATCGATAATAGTAACAGCACAAACTTTACCCTTGCATCAGCAAGCGGGTAAGGGCAATCCTGTTATTCCGGGTTATTTTGCCGATCCTACTATTAAACAAATTGGTGATACCTATTACATGTACGCTACTACTGATGGTAACGGTGGTGGCTTAGGGCCGTCGCAGGTATGGATATCAAAAGATTTTGTAAACTGGAAAATACAACCCATGAACTGGCCCAACACGCATTGGTATTGGGCACCTGATATGACCAAAGGTTATGACGGTCGTTATTATTTGTATTACAGTCAGCCGGTTGAATTATATGGTGCTGTTTCTGAATCGCCTGTGGGCCCTTGGACACCTTTATTGCCCGATGGAAAAGCATTTGTCCCCAATTACATGATACCGGGTGTAATTACATTGGACGGGCAAACATTTACCGATGACGATGGAAAAATTTATATGTACTGGGGAACCTGGGGTATTTATCCCAATCATGGTTGTGCAGTAGGTTTGTTGAATAAGGACATGAAAACTTTTGAAAAAACGGCTTTGATTCCTAACACCGTTGCAAAGGATTTTTTTGAAGCTCCTTATATGTTTAAACGCAAAGGTGTTTACTACATGATGTATTCATCAGGGCATTGCGAAGACCATACTTACCGGGTGCAATATGTAAAAAGCACCACAGGACCGATGGGTCCGTTTGAATATCCAAAACATAACCCGATACTGGTTACTAACGATGATGGTACCATACATGGTCCGGGGCACCATAGCATTTTGCAAAAGGGTGAGGACTATTACATTGTTTATCATCGTCACAACAACCCACATTCAGGTGGTGGTTTTCACCGTCAGGTAGCTATTGATAAAATTGAATTTGATGACAATGGCGATATTAAGAACATTGTACCTACGCATGAAGGGGCGGGTTTTTTAGCGGCTAATACTATCCCGCAAAAGGATATTGCATTCGGTAAAAAAGTAACCGCATCATCGTATTACAATGATGATTTCAGGCCGGATTTTGCCACGGATAATAACAATGGCACTTTATGGCGTGCAGCAGATAATATGAAAGCGGCCTGGTTACAAATTGATCTGGAGAAAACAATACAGGTACAAACGATACATACACAGTTTGAGTACCCTACTTATTATTACCAATACAAGATTGAATATTCTACAGACGAAAAAGAATGGAAATTATTTGCAGACAGAACAAAGAACCTGCGTTGGGGAAGTCCGTTAATTGATAAAGGGAATGTGCAGGCAAGATATATTCGTTTGCATATAAACAATACACAATTGGGCGGTTTGGCACCTGCAGTATGGAATATAAAAGTATTTAGCGAAGCCAATGTTGGCGGGGATGAAATATTATCCGCACCACAAAAACAATCACCACAGGTTATACAACAAGGTTTACTGGTGGATGTGAATGCCAATGAACGTGATAATAGAATGGCGGTTACTAATCTTGCTAATAAAGGAAAGTTGCAAGGTCAGTTTAATTTAAAAAATGGGAAAGCGTATACCGGAATGATAGCCGGCAAACAAGGTGTTTGGTTAAATGGTGCCGAAACATTTTTATCTGATTTTAAAGTGCCGGCATCCTTATCGGGCAATAGCAGTTTTACAGTAGCGGCATGGTTGTATAATCCTGATGTTAGCCGCTATGAGCCGTTCTTAAGTTGGTCGCAAGGAAACCAGGACTTAACAAGAGCTGTGTTTGGTTATGGAGCGGATAGAGGACAAGGTGCCATTGCGCACGGCGCCTGGCCCGATGTGTCGTATAAAAAAATACCGGAAGCCGGGCAGTGGCAACATATAACCTACACTTTTGATGGTAACTGGGAACGTATTTATGTAAATGGAAAAGAAGTACAGGCTTCGCAAAAAATGTTGTTTGTAAAAACCGATGATTATTTTTCATTGGGTGGATTAACCAATATGGTTCAGTTTTTTAGTGGTGCATTACATAGTTTAAAAGTATATGACCAATCATTAACAGCCGATGAAGTTAACGGCTTGTTTGAGCAGTCTACTAATAATAATATTGCTGTTGATTATAACACGGCATCATTACCGTATGGTACTTTAACCAATTGGGAAAACAATGGTTTCTCCGGTGATGAAATTGTATTAAGCGGTAGTCACCAGGTAAAAGAGCATAACGCTAAACTAGCACTGGTAAGTGGTGCAGTGCCGGAAATGATTATTGCTAGTTTACAACAGCAGTTACAAAAAAGCGAAACAGCTACCGTTGAAATGGTGGTAAGTCCGTTGGATAAAAAATCGGCATGGTTAAAACTATTACCCAAAAATACAGTACCGGGTAAATGGTATCATATAACTGCAGTACAAGGAAAAGACAATGGTAGGTTTTATGTAAATGGTGCGTTTCACCTTGCAACGGCTGAAACAGTTGTGAAAAAACTGAATGATATTTTTTCAAAAGAAAAACTAACGGAAGTAACGGTGGTGAATATAGGTGCAGGGACAACCAAACGTTACAGTTTTAATACAAAAAACAAGGCATCAAATAATAATGTGGCCATTACCCGATTGACGGTTTATAATGAAGCCTTAGACAATGCTGTGATAAAAGAACATTACCAAACCTATGTACAAACCAATAATGAAACGTTGGTGAATACTACTGCTAATTTTGAGATAAAACCTGTCGCTATTAATGGCAATACCTTATTTATGCGTGCTGCTGTACCGGCTGTAACTGCAGAAGGCGTCAGTTATTTGTTTATGGAAAAGAATAGTAAATGGCAAAGTAAGTGGCAGACGAAGCCTTATGTTTTCTTTACGCAGGATGGTGCCAGTATGTACGAGTTTACGTTAAGGGTAAAAGATAGGCATGGCAATATAAGCCAGGCACCTGTACCGGTTAGTTTCTCATCGCATGTGTTGAATATTAAACAGGACGTATTCTCTGTTGGTGAGAAAACAGATTGGTCAAAAAGTTTTGGTACCGATACATTCTGGAATGGATTTATGCATGCACCGGCTGATAGTATTTTATTACAAGCCTATGGCGATAAAGATTTTGTTTTCTTAGGATCGGCAGCGAGTAAGTGGGATGGAGCAGAACCTATTGGCCCTTTTGTATATAAAAATGTAAAAGGAAACTTTTTACTACAAGCAGAAATAGCAGATGTAAGTGGCTTGCAAAATAAAAAAGCCAGTGCTAATGAAGTCGGTTTAATGGTACGGTCAGCAACAGGTAAGGATAGGAGGAGTGAACAGTTATTACAAAATACCGTACTTACCGGTTGGAATATTGGTAACATCAGTACCGATTTAAAACAAGGTCAGCGGTTGCAGGAAAACAGGGGCAATGGCTGGAATTTTCACCGCCATTTACAAATACTGAAACAAGGCGATTATTTTTATATGCGTAGCAGTGCCAACGGTAAAACCTGGTCGGATATGCCGGGCTCGCCATTTTTAAGGAAAGATATGGCGGCACAAGAAAGCTTACAAGTAGGTGTGTTCCAGGCTAGTAATAACAACTTAAGCGGTTATGGTTATGGAATATTTAAGAATGTACAAGTGGTGCAATTGCAACCGTAAGAGTATAACATTATGTCAGGCTGAGGCACAAATAAAAGAAAGATTATGTTCTTTAAAATGACAACTAACCTATTTTAGATGTCTTGCGTCAAGCTGATTAGCGAACAGAACGATGCCGTGTGCGACGCAAGGAACGATGATTAGTATTACTGCTGCTGGCTCAATAATAAAAAAGCTGTTTACATAAATTTATACAACCTTAATTATCTTTTTTCTTAAACGAGTACATCAAATAAAACAGTGCCGGTAAAATAAATATACTACCAATTAATAAAGCCCATCCAAGGCTGTTCATTGTTTTTTCGCTGCCGGTGTGTTGCGTGAGTGATAAATAACCGCCATCTTTAAACAACAAAATATTGGGATAATGCTGGTAGGTAACGGCAACTAATATCATCCCAATCTGAAAGGCTGCCAATACACGTAAACGGTTGGGTTTATTTTTATTAAAAGAAAAAAATAAAAACAGCAAAGAGACTGATGCAAGCAGTATAGCCACTTGCCCGATAGTGCCGCCAAAAATCCATTGTAATAAAGGAATACCATCAACCAAGGCACTGATAAACACTAATACGCCGGCCAGCACAACTGCTATAATGGTATGCCTGGCTTTACGGGTCAGATAATTTATTTCGTCTTTATTAGTTGTTTCGCCAATAACATAAATAGCGGCAAGATAACCGCAAATGGTAACAGTGAAAATACCCACCGTAATACAAAACGGATTTAACCAACTGAAGATATAGGTTGACACAAAATCAGTTCCGTTACGATCGATGCTTCCGGCAACAGTGCTGCCTGCAATAATGCCTAAAAACAGGGGTGTAATTAAACTGCTCCATAAAAATATTTTCGTGTACAGTTTTTCCCAATCGTCCTGCACAGCATCGTAATGGCGAAAGGTGAATGCAGTACCACGGGCTATAATACCCAACAACATAATTACTAAGGGAATATGCAGGCTAACGGAGATAGTAGTATAAATTTCGGGAAAACCAACAAACAAAATTACAATAGCAATGATGAGCCACATATGGTTGGCCTCCCAAATGGGGCCAATGGCATTGTACATAATGCGTTTTACTTTGCGTTCATTTTCTTTACCGGAAAATAGCTCTATAATGCCTGCGCCAAAATCTGCCCCACCTAATAAGAGGTATAAACAAATAGATGCCCATAAAAAGCCGATTACTACAAGTGTCATGCCTTTTTCTTTTTAGGTTGATAAGAAGGGGCGGTTACATCGTACAAGCGGCCTACCATTTTCATTTGACGGTGTAATAAAAAAATTACAATGGCAGATAGCGATGCAAACACAGCCGTAAAAATGTAGAAAGAAACAGCGATGCCGGGCATAGGTGTTACCGCATCTTTGGTGCGCATAATGTTATAAATAATCCAGGGTTGTCGGCCCACTTCGGTAACCGTCCAACCGGCTTCTAATGCAATGTATCCAAGTGGTATGGCTATTACAAAAAGTTTGAGCAGCCATTTTTTTTGTAACCAGCTTTTCTTTTTTATTAAAGCCAGCATGTACAGCGCTGATATAAAAAATAAAACCATACCCAGTCCAATCATAACCTGAAATGCATAGTGTGTTATAGCAACGGGAGGTCTGTCGGCTTCGGGGATATCGTTTAAGCCAATAACGGGTTTATTAAAATCGCCATGTGCCAGGAAACTTAATAGCCCCGGTATTTTAATACCATAATTAACCGTCTGGTTTTTTTCATCAGGTATACCGCCAATAACAAAAGAGGCATTTGCTTCTGTATGAAAATGCGCTTCCATAGCAGCCAGTTTAGCAGGCTGTCTTTTCGCAACATCTTTTGCAGAAAAATCGCCGCTTAAAGGTTGTAGCAACGCTGCGATGGTTGCACACAATGCAGCAATCTTAAATGCCTTGGTATGAAATTCAATATTCTTCTTGCGCAAAATCATTACGGCATGTACACCCGCAACAGAAAAGCCTGTAGCCGTAAAGGCAGCAATAACCATGTGAATGGATTGCGATAACCAGGCATCGTTGAACATGGCTTTTATCGGGTCTATATTACTATAAACACCATCTGCATAATCAAAACCTGTAGGGCTGTTCATCCATGCATTGGCGGCTACTACCAATATGCCCGATGCTAATCCACTAATGCCTACTACTAAACCGGTAAACCAGTGAAACCATTTATTAAATTTATCCCAGCCGTATAAAAAATAACCCAATGCAATGGCTTCAATAAAAAATGCCGTTCCTTCTAACGAAAACGGCATTCCAAAAATAGGCCCGGCATGTTGCATAAAACCCGGCCATAAAAGTCCTAACTCAAAGGACAACATAGTACCTGATACAGCGCCGGTAGCAAATAAAATAGCAACGCCTTTACTCCAGGCCTTGGTTAATCCTTTGTATAATTCGTTACCGCTTTTTAAATATTTATAGTGAGCAATGGCCATAAAAAAAGGCATCACCATGCCTACACAAGCAAATATGATATGAAACCCCAGTGACATGGCCATTTGCGAACGGGCTGCTAAAAAATCGTCCATGAGTAGTTGATTAGAAGTTATATCGCCAATGTTACAATCTGCTAAATACTATAACAATTTTCAAGATGCAAAGTTGGTAAATTATCTTTAATAAATATGGTATTTATTTACTTTTATGTTGTGTTATTTACCTTCATTATTTAATGCCAGAAACAATAAAACTAAGTTTATTACCTTTGCTTTATGACGCCTGAAAGAACAGCAACCCTGCTGAAAGCATTGGAAAAAAGACAACAGGATATTACCATTGTTTTAGAAAACGTTTTCGACCCCCACAATATATCTGCCGTAATGCGCACCTGCGATTCAGTTGGCATACAGGAAATTTTTATCTTAAATTCTAAAATTCCCCGACATAAAAAGTGGGGCTTTAAAAGTTCATCCGGTGCAAAAAAATGGTTAACTGTTCACGAGTTTGAAAAGTTTGATGATTGTATAAAAGTATTGCGTGAACGTTACCACAGAATTTTAACAACGCATTTAAGCGACGATGCAGTAAATTTATATGAGGTAGATTTTACGGGAAGTATAGCCTTGGTTTTTGGTAATGAGCATGGTGGCATATCGGCAGAAATGCTGGCTGCTTCCGATGGCAATTTTATTATTCCGCAGGTGGGTATTATTAAATCGTTAAACATAAGTGTAGCCTGTGCTGTTACTTTGTATGAAGCTTACAGGCAAAAAAGTTTAGCCGGTCATTATAATAGAAATAATATTCCGGAAGCCATACACGAACAACTAATGGAAAAATGGACATTTGCCAACAGGCAGGAAAAGTAAGGGTAGCACAATAATTATTTATGTTACCAACTGCAGTTCCCTGATGGAGCTTTACTTGCGTCGCACTCTTCATCGTTCCGTTCGCTAATCATCAAACCCTTATCCTAAGTTGTGGTTGTTTAGCAGTAAGGTTTAAAATTATAAAGTATGAAATTTTTATTTTCTATAGCCATTGTATTTTGTTGTACAACATTAAACGCACAACAGTCTGTTGCTAAAATAAAAATTACCGACCTTGAAAAAACAATAGCCGAGAGTAAAACGCCATTGGTGGTAAACTTTTGGGCAACATTTTGTATACCTTGTATTGAGGAACTGCCGTATTTTTTAGAGGCCGCTGAAACCTATAAAAAAGATAGTCTTACCTTATTGTTGGTTTCATTGGATTTGGAAGATGAATACCCTACGGGAATACAAAAGTTTATGATCAAACATAAAATACAGGTACCCGTAGCCTGGTTAGATGAAACCAATGCCGATTACTTTTTACCAAAAATTGATAAAAAATGGGAGGGAGCAATACCTGCAACTTTGTTTATCAATAACGCAACTAAGTACCGCAGTTTTCACGGCGATCAGTTATCAAAAAAAGAGTTGATTACGATTATTGAAAAAATGCTCAAGCCTTAATAAACCTAATTATGGTTTATTGTTGTCCTCCGTTTTCCATTTCATCAATAGCCCTTCTGTATTGTTGCAGAAAATATATGAAAGTAATAATAGCACTAAAACAAACCAACGATAAAATAATGGCCAGGGTACTATTGGTTTTTAACGACCAGGCAAATGCGTAACCGTTACCAATAAGCGCAATAATTACAAGTGCAGTACTCAAAAATTTGTTGGCAAACATAAGCTTAGTTTTAAGGTTATTGTTTTGGTTTAATGGCAAAGGCTGTAAGCCATTTGTTAATGTTAGGATGCAGAGAATGAATAATTCCATAAGCTTGTAATCACTTTTTTGCAATAAATCGTTATTCTTTGTAAATCAATAGCATAGTAAGTCTGTTGATTTTTGTATAGTTTTATAACATAGCGAATCGAGAAGAGTAGGTAGATAATTTACTAAATTAAAATTTAAGTTTTATGGTAGAAAAAGGTACCGGTAATCTCTTTGCTGCATTAGTTTTATTTATCAAAGATTGTACTGGGGTGCATGATATAGCAATATCAAGAGAAAGTTTGATAGAAGATGATTTAGGGGTTACCGGTGATGATGCCGCTGATTTGATATTGGCCTTTTCTAAAAAGTATAAAGTAGATATTAGTAACTTTAATTTTACCGAATATTTTTATGATGACCCAAGTATTATGGATGTAATAAGTTTTAATAGTAAATCAATAAAACCATTTACAGTCGCACATTTAGAAAAAGCAATAATTGCTGGACGGCTGGATGAAACTGTTATAAATAATTAAAAGTTAAAGAGTGACTTTAATATGCAGACAATAATCAGCTTTTTATTTCTTTTTTCAATTTTGAACTCACCGATAGAAGGATGTTATTAAAGACATAACCAGTTTTGTGGTGGCATGAATGGCGCAGATGTGAAATGGAGCTTGGAGATGAAAGGCAACAAAACATATGGCCTTAAAATTACTGAAATAAGAAATGAGTATGGAAGTAAACCTAAGGTGACATTTATAGGAGGTACATGGGAATCCGTCGCTGATACATTGAAAGTATCAAACTGGAAACAAAAAGAAGGTGTATTAGTATTTTATAAAAAGGAAGGAAAATTAATTTTTCAAAGCAATAAGTCAACAACAAAAATGAGGAGCTTAGTTTATCTGGATTACTTGGAAAAACTTAGCTCTGCGAAGTTTGTAGCTTCGCAGTAATATTCTATCGCCTTTGGCGAGAAACTCTAACAAAATAGATATTTTACCCAATAAATAATGCGGCTTACAAAATGCTGAATAGCGAACAGAAAGTTGAAGAGTGCGACGCAACAGACGATGCTGGTAGTACTGCAGTCGGTAACCACATAAAAAAGTGTAAGCACCAACAACAACTTTGCTATCATGCTTACACTTTATAATTGTAAGATATAATCTTATTTTATTCTTTTAATAGCGCAACCAACCGATTTGGATGTTTTAACAGATACTTCTTTACCGGCAACGGCCTCGTCAATAGCTACTTGTAAATGCTTTCGACTAGCGTCTTCGGGTTTAGATGGGCTGTCATCAAAAGCGCCATGGTAAACCAGTTTGCTGTCTTTATTAAACAAGAAGATTTCAGGGGTTTTAGTAGCGCCAAAGGCATTGGCTAAAGTCGAATTTTTATCTACAGTATAATTCCATTTGTAACCTTGATCGGCTGCATATTTTTTCATGGCATCGTATGAGTCTGCATCATCTCTTTGGGCTTCGTTTGAGTTGATGATGACTACACCAATATTATTTTTTTCGGCATAGGCACACATTTCATTATTACGAGCCTGATTTTTTACCACATACGGACAAGTGTTGCAGCTAAAAATAACCAACAAACCGTTTTTCTTTTTACTGGCAGCCAGGGTAACTTCTTTACCCGATACATCGGTTAATTTGGTATTGGCTTCGGGTAGGGCCGAACCAATGGCTAATGGTTCAATTGCAAAATTGGTAAATGCCATAGCTGATACAGCTACAATAGCTAAAAGCGGAACAAAAATTTTTTTCATGATTAAAGTTTTACCGGTTTAGAATATGCTGTTTGACGTTATTGTTGCGACTGTCCTGCTTATATAAAAAAATGAAAACAAGCCGCATTTGTAATTAGTTAAACGCTAATTAATTGATGTAGGTTTAACCTTCGTATAAAATTAATACAATTATGCGGGTATTTCCTTACCACTGGGAGTGTTTGCAGCCCGTTCATCCGCAATTTTTTTGAGCGCATTAATACTTACATTCAGCTCAAAACCTATCATTAACACCAGCGAATTAAAAAATATAAGCAACATTACAATAAGAATAGCACTGATAGAACCGTATAATTCATTGTAATTGCTGAAATTAGTAACCCACCACGAAAATGCCAAGGTGAACAATATCATTAAAAATGCAGCAAGAATTGAGCCCGGATTAATAAATTTCCATTTTTTATGTACAGAAGGTGCATTACGGTATATATAAGAAATACTGGTAAAAAATAGTATAACAATTAATAACCAACGTACCATATTAATAAGGTTACGTACACTGGCGTTTTGTACTCCTAACCACTTTAATACAGTGCCTTGTAATACTAACAATACTATGCTTAGTATAACAAAGAAAAACAACACCAATGTAATTTTAAGGGCGTCTCTACGTTTTTGTAAGCCTTTACGTTTTTTAAAACCAACATAGTTTTTATCAAACGAACGCATAATACCAATCATGGCATTGGACGAAAATAACAGGGATAATAAAAAACCGATGGATAATAAACCATTACGAGGTTTATTGATAAAGTCTTTTAAAAATGAAATAATAGCACCATTGTTTTCATCGCCAGGTACAATATTGCGGATAAGATTGTATAGTTCAAATTCAAACTGTTTACTAATGGGTAAAAAGGGAACCAATGTAAACAGAAAGATTAAGGATGGCGGAATAGCCATTACAAAATTAAAAGAGATGGCGGCTGCACGTTCGCTCATGCCCACCGTTTTAACCTGCTTGTAAAAAAACTGTACCACATCAAACAAAGGTATGCCCTGAAAGCCCGGTGGTTTCCAGCGTTTACTACCACGTATAATAAACTTAACAGGCGGTAAGGTTATTAACCACCGTTTAAGAAAGAGAAAAAAGTTTGCTATTTTTTGAAAAAATGGTTTCAATGTAGGTAACTCCTGTTAATTATTTTTTAGCAGCCGAATCAGCCGCAGCTTGTTTTTCTTTTGTACGCCTGGTTAATTCTGTCTGAAAAAGTTTGGCATATTTTAAATGATCAGCATAATTAGTTGTAAATATATGTGAGCCTTTAAAATCGCTGTTGGCTACAAAGTAAATGTATTCTGTTTCACTGGCGTTTAATACGGCATCAATACTTTCCAGCGATGGGGTACAAATAGGTCCGGGAGGCAATCCTTTATTACGGTAAGTATTATACGGTGACTCAGCCTTTAGGTGAATATGCAAAATGCGACGCAGGCCAAAATCCTTTAATGCAAATTTTACAGTAGGATCGGCTTGTAACAACATGTTTTTGCGGTAGCGATTAATGTACACACTGGCTATATCCGGTTTTTCTTTATTGTCACGGGTTTCTTCTTCAACAATAGAGGCAAATATTACCACCTGCTCGGGCGTTAAACCTTTGGCACCGGCTTTGGCTTTACGGTCAGCATTCCAATATGTTTGGTAAGCTTTATAAAATTGGTCAAAAATAGTACGTGGGCTGGCGGTCCAGTTAACATCGTAAGTATAAGGCATTACCATAGCCATAAAAGTACTGCTATCTAAGCCATAAGGCTTTAACGAGTCTGGTGAGTCTACAAAGTTGATGATGGCCAGAGAATCTACTTCAAAATGCTTATTAATACGACTAGCTAAATTTTCTTTGGTGCGTAGTTTAGTAATTACAAAGTTTACAGGTGTTTGTCTCCCGTTTTTTAATAACCTTACCAGGTTAACTATGCTGGTACCCGAAGGTATTTTATAACGGCCCGGTTTTACATTTTCATAACCGGCAATATTGCTAACAGTGGTAAACAAACCTGTACCCTTTAAAACCTGTTGTGCCACCAGTTCAGTTTTTACATCAGCAATTGTAGCTCCAGATTTTACATAAAAAAAGCCGTCCTCTGTTGCTTTAGTGGCGGGGCCAAAAAACAAAAAGCCAATGATGGCGGCAACAAACAGTAAAGCCAGTCCAACTATTATAATTACTTTTTTTAATTGCATAGTATGTATTAAAAGTGTTAGCGCATAACAAAATAAATAAAAAACCCTGTCTATCGACAGGGCTTAGTAAAATATTGTCAACTATTTAATAGTTTCTCTTATTTATTACTATCAGCAGGGTTAGTTAAAGGTACAGTAGTAGTAGGGTCAACTGTAACCGGTGCTTGTGCAGGAGCAGTTACCGGAACATTAGAGCCACCAACATCATTTAAACGGTTGCTACCTTTAGTAGTACCACCTGTATTAATAAAGAAAGATGCCGTTAAACATAAAACACCGATAATAGCGGCAAAAATCCAGGTACCTTTTTCTAAAACGTCGGTAGTTTGTTTAACACCCATAAACTGGTTGCTAAAACCACCAATGCTGCTGGCAAGGCCACCACCTTTAGGGTTTTGTACCAATACAATCAGGCTCAACACTATCGAAGCAATAATTACTAGAATTAAAAACAGGGTGCTCATATTAATTACTTTTCTTTAAATTTTCTATTCGGGTGGCAAAGTAAGCACTTTTAGTGGGATCAAGCAAACTTAATTTCTCATAAACATCAATTGCTTTTGCCTTATTTCCTTGTTTTATCCACACTTCGGCCATGGTTTCGGTAATAATCTTCTCGTTTTTTAACGATAAACCGGCCATTTCCTCTACTTTTTTCTCCGCATGGGTGTCGCCAAGCTTCAAACCGGGGCTATCCGGTACCTTTTTAATCACTTTTAACCAGTCAGTAAAACTTTTCAACTGGCGGTCAAATTTTGCAATGGGCTTATCCTGTTCTTTAAACTTAATACCTAATGATGCAAAATAATCCACCGTGTGCATGTGTACCGGCGTTAAATTTAGTTCGGCTGTTTTGGGGTCAATCGCTTCAATTTTTAAACCCGGAATAATAATTTCAGGTCCATCTTCTTCGCCATTTTCATCCAGTGTTGGCTGGTCAATCTCGTCCTCAGTTTCAGCAACTTCATTAACAACAGTCGCTAATTTTTCCGGTGTTTCAATAACAGACGTTTCTTCAATACTCACTTGCTTTTCTTCCTTTGTTGTTTCTATTACAACAGGTTTTTCCGCAATAACAGTTTCTTCCTCTACTGTGGTAATGTTTTCGTGCTCAGTAACTGCATTAATTTTTTCAGTTTCCTGCGCATTTGCAATAATAGATCTAATATCTTCTGTAGTTACTACTGTATGTTTTACGCTAAACATGGCTTCGCCGCCGCCATGCAATAAATAATCTAATTGTATGGCATTGGGAAAATGTAATAATGCCTTATTGTAAACCGATGTATGTTTTGCCTGTGTATCGTTTTGTTTGGCAGCCATTAAAAAATGCAATGGTGCAAAGTAGGGGTACTGCTCAATAAAAGCTTCAAGTTGTGCCTGCGACAACTCATCTACCGATTGAATGTTGGTAAATAATAAATTGGTTACCTGATTGGCAATTACAGTCATTGGCGCAAGTTAAGTGTTTACGGTTTAAGCGTTTTAATACTTGTAGTTTTTTATTTATGTTACCGGCGTTCCTCCCTTGATTGAACTTCTGTTGCGTCGCACTCTTCAACTGTATCAATTCTATTGGGCATTTTGCAAGTTTCCTAAGGTGTCAGAAAGTCTTCATCACCAAATTTCCAAATCATCAAATCACCAAATTGTCTCTTTTACCAGTTCGAAAAAATACGGTTAAACATATCATCTGTTAAGTCCTTTGTAATTTCATCGGCACGTGATTGTTCCATTTGCTGAATAGTTTGTGTAGCCGGAAAGTCATAAGTACGGGTTACTGTATAATCTTTACTTTCTTGTTTGGTATTATCGTACACCGTAATTTTTATACCAATGGTTAACCGGCTTTGCGATGCCTGTACACTTCGGTTGCCGGTACCTGTACCGGGGCCAACACCAGCTGTACTAAAACTATAATCCGTTACCTCTGCGCTAAATTCCCAATCAGCCTCGGCTGTGGTAATTAACTGAAGTTTGGTTTGGCTGATAATTTTTTGACGTAGCCTGTCCGTTAACCGCGGACTTAATTGTGTATTTACATAACCTGCTCTGTTTTCAATAGGGGCAATTTTAATGCTTTTAACCTCGGGAGGAATACTTACGTCAACAAACTTGTAAGCACCGCAGCCAGCTATGGCTGTTAGCAGTACCATTATTATTGCGAGGTTATATAATTTTTTTATGGTCACTTTTTTTAGAAAATTAAAAAGTAAAAATTAAAATTTTAAAATGGTACCAAGGCAAATTGTCTTTTACCATTTGTTTTGCTTTTACCCATTGCTGACTAGAATTACCGAAGGTACAAGAGTGCGACGCAACAGACGATGATAGTAGTAATACAGATGACTAGATAAAAAAGAAAAAGTAAAAAACTGGTAAAACAAGGAAATTATTAATTATTAATTAATCTTCTATATCATACTCCTTCAACTTCCTGTACAATGTTCTTTCGCTAATGCCTAAATCCAGTGCAGCATCTTTACGTTTGCTTTTATGTTTCTTCAGCGCTTTAATAATCAGTTCTTTTTCTTTGTCAACTATATTTAAGCTTTCTTCTACTTCTTCGTGTTCGTAAATATCGTTGTTGTTATCCATAAACACCGGCTTGGCAGATGGCTGTAAAACAGGTTGTACATTCATTTGCTGCGGCAATACAGATAAGTTGTCCTGGCTTTTTAACTCTTTTAATTCGTTAATAAAACCGGGATTTTGCGATACTACGGCCGGGTTTTGTAACACATCTAAAAACATACGTTTTAGTTCGGTTACATCTTTTTTCATATCAAAGAAAAGCTTGTACAAAATTTCTCTTTCGTTTGAAAAATCCTGCGTGCTGCTACTACCATTTGCCGGTTGTGCCAACATGGGCAAACGGTTGCTGGAGTAGGGCTGCAGGTAATGATTCAATTCTCTGGCGGTAATTAATTTATCTTTTGCCAACACCGAAATCTGCTCTGCAATATTCTTTAATTCACGCACATTACCGGGCCATGGATAGTTAATTAACACGTTTTTAGCTTCGTCATCTAACTGTACCGAGGCGGTTTTATATTTATCGGCAAAGTCGGCAGTAAACTTTCTAAATAACAGGTGAATATCCTCGGGTCGGTCGTGTAAAGCCGGCACCCGGATGGGCACAGTACTTAAACGATAATAAAGGTCTTCACGAAACTTACCTTTTTCAACCAGTTGCAATAAATCTTTATTGGTAGCGGCAATAACCCGTACATCTGTCTTTTGCACTTTTGATGAACCTACACGAATGTATTCGCCGGCTTCTAACACACGCAATAAACGGGCTTGTGTACCTAAGGGCATTTCGCCAATTTCATCTAAAAATATAGTACCACCGTTTACGGTTTCAAAATAACCTTTGCGGGAATCGGATGCACCGGTAAAAGCACCTTTTTCGTGACCAAATAATTCGGAATCGATAGTACCTTCCGGTATGGCACCACAGTTTACCGCTATAAACGAATTATGTTTACGTGTAGAGAGTGCATGTATAATTAATGAGAATGATTCTTTACCAACACCACTTTCGCCATTTATTAAAACAGTTAAATCGGTAGGTGCTACCTGCGCTGCAACCTGCAACGCATAGTTAAGCGAAGGCGCATTGCCTATTATACCAAACCTGTTTTTTATACTTTGAATATCCATATAATAAAGTTCCAAAGGTTCAATAAGTTCTAAGGTTATGTTTAACCATTGTAAACTCATTGTCTAATTTTCAAATTGCCAAATTGGCTAATTATTCTACTATTTCTCCAAACATTGTTCCTTGAGTGCAATCAGTAGCCCGTACATTAACGTAACTACCGGGTGCCAGGTCATAATTGCCCTTATCAAACACAAATACTTTGTATTGCGAACTTCGACCCATCCATTGTTTGTCGCTTTTTTTGCTTTCGCTTTCAATCAGTATCTGAAACGTTTTGCCAATGTCACGTTTGTTACTTGCCAGCGATAAGCGGTTTTGCGTTTCAATTACTTCTGCCAGTCTTCTTTTCTTTACATCCTCCGGTATGTCATCGGTATAACGGCGTTGTGCCAATGTGCCCGGACGTTCAGAATAAAAATACATGTAGGCATAATCGTATTGCGAATACTCCATAATGCTCATCGTATCCTGATGGTCTTGCTCATCTTCGGTACAAAAGCCGGTAATTATATCTGCACTAATACTACATTCAGGCATTATTTGCTTAATGCGATCCACCTTGGCCATATACCATTCGCGGGTATAGGTACGGTTCATCATTTGTAAAATGCGGGTGCTACCACTTTGTACCGGCAGGTGAATGTATTTACAAATATTATCGTATTTAACCATTACATGTAATACTTCATCCGTAATATCTTTAGGGTGCGAGGTGGAAAAACGTACACGTAACAACGGTGAAATTTGTGCAATAGACTCCAGCAACATGGCAAAAGTTATCGGTTCTTTGCTCCCATCATCAGTAGTAAAATAATAGCTGTCTACGTTTTGCCCTAACAGCGTAACTTCTTTATAACCGTTATCAAAAAGATCTTTACACTCGTTTACAATACTTTCTGCACTGCGGCTGCGTTCGCGGCCACGGGTAAAAGGCACTACACAAAACGAACACATATTGTTACAGCCACGCATAATGCTTACAAAAGCACTAATGCCGTTACTGTTTAAACGCACGGGTGAAATATCGGCATAGGTTTCCTCCCGGCTTAATAATACATTAATGGCTTTCTGGCCGGTCTCGGCTTCTTCTACCAAAGCAGGTAATGTACGGTAGGCATCGGGGCCAACAACTATGTCTACTAATTTCTCTTCTTCTAAAAATTTCGATTTTAATCTTTCGGCCATGCAGCCCAACACACCAACCAATGTACCGGGGCGGGCTTTTTTTAGTTTTCTGAATTCCGTTAAACGTTTCCTGACTGTCAATTCGGCTTTTTCACGAATAGAGCAGGTGTTTAAAAAAATAAGGTCAGCATCTTCTACATTACGGGTAGCACCAAAGCCTTCATTATTTAAAATAGATGCTACTACTTCGCTATCCGCAAAGTTCATGGCACATCCATAACTCTCAATATAAAAATGCTTTTTGTATGGGTTAGGGTCTAAGTCAAAAGGAGCATACGCTTCACCTTGCTTGCTTTCATCATGTGCCTTGTTAACTGCTAAATCCAACATACCGGGAAAAAATTAAATAAGAGGGCAAAGATAAACAAAAGAACTGAGTTTTGCTGACAGTATGGCAGACTTTAAAGAACTTTATTTTTTGCAAAACCAGTACATAATAATTAGGAGGTAAAACTTTGTATTAATATTTGTATGTCAAATACTTGTGTAGGTAAGGCAAATATATTTTGTTACCGGCAGTAGTTTTCTGATTGATCGTCGCTTGTTTTTAACCCCGAGTTGGCTTTGTGCGTTTGGTTCGGGGCGACGCTCCGTTCAACAGTATATCGCTAATCAGCAGAAAGAAGTCGGAGAGACGGAAAGTCCAAAAGTCTGAAAGAGTAAAACAAGTTAAGCGAATAGCCAATTCACTACTCACCCTTCACTCTATAATCTATTAACCATCAACCATCAACTATTTCGCTCTCGATGCTTTTTCCCATAATACCGTTTGACGGCCTTTTATAAAACGTACTAAACCAAGGTAGAGACAAATATTTATAAAAAGAAAATAATAAGGCACATACAATAGTTTTGATTTTATGTTGTGCTTATGCAACACCCAACCGCCAAATGCTGCGGCATAAAAAAGTATTTGCAATACTAAAACAACCTCGTACAATAAACCTTGGTTGTATACCACCAACAATATATTCAACACTAAAATTACGGGTAATAAAAAAGGACAAACAGCCCAACGTAATACCCTGTGCGATACATATTGAAATGATAAACGGGGGTATTTAAAAAAATTAAGCAAGGGTAATAACATTAACATGGATTGAAAACCACCTGCACCGATTCTTACTTTTCTTTTTTGTTCATCACCAATAGATGCCGAAGGTGTTTCCGAAGCAAATGCATCAGCAGCATATTTTACCGTATAACCTTTTTGGCAAACCCGTAACGATATTACAAAATCATCCAGCAGGGTAGTGGTCCCCGGATTTTCATACAATGCTGTTTTAACAGAAAACAATTCACCGGCCGCACCAACTACCGTGTAAAAATCAGAATCTATCTGTTTTAAAAACGATTCGTATTTCCAGTACAAACCTTCTCCGGCACCGGCTGCACCTTCTTCTCCTGTAGCAATAACTTTTTTCTCTCCGGCTACACCACCTACTTTAGGGTCCTGATAGTGGCGTACAATATTGGTGATACTTTCTTTATTCAGTAAAGTGTTTGCATCCGAAAAAACAACATAAGGTGTTTTTACAAAATCCATAGCCCGGTGCATGGCAGCTACTTTACCACGGCGCTCATCACTATGCAATAATTGAATACGTGGATATTGTTTAATAATTTCGGGAGTAGCATCGTTAGAACCATCGGTAATAAACAGTAATTGTAATTGATCTTCCGGATAATCGAGTTGTAAGCTATTGGCAATTTTTTGTTCAATAAAGTCGGCTTCGTTATAGGCTGCAATAATTAAAGTAACAGGCGGATGAAAATCAGCAACAGGTATATCTTTTTTACCATTAACTGCATTTTTAATTTTTACCAATAACCATATCACAATACCATAGCCAACATAACTATAGAAAATGATAAATAAAGAAATAAAGAATAAGAGTTTAAGGGCCAACATGGCATAAAAGTAATGCGTAAAAGTTGAAAAGTAAAATGGGGAAGAGATTTAGGATTTTTGATTTGAAGATTTAGGATTTGGGATGTCTGATGTGGCCATGTCTGATGTCTGATTTTTGGATGTCTGATTTGGTCTAACGATTGTGTGATGTATTGCATAGTTAAGACCTCGTCACCTCGACGAAGGAGAGGTCTCCTTGATTTAAGTATCTCTTACATTATGCAGGAGTTGCCTCCTATCGTTGGCATGACGAAGCGTTTACTTTTTATAAAGCTCTACTTTTCGTTGGTCGGGGTCAACAATAATTGCCAGAAAGCCAAAATCCGTGTCGGTGGGTTCTAAAGCAAAAGCAATGTTGTGCAGTTTAAGCTTATCAATGGTGGATTCAAAATGATCAATAGCAAAACCTAACCTTATATTTTTATCTGTTTCGGTTTGAGATTTTGTCAGAGGATATATTTCTAAGATGGCTTTCTCCATTTTGGCAGCGTAATGGAACGGGCCATTACCATGTTGGTGATACTCAAAACTAAACCCTAACAGATTGTAAAATGAAGCAGTTTTTTCAGGATCATTTGAACGAAGAACAAGTAAACGAAGCTCCATTTTGCTGATTTAAATATTTTTCATCAATGATAGACAACCTACACAATGCCCAATAGAATTACTAAACGTACAAGTGAGAGTATTAAATTCATTTCCACAGGAAATAAATTAATCCCAACCCTATCGGGTTACAACAGACGGTGATAGTAGTAATGCAGCTGATAAAATAAAAGTATTTAGTATTAAGTATGTAGTATGTAGACGAGACGGTATACACATCTAAATACTATATACTAAAATCTACATACTATCCCTTCAACGCTTCGCCCATTTGTTGCAATACATCGGTTTGTATCATTTTTTCGGCAACCATAATCATGTTTTTAAATGCCATGGCACCTGATATACCGTGGCCAATGATTACAGGTTTGGCTACGCCTAACACGGGAGTGCCGCCGTAAATTTCAAAATTGAAACGGCTGTAATAGGGGTCTTTACTGGCGTTGGCAGGATTGATGTCGTATAAAGATTCGGCCATTTTTAAAATAACATTGCCGGTGAAACCTTCGCATACAATTACATCGGCTTTGTCAATTAAAATATCACGGCCCTCTATATTACCAATAAAATTGATTTTGGTATTTTCTTTCAGCAGGGGATAAGTGGCTTGCGCTAACAGGTTGCCTTTACCTTCTTCTTCACCTACATTTAATAAACCAATACGTGGATTGTTAATGCCTAAAATTTGTTGGGCATACACGCTACCCATGGTAGCAAACTGGTTTAATTGTTCAGGTTTACAATCTGCGTTTAAACCAACATCTAACAACAAACCGGTGGCACCATTATTTTTTGGAATAATGCTGGAGATAGTGGGGCGGATAACACCCTCTAAAGATTTTATGCTGAACAAAGCGCCTACCAGCATGGCACCGGTATTACCGGCACTAATAAACGCATCAATTTTACCACTGGCCAATAAATGAAAACCAATGGCAATGGATGATTGTTGTTTTTCTTTTAAGGCTTTGGTGGGGTGTTCATGCATATCAATAACCTGATCGGCATGTACAACCTTAATGTTGTTATTGGTTAATTGGTGCTCAGTAAGTAATGGGCTTACCAAATCCTGGTTACCAATAAGTAACAGGGTGGCAGGAGCTTGTACTGCATTAAAATAATCTTTAATTCCTTTAACTGCTTCCAATGGGGCATAATCGCCACCCATCATGTCTATACCAATTACCATAGCGAGAGGGTTATTTCCAAAAATTAAAAATTCCAAACCCAATAGCGAACCGTTTATAGCGGTGCTACAGATTTGGAATCAAAATTGAGTAAAAAAAACAGAAGTTACGCTTTTGCCGGAGCTTTTTCGCTAACAACTTTTCCTTTATAGAATAATTTACCTTCACTTACGTGTGCACGGTGGCGTACGTGTATTTCGCCTGTAGTGCTATCAGTAGTTAAAGTAGCTGAAGTAGCTTTATAGTGTGTTCTGCGTTTTGCGCTTCTTTGCTGACTGTGTCTGCGTTTGGGATTTGGCATGTCTTATGCTATTATATCAGTTATCAAATATTATTTAATTATTACCTAAGTTTTTGAACTTTTCTAAGTCCTTCCAGATAGGGTTTGTCTTGTCTTCTTCCTTTTCTTCTTCAGGTTCCAAGGTATCAAGCATTTTAAGTACATCGGGGTTGCAGGTGGTTTTACCGTTATCAAACTGGCCGCATACTTTTTGCATGGGTAAACTCAGGTTAATAAATTCGTAAATCCAGTTAGCAACTTCCAAATGACTTTCGTTACGGCCAATGTAATATACATCGGGATCATTTTCCTGATCGTTCATTAGTTCGGGCTCTTCTACCTGTTTAACAATAATATTAAACTCGTCCCAAAGATCAACCAGTAAAGGGTTTCCGCAACGGTCGCAGTGGCTTTCCAGTTTACCACCCACTTCAAATTTAAGTTGCATAAAACTGTTCTTTTTGTCCAGTGTCAACTTAATATTTGCATGGCAGTTTTGAAAATCCTGCTGCTGAAATGCTTCAAAGAACTTGTCGGTTATCTCGTAACTGTACTCATGTGTACCAGGCTTTAAACCAACAAACGCTATCTCAAAGTCTCTACTATTACCCATGAGTCAACTTTTAAGAGTTGGCAAAGGTAGGATATTTTGCCGAATAATTGTTGCACGGGTTATATTATTTTTTAAGACACTTTAATAAAACTTAAAAACAATATAACATTTTGATTTTCAAATTTTTAGTACAATTCTGGTATTCCTGTTTGCTTTTGCAAAGATAGCCTGAAATATGGCATATGACTACATTATTATTAACACAAATACAATTGTTGTCCATTTTTAAAGGTACTATGTTTTGCTAAACCCGTCAACAAGCTTAACTTTCCCGTTTCAACCACCCATTTAATTTTATTGGTTTGCAGCAGTTTATTTCAAGGTTATTTAAAAAGCTTTTAAAAAGCTGGAGTTGGATTTTATTAATAGTAGGGGCTATTGTGGTTAAGTGGGTATCCTTGTATCCAAGCTGGATTGAGCAAAACTATACCTACGGCATTTATCCGGTAATTGCTAAAGTGCAACGTTTTTTGTTGGGTTGGATTCCTTTTAGCATTGGCGATATTTTTTACCTCTTTTTAATTCTTATACTTATTTTCAGGGTAGTAAAGTTTTTCCGCTTGTTAATACAGCGTAAACTAAACCGCTTTTATTTTGCTGCCGCTTTACAACAACTTATTTTTTTAATACTGTTTGTGTATGTATTTTTTAACTTGTTGTGGGGGTTAAACTATAATCGTCAAGGTATAGCACAACAATTAAATTTAAACGTTCAAAAATATACAACGCAGGATCTGGATACATTGGTAAATATTTTACACAGTCATTTAAATAATCAGGCTGCTTTTATTACCAAAGAAAACCGTGATTCATTTCATCGTAAATCGCCTTTGTTTGCCGGTGCAGCACAGGCATTTGCTACCGGTGCACCGCAATATAATTTTCTTACTTACAAGCCTAAATCGGTAAAACCTTCTTTGTTTAGTTACCTGGGTAATTATTTAGGTTTTCAGGGGTATTATAATCCGTTTTCCGGCGAGGCACAGGTAAATACTTTTACGCCGCAGTCGTTGCACCCGTTTGTAGCCACGCACGAAATTGCGCATCAGTTAGGTTATGCAAAAGAAAACGAAGCCAATTTTGTAGGCTTCCTGGCATGTCGCACACATCCTTCGCCGGTGTTTAAATACTCGGTGTATTTTGATATGTATAATTATGCCAGCCGCGAACTGGCCCGCAGAGACACTGCTTTGTACCGTAATTACCATCAAAGTCTGCACAAACAGGTTACCGATGATATAGAAGAGTACCGTACTTATTTACGCAAGTACCGCAACCCTATTGAAACAGTGGTAAACTGGGGCTATGGACATTTTTTAAAAGTAAACAACCAGCCTTCCGGTTTTGAAACTTATAGCGAAGTAGTAGCCTGGTTAATTGCTTATTATAAAAAGTACGGTAAAGAAGTTATTTAGTGTAATTAATAATTAAAAATTAGTAATTAATAATTAAAAATTAGTAATTAATAATTGGGGTTGTTGAATAATATAGGAACCTTACACATTGCCCAATAGAATTACCGAACGTACAAGTGAGTGACACAACCGAAGTTCAATCAAGGGAGGAACGATGGTAACATAAAAAACATTATGCTTACTAAGGCTCTAAAGCCCCTTTAGGGGTTTGGGGTAGGTTGGGGTTAAAACTTATTTTTCCACATCATACTCTCAATAGGTTTGTCAGGCTGGCCGCTATATTTGGCATTTGCTTTTTGGTTGTAAGCCACTTCAATCTCTCCATCAACCGGGAAATAAATCAGCTGTCCTACGGGCATACCTTTATACACTTTCACGGGCTGTTTTACCGATATTTCCAAGGTCCAGTGTCCACAAAAACCAACATCCCCTTTACCGGCAGTGGCGTGTATATCAATGCCCAATCTACCGGTAGACGACTTGCCTTCTAAAAACGGTACATGGGCATGTGTTTCGGTGTACTCCAGCGTAACACCTAAATAAAATACATGCGGGTATAAAACAAAACCATCCTCTGGGATTTCAAAATACTCAATTTCGTTATGCCTTTTGGCATCCAGAATATGATCTTTATAAGTAGCCAGCCATTTACCTAAATGAACATCGTAAGAATTACTACCCAGACAATTACGGTCGTATGGTGTTAATACAATTGTCTTTTTTTCAATCTCCTCCAGTATCCGTGTATCCGATAAAATCATGTTTTTGTTTTTTGGTAACCGGCTGTAGTTCCCTGATGAATCGTCCCTTGTTTTTAACCCCGAGTTGGCTTTGTGCGTTTGGTTCGGGGCGACGCTCCGTTCAACTGCAGTAATACTATTGGACAATTTTTGCCTTTATAGTACTATCGGCTATATTTTTGCTTTACTTTGGCAAATAAACACAAATTTTAAGTATTAATAAAAAATGGCTTTGTTTATAGCTTTTCTCATGCTAAAACAGCCCTTTTTACTTTTTGCTTTTTACTTTTTACTTTGCCAAAATGCCCATTTTTTTTCAGCAGCAAATAAACGAATTTACCAGGCTTGGTATTTGGAAAATTGAGGAAAATGAAACGTTTTTTCAAAGTAATGTACCACAACACCGGGCTGTAACACACCCCCATAAAAGGTTACAGCATTTAGCCGGAAGGTATTTGCTGCAATATCTTTTTCCGGGCTTTCCTTACGATATGGTACAAATTGCCGACACCAAAAGACCCTTTTTGCCCAATGAAGCTTTTCATTTTTCCATATCACATTGCGGCGATTATGCCGCAGCAATTGTTAGTACCAAATACCGGGTAGGGGTAGATGTGGAAATTCCTGCTGATAAAGTGGCTGCTATTAAAGAAAAATTTTTATCACCCGATGAATTACAGTTATTACCCAATCAACAGGATATTAACTGGCTAACCATTTGCTGGAGTGCCAAAGAATCTGTTTTTAAATGGTATGGTAATGGTAAGGTTGATTTTAAACAACATATCCAATTCAATAAATTACAGGTGGATACAAATAGTATCGACTGCTTTTTTACAAAAAATAATACACCATTACATATTCAGTACCACCAGTTTGAAAAGCTGGTATTGTCATGGGTTGTTAACTAAGTAGTAATAAAAAACCATAACCTCTACCAAAATGTAGTGGGCTTTCAAATTATAAGACTTAAACTCTCCTTTAGGGAATGGGGGTAGCCTGTATGCTTTACATTAAAACAAACGGTTGTTCTGTTTTATATAAATAATCTATAAAATAGGTAGACTAATTACTTAACACCTTATATTTGTAAAAGTATTTACAACTGATTAGTGCAAATGGAGCAAAAACAAAATATAATTATTACCAGTATTATGCGTTGCATGTGTAAGCAATGTGCCGGTTGTTGTTAACACAAGGGTGCTTAACAATTTTATTTGCAAACATTATTTTACACTTATGGCAGCGCAACATACTATCATACAAACATTATCGGATTTTTCGGAAAATAACAATATTGCTCAGGTACTAGCTGAGCTAACTAAGCTATTTCCCAATCAGGTTACTTTTTCTACCAGTTTTAGTTACGAAGATCAGGTTATCACCGATCAGATAGCAAAGTCTGCAGGCGATATAAAATTATTTACATTAGATACTGGTCGTTTGTTTCCCGAAACATATTCTACCTGGAGTGCAACAGTAGATAAATACGCACTGCCCATTCAAGCTTATTATCCCGATGCTGTTGCTTTACAGCAATACACTACCGTTAATGGTCCCAATGGTTTTTATGCTTCTGCCGAATTAAGGAAAGCGTGTTGCCAAATACGTAAGGTTGTGCCTTTACAAAAAGCATTGTCGGGAAATAAAATCTGGATAACCGGCTTGCGTGCCCAGCATTCTGCTAACAGACAAAGTTTACAACAGTTTGAGTGGGACGAAAGCAATAACATTATTAAATACCATCCCATTTTACATTGGACAACCCAAGAGGTAGAAACATACATTGCCAACAACAATGTTCCGTACAATGTTTTGCATACTCGTGGTTTTGTAAGTATAGGTTGTGCACCATGTACACGGGCTATAAAACCCGGCGAAGATTTTCGTGCAGGCCGTTGGTGGTGGGAAGATAACAGTAAAAAAGAATGTGGACTGCATAGCACCGCACCCGTTGCTATTACACAAGCATAAAATATTTTTTGGAATTACAGGTTTTTTTAACCTGTTAAAAGCGTGAAGGAATGAGTAAATATCAATTAGATTATTTAGAACAATTAGAAGCGGAGAGCATACATATTTTCAGAGAAGTAGCGGCCCAGTTTGAAAGGCCTGCTTTGCTGTTTAGTGGCGGTAAAGATTCTATCACTTTGGTACATCTCGCAAAAAAAGCTTTTGCTCCCGGCAAAATTCCTTTTCCGCTGGTGCATATTGATACGGGACACAATTTTCCCGAAGCGTTAAATTACCGCGATCAATTAGCAAAAGAACTGAATGCCGATTTAATTGTACGCCAGGTTGGCGATACCATTAAACAACGTAACCTTACTGAACCAAAAGGAAAGTTTGCCAGCCGTAACTGGTTACAGACGTATACTTTACTAGATACCATTGAAGAGTTTGGTTTTGATGCTTGTATTGGTGGCGCCCGTCGTGATGAAGAAAAAGCCCGTGCAAAAGAAAGAATATTTTCTGTACGTGATGAGTTTGGACAATGGGATCCAAAATTGCAACGCCCCGAATTATGGAATGTATTTAATGGCCGTATTCACAAAGGCGAAAATGTTCGTGTGTTTCCCATCAGTAACTGGACGGAATTAGATATTTGGAATTACATCCGCAAAGAAAAAATCGGATTACCATCTATTTATTTTTCGCACGATAGGGAAGTGTTGTTACACGAAGGACAATACGTGGCAACATCGCCGTTCATACAAATTGATGATACCGATGTGGTGCTTACCAAACGGGTACGTTATCGCACGGTTGGCGATATGACTTGTACTGCTGCGATAGAAAGCAATGCATCCACATTAGATGAAGTGATTCATGAAATAACCGCAGCTCGCATTAGCGAACGCGGCGAAACACGTATTGATGATCGTGTTACGGAAGCCGCTATGGAAGACAGAAAGAAGAACGGATATTTTTAAAGTAAAAAGTAAGAATTTTAAAAGGGATTTTTTTGTTACCAGCAGCAGTTCCCTGATTGAACTTTACTTGCGACGCTCCGTTCATCGTTCCGTTCGCTAATCAACAAAAACCGGTTAATATTAAAAGCATTACTATTAACCATGAACTATTAACAATTAACTAAATCATGGATTTACTAAGATTTATAACCGCAGGAAGTGTAGATGATGGCAAAAGCACATTAATTGGCCGTTTGTTATACGATAGCAAAAATATTATGGTTGACCAGTTAGAAGTACTGGAAAAGCAAACTAAAAATAAACAAGCAGGTAGTATTGACCTGGCTTTGCTTACTGATGGTTTACGTGCCGAAAGAGAACAAGGGATTACCATTGATGTGGCTTACCGATACTTTTCTACACCTAAAAGAAAATTTATTATTGCCGATGCTCCCGGCCACGTGCAATACACCCGTAACATGATTACCGGTGCATCCAATGCATCACTGATTATAATTTTAATTGATGCCCGTCAGGGGGTGGCTGAACAAACCAGGCGGCATTCTATCATTGCATCCTTATTAAATATTCCGCAAGTTGTTGTGGCCATTAATAAAATGGATTTGGTAGAATATTCGCAGGATACCTACAATAATATTGTAATTGATTATGCAAAAGTAGCATCACAGTTGGGTTTGCAGCATGTAACCTATATACCAATTAGTGCTTTAAATGGTGATAATATTGTGGATGCCTCTGAAACCATGCCATGGTACGAAGGGCAAACATTATTGAACTATTTGGAAACTGTTCAGGTAGAAACAAACGCAAATTTGGATGATGCCCGTATGCAAGTGCAGTTTGTTATCAGGCCGCAAACAGAAGCCTTACATGATTACCGTGGTTATGCGGGTAAGGTATTAAGTGGTGTGTATAAAAAAGGTGATAGTGTTAAAATTTTACCTGCCGGTATCGAAAGTACTATTGCTTCTTTGGAAGTAAATGGTGTAGCGGTGGAAGAAGCTTTTGCGCCGCAACCTGTTGTTATACAATTAGCTGATGACATCGATATAAGCCGTGGTGATACCATTGTGAAACTGGGTAACGAACCTAAAGTAGAGAATGAATTGGAAGTACTGTTATGTTGGTTAGGCGATAAACCTTTACAAGCCGGTAACAAATATTACCTGCAACACAATAGCAGATTGATAAGGACGGTTGTTAAAGAGGTATCATATAAATTAGATGTAAACACATTAAGCCAGCAACCTGTTACGGAAGGTGTTAAATTAAATGAGGTAGTAAAAGCTACTATTAAAACAGCATCGCCATTGGTATTTGATGCGTATAAAACCTTACCGGCAACCGGCAGTGCCATCTTAATTGACGAAACAAGTAACAGCACCGTAGCAGCGGTACTTATACAATAAAATTTTTTGCACTTATTCTCTATTAAAATAGTAGACTATTATGAACGTACAATATATAAACGGCAAAGTAATATTAGCAGGCGCAGGTCCGGGTGATCCTGAACTTATCTCTGTAAAGGCAGTTAAATGGCTGCAAAAAGCTGATGTGGTATTAACCGACAGGTTGGTAAGCCATGAAATTATTAACGAGTATGTACCTGCTAAAGCCGAAGTGATTTGTGTAGGTAAACAAGGCCGTTTCGGATTATCCACCCCGCAAAAAAAGATTAATCAGTTAATGGTTGATTATAGCCGGGAGGGTAAAACTGTTGTACGTTTAAAAGGTGGCGACGTATCAGTATTTGCCAATGTATTGGATGAGCTGCAAACATTAATAGAGAATAATGTTCCTTATGAGATTATACCGGGTATTTCCGCTGCCTTGGGTGCGGCAGCTTATGCGGGTATACCATTAACAGCACGCAATTATGCTAATGCTGTACGTTTTTTAACCTATTATAAAACTGATATACTAAGTGAAAATTATTGGAAAGAACTGGCTGCAACGGATGATACATTGGTATTCTATATGTCATCAGGTACGTTAAATGATATTGTGGAAAACCTGAAAAAACAAGGCATTACTTCCGATAAATATATTGCGGTGGTAGAGCAGGCAACTACCCGTTTACAAAATGTACATGTAAGTAATATTTACCGCCACCGGGAAGAGTTTCAGGATAAAGAATTTGCTTCCCCATCCTTGTTAATTGTAGGAAAAGTGGTGGTACTACACGAGCAATTTAAATGGTTACGCAACAGTAACAGCAACGAACAATATTTTGAAAATGTAGATGCTTTGCGCAAACAGGCAGTATAAATATTCCGGCTATGTTAAACGAATCAAAACTTAAATTATTAACCACTTTAGTGGAAGGTGCCAACGCCGAAGAGCTGATATGGCTGAATGGTTATTTTGCCGGCTTAACAGCTAGTAATAAAACCGGAGGTGCAACTGCTGTAGCCGTGCAAGCGGTGAATAAAAAAATTACCTTGGTATATGGTACCGAAACCGGCAATGCTAAAAAACTAGCTACACAATTAGCCGGCATTGCGAAGAAAAAAGGTATCAATATAAAACTGGCAGGATTAGATCAGTACCGTTTTACCGATTTAACCAAAGAAGAAGTGTTGCTAGTAGTAATAAGCACACAAGGCGAAGGGGAGCCTCCTGCATCGGGTAAAAAGTTTTATGAATATATTCATGCAACAAATGAGTTGGCGTTAACAAAATTAAACTATAGTGTATTGGCATTGGGCGATACATCGTACCCTTTATTTTGCCAGACAGGTGTAGATGTAGATACCCGACTTGAAACATTTGGTGCCAAACGTTTATTAGCCGTTGAAAAATGTGATGTGGATTATGAAGCACAGGCTTTAAGTTGGTTAGATAATGTATTGAATACAGTTGCTGCCGAGGGGTCTGCACAACAAATTTTAACAACTGCAACTACTCAACCTAAACAAACTACAGGAAAAAAATATTATCAGGGTTCTATCTTGTCATCAGTTAATTTAAACGATCGTGGTTCAAAAAAAGAAACCTACCATATTGAAATAACAACCGATGAAGTAATTAGTTACGAACCGGGTGATGCTATTGGTATTGTTCCCTTTAATAAACAACAAATTGTTGAAAGAATTTTGGCCTTAACTGAAGCCGATGGTGACTTGGAAGTTGTTACTGCAAAAGTAACAGCTAGCTTGAGAGATTTATTGACACAACATTTGAACATATGTTACCTGTTATTGCCTGCCATACGTAAGTATGCCGAGTTAACAGCGCAGGATATTCCGGACATACGCATGGACCTGGTTGATTTATTAAGAATTTATCCGGTAAAAAATGCTATGCAGTTTATTGAAGTAGTAAAACTATTGCATCCTATTTCGCCAAGATTATATTCTATTGCTTCGGCTCCATCTGCACACGGTGAAAATGAAGTACATATTACCGTTTCTAAAAACTCTTTTTATACGGAGGATGAGCATCGTTATGGTTTATGCAGTGAGTTTTTAGGTAATCAACCGGTTGGTACAGCCATCACTTTTTATGTGCATAAAAACAAAGCATTTAAATTACCCGATGCAAGCAAAGATGTAATTATGATTGGCCCCGGTACGGGTGTTGCACCTTTCCGTTCCTTCCTGGCCGAACGTGATGCAGCAGGTGCACAAGGACGTAACTGGTTATTTTTTGGCGAACAACATTTTGTTACCGATTTTTTATACCAGGTAGAGATGCAGAACTATGTACAAACCGGTGTGCTTACTAATCTTGATTTAGCCTTTTCTCGTGACCAGCAGGAGAAGATTTATGTACAACATAAAATGCAACAAAAAAGTAGCGACTTGTATAACTGGATAAACAATGGAGCAACCTTATATGTATGTGGCGCTAAGGAACCAATGGCGAATGATGTAGAACGAACCTTACTGAATATTATTAGTGAACAAGGAGGATTAAGTGAAGAAGAAGCAGCTGCTTATTTAGTACAGTTGCAGGAGGAAGGACGTTATGAAAAGGATGTGTATTAGAGAAGGCTTAAAGCTTAAAGCTCAAAGCTGAAAGCAAAAAAGCTGAATTATAATGAACGTATTGCCAAATGCTGAATAGCATTACTGCAGTAGAAGAGTGCGACGCAAGGGACGATGATTAGAATTACTACAGCTGGTAAACAAAAACAACTGAACCTATTTTTATATGGAAGAGAAGGAAAATAAAAAATTATCGCCTGTTGAAAGAATAAAAACAGAGAGTAAAGGGCTACGCGGCACCATGAAGGAAAGTCTTGCCGATGATATTACCGGTGCCATACGTGAAGATGATCAGACGCTGATTAAGTTTCATGGTATGTACCAACAGGACGACCGCGACAGACGTGATGAACGTAGTGCCAAAAAACTGGAGTGGCTGTACTCCTACATGATTCGTTTGCGTTTACCCGGTGGTTTATTAAAGCCCGAACAATGGGTAGGCTTGCATCATATTGCCGGCGAACATTCAACCGGTGTAATAAAAATTACAACCAGGCAAACGGTGCAGTTGCACGGTATTTTAAAGTCATCTATTAAACCAACCATACAGGCGTTTAATACCTTGCAGCTTGATTCAATTGCGGCTTGTGGCGATGTGAACAGGAATGTAATGTGTAGCGCTAATCCGGAGGAATCGCCGGTGCATGCAGAAGTGTTTGCGTATGCCGATAAAATTAGTTTATTGGGTTTGCCCAAGACAAGGGCATACTATGAAATATGGCTGAACGAAGAACAAATTGCAGACAGATCGGAAGAAGATCCTTTATACCAGGACAGGTACTTGCCACGTAAATTTAAAATAGCTATTGCTATTCCGCCTAATAATGATATTGATGTTTTTACAAATGATATTGGCCTGATTGCCATTATTGAAAATGATAAATTACTGGGTTTTAATATTGCCGTTGGTGGTGGTTTAAGTACCACACATGGCAATGCAAAAACCTATGCTCGTTTAGGATCGGTACTTGGTTTTTTAGATACAGAGGAAAAAGTGTTGAAAGCAGTATATGAAATATTAACCGTGCAACGTGACTTTGGTAACAGAGAAGATAGAAAACAGGCACGCTTAAAATATACGGTTGATAAATTGGGTGTGGATGGTTACAGAGCCGAGGTGGAAAAGCGCTGTGGCTTTAGCTTTGAGCCGGAAAGGGCTTATACATTCACATCAAGAAAAGATCATTACGGGTGGAAACAAAACCATCAGGGCAATTGGTATTACACCGTGTTTGTAGAAAACGGAAGAGTGTTGGATAGTGATACAGTTGCGTTAAAATCGGCTTTATTACGTGTAGCCGAAACTGGTTTAGCAAACTTTCGTTTTACCGGTAATCAAAATGTAATTATTGCAGATGTAGCACCGGAGAATAAAGAAACAGTGCATGCCATTTTACAAGAGATGGGTGTTATTGCACACAACGAAAATGCAGGTGCCATCAGGCGTACAGCTATTGCTTGTGTGTCATTCAACACTTGTTCGTTGGCCTTGGCCGAGGCGCAGCGTTACTTGCCTACACTAATTTCTAAAGTTGAGCCGTTGGTAGAAAAATATGGTTTGGCCGATGAAGAAATAAGTATGCGTATGACGGGTTGCCCGAATGGTTGCGGCCGTTCGGCTGCGGCTGAGATTGGTTTTATAGGCACATCTTACGGTTATTACAACCTGCATATTGGTGGCGACAGGCAAGGCCTTAGGTTAAATACAAAGTACAAAGAGAATGTAGATGAAGCTCAAATATTAGCAACGCTGGATGATTTATTTGCAGTGTATGCAAAAGAAAAAAAGAACGGCGATACCTTTGGCGATTTTGCTTATAACAAGTGGATTAAGCAAGCGTAATTTTATGTTACCGGCTGCAGTTTTTCATGGCATCTTCGTTGCGTCGCACTCTTCATCTTTCTGTTCTTTGCTCAACGGCTAAAGTACTAAACAAACGAAATAATAACGGTATAATAGAAGAATATGGATTTAATGACAAACGATACAACAACTAAAAGCGGACAAACAGTTAATGAATTGTTTCCTGTTTTTTTAAAGTTGGATCATTTGAAAGTATTGCTGGTGGGTGCAGGAAAAATTGGCTTAGAAAAAATTACTGCGTTATTAAATAACAGTCCCAATGCTGCTATAACAGTAGTAGCTATACATATTTTACCCGAGTTTACCCAAGCTGTAAACAGTTTTGATAATATAAAAATAGAACAACGGGCTTATACCGAAGCCGATTTAGACGCCTGCGATATTGCAATTATAGCGGCCAATGATAAAGCATTAAGTAAAGAAATTTTTACTGCGGCCAGATTGCAAAACAAATTAATTAATGTAGCCGATACACCCGAGTTCTGCGATTTTTACCTGGGTTCTATTGTTAGAAAAGGCAATTTAAAAATTGCAATATCTACTAATGGAAAATCGCCAACCATGGCCAAACGCATGAAGGAGGTTTTGAATGATGCCTTACCTGCGGAGTTGGATGAAACCATTAATAACTTACAAAAAGTACGCAATAAGTTAAACGGCAACTTTGAGTACAAGGTAAAAAAGTTAAACAAAATTACCCGCCTACTTACCGATGATGATACCGCTTATAATGAGCGACGCTGGAAACGTATTGCTACTTATATTTTAATAGCCTTTGGTTTAATGTTGGTAGGGCATTTTACATTTACTTATATCATTCCTTTTCAAAGTATAAAAAATGGTTTCCTTTCATTATACAGTACATTGGATGCAAGTTTTCTGGTAATGTTTGCAGCCGGTTTTTTTGCACAGTTGGTAGATGGTGCATTAGGTATGGGTTATGGTGTGGTAAGTGCTACAGTGTTATTATCAGCCGGTGTAAGCCCGGCAGCTATCAGTGGCAGTATTCATACAGCCGAGATGTTTGCCAGTGGTGCCAGTGGTTACAGCCATTACAAATTTGGCAACGTAAATAAAAAATTATTTAAAGCATTGGTGTTACCGGGTGTAATTGGTGCTATTGCCGGTGCATGGCTATTATATTATTTAGGCGAGGAGTATAGCGATTATGTGCGACCTATTCTTGCCTGTTATACATTGTTATTGGGTATAAAAATTTTATATACAGCCTATCAAAAACAGATAAAGAAAAAGAAGTTTAAACACTACAAAGCTTTAGCAGGTGCCGGTGGTTTTTTCGATTCATTTGGCGGTGGTGGCTGGGGCCCAATAGTAACCACCACTTTAATTACAAAAGGGAGAAGTCCACGTTATGTAATTGGTTCAGTAAGCATCACAGAGTTTTTTGTAACATTTGCGAGTGCCTTAACCTTTTTTATTTTATTAGGTGTTACTCATTGGCAAACTATTTTGGGCTTAATATTGGGTGGCTTAATTGCAGCTCCCATTGCTGCAAAATTGGTAGGTAAATTACCAAGGCGTACCGCTTTAATATTGGTGGGTATTTTGGTTATAGTTTGGAGTATTCGTATTCTGGTTAAAGTACTCTAATTTAAAAAATAAAAGTCTACTAAATTGGTAGAGTAATAATATTCCTATATTTTTACAAACATTACAATGAATAAACATTTTTTAGCTTTTCATTGGTCTGCTGACCGATGTTGTTGTAAGCTGCTTCCTGTCCGATTGCTGCGTACTGATACTTAAATATTTTTTTGCAATAAAAGTCTACAAAAATTGTAGACTATAAACTAAAACAAACTATTATGTCAAAAAGCATAAAAACCTTATCTATAACCAGTTTATTCATGCTATTGGCTGTTACTTCCTTTGCACAATATAAGATTAGCGGTATTGTAAAAGAGGAGAACGGCATTTCAATTCCCAATGCAACTATTGTTGTTAAAAACAAAGGCATTACTGTTTTGTCCGATAACCAAGGTATTTTTGAAATTGAAAATGTAGCACCACCATTTACATTGGTGGTTAGTTTTGTATCATTTAAAACAAGAGAAATACAAATAAAAGATGCATCAGCTACAACAGTAAATGTGGTATTGTTTAAAGAAGATTTATTGTTATCAGATGTTTCTGTATCCTCTCGTCGCCGTTTAGAAAGAGTACAAAATGTACCTATTCCTATTTCGGTAATAGGTGGTTCGCAGGTTAGGGAAACAGGTTCTTTTAATGTCAACCGTTTAAAAGAATTAGTTCCTTCTGTACAATTGTATTCTTCTAATCCGCGTAATACAGGTATCAACATACGTGGTATAGGTTCTCCATTTGGGTTAACCAACGATGGATTAGATCCTGGTGTTGGTTATTATGTGGATGGTGTTTACTTTGCCCGTCCTGCGGCTACTACATTGGATTTTATTGATGTGGCCCAGATAGAAGTATTACGTGGCCCACAAGGCACTTTTTTTGGTAAAAACACAACAGCAGGTGCGTTTAATATTACATCCCGTAAAGCAAGTTTTCGTCCGGAGGCTGATTTTGAATTAAGCTATGGTAATTATGGTTATGTACAAGCCAAGGCATCTTTGTCAGGGCCGCTTACAAAAAAGCTGGCAGCAAGGGCATCCTTTTCCGGTACACAACGTGATGGCATAATTGATAATATTGCCACCAACAAAGCAACAAACGATATTAATAACCTGGGTTGGAGAGGGCAGTTATTGTACCAGGCTTCGGAGAGTACAACCATTACTTTAAACGCAGACAATACAAGGCAACGTCCTGATGGTTATGCGCAGGTATTAGCCGGTGTAGTAACTACCAAACGTCAGCCATATCGCCAGTTTAATAATATCATTGCCGATTTGGGTTACCAGGTTCCTACATTAAACGCTTTCGATCGGGTGATAGACCACGACACACCGTGGAAATCTGATAATGATATTGGCGGTGCATCATTAAATATCGAAACACAAATTGGTCCGGGCACACTAACTTCTACAACCGCATGGCGCTATTGGAATTGGGGTCCGTCTAACGATAGAGATTTTACGGGTTTGCAGTCTTTAGCTTTATCACAAAATCCAACCAAGCACCATAACTGGTCGCAGGAAATTCGTTATGCCGGTAATTTTTCTGAAAAATTAAGTGGTGTTATCGGTTTGTTTTATATTAATCAAAGTGTAAAAACTACCGGTTCGGAAGTAGCAGGCAGAGACCAATGGCGTTTTTCGCAAAGCTCTACCAGCAATTTATGGAGAACCGACAGCCTCTTTGAAGGTTATGGTGTATTCACCAATTCATCCATCAAATCAACCAGTGCAGCCATCTTTGCCAATGCCGACTGGCAGGCACTTCCAGGATTTTTTGTACAACCGGGTTTACGTTTTAACTACGATAAAAAAGACGTAATCTACGATCGTCAGGCACGTGGTGGAAAAGTGTTTACCGATCCTGCTATTCTTGCTATTCGTCAGGGTGTGTATAGTAACCAATACTATGTTGCCAACGCCGATGAAAATAATTTTACTTATCACCTTACCTTGTCGTACAGACCGGAAGAAAAAAATTATAACGTGTATGCTACTTACTCAACCAGTTTTAAACCGGTGGGGGTAAATGTGGCCGGTTTACCGGTTGTTAATGGCGAGCCTGCTTTAGACTTATCCGTAATTAAACCCGAATACGTAACACATTACGAAGCGGGTATTAAAAGTACACCTTTTCAGAACTTTAATGTAAACGCAACATTTTATAATACAAATATTAAAGATTATCAGGCAAACGTACAATCGCCACAGTTAGGTGTTAATAGGGGGTACATCGCCAACGCAGAAAGAGTTAGGGTACGTGGTGCAGAAGTAGATATTAATTACCGTATCAATAAAAATTTCAACTTCTTTGGTTCATTTGCATATACTGATGGTAAGTACCTGAGGTTTTCTAACGCACCGTTGCCTTTAGAAGAAACAGGAGCTACGAACGATGCAGGTCAGCAGGTCGCATTTAAAGATATATCTAAATCAAAATTGCCGGGAATATCTAAAACTGCCGGATCAGTAGGCGGCGAGTTTACCACACCCGCTACATTTTTAAAACAGCATGGTAATTTCTTTGTTGCTGCCGAAGGTTTTTATCGTTCTTCTTTTTCATCAAGCCCTTCACCGTCGGCTTATTTAAATGTTGATGGTTATGGTTTGTTAAATGCAAGACTTGGTTTTAGAACCGTAAATAGTTTTACCATTTATGTTTGGGGGCGTAATATTTTAAACCAGGATTATTATGAACAATTATTACCTGCGGGTGGTAATGCGGGTCATTATGCCGGTGTACTTGGGGATCCTGTTACTTATGGTGTGACCTTGCGTTACGCATTCAGGGGAAATTAATTATTTGCGGAGTTGATTAAAATGTAGGAGTTGTTGTTACATTGAGCTTGACGAAATGTTAATAATAAATATTGCCTTCATCAAGCTCACGCTGACAATATTGCTTTCATCAACTCTTACAACAGCCGTGTGGCCGAGAGGACAGGTACAGGTCTGCAAAACCTTTTACGTCGGTTCGAATCCGACCGCGGCGTCAGAAGATTAACCCATTTTTTTCGTGTAAACGTACTGCAACTTTGTGGTGCGTTTTTTATGTAGCCAACTGCATTACTACTATCAACCCTTCGAGCTTCGCTCCTTCCCTTCATTAAATTCGGGAACCTAAAGGGGCTTTAGCGTATTATTAAGCATGATTTTTTTTGTTACCATCGTCCCTCCTTTGATTGAGCTTCTGTTGTGTCACTCACTTGTACGTTCGGTAATTCTATTGGGCATTTTGCAGTGTTTCCTTTTTTACATGTGCGTATTTAATAACCACAGAGTTAAAGGAGTTAATACACAGAGTAACACGAAGTTTTTCCTCTGTGTCCCTCTGTGAAAAATACTCTTTTTACTCTGTGGTTATTCTCGCATATCACGATGATGCACAAAGAACGGGACGACGAACGGAGCGTCGCAAGTAAAGTTCAATCAAGGGTGGGACGATGATAAACCAATAAAATTATTGTTGTATAAGTTTGTTTACTTCATCGTTAAACTCCTGCACAAAAGCATCATAAAACTTACCTGTTGCCGGGCCGGAGTAACCGGTATGTATTTTAGCAACCTTACCTTGTTTATCAATAATAATGGTGGTTGGAAAGGCCAGAAAAGTATTTAATGCCGGTAACGATAAAGCAACTTGTTGTTTATCGGCAATGCCTGCAAACAATTGTGTGTATGTAATACCGAGTTTGTTTTTAAAACCGGTCAATGCTTTTTTTACAAAGGCAGCGTCAGTCTGGCGTTCGTAATGTAAAGCGATTACTTCGACACCACGTTGTTTGTTTTGTTTGTACCAGTCCGATAAAAAACTTGCTTCATCATAACAATTAGGACACCAACTTCCGGTGATAGAAAGTATAACCACTTTGTTTTTAAATTGCGAATCGTTTAAGGAAACTTGTTTACCATTCACATCGGGAAAACTAAAGCTTAACGCATCGTAACCTTGTTTTAAAGTAGTGAGTGTATAAGCATCGGGTAGGGCAGCTTCTTCATTTTCGGTAGCTGTAAAATTCGTGTTACTGCGGGCTCCAATAATTTGTCCGGTAATACCATTGTTGGTAATAGTGCCGGTGTAATAACTAACACCTGAACCAATAAAAGAGGAAAGATAAAATTTATCACCATCTACCACGCCATCTAAAAACCGGGAGTCGCCGGTTACTCGTAAAAAGCTTGCTTGTAGGGTATTACCATCTTGCGTAAACAAACCAACGGCTTTCTCCTCCTTGCCATTCGGTTGGCCAATAGTTACATCGTAAGTACCGGAAATATCTTTGGCAGGTGCTTGTGATGGTTGTGTAAACCTGAAATTTTCATTGGCTGTTGCGGTAACAGGGTAAACATTATTTTTTGTTGTTTGCTTACGAAAGTTACCATGCAAAGTACCGTTTTCGTTAATGGCAAATGCCAGTTCGTTTTCAAACTGGTCAATATAAATAAACAAGGAATCTTTTGTCCAGCTAATGCGGCCGGCATTAAAACGTTCCTGACCATTAATAAAAAATGCCTGTGCATTTTTATTGTTGTTACCGGTAATTTCAAAATTAAAAGGCACTTCTACACCGGGCTTGATGGTAAATACACCACGCCACTTTTTAAAAGGTGAAAAGGTTTTTTCCTCCATTTTCAACGGATTAGGCACAGCTTGTGTAGCGGTTACCAAAGAAAATGAAATTGGGATAAAAAATAATGCCTTTTGGAACAGATTCATTTGTGAAATATATTTAAGTCTACTAAATTTGTAGACAAATATAACCATCAATTAAGCACAATGTTTAGTGTGGTGGAAAAAAAGTAGTAAGTAGCTGCTTTAATAACGGATGATTAACATTTTTACAAGCATAAAGTAAACAACTTAACTTATGGAAAAGATTTATTTAAGTGATTCGGGCCCAAAGGTTTCGCCTGCTGTGTATGGTTTTTATCGCTGGAGTGGAAAGGATGTGCAGGACGTAAAAAAGTTAGATAATATTGTAAGCCTCTGTTTAGACTTAGGTATTAACACTTTTGATCATGCCGACCGTTACGGTGATTATGAAGTTGAAAAACTTTTTGGCGACGCCATCATTTCAAAAAAAATAAAGCGGGAAGATATTGTATTGTTTACCAAAGCAGGCTTACGCAGGCCACATGCTAAACAACCCGGCGTAGAAGTATCGCATTACGATTCATCGGCTAAATACATTACCGAAAGTGTTGAACAATCTTTAAGAAACTTACGTACAGATTATATTGATATTTTTTTACTGGAAAGAATTGATCCCGTTTCCAATGTGGAAGAAACAGCGTATTCATTGGAAAAATTACGATCAAGCGGAAAAATAAGAAATATAGGTATTACCAATTTTACCGTCTTTCAACATCAGTTACTGGCATCGGTATTAAGAGTGCCACTTGTTACCAACCATATTGAATTAAACTTATTAGAAACCGAAGCATTGGACAATGGTCAGTTGGATTATATCAAACAAAAATTCATGCGTCCGTTGGTTACATCACCATTGGCAAATGGCCGTATAGAAAACGGTACCGATGAACTGGCTTCCCGTGTGCATTACCAATTAAATTTATTAGCTGAAAAGTATAATGCCAATATTGAATCACTGGCGGTTGCCTGGTTGGTAAAATTAGGTGCATTGCCATTGATTGGTACATTAAATGAAGACAGGATTAGAAATATTGTCAACTCCTTTAGCGTGAATTTAGACCATCAGGATTGGTATAAATTATACAATGCCAGCAAAGGGCATACGATTGAATATAGTTAAACAAAAACGGCGCTTCAAGCGCCGTTTTTGTTTGCCATCCCTATGAAGATAAGGAGGATTGTATCTATTTGAAATGTTATAAGAGATTGTCAGGCTGAGGCACAAATAAAAGAAAGAGTATCTTCTTTAAAATGACAACAACACTGTCAGGTTGAGCCTGACTAAACCCGGTGAGAATTTATTTTGTGCTGCGTAGCCCTTCGTCAAGCTCTGGGTGACAGAGGCTTTAGCTTGTCATCAATTGCGTTAAGAACGGTATTCTAATTATTTTATTCATCATCCTCACCATCTTCCAATAAATTCAAATCCACATCGCTGCCCGAAATACCTTCTATCGATCCTTTGATATGCGCTGCATTCAGCAAAACCTTTTCCAATTGTTTTTCACGGGCTTTCCATAGTTTTTCCATGGCGTCTCTTTCTTTTTGTATAGAAAGTTTCATGCTCATAAAACCTTCCCGTATGGCTTTCCATTGCTCGGCAAATTCGCTGCTGGTTAAATAGTCATATAACAGGTGCATTTTATCGCCGCTGTTTTCCTGTTTCTTAACTGCGTTAAACACTTTAATAATGCCGTCCCGTAACATATGTGTAATGGCTTTTACTTCAGCAAAGCTGCAAATCCATACACCATTTTTTTCGCCAAAGCGATCCATATCTTTTGGTAAAGCATGTGTTACTATTACGGCTACATCAGCACCCTGGCTCCGCATATCGGCTTTTAGTTTTTCAATCCAGTCGTTGGCAAAATCCTTTGTACGTTTACTTTCAAAAATAATTTTACCACATTCCTGGCCAAACTGGTTATGTACGGTTTGTATACAGTCTGCTCCACGTACACCTTTGCCTACTTCGCTAATCATATCAAAAGGAAAATTGCTGCGTAGTAATTCTTCTAATGCTAACTCTTGTACCTCGCCTTGTAATTGCATAGATCCCTGGTCGGCCTTGCGTTTCATTTCTTCTACCAGTTTCTTTTGGTCTTCCAGTTGTTTTTCCAACTCACGTTGGCGTAACTGAAACTCGGTTTCTTTTGCCGCTACTTTTTGTTCTTCTATTTTTCTTATTTCTTCTGATAGTTTCTCTCGTTCCTGCTGCAAATTTTTCTGAACGGTAATATCAATCTCGGCTTCTTTGTTTTTTAAAACCTGTTCTTTTTGTAAAAACTCCAGCTCTTTTTGCCGGGCAAGTTTTAGTTTTTCTTCGTTGTCTTTATTGTTTTTTTCTAATAACTGTATCTGATTATTATAATCTTCGCTGATAGATTTACGCAAAGATTCCTCTAACTGTTGTTGCAGTTTATTTTTTTCGCTTTGTAATTGCAGGGCATGATCCGCTTCTTTTTTGCTCAGTTGTTTTTCAAACTCTTCGGTTTTCTTTTTTTGCCATTCTGTTAATTTAGAACGCAACTCCCGTTGTACTTCTTCTCTAATAGCTTCGTTAGGCTCAAACTCGTGACCACAACTGGGACATTTAATATCGGCTGACATACTGAAGTGTTTAACGTTTAAAGTTCAATGTTTAAAGTAGGGAAAATTACAACAATATGCTACATGTTGTACACAATAGTGCATAGGTTTACTGCACACAAAACTAGCGGTAACAAAAAGAATTATATAATAGTGCTAAAGTCCTTCCTTCTCTTCAATTAAGTAATGGTTTCTACCGGTGGAGTTACGGGAGATTAGTTCACCCAAAAATCCGGCTAAAAATAATTGCACCCCGATAATAATAGAGGTAAGCGCAATAAAAAATCCGGGACGGTTAGTAATACCGTATTCAAAATTTATCAGTTTGCTGATAACAAGGTATAAGGAAAAAGTAAAACCAATTAAAAAGAAAATAGTGCCCCACAAGCCAAAAAAGTGCATGGGCCTTTTTCCAAACTTACCCATGAAAAATATACTCACTAAATCCAGAAAACCGTTTACAAAACGTTCCCAGCCAAATTTACTTACGCCATATTTACGGGCACGGTGTTCTACCACCTTTTCTCCAATTTTATTAAAGCCTGCCCATTTAGACAGTACCGGAATATAACGATGCATTTCGCCATATACCTCAATACTTTTTATAACTTTTTTGTCGTAGGATTTAAGGCCGCAGTTAAAATCATGCAATTTTATTTTGCTCATTTTACGTGCTGCAGCATTAAACAATTTACTGGGTAGGTTTTTGGTAAGTCTATTGTCGTAACGTTTCCTTTTCCAGCCGCTTACTAAATGATAACCATCCTCAATAATCAGCCGGCGTAATTCAGGTATTTCATCCGGACTGTCCTGCAAATCGGCATCCATGGTAATGATTACATCGCCTTGTGCGGCAGCAAAACCCACATTTAAACCGGCCGATTTACCATAATTGCGCTGAAATTTTATACCCTTAATATTGGGGTTCTTTGCACGTAAATCCTGTATTACTTTCCATGAGTTATCGGTACTACCATCATCCACAAATATAACTTCATAGCTATAGTTGTTCTGTATCATTACTTTCTCTATCCAGGCGGTTAGTTCCGGTAACGATTCATCTTCGTTCAATAATGGTATTACAAGCGATAAGTCCATATATTATTTTCTCTTCAATAAAGTTAACAGGCTGGTACCAATTGTAGTAAATATGGCACCGGTTATCAAATATCCGAAAATTGATGATGATATTACGGCTGTTAGATAACCTTTTTTGGCGTTTGCCACCATGGTATCAATTTCTGCAGGCATTTTGTTTTTCTCTTTTATCAATGCTTCTTTGTAAGCCATTGCACTCTCTTCGGCAAATTCAGGATGCAATTGGTTAAAAATTCCTGTAAATATTACCATTACCAGGGTTACAATAATAAAACATTTAAAGCCTTGCGTAAATGTGTCGCCAAACTTCCCTGTATAATCTTCTGATGTTGAAAAGTTCCATAATGTCCAGGCAATACCTGCTGCATACAATATATAAATAATATAGGGCAGGGCAGAATTGGCCGGTAATTTTTGCTGATAAATAACCAATGCAGCAATAACCATTGCTAAACCCGTAATACCACCTTTAATAAGCGGAGTTAATTTTATATTCATTCGTTTATTTAATCTTTATTCAATCGTCCGCACATTGTCCCATTAGCTAATTACAACCTGTCCTTTATTCACAATACCCACTACTTTACCCTTTAATTGCTTACCAATAAACGGTGAGTTTTTCGATTTTGAGCGGATGTCTTTTTCACTAACAGTCCATAGAGTTGCCGGATTAAACAAGGTTAATGAAGCAAAGGCTCCTTCCTGAATTGCGGGTAAGGTTTTGTTAAATAAGGTACGTGGTTGGCTGCTTAATAAACTAACCCATTTTTCCTGCGGCACATTTGGTAAAACGGTATTTAAAACAGCATAAGCTGTTTCTAAACCAATCATACCATATTTTGCATATTCAAACTCCAGCACCTTGCTATCGTATTCATGCGGCAGGTGGTGTGTGGCAATACAATCTACCAAACCATTGCTAATTGCTTCCTGTATAGCCTGCTGATCCTTTTTAGTGCGTATGGGTGGGTTCACTTTCAGGTTGCTGTCATAACTCACAATATCGTTATCGTTAAAGTAAGCATGATACGGTGTTACCGAAACCGTAATGGCTAAGCCTTCTTGTTTAGCCGCAGCAATTAACGCCAACGATCTGGCAGATGCCACACCTGTAAAATGTAATTTAGATCCGGTGTATTTAGCCAGTTCTATATCACGGGCAACCATTAACTCCTCGGCAATAGCCGGTTTGCCGGGTAAACCTAATTGTGTGGAAATAATGCCTTCATGCACCAAACCATGTGGTTGAATATTTTTATCGTCCGGTATTTGTATAACCGTACCATTAAAAGTTTTTACATATTGTAAAGCCTTTAGTAATAATCCCGATGATTGTATAGATTTTGTTCCGTCGCCAAAAGCAATGGCACCACTGGCATACATATCATACATTTCCGCCAGCTCTTTACCCTCGGCATTTTGTGTAACGGCACCAATAGGGTGTATGGTTACTGCCAGTTGTTTGCTTTTTTGTACAATATATTCAATATTGGCCTTGTTATGCAAAGCTGGATTGGTATTGGGTATCACCATTACATCGGTATAGCCACCCGCAGCTGCAGCGGCAGCACCCGTTTCCAAGGTTTCCTTAAACTCGTAGCCGGGGTCGCCAAAACCGGCAAATACATCCATCCATCCGGCCGATACATGCAGGCCTTCCTGTTCAATTACTTCATCCGCTTCATGGCTTAAATTATCGCCAATAGCGTTAATAATACTGTTATCAATAAATATATCGGTAATCCGGCCGTTTAGGGGCGAGGAGGGGTCAACAATTGTCGCCTTTTTAATGAGTATTTTCATTAAGGCGCAAAGTTAATGGTTGTTGGCCTTAAAAACAATTTGGTAATTCGACAATTTGCCTATGAGTGTATTGCCATATTGTAGGAAACGTACACAATGCCCAATAGAATTGTTGCAGCACAAGTGAGTGACACAACCTAAGCCCAATCAAGGGAGGGACGCTGGTAACATAAAAATCTAACTTAAAACTCAATTTGGGGCTTTCACCAACACCAACTCCCGTCAGCTTCAGTTCCCGCTGTCCGTTACAAGTCCTCGGCCTTCCTGCGTCAGGCCTGTGGGCTTTTCACTTCCATCGGGCAGCCCGTCATCAGTATAACATTGTTCAGCAATGGAGGCTATCAGGTTTGTAAACTTTCCATAAATGGTAAATAACAGCACAAAAAATTTCGTTAACTTGTCCGCTTTCAATCACAAAATTTACGGTAAATTTTATGTCAAAATTATTAATGTTGTTGGTGGCCCTGGCTACCGGCGGTTCATTGTTAGCACAAGCCAATCCTAATTGGTTGCGTTACCCATCTATATCGCCTGATGGTAAAACCGTTGTGTTTACGTATAAAGGCGATTTATACACCGTGCCCAGCAGTGGCGGCAATGCCACAGCACTTACCATACACGAGGCGCATGATTTTATGCCGGTGTGGAGCCACGACAGTAAAAGCATTGCTTTTGCCAGTGACCGTTATGGCAATTTTGATGTATTTATTATTCCCGCAACAGGCGGTGAAGCTAAAAGAGTTACTTACCATTCGGCCCAGGAATATCCTTACACGTTTACAAAAGATAATAAGAGCGTAATTTTTGGTAGTGCCCGTTTAGATATTGCCAATAACCGTACTTATCCAACCGGTTCGCAACCGGAGTTGTATAGCGTTAGTGTAAATGGCGGCCGTGTAACCATGTTTTTACCTACACCTGCCGAGGATATAAAATTTAGCAGCAACGGTAATTTTATTTTGTATCACGATAAAAAAGGTGGCGAAAATAGCTGGCGCAAACACCATACATCGGCTATTACCCGTGATATTTGGAGTTACGATATTAAAGCAGGCAAACATACCCGCATTACCAGCTTTAATGGAGAAGACCGCAGTCCGGTATTTGCAGGTGACGATAAAAGTTTTTACTATTTAAGTGAGCAAAGCGGCACTTTTAATATTCACAAACAAGATATTAGTGGCGGAAAAACAGAACAAATTACGAGCTATAAAAAACACCCGGTAAGATTTTTAAGTGTTAGTAATGCCGGTGTATTATGTTATGGTTGGGATGGTGAAATTTATACGCACCAAAATGGTAAGGCACAAAAATTAAACGTAACCATTAACGCAGATGGCCGTAAAAATAACGAGGAGCTGGTACGAGTAAGCAGTGGCAGTGGTATGAGTGTAGCAGCCAACGGAAAAGAAATGGCCTTTATTTACCGCGGCGAAGTATTTGTAAACAGTATTGAAGGTGGCGTTACCAAACGTATTACCAACTCGCCCGGTATGGAAACATCGGTTAGTTTTTCTCCCGACAGTAAAGCCATTATTTACGCAGCAGAGCGTGATGGTAAATGGCGCATTTTTGAATCACGCAAACAACGTGAGGATGAAACTTATTTTTATGCATCAACCTTAATAAAGGAAACAGCTATTATTGATAATAAACATGAGAATACGCAACCCTTGTATTCACCCGATGGTAAAGAGATTGCGTATATTGAAAACCGCAACCTGCTAAAAATTTACAACATAGCCAGCAAACAAACCCGCAGCATATTAGGTGCCGAGCAAATGTTTGCTTCAGGTGAGGGGGGGCAGTATTTTCAATGGAGCCCTGATAGTAAATGGTTATTGTTTAACTACGATATTCCGGGCAATGCTTCCAGCGAAGTTGGGTTAGTATCAGCCGATGGAAAAGGGAAAGCGGTAAACCTAACACAAAGTGGTTTTAATGATACCCGTGCTAAATGGATATTAAACGGCAATGCCATGATATGGTTTAGCAACCGAGATGGTTTACGTGGTGCTGCTATGGCCGGCGGTGCACAAACCGATGTATATGCTATGTTTTTTAATAAAGAAGCCTGGGAAAAATTTAACCTGAGCAAAGCCGATGCAGCTTTATTAAAAGAAAGAGAAGAGGCTAAAACAAAAGGCGATACTACCAAAAAGAAAGAGCCGAAAAAAGACAGTACCGTTGTAATAGATTTGGATGGTATTGAAACCCGCAAAGCTCGTTTAACCATTCATTCATCAGCTTTAGGCGATGCATTGGTAAGTAAAGATGGTGAGACATTATACTATTTAGCCCGATTTGAAAAAGGCTATAATTTTTGGAGTACTAACCTGCGTACCAAAGAAACTAAAATGTTGATTCCGTTAGCAGGCAATGGTGGATCTATGGCCTGGGATAAAGACCAGAAAAATATATTTTTAAACAGTGGAGGTAGCATTATTAAAATTGATGCTGCCAGCAGCAAACAGGAGCGTGTAAGTATTAGCGGTGAAATGTTGGTTGATACCCGTGCTGAAAGAAACTTTTTGTTTGAGCATGTATGGGGCAAAACCAAACGTACATTTTATACCGCCAGTTTTCATGGTGTAAACTGGGATAGTTATAAACCTGATTACGAAAAGTATTTACCATCTATTGGTAATAACTACGAGTTTTCTGAAATGTTGAGTGAATTATTAGGCGAGTTAAATGTATCGCACAGCGGTTCATCCTATTTCGCTTCTAATCCTGATGGCGATGCTACTGCTTCCTTAGGTGTATTTTATGATTATAACTATACCGGTAATGGTATAAAAGTTACCGAAGTAATAAAAGGTGGCCCGTTGGATAAAGCGGCTATTACTATTCAGCCGGGTTATATTATTGAAGCTATTGATGGCGAAGTAATTACTGCCGATAAAGATTTGGCACAATACCTTAACCGCAAAGCGGGTAAAAACACACTTATTACCATTGTAAACGCTGGTAAGAAAGAAGATGTAATTATAAAACCTATTAGTATTGGCGAAGAGAATGGTTTATTATACCGCCGTTGGATTTTAAATAATCAGAAAGAAGTAGAAAAACTAAGCGGTGGTAAATTGGGTTACGTACATATACCGGGTATGAACGATGGTGCTTATCGTACTACTTACGAAGAAGTATTAGGTAAGTATTTTGATAAAGAAGGTTTAGTGGTCGACACTCGCTTTAATGGCGGTGGTGATTTAGTAGGCGACCTGGATATGTTTTTAAGCGGTAAAAAGTTTATGGACTATGGTACCGACAAACACCACAATGGGTACGAGCCAAATTTTCGTTGGACAAAACCAAGTATATCTATTGTTAACGAAGCCAATTACAGCGACGGACATTGTTATGCCTACATGGTAAACCAGCAACAGATTAATAAGCTGGTAGGTATGCCGGTGCCGGGCACTTGTACCTTTGCCGGTTGGGAAGGTTTAATGGATACGGGTATACGTTGGGGTGCGCCACCGGTAGGTGTAAAAAACACCGAAGGTAAATTTTTAGAAAACCTGCAAACCGATCCGGATATTAAAGTAATGAATGAATATGATAAAGTAATTAACGGTGTTGACCAACAATTGGAAACAGCCGTAAAAACTTTGTTGAGTGATTTGAAGAAATAGATGTAAGACCTATAAGGTTTTTAAAACCTTATAGGTCTTACATACAAAAAGGCATACAATATTTGTATGCCTTTTTGTATGTAATGGGCAGTATTGCTACTATCAGCTTTCGTTGTGTCATTCACTTGTGCTGCAACAATTCTATTAGGCACTGGGTAATACGCTGTTTATATTTTAAAAATATTATGCGTAAGTTTTTTTGTTATTGTTTATATATGACTTTTAAGTAATAAGTGGTGTAGTTAACTGAGCAATAAAAAATAAAACATTGCAACTTTCTTACATATACTTTTATGAATGTTGAAAAGCCTAAACTGCGATAAAATA
>DHEF01000018.1 GCA_002399735.1 Chitinophagaceae bacterium UBA4857
AGGGTTTTTAGACAGTCTGACGTGCCGTAGCTATGTGAAGTTGCCGATTTCGTGGACTGTTTTCTGTCAGCCGAAACGAACTAAACAAGCGTGCTACACACTACAAATTTAGCACTTTTTCGGCAATTTTACATAGGTGTTGTTAGCGTTTCGTTGATTATTTTATTTTGTTTTCATTTCAAATTTAGCTATTCCGCCCGATAAATATAAATAATTCCACCACCAGCCGCTCAGGTTCTTAAAAATCATTTGTTTTCTTAGTTTGTAGCTTTTGTAATGTTTCATTATGCCCAAATACGAGTTCATACTGCTTTGGAAGGCTTGTTGTTCTTCTTTTGTCGGTTTGTGGTCACGGGCTATTTGGTTTTGCTTTTCTATGGTGGTGTAAAAATTTCCTTTGGTGCGGTTGGCTATGTATATGCGGTTTGGCAAAATTACTGTTCCCAAGAATTTTACTCCTTTGCTGTAATGTTGCAAATATATTTTCTTAGGGTGAATTGTAACTTGTAATTCCGTTTGCAGATATTCTGACAATTGAGGAATAAGTTTCTTCAAATACTCTTTATCTTCATGCACTATCACAAAATCGTCAACGTATCTGCCGTAATATTGTATTTTCAAATCGTGTTTTACGAAATGGTCGAAGCTGTCCATATAAAAATTGGCAAATACTTGACTGGTAAGGTTGCCTATGGGTAAACCGCAGTTTGGTTTGCTGTGAAAAAGGCTTTTGGTTTGGGGCAAATCAGCCCAATCGCTTTTGTTTCCTTTAATAATGCAGTTTTTTGTGGGGTCGTTGAATATTACTTGTTTGCAAAGTTTTATAATCAAATCTTTGTCTGAATGTTGGTGTTTTTCATTTATAAACGTTTCAAGTTTTGCAAAAAGAATGTTTTTGTTGATGCTCATAAAAAAGCCCTGCAAGTCGAGTTTTAAGATGTAGCAATCTTTGGTATAGTTTACAGAACATTGACGAATAAACCTGTCAATACGCTGAATGCCAAAATGTGTTCCTTTGCCAACTCTGCAACTGTAACTATCGTTAATAAACTGTTTTTCAAACAAATGGTTTAATTTACCGATGATTAAATGATGTACTACTCTATCCCTAAAATCGGCTGCAAATATCTCTCTCTTTACAGGTTTATCTACAATAAACGCAATGGAACGACCTATTTTGTATGTTCCGCTGTTTATTTCTTCACATAGTTGCACTAAATTATTTTCGTAGTCAATTTCAAATGCCAACGCATTGGCTGTATTTCGTTTATTTTTGCGACATTCAAAATAGGCAGTGAATAGTTCTTCAAGCTCAATTTTGGGTTGTTGTATGTCGAATAATGAAAGTTGCACAAATCAGTTGGTAAAGTCTAATGTTTTTTAAGAAAGAAAACACTATCAGCGCCTTTGCTGACGCTGACAGGTTTTCTGAAAAAATGGTTTGTTTAAAATCCCGAACAGCACGCACCCTGTTTGTGTTGTTCTTATTGTTGTTGTTCTGGTTGCCATTGTCGAAGTTCTGTTTCCATGCGTTGTTGTTATTGTTCTCGGTAGAACTCCAATAGTAGGCACTAGCAAAACCGCCAACCGCAAAAATAAAGGAGTTCATATAAATACAAGGCATCTCATATTTATTGTAGTATTACTCAAAAATGAATTGCTCCATATCAAGTAACGCTCATTTTAACTGCTCAAAAGAGCAGTCCCTTTATCGCTTTTAAACTAAACCTTGCTCGCTTGTATATGCCTTAACACATACAATTCTGGCATTTACCGATTGGCATTACGCCAACCGGTAATTTGTTTGCCTATGCTATCCATTAAACCCGATAGCTCGGCTTGCTTTTTTATTGCTAAAATTTTCATATCCACACATAGGCGTAGTTCAAATTTCAGCAATTCAAAATCGTCTAAAAATGTTTCCAGATAAACAACTTTATCCTTTGCTTTATTGGCTCTATAAATACTTCTTACAAGCTGTATGGAATCTCGCTTCATGTCTTGTCCCAGAGTATATTTGTACTCACGAGGAAACTCCTGTGTATATAAAAACACTTTTTGCACAAGCGTGTAAACATCCTTAAAAACCTGTAATTCGTAATAGAGTGCCATATAATTGAAAAAAAAATCGACCGCTTCGCGGATAAATTGTTAAATAGATAAATAGTTAAAAAGCCCGAACAGCACGCACCCTGAGCGCGTTGTTCTTACTGCCGTTGCCCTGGTTGCCATTGCCGAAGTCCTGCCCCCATGCGTTGCTGTTATCGCCCTCGGTAGAACTCCAATAGTAGGCACTAGCAAAACCGCTGCCTCCGTTTACCCCTGCGGTAGCATCAATAGTTGCCTTGTTTTGATACATTAAATCCAATTCTTCTTTTGAGGGAAGGTACCAGTCGCCATAAGTTTTGCCCCCTTCGGTAACTTGTAGCTCATTACAAATACGCGCTGCATAAGTGCTGCCATCATCACCTATAGCAACTTGAGCTGCAATAATTATTGAGGTATTTGCTTCACCAGAAAATGGACCGTCTCCTTTTGCCTGTGTATTACCATGAGTTCCTGCATACCATCTTACCCCTGTGCTTTGGTCTTCTTTAGCAGCTACCAAACCATGTTGTCCGGTTTCGTCTACCCAGAATACGATACCGCCTTGGGCAAAGTCGCCTACGGAATAGGTAGTTGAACCACTGCCTGCTGTTGCATTTACTACATAAGGGCTTGCAGTTGTTCCGCTACCTGTTACAGTTACATTGGTACCTGCGGTTACTTTGGTTTCGGAGCCATCGGCTGCTGCTGGTGTATTAATAAGGTCTGCATAATCTTTATCCCAAGCTGTGAATACAGGGTCGGTTTCGCTGTCTAATTTATTGTTCCAACTAGTAGTATCGGTTGCTGTAATGCCACTTGCTACTGATGCTACGTAAACAGGGTCAGTCTCATCGGCTGTGGTAAAATGGTCTAAATCTGAAATCTGACTTTCGGTTATTGAAATGCCTGTTGTTTTATCCCAAGCTGTGAATACAGGGTCGGTTTCGGTAATTCCACCCGTAATAGTTTCAGCAGTTTTTGCATACAAAGCATAAGGTACACTTAATAATTGGCTTGTTCCAGTGATGGTGTAATTTGTTCCACCAGCAGGGTCGGTTTTGGTTTCAATAAAATAAGGTCCGTTTGCCCAGTCAATGGTATTAAAACCAGAACCACCACCTATTTCAATACTTACCAGTCCATTGGCGTTAGTTGTTGGCGTTTGCGTTTCTGTGTAAACAACGGTACCCGAAGTTGTGCCCTGACGGATATTTACTTCCAAACCTATTTGAGTGTTTGTAACTAAAGCATCGCTGCTATTACGTATTACTGCCTGATAGCTCATTTTTTCCGGTGATTGAGCAAACACACTTGCCGTTAATAATACAGCTGCCAAAATTGAAAATACTTTTTTCATGCTTTTGTCCTCCTTAATTTTTAATGATTTTAAATGTTTTTACTTCCTTGTTTCCATGAATTACTCTCAAAAAATAGTTGGCAGGAACAAGGTTGCTCATAACAATACTTGTTTGGTTGCCTGTAATTTTTGCGTTTTGTAAAAGTTTTCCGTTCATATCATACAGTTGATACGATAAATTTGAAATGTCAAATTCACCAATACTCAATGTAAGATAATCCGTAGTTGGGTTGGGATAAGCCGAAACCGAAAGGTTTATGCCTTTGGCTTCTTCAATTCCTGTTACTATCGAAATTTCGAATGGTTGTTGTACGCCTTGTGCCACAGAACCACTTGCTCCTGTGTTGGTGGTGTAAACAACTTGTCCTACGGAATAGCTCACCGTGCCTCCGCTTCCAGAAGCATTAGTGCCTGTGGCGTTAACGCTGGTTTGTGCTTGCAGTCCTGTCAGTCCTAGTCCTAACAAGAGTACGGCACTTAATTTTAATCGCTTGTGTCTCATTTTTGTCCTCCTTTTTTATTGGTTATTAATCATTTTATTTATCTGTTCATTGTTAATGTTTCAATGCTGTTGCTGGGTTTTCTTCCACTGAATGCTAACGGTTGCAGCTATGTGGAGTGCGAAAAAGGAATAGAAATTCCTTATCAAGTTCCCACTGAGCCAGATTTTTTTATTTTGTTTTTAAATTTTATAGCAAAAGCCAAATCAAAAAATTTGGCGATGAACGGAAGCGTGACTCACGAACGGTTACAGCCGCTTTTCGCATTACATATAGGTGTTGTTATGGGCTGGGTTTATCTCTATCAACATACTATAATTCAAGACCAATAATGATCCCTGCATAAAACCCTCCAGTATTTATAATGGGACCATCATTTAATTCAGTTTCACTAACTGTCCAAATTGTTTTGAGAACAGGTGTTGAATAGCCTGTTCTTATTCCAATAACAAGCTTATTGAATGATTTCTCATCAATAAAAAAAGATTTTTTACTAACTATTCCAATATTAGCTAATAAATTTGTTGCAGACATTTCATATTGGTTTGTAGTTCCAGAAAGATAGTTAATAAATGTCGAATTAGGAGAAACATCATTTATTATATTAAGGTTTAACCATGAAAATTCTGTCCCTAAGTAAGGAATTAGCTGTAATTTCTTATTGCTAAAAAAAGTATATCCAAGCGAAACACCTATTCCAGTACTTTTAAAACTTGTACTAATATTTTGGTCAGTTATTGTTTGGCTAAAACCAGAAACATTTCCAAGTATTGATAATTTTGATTTTGGATAGCACAAATAGAATCCACCACTCGTTGAATAATTTATTTGACCAAATTTTGAATATCCGTTTTCTATAAGCCTGTCATTTAATACACTATACTCTGGAAACTGGATTCCAAAACTGGCAAATAATACGAACTCTTGATCGTTATTAGTGTCGTCATTTTGTGAATAAGTATTTCCAATATTAACAAATAAAAAAATGACTATAAAAATTAGAACATATGATTTCATATTTACACAATTATATTTAAATTTTAGCATAATTTCCATGCAACTGATGCGATGAAAACAATGGCACCTTCGAGACCACTAACAGTATTACAACATTTGCCACTAAGAATACAGCGTAATGACTTATATACAGGAAAACCAAAAATAATTATTGCACCTATCAATTTCCATACAGGAATTACCGCCTTTGCACTATTCCCTCTTGTTGAAGACAAACGAACATCTTTTAATTCAATAAGTTTTTTTTGCATCAGAGTAATCACACCTAATTCTCCATTAAGTGTAGCCTGTTCAATTACTTCATCTAAAGCATCCATTAAACTTAAAATATCATCTTTTTTTAGAGTTGACTCTGCCAACAATTGTGCAACTCTTAAACGAAAATCTTCAAATTCTTTTTTGCTTACAGGTTTATTACTTAAAATGCCTGTTTTTATAAACTTTTCAATTGTTGCAATTGAAATCTCTATTGAGGAAACACCTCTTTCATTCCATTCCTTTAACTGTGCATTACTATACGAAACTACCTGTGAAGATAATTTTAATGCTTTATACTTTTCTCCTTTTCTGAAATTTAATTCAGCTTGTCCAAAATGAAGAATAGACATTACAGAGGAATAATAAACATTACTTAATAAATTGATTTCATTATCAAGTTCAAGTGCAGGCATGTATGCCATAGCTGTTTTGTTTAATCTACTAATTAAGTCCTTGTTATTAAAAAAAATTTCTTCCATAGTTTTATGAGTTTTAAATTATTGTTTTTATTTAAACGAAATAAAATAAATTTTGTTGTTTAATTATTAAGTTTTTTTAAGCAAATCTCAGCCTTGCCCATAACGGCAGTTTGTC
>DHEF01000001.1:0-54830 GCA_002399735.1 Chitinophagaceae bacterium UBA4857
TAAGGTTATTAATTGCTGCTTACGTTTTGGCGCTTGGCGAAGAAGCGGATTTCGAAGCACTAAACTGTCAACCCAGCACAAAAGTTGATACGAGGTAGAATGCTCAATTAACCACTGAACCCGCTTTTTTGCCAAACGCCTGTTAGCAGCTGGTGTTCTATCGTCCAATTCCATATTTGTCTTTTAAGTGAAGTCCAATTTTAGTGTCCTTAAGTCCTTTAACAATATTGTCTTGTCCCCGAACCATAATGTAAAGTCCACCCAAAAGTCGAATATTGAAATCTAGATTGAAGTTTAAAGTCGAAAGGTCAAAGTGTGTTGGTTGGAAAAGCATAATAATAGCAATTACACCTACCAAAAACTCAAAAACACCATAGCTCAATTTGTTTCTTTCTCTAAAAACAAACAGTCCAACACCTGCAATTAAAATAACGAGGATTGTCCCCCAAACATTAATTGTCCCAATTACCTTGTCAATGTTTTGATATGTAATACTTGCAATGAAAGTTATGATAGCACCTGTTAGAATACCTGTGAAAAAATTTCTTTTTTCTTTCTTTTCGTAAGTGACAATTTCTTTTTGAACTGTATCAGATGCGTCTGTTTTGGGTTCGATAAAGTTTGTCAAAAGATTAGTTACATCAGCTTCTGATAATATTTCAATGTTGTGTTCCTTAGCAATTTGCCATATTGCTTTGTCCTGTGTTGCAATTTTTACTTGTTCACCTTTGTTGGTCAAGCTTAATGCAATTGCAATAATTGAAATGTCTGCGCCACTAAGTTTATTCGAGTTAATGACGTCACGATATTGTCTATAAGAAGGTGCGTCAGAATTAATGATTGAAACTGTTCCTTGGTGAGAGGCTTTTTCTATTAAATCAATCCGTCTGTCGAATGTAGCACCGCGTTGTGTTGCTCTAAAATTTAACTCTTCAATTACGTCCAAAGGAACCAAAAAATGAATTTCAGGAATTTGAAGTCCCAAAACTTTTGGTTGTCGTAAAATGATATTTGAGTCAAGAATTATGTTTGTCATTTCGATATCGGTTTACACTTGCTGCTAACGAGCCACGTATTGGCGATGGGCGGGGTTTTTAGCACTGAACTTGATACGAAGAACAGAAGTTGAGTTTTGCACTTCCGTTGATACGAAGCCGTTCAGCCCGCCTATTGCCAATACGATGTTAGCGGCTGCCGTTCTCATCTTTCGTTTTGTTATTTTGTAGGTAATTTTATTCCACATTTGTAAAATTTCGTAAACTGTCTTATGCTTGTTTCTTTTAATTCTCTGTATTTAAAATTGTCATCTGATGTTTTGTCTGGATATATAATTACGCAGTCAATAACTTCATTGTCACTTGTAATGTTTAGTTTTTTCAAAACGCCCCAATCTCTTGCATAACCACTTAGTTGACGAATGTTATCAATATCGTATCTTCCGTCTTGTGTGTAAACCTCCTTATATTTCGTATCAATTAATATTTTTTCGTCCAATTTCATAAAATCAATATCTCCATAATGTCCACGTGTCTGTCTTTTCCCGTCTTCCGATAATTGATAGATAATTTTTGAACCGTAAACATCTTTCAACAAACTATAAACATATAATTCAAACAATTTACTCATATCAATCCAAAATGGTGGTAATTTTTTTTCGTCTTTGTTATATGTGTTCATATAAGAATAGCCAAATCTTTGTAATATTTGTTTTGCTAAGTCAGTTGCTTCAACATACTCTTTATACAAAGCATTAATCTTTATTCGTTTGATTTCCGAATGAGAAATGTTTTCCGAAATGTTCTCAAACGCTGATAATAGACGATTTTGTTTTTGAAAGAGTAGTTTGTATTTCTCTTTGTCTAAATGTTTGGTGGTATATCTTTGAACAAATAATAACGCTTTTTTTAATAAACGATTTTCAAGGCAATCGGTGCTATATTCTTGAAAACGGCAATAAATTCGGTCTTCTCGTTTTGATACAATGTTTTTTTTAAGTTGTTGAGAGAATAGAATTTTCCCTTTGATTTTGCTATTTAAGTTTTCTTCTCTGACAATGTAATTACTTTTTAATCCTTGCTTTGTAATTGTTTCTACAAGAGATAAAAAATGAACTACTAAAAATGGAGTTAAATCCCAATTTGCATTTTGTGTTTCTATTGGTGTTTTTTGAAAATCTATGTGGTAAACCTCTTTAATAAATTTTGATATTTCGGAATGGTGCAAACAATGCACGAACATTTTTACATAATCTAAGTTTTCAATTTTAGGTTCAACTGCAATGTAACTTTCTTTTTCTTTAATCCAATCAATTCCAATATAATAACTTGCCCACAATTGCCCATAATTATCAAAGCCTAATCCTAATTTGAAATTATTTTTCAAATCAAGATGCTGGCTTATTTCTGATTTCTGTTGTTCAGAAAACAATCCTTGTTCTTTTATTACCAAAGAGCTTTCCATTCTTCAAATTTTGCTTTCATATCACTTCTGTCAAGCATAATTATTCCGTCTTTTTCGTATTCCTCTATAAGCGGAATGATTTCACATTCTAATCGCATTTTCAAATCGTCTGCGCTTTTGCAAAGGAAATAACTATGACCAATCATTAAATCGTCTGCGTCTAAGTCTGCATTAATATTGGCTGAAATCAAATCTTTTATTTCGTCAAACAAAGTTTCTGCTTTTTCTTTTACTCCATTATCATATTTGTCATAAGAAGAAATTGCATTTTTGTCTGATTTGAGAGCTACAAAAGAAAAACGTCTGCGAATAGCATAATCAATATGACCAATACTTCTGTCTGCGGTGTTCATTGTGCCTATTATGAAAAGATTTGAAGGAACTCCAAATGTTTCTTGTGAATATGGCAATGTTACCGTGATTTCATTTTCCTCTCCGATGCGTTTGTCTTTTTCTAAAAGTGTTATCAGTTCACCAAATATTTTGGAAATGTTACCGCGATTTATTTCATCAATAATTAAAAGATATTTTTTATCAGAATTATCTTCACGATAAGTTTCAATCGTATAATGTTGTTTTAAGTATTCTAAAATACCCCAAACATAAGTTTTGTTATAGATGCCTTCCTCGTTACCTTGATACATTTTCTTTATAGCGTCTATGTTTGCTGGAAAGTCTTTGCCTTCTTCCGCCTCGCTATTATCAGAACGCACCCTAAATGTTTTACCACCTCTATAAGTAACTGAAAATTCCGTTTTACTTTTATTTTTTACTTTGATGATGTTTTCAGAACAATCTTCTTTGAATTTTTCAATAGCATCATTTAAAGAGTCCATACTTCTCTTTTCCTTTGCTCTCTCGCATATAGCTTTAAAAATTCCGTCTTTAATTTGGTACGTCATTTCTTTTGTGCTCCCATCAACCTCTGGTTTTAATCCCTCAATAAATTCTTCGTAGTCTAAGGATTGATGGAACGTTGTAAATGCAATTTGATTTGCATTTATCAATTCCTTGTAACGTTTCATTAAATCAATTCTATTGCTTGGAAGTTTATGTGAGCCGTCAATTAAAGCAACTGCAATTTCTGCTGTTTTATAAGTTTTACCAGTTCCAGGCGCACCTGTGAGAATTAAATTTTTATTGATTTGAACCAATTTGATAACACTTTCCATTTGTTTTTGTTTGTCCATTAGACTTGAATTAATTTCTCTTATATGCTCCAACAATTGCCAAGGATATGTGATAATATCCATTGGGTTTTCAGGCTCTAATTCTTGTTGAAAGAGTTTGCAAACATCGTAACTGCGTTTAAACCAATCGCCAGATAACGAAATATTTGAAGTTGTGTAGGTGTTTATTTTGTTTATTAAGTCGCCCAAGTCGCCTTCACTTACTATAGTGCTTATTAAATTTGGTTGTAGCGAAGCCACAAGACGATTTGTAGCTGCTTTTCTATCTTGGGTTGTGTATTGTCTGATTCTTTTCTTTATTTCTTGATAAGCATTCCAATCGGGATTTTCTTGATTTTCGGCAATGGTTTTAAGCAAAGAGGCAATTTGACTCCAATTAGATTTTATTTTTTCTTGTTCTTCCTTTGTGAAATAACCTTGTCGTAATGAGGATACGCATTGGTCGTTTGAGCGTTCAAAAAATTCATTAAAAATGTCTTTGTCCCATTCTTGCCAACTACTTTTTGTTTTTGCTTCGTTTATAAATTGAGGAACAAACGTTCTGTAACTATTCAACCAATCTTCCCAAACTTCTAATTCATTGCAGTATTCTTTTAAAGTTTTCTTTTTCATTTTGGTTTTATTCGTTTTCGTCTGTCTATCGCTTGATGTGCGGTCGTCCTACGGTTGCCGCTAACGTTTTCGGGCTTTGCGTTCGGGCGGGTTTCGGAGCACAAAACTGTCAACCAGCACTGAACTTGAATAGAAGCACAAAGCTCCAAGTTTGCACGTCAGCCCGCCTGACGCAAAACCCGTGTTATAGCCAGTTTTTCTTGAGGTCAGCACGTGTTTCGTCAAGTTTTGCATTAAATTTTTCGTTGTCTAAAGTTATGTATTTGTCAAGGTCGTAAGAATGTATTTTGTCCCAAAATTTTTGTTGGTCAAAGTTTGGTCTTACTTTATACTCGTCATATAGTTTTTGTGAAAATGAAAACAGTCTATTTCTATTTCGTAAAATCGTTATTGTCGTTTGAGTGTCTGCCGATTTATAGACTTTTACTTTGTCTGAGCCTGTGCGTTTGATTAAGAAATGGTCTGTCTTGATAAAAACCATAATACTGTCGTCTTGGGATTTGAACGCAGGTTTTGTCGCAAAACTTTCCATTCCTATTTCCAATTTTTTCGCAGGTATATGTCCGAATATTTGTCCGCCCTTTTGAAAAAAATATTCAACTTCAATTGTCGAGTCAGAATATGTCAAGTAGCAAATAGTAAAAGGCAGTTTTTGTCCTTTGTAAATGCCTTTTCTTAAAGTTTGTCCGACTGAAGTTGTCGTCCAAAGAATAGTCGCTATTAAAAATATTTGTCTCATTTTCGTGTCGTCCTAAAATTGGCTATAACGATTTCGGCTTGGCGATGTGGCGGTATTTTAAAATCGTCAGCCCGTAACCGCAGCTAAATTTATAAATAAAAGTTCATTGTTTATTCTATTGCTCAGCGTTATTCATCGGCTGGAACTGAAGCCGAATAGCGAGCAAAAGCTGAGAATATATTCGTCGCCCCGCCATATTGCCAAACCGCCTGTTGCGTGCTGTGCTTTAGAAGTCAGCAGGTTTAAAATTTTTGATTGTCTTCATCGACTTTAAAAATGCTGAATTTGTTAAACTGTCTAATTTGTCTGCATAAAGTGCAAAGTTCAATTTTGCAACTTCTTTAATTTCTGAAACACTGTCCATATAAAGCCCTGTGTAGCCAAAGCCAGTTTTGATGGGTTCAAAAAATTTCGTATTGTGTCCTTCAATTTGTCCAGCCCAAGTTTTGTGAATTTGTAAACGGGATTTGTCAACTGTGCTTGGTTTGTCATTGAAAATAACATAGGATGTGTCCAAGTTGTTTTTGATATAAATTTCTCTGTCCGCTGTTGGAATTATTGCTGGATAGTCTGAATAGTCACTTGCCCCAAGTCCATTTGAATACCAAATAAATTCATTGTCACCAATTTGAATTCTTCCATAAGCTGTTGCGTCAGTAAATTTCGGTAATGTGTCGTCATTGGGCTTTTTCCAAGTATTAGGAACAGTAATAGAAAAAAAATCATAAACAAGAGTTGTGTCAACGCTTGATACTGGAAAAAAGCGATGATGAGTTTTTATGTCTTGGTTTGTCTTACAAGAAAAAAAACAAATTGTCAATATGATTGTCGTTAAATGTCGCATTAGCATTGCAGGCAACGGATTAGGTATTTGCGATGGTGCGGTAATAGCAATCCGTCAGCTGAGTTTTGCACTAAAGTTAAATAGAATTACTGAAGTTGAGCATTTAACGTCAAGCCGCACTATTGCAAATACCCTGTTAGCGGTAGTAGTTTTGTAAATTATTGTTTTCAAATTCGTTTTATTCCTTTTGATAGGGCGTCATTTACAAGTCCACTATCAAATGAAACTATGTAGTCTATTTTAAGTTGTTTGTCTTCAATAATGAGTTTTAAAACTTCGTCAACTAAACTTATGTCAGTATGGCTATGCTTGCTTTTGATAAAGAAGTTTTCCAACGCCTTCTCTTTGTATTTCGTGTCATTTAATCGAGTAACATTTGGTCTGAGTAAAAGTTGCTCGAATTCAATTTTAGCTTCCCTGCGAGATAGTCTTGAATTAACGAACTCGTAAAGTGTTGGGAACGGAATAATAATTTCTTCATCTTCAATTTCTTCGGAAATTCGTTCTGCTTCGACAGTTTGTCTTGGGTCGTCAGTTGGGTCGAACAACGAAATCCAATAGCAAGTGTCAACGAGTACTTTTAGCTTCATTCTGCAGTGTCAATTGTACGTTCATTACTCAGTTTTCCATAACCTTCCCAAGGCGATTGTTTTCTTGAACCAGAGATAAACTCTCCTTTAACTCTTTTTGTTTCGCTGTCCTTCCATATCACATATAACCTATCAGTCTTTGATAGTTTTATGTGTTCTTTTAAATCATTAGTGATATGCTTAATAAGTTGTTCGTTAGCAATTGAGGAAGAAAGACTTGAAGTGTCATAATTGCAATATGCAAGTCCATTTCCACATTCGACTGCATTGTGATTGTCAAGCCAAGTGTAAAGCCCTGTATAGTCGCCTTTCAATCCAAAGTCGTAAGAAATCCAAATCGCTTTTCTTGTTGTTCCCATATTTTGTGTTTGTTGATGGTCGCTTTACTATTACCGCTAACGAACAGGTATTGCCGATGGTGGGGAAATAGTATTCCGTCCGCCGAAACTGCTGCCTGGCTTTTTGATAAAGTTAAATATTCAGAACTAAAGCTGGGCTTTGTTCGTCAAGCCCCAGACCACAGCACAACAAAATTACCGCTGCTGATTGCTCCAACGTCAAGCCCCACTATTGGCAATACCAATGTTACCTGCCGTTATTCTTTGTCAGGTTCAAGTAATGTAAATCCACTGCGTTCTTTTTCCCACCAATGTTTTGTTTTCATTTTTTTAATCTCTATGAAGTCCCCTGTCCAAGGACTAAAACTATAAACGTCATACTTGTTGATTTTAGTGGAACGTCCATTGGGATTTAAGTTTTCAATTGTTTTTGTATTAATAAGGATGTAGAATCGAAATTGCCCGTTGTAGATACTTGACTTCCTAAAATCCTCCCAAAATAGTTGTCCAAATGCTTTGGTGCTGTCTGTTTCAATTAGTCCGAATTTTTTTGCTTCTGTCAAAGCTTCATCATAATTAAGCTTGAAACTTCCCTTCAGACTATCAGGGATATTTTCGAACCCTGAGCCTGAAAAGAAAAAGCCACCTCCTCGTAAGTTTGGCAAAAAGTTTCCGTTATTGTCGAGGTCAAAATATATATAACTATTGTAATTATCTCGGCTGTCAAGTTTTACTTTATAGCAAAATGAAAATTTCGTTGGATATTCTTTCAACTTTTCCGTCCATCTTATTCGTTGCTCTTTATCATTTGAAATGTAGGAGCCACCAACAACCCAAACAGAGTGATTATGCAAAAAGGCATTTCCATACATTATGCTTATTAAGCTGTCTGCTTTTAATTTGATTGTGCTCTGTAAATCATAATATGGATGACTTGCTTTGTCGTAAACTACCCATTCGCCTTTGTCATAATTCTGAATATACTGCAATGCTCCATTTCTTGTGTAATGATTTGCAATGCCAATTGGTCGACCAATATTGTCATATTTAGTAACAGCTTTCAGTTGAGTTGTTTTGTCGTAGAATTGTTCACCTATAACAAAGTCTTTGTTTTTATCGAATGTTTTAATTTCTCTATACTCAGGGTATTTTTTTCGTACAATAATTAAATTTTCCAACCTAAGTGTGTCGGGTTCTTCAAGTTTGGCTTTCTTCAAATAATTATTTTTGAACTTAGCTATTTTTTTTACTTCAACTTGTGTCTGTCCGAAACAAAGTGTCGAAGCAAATGAAAGAAATAGTATGGTAGGGAAGTGTCGCAATATAATGGTAGGTAACTCGAATATTTATGTTATTACACGCAATATACATAAAAAAAATGTGGTTGAAAATCAATAGGTTAGTATTATACATTTTGTATTGTCATTAGGACAATACGTTTTTTCTGTCACCAAGATATTTCCTCTTTTTTCCATAAATCATCTAACGGACTAACTATATTTACCAGTTGCTTTTTACTTACATGCAAATACCTTTCGGTGGTTTTTATGTTAAAATGACCCAACAATTCTTTTATGTAACGTATGTCTGTCCCTTTATCCAACAAATGGGTGGCAAAGCTATGCCGTAAACTATGTATACCCACCTCTTTTATAATACCGGCTTTTTGTTTAGCCGTCGTAAATATCTGCTGCACGGTTCGGGTAGGGTAGGCTGTTCCCGTTAAGTCCGACTCAAATAAATATTGCCTGGGTTTAGGCTTATGCGTTTGTATATAGTTTCGTAAAATATCTAACAACACCGGACTAAGGTTTACATACCTATCTTTTTTGCCTTTTGCTTTTTCTATAAATATTTGCATGCGCTTACTATCAATATGGGCAATTTTTAACATGGTTACTTCGCTTACTCTTAGCCCGGCACTATAGGCGGTAAAAAGCATAGCCTTATGTTTTTTGTTGCTTAATGCATTAAACAAACGGGCCAGCTCATTTTCGTTTAGTAGTTTGGGTAATTGTACATGTCGTTTTGGCCGGGGTAAATCCACAAAAAAACGAGTTTTGCACAGTGTTTGCTCGTAGTAAAACTTTAGGGCATTTATACGGCTATGCGCTGTGTTCTCACTTATATTCTCCGTCTTCATTGCATGTACAATGTAACGTTGTATATCCTGCGTGGTAAGTTGCTCTACCCGGTAGTTACCTATTATTTTTAGTAGTTGGGTAAACTCGTTTTTGTAAGTTTTAATGGTACTTGGGCTATAGGCTTTGCCTTGTAGTTTTAGTATCATTTTATTTAGCTCAATTAAGTTATGCGCACTTATATTATTTATTACAGGGCTGGCAGCAATGGTGTTTTTTGCAATATCTATAGGGGTGTTTTTTTCTGTGTTTTTATTGTTTTTAGGTAATTGTAATAAGGCTAAGGGTTGCAATTTTTTTATAGCCTCATTATAAACATCCTTATGCCTGGGTATATGCCAGGCCTTGTGGGTATTACTCCATTTTACATCGGTAATTGTACGTACCAGTTTATTAAGTGTAGGTACATTATTAAAGCGTAATAAAATACGCTGTTTGTTTTGGTGTACAACCGGTTCAAAATAAATGGTTGTCATGGTGTTTAAGTAGGTTTTAGCTTGTTTAGCATGGCTTCGCCTTCCTTAGTTACAGTAATAAACAGGTAAAAAGGTGGCTAATGGTAAGTTGAAGATAGGAAGCGTTTTTTGCGTTTGCAAGAAAATGACATACATATCTGGTTGCGTTTAGTGTATATAAAAACTAATAAATGTTATACCGATGCCCGGCTGCCGGATTGCAGTGAAAAGCCCACAGGCCCTAAAAAGTTTTAAGTTATAAGTAATAAGTTTTAAGCTGGCAATACCAGCTGTAAAGGTTTTTGACTCACTAATCCACTAACGTACAAACAAATAAGTGGCTGATGACAAAAAAATTACAAATTAGTATCTATCTTCGCCCCTATGCCTTATTTTCGGGGTAAGTGCATATTTTAAACAAACAAATGGTTAATAACAAACACCATATTATTTCGGAACTAACAAAACAACACATTCATGGAGCCCAATATAATTTATTTAATTGTTGGCGTACTGGCCCTTGTGGTGGGCATAGTAGCGGGTAAATTTATTTTTGCTAAAAACACACAACAACGCATTGCCGAAGCAGAACAACAAGCAGCCGGTATTACCCGGGAAGCCGAATTAAAGGCCGAAAACATAAGAAAAGAAAAAGAACTGGAGGCTAAAGAGAAGTTTGTACAACTAAAGGCTAATCACGATAAAGAGGTAAACGAGCGTAACAGGAAGATTAACGACATTGAGAATAAAATACGCCAGAAAGAACAATCGGTAAACCAAAAGGAAACAAATTTAGACAAACAGGTTAAGGAAAACGAAACTATTAAAGAAACCCTGAACCGCCAGATTGAGGTGGTAAACAATAAAAGAACCGAGCTGGAAAAACACCAGGAAGAGCATATACGCCGCCTGGAAAAAATAGCCGGACTTACTGCCGAGGAAGCTAAAACGCAAATTATTGAAAGCCTGAAAGGCGAAGCACATACACAAGCTATTGGCATTCAGCAGGAAATTATTGACGAGGCTAAACAAAAAGCCAATAAGGAGGCCCGTAAAATTATTATACAAACCATACAGCGTACCGCTGCCGAGCAGGCTATTGAAAACTCAATTACCGTGTTTAACCTGGAAAGCGATGAAGTAAAAGGGCAAATTATTGGTCGCGAAGGCCGTAATATTCGTGCCTTAGAAGCCGCTACCGGGGTTGATTTAATTGTAGATGATACACCTGAGGCCATCCTTTTATCTTGCTTTGATCCGTTGCGCAGGGAAATTGCCCGTTTAAGTTTACAGCGTTTGGTTACCGATGGTCGTATTCACCCGGCCCGTATTGAGGAAGTGGTAGAAAAAACCCGCAAACAAATTGAAGAGCAGGTAATGGAAATAGGCGAACGTACGGTTATTGAATTGGGTATTCATGGTATGCACAAGGAACTGGTGCGTATGGTAGGCCGGATGCGTTTCCGTTCATCGTACGGGCAAAACCTGTTGATGCACAGCCGCGAAACGGCCAACCTTTGCGCTATTATGGCGGCAGAACTTGGCCTTAACGTAAAATTGGCCAAACGTGCCGGTTTGTTACACGATATTGGTAAAGTACCCGACGAAGAAAGCGAACTAAGCCACGCCTTAATTGGTGCTAAACTGGCCGAAAAATATGGTGAAAACCCGGCAGTGGTAAACGCCATTGGTGCCCACCACGACGAAATGGAAATGCAATATGTTATTTCTCCCATTATTCAGGCTTGCGACGCCATAAGCGGTGCCCGCCCGGGAGCCAGAAGAGAAATAATGCAACAATACCTGCAACGTATTAAAGACCTGGAGCAGCTGGCTATGAGCTACAACGGAGTAGAAAAAGCCTACGCTATTCAGGCTGGTCGTGAGTTAAGGGTAATTGTTGAATCTGAGAAAGTTACAGATCAGGAGTCGGATAAACTTTCTTTTGAAATTGCCCAGAAAATTCAGACAGAAATGACTTTCCCTGGACAGATTAAAGTAACCGTAATCAGAGAAAAAAGAGCTGTAAACGTGGCCAGATAAGCCACAGGCAGTAAAAAAATAAAAATAATAGCAGTAATTGGTTGGGTTGTTATCATTTAATCCCTACCTTTGCCGTCCTTAAAAATAAGCAATCATGAGCGCAGTAGCATTTATACACGAGCAATTGACTGGTAAAAAAGAATTCCCACGCTTTAAAGCTGGTGATAATGTTACCGTTAACTATAAAATTATTGAGGGTAACAAAGAGCGTATCCAGTCGTTTAGAGGTGATGTGATTAAAAAACAAGGAACTGGTGCAACTGCCAGCTTCACTGTTCGTAAAATTTCTGACGGAATTGGTGTTGAAAGGGTATTTCCTTTTTTCTCTCCAAACGTTGAGTCGGTTGTGTTAAACAAAGTTGGTCAGGTACGTCGTGCTAAATTGTTTTACCAACGTGGTCGTAGCGGTAAAAGCGCACGTATTCAGGAAAAACGTATGGCTGTTGCTCCAAAAGCAAAAACCGAAGCATAGTATTTACAACTATAAAATAGCTTTAAAAAGTCCGTTGGGTTTATCTCAGCGGATTTTTTTTTGGAGCGTACAGGCAATTTATGATTGCTCATGTAAGAATGTAGGAATTTTCCCAACCATTCGGAATTAACTTACGGACTTTCCGACTTACCGTCTTCCCGTTTTTTCTATTCTGGGGCTGTCGGCAGTAGTAACTCCGGTCAGCTTTTGTTCCCGCCTTCTGTAGTAGTGCAATGCCACGCTGCCTGGCCACGCATATTGCAGCTACTACTGCCAGTCGGGCAGCCCGTGAGCAGAAGTTAATAGTTCATCGTTTATAGTTAATGGTAAAGAAGGTAAATAGTGAATGTGTTTTCTCACGGACTTACGGACTCTCAGACTTTCCGACTTCTCTCTGTTGATTAGCGATATGCTGTTAAAGAGTGCGACGCAAGGGACGATGATTAGAATTACGACTGCCGACTAACAAAAAAATAAAGCAAATTGCTGTTATGTAGCCAAGAAATTCAATGGTACAATCGCCAAAGGCGATAGAATAAAAATGCGAAACTACAAGTTTCGCATAGCTTTCACTACTCACTATTGACAATTCACAACTAAAATCTCGGACATCGTAAATACTCTGCCGTGCTGTTACGAAGCCTGAAGGCCGTGTAAGTAACGCCAACTTCAAAACCACCGCGACCATAACTGGATGTGCGTAGTTGCGAAATATTTACATCGTAACTAAAAGACACTGTAAATGGTTTATACTCCAGTTTTATTACCGGAATAAAAGCGTCGTTCCAGCGTATAAAAGCGCCGGCTTCTAAAAAATAATCGTAATCATCGGGGTAGCCGCCAATTTTTACACCGTACGAGCCACCAAAAACTGTTTCGGTAAAAGCACCCTGAAAACTATGATCGGCCATAAAAGTAGCACGGGCATAGTCGCCAACTGCTAAGCGAAGGCCGCCGGAAAATACCCATTTGCCGTTTAGCTCAATATTGGGGTTACGATAAAAAGATTGTTTAGGCCGGTTAAAATGATGGTAAGCCGCACCCAGGTAATAATTGTTATCCTGATTGTCGTTTAGTCCTGCATTATAACTCATGCCCACGCTGCCGTCAAAATAAGTATACTGTGGTTGGGCCAGGTTTTCGCCAATACCTCCATTCTCAAATTGAGAATTGGTGGTCATTTTAGACGGGTCAAACCGTCGTTGAATTACACCACCCATTACACCCAGCGATAAGTAACTATTCTTTTCATCGCTTAACGACTTGTGATAGTTTACTCCGGGTAAAATATGTGTGGATGTCCAGCCAATGGTACCGGCCCTATCGTATAAAATTTGTACGGATGGTGTTATAAAATCGTTGCCACGGCCTACGGCAAATTTCATTTCCCCGTTTACCGATCCTGTTCTGTAAGCATTAGCCACACTATTCCATTGGTCACGGTAAACACCTTGCACTCTTGTGTCGCCATTATACAATCCGGCCAGGCCGGGATTGCGTAAAAGCGGTGTTTCAAAAAATTGCGAAAAATGTAAATCCTGCGCAAAACAATTACTACCGGTTGCCAGCAGTAACAGCAACAGTATATTTTTTATGACAGGTTTATTTAAAAACATAAATTATTGAATTAAAGCAATATTACCATCTAATCGAATCATCTCTCCATTGCTACATTGTACCTCTACCTGGTACACATATACATCTGCTACTGGTGTTTTATTTTTGTAACTACCGTTCCACCCATATACAGCGTTGTTTGGTGGAAAATCTCTTTTATCAAAAACCAACTCACCCCAACGATTAAATATGCGTAATGATTTTATTAAGTACAAGCCTGTTCCTCTTGGGTAAAACACATCGTTGCTGCCATCGCCATTAGGCGAAAAGGTGTTAGGCATAAACAGGTTGCCATTTAAACACACTACTCTTACATCAATACTGGCATTGTTGCGACAACCGTTGGAATCGCTAAAGTTTACTGTATAGTTTGTATTGAACTGTGGTCCGGCAATTGGCGTAGCACAGTTGGTACAACTAAGTCCGGTAACAGGTGTCCATGCCCAGTTGGTTACACCACTGGAGTAGGTAGCAGGTATTAATACCGTGTTTCCAGCCTGCACCGTAATTTGTCCGGGCATGGTTACGGTTGGTAATGCATGTACAATAATAGGTTGTTGTACGGTAGTAGCGCAACCGCTGCTATTAGTAGCCGTAGCCTGTACATTAAAGTTGCCCGCAGTATTATAAGTTTGTATAGGTGGGTTTTGTACCACAGCCGTATTGCCATTTGGGAACGTCCATTGCCAATTAACCTGCGATGTATCGGCCACCAAAAACACGCCGGTATGTAATAATGTTTCATGAATACAGATAGCAGTATCGCCGCCTATTTCAATAATAGGGCTTTGTATTACTTTAATAGCATTAGGTATAGTAAACGAGTTGGTACAATTGCTGATGGTTTGTATGGTTAGCGATACATCGTAATTCCCTGGGCTGGTATAAGTGTGAACAGGGTGTTGTTGGTCCGATGTGTTGCCGTCACCAAAGTTCCATAAATAAGTTCGTACAGGATCGCTGAACGTAGAAGAATCGGTAAACACAACCCGACCGCTATCGCATAATAAGGCAGGGTTAAATCCAAAGTTTACATTCGAGCCAGTTACCCTCACCGTATCTAAACCGGTAACAGGAATTAAACAGCCCGAAGGATCCTGCATAATAACCTTTGGCAAAAAGTTGCCGTGCGATTCGAAAATATGTGTAGCTATCGGCGACGTTGTAGTAGTTGTGTAGCCATCCCCAAAATCCCAAAAATAACTTTCAATAGTAGACGAAGTAGTAAGTGATAAGTTTGTTGTTAACGGATTACAACCACTGATAGGCGTATAGTTTACTCTTGTTCCAGTAGTGTCTTCTACATGTATGTTAACAAAAGCACTATCCTGACAACCTCCCGGGCTGGTAATAGTTAATTTAACCCTGTAAGTACCGGGTGTATTGTAATAATGCACGGGGTTGGCCCGGGTAGAAGTGCCTCTGCCTGGTCCAAAATCCCATAACAGGGATCTAAAGTGTGTAGATGTATTAGTAAACTGTACTTCCAATGGTGTACAAGAGCCAATAGAATCGCTTACCGTAAAACTAGCTTGTGGCTCACGTACTGCTATATAATTTGGTCTTATAATAGAATCACGACAACCGTTGTTATCAGTAATAACCAGCTTAACAGTATATACTCCTGCAACAGGATAACGATAAGTAGGGGAGGTTACCGTTGAGGTAACACCATTGCCAAAGTCCCATAGGCTTGTAAAACCAACAGGTGTGGTTCGGTTTACAAAACGTACAGCACCATTCGGGCAGGTTAATGTATCCACTGATGTAAAATTTGGAGTAGGGCTAGTGGTGGTAACAACACTATTTCTGGTAATACTATCTCTGCATCCGGCGGCATCAGTAACAATCATTTTAACATTGAATGTACCTGCCTGGGCGTATGCATGTTGAAAGGGAGGGGCTGTAAAAGTTTGTATTGTACCATCTCCAAAATCAAAGGTCCACGAACGTAATGCGTTCATACCATCAGTTGTGCTATTGTCAATAAAGGTAGTTGTTAAACCTGCGCAACCATTGGTGTTGGTAGCGCTGAAATTGGCTCTTGGGCCATTTACCCTTATATAGTTATTCCTTATAACAGTATCTCTACAGCCGTTGATATCCACAGCTATGAGTGTTACTGTATATGTGCCGCTGTTCATGTAACGATGATTTACACGGCCATAATTAATTGTTCGTGTAGAACCGTCTCCAAAGTTCCAAATTAGTGTTTGGATTAAAGTTGGTGTCAAATTTAAAGGAGTAAAGAATACAAAATCTCTTTTACAAATAGATGTATTATCAGCTACAAAATCGGGCTCTTGATCTACAGTATTAATTACATGCGTAACACTATGCGAGCAACTCCCATTAGTAACAGTTAATGTAACCGTATAACGTCCTAATGCAGGGAAAATATGTGTTGGATTTTGTGTAGTAACAACAGGGCTGCCATCACCAAAATCCCAGGTCCAGGTAACAGGACCTACTGATTGATCGGTGAAAATAAACTCACGTCTATTATCACAATTTGCAGCATAGCTAAAACGTGCAATAGGCGGAAGTATTTCAACTACATTATTTCTTGTAATAGTTCTTTCACATCCATTATTAGTTACGGTTAAGCTAACATTAAATAAACCAGTTTGTTGATAAGTGTGGGATGGGTTTTGTTCTGTAGATGTATTACCATCACCAAAATTCCATAACCAGGTATCAGCGGGTACCGATAGGTCTGTAAACTGTATCGGCTGAAAAGCACAGCTAATGGTAGGAGTGATAGAGAAGTCAGGTACCGGTATAGTGCCCACACGTACAGCGGACGGTATCGTTAGCGTTTCAGTGCAGCCTGTACTGGTTGTAATAGTCAGTGTAACAGTGTAAGTCCCTTGGCTATTATAAGTATGTGTAGGGGTAGCGGTTGTTGCAATAGGACTACCATCACCAAAATCCCACTGGTAAGAAGTTACAGCGTCCAGCGTAGTAATGTTAGCAACAGGGCGTATAGTGAATGGTACACAACCATTTGTAGGTAGAGAAGGAATTCTTATCACTGGTCTTTGAATACGGATATAGTTATTCTGTAGTAAAGTATCACGGCATCCATTGGTATTTGTTGTAATTAATTGTACCGCATAATTACCATAATTAGTGTATGTGTGCACAGGGTTTTGTTGATCAGAACTGCCACCATCACCAAAACTCCATTCCCATGAAACTGCACCTGGGGTTGCATCACTAAAAGTTACAGGCAATGGCGGTGTGCAGCTAACACGTGGAGTAGCCGTAAATGCTGTAACAGGTAATGCATTTACCCTAATTTGCGAAGTAAAGGTTTCGCTGCAATTACCATAATTTGCCGTTAAGGTAACTGTATAAGTATTGGCTGCTGCGTAACTATGTGTGGGGTTGGTAGCTGTAGATGTATTGCCATCTCCAAAGTTCCACAATACCGAAACAGGGTTGGGAGTGGATGTATTTGTAAAATTTACCGGCTGGTTAGCACATATACTTGCCGGTGCAGTAAATGATGTGTTGTAGCCGCCAACTCGTATGGGTGTTGTATTACGGGCTGTATCCTGACAACCATTACTACTAAAAGCAACCAGGGTAGCAGTATAGTTACCAGTTGTTGTATAGGTATGAGTAGGCGATGTAGCGGTAACCGGAGTACTACCATCGCCAAAAAACCATTGGTGAGTTAACGTGCCTGGGCCTGTGGATGTATTAGTAAAATTTACCGTCGCTGGTGGTTGACAAACGGTTGGTTGAGTATGGGTGAATGATGCAGTTACACCCGTTGTTACATTAATTAATGCATTACGGCTAACTACACGTGAACATCCTTTGTCATTTGTAACACGCAGCGTTACTGTAAAAACTCCGGCAGTAGTATAAGTAATGGATGGGTTCTGTGCTGTAGATGTTATCCCATTCCCAAAATCCCATTGCCAACTTGTATTTGTATTATTAATACCAGCTGTACTTAAATCGGAAAAATTAACACGTAAAGGGAAACACCCACTTGTTACGCTGGGCTGAAAATTTACAGTTGGAGCTTCATTAACTACAATGTACCCGGTTCTGGTAAGTGTATTACTCCCATTACCATTGGTAGCAGTTAATGTTACGGTATAAGTACCTGGTGTAAAATACGAGGCCGTGGGGTTTTGTACGGTGGATGTATTGCCATTGCCAAAGTTCCAGTTCCATGATGTTGGTGAGCCTAAAGACTGGTCCTGAAAGTTTATAACAAGCGGAGAACACCCTGAAGTAATATTAGCCGTAAAATTTGCAGACGGCATTTGTGCAAAAAGCCAAAATGGGCATAGTATGAATACGCACAAAAATAACCGGCGATTCCATAAATGTGTTAGTTTGGCGTAGGGCATCAGAAATTCCTTTATTCAAATGATATATGGTGTCTATAACTGCAAAAACTGTTCCCTTATTGTATAACTAACGGCTTATTTCTTTATATATCTACAATAATAAGTAGTACTATTTATTATTGAAAATGATAATGTGTAATTGCAATCATCATTTACTTTAAGACAATGTAAAAGTATACCTATTAGAGTAGATTTACTAAAATTGCTTTCAATGAAGTTTCATGATTGTTTATAGCCCTTTTTTCTTGTCTGGTTTAATAATGTACTAATTTTGAAATAACCATGCGTACAGAAGTAATTAAAAAAGTAAGAAAAGAATAAGTTGTAATTGAGATCTTCACTTTGAAAATACTAAGAATAAAATGCCTGCAGTGTCCTATAAAAGCCATAAAACAAAATGATTCAAAATTGGTGTAGAAGGCATTTCAAAAGAAAGATAACGTCCTTTTTGAGAATACAGTAACCAATATAACTTCGCCACAAATTATTCTTTTTATTAAATCACTTTGTATAGTGTTAAATAGCATTTTATTTATTAATATAAGTTTGAAATGATTAATAATAAGTTATTTATGTATAATAATTTTATTTATTTTATTGTTTAATCTTTTTCGTACTTTATGTATACTTTACTTAATTATTTGATAATTAGCGAGATGTAGTCACTTTGGTATAGTTTTTTCATTGCAGCAGTAGATGGTATTCGTTGATGTGAATACTTACTTTCCTCTTTTATAACTATAGCTGCGTAACCCTAATTTTTTTGGTATGAAAAAACATCTACTACTTGCTTTATCTTTTTCTTTACTTTTTGCTTTTAATGCTAAAACTCAGGATCTTCTTGGTTTAAGTACCGGTAATTATACGGGTGTAACCGGTATGAATTTAAATCCGGCCAGTATTGTAGATAGTCGCTTAAAATTTGACTTAAACCTGATTGGCGTTAGCACTTATTTTTCCAACAATTATTTATCCGTAAAACGTACAGCCTTATTAGATGGCTCGTTTTTTAAAGATAAATATAACGACTGGGCAATGGTGCGCAGAGATTTGTTGGAAGAAAATTCTCTAAGGGCTAATGAACGGGTAAACCTGCGTTTAAATACCCGTGTTATTGCGCCCATTTCATTCATGCTTTCTGCCGGTAAACGATCGGCCATTGCATTAAATATTAGTAACCGTACCGGCATGTATGTTGATAATGTAAATCAGGACTTTGCCCGTTTTGCCTATAGCAGTTTTGATGATAACAGTTTCTTCGGACGGCCCATGAATATGAATGGTGTAAGCAGCAATACACTTAACTGGTTAGATGTGGGTGTTACTTATGGTACGGTGTTAATCGACAATGGCAATCATTTTCTTAAAGGTGCTTTCACCGCAAAATATATTGGAGGTATAGCCTCCGGTTATTTTCATGCAGATGAGCTGAATGTAAATTTTAATAATAGTAACGAAGTAAATGTTACTACGCCTAATATGCAATATGGCCATGGTAATAAGCTTAGTTTAGATATGTACAAATCACTTTCCTTAAAATCACTTCGTCCCGAAGCCGAAGGTTTTGGCTGGAATGCCGGTTTAATGTATGAGTATCGTGGTAAAATTGACAAGTTTAAATATCTCACACCGGAATACGAAGAAAAAACAAGACGTGATTATAACAAGTATGCATTCCGTATTGGTTTTGCAATTATGGATGCAGGTAAATTAACCTTCAACAAAGGCGGCTTTAATAACGACTTTGCTATGAACGCCGTTAATTGGAATTTAAACAACCGGGTAATAAAAGATATTAATAGCATTGATACATTAATAGCCGAACAAGCTGTATTTAATACATTGGCAGATGGTTCTTATACGGTGGCATTACCTACGGCTTACAGTGCGCAGTTAGATGTACATGTGGGTCGGGGTTTTTATATAAACGCCATGACCTACCAACCCATGAAGCTGGCCGAAACCGACCGTAAAGTAAGGGTTGAGCCCGCTTATGCTATTACACCAAGGTTTGAGTCAAGGGTGTTTGGTTTTTACTTGCCAGTATCGTACAACAAGTTTGACAACTGGAATGTTGGTGCAACTTTACGTTTAGGTCCTTTATATATTGGCTCGGCTAATTTAGGGTCCTTGGTGTTTAATAAAAAAGTTCCTACAGCCGATATTCATGCAGGGCTACGCATTCCAATTGCTTATGGCAGCCCTACAAAAGTGGCGAAACTGTTTGATAGATTAAGCGAAAAACCTGCCGCTAAAGAAGTAGCTATCATTCCGGCTACAATTGTAAAAGATTCTATTATTACCAAAAGAGAAAAAGAACTGGATTCCCTAAAACTGGTATTGGCACAATTAGAAAGGCAACGTTTAATTGATTCGGTTCGCTTTTCTTACATGCAAGTGCCACAGACTACCACACCGGTACCACCTGTGAATATTACTATTAATAATTACAGCGGTAATCCTGAAAGGTCAACGGTGGTGGTGGATACCTTATTAAAACGGAATATTATTGATACCATTACCCGCAGAAGGTTAAACGATACCATCTTAGTTAAACCGGCTACTACGGTAGGTTCATTGCAAACCGAACTACAAAAACTTCAGGCCGAAAAAGATGCACAAACAGATACATTACTTCTCTTATTAGCCGAAAAAGAGTTGCGATTAAAAGAATTAGAAGCAACACAACAACAAATAGCTGATACGGTTATTGTAGCTACTGATACCGCAACCGGTAAAACGATTATAGTGGAAGAAGTAAAATCCGGAACAACAGAACAACCTAAAGGAAAAAAGAAAGGTTTGTTCAATATATTCCGCAAAAACGAAAAAAAAAAGGTAAATAACGAACGAGTTGATAGCGTTCAGCAAATTAAAACAGTAGCTCCTGCAACAGCGGGAGCTACTGTATCTCGTAATACAACGCCTGACAGCGCATACAATGCATTACAACGTGAAATTGCCGCTTTACGCCAATCCATAAACATTTACCAAACACCCGCTATGCCGCCAAATAATTCGGTAGCTAGCACGACCATTGCACAAAGCCAAAATGAAGCCTTACGTAGAGAAGTGGAAGCATTAAGAAATACAATTAATAATAACCGAAACCAATCGGTAGCCACCAATTCGCAAAGTCAAAATGATGCGTTGCGTAGAGAAATTGAATCGCTGAGAAACTCCATTAACAATAACAGAATTCAACCTATAACTGTAATTACACCTACCGATAATAACAGGCGTAGTAATCAAAGATTGGAAGACGAAATAAGTCGTCTGCGCAGCGATTTAAATATTTACAAAAGCAATACAAACACTACTCCTGTATACGTTAGTCCGGTAATAACAACGCCAACGCAACCGGTAGTGACGCAACAAACTATTAGAGACACGGTTTATATAAGCGATACCATTCGTATTCAGGAAACGGCCCGTATAGATACGGTACGGCTTATTGACACGGTGCAAAAACTAGTAACCCAAACAAAAGTGGTGGAAGAAAAAGTGCCACCCACGGTAATTGATAATACCGTTGATAATCTGTTGAATTTGCAACTGGAAAAAATTTTGTTTAACGTAAACGAAATAACAGTTAGACCCGCTTATTATGCCACTTTAAATTTTATAGCCGAAAATTTGAACAAATACCCAACACTGGCTTTAAAAATTGATGGTTATACCGATAAAACAGGCTCTGTTTCTGTAAATGAAAAATTATCAAAAGAGAGGGCCGAAAATGTAAAAAAATATTTACTAAATAAAAATGTACCGGCCACTAAATTGCAATTAAGCAACCATGGTCCCAACGAACCTATTGCAGAGAACAATACAAAAACTGGACAAGCGTTAAACCGTCGGGTAGAGTTGCAGTTTGTAAAATTGTAAGATAATATTAGAAGCATCGGCAGTAGTACAAAGCCCAACTACAGTATCCCGCTTTCCGCTGCAAGCCGTCATATAAGGCAGCCTAAAATAGTATTACAAACCCTACAGTACGCAAGTAAAAATTAACGGGCCTTATATGCCGTCTTTTTGCTGCAATCGGGGCTATGGGCAACAGTATAATAAAGCCGAGCAGTTAGGTGCCTAATAGTTTTTATAAAAACTATTCTTTAGGAAATAAAGGTTGATTTTTTATGGTAGCGATATGCGTAGTAATAATATCTGTTTGCCTGCTTAATAATAAAAAACAATTATAGGCACTAATATCACCATCACCGGTTGCTATGTAGTTATTCTTCAAATCTTCGGTAGTAGTACGGGCATAGGTAATTACTTCCTTTCTTAAGCTTTTAAAATTGTTGGCTAGTAAGCTGGCATGTGGTGTAGTGTACTGTGGTAAATCCATTGCTTTTACTACCTTATGGTTAGCTATTGTTTCCACAGTTGTATGGTTATTATTATCCGGTACTTGTTCGTATTTATTACAGGCATTTGTGTTGTCGGCCATGGTGTTTTTAAAAATCTGCCAGGTGTTTTTTTCTAACTCCAATTGTATTTGCAATAATTCGGCAATGGAAGGCTGTTGCAGGCTGGACTTAAATGTAAGTTGTGCCAGGCTCAATTTACTTACTTGTATAAATAAATTATCACGGCTTTGTTTTAAACCTGTTACAACTGTTTTTCTTTCCTTTACAGTGGTTGCCGTAGGTTTTACAGTGCCGGCTAAACCGGTTAACACCAACATGGCTAAAAGTATATATCCTTTTTTTCTTATTAACATACAGCACCAGTAAATTTAATCAATCATTAATAAAAGGTGTACAGATATTAACACGATGGTTGTTTAAAGCTACGTTATTTATACAACTTGCAATAAAACAATTTACCAATAATATAATGTGATGATTAGCTGATTAGTTAATTGAAATTAGCACCTAAAAACTTACAGTTACTTGTAATGTGTTGCGCAAATGGTGAGTAATGTTACAGGTGCACAAGTGTGCGACGCAACAAAAGTTCAATCAAGGGAGGGACGATGGCAACAAAAAATCCTTGTTTTACTCAGTATAAACCTAATTACTTATTGTTGTATGCTTATCTTATTTTTGGGCTTTACAAAAGTTTACACATGTTAATTGCCGATATTATTACTTATTTAGAAACACTGGCTCCGCCTACATTACAGGAAGGATATGATAACGCCGGATTAATTACTGGTAACGCTACCTGGGAATGTAGCGGGGTGATTTGCTCTTTAGATGTTACGGAAGAAGTAATACGGGAAGCTATAGCCAATAATTGCAATTTAATAGTGGCGCATCACCCAATTGTTTTCAATGGCCTAAAAAAGATAACAGGTAAAAATTATGTGGAGCGTACGGTAATTGCGGCTATAAAAAATGATATTGCTATTTACGCCATTCATACTAATCTGGATAATACAATAACTGGTGTTAACGGCAAAATAGCCGAGTTATTGGGTTTGCAAAATGTACAAGTATTACAGCCAAAGGCAGGGCAATTGCAAAAGTTAATAACTTTTGTGCCATTACAACAAGCGGCACAAGTGCGTGATGCAATTTTTAACGCTGGCGGCGGCCAAATTAGTAATTACACCGAGTGCAGTTTTAATACTGATGGTGTGGGCACTTTTAAAGCCGGTGATGGCACTAATCCGTATGTTGGTAATGTAGGCGAGCAACACCAGGAGGCCGAAACCCGGGTGGAAATAATTTTTGCCGCCCACTTGCAACAAACAATAATTGCGGCCATGAAGGCCGCCCATCCGTATGAAGAAGTAGCTTACGACATTATTCCACTACTTAACGAACACCGCCAAACCGGAGCCGGCTTAGTGGGAAATTTGCCCAAACCGGTACCCGAAATCGAATTTTTACAAATTTTAAAGAAAGTATTTCAGGTGCCGGTAATTAAACACACGGCACTTTTACAAAAAAATATACAAAGGGTAGCGCTTTGCGGTGGTGCAGGTAGTTTTTTGATTAACAATGCTTTACGAAATAAAGCGGATATTTTTATTACCGGTGATATGAAATACCATGAGTTTTTTGATGCCGATAACCGCCTGATTATTGCCGATATTGGCCATTATGAAAGCGAACAGTTTACCATAAACTTGCTGGCTGACAGTTTAGCCAAAAAATTTACTACCTTTGCCGTCCTTAAAACAAAAGCTAATACCAACCCTGTCCGGTATTTTTATTAATCATTTACCGCAGGAGCTAAGTTTAGTATAGTAAAAAACTCAAAACAATAATATACATGGCAACCGTTAAAGATTTTTCAGTTGAAGAAAAATTGGCATCTTTAATCCATTTGCAAAAAATTGACAGCAAGCTGGATGAGATTCGTATTTTAAAAGGCGAATTACCGATTGAAGTGGCTGATTTGGAGGACGAAATTCAAGGTTTACATGCCCGTAAAACTCGTGTTGAAGAGGAAATAAACGGCGTTACCGAGTTTATTGAGCAACGCAAAGCTGCTATTGTAGAAGCTGAAGCGTTGGTTAAAAAATACGAAAAACAAAGCGACAATGTAAAAAACAGCCGCGAGTTTGATGCAATCAATAAAGAAATTGAAATGCAGCAACTGGAAGTAAAACTGGCCGAAAAACATATTAAAGACGCTAACGAAGAAATTGCAGAAAAAGCAGTTTTATTGGAAAAAGCTAATAAAAATATTGCCGCAAAAGAATCTGCATTGGCTAATAAAAAAGGCGAGCTGGAAAAAATTATTGTAGCCAACGAAAAAGAAGAAAAAGAGTTTAACAAACTGGCCGACGAAGCTAAAACTGCTGTTGACCCTCGTTTGTTGGCCAGCTACGATAAAATCAGAAAAAACTACCGCAATGGTTTAGCTGTTGTTCCCGTACAACGTGACGCTTGTGGCGGTTGTTTTTACTCTATTCCTCCGCAAAAACAAAGCGAAATTCGTCAACACAAAAAAGTAATGGTTTGCGAAAACTGTGGCCGTATTTTGGTTGATGATGAATTGAATAACAACACCGAAGTAAAATAAGTGTTATCATAAATAGTAAAAAAACCTCTCAAGTAATTGGGAGGTTTTTTTATGCAGGCAGTTAACCAACAGTTTATTTTTCATTTTTACTTTTTCCATTTTTACTTTGCCTAAATTGCAAGCCCAATATGTTGCATAAAATTCACATACAGAATTACGCCATTATAGATGAGTTGGAAATTAGTTTTTCCCAACAACTCAACGCAATAACCGGCGAAACCGGTGCCGGTAAATCTATTATAGTTGGTGCGCTGGGGTTAATACTCGGACAAAGGGCTGATACTTCTGCATTGGTGGACAAGGAAAAGAAATGTATTGTAGAAGGTTTTTTTAAAGCCAATAATAAAGCAGCCGTAACTGGGTGGTTACAACAAAACGATCTTGACCTGGAAGACGAACTGGTTATTCGCCGTGAAATAAGTGCTGCCGGGAAAAGTCGTGCTTTTATTAACGATACGCCGGTAACCTTGCAACAGTTAAGCAGCCTGAGTGCTTTACTGGTAGATATGCACCAGCAGTTTGATACCCTGGAAATTGGCGAAAGTGATTTTCAGCAACAAGTGGTAGATGCATTGGCCGGTAACGCTGAATTATTAAAAAAGTATACACAGTATTACCGTCAGTGGAACCAGGCTAAAAAAGAACTGGACGAACTACTGGAACAAAAGGCACAATTTGAAAAAGAAGCCGATTATAACCGCTTTCAATACCAGGAATTAGAAGATGCCGGCTTTAAAGAAGATGAATTGGAAAATATTGACGAAGAACTGCAACTGTTAAACAATGCAAGCGATATAAAAATCGCTGTCGAAAAAGTATATTACGCTTTGGAAGAAAGCGATGATCCTATTGTACAACAATTAAAATCTTTACAAACGGTCATCGGCAATTATGCCTCACTGCATCCCGATTTAGCGTCGTTACAAAAACGTTTGTTAGAGGCGCAGATTGAATTGAAAGATATAGCCGGCGAAATAAACAGTATCAGCAATCAATTTCAGTTCGATCCGGCAAAAGTTGATGAGTTAAACAACCGTTTATCCTTAGGCTATAAATTACAAAAGAAACACGGGGCAAGTACTACCAACGAGTTATTGCAAATACAACAACAGCTGGAAGAAAAATTACAAGCCGTATTAAATATAGATGCCGCCATTGCCGGCAAACAAAAAACGGCAAACGATAATTTAGCGCATGCGGTAACCCTTGCTGCCGAAATATCTGCTACCAGAAAGGCCCAGGTAAAACCCTTGCAGGACAATATAAACAAACTGCTTAAGCAAGTTGGCATGCCCAATGCCCGTATGCAGGTACAGGTAACAGTCGAAAAAGAATTACATGCCAACGGAAGCGATCATATAGCCTTTTTATTTGATGCCAATAAAAGTGACCGTTTTTTACCCCTGGCCAAAGTGGCCAGCGGTGGCGAGCTAAGCCGAATTATGCTTTCAGTAAAATCGTTGGTGGCCCAGCATATAGAATTGCCTACCCTAATTTTTGACGAAATTGATACCGGTATTTCCGGCGAAGCTGCTCTGCAGGTAGGGCTTATCATGAAAAAGCTGGCGCAAAATATGCAAGTAATATGCATTACACATCAGCCGCAGATTGCCGGTAAGGCCAATGCGCATTATTTTGTGTATAAACAACCAGTAGGCAATAAAATTAATACCGGTATTAAACAATTAGAAAATAGCGAAAGAGTAAAAGCCATTGCTCAAATGATAGGTGGCGAAAAGCCAAGTGCGGCGGCCTTGGAAAATGCCCGTGAAATGGTAGAAGGGAGCTAAATATAAAACAACAAACATGTCAATATTTTTAAAAGCGGCCCTTGTGTTCTTAACCATCATCGGAATGGTGTGGCTGGGCTATTTGTTGTTTAAGCGGCTTAATAAAAAAATACAAAACAGCGATACCTGGGGCCAGATAATTGGGTACTCTTTATTGCTTTTTACCGCCTGTGCTGTCCTGTTTTTCGGGGGTATTTACCTGCTTACCTACGGCTATAATTTTATGGTGAGTGCCAAATAATCAATAATCACTATTTTTGGGCGCATTATTAATAATGTGGAAGATGATTTTTATGTTACTGGCTGTATAGCCCTGATGAATCGTCCCTTGCAATCCGATAGGATTGGGATTTAATTTATTTCCAGCGGAAATGAATTATAGACTCACTCTTGTACTGCATTAATTCTATTCAGCATTGTGCAGTAACAGGTGTTTAAATCGGAATTTATTTGTGAGGGGAAGGGAATTAGGAAATGTAACAAGCATTATTTTTACTTTTTATTTTTCACTTTGAAATATATAAACCAACTGTTATGTCGTATAACTTATTGAAAGGAAAAAGAGGAATTATAACCGGAGCATTAGACGAAAATTCTATTGCATGGAAAGTGGCCGAAAAAGCACATGAGCAAGGTGCAACTTTTGTATTAACCAATGCACCCATTGCCATGCGTATGGGTGAAATAAAAAAACTGGCTGAAAAAACAGGTTCAGAAATTATTCCTGCAGATGCTACAAGTGTAGAAGATTTAACCAATCTATTTACCAAATCGCAGGAAGTACTTGGTGGTAAAATTGATTTTGTATTACATTCTATCGGTATGAGTGTAAACATTCGTAAAAACATTCCTTATGTTGATTCTAACTACGACTTTTTCCAAAAAGGTATAGATGTATCGGCAATGTCATTTCATAAAATGTTATCGGTAGCTTATAAAATGGACGCCATCAGCGAATGGGGTAGTGTAGTAGCACTTACTTACATGGCGGCTCAACGTACCTATCCCTTTTATACCGATATGGCCGATATTAAAGCCATGCTGGAGTCAATTGCCCGTAGCTTTGGTTACCATTACGGTTTAAACAAAAAAGTACGTATCAACACCGTTTCTCAATCACCAACACGCACCACCGCCGGTAGTGGTATTAAAGGCTTTGGCGACTTTTTTGATTATGCCAATGCCATTGCACCATTAGGCAATGCAACTGCCGATGATTGCGCCAACTACTGTATTACCTTGTTTAGCGATTTAACAAAAATGGTTACCATGCAAAATCTTTTCCACGATGGTGGTTACTCTACTACAGGTGTAAGTATGGAGGTAATGACTAAATTGGGGATAGAATAAGGGAAGTAAAAAGGCAAAATGAAAAATTAAAAAGCAGCTTGCTTTTAATAATATAACTCCGAAGTTAACGTAGGTTGGCTTCGGAGTTTTTTTATAGGAGTATTATCATAAAAGAAATCAAGCCTCATAGAGGCGACCTTTTAATAGAAAAAGAATGATTAATTTTTGGGTAAGTTCTGTAGGAGCGTTCTGTGAGGTATAAAACGAAACGCCAAGCTCAATAAAAAAGCCATCCCGCGAAGGATGGCTTTGCTGTAAGCCAATAATGTGGAAGCATACCGTAATACGAGGTTATGCTGCATAATTTAATATTCGTCCTCGTTAAATAGGAAGTCTTCCTGGGTAGGGTAGTCAGGCCAGATGTCCTCGATCGTTTCGTACACATCGCCTTCATCTTCCAGTTCCTGTAGGTTTTCCACTACTTCAATAGGGGCACCGCTACGGATAGAATAGTCAATTAATTCATCCTTAGTGGCCGGCCAAGGCGCATCTTCTAAATAAGAGGCTAGTTCTAAAGTCCAAAACATGAGCACTATAATTTTAACGGTCCGGGATGCATTACAGCAACCCAAATTTTTGCAAAAGTAACTTTATTAACGAATTTACCAAATCAATCATTTTTCAGGCCTGTTTAAAACTGCTTTTCAAAAAAATGATAAATCATTAACATTTAAAGTAACAATTTGTTTTACGTTTATTTGATTGATAAAATTTACTTTTGGCTGCATGATAACCGGAAAAAATATTCAAAAGCGATTTGGAACCGTACAGGTATTAAAAAAAGTGGATATTACCATTAATAAAGGTGAGGTAGTGGCTATTGTAGGCCCATCAGGATCGGGTAAAAGTACTTTACTGCATATACTGGGCACATTGGATAAACCCGATAGCGGCTCCGTAGAAATGAACGGCACTACGCTTACCGGACTATCGGCCAAAAAACTGGCTCAGTTTCGTAATAAACATATTGGTTTTGTTTTCCAGTTTCACCATTTATTACCTGAGTTTTCGGCTTTGGAAAATGTTTGCATACCCGGCTGGCTGGCAGGTACTAAAAAAGCTGATGTGGAGACCAGGGCTAAAGAACTGTTGCAAATGCTGGGACTATCACACCGGTTGGAAAACAAACCCAACCAATTATCCGGCGGGGAGCAACAGCGTGTAGCCGTAGCCCGTGCTTTAATTAATAACCCTGATATTGTTTTTGCAGACGAACCAACGGGCAACTTAGACACTGCCAATGCACAGGACTTACACGAATTATTTTTTGATCTGCGCAAAAAATTTAACCAGACTTTTTTAATTGTTACCCACAACGAGGAGCTTGCCAAGCAAAGTGATAGGGTATTGCACATGCGTGATGGGGAGATAGTGGAGAATTAGCTAATGAGATAATTAGATGATTAGTTAATGTGCTGATATTTTCCGGCTTCGCAATTGGCTAATTGCCTCATTATCTAATTGTTTAATTTGTTCTCACACTCTCGGTTTCCACGGAATTTCTTCCGCTTTTTCTAAAAAAGCAACATAACGAGCCAGTACAAAAAGATAATCGCTTAAACGGTTTAAATATTTCTGTACAATTATTTCTACTTCGTAGCTTTCTTCACTTAAACGTACTACTTGTCTTTCGGCACGGCGGCATACGCAGCGGGCTACATGCAGGTGAGAGGCTGCAATTAATCCACCCGGTAGAATGAAACTTTTCATGGGTGGTAGTACTTCATGCATTTTATCAATAGCTTTTTCTAAAAGGCTAATGTCTTCTTCGTGTAAGTCTGGTATTTTTAATTTGGTTTCTTTTTCGGGGTCGCAGGCAAGTGCAGAGCCTACGGTAAAAAGTCTGTCCTGTGTTTCCAATAAAACAGCACGACTATCTTCATCGGTTATATGATCTCTGCACAAACCTATATAAGAGTTTAATTCATCCACGGTGCCATAGGCTTCAATACGCAGATGCGCTTTAGATACTTTGGTGCCACCAATTAAACTGGTAGTGCCTTTGTCGCCTGTTTTTGTATATATTTTCATGGCCATTGGAGAAAGTATTTAGTATAGAGATTATAGTATTTAGATAGGTAGTAAAGGTAATTAGATTGTGATAGAGTAGCTATATGTTATGCTACCTTTAGTTGGTAGCGAATTTGCAGATGATAGCATTACAAAAGATGAAAGGCTGCCCCGCCTAGTCGTAAATCTTTTGCTGGCAGGGCTGCTAAAATGTGCTGGTCAGCAAAAATTGAAGACGGGCGGGGAACTGCAGCTGACCGGAGTTACTACTGTTGAAAGCCCCAAAAAAGGTTATAAGTATTAAGTTGTAAGTAATAAGTTTTGCAACAGACTATTAATCATGAACCATTAACTATTAACGTTCACAGCTTTCCTCACATCCGTTTCAATAACACCATCACGCAGGCGTATAATGCGGTGGGCATGGTTGGCAATATCTTCTTCGTGGGTAACCAATACTACGGTGTTGCCGCGACTTTGGATTTCGCCAAAAATATCCATAATCTCGTAGGATGTTTTGGTGTCAAGGTTACCGGTTGGTTCATCGGCTAAAATTAAAGAGGGGTCGTTAACCAATGCACGGGCAATGGCTACACGCTGGCACTGTCCGCCGGAAAGCTCGTTGGGCTTATGGTCCATACGCTCGGTAAGGTTTACCATTTCCATTACATGCTCGGCTTTTTGGGTGCGTATTTTTTTGCTAATGCCTGCATATACCAATGGCAGGGCTACGTTTTCTAATGCGGTAAGGCGGGGTAATAAATTAAATTGCTGAAACACAAATCCTATTTCCTGATTGCGCACATCGGCCAGGGCATTATCTTCCATGCGGCTAACATCGTGGCCATTTAAAATGTACTTGCCCGATGTTGGTGTATCCAATGCACCTAAAATATTCATGAGGGTACTTTTGCCGGAACCGGATGGTCCCATTAGTGCAACGTATTCGTTTTTTAAAATGTTTAACGAAACGCCTTTAAGCACCTGCAATTCGTTTTTGCCCATAAAATAGCTCTTACGAATATCTTCAATATGGATAATAGGGTTCATGCGGTGTTAATCTTTTTTAATTACTTTGGGTACTTTAAAAAACAGTCCATCTGTTTCTGGTGCGTTTAACATAGCATCCTGGCGACTAACCGATCCTTTAATCACATCTTCACGTAAAACATTGGTTTCGTCGCTCATGTGCAGCAAAGGTTCTACACCGTCAAGGTCCAGTTCGTTCAGTTTTTCTACAAACGCAATCATGCGTTGCAGGTCTTGTTTTATCTCTTCTTTTTCGGCACCGTTATATTCTAGGCGGGCAAGGTGCGCCAGCTTGGTAACCATGGCATCATTTACTTCCATAGGTACAAATATAAGTTGTAAGTTTTAAGTTGTAAGTGGTAAGTTGGAGCAGTGGTAAGGCTTAAGGCATAAAGCTTAAAGCTGAAAGCATAAAGCATGGATATGAAAGTATAAAATCTGTGTCTGAATTCTCAATTCTCAAAGCTCAAATCTGTTTATCTTCGCACCCTTATGGAAAAGAACAAACAGATAGTGATGAGTGGCATACGCCCTACCGGATTTTTACACTTGGGTAACTACTTTGGTGCCTTGCGTAATTATGTGCGTATGCAGGACGAGTTTGAGTGTTATTTTATGGTGGCCGATTTACATTCGCTTACTACACACCCCGATACAAAAGAACTTAAAGGCAATGTACACCGTGTACTGGCCGAAAATATTGCCTGCGGTTTAGATCCCGATAAAGCTGCCTTATACTGCCAAAGTCATGTGTACGAAACAGCAGAGTTGTACCTGTATTTAAACATGTTGGCATACAAAGGCGAATTGGAAAAAACAGTTACGTTTAAAGATAAAGTACGTCAACATCCGGAAAATGTAAATGCCGGTTTGTTAACTTACCCGGTATTGCAGGCGGCGGATATTATTTTACACCGTGCTTCTTATGTTCCTGTAGGTAAAGATCAGGAGCAGCATTTGGAAATGGCCCGCAATTTTGCCAACCGTTTTAACCATCGCTATGGCGATGTTTTTCCCGAGCCACATGCCTTTAATTATGGCGGTGAGTTGGTTAAAATACCAAGCTTGGATGGTACCGGTAAAATGAGCAAGAGTGAAAACCAATATGCTACTTTATACCTTGCCGATACGGATGATTTGCTACGCAAAAAAGTAATGAAGGCTAAAACAGATGGCGGCCCAACCGAGCCCAATAGCGTAATGCCCGACTACATAGAAAATATTTTTCAGTTAATGCGACTGGTGAGTAGTCAGGACGTGATTGATAAATTTACTGCCGACTTTAACGGTTGTACCATTCGTTATGGCGATATGAAAAAACAACTGGCCGAGGATATGGTAAACTTTATAGCACCTATTCGTGAAAAGGCCGAGAGCATAAGAACCGACGAAAAGTACCTGAAAGAAATAATGGAAAAAGGCGCCGCAAAAGCAACTAAAAGTGCCAAAGCCACTATCGAGTTGGTACGTAATGCAATGGGACTGAACTATTATTAATTTTTTTATTAGGGGGTGCCCCTCGTTCCTCGGGTCGGGCTATCCGCTGTATCTTTTGCCCTGCGCTGCCATTGGCCGACGCTGCGCAAAAGGATGCCGCTGCTATCCCTCACCCGATTGTTGCAAAACACAACTTTTGGTACAAATAAATAATTAATAAAAACAAAGCCGTTTTACGGGCAGCCCGAAAGATTTGTATATCTTGGACTGGTAAAACAAGCTTTTTGTTAGCCACACAAACCTTATCATTTTAATTTAAATCGGATTATTTTTTTTTTCATTTAAGATTATGGCAAAAGCTAAGTCAAAACCTAAACATATTGCAATAGCCGGAAATATTGGTGCCGGCAAAACTACCTTAACCGAAATGTTGAGTAAACACTACAAATGGATACCCAATTTTGAAGATGTAGACCATAACCCTTACCTGATGGACTTTTACGAGGATATGCCTCGTTGGAGTTTTAACCTACAGATATACTTTTTAAATAGCCGTTTACAACAATTGGTAGATATACAACGTGGTACCGAAACGATTATACAGGATAGAACCATTTTTGAAGACGCCAATATTTTTGCACCCAACCTGCACGAAATGGGGTTAATGAGCAAAAGAGATTTTGATAACTATTATAACTTTTTTCAAACCCTGAAAACCCTGGTGCAACCACCTGATTTGTTAATTTACCTTAATGCATCGGTACCCACTTTGGTAGGCCAAATACAAAAAAGGGGTAGGGAATATGAGGAAAACATACGCCTGGACTACCTTAAAAAGTTAAATGAATACTATAATAAGTGGATTGACGGGTATAAAGAGGGTGCATTGTTGGTAATTGATGTAGATAAGAATAAATTTGCTGAGCGGGAAGAAGATTTTGGCGAAATAATTGCGAAGATAGATGCAGAATTATATGGCTTATTTTAAATACATAACAGTAACGTTGCTGGTACTAACCGCAACCACTTTGCAGGCTCAAAGCCTGAAAGACGCACTTTTTAGCGGACGCTTAAAAAGTGACAGTAACGGCGTTGTAAAAAAAGGTGACACCTTACAACTACGCAGTACTGCCGAAGCCCGTGTATTTAAAGATTCTATGCAGCAAGTGGCTATTGCTGAAGCTAAAAAAGCCGATTCATTAGAAACCATTGTTGGTAGCAGCATTGTAACTACTGTAATTGGCGATGATGGTAAAGTAGATACCATTATTTCAACCCCTATTACCATTGCCAATAAAGTAGCCGATCCTAATTTGGATAATAACGCTATCTGGAAAAAATTTATCGATCAGTACAAACCTATTTTAGATAAAGAAATAGCGGAGTCTAACCGTATAAAAAAAGGTATTTACTCGGTGTTAATTGAGTATGATATTGAAGAAGACGGAACAGTATCTACCAACAAAATTACCTCCGATCCCAAGCTATCTGCCTTGGAAGACATAGTGAACAAACAAATGATGTTTGAAGTTCCACCTATGCATCCTGTATTAGGTCCAAACGGTAAGCCACGTAAATTAGGCCGTAGACAAATATTGAGTTTTACAAAGAATTAAATACTAGTGATTTTTTCAGGATGAGCTTGATAAAATCTATTTATTTAACTGTTGTTGTATATAGCTTTATGAGGTCACTAATTTCCATATTGATATTTATATTGACACTGCCTTTATTAAGCCATCAAAATAAAGAGGATAAAACTCATGATCTTGAGAATGAAAAGTATTTGAATTTCATTGCAGCAATACAAAACAGTTCGACATTTAGCTACTTCACAGTTATTACAGTAAAAAATCTCAATACAGGTGTGACAAAGGAAATTTGCACAAAAGGAAAATTTGTTGCTGGTGCTTTGCACAGGGAGTTAAATGCTGGCTACGATACTAAAGGACAACAAAAAGTATTTGACTTCGCAAAATCGAAAAAAGACAGATACTCTGAATTTAAAGACAAAAAAGCTCTTGAGAATATTTCATTCTTTGATTATAAGACTAAACTTGTTGACGAAATTCAAATTAAATATAATTTCGGTAAGACTATTGAAATCATAAAAAAGGATAAAGACTTTTCAGTCCGACTTTCTGACGACGAAATGAAAGCATTTGTCCACATTCTTTTTAACAACGGTTATTTGACAGGAGAAAGTAGTTGTTGGGGCGGAGCATTAGAATATGTTGACAAAACAAAATATACAACAAATAAAAGCTTTCTTCACAGCTGAGTCTTCCGCAGTAAACTCAGTGAAAATTAAGCTACTTCAAGTTGTCATCTTTCAATTTTCCTAACGCCGAGTCCATAGCCAAGACACAAGCCCTAGATGAGACTCGGCTGTGAAAGAGGCCTAACTTAAAACTTATAACTTACTACTTAAAACTCTCTCCACTCACTTATACTTCGCATAAGGCTCCAACTCCTTCAAAATACCTTTTATCTTCTCTTCCCATTCTTTTTGTTTGGCTACATTAATACTGTGGTTGGTTTCTGCATCATATTCATTCTGGAAAACATCTTTATCCTTTGCAACCTGGCGGTATATATCTTGTAAGTCTTTTTTATAGGTTTTTTTGTCAAAGGTATATTCCTGTAAAGCTTTGTATAGTTTGCGGATATAAATTTCGGCAATATCAAAATGGCCCTGTTCGTGGCCCAGTATCAAATCGGTTTTGTCTTTTACCCACGATTTTTCGGGATTAAAAAAGGAGTTTAACTCGTAGGTAATATTACCGGCTTTAACGCTATAACTAAAATGTAAGCTGGTGGCAGTAGAGGCGGAGGCGCCACGGGTTACAGCCGGAATGGACGCTTTAAAATCCTTCCAGGTAAGTTTACGCTTTGCACTCCAGGTTATATAATTATCGGTGTTTTCCTGCGCAAAAACAGATGCAGATAGGCTTAGTACACTTAGTAAAAGAAAAAAAACTTTGTTCATATTTTTTGTAACTCGTTTGTATAACATATTAAGTAACGCTTTAACAGATGTGTTAAGTTTATAAAAGGTACGAAAAGTGTTGTTAAAATAACTAACTAACACACGTTTGTTTTTGTACATTTGTAGCTTATATTGGCTTGTAGTAGTCATTGGCTTTTTGCAAAAACGATAGTAACAATTTGAGCATAGACTACGATTATGCCCAATAGAATTATTACAGCACAAGAGTGCGACGCAAGGGACGGTGATAGTAGTAATACAGCCGGTAACCTAAAAATTGTATTAAAATAAATTTTGTTTGTTTTTCATGGATTCGGATTTACTCATACATGCATATAAATTAATGTTACAGGCCAAACACATGGCGCTTACTTACGAGGCCAACAGGCCAATATGTAAGTATGTACACTCTACCTCACGTGGGCACGAAGCCATACAATTAGCCACCGCTTTTAATTTACAAGCACAGGATTTTGTGAGTCCGTATTACCGAGACGAAAGCATGTTGCTGGGCTTAGGTTTTACCCCTTACGAATTAATGTTGCAATTACTGGCCAAGGGTAACGATATATTTACAGGAGGCCGTGAATATTATGCACACCCCAATTACAGGGACACTGATAAACCAACTATTATACACCAGAGCAGTGCAACGGGCATGCAGGTAATACCTACTACGGGTTTGGCGCAAGGCATACAATATGCGCAACAAATACAGTGGCAACAATTACAAAAAGGCAATAACGGCGAAAACCCTATTGTTGTTTGTTCGTTAGGTGATGCCAGTGTAACCGAAGGCGAAGTGAGTGAAGCATTACAATTTGCCGTGTTAAAAAAACTGCCGATAATTTATTTAATACAGGATAATAACTGGGGCATTAGTGTAACGGCCGCCGAAGCCCGTACCATGAATGCTTACGAATATGCAGCCGGTTTTAAAGGCTTGCAGCGTGTACAGGTTGATGGTAGCGATTTTGAAGCATCGTACAATTGCATGCAGGATGTGTGTACGCAAGTGCGTAATGGGGCTGGTCCGTATTTGGTACATGCCGCAGTGCCTTTGTTAGGCCACCATACCAGTGGTGTACGTAAGGAGTTTTACCGCACCGAAGAAGATTGGAAACAACATGAGCAGAAAGACCCGGTTGTTTTATTAAGCAATAAATTATGGCAAGCAGGTTTGGCCAGTGGTAATGCGTTGGCTGATTGGGATAACACTGCCGCCACATTAATACAAACAGATTTTAATAAAGCCGTTGCTGCACCGGAACCGGATGTAACAACTGTTGAAGACCATGTATTTGTACCTACACCTGTTAACGAAGAAAAAGGTACCCGAACACCTGCAGGCAAAGAAAAAATAATGATGGTGGATGCGGCATTATTTGCCGTACGTGAAATTATGCAGCAACACTCCGAAGCATTGTTATACGGACAAGATGTAGGCAAACGTCTCGGCGGTGTATTTAGAGAAGCCGCTACATTGGCCGAGCAATTTGGCGAGCATCGGGTTTTTAATACCGCTATACAGGAAGCATATATTATAGGATCTACAGTGGGTATGAGTGCCATTGGTTTAAAACCCATTGTAGAAGTACAGTTTGCCGATTATATTTATCCGGGATTAAATCAATTAGTAACCGAGATATCCAAATCATCCTATTTAACCTGCGGTAAATTTCCGGTGAGCATAGTGTTACGTGTACCAACCGGTGCGTATGGTGGTGGTGGTCCGTACCATAGTGGCAGTATAGAAACTACTTTGTTATCTATCAAAGGTATTAAAGTGGTGTATCCGTCCAATGCTGCCGATATGAAAGGATTGATGAAAGCAGCTTACTACGATCCTAACCCCGTAGTAATGCTGGAGCATAAAGGTTTGTATTGGAGCAAAGTGCCCGGTACCGAAGAGGCCCGTACAGCAGAACCTTCGGCCGATTATATATTGCCCATTGGCAAAGCCAATATTGTAACACATGCCAGTGACGATAAAAAAGATAATGGCGAAAGCTGTGTGGTAATTACCTACGGCATGGGTGTGTACTGGGCCAAAGCCGCCGCCAAACAATTACAGGGTGCCGTTGAAATTGTTGACCTGCGCAGTTTATATCCCCTAGATGAAACTTTGATTTTTGAACGGGTACAACAACATGGTAAATGTTTAATTGTTACCGAAGAGCAACAAAACAATTCCTTTGCCGAAGCATTGGCAGGACGTATATCCAAAACCTGTTTTAAATTTTTAGATGTCCCCGTGGATGTGATTGGTGCATTAAATATTCCGGCCGTACCCATGAACATGAATTTAGAAAAAGCCATGTTGCCCAATGCGGAAAAGGTTAAACAACGTTTGGAAGCGTTGTTGAACGCATAGTTTTGTTTTTATTTAATCAGCTGCATTGCTACTAGCATCGTCTGTTGTGTCACTCACTTGTACTGCAACAATTCTATTGGCCATATTGCAGTACTCCGTATTTTAATCGGGGGCGTTCGGTAATTTTATTGGGCAATGTGCAGGTTTCCCTTTATAATCTATTAGCATTCTATATCGGATAATAAATAACATTCGACCCCTTCGGGGTCGTAGATTCTCTACGTATATTATTTGCTATTAAGATGTGATGCCTTCGGCATCAAGAAGGATACAACCGTGTATAAAATCTCTACTTTTTTGGAAAATAAAACTTCGACTCCAATGCATCGTTCGATAAGGCGAAGCCCGAACTTAAACTAATGACAATATATATGAACTGAATAATTCTATTAAGTAATGCGTGGTTTTTACTTTATAATCTATTAGCATTATATATCGAATAATAAATAGCGTTCGACCCCGAAGGGGTCATATGTTAATAGAAAACAATGAGCATCGTGTATTCGACCCTGAAAGGGTCGAATGTTAATAATATTATGCACGAACAGATGCTGTAGAGAATTGGTAATAGCCGAATGTAGTTGTATAAATGTTTTGTAAAATTTACACATTAAAACAGTTACAACCAATCAAACAAATATTTCTCTTCATGAACAATCTGAAATTTATTAAGCAATTCAATATATTCTTCTTTAAAGCTTCGTTTTTTGTGATGTGCTTTTTGATTTAAAATATATTTCACCACTTTATCAATATGAGAATGACTATAAGAAAATGCACCAAATCCTGATTGCCAGTTAAACTTCTCTTTGGTAAATTTATTTTGATTTATAAATTCATTACTCGATTTTTTAATTTCTCTTACCAGGTCAGACAAACAACAAACTGGCGTAATGCTAATAAATATATGGATATGATCCGGCATGCCATTGATAGCATATACCTTTTGTCCTTTTGATTGTATTATACCGGTAATGTATTTATAAAGCTGTTCATCCCAATCAGTGTGAATTAAAGATTGTCTGCCTTTTACAGCAAAAACAACTTGTACGTAAAGTTGTGAAAATGTGCCGGACATTTTTTGGGTTTTGGTGTTTTCGATTAACCTAAATTTACTTCGTTCTACTTAAAACACCAACAAAAACGCAGTGCCTTCTCCGGGGATAGATTGCACATGAATATTGCCTTTATGCAATAACATAATTTGTTTACAAAGGCTTAAGCCAATACCGCTACCACTTTTTTTGGTACTAAAAAACGGAATAAAAATTTTGTCCAGCAATTCATCGGGAATGCCAGGGCCGTTATCCGCTACTTTAATTACGGCTTTATTGTTGGGAGCAGTGTAAGCACTTAAAGTTATTTTAGGTTCCGGACTTTCTTTTACCGCTTCAATGGCATTTACAATAAGGTTGATTAGTACCTGTTCCAACAAACTGGTATCGGCCATTAATTTTAAGTCAAAATCTTTTAGTATCGTATTTACCTCAATATTTTTTTGCTCCATGGTGGGCTGCATTAGTTGCAGCAGGTTTTCAAAAATATCAGCAGCATATACTTCACTCAGGCTAAGTGTAGTAATTTTATTTAAACTACGATAGGTGGACGCAAACTTTAATAAACCTTCGCTACGACGTTTAATGGTGTCAATGCCTAATTCTAAATCATCCAGTGAATCAGATTCTTTATTAATGTACGCTTGCAAACGATAGCCTAATGTCTCGGCAAGTGATGAAATCGGCGCTACCGAGTTCATGATTTCATGCGTCATTACACTTAGTAGCTTTTGCCAGGCCTGTGCTTCGTTTTCATCAAGGGCTTCTTCAATATTCTGAAAAGCAATCAGTTTATATTTTTTATCATCGGTTTGAAAAGCGGTAGCAGATAATAATACCTTATAAGAAAATTTATCGGTGGTAATATTGGTTACAATAGAATCACCAACATTCAAATGATACACTACTTTATATAATGCATCGTTACGTTTTTGTAAGGAATCAATATTGCGTAAGTAGGGCAGTGCCAACATTTTTTTTAAGGACTCATTCATCCATAAAATATCGCCGGTAGCTGCTTCGTAAGAAATAATACCGGTATCAACCAACTCCAGAATATTTTGTAAGTATTGGTATTGCGTTTCTTTCTCACGGCTAATGACCTTAAATGCTGAATTAATTTCATTAAAACCTTTACGTAAAGGTTGTATATCCGTAGAAGCTTGTTTTACATTAAAATGACGGGAGAAATCTCTGTAATGAATAGATTCCACAAACTGATCTAACTCATTATGTACTTTAGCTTGGGAGCGATAGAACTCAATAATCTGAAATATAATAAGCGGAGCAACTATTAACAGATAAACCGTTTGTTGTTGTAAGACCAGGTAACAAGCAGCGGTAATAGTAATGGTTAATAATAAAACCCGTATAAGTATGCGCCATTGATAGTTTCTCAAATTACAACTGTTTATGCCGGTTATATATCGTATTTACTTATGCGACGGTAAAGTGCAGTGCGGGTAAGTCCCAACTCTTTTGCTGCACGGGTAATATTGCCTTGATGTTTTTCAATTACTTTTAAAATGGTATGTTTTTCCATTTTACTCAAGTTGGTATCAAAAGGTTCTGCTGCTTCTACCAAATTACTCTCTATGGGCGAGAATATTAAATCACTTGCCTGTAATAAATCATTATCGGACATAATTACCGCACGTTCAATAGTGTATTGTAGTTCACGTACATTACCCGGAAAATTATAACTCAGTAATTTATCCTTGGCATCGCTTTTAAAGCCGTCAATATTTTTCATGTATTTGTTACTGTAAATATTGCGGTAATGCTCAGCCAGTAAAATAATATCGTTGCCTCGCTTGCGTAGGGGTGGTATTATAATTTCAACGGTGTTAATACGATAAATCAAATCCTTACGGAATTTGTTTTCATTGGCCAGTTCTACCAGCGGAACGTTTGTGGCACATATCAGACGTATATCCACAGGAATAGACTCGTTACTACCTAAACGATTTATATGACGGTTTTGTAAAACAGTTAAAAGTTTGGCTTGCTGTTGTAAGGATATGTTTCCTATCTCATCTAAAAACAAGGTTCCGTTATTGGCCGATTCAAAACGACCTATGCGGTCTTCACGGGCATCGGTAAAAGCACCTTTTTTATGGCCGAATAATTCACTTTCAAAAAGTGTTTCGGTTAAAGCGCCTACATCTACTTTTACATACGCATTATTGTTGCGGCGTGAATGTTGGTGAATGGCGCGGGCAATGCCATCTTTACCGGTACCATTTTCGCCAAGTATTAAAATGTTGGCATCGGTTGGGGCAATTTTTTCCACCTTGTAAAACATATCCCGCATTATTTCCGATTCGCCCAATAACTCCTTACCAATAATACTCTGTTCCCTTGCAGGAGCATTTTTATCGGGAGTACCTTTTTTACGGGCAATATCTTTTATGGTAGTAAGTAAGCGTTCATTATGCCAGGGTTTAACAATAAAGTCGGAGGCACCTTCTTTTAAAGTACGTACGGCTAAATCAATAGCACCGTAGGCGGTAATCATGATGACATCGGTATCAGGCTTAAGTTCTTTAATCGTGCGTAACCAAAAAATACCTTCGTTGCCCGTGTTAATGGCGCTGGTAAAATTCATATCCAGCAATACAATATCAAAATGATGTTGCGAAAAAAGAGAACGTATGTTTTCGGGATTTTTTTCCGTGACAATATTTTTCACTTCTGTCTTTAATAACATATGGATGGCGGTAAGCATATCCATATCGTCATCTACTACTAGTATGGAAGCGTTTTTTAGTGTCATGATTATCAAAGATAATGCGAAAATAATTTGGCAATTAGTTAATTTGAAAATTTGGCAATGATGGCCTTTGCTACAATTGGGGAAACTTACACAATGCTCATCTGTGTTAATACAGTTGAAGCGTGCGACGCAAGGGACGATGATAGTAGCAATGCAGCTGATAAACAAAAAAAGCGGTTACTAAAAATCCCACATCGTAAAATCCTACATCAGACATCGGCATTTTACCACAATTGAGCACCCTGATAATAATCTAAAATTTTACTACGTAAAACAAAATCGTAACGGGCAATAATTAGATTAATATTACTGCGGTCTAAATTGTTTTTAGCCGTTAGGTAATCTATTGGCGTGCCCACGCCTTCCTGAAAACGGGCATCCGCGGCTTTAAACGATTGATCAAAAGCAGTTACCTGTTCCAACAAAGTTTTATACCTGTCCCAAGCCGCATCTTTATTTTCGTAAGCCTGGTTAATAGCCTGATTTAATTCGTTTTTAGTATTGTGTGCCGATAACTCACGTGTTTTTAATTGTATACTAGCTTGCTTTACACGGTTACGTTGTTGCAAAGCATTAAAAATAGGCACACGCAAATTAAAACCATAGGTGTAATACAGGTTATTGTTTAACTGATCGCCGTAATTTATTTTGTTATTGTTAATAGTAGCCACGCTGGAATAACGGGTAGATGCACTGCCGCCAAAACTTAGTATTGGGTACAACTGGCCCTTAGCCACTTTCACACCTTTTTGTGCACTCAGTATTCTGTAATCGGCGGCTTTAATCATAGGCAATTGTTTTAAAGCAGCGGTAAATAAACTATCTACATTAACAGGTATGTTGCTTGCAAAATCTTCGGCACTAAGTGTTTCAACGGTTAAGGTTTTATTGTACATCACATTCATTAACCGGCATAAATTTATTTTACCGGTAACCAATGCATTTTGTGCGTTAATAATTGCTACCTGATCGTTGGCGTATTGTCCTTTCAGGTCGCTAAGGTCCGATGGTTTAATAGCACCCTCATCATCCAATACTTGTAAACGTTGCACCTGCGCCAAACTAAGTTGTGCCTGGTTATTTAACTGTGCCAGCTGATCAGTATTGCTTAATACATTCAGGTAAGCCAATATAACATTAATGGTAAGGTTGTCTTTTTCCTGTTGCAAATCGTAGCGGGCAGCTTCAAAAGTGTATTGATTCTGTTTAATGTTATTATGTATAGCAAGGCCGTTAAACAAAGTAACGCTACTGCTAACGCCATAACCTGCCGAGTTAAACGCCTGTGTTACGGGTTGGTTGGTAAAGGGGTCAATATTACGGCCTTTGTTAAAATCGTGCCCTAGATTGGCGTTCAAATCAGGAAAGCGATTGAGTTTAGATTGATTCCAGTTGGCTTTATCACTTTCCGCTTGTAGCTGGCGTTGTTGTACGTCAAAATTATTGGTAATGGCCGTTTCTATACAGTTGCGTAAGCTCATATTTTGCGCTTGCAACACATTATACACAAGCATTACCGCTACTGCAAAAATTAATTTATGTTTCATTATTACTTATACTTAAAACTTATTACTTCTTTTCTACCATGCCATCCAGCAGGTTAATGATACGTTTGCCGTACTCGGCATTTTTTTCAGAGTGGGTTACCTGTATAATAGTTACACCCTCACTATTCAGTTGTTTAAAAAGTTCCATAATTTCCTCACCTTGTTTGGAGTTAAGGTTGCCGGTTGGTTCATCGGCCAGTAACAATTTTGGCTTTGCTATTAAAGCACGGGCAATGCCAACCAATTGTTGTTGGCCGCCGGAAAGTTGTGCTGGAAATAAATCTTTTTTGCCCACAATGTTAAACCTGTCCAACATATCGGCCACCATAGCTTTGCGTTCAGACGTTTTTATGTTTTGGTATAAAAGCGGCGTTTCAATGTTTTCATAAACAGTTAGTTCGTCTATTAAATGATACGCCTGAAACACAAAACCTATGTATTGTTTATACAATGCCGATCGTTGTTTTTCTTTTAAATGATGTACTTTTTCATGCAAAAACAAATACTCGCCTTCATCAAAACCATCCAGCATACCTATTATATTTAACAGCGTAGATTTACCCGAACCCGATGGCCCCATGATGGATACAAAATCGCCTTCGTTAATAATTAGGTTAATATCCTTTAATAAAAAAGTGCGGTTATTACCGCTGTTTACCCATTTGTAAATGTGTTTTAAATCAATCATTACCATATTTGTTTTACAATGTGAAGCTAATTTTCAATACCTGTGCCAGATATTTATTTTGTTGATAGTCAATTTGTTAAAATAAAGTACGAAAACTTTTGTAGCAAATATGAACAATAAACTGTCCGATATCGTACAGTGGCGTACACTTGTATATTTTTATTTTTTGTTTGTCGGCAGCAGTAATTCTAATCAGCTTTTGTTGTGTCACTCACTGCATCGTCCCTATCGCTAATCAACAGAAAAGTCCGAAAATCGGTACAGCGTATAAAAATAATAGGCTAACTAGCTTTCAGCTTTATGCGTTAAGCTTTCAGCCTTCATGAGCAGATCAGCATATTAGCTAATTGGCACATTAGTCTAATCTCAATTCTCATTATCTTTAATCCATGTCAAGCATCACCCAAACAATCATCAAAACAAAGCAGGCATCCGTTGCTTTACAAGCGGCAACCGATAAGCAAATTAAAAAAACATTAAACGATTTGTCAAAAGCATTGTTACAACATAGTGTCACAATATTAAAAGCAAACGCAAAAGATGTTGCAAAACAGGATGCTACTAATCCACGTACCGACAGATTATTGTTAAACACTGCTCGTATAAAAGCAATAGGCGATAGTATTAAAAATGTAGCCAAGCTACCATTACCCGGTGGTAAAATACTGGATAAACGTGTATTGAAAAATGGTTTACGATTACAAAGAATAACAACACCGTTAGGTGTAGTAGCCGCTATTTACGAATCTAGGCCAAATGTAACTTATGATATAGCAGCCCTTTGTTTACGTAGCGGAAATGCCTGTTTATTAAAAGGTAGCAGCGAAGCTGATAACAGTAATAAAGCGGCTATTAAAATTATAAAACAGGTTTTAGCGGATAATGGATTACCAACCGATGCAGTAAACCTTTTACCACCTGCCCGAGAAACGGTGAACCATTTATTTACCGCTACAAAATTTATTGATGTAATTATTCCACGTGGCTCCAACGGATTAATTGAATATGTACGTAAAAACAGTTTAGTTCCGGTTATTGAAACCGGTGCAGGTGTTTGCCATGTATATGTTGAAAAAACAGCCGATTTACAAATGGCGGCTGCTATTGTGGTAAATGCAAAAATCTCCCGGCCATCTGTTTGTAATGCCATGGATACAGTAATAGTAGATAAAGCCATCGCAAAACCCTTTTTTGATATAGTGGCTCCATTATTAAAAGAAAAGGATGTATCAGTGTACGCTGATAAACTGGCTTATCCATTATTGAAAAATAAACTAACCGTTTACAAGGCCAGCACAAAAGATTTTGCTACAGAATTTTTATCCCTTCAATGTGCTGTTAAAACAGTAGGGGGAATTGATGAAGCACTGGAACATATACAAACTTATTCTACCAAACATTCGGAGGCTATTGTTACCAACAATAAAAAATTAGCGCAACGGTTTTTAAAACAAGTTGATGCTGCAGCAGTGTATCACAATGCATCCACCCGCTTTACTGATGGAGAAGAATTTGGTTTAGGTGCGGAAGTAGGTATATCTACCCAAAAACTACATGCCCGTGGTCCTTTTGCGTTGGAAAAATTGGTTACGGAGAAATGGATTATTGAAGGTAAAGGGCAAATTCGCTAAAAATGTTACATACATTATAAATGAAAAGGTTTTTGCGTATGCATCAACCTTTTTTGTTTTGTAACTGTGACACTGCTAATATAAACGACCCTGATAAAACACGATGATGGACAAAGAACAGAACGATAAACGGAGCGTCGCAACGTCAGTCCAATCAGGGAACTACAGCTGGTCTAATAAAAAATGTACTAAACCGGTGTATCAAAAGCGGACAGTTTTTGTACGCTAACGAACGTCTTCGTAGATTTATTTGTTCGTAATTTATTGATTTTCAATTATAAACTTTCTGGCACGATGTTACTATACCCATTGTACGGTGTGCCGGAACTAATTTTCAAACGGCGCCAAAATATAACAGTAAGAAACACAGCGATTATGGACAGAGTTATTGAAAAAAAGAAATGGAGCAGAAAACGCATTTTTACTATTGGCGGTATAGTAGCACTGGCAGCGTTAATTGCAGGTAGCATTTATTTTACATCGGGCAAAAACAAATTGAATGTTGATGCGGACAGGATAACCATCAGTGAGGTTAAACAAGGCGTTTTTCAGGAAAATATTCCGGTTAACGGCATAGTATTGCCGCTTACTACTATTTATATGGATGCTCAGGAAGGCGGACGTGTGGAAGAAAAATATGTGGAAGATGGTGCTATGATGAAAAAAGGCGAGCCAATACTTAGGTTATCTAACACCGATTTACAATTAAGTTTGGTGAATCAGGAAACACAAGTGTATAACCTGCTTACACAAATGCAGATTGCAAAAAATGCTGCTCGTCAGAATACTATTACCAATCTTAATCAGCAGACTGATGTAGACAACCAGTTGAAAGAAGCCGAGCGTGTATACAACTTGAACAAGAAACTGTACAGTCAAAAAGCAATTGGTATGCAGGAGTTTAAGCAAAGCGAAAACGAATACAACTACCAGCTTGAAAAGAAAAGTTTATCCAACCAAACTATCGATCAGGATAAAACAGCTACTGCACAACAAGTATCGCAGGCTACACAATCTTACCAGGGATCGCAAAACGCATTAACCGTAATGCGTAAAAAAGTAGGTGATTTAATTGTAAGAGCACCGGTTGACGGACAGCTTACATCTTTGGATGCAGAGATTGGCCAAAGCAAAAACAAAGGTGAGCGCCTGGGGCAAATTGATGTGTTAAGTGGTTTTAAAGTTCGTGTAGAGGTTGATGAACACTATATTTCACGCATTTACAACGGATTGAAAGGCACGTTTACTTTTGCCGGAAAAGAATATAAACTGGAAATTAAAAAGGTATTTACACAAGTTACGGGTGGTAGGTTTCAGGTGGATATGGAATTTTTAGGCGATGTGCCACAAGGTATCCGTCGCGGACAAACCTTGCAAATTGTTTTAGCACTAAGCGATGAGCGCCAGGCTTTATTATTACCTAAAGGTGGTTTTTACCAGCAAACAGGGGGTAACTGGATTTTTAAAGTAAAAGAAAACGGAACCGTTGCTTATAAAGTGGATATACAATTGGGTAATCAGAATAAAGATTATTACGAAGTGGTGAATGGATTACAAGCGGGTGATAAAGTGGTTACCAGTAGCTATGAGAACTATGGTACGATGCAGGAGCTTATTTTGAAAAAATGATGATAAATATTGATTAAGTTAATTAGGCCGTACCCGTTAAAAAAGAGAACAGTAATAATGATGAAAAAAACATTTTTTACTTTATTATTTGGATTGATAGCGTATTATTCATTTTCGCAAAACTGTGACTGTAAGCAATATTATGAATGGTTAAAGAAAACGTTTGAGGAAAATGATGCAGGCTTCGTTCATACAGTACAGAATAAGGGTAAAGAGAGTTATAGTTTTCATAATAAGTATATTTCAGAAAAAGTAGCTGTTGCTAATGATTTAAAAAATTGTGTTGAGGTATTAAAACAATGGCTTTCTTTTTTCAGAAAATTTCATATAGGTCTATTTGCAACTCCTAAAACAGTGCCGTCAAATATTATTCCTGCCGAACCTATTGCGTTTAAAGGTAAATCGGCAAAAGAAATTAATAAACTTGTTCAGGCGATTAATAAAAAAACTGTTGGTTCAATTGAAGGGATTTGGAAAACAGGCCCGTATACAATCCTTGTAACAAAAGAAAAAGAACATTATGTAGGATATATTCTGGAGTCAACTAATGAAAATTGGAACAGTGGCGATGTTAAATTTTGGGTTAAACAAGAGTTGAACATAGGGACTTATCTGATGGGAGATCGTTCTCCGGAGCAAATAAAAAAAGTAAGCTTTTTAGATGATAAATATTTAGTGCTTGATAATGTTATTCTGGAAAAGATTGCCCCAATTGTTAGTTTGTCCCCATCGCTTGAATTACATTATAAAATAAAATTTGCTGAAAATCCTTTTATTGTAAGGCTAAATGATGAGACAGTTTTTGTTAAAGTTCCTTCATTCGGGTTAGACCAAAGACTAATCATCGATAGTTTACTTGCAGGATGGAAAGATGAGATTTTGAAATCGAAAAACTTGATTATTGATGTGAGAAATAATGGTGGAGGAGCGGATAAGACTTATAATAAAATTCTTCCGTTTATTTATACCAATCCGATACATCGCAATCAGATTGAGTTTTATTCATCTTCTTTAAATAATAAAAAGTGGAAAGATGTTTTAAAAATTCAAGGATTACCTGAAAATGAAAAAACAATGTTTACCGACTTTGTTAATCGACTGGAGAATAATAAAGGCGGGTTTGAAAAAATTTTTAAGGAAAACGTCAATGTTGTTACAATAGATTCAGCTAGTGTAAACCCTAAAAAAGTTGGATTACTTATTAATGAAAACACGGCCAGCGCTGCTGAACAATTTATTCTTGATTTACAACAGAGTTGGAAAGTAAAAACTTTTGGCCGTCAAACAGCTGGCGCGCTTGATATTGCTAACGTAGCTACCATAAACTCACCGGATGGGCAAATGATGTTGGTTTATTCAACATCAAGATACATAACAGTGAATAAGATTGTAATTGATGATATAGGAATATTGCCCGATTATTATATTGATGATGAGGTGGCTGAAAATGAATGGATAAGTTTTGTTTTAGAACGGATGAAATAATAATTATTATAAACTACTCTGAAAATTTAAATAACAACTAAAACCTGTCAACAATGCTACATAAAACATTTTTCATTATGACTGCTGCGTTTAGCGTAGCCATGTTTAACCTGCCGGGGTGCGATACTTTGTTGAAACCTTTATTTCAGAAAAAAGCAACAAAAAAGCAAGAAACCAGTAACAAAAAGCAGGCTACATCCGTAACATATATTAGTCCTTTACATTTTTCCGGTATTTAATACTGCCATATAACTACAAAAAATTACAAACCTCAACTCATGATCAATATTACGAATCTTGAAAAAATCTACCGAACTGAAGAAGTAGAAACAGTGGCCTTAAATAAACTAACTTTTTCTGTAAAGGAAGGTGAATTTGTTGCCGTAATGGGGCCTTCCGGCTGTGGCAAATCTACCTTGTTAAATATATTAGGTTTATTAGACGATCCTGATGCCGGTAGCTTTATTTTTAACGGTATTGAAGTAGCAAAATTTAACGAACGTAAACGTGCTGATTTACGTAAACACAATATTGGTTTTGTATTTCAAAGTTTTAACCTGATAGATGAGTTGACCGTTTTTGAAAATGTTGAACTGCCTTTAATTTATACTGGCGTAAAAGCAGCTGATAGAAAAAAGCGTGTTGACGAAGTATTGGAAAAAGTACAAATCATGCATCGTCGTAACCACTATCCACAACAGTTATCCGGTGGCCAGCAACAGCGTGTGGCGGTTGCCCGTGCTGTGGTAAACAAGCCTAAACTTATTTTAGCTGATGAGCCTACGGGTAACCTTGACTCATCTAACGGTAATGAAGTAATGGAAATGCTGACTGACTTAAACGAGCAAGGTACTACCATTATTATGGTTACACACAGCGAACATGATGCCCGTTACAGTCATCGTATTATTCGTATGCTTGACGGACAAACTGTTACTGAAAATATATTGGTGTAAGTAAACAGTTATTATTGGATTTTATATTGCTCTCATTATCTATATTTTATTATAACTCATGTTTATTACCTACATAAAAACTGCCTGGAGAAATATTACCCGCAATAAATCTTTTGCTGCATTAAATATTTTTGGATTAGCAACCGGCATTGCTGCGGCTATGTTGTTGTTTGTGGTAATTAAGTATGAGTTAAGTTATAATAAATCCTTCCCTGATTACAAACAAGCGTATCATTTATATACGCACGAAAAACATTCTGAAGGCATTGGTTATAACCCGGGTGTGCCTTATCCTACATTACAACATTTGCGTAACGATTTTCCGGATGTAACAGTTGGTGCACTTGCATCTGCATCGGGCAGTCAAATAACTTTACTTTCAAGTGATAGTACTGCTATTGCCAACAGAAAATTCATTGAAGAGAACGGAACTTTTTTTGCTGACCCTGAATTTTTTAAAGTATTAAAATATAAGTGGTTGTCGGGTAATGGCGATGTATTAGCTGCACCCAATACAGTGGCATTAACAAAAACTATTGCCGAAAAATATTTTGGCAACTGGCAATCGGCTATTGGTAAATTAATTCAGTTTGATAATGCTATTACATTTCGGGTTGCCGGTATTTTAGAAGATGTGCCATTAAATACCGATTATAATTTAACGGTGGTGGGCTCCTTTGCAACATTGAAAAACAATTTAGAACGCTACGATCTTTTTGATGACTGGGATAATTTAGGAAGTGACTTTCAGTTGTTTATGTCTTTGCCTGCTGGTCGTGAAAAAACTATGGCCGCACAGTTGGTAGATTTTACCAGGAAAAGATATGAAGCTAATCCCAATACCGTACGTACGTTTATGTTACAGCCTTTGGGAGACGTGCATTATGATCCAAGATTGGGGAATTTTGCTGATCATACAATTAGCATGTCCACGATCTGGACATTAGGTTTAATTGGTGTTTTTATCTTAATAATGGCGTGTATTAATTTTATTAATTTATCTACCGCACAAGCTATTAATCGTTCTAAAGAAATTGGCATACGTAAAGTTTTAGGTGGACAGCGCAGCAGTTTATTTTGGCAGGTAATGGGCGAAACCGCCATGATCGTTGGAATTGCATTTGTTATAGCCATTGGCATTGCTGCCGCTTGTTTGCCTTTCATTAGTCATGTTGCCTCTATAAAAGAAGAGCTAACGCTTTTTGCACCCATAGTAATGTTGTTTGCGTTAGCAGTTGCTGTACTTATTACATTTTTATCGGGTAGTTATCCTGCATTAATTGTATCAGGTTTTAAGCCTATACTGGCTTTAAAAAACAAAATTACTTCAGCCACAATTGGCGGTATTTCATTACGTCGTGCTTTGGTGGTATTACAGTTTGCTATTTCGCAGGCTTTAATAATTGGTACTATAGTAGCAGTAACACAAATGAGTTTTGTACATAAAGCTGATTTAGGTTTTAATAAAGAAGCGGTATTGGTGTTAACTGCTTCATCCGATAGTATTATCCGTACTAGACAACCGGCCATGAAACAAGATTTACTAGCATTGAACGGTGTAGAGCTTGTAAGCTACAATGCTGACGTCCCTTCTTCTGACAATAACTGGGCTACCAACTTTGCTTTCGATCATCAGAATGATAAAGACTATGCTTTGTTTTTAAAATTTGCTGATGCGGATTACTTTAACACTTTCGGCGTACAATTTGCTGCCGGTACAGGTTATGCCGCAACAGATACGGTGAGAGATGTAGTGATAAATGAAACATTAAGTAAAAAATTAGGATTGGCTTCTGCCCAAGATGCCATTGGAAAAGATATTCGTATGGGGCGCCAACCATGGCGTAAAATTGTTGGGGTAGTAAAAGATTTTAAAACAAACTCATTGCGTGAAGAAGTAAAGCCAATGTTAATTGGTGCCCGCAAAGCAGTTTACAATAACACAGCCATTAAAATTAAAAGCAACAACCTGTCTGCAACAAAAGAAGCTATACAAAAAGTATGGGACAAACATTTGCCCGAGTATGCCAACACCAGTTTTTATGTAGATGAAAGTATCGAAAGGTTCTACAGCCAGGAAACGCAATTGTCCTTATTGTATAAAATATTTTCAGGCATTGCTATTTTTATTTCTTGTTTAGGTTTGTATGGTCTAGTTTCTTTTATGGCGGCACAACGTAAAAAAGAAGTAGGTGTACGTAAAGTATTAGGTGCTTCGGTTGGAAATATTGTGTATTTATTTTCTAAAGAGTTTACTATTCTTATTGGTATTGCATTTGTAATAGCAGCGCCTTTGGCCTGGTATATTATGAATAGTTGGTTAAACAATTTTGCTTATCGTATTCATATTGGTGTAGGTATTTTTCTGGCAGCCATACTTATAACAGTGGTGCTGGCATGGTTAACCGTAGGTTATAAATCAGTAAAAGCGGCTATGGCTAATCCTATAAAAAGCCTGCGAAGCGAATAGTTTTTTTATATATGTCATCCGCAGCATTGCTACTATCGGCTTTTGTTGCGATCCGATAGAATCGGGATTTAATTTATTTCCGGTGGAAATGAATTAAATACTCACTCTTCAACTGTAATAATGCTATTGGGCATTGTGCAGGTTGTATGTATTAACACACGAGAAATAAATAATTAAGGGGCCACTGTTTTGTAAAATAACAAAGCTGCTTAATTGCTATTGAGGTACTGTTAATTAAAAAATGTCAAATTAAACCAACTACATTATGTTCAAAAATTTGCTGCTGGTAACCATCCGCAATTTTAAAAGAGATAAGGGCTATAGCCTGCTGAATATACTTGGTTTAACCATTGGTGTTACCTTTAGCCTGCTCATTATTTTTTACATTAAAGATGAGCTGAGTTACGATAAATACCACGAAAAAGGCGACCGCATTTTTCGTATTAATTCATATATAAAAGAAGCTGATAAGGACACCATGAAATGGGCTATCACACCATTTCCTATGGCACCGGCATTAAAAAACGATTATCCGGAAGTAGAAGAAGCTGTTCGTTTTGTCGGTAACGACAGAACCATGTTTAAAAATGGAAATAAAATGTTTTACGAAACAAAAACATTTTATGCTGACAGTAATGTATTTCGGGTATTTACTTATCCATTTATTGAAGGCAATCCGGCAACGGCTTTGGTGGTACCTAATTCATTGGTGGTAACGGAGTCGGTAGCTATAAAATATTTTGGTAAAGGGCAAAGCTATGTTGGTAAAACTTTGGAGAGCACTAATGGTACTGTTTATAACATAACAGGTGTTACCAAGGATGTACCCACTAATTCTCACCTTATCTACAACATGCTCATCTCCCGTAACACACTTTCCGCCGATTATTCAGATAGTTGGGGTAATTTTAGTTTTTTTTGTTACGTGTTATTAAAGCCCAACACCAGTGCCGCCACTTTCGAGAGAAAGATGGCGCCGGTGTTTGATAAGTATCTGGCACCTATCTTTAAACAATACAATATTGTAATTCGTTTTGGCGCACAGCCCATAACCGATATCCACCTTCATTCGGACATGTCTAACGAACCCGAAGAAGTGGGGAGCATGTCATATATCTACATTTTTTCGGCAGTTGCTTTTTTTATGTTATTAATTGCCTGTATTAATTACATGAATCTTACAACAGCCCGTTCAGCACGCAGGGCAAAAGAAATTGGCATAAGAAAGGTAACCGGCTCCAGTAAACTACAATTGGTTACACAGTTTTTAATGGAATCAACCCTTACTGCATTATTTGCTTTGGTATTGAGCTTAGGCTTGATGGCATTGTTACTGCCTACTTTTAATGATTTAGCAGGAAAAACCTTATCGCTAAAAAGCTTACTACAACCGCAAACTATTTTTATACTGATCGGTGTAGTTGTATTTGTTGGTTTGATAGGCGGTAGCTATCCGGCATTTTATTTGTCAAAATTTAATCCGGTTAAAGTTCTGAAGGGTAGTCTATCTAAAGGTTCCAGCAATATTGTATTACGCAGAACCTTGGTGGTTATTCAGTTTTCTGTGTCTATTATCATGCTTATTTGTACATGGGTTGTATTTAACCAACTTAATTATTTACGTAATCTGGATGTAGGTTTTAGTAAAGATCAGGTATTAAATATTGCAGCAAATTCCTCGGCCGATATTCGCAGTAATGTTACTTCATTTATAAACGAAGCCCGTAAAAATCCCAATGTTATTTCAGCCAGTACAGCACAAGCCGTGCCTGGTTCCGGCGTAAGTTTTAATTTATTTTCTATTGAAACTGATAAAGGCAATGTTGAAAAAGGGGTAGATGTTTATGCGATTGATGAACACTTTTTCCCAACCTTGGGCATGAAAATGGTGAAGGGGAGAAATTTTGCCAGTATAGCAGATACACTCAGGCGTATTATTGTAAACGAAAGCATGGTGAAGGAGTACGGCTGGGGCGATAATGTGCTGGGCCGTAAAGTAAGGTTTCCTGGTGATACCAGCGGTAACTACCTTGAGGTAATTGGTGTGGTTAAAGATTTTAACCAACGGTCTTTATATAACCGCATTACACCGCTTATTCTTTTTTATGCTGCTAATAATAATGTGTTGCAGGTAAAACTAAGCAGTGCAAATATTCCGGGTACAATAGCAGCACTTGAAAAAGTTTGGCAAACACAGTTTCCTACACTTCCCTTTGAATATACATTTTTAGACCAAGATTTTAATTCGCAATATGCGGCAGACCAAAAAAGGGGAAAAATTTTTACAGCCTTTGCCATGTTAACTATATTGGTTACCTGTCTTGGTTTATTAGGTCTCATAGCATTTACAACCGAACAACGACAAAAAGAAATTGGCATACGAAAAGTATTAGGTGCCGGCATGAAGCAAATTGTGCCTTTGTTAACCACCAATTTTATTGTGTTGGTTGGCCTGTCGTGTTTTATTGCTTTTCCTATTGCCTGGTATTTTATGAACAAGTGGTTAGAAGTGTTTCCTTATAATACCGGTTTAAATATTATGCCTTTTGTTAGTGCGGCGGTTATTGTTTTAGTGATAACCATATTGACGGTTTCTTTCCATGCCATAAAAGCGGCATTAATAAACCCTGTTAAAAGTTTAAAAAGTGAGTAGGGATAATTTGAAAATTAGTTGATTTGGGAATTTGATAATTAGGGTTTTCTGAGAATGTAGGACACCTGCACAATGCTCAATAGAATTAATTCGATATTAGTTATTG
>DHEF01000001.1:54933-261296 GCA_002399735.1 Chitinophagaceae bacterium UBA4857
TGGATTAGCCTCATTGATGCTTCGCTTTGTTGCAGTTAAAGAGTGCGACCCAACCAAACTCTCCTTAGATTTTCGATTGAAACGAAGGGGGGAGCGCAGATCAGGGGCATAGTAGTAATGCAGCTGGTAATAAAAATAAAAACGAATAAATGATAAAGAATTATTTTAAAATAGCGTGGCGTAATTTATTAAAGAATAAAAAGTCGTCGTTTATAAATATTAGTGGCTTAGCTATTGGTATGGCCGTAGCTATATTAATAGGTTTATGGATATGGGACGAACTGACGTATGATAAGTACAATAAAAATTACGATACTGTTGCGCAAGTGTATCAACGCCAAACATGGAATGGCGAAGTGTATACCCAACAAGCTTTACCTTTTCCTATGGGCGAAGAGTTGCGAACAAACTACGGTAGTGATTTTAAGTACATAGCTATGGCTTCGTGGGAGGGAGATCATATTTTAACCGTTGGCGATAAGCATATTAATAAAAACGGTTTTTATATTGATAAAGAAGGGCCGGCTATTTTAGATTTAAACATGATACACGGCTCATTAAATGGGTTTGTTAACCCCAATAGTGTAATGTTGTCAGAATCTACAGCAAATATATTTTTTGGTAATGCCAATCCTATGAATCAGGTGATGAAACTTGATAGTAAAATGGATGTAAAAGTGGTTGGGGTGTACAAAGATTTACCTTACAATAGTAAATTTAACAATTTACAATTTATTGCACCATGGGAGCTATACAAAATAGCCGAACCTTGGTTGGAGCGTGCCGCAACACAATGGGGAAACAACTCTTTTCAGTGCTTTGCACAAATAAATAATAATACGGATTTTGCTGCTGTTGATAAGAAAATTATCAATTCAAAAATAAATAAGCAACCGGAAGAAGATAAAAAGTTTAAAGCTGAAATATTTTTAAATCCCATGAACGATTGGCACTTGCGCTCATCTTTTAAGGAAGGGGTAAGAACCGGTGGCGGCATTGTGTATGTATGGATGTTTGCATTAATAGGTGCTTTTGTATTATTGCTGGCTTGTATAAATTTTATGAACTTAAGTACAGCCCGAAGCGAAAAAAGATCAAAAGAAGTTGGTATACGTAAAACCGTAGGTTCGTTACGCAGTCAATTAATATGGCAGTTTTTATCTGAGTCTGTTTTAGTGGCTTTTATAGCCTTTGCTTTTGCGCTTATATTCACGCAGTTAATGTTGCCATGGTTTAATCAAGTGGCCGATAAAAAAATGTCTATTCTTTGGGGTAATATTTGGTTCTGGGCAGCAGGTTTTGGTTTTACCATTTTTACAGGCTTAGTTGCCGGAAGTTATCCTGCATTATACCTGTCTTCATTTAAGCCAATAAAAGTATTAAAAGGCACTTTTAAAGTAGGACGCTTAGCATCAGTACCACGAAAAGTATTGGTAGTAACACAGTTTACTGTTTCAGTTGCGTTAATTATTGGTACTGTAATCGTATATCAGCAAATTCAATATACTAAAAACAGGCCCGTAGGTTATAATAGAGATGGTTTGGTTATGATTATGAAACAGTCGGAAGATTTTAATGGTAAACTAGATGTGTTAAGAAGTGAACTAAAAAAAGAAAATGTGATTGAAGAAATTGCAGAATCCTCTAACCCTATAACAGCCGTGTGGAGTAATAGTGGCGGATTTGATTGGGAAGGGAAAGATCCTAACCTGGATACAGATTTTGCAACATTCTGGGTTAGCCATGACTATGGCAAAACCGTGGGTTTTGAAATAAAAGAAGGTCGTGATTTTTCAAGAGATTTTGGTAGTGATACCGCCTCTATTTTAATTAATGAAGCTTCTATAAAATTCATGAATATAAAAGACCCCATTGGTAAAATTGTGCGTTGGGGCAGGGGCGATAATCCCTCGGTATTTACTATTGTTGGTGTAGTAAAAGATATGGTAATGAGCTCACCTTACAGTCCGGTTAAACAAGCTGTGTACTTATTGGATAGGGAAAATGCCAATTGGATTAATTTAAAACTAAATCCCAATAAATCTACAAGCGAATCAATGGCAGTAGTCGAAAGAGTATTTCGTAAAATTATTCCTTCTGCCCCATTCGATTACAAATTTGCAGATGCTGAATATGCTGTCAAGTTTAGCCAGGAGGTAAGAATAGGCAAGCTGGCCGGCATGTTTACCATACTGGCTGTTATTATCAGTTGCCTTGGTTTGTTTGGGTTGGCTTCCTTTGTAGCCGAACAACGCACCAAAGAAATTGGTATCAGAAAAATTGTAGGGGCTTCTGTTATTAACCTTTGGGGCATATTGTCAAAAGATTTTGTGGTACTGGTACTTATATCCTGTTTAATTGCTGCACCGATTGCTTATTATTATTTACATAGCTGGTTGCAGCAGTACACTTATCGTGTGTCCATTTCGTGGTGGGTTTTTGCGGCGGCAGTTGTAGGAGCCATTGTAATTACATTACTAACCGTAAGTTTTCAGGCTATTAAAGCGGCTACCATTAATCCTGTAAAAAGCTTACGTAGCGAATAGTTTTTTATTTATGTTATCAGCAGGAGTGCTACTATCATCGTCTGTTGCATCGCACTCTTCAACTGTAACAATTCTATTGAGCAATAAGGTAGCGGTTGTATTGTTTTAGGTATTGGATAGGTGCATATTATTTTTTAATAAATAATTATTATATAAAACTCTTTTTCCTTGGTTGTAGAAAATATATAAGAATGGTTAAAAATTATTTCAAAATAGCATGGCGTACGCTTAGTAAACATAAAGGATATTCCGTCATTAATATTATAGGCCTGACTATGGGGCTGGGATGTTTTTTAATGATTGGTTTGTATGTACAGGATGAATTAAGTTATGATAAATGCCATAAAAATTTTGACAATATATATCGTGTAGTACATGGTTATGCAGAAGATGCTGATTCGAAAGATGCAGCTAATCTAAAACAACATGATTACCGTTATCAGGTATGGGGCAACGCTCCTGTTGGCGCAGCAATAAAATCAGACTTTCCGGAAGTAAAGGAAGTTGTTCAATTTTCCGGTCGATCAACTGTTTTGCTAAGGCATGACGAAAAAGCTTTTCAGGAGGAAAATGTTTTTTTTGCTGACTCTAATGCTTTATCCGTTTTTAGTTGGCCACTGATAGCCGGAAATCCTAAAACCGCTTTGGTTGATCCATATTCTGCTGTGTTAACAGAAAAAACGGCAAAGAAATTTTTTGGCAACGAAAACCCCATTGGTAAAACATTGCAAGGCGGTAGTACAGGTGGCAGGGCAAGTGAAGGGGTGTATACAGTTACAGGTGTATTAAAAGATATCCCTTCTAACTCACATTTTACATTCGATGCCTTAATGTCAATGAGTTCGTTTAAAAAATCTTGGGCAGAAGTTTTTGATCAATGGGGTTATATTGATTTTTATACTTACTTTCTAGCAGAACCTCAAGCCGATATTAAAAGCTTAACGGTAAAAGTGCCTTCTTTTTTGGCCAAACATAATGCCGCAATCGGAGGTCGTTATACCATAGCATTTGAATCGTTAAAAGATGCTTATCTGCATTCTTCTGCCGACCGGCAACCGGGCACTACAGGCAGTCTTCCTAATATTTATCTTTTTACTGTTATTGGTCTGTTTATTCTATGTATTGCCTGTGTTAATTTCATGAATTTAACCACTGCACGTTCAATGGAGCGGGCAAAGGAAGTAGGCGTTAGAAAAGTTGCAGGTGCCAATAAAAGGGAGTTGATTGCTCAGTTTTTTACAGAATCCTTATTGCTTGTTTTTGTTTCTGCAATCATCGCTTTGGGTTTGGTAATATTGCTCATTCCTACAATGCATGTTTTTACCGGAAAAGATTTTCAGATTTCAAACATCATCAATACTAATACGTTAGTAGTTTATATATCAGCCGTTTTAATTACCGGGCTTATCGCTGGCATTTATCCGGCCATCGTTTTGTCCAACTTTAAACCCATTACGGTGTTAAAAGGCGCTTTTAGCACATCTTCCAAAGGTGTGAACTTAAGAAAGGGGTTAGTGATATTACAATTCAGTCTTTCTATATCCCTTATTGTAGGTACGGTTGTAGTATTCAGACAGCTCAATTTTATGCAAAATAAAAGTCTGGGCTTTAATAAAGACCAAATGCTTCTACTGGATTTTAACCATGACAATAAAATAGCTATGAAAACGGAGGAAATCAAACAAAGTTTTCTTCAGTTGCCGGGCGTTACTTCAGTTGCTGCCTCAAGAAGTGTACCTGGTACTTATTTTCCTAATGGCGGTACCCGCATACAATCTCTTAATGGAGGAAATATAGAAGAGGCCCCGGGACTATTTGAGGTGGATGTTGATTTTATTAAACATTTTGGTTTACAAATGGCTGCCGGAAGGGCTTATTCAAGAGATTTTCCTGCTGATACAGCTAAGTCACTTGTTATTAATGAAGCAGCTGCAAAATTATTCGGCTATTCTGATCCCCAACAAATCATTGGTAAACATTTTGAACAATGGGGAAGAGAGGGCGAAGTGATAGGTGTGGTAAAAGATTTTAATTATTTGTCACTACATAAAAAAATAGAGCCACTGGCATTACGATTAGAACCCACAAGCAGCCGGTATTTTACAATTAAAATCAAGGCGGAAAATATACCTGTCACTCTTGATAAATTAAAAGAGTTATGGAGTAGTATTGCTCCGCAACGGCCATTCTTATATAGCTTTTTAGATGATAGTTTTAACCGTCAGTACGAAGCCGATGTAAAATTCAGAGGCTTGTTTAGCTTTTTCTCCGGTTTTGCAATTTTAATTGCTTGTTTGGGCTTACTAGGCTTGGCCACTTATACTGCTCAGCAACGCACCAAAGAAATTGGCGTTAGAAAAGTATTGGGAGCATCGGTGTCTAGCATTGTCAAATTATTGTCTTTAGATTTTTTAAAACTGGTATGTGTGGCTATAATTATTGCAACACCAATGGCTTGGTGGGCCATGAATAACTGGTTACAGGATTTTGCTTTTAGAATAGAAATTAAGTGGTGGATGTTTGTATTGGCCGGATTGGTTGCATTAGTTGTAGCATTTGTAACAATAAGTTTTCAGGCTATTAAAGCAGCTACTATTAATCCTGTAAAAAGCTTACGTAGCGAATAGTTTGCTATCAGCAGGAGTGCTATTATCATCGTTCCATGCGTCGCATACTTCATCTGCAACAATTCTATTGAGCAAGGAAGTAGCGACAAACTAAATAACTACTAACCCAAACGCCAGAAATAATCACAGCTTTGCGGCTGTAATAAATTATAAACTTATGTTTAAAAATTATTTTAAATCCCTTATCAGAAATATTTTCAAGAATAAAACTTATTCTATGATAAATATTACCGGTTTGGCCATTGGTATGGCTGCTGCTATTCTTATTCTGTTATGGATACAGAATGAGTTAAGCATTGATAGGTTTTACGAAAAAGTAGATAGGACTTACCTGATGCATAACAGAGATAAAAGACCTGATGGTGAAATATGGGCATGGCCTAGTACGCCTAAGATAATGGCTCCTACTTTGAAAAAAGATTATCCCGAAGTGGAAGATGCAGTGCGTTACCGGAATGTAACTTTTTTACTTACTGTTGGTGATAAAAAAATTAACCAGCGTGGATCATTTGCAGATAGCACTTTTTTAAATGTAATTAGTTTTCCCTTATTAAAAGGCAACCCGCAAACAGCATTAAACAGTGGCCATAGCATTGTGCTTACCCAACAATTTGCCAAAGCTTTATTTGGCGATGAAGATGCTATGGGTAAAATTGTACGGGTAGATAGTACACATAATTGTACAGTAACCGGCATTTTAAAAGATCTGCCTAATAATACAAAGTTTGAGTTTGCATATATCCTGCCCTGGACTTATATGGAAAAAATTGGTTGGGGCGATGATTCATGGAACAATAATTCTGTACGTACTTATGTATTGTTAAAGGAAGGTACTTCACAAGCTGTATTTGATAAAAAAGTACAAAACATTACCGTAGATCATACAAAAGGTACAGCCATCGCAGCTACTACACAAGTATTTACACATCCTTTAAGTGAAGTGCATTTGTATGGTAAATCGGAAAATGGTAAAATGATTGGGGGCCAAATTGAAACCGTAAAACTATTTGCTGTAATTGCGGCTTTTATTTTATTAATAGCCTGTATAAATTTCATGAACTTAAGTACTGCCCGTAGCGAAAAACGTGCAAAAGAAGTAGGTATACGTAAAGTAGCCGGTGCCGGTAAACGTTTATTGGTATTGCAATTTTTAGGCGAGAGTATATTTTTAAGCCTGATTGCTTTTGTATTTGCCATTATTGTTGTACAACTATCATTAAGCAGTTTTAATTTATTAGTAGGTAAAAAGTTGTTTATCAATTATGCCGATCCAATGTTTTGGCTATACTCATTGGGCTTTGTATTGTTTACGGGTGTAATTGCAGGTAGTTATCCGGCATTTTATTTATCCTCATTTAATCCTATTGGTGTATTAAAAGGGGCATTTAAAAAATCAAAAGCATTAGTTGCGCCACGTAAAGTATTGGTAACTGTACAATTTACTTTTGCTATTATACTTATTATAGGTACCGTGATTGTGGTTAGGCAAATTCAATATGGCTTAAATCGTCAATCGGGGTATAATAGAGAAAACTTAATTTATTTATTTACACAAGGTGATATTGATAAACATTATCAGGCGGTTAAAAATGAATTATTAAGCTCGGGTGCAGTTACAAGTATTACCCGTTCGGCCAATCCTATAACGCAACGTTGGAGTGATAGTTGGGGCTTTTATTGGGAAGGAAGTAGTAAAAGCGATGAGAAGATTGACTTTTTGCGGTTAGGTAGCGATGCTGATTTTGTAAAAACAATTGGCGTTACATTATTACAGGGCCGTGATATAGATGTGATGACTCATCCTACTGACAGTAATGCGGTTATATTGAATGAGGCAGCAATACAAGCCATGCGTGTAAAAGACCCGATTGGGATGGTAATTAAAGAAGTGGGTAGCGAAAGCCAATGGCATGTAATAGGTGTGGTTAAAGATTTTGTGATAGAGTCACCTTATCAACAAAGTATTAGCCCGCTAATGATATTTGGCCCTAATAAAGACTATGCCCAAATAATACATGCCAAACTAAACAGTAAAAATGCAACGGGTGAAAATATAGCGGCTATTGAAAAAATATTTAAAAAATATAACCCTCAATACCCGGTTGATTATGTTTTTGCCGATGAGTCTTATGCTAAAAAATTTGAGGACTCGGAACGTACCGGAAAATTAGCAGCATTGTTTGCAGGCCTTACCATTTTTATATCCTGCCTTGGTTTATTTGGATTAGCAACCTATATGGCCGAAAGCAGAACCAAAGAAGTTGGTGTAAGAAAAGTATTAGGTGCATCTGTTGCCAATGTAACGTTATTATTATCCAAAGAATTTTTAAGATTGGTAGTTGTTTCTTTTGTAATTGCATCACCTATTGCATGGTATGCTATGAATAAATGGTTGGATAATTATTCGTACCGTATAGGCATTGAATGGTGGGTGTTTGCTTTAGCCGGTTTACTGGCTGTTTTGATAGCTATTATTACAGTGAGTTATCAGGCTATTAAAGCCGCACTGGCCAATCCTGTAAAAAGTTTACGTACCGAATAGATAAACCTTCTTCTTGTCGTATGAAATATTAAAACTGTAGTTATGCTAAAGAATTATTTAAAAATTGCATGGAGGGGACTAGGTAAAAAAAAGTTATTTGCATTTATTAATGTAACCGGTCTTACATTGGGTTTAGCTTTTGCTGCACTCATTGGCCTTTATATATATAATAATATTTCGGTTGACAGGGAACAGCCCGATAATGTTTACCGGCTTACTACAACTTATAGTTCCGAGACAAAAAATGATGAAATAAATACGGTTGGGAGAGCCCTAATTCCAACAATAGCACAAAATATACCGGAGGTTGACAAGGTAATTCCTTTAAAAAACTTTAACGGCGTTACAATTAAAAAAGGAACAGACTATTTTTATGAGAAACTAGCTTTAGCAGGCAAAGATTTTTTGCAGGCATTTAATTTCCCTTTGTTAAAGGGTAATCCCGGTACAGCACTTACTGAACCTTTTTCAATTGTACTTAGCGATGAGATTGCAAAAAAATATTTTGGAAGAACAGATGTGTTAGGAGAAACACTGGTGATTAATGACTCTGTACCATTTAAAGTAACAGGTATACTGGAAAAAATGCCACCTTCCCACATGAACTTTGACGCCTTACTTTCTTTTAATAGTTGGGAAAAATGGGGTGGAAATTTTGAACAATGGTTTGTATGGGACATGACCTGCTATGTAACCCTAAAGTCGGATGTGGACAAAAATAAAGCAGAAGAAAAAATAGCAGCTTTATCAATGCAAAAAAATAAAGATGAGTACAGTAAATTTGGTTACAATGTAAAACACCGGTTAGAGCAGGTAAAGGGCATCTTTTTGCATTCATCTATGCCAGGCTTTAACACGTCTAAGGGCAGCATCTCACAATTATATATTCTTTCTATTATTGGTATAGCAATGTTGATACTAGCCTGTATTAATTTTATAAATTTAACAACGGCCTATCAGGCTGAACGGACAATAGAAGTTGGCATTCGTAAAACGATGGGTGCTAAAAGTTTCTCACTGATTATGCAGTTTATGATCGAAACATTTGTCTTGGTATTCATTGCTTTCCTGTTGGCGATAGGCATAGTTGTTTTACTCTTACCTATGGTGGAAAATATTTCTGGACAGGATATATCTGTTCATATTTTATATTCTCCTGCAATAGTTTTTAGTGGCCTAGGCTTAATGTTATTAACTACACTATTAGCGGGCTGGTATCCTGCTCTATTATTATCGAGGCTTAGCCCAATGGGCTCTATCAAAAAAAATATGCATGTGGAGCGAGGCAATTTTACTTTGCGGAAAGCCTTGGTGGTATTTCAGTTTTCTGTATCTATTACCCTTATCACTGCAACAATTATTGCCGCTAAACAATTCAATTATATACAAAGTAAGGATCTGGGGTTTACAAAAAATGCGGTGCTAATTGTAGACTTACGTAAAGCTCCTTACCGTGAGCTTAGGAAAAATTACGAAAATGTAAAAAACGAGTTAGGTAAAGTGCCGGGTGTACAATCTGTTGCTGGATCGGCCGGATTACCCGGTCAATATGCTTGGGATGGACAACTGGTACAGCCGGAGGGTTTTGCCAAAGAAAAAAGCTTTACGATGGAAGTGATCCCTTCGGATATGGATTATGTAAAGACCCTTGGTGTTAAAATCATAGCCGGGAGAGACTTCTCTTCATCTTTTATTACAGATGCTGCCAATGGCGTTTTACTAAATGAAGAAGCCTGTAGGTTAATCGGGTGGAATGCAGCCGAAGCCGTTGATAAAATGATAAGTACCTCTGGTATGGATTCGGGTAGAGTTATTGGTGTAATGCAAAATTATCATCAACATGGATTACAAGAAAAAGTAAGTCCGGTAATGATTTTTAATGCAACTTATGCATACAATTATATGGCGGTGCAGCTAAATGGTGATGTAAAAAATGCTATTGGCGGATTGGCTGCTGTGTGGAAAAAAAGATTTCCCGGTTACTCTTTTAATTATTCCATGTTGGAAGAAGATTTGGATAAACAATACGCAGAAGAGAATAGACTGGCAAAAGTGATTAATATATTTTCGGTACTCACCATTTTTGTAGCGGCATTAGGGTTATTTGGATTGGTAACTTTTATTACGACACAACGGACCAAAGAAATTGGGGTACGAAAAGTGTTAGGCGCTTCGGTTAGTAGTATTGTTTTTTTAATTACTCAACAGTTTTTATTACTAGTAGGTGTTGCTATCCTTATTTCCGTTCCTGTGGCCTGGATGGCCGGTGAAACATGGTTACAGGATTTTGCTTACCGGATTTCGATTGAGTGGTGGATGTTTTTAGTGGCCGGAGTGGTGGCAATAATACTTGCTTTGTTAACCGTGAGTTATCAGGCAATAAGGGCTGCATTAGTAAATCCTGTAAAAAGTTTAAGAATGGAATAGAAATGGCTGCAAAATGATGAATAGCGAACAGAAAGTACAAGTGAGTGACACAACTAAAGCTGAATAGAATTACCACAGTTGGCAAAAGAAAATAAATTGAACAAGAATGAACAGGTCTATTAAAACATCGGTTAGGCATTTATGGAAGCAAAGGTTGTTTACCACTTTGAATGTATTTGGCCTGGCGGTGAGCATTAGTGTTTGTTGGATTATTTACCGCTTGGTAAATCATGAGTTTAGTTATGAAAGAAGTGTGGCCCAACGCGATAATATATACCGTATTATAACCGGGCATATTTTTGATGAAAAGGAGTCGTACAATGGTGGGGTGGCAGCACCTCTGTACAATGGCGTGAGAACTGAAGTGCCCGGGATTGATTATGTGGTGCCGGTGTATGGTTTATGGCTTAACGCTGTGGCGGTTAATAATCCTAATGGTGCTCCATTGGTAGTAGAAGATCCTAAAAGTATTGTGTCAACAGATTCTGTTTATTTTAAAATGCTGGACTACCAATGGCTGGCTGGTAATAAGATGACAGCATTGTCGTCACCCGAGGCAGTGGTATTAACCCAAAGCAGGGCAAGGCAATATTTTCCTGGTCTGTCCACGCAGGAAATGGTGAACAGAACAATTACTTATTACGGATTTAGGGATACATTACATAAAACCGTAACCGGAATAGTGGCCGATTTTGATCCGATGTCGGAGTTTAATGCAAAAGAATTTTTCAGACTACCGAATAAAAGTTATAAACTAAATCAATGGACAAGCACTAATGGGTCAGATAAAGTATATATACAATTTGCCGCAAATAAAAAACCAGAGGCAGTACTGGCTCAAATAAAAGCAGTGGCCGAAAAAAGGTGGAAAGCGTTTGAGGAAGAGGAAGCTAGCTCTTATAAATCAGAAAAATGGCTGGAATTGTTGCCTTTGAAAGATTCGCATTTTTCTACACATATTCAGGAATATGAAGTGCGCAAAGCCAGTAAACCCATAATGTTAGGGCTTGTTGGTGTAGCCTTATTTCTTTTGCTATTGGCGTGCATTAATTACATAAATATGAGCATTGCTCAAATTCCTACCCGATCTAAAGAAATAGGGGTGAGGAAAACACTTGGCGGTAGTCGGAGACAACTGATTGCCCAGTTTGTAGCTGAAACTTTTGTTACAGCCTTAATTGCCGTTCTGCTGGCATTTGTATTAGGTAAAATTGGCTTTTTGGTTTTAAAAGACGTGTTACCCAGCGAGCTGGAAATGTCTGGTAATATACTATATGCCATTGGCTTTGCAATTGTGCTAACAGTATTTGTAAGTTTATTGGCGGGTGTTTACCCTGCATGGCTGATTACAAAAGTTAAAACGGCAAATGTATTCAGGGCTGCCATTTATACACAAAAAGGAAAACAAGGGTTTAGTTTACAAAAGGCTTTAATTGTTTTTCAGTTTACAATTGCATTGGTATTTATTATTGGCGCTATTATAACCGGCAAACAATTGCAGTACACTTTAACCAGCGATATGGGTTTTAATAAAGATGCTGTTGTACTGGTAGATGTTCCCTGGAAGTATAACAGTAATAAGCTGTATAAAGGCAAGCAGTTTACGTTGCAAAATGAGTTATTAAAAGATCCGGTAATTAAAGAAATATCGATGGGCTCATCACCTATGATAAATGGTTATTCGTCCAGTCCCTATGCTTATACTGCACCCGGTAAAGAGAAGATTGAACGTCAGATGTTTAAGAAATGGGTAGATTCATCGTATCTGGGTTTATATGACATGGTATTGCTGGCGGGTAGAAATTTAAAAACCGCTGATACGGCAGCTACCGAATATGTTATTAATGAAACGGCAGTAAAGGCTTTTGGATTTGGTTCTCCGGAGGAAGCTGTAGGGAAGCTTTTAAGCCAGGGTGAAAAAAGTTTGCCTATAGTGGGTGTGGTGAAAGATTTTCATATGCAAAACTTTTATAACTCCATTGATCCGGCTTTATTATTAAACGAAAGGGGAAGTGTAGGAACTTTTAATATCAAGTTGGATAAGACACAGTCGGCTAAGTGGGCTGAAACATTTAAAATCATGGAAGAGAAGTGGAATGCTATTTACCCTGCAGGTACTTTTAAATATGATTTTTATGATGAGCGTATTGCTATCATGTATGCGGAGGAGCGTAACCTGAGCCGGTTAATTAATATGACAACTGCTATCGCCATTTTAATAAGTTGTCTGGGTTTGTTTGGACTGGCCACTTTAACGGCGTACCAGCGTACCAAAGAAATCGGGATTCGTAAGGTGCTTGGGGCGTCTGTAATGGGTATTGTAAAATTGATGTCAAAAGAGTATGTGGTGCTGGTATTAGTTGCATTGGTTATTGCTACTCCTGTTGCATGGTGGGTTATGAGTAAATGGTTAAATGACTTTGCTTATCGCATTAATATACAATGGTGGATGTTTATGCTGGCTGGTGTAGGTGCGATGTTGATTGCCTTATTAACGGTGAGTTATCAGGCTGTCAAATCGGCGAGACGTAACCCGGTAAAAAGTTTAAGAACAGAATAAGTAGCTAATCTTTCATACTACAAAATATCAGGTATGTTTAAAAATTATTTAAAAATTACATGGCGCAGTTTGTTTAAAAATAAAGTGTACAGTAGTATTAATATTATTGGTTTGTCAATTGGTATTACAAGTTTTGTATTAATACTGTTATACATGAATTATGAGCTGAGTTACGATAAATGGCATAGCTCTTTGAAAAAGGTTTACAGGCTGGGTATGGAAGATCAGAACGGCATTGTATATGATGGGGCCACACCTGCGCCATTGGGACAATTTTTTATAACTAATTATCCAAAGGTTGAAACAGCTACTACTTTAGCTGGCGGCGGCAGTTATGAAATACCTGTTGCAGGAAATGACAAAAAAATATTTCAGAATGGTATAGTTGAAGTTGATTCACTTTTCTTTAAAGTTTTTCCTTATGAGTTAGCGCAAGGCAATAAAGATAATGTACTCAATGATCCGGATGCCGCAGTAATAAGTGAAGATGTAAGTCAAAAATTGTTTGGAAATGAAAGTCCGATTGGAAAGACGATTAAATTATATAACGCAATAAATGTAAAAGTAACCGGCGTTTTAAAAAAGTTGGATCAGCCTGCGTCTTTAAAAACTGAAATTTTATTTCGTTCACCGTATTACAGGTCAAATTTTCATTGGAGTAATTATTCTTTTGTAACCTATGTAAAACTGAATAATGCTACTAAGATAAGTGAGTTAAATGCAGATATTAATAAGGTGTATTATGATTTAAGAATAAAACAGGATAGTGCATCGTATAGTGAATACCAGAAGGCTACAGTGAAAACTACCTTGTTTGCCGAAAGTATTGGTGATATACACAACTTTCCCAAAAGTGGCGGTAGTAATTTTAAAACAATAACGATTTTGTTGGGGTTAGCATTTTTGCTTTTAATGGCTGGCGCTATCAACTTTAGTAATCTTTCTGTAGCAACGTCAATAAAACGTGCCAGAGAAGTTGGCGTGAGAAAAGTATTGGGCTCGGGACGACGTCAGATTTTCTGGCAATTTATGAGTGAGTCGGCTGTGTTAGGTTTGTTAAGCCTGCTGATTGCTGTGCTTTTACTCATTGTTGTAGTACCATATTTTAAAACGGAGTTTGATATAAGGTTACAGTTTTTTGATATTACAAATACAAGTATTTACCTGCAAATTCTTATTTGTATGGTAGTGGTTGTATTGGTTTCGGGCTTATATCCATCTGTTTTCTTATCAAGGTTTAATACTGCCAGGGTATTAAAAGGCGACTACTCACAAGGACGCAAGGGCGGCGGATTGAGAAGTGCTTTGTTGGTTGGTCAGTTTGCGCTTTCTGCTTTATTCATTTTTGCTGTAGTGGTAGTTAAAAAACAAATGAGCTTTATGAAAAGCCAGGATAAAGGATTTGTAAGCAACCAGATAATGCGTATAAATGTAAGTCAAAAAACAGGCGAAGCCGGTTTCGACCTGGTGAGGAATAAGTTGTTAGCTATTCCCGGTGTGGAGTATGTATCAAAAACAACTACAGTACCCGGTGATCAGTTTGTTGACACCTCGGCAAGTGAATACAAGTTTGAAGGCAAAGACTATCGCATAACTACTGTTAAAGTAAGCAAAGATTATTTTAAAACGCTTGCAGTGCCAATGGCGCAAGGACGTGATTTTGATGACAGCTATGCCGATAACCATACAAGAAGTGTAATATTAAATGAAGCCGCCGTTAGTTTTTTGGGAATGAAAGACCCGGTAGATAAAAGTATTTATTACCCTTACTGCGATACTTTTCAGGCCAGAGTGGTTGGTGTGGTAAGGAATTTTAATGTACAAAATTTTGCAGAAAAAATAAGGCCCGTAGCTTATTCAATAGGGAATGAGGCCTGCGATTATATGTGGGGTGGTGCTTTGTTGGTAAAACTAAATGGCCAATCAACAGCTACAACTATAACAGCTATTGAAAAATTATGGGCAGGCGTTGAACCCGATATGCCATTGAGGTATTCGTTTTTGGATGATAATTTTCAGAAATTATACCTGACTTATAATAGAATACAAAAAGTTATTGAGTTTTTTACCATGATAGCCGTGATTATAGCCGCGATGGGCCTTTTTGCCTTAACCGCGTTTTTAATTAAAGAAAAAACAAGAGAGATTGGTATACGAAAATTATTGGGAGCAGATGTGTCGCACATAACTATGTTGGTAAGTAAAGATTTTTTAAAACTGGTTTGTATAGCAGTAATTATTGCTTTGCCGATTGGTTGGTGGGCTTCGCAAAAATGGCTGGAAACATTTGCTTTTAGAATAAACCTTAGCTGGATAGTTTTTGCTATAACCATTTTTGCTGTATTATTTGTAGCTGTATTAACAATAGGTGTACAAACAATAAAAGCAGCCAAGGCAAATCCTGTTAAAAATTTGCGTACTGATTAAAAATAGAATTAAAGAGTTTGGTTGTTGTAGTAATGCTGAATAGCGAACAGGAAGCACAAGTGAGTTACACAACCAAAGCTGAACAAGGTTATAAAGCCTACTAAATAATAAAAATTATGTTTAAAAATTATTTAAAAATTGCATTACGCAGTTTAAAGAAAAATAAATTGTACAGCAGTGTAAATATTGTTGGACTAACCATTGGTATTGCCGGATGTTTATTGATTGGGATTTTTGTTTGGAATGAGTTGACTTATGATACGTTTCATAAAAATGCCGATCGCATTGCCCGGGTAACGATGGAATATAAGTATTCGGGAAAAGTGCAGGATATGGCAGTAACGGGTACTAAAGTTGGACCCGAGTTAAAACGAAGTTTTCCGCAGGTGGAAAGTTATGTTCGTACCATGAAATACCCTATGTCGTTAGCAAATGGCGACAAGGCTTTTGAAGAAAAAAATGTGTTATACGCCGATGCAGATTTTTTTACTATTTTTTCTTTCCCCTTATTACGTGGCAATGCTGCTACAGTACTTGATGGGCCCAAAAAAGTTGTGCTTACATCGAAAGCTGCTAAAAGATATTTTGGTAACGATGATCCTGTTGGGAAAGTATTGCGAATAAACGGTGGAACAACTGAATACGAAGTTACAGGTATAGCTGCAGAAGCACCGTTAAATTCTCAGATACAATATGATGTTGTTATTTCTTTTGCCAGCACCAATGCGTTTAAAACCGAAAAATGGTCAGAGGCAAATTATGTTACCTACCTATTACTAAATAATAGCAACCAGATAAAAGAATTGGACGCAGCTATACAGCCTTTTATGAAAACCATTGGCAATCAGGAATTGCGCATACCCGATGGAAGCAGTGATTATAAAACTTTTCATTTGGAGCCACTTAGATCGGTTCATTTATTTTCGAAAATTGGTGGTGGATTAGAAGTGAGTGGTAATATTACCTATATCTATGTTTTAAGCATAGTGGCTGTTTTAATACTGTTAATTGCCTGCGTTAACTATACAAATTTAGCTACGGCACAATCGGTTGGCCGTAGTACCGAAATTGGTGTTCGTAAAGTAATGGGTGCCGGTAAAAGCCAACTACTGAAGCAGTTTTTGGGCGAGTCGTTTGTTATTACATTTATTGGTTTAGTACTCGCAATTATAGTGAGTGTGGCGTTGTTGCCTATGTTTAATGCCATCACCGGTAAGGAGTTTAGTGCTACACTTTTTCTATCGCCTGTGTTTATTTTAGGTGCAATCGTTCTGTGTTTAATAATAAGTTTAACGGCAGGTGCATATCCGGCATTTGTGTTAAGTAATACAAAACTGGTGAGTATATTAAAATCCGGACTGCGTATTTCTAATTCAGGTGGAGGGTTGCGAAAGTCGTTAATTACATTTCAGTTTGTAATAGCTATTTTTTTAGTGGCTGCTACGTTAATTGTAATTAAACAGGTATCGTATATTCAGCATAAAGAATTGGGTTATAATCGTAATCAGGTTTTGGTTTTGCCGGTTGATTATAAAACTAAATCGAACTACGAGCAATTAAAAGCAGCCATACAAAATATTCTGAATGTGGTAAGTGTATCCGGTGCTTACGAAGACCCAACTTCTATTGGCTGGGGCGATGGTATTACGGCTGATGATGGAAACGGAAAAAAAGAATTGTCGTTAAACGCTACCCCTGTTGATTTAGGTTATCTGCAAACAATGGGTATGAAACTGGCTGCCGGACGTGATTTTCAACGAAATGATTTTACATCACAGGATACTTCAAACAACTACGCCAATTATAGAGGGACTTATATTTTAAATGAAAAAGCTGCTGCCGATTTGGGTTGGACAGCCGAGCAAGCCATTGGTAAAACCATTGAAAAGAGTGCACCTGGCCCGGTAGTGGGAGTGGTGAAAGATTTTCATTTTGAATCATTACATACTTCAATTGGCCCACTTTTAATTTTCTTAGATACATCTTTGGTGAGCCAGATGTTTGTAAAAATACAAGCTGAAAACACGGCAGCCACTATTGCGGCACTATCTAATGTTTGGAAAACAAGGGTTACACACAGACCTTTTGATTATCATTTTATGGATGAAGATTTTAATGCCTTATATAAAGCCGAAGAACGTACGGCAAGATTATTTACTTTATTTGCCGGACTAGCTATAGCATTGGCTTGTTTAGGGTTGTTTGCTTTGGCGGCCTTTACTACTATACAACGTACCAAAGAAATTGGCATTAGAAAAATTTTAGGAGCCAACGCCGGTAATATCACATTATTAGTATCCAAACAGTTTTTAACGCTTGTGGGTATTGCTATTTTAATAGCCATACCATTGGCATGGTGGGCTGGCAGTAGTTGGATGCAAAATTTTGCATACCGTGCCGACTTGAATTGGTGGATATTTGCAGTAGCAGGTTTGTTAGCGGTAATCATTGCTTTTGCTACGGTTAGTTACCATGCTATTAAAGCCAGTATGGCTAATCCGGTTAAAAGTTTAAGAAGTGAGTAAAGATTCTTTTTTATTTCATTACTAATGTAAACCTATGTTGCGTAACTATATAAAAATTGCATTAAGGCATTTAAGAAAACATAAGCTATTGTCTGCCGTAACTATTTTGTGTTTGGTGGCGGGGCTTACATTCTCCATGCTTATAGGTGTATATGTGTTACAACAATATGGGGTTAATAAACAATTATCAAATGTAAGCCAGCAGTATCTGTTAAAAAGTATTTGGAAAGAAAAAGATATGGGACTGGATGTTACCACCGTAGCGCCTTTGGCTAAAGCGGCTAAGAATGAATATCCGCAATTGGTTAAAAATTATTACCGCTTCAACCCGGTAACCAATGTAGTATCGGCAGGCGAAAAACATTTTCAGGAAAATATTGCTATATGCGATACTACGCTGGTAAATATGTATGGGTTCCATTTACTGCATGGCAATAAAGAAAATGCATTTGCCAATAATAAATCGGCGGTAATAACAGGTGCGATGGCGGTTAAACTTTTTGGCCGTACTAATGTATTGGGCGAAACCATTACGATAGCCAATACAACAGCCGAAAAACAAGGCTATATTGTGTCGGCAGTATTAGAGGATATGCCTTTTAACTCGGTAAATAATTTTATAGATGAAAAAGGGTATTCCGTTTTTGTTTCTTTTGAAGGAAATAAATTTTTTGATACGCAGGACTATGTAAACGACTGGAATAATATTTATATAGTAGGAATGCTGGAGCTGCAACCCGGTAAAACCGCCGCCGATTTAAAAGGGCCCATGCAGCAGTTATTGGCCAAATACGCACCACCCAATATAAAAAACAACCTAACGGTAAGTCCACAGTCTTTACAAACTTTTCATTTGAATGCCAATGATGGGGCAGTAAGTAAAATGTTGCAAACGCTTAGCATAATTGCGGCATTTATTTTATTAATGGCCATTATTAATTTTATCAACATTAATATCGGCACATCTTCTTATCGGTTAAAAGAAATAGGATTGCGCAAAGTATTTGGTAGCCAGCGCAGCCAATTATGTTTTCAGTTTGTTGCTGAGTCGGTTGTTATTAGTTTTTTAGCGGCACTCATTTCCATTGCTTGTTATCAAATGTTGTTGCCTGTATTTAACAATGTGCTGCATACAGTCCTTACACCTGTGTGGCAGTTTACACCAACCATGATTATATGGGTGGTGGTATTGGTTCTATTTGCAGGCATTGTAGCAGGTTTGTATCCCGCATTGGTGTTAAGTGCAAAAAATCTTACACATGCAGTTAAAGGGAAAATTGATTCGACAAAAGGCGGCACATTCTTCAGGCAATCGTTATTGGTTACACAGTTTTCGTTGGCTATAATTGTTTTTATATGTGCAATAATTGTAGCACAACAAATTTCGTTTGTGTTCAAGCGTGATATGGGCTATAACAAAGAACACCTCATGGTAATATCCGCTTTTCCTAAACAATGGACTCCCGAAGGTGTACAAAAAATGCAAACCATTCGTAATGGGTTAAAACAATTGCCCGTTGTTAAAGATGCTACTATTTCTTTTGAAGTACCGGATAGAGTGCCGCCTAATACACTTTCGGCAACAATGCAAGGTGCCAGCACACAAAACCCCGTATTAATGGCTTTTGTTTTGGCCGATGAAAATTTTGCATCCACCTACGAATTGCAATTAAAAGAAGGCGATTTTTTTAATAAATCGGGTACAAAAAATTTAGAAATAGTTATAAACGAAGCAGCACAAAAGGCGCTTAACCTTACTGAGCCATTGGGTAAAAAACTTAACATAGCAGGTTGGGGCGATTCTGCTTTTACGGTAGCCGGCGTTATAAAAAATTACAATTATTCTACCATGCAGCAGGGCATTGGCCCCATGGCGTTCATACATACAAACGATAATCCCGGTTATCGTTATATAACCGTTAAGCTCAGTACGAATGATGTGGCTGCTGCAATAAATGCTGTGCAAAAAAAGTGGACGGATTTATCGCCTAACATGCCTTTTGAATACACGTTCATGGATCAGCGGTTTAAAAATATTTATCAGTCGGAGCTGCAGTTGAAAAAGGCATCTGCCATTGCTACTGCTTTAAATCTGGTTATTGTATTGCTGGGTATTTTTGGTGTGTTGTCGTTTACATTAGCCCGTAGATTAAAAGAAATATCGTTGCGTAAAATTGTAGGTGCTAATACCAGAAATATAATTGTATTGTTTGTAAAAGAGTATGCCTGGTTAATTGCTATTGCCAATATTATTGCTTGGCCCGTTGCCTATTGGGCAAGTAATAAATGGTTGCAGCAATATGCTTTTCGTATTCAACAAAGTATAATTCCCTATGCATTGGTGGCAGGGGTTGTAACAGCCTTAGCCGTTGTGCTTATTATATTGCAATGTTATAAAATTGCCAATGCCAGCCCGGTAAAAAACTTACGTACAGAGTAAGAATTTTTTTTTGTTATCATCGCCCCGTTCTTTACTCAACTTCTGTTGCGTCGCACTCTTGTACGTTCAGTTCGCTAATCAGCATCGTGTTGTGCGACACTGATTGATAGTGTTGTTATATTTTCTTAATCGAGTTCCATATAGACGGTCTAGTTTGATAAAGCGAAAGAATGTTTATTAGGGTAAGGAGTTTCCTCGCTTCGCTCGGAATGACGGTCGTGTTATTGTAGGACTCCGTCACCTCGACCCAAAGGGAGAGGTCTCCTGCTATCATGGTAATCTATATAAAAGGAGTTGTCTATTTCTCAGCCGTGTCTCATAAAAGTATTGTGTGTTGGCTGTGGACTCTGCGTTGGATTGAATGTTTTTAATTTACGCCGAGTACCTTGCGGGTGACTCAGCTAAAAAAAACGTTGCAAACTTATAGCCCACGGTTTAAACCGTGGGCTATAAAAAATGAGCAGAATTGTAATGGTTGAAACGATTTATGGTGGATGTAAAATAGTAGCGTTATTGCCTATGAACTTTTTTGCAATAGTGTTTTTTATTTTAAAGACTAGCCATTCATTATAATACGATGATGATTAGCGAACTGAACGTACAAGAGTGCGACGCAACGAAAGTTCATCCGTGTTACTGCTGCTGGTAACCAAAATACAATTACCGTATTAAAACAAAAGTTCCTTTACGGTTAATGACACCGCAGTTGGTAACGGCATTAACCATATACACATATGCACCGGCAGCTTGTTGCACGCCTTTAAAGTTGCCGTCCCAGCAAGCACCAACCTGATTGGTATAAAATAATCTTTGCCCCCAACGGTTATAAACACTAAACTCTACTTTTTCAATAACGCCCCAATATTTAATGCCATAACAATCGTTATGTCCATCGCCATTAGGTGTAAAAGCATTGGGCATAAGGTTGTCGCCTTTGTTGGTGGTAAGTATATTTAGTTGTACGGTATCAGTATCTGCACAGCCATAACGGTTGTAGCCGGTAACAACGTATTGCATGGGAGTAATAGGGCTGGCAACCGGATTAGCAATATTTGCTCTGTTTAAACCAGTAGCCGGTGCCCAGTTATAACGTATACCACCTTGCGCAGTTAATTGAGAAGAGCCATAACTACAATCAAGATCATTTTCTTTGATGGCAGTAATATTGGGTACAGGGTTAACGGTAATAGTTGTACTTAATGTGGCTACATTGCTACACACGGTATCAGTAATAGTGGCAGTGTAAGTAGTAGTGTTACCAGGGTAGGCCTTTGGCGTAGCAATGCTACTGTTGTTAAGCGTTGCCGAAGGTTGCCAGTTAAAACGTTCTCCACCTGAAGCCGTAAGTGTGATAGTATCCCTATCGCAGATGGTTGCGTTAGGGCTAATGGTAAATACAGGATCGGGCCGCCAGGTAAGTGTAACGGAATCTTTACTGCTACAGTTAATAGCATCTGATACGGTTACAATATATTTTGTACTGCTTTGTACAGGTGTAGCAACAGGGTTAAAAATATTGGGGTTATTTAAAGTTGCTGCATTAGTCCATTGAAAATTTGTTCCGTTGGATATTACTTCTAATGGCAATGAAGTACTGCGGCAAATAATTGAATCAGGCGTTATACTACTGATAACAGGTGCAGGGTTTACATTTACTGTAACCTGATCGGTTGCGATACAACCAAAAATAGTCGTACCCGTTACGGTGTAGGTAGTAGTAGTGGTTGGAGAAGCCAACGGATTTGGTATTTGCGCATTACTCAAACTGCCTGGGTTTGACCAGCTATACGTTAATGTACCGGATGCGTTTAACTGAGTACTATCGCTTTCGCAAATGGTAGCATTTACAACGCTGGCGGTTACTACAGGTATTTCTGTTTGTAAAGTAATTGAGTCACGGTAAAGGGTTAGCTCGGCAAAAGAAAGATCGTCTAAGGCAAAATCGTTACCAGCCGAATGAATATTATTGTTAACTATTCGTAGAGTTGCGATATCGTTTATGCCCGAATTCCAGCTTGTTGAAAATTGCTCCCATTGGCAAGTTGTTGCTATACCTGTGAACGGATTGCCGATAGCCAGGTCATTAATGTAAAGTTGCAAGCTTGCCGGGTTTGTAGGTTGCAGGCTTTGTAGCCATCCGGAAAAACTATAATTTGAATTTGGGGTTACATTAATAGATTGTTCCCAGATAGTAGTATTGGGAGAGGTTATCCCGTTTGCCAATAACATATTGCCGTTGTTGCCGGTATGGTCATTACAGTTAGCAAAATATTGATGCCAGGCAGTAATATTGTTACTGACGGTGTAGGTGCCCAAATCCCACCCGGAACTTGAGTTATAGGTATAGGCGGAAGTAAAGCCGGTATTGCCTTGTGAAAAATCTCCGTTTACAATAAGGTTATTGCCTGGTCTTTGTGCATGTAAGTAGTAAGTTGTGGGGACAGCGGGATTTACCGCAACAGGATTGGCAATATTAGTAGCTGATAAACCCGTTGCCGGGAACCAGCAATAACTTAATGCCGGTAAACTGTTTAACTGTAAGGTGCTATTTTGACAAAGTGTTGTGTCGCGGCTAATAATTAAGCTATCAATAGTTAAGTTTATAATTAAATCTTTTTGTACGCTGAGGTTACAGCCATTGGCGGTACTTACATTCAACTGTACGGTATAAGTATTGAAATCGTTATACAATATAGTAACCGTATTATCGGTAGTGTTGGTATTGCCGTTACCAAAACTCCAGTTAATGTCAGTGGTTTGTGGTGTTTCGTTGGTAAATGTTACATGTAAGGGATTACATACATCTTGTATAAAACTAAAATCGGCTGTTTCATTAACTACGTTAAATGTATCACGGGTGGTGCAACCATACCAGGTCATATCAACCCAATAAATGCCTGTTGCCACAACATCAATTGTATTTGTAGTTTGGCCGGTGCTCCATGTATAGGTGATATTACCCGGCAGGTTTTTTTGCAGGGTAATTGTTTGCCCCGGACAAATGGTACGCTGTTGTATAGGGTTTTTAGGTGGTGGAGCCACTACCACCACGGGCTTACAGTATGATGATTGCGTGGGCAGGCCGTCATCAACTGTTAAACTAATATTGTATGTACCCGGCTGACTATACGTAAAAGGTGGTGGATTTTCTGCTGAGGTACTGGGTATGCTGGCATTATTGCAACCGGCAAATTGTAAACGGGTAATGGTGCTGTTGTTTACATTGGTAATAAAACTATACAGACTGTTACCTACCCTGAAAAGTTTTGAAATAGAGTGAGGGAAGTTTAAACTTCCTAAATTACCAAGTGAGGTTCCTGTTGGGGGCTGATCTAAACCGTTGGTAAAATTAAGCCTGACTAATGTATTGCTGTTTGCATTTACAACAAAACCCGTAACTGTTTCGCATGAACGAAGTATATATAAGTCTCTTGGTGCTACTAATGTATTACCGGGGTTCCCAAGATTGACTGAAGTTGGGGTGTTATTTAACAAAGATGCTCCAAAGTCTATACGGGTTATTGTTCTGCTGGTTTCGTTGGTTACAAAAGCATGCCAGTTGTTATTATTATTTATAAGAAAAATGCCCGTTGGAAAACTAAGTCCGGGAACGGTGAAATTAAAAGTAGTTGGTACAGTACTGAAATTGGTGCCGAAGCTTATACGGGTAAGCCGATTGCTGGTAGCGTTTACAACAAAGCCATACCAATTATTACCTTCTTTAAACAAATGTAGATCTACCGGGTAAGAGAGGTTGCTGCCGGGGTTACCCCAATCCGTTGCTGTAGGAGTAAGGTTAGTGAGGTCAGTACCAAACTCCAGTTTTATTATTCCGGGAGTTGTGCCAGATGTGGTATGGCCCCCTACTATTATTGCGTACCATCGGTTAGCCTCCTTTACTACTTGTATACCCTCTGCATTATTTTGTATTATTCCGCTAAAGTTGCCCAAGTTTCTTGCGGTAGGTGTATTTAGCAAACTGTTACCAAAATCCAGACGAATAAGCTCTCCGGGTATATGATTAATTACAAATACATAGTAATTGCCATTGTATTCTACAAAATCGGAAAAAACCGGCATTTGTAACGCTCCACCCGGGTTGCCCAGATTTACAGCATTGGGAATGGTATTTGTAATGTCGGAAACACAGAAGTTCCAGTAATAAGAACTAGCATTAACTGAAAGGTTTTGGATGTTTATTGGGTTGTTGATGCATACTGTATCGGGGGCTGTGAAAATTGGAGCAACATTTTTTCCCGGACAAAGCGCCAATACTTCTTCTTGGCTTAAAGCTCTATTATAGATGCTAATATCGTCAATAACCCCATTAAACATCTGCCTGTCATTTCGCCACCAGCTTCCAATTTGAACATCGGCACCAGGACAAGCATTTAGGGCATTGTAACTGGTTGTAGTAGAAGATATTAAATTCCCGTCTAGATATATTTTTTGTGTATTGTTTTCAAAAGTTGTTACAAAGCAGTACCATTGGTTTAATATCATGGGCCCGCCACCTGTATTTACATAGCTAGAATTAAGTGATTCATCAATACACCCATTTCCGTCTGGGTTAATTCCAAAAAGCACACCGGGTATTGGAGCGTAATCAATTGCTACTTGATATTGTGTACCCTTGCCTGAACTATAGTTAGTTTTACCTATTAGAGTTTGTGTACCATTTTTTGCAGGATTAAAATAAAGCACAACAGACATTGCATTGGAGTAGTTTAGAGAGGGGGAATTGGGTATTGATATATAGTCATCTACTCCATCAAAATAATATGCTGAATTTGGTACACCAAATCTGTCAGTGGTTAAAGTTACGCCGCCTTGTAAAGTGCCGTTATTATTATTCCCACTTAAATCGTTTGCATTCCCATTGAAAAGGTATTTAGCAGATAGGCCGAGATCAAGGTTGATTTGACTAAAAACAATTTGGTATTGTGTTATTAGAATTATGCACAAAAAAAATCTAATAATATATGCAGGTTTTGGGTGGTAACGCATACTCCTTAAGGGATGAATTGGTTTGCTAGGTTCGGTTAATGCTTATTTTTGGTCAAAGTACAACATCTTTTATATAAGAGCCAATAATAATTGCCTTATTAGGCCTTTTTTTGATATGGAACAGCTTAATTATTACTTATTTTTGATGAAAATTTAAAAGTTGGTCGATACTTTCCTGAGTAATAATGCTTCTCCAAAAGTCAGTATAATTATTCCATGTTATAATCAAGGACATTTTTTGAAAGATGCGTTGGCTAGTTTAGCAGAATGCGATAGTACTCTTTTTGAGATTATAATTGTAAACGACGGTTCAACGGATGAGTTTACAAATTCATATCTTAGTTTGTTACAACGTGATGGCATGCATGTGATTTTTCAGGAGAATAAAGGCCTTCCGGTTGCCAGAAATGTAGCAATTAAAGCCGCTAAAGGAGAATACATATTGCCTTTAGACTCAGACAACAAAATCCGAGGCCAATATTTGACCGAAGCTATTTCTATATTGGACAATGATTCCAATACTGTAGTAGTCTATGGGAATGCAGCTTTTTTTGGAGAGAGAGAAGGGGTGTGGACCGTAGGAGAGTATAATTTACAAAAACTAATGTTGGATAATTATATCGATGCCTGCGCAGTAATGAGAAAAAGCGTAGTATTGGAAGTGGGTATGTATGATGAAAAAGGAATTGGAGGGTGGGAAGATTGGGATTTGTGGTTACGGATTTCATTTGCTGGGTATAAATTTAAATATATTGACAAAGTTCTTTTTGATTATAGGGTAATAAACTCATCAATGTCTAAACAACTTGTTGGGAATTTTGAAAAAAGAAACCGTTATTTAAAATATATTAATGAAAAGTATCCGGATAAAATGGGACATGATTGGGTTAATGGTCTTTTTGTTACAAGATTCAAGAAAAGCCCATTAAAGTTTCTCGTTAAATTATTTATTAAAACTTATTTCCCCAAATACTACGATAAACTACTGAGACAAAATAAAATTATTACAGGTTTGTAGTTGAAAATTTTAACAATGATTTCTCCGTCACTTTCTTTTAAAACGTATATTAAATCTCTCGGTTTTAAAACCGGACTTGTGAATTTTGTAAGATCAAAATTTAAGTCCGGGCCATTTTCTAAGGCAAAAATAGATAGCCTGCCCTCTCCCATTTTGTTGAGAAATAATACATCAGATTATACTGCATTTCAAACAATTTTTGTTCATGGTGAATATGATTATAAATTGCCCTTTGTTCCGGAATTTATTATTGACTGCGGTGCAAACATCGGTCTGACAACATTATATTTTTTATCAAAATTTCCGGATTGCGAAGTGGTAGCTATTGAACCTGAAGATGCAAACTTTGAAATGTTGAAAAAAAATACGAGCCTTTTTAAGAAGGTGAATCGTATAAAAGCCGCAATATGGATAGATGATTCAAAACTTAAAATTGTAGATGATCCTGAGCAAAGTTATTGGGGGAAAAGAGTAATGCCCAGTAATGACATCACAGATGATTCGCTAATAGATACGGTTAGAATAGATAAGATTTTGAAAAATAGTGGTAGGGATACTATTGATGTTTTAAAGATAGATATTGAAGGAGCAGAGTTGGAGCTTTTCTCTGAGGGATACGAAGCATGGCTGCCTAAAACAAAAGTCTTAATGATTGAGTTGCATGATAGGTTTAAGAAAGGATGTAGTAAAAGCTTTTTTAAGGCGTTGATTAACTATGATTTCTCAGTTTATACCAGTGGCGAAAATTTAATTTGTGTTAATAATAATTTGATAAATGGTAGAAAATAGAGAGGTAGGATTAGAGCGTTTGTCAAGTTTAGATACGCCAACTTATTCGGAAATGTATCTGAGTAACACTTTGTTAAAAAAATCTTTGACAACTGCTGCAGAAGCACATGCTAATGGAGAGCTTCTTGATATTGGTTGCGGCAACAAACCTTATGAAGTTCTTTTTAAAAAAACTACAACTAAGTATATCGGTTGTGATATAGTTCAAAGTAGTAGAAATTGTGTAGATGTAATTTGTCCTTCCAATGCATTGAAATTTGCCGATAATCATTTCGATACAGTTTTGACTACTCAAGTTATTGAGCATGTAGAAAGCCCGGCGGCCTTGCTAAAAGAAGCATATCGAGTATTAAAACCGGATGGTGTTATTATTGTGACAGGGCCATTCTTTTGGCAATTGCATGAAGAGCCCTATGACTTTTTTAGATTTACGAAGTACGGCTTTGAGACATTATTAAAAGATGCAGGATTTAAAAATATTAAAATTGATCCAGTTGGAGGCAAATGGACAACACTGGCTCAAATGTTTTTAAATGTAGTTTACTCTGCATTTAAGAAAAAGAAATGGTGGAAAAAGCCTATAAAATTTTTATTTATTCACCTCAGAGGAACATGGATGATAAATAAAATCGCTTTATGGTTGGATAGAAAAAATTATGATTCTTTACTTACCCTGAATTATATTGTGGTTGCGAAAAAATAATAGGTTAATGAATGATAAAATCTCTCACCCCCTCATATCAATCTGCATTCCCGCCTATAATAGGGCTGATAAACTGAAACGTCTTTTAGATTCTATCGTAAGTCAACAGTATGAAAATTTTGAGGTAATAATATCAGACGACAGCAGTACAAATGTTGTAGAATCATTAGCAAAAGAATATGTAGAAAGTTTGCCAATAATCTATAATAGAAATATACCAGCCTTAGGTACTCCCGAGAATTGGAATGAGGCTGTCAGGAGGTCAAAAGGACAATGGATTAAAATAATGCACGATGATGACTACTTTGCCACCGATACTGCGTTAGGTGAGTTTGCACAAGCTACTACTACTTCTCCCGGCGCATTTATTTTTAGTGCATATAATAACGAAAACGCTAAAGGCGAAAAAGTTGCTGTATACCCGTTTTCATCACGATTAAAAAAAATTATAAAGACTCCTGTAAATCTTTGGGCTCAAAATATTATTGGCCCACCATCAGTAGTATTATATCCCAATGACGGTAACTTTATTTACGATAAACGAATGAAATGGCTGGTAGATATTGATATGTATATAAGAAGGATGGCGTCGTCCCGGGTAATTTATTTGCCCTCTACGTTAATTAATGTTGAGCTAGGCGAAACGCAAGTAACGGCTACTGTAAAAAGCGATCCGGCTGTAGAAGTGCCTGAACATTTTATGTTACTTGAAAAGGTTACATTAGCATCGTTAAAAAATATTTTGGTGTACGATTATCATTGGCGTTTTATCAGAAACTTTAAAGTAAACTCTTTTAATTTCTTTTATCAATATGGTTACAATGGAAAAATTATTCCCTTGTATCTTAGTATGATTAAATGGCAAAATAAAATTCCTTTTTACTTGTTAAGGCTTGGAGTGTTTTCAAAAATGTTTATGCTTTTGCATTTTTTATTGCATAAAAAAATGCTAAAATAATTTAGTAATATGTCTTTGTCTGTCATCATCATTAATTATAAATCTATCGGGCTTATACATGATTGTTTAAGCAGTTTTTTGCCTGTGCAGGCAGAAAACGTAGAGGTGATTATTGTAAATAATGATATGGATACTAACATACAGCAACAAACATTAACTACTGAATTTACAAATGTTAGCTGGGTTGATATGGGCTACAATGCAGGTTTTGCCCGTGCAAATAATGCAGGTATAAAAGCTGCAACCGGCAGTATTGTTTTATTGTTAAATCCCGATACATTAATAGTAGACAATGCAATTATACAGGCATATCATGCATTACATAAATCCAAACATATTGCATGTGGTGTGCAGTTATTATACGATGACAAAACCCCGCAAATATCCGGTAACTATGTAATGAAAGGCGGATTAAACTACTTGCTGCCTTTACCATACACCGGTAAATTTTTAAAAGCTATTGCCCAATTATTACAAGTAAAAAAGCCTAATATTCCAGATGCTTCTACAGAAGAAGAAGTGGATTGGATAAACGGTGCTTTTTTAATGGTAAAAAAAGAGGCTATTACTAAAGCGGGTTTGTTGGATGAAGATTTCTTCTTGTATGCCGAAGAAGCCGAGTGGTGTAGCCGTTTAAAAAAGCAAGGCTCCTTATGCATATTTGGCCAGTTTAAGGTTGTTCATTTACAAGGCAAAACCGCTAACGAAACTTTTGGGACACATGATAAAGGTTACTTTGACCTATATACCAAAAAAGGATTACAGATAATGGTATCCAATTTTGTGCGCATCCGTAAAGAGTTTGGCGTTGCTTGGTATTTGTTTCAGCTGGCAGGCTATACAGCTACTATCCCCGTTTTTTTTATAGGTTTATTATTGCAAAATATTTTTACACTTAATAATCCTTTTAAACATTTTTCTTTTTTATCAGGCTTTATCAAAAATGTAGCAAGGTTGTGGACTTTAACTCCAACCATCATTAGCAACAAACCATATTTCTATAAAATGTTATAATTGTTTCAGCATTAATTTTTTTGATCCCGGCTTTTGTTCCCTGATTGGGCTTTTGTTGCGTCGCACTCTTGTGCACCTGTAACTTTATTCGGCACTTTTGCATGGTTTCTCATATTTAAATACTATCCTCCTATCGGATAACAAGTAAAGTTCAATTAAGGCATGCTGCCGGTAAACTAATCATTACTTTATTGATTGCAATATACTCCGCACTTTATCAACAATATTACCCCAGTAAAAATGATGGAAAAAGCTATCAGGAATTACGTCTTTTGTATGTTGTACTTGCTGTAGTATAGCATTGGCGAAAGAGGTGGCATCGTCATCTGCAACAACCGTTAATTTGTTGCCGGCAATTCCATCAGGTATGCCAATGGCACCATTACTGTAAGATACAGTGGTATTATTTGCAGCCAATGCTTCTACCAGTTTTGTTTTTATGCCCCCCCCGTCGGTAATAGGGTTTAAAAACATATCGGCCGCGTTAAAATACAGATTGATGTCATGTACAAAGCCGGCGAAAAAAATATTTTTATTATTATGCTCCAGTAGCCATGTTTTATTCTCTGGCGATAAACGGTTACCACAAATGACAATATTGTAGGTAAACTGTTGCTGTGTCATTAAAACAGGATTGATGTTATTTACAATGGTTCTTAAGCCGTCAAGGTTGGGCTCGTAATCTAATGTGCCATTATATAATAGAATAAAATCAGGATTGGGTAAACCGTGTAATTGTATAACTTTTTGCTTGGCTATTTCTTTTTCAGTTAATGCAGGTGCCTGAGCCTGCTCTATGCCGTAAGTAATAACCGTAGCAAGCGATGGATTTAGTTTATAATTTGCAATAGCATAATTTTTGTCTTCCACAGTTATAAAAAAACTGTGATGCGCCTGGCGGTGTACCCATTTTTCGTATTGCCATAAAATACGCCACCACCAACGGCCGGTACTTTTAAAACGAAGTGCTTCAATATTATGCGAGTGTACAATGAGTTTAACGCCTGCAAAATGTTTAAGCAAAACGCCTAACCAACCCAAATAAGGGTGTTCTATAATTAAGTGCGTAATGCCGTCTTTTTTAAATTCTTTTTTTAGCTTAAAAAAGTTTAGCAGGTTGTAGTAGCGGCTACTACCGGTACCCAGTATTTTTTTTGTGATGAAATTTTCGCTAGCAGACGGCTCGTTATCGTTACTGGCATAACAAATAACCGGTATTTTGTTCGATACATATTTTAAAAAAAGGTAAATACCTTTTTGCCCGCCCATTCGGGCAGGCATTATTTTATACGGTACCAGCGATGCAACTTTTATTTGAGACATTTATCAGACTAATACAAATGGTAAAGCATCATTTTCAAATTACCTAATTATTTAATTACCTAATTAGCTCTTCCTCCCTTGCCACCAGGCCATAAAAAAACCGCCTAATACAAAAATGTAAATAAGGAAGGAACCTGCATACGAAATAGCTACGCCTTTTTTATAAGACTCCGGTTCAAATACAAACTTAATTGCGTGGTTGCCAGCCGGAATGCTTAAGCCGCGTAATACATAATCAGCTTTTACATAATCTACTTTTTTGCCATCAATATAAGCGTTCCAACCCATTGGGTAGTACACTTCGCTAAACACCGCAAACTGTGGAGTAGTAGCATTAAAGCTATATTCCATCACATCATTATCAAACTTTGTTAGCTTAATAGAGGCGGTAGAATCCCATTGCGGCTGTGAAGCATGTTGTGCAAAGTTTGCTTGTATAACAGCCGTTTCTTTTAAGTTGGTATTGCCAATGGCTTTTAATTCTTCTACACCATCTTTTACCTGTACAATGTTTTTTACCAACCATGCATGTCCGTACGCTTGCTGGTTTGGCATCAATATCGGTTGTCGGGTTTCCGGATTGCTGGCAATAACATACTTAGTGTTCAGCATGTTTAATATTTCCGGATTGGTATTGTTGGATAAATACATTTCAATCACATCTTGGTAAAGGCGCAATTTAGCAGGATGGTAGCCGCCTACCGACTTATGGAAGTAAGATGTACGGGACTCTGTAAATCGATCACCTGACATATTAAATACCCTGAAGTTGGGGTCAGTGTCTTTTAAAATAGCGTCATCAATGGCTGTTTTGGTAAAGCTTTGTTGCTCCAGTTCATCAGCTGGCATATAATGTGCTTCACCTAAATATTGTTTATCAATAACAAACAAATCTATCATGCTTACTACGCTAAGTATGGCAACAACTACAATAGGTTTAATGGTGTTTTTAATATACAACCATATTAGACCTAATACCAACGCCATAAAGCCAATCGTTCTTAATACTTGTCCGCCAAACATACTGCTACGGTCTTCTTTCATACCGCTTATTACCGATGCGGCCATGCTATCATTCATGCCGGCACTCTGCATCAACATTTGTTTTAACGATTCGTCATTTGGCGACACATAATCAAGGGATATGTAAAGAATAGCCAGTAATGCCGTTAAGCCACCTAAAGTGTATAATATTTTCTTTAAGTTTTTTTGTAAGTATTCACGGCTGTTTTTATCAAACAATAAAAATTGTAAAACCAATACAGCCATAATGGGCAGCGTAAATTGCAACATTACCAGCGACATGCTTGGCGCCCTGAACTTGTTATACAGTGGTAGGTTTTCCAGCAGGAATAAATTAAAACCTGCAAAGTGAATGCCCCATGCCATAACAATGCCTAATACAGATGCGGCTAACAAGCCCCAACGTAGCGGATGATTAACCACAACAAAACCAATTAATGCCAAAATACATACGATGGCACCAATATAAGGCGGGCCGCTGGTGCTTTGCCCGGGAGCGGACATAGCACCCCAGTAGGCCGGTAAGCCAGTGGCAAATTGCATGGCATTGGCTTCGGGCACACCTTGGCTTACTAATTTATCTACCACTTTAGAGTCTTCGGTTAATGGAGTTCCTGAGCTTTTACCAAAAGCTCCCGGCATCATCATTACTAATGGCTCCGATTTAAACATACTGTACTGGAAAGCATAGCTGGCATCTAACCCGGTGGTGTTGGCGGTAGTTACTGAATCGCCTACAATTTCTACCGATTTACCACCACGCATAGTAGCCTTGGCGTATTCCGAAGCGGTAAAAATGGGTAATGTATTAACCGATAAACCAACGGCCGCACTTGCGATAACAATGGCGAATGAAATGCCAATATGTTTATAATCCTTATTTTTTATCCAGATAACCAAGTAGCCAATGGTAATGGCTGCAGCCACAAGGAAAAAGTAATAACTTATTTGCGGATGATTCGCCGCTAACTGCAACATAGTACCCAATGCGGTAAGCGCCAGACCTTCCCAATATTTTTTATGATACACCAATAATATACCCGCCAACAGTAATGGCATATAGGCAATGGCCATCATTTTAGTTTCGTGGCCGGCACCAATAATTACCGGATTGTAAGTAGAGTAAGCAAAAGTTAAAGCACCCAGTATGCCCACAATAGGTTTTAACCTTAATGATATACATAGTATGTAAAAACAAACCGATGCTAAAAAGAAAAAGCTAACCGGCTTGGGTAAGCCTAAAGTAAACACCGCATTTAAATCGGGTAAAACAGATTTACCTTCCATGGCTGTTTGGTAGTTGGGCATACCGCTAAAAAGGTTAGGATTCCACAACGGAAAATGACCATGTTTCTCCTTGTATTCAAATGCGTTTTGCGCCATCCCTTTCCAGCCTACAATATCGTGTTGGTTTAATACATTGCCATCTAATATGGGGCTGCAAAAAATAAATGCCACTACTAAAAAAATAATCACAGCAATTAAGTGCGGCAAAATCTGTTTTACTAAATTATTCTTCATACTATGTTTGTTTCAATAACCTGGGCTTAGCTTTTTGTTTCCGGACAATTATTGTTTACGATGACATTTGTGTGTTAACACGATGTTCATCTGTGTTACTGCAGTTGAACGGAGCGTCGCAAGGGACGATCATCTGTGTTACCAAAGCTGACAACATAAAAAAATCCGGTTGTTTAAAAGGCGAACTAAAAAAGAACTAAGATTTGCTGTTATTGTTTTTAAGCTGACAAAATAATACTATTTTACACGAAAAATGTCCATGCGCTGGTTGTTATTTTTATCAAGAGTGGCTTTTCTGGCAGGTATTTTTGTAATACTGTCTTTTTCTACACTTATTTGGGACTGGGAGGGGCAAAATAGTATCATCTCGTCCATCATTTTTGCGGGGTACACGCTTGGTTTGTTACTTATTCCGCTAACCTGTTTGGTGTACCTGGTGGTACTGGTAATTAAAAGAAAGTTAAATAATTATGTACCCGTTTGGTTGGTGGCCGCTAACCTGGTGTTTTTGTTTTTATTAATGCTGCATATATTCTATTTTAATGATCCATACTATAATCAATAGCAAACCCACACGCCTGTTTATTATTTTAGCGGGCTTTTTTATTGCCAACGCATTAATTGCCGAAACCGTTGGTGTAAAACTTTTTTCGTTGGAAGGTACGTTGGGTATAGCGCCTTTGGAGTGGAATATTTTGGGCAACAAATTTTCGTTTAATCTTACCGCAGGTGTTTTGTTATGGCCGGTTGTATTTATAATGACGGATATTATTAACGAATACTACGGTATGAAAGGCGTTAGGTTTTTATCGTTTTTAGCGGTGGGTTTAATTGCGTATGCGTTTATCATGTTTCAGGGGGCTATACATTTACAACCTGCCGGCTTTTGGGTAGGTAATTATGCTACCAGTAATGTACCCGATGCTAACAGCGCGTTTAAAGCCATCTTCGGACAAAGCTCCTGGATTATAGTTGGCTCCCTGGTGGCATTTTTGGTAGGTCAAATATTGGATGTATTTGTGTTTCATAAAATAAAAAAAGTAACCGGCGAAAAAAAACTGTGGTTACGGGCAACGGGCTCTACTGTTGTATCGCAGTTTGTTGATAGTTTTATTGTACTGTTTATAGCATTTTATATTGGCCCGCGTGTTTCGGGTAACCAGGGCCAGCCCTGGAGTTTAGGTTTGGTTATGAGTATTTGTATTGGCAATTATATTTACAAATTTGTGGTAGCGGTTTTACTTACACCTGTTATTTATTGGGGCCATACCATTATTGATAAATATTTAGGCCACGACCAGGCTGCGGCCATGCGAAAAGCGGCAATGAATGGTTAGTTTTTTATTTATGTTACCAGCTTCAGTCCCCTGATTAAACTTTCGTTGCGACGCTCCGTTCATCGTTCCGATCGCTAATCAGCAATAACACCAAGCCATTGGTTGTAGTTTATTTAAGTAAGAAAACTAAAAACCCCTCCTTCGGGGCTTGGGGAGGTATAAATTCCTTACATTTGTACCCCATGAACACAAAAGTGTACATATCATTCTGTTGGCGTAAGCCATAATACATTTCTCCCGCATACGTATATGCTGCCCGGTAGCTGTGCTGCCAACTTTAAACTTATTACTTACAACTTATAACTCATAACTCAAATGTCTTCGTATAAATACCCCGACGCACATGGTTATTATGGACGTTTTGGCGGGGCCTATATTCCCGAAATGTTACAAAAAAATGTAACAGAACTACAAGCCGCTTATCTTGAAATAATGCACGACAGTGCTTTTCAGCAGGAGCTTGATTTATTATTACACGATTATGCCGGTAGGCCGACACCTTTGTATCTGGCCCAACGCTTAAGCGAGCAGGCCGGTACTACCGTCTATTTAAAGCGTGAAGATTTATGCCATACCGGTGCCCATAAAGTAAACAATACCATCGGGCAAATACTACTGGCGCAACGCTTAGGTAAAAAACGCATTATTGCCGAAACCGGTGCCGGTCAGCATGGTGTGGCTACGGCTACGGTTTGTGCTTTAAAGGGCATTGAGTGTATTGTGTACATGGGCGAAAAAGATATTCAACGTCAGGCACCAAATGTGGCCCGTATGAAAATGTTGGGCGCTACCGTTATCCCTGCAACATCGGGTAGTAAAACCTTAAAAGATGCAACCAACGAAGCTATCCGCGATTGGATTAACAACCCTAACGATACACATTACATAATTGGCAGCGTAGTAGGCCCGCATCCTTATCCGGATATGGTGGCTCGTTTTCAAAGTGTAATAAGTGCCGAAATAAAAGAACAGTTAAAAGAAAAAACGGGCACAGAATTACCCACGCATGTTATTGCCTGTGTAGGTGGTGGTAGTAATGCAGCCGGAGCTTTTTATAATTTTTTAGATGACGCGGATGTACAATTACTGGCGGTGGAAGCTGCCGGTTGTGGTATACACAGCGGTAAAAGTGCCGCTACATCCGTATTAGGTAAGCCTGGCATCTTGCATGGCAGCAAAAGTTTATTAATGCAAACCGATGATGGCCAGGTGGTAGAACCACACAGTATTTCAGCCGGATTGGACTACCCCGGTATTGGTCCATTGCATGCTCATTTGTTTGAAACTGGCAGGGCTAAGGTTTTAAACGCAACAGATGATGAAGCCTTGGAAGCTGCTTTTAATTTAGCAAAATTAGAAGGCATCATTCCTGCGTTAGAAAGTTCACATGCGCTCGCAGCTTTAAAAACACAACAATGGACTAATGATGATGTGGTGGTGGTTTGTTTAAGCGGCCGTGGCGATAAAGACATGGAAACTTATATGCAGGTATTGGAAAGTAAAAAGTAAAAAATGTAAAATGAAAAAGATAATATCCTTTTGTTCAATACTTTTTTTATTGGCTGCTTGCGAAACAGAGCCTTACATTAAACATGATTTGCAATTTGAAAAAATAGCAGATAACTGCGATAATGTTAACCCCGGTGTAAAAATGATTTCCAATATTGCCGGTGAACGATTTGAATTTGAAGCTTGTTTACCCGTCGGTTTTTCAAAGGAACAATTAACCGTAACCAAAACCGGCGACTCAGCTTTTGTAAACCAGCCCGATGACGGAACAGTCGCTTACAAATTAATGCTGGATGTAAAAAGTTATCCCAAGTACACATCTATAACAATTGGGGGCGAGACTTACCATATTGCCCCGGTAAAATAAATACAATGAGCAGAACGCAAGAACTATTTAAATATAAACCCAACAACGTTTTAAATATATACTGTACAGCAGGGTTCCCTTCATTGGACAGCACAGTACCCGTAATGAAATTATTGCAGCAAAACGGTGCCGATATGATTGAACTGGGTATGCCTTACAGCGATCCGTTAGCCGATGGTCCCGTAATACAGGAAAGCAGTACCCGTGCTATTGTCAATGGCATGACCTTAAAAAAGCTGTTTGAACAACTACAGGACTTTAGAAAAGAAGTAACGGTGCCGGTATTGTTAATGGGCTATATGAACCCGGTTTTACAATACGGATTTGAAAAATTTTGCGCCGATGCAGCCGCTGTGGGTATTGACGGTTTAATTATCCCCGATTTACCCATGTACGAATTTGAAACAGAATTTGGCCCCATCATAAAAAAATACGGGTTAGATTTTACTTTTATGGTAACGCCCGAAACTTCGGTAGAAAGGTTACACCAGATTGATGCACAAACTTCAGGTTTTTTATATGCAGTTTCGTCATCCTCTACTACGGGAAACAATGCAGCCTTACATTTGCAGCAAAACTATTTACAACAATTGCAAGAAGCAGGGCTTAAAAACCCGTTTATGATTGGTTTTGGTATAAAAGATAAAGCCAGTTTTACCGCTGCCACACAATATGCGAATGGGGCAATAATTGGTACCGCTTTTATAAAATCGTTTCAGGATGGTAAACCAATCGAAGAAACCATTCCGGCTTTTTTGCAGTCGTTGAAATAAAGCCCAAACAGTTAATGTTTAATTATGAGTAATCACCTGGATATAAATGATCAGTCGCCGGAAGAGCATAGCGAAGAACTGTACGAACGGTTTAGTTTTACTATTGATAAAGGACAGGAGCCTTTACGCATAGATAAATTTTTAATGCAGCGCATTGAAAATGCTACACGTAATAAATTACAACAAGGTATAAAAGATGGAATGGTACTGGTAAACGGTAAGGCCGTTAGTCCTAATTATAAAATAAAACCACTTGACGAAATTGTTGTTTTCTCCGATGACAGCCCCGACCAGTCGGATGTTGTGCCGGAGGAAATGGCTCTGAATATTGTGTTTGAAGACGAGCATATTATGCTGATTAATAAACCACCCGGCATGGTGGTGCATCCGGGTAGCGGTAATTATACCGGCACTCTATTAAATGGTGTGGCCTGGTATTTACAACAACAAAACCCTTCTGTAACCGAGGATAGCCTGCCACGCTTTGGTTTGGTACACCGTATTGACAAAAATACCAGTGGTTTATTGGTGTTAGCCAAAACAGATGTAGCCATGCGTAACCTGGCTAAACAGTTTTTCGATCATACCATACAGCGCCAATATGTTGCACTGGTTTGGGGCGATGTAGCGGAGGATAAAGGAACTATTGTAGCGCATGTTGGCCGTCACCAAAGGTTTAGGAAATTATTTGAAGCCTATCCTGATGGAGAACATGGTAAAGATGCCACCACGCATTACGAAGTGCTGGAAAGATTTAATTACGTAACCCTGGTGCGTTGTATACTGGAAACAGGACGTACACACCAGATACGTGTACACATGAAACATTTAGGCCATCCATTATTCAGCGATGATTTTTATGGCGGTGACAGAATTGTAAAAGGTACTGTGTATACTAAATATAAACAGTTTGTTGATAATTGTTTTTCAATATGCCCACGTCAGGCATTACATGCCAAAACATTAGGCTTTGATCATCCGGTTACCGGCGAAAAAATGTTTTTTGACACGGAGTTGCCCAATGATATTGCCGGCGTAATTGAAAAATGGCGCAAATATGTTGGTCACAAAGGTCATGAAATAGAAGGATAAAATCTTTCGCTCTGATTGATAAGGAGTTTTGTCAGGCTGAGCCTGACGAAGCCCATGGGATTTTTTTTTATTGTACTGCGTAACCCTTCTTCAAGCTCAGGGTGACAATGACAAAATATACTACTTAAAATCAAATAACGTGGCTGTAAAATAGCCCCGTTCTTTAGGTTTTAAAATTACATTCCAGTTACCATTGTAACGTAATAGGGTAGGCACTTGCAGCTTACCGGCCCAGCCAAGTTTTACTTCCATGTTTACATTAAAACTATAAGCACCGGCTCCATAACTAAGCGCATAGTTACGGGCTAAAATTTCGTAGGTGTTTGCTGCAAACCAGGTTGTCATATTGTCAAAAACAATTTTATCCCGTTGGCCGCCGCTTAAATTTTCTTTTGCTTTTATGCTAAAAATATAACAGTCTTTACCATCGTAAGTACCCGCATCTACTTGCATATCGTAATAAGCAGCAATGTCCGGATCAAAAATATTACTCTTATCACCCATAAAAGGTATGCCGGTTATTTTTTTACCCGGATTAAAAAACAACATCTTCAATTGTTCCTTCCGTTTATCCATGCCGCTTTTATTGCGTGGATTAATGGTGCTCCCTTTTACAATATTATTTTCACCGCAAATGGGAGTTTGGGCAAAAAACAGGCTGGCATATAACTCCGCTGTGTAATAATTATAATTACCTTTTTTATCATAAAAATCGCCGGTAATATTTTCTTCATCAACATGCGTTAAACGGCAACGGTTGGTAATAACCTGTCGGGTACGGCTGTTTAAACTCGCTTCTACTTTACTACCACTTTTATTGGTCATGGTAATACTATTTAACGATGTAAAGTTTAGTATGCGTAGGTTTTTAAATGCTTTGTAAAAAGTAGTGTCTTCCTTAACCCGTTTAATAAAATTGGGTACATTAAATTCCTTGCTCATTACCACATCCGTAAGCGTAATCATACGAGCTAACCGTGCATTCTCAATAGAATCAATTTCCTGCGCAAAAATGTTTACGCCAAATAAGCATATAGCAAATAAAAGGGATAAAAGCCTCCCCCAACCCCTCCGAAAGAGGGGTTTTAGTTGCTGCTGTTTTGTAGCAGCACTATTTTTGGGGATGGTATTTTTTTTTGTAATCAACTGCATTGCTACTATCATCGGCTGTTGTAACCCGATAGGGTTGGGCTTGCGTTTATTTCCACCGGAAATAAACGCAAGACTCTCAATTGTACGTTCGGTAATTCTATTGGGCAATGTGCAAGTGTTTTTGTCTTATTCGACTGTTACAACTGGTTGAGTTTTTGCTTTTCTTCTGTTGCGTATTAATAACCTTAGATGTAAGAATAACGCGGAAAAAGGTATGGCAATTATATATAAATCAATAGGAGTAAATACTTCCAAACTACCTAAAATTACTCGTTCGGTTGCATATGCACTGGCAATAGCAAGTATAATAGTTGCTGTTTTGTCGAAAGCAACACTCGCATTTAGTAATAAGACACCTCTATAAATTAACCAGACTACAATTAATGCAGGTAAGGAAAATAAAAAGCTGAAGCCCACTAACGAAAATATACTAATGAACGGTGCAATAATTAAGCTTGTTAAATCTTGCCAGATTCTGGCTTGAAGCAACCAATGAACCGAGAGAAATAAAGAACCAAATGTAAATGTACAGACCCACAATTTCAACGGATAATTCAAATCTTTTTCCATCGACTTTTCTTTTTCCATCGCATGTATCAATTACCAAATTATCAAATCCTCAAATCTCCAAATTAGCCTTATCCAGGAAACGACATCTTATAATCCACTCTCACTTTACCTTTAGAAATATCGGCCAGTTTGCCTTTCATTAGTTTACGTTTCAATGGCGATATATAATCAATAAACAATTTACCTTCCAGGTGGTCGTATTCGTGTAAGATAACACGGGCACTTAAACCCACAAAAGTTTCGGTAAATACTTCAAAGTTTTCGTTTACATATTCCAATGTAACGCTTTCGGGACGTTTAACATCTTCCCGTATTTTGGGTATGCTTAAACAACCTTCGTTGTATGCCCAAGGTTCGCCATCCAGTTCTACAACATGGGCATTAATAAATACTTTTTTTATGCCAGTATCACCGGGAAATTCTTTCTTTTCGGCCGCATCCATGTTTTCAAACATCTGAGCAGTATCTACCACAAACAAACGGATACTGCGGTTAATTTGCGGGGCAGCCAAGCCTACGCCATTACTGGAGTACATGGTTTGCCACATATCTTCAATCAGTTTATCCAGAGCCGGGTAATCGGCATCAATATCTTTTGCTACTTCTCTTAAAACCGGATGCCCGTATGCTACTATCGGAAGAATTGTCATTTTTTCAACTTTTGTTCAATGTGCAAAGATAGTAAGACAATTTGGTAATGTGCTGTTGAAAGCTAAACGCTTAACGCATAAAGCTTAAAGCAGAAAGCTGAAAGCAAATGTGCTGATGTGCTAATATGCTGATGTGCTAATGAAAACAACCATAGTATTACACGATGCTGATTAGGGATTGAAAGCTAAAAGCTTAACGCATTGTATAATTGGGATAGCTTATTTATTAAAGCTTTTAAAGCCCCTCCTTCGGAAGGGTTTGGGGAGGCCGTTGATTAGCGATATGCTGTTGAACGGAGCGTCGCAAGGGACGATGATCTGTGTTACTGAAGCTGGTAACATAAAAATAAATGCCGGAATGTTAAAGATTTCAAAAAGCAAAAAGGGTTTGTGTAAGCGCAACTAAAAATGCATCCTGTAAAAAAACAGCGTATGTATAAAATATTATTAGGGGTAGGACTGGCTTTTTCGCAAGTGGCAATGGCACAGGATACAGCCCGTATAGATGCATCATTATCAACAGCAACCGTGTACTTTGGTTATGGTGCCGAGTTAACGCATCAGGCAAAAGTACCGGTAAGCACCGCCACCCGTTTTATTGTTATAAATAAATTAAGCACCAGTATTGATTTAAGCAGCTTGCAAATAAGTTGCCCGGAAGATGTGGCTTTATTGTCGCATAAGTTTTCGGTTTTTTACCCTAATAGGCAAGTGGTGGAAATACCTAAATGGCAAACGCAATTGGAGGATAGCATTAACCGCATGCAAACAAATATTGGTAAAATAAAAAACACCATTACTATTGAACAGGAAACGCTGGCTTACTCCGGCAAAATAATTGAACAGGCCGTTGCTAACAATGGTACCCGTGTAAGTACCAGTGCCGAGTTGTTAAAGCTGGTTGATTTTCATAATGCAAAAATTGAAAAATCGAAAACCGCTATTTACAACCACGAGCAAAACATTATGGCAATTAATAAAAAAATTGCTGATACCCGCGTTACACTTATTAAAATGCAACAACAAAATATTGATAATGCACAACCCTACGGCCAGCTGGTATTGCAGGTAATGAACAAACGTGGTGGTGAAATTCCGTTAGCATTATCTTATTACACCGCTAATGCAGGTTGGACGCCGGTTTACGATGTACGGGTAAACTCAAAAACCAATAAAATGAAACTGGTGTACAAAGCATCGGTTACACAAAGCACCGGTATTAACTGGCGCAATACTAAACTTACCTTAAGCACCGGCACTCCTAATTTTGGAGTGGTGGCACCGGTATTATCGCCATGGCAATTACAATTATATGTACCTGGTTTGTATAACGATTTACAACGCAGGGCTATGATTGGTAACTCGCAACGGAATGTGTTGCAATCTTATGCAAAAGATGAAGCATTGAGTGAAGTTTTAGTGGGAAAAGTGGCCGGTATACAACTGGAGAAAAAGTATAATGACGACACTATTTCGCCATCTTCTATACAACAATACACTACCTTAAACGAAGGTCAGTTAAACACCAATTTTGAAATTGATTTGCCTTACGATATTCAAAGCGATGGACAAATACATAACGTAACTATTAAGGACGAAGAAATAAACAGCATTTTAAAAAACTATGGTGTGCCGCGGGTTGATAAAGATGCTTATTTATTAGCCGAGATTGCTAACTGGCAAAACTTGGATTTATTACCCGGCGAAGCCAATATTATTATGGATGATACTTATATTGGTAAATCGCAGATTGACCCTAACACTACCGCCGATACTTTAAATTTATCCTTAGGCCGTGATAGAAGGGTGGCTATTAAACGTTCCTTAATAAAAGAGTTAAGCAGCATTAAGACCAGTGGTAAGGATAACCGTCAGCAATTTACGTACGAAGTAATCATTAAAAACAATAAACTAACCGATGTAAACCTCTTGCTAAAAGATCAGTTTCCGTTAAGTGGTATTAAAGAAGTAGAAGTAAAATTAGATGAAGATGGTGGCGCCACTGTTAACGAAGAAACAGGTGTACTTACCTGGAAAATAGATTTAAAACCCGGCGAAAGTAAAAAAGTACGTTTTAGTTATACCGTTAAATATCCCAAAGATAAACGCATTGTAAACCTTAAATAGCCACATTTCATTTACTTTTGCGCCATGCGAAAACTAAGCATGGACGAACTAGGCCGTATGACTGTTGATGAATTTAAACAGTCGCAAAAACTACCCATTATTGTGGTGCTGGAAAACATACGCAGCGCTTACAATGTGGGTAGTGTTTTTCGTACGGGTGATGCCTTTTTATTGGAGGCAGTTTATATTATTGGCTACTCGGCCGTACCGCCACATAAAGAAATTAAAAAGACTGCCCTTGGTGCCGAGGAATCGGTAACCTGGAAACACTTTGCTAAAACCAGCGAAGCCATTGCGCAATTGCGTGCCGATGGTTATACTGTGTATGCGGTGGAACAAGTCGAAGGCAGCATTAGCCTTGAAAATATTAAACAAGCCGAAGGCGAAAAAGTAGCGGTTATTTTAGGTAACGAAGTAACGGGTGTAGAGCAGGATACCATTGCTGCATGCGATGGGTGTATCGAGATTCCTCAACTTGGTATGAAACACTCCTTAAACATTGCCACGGCAGCAGGTGTGGTACTATGGGAATTAGTACGGAAGAGATTGATACAACAGGATTAATTTTGTTACCAGCTTTTGTTCCCTGATTGAGCTGACGTTGCGACGCTCCGTTCATCGTTCCGTTCGCTAATCAACATCTGAGTTAAATGTTATTAGTTAAACGTTAATCGTATGAAGAACATTGAACTTCTGGAACATTTGAACCTTTGGAATGTTTAATATGCATGAACCAAGAACTTTTATAAAACTATGTCTGCCAAAAAATACTTAAGCCTCATAAAATTTTCGCATACCATTTTTGCAATGCCCTTTGCATTAATTGGTTTTTTTATCGCTATACGTCCGGTATGGCCCATGTATTTCAGCGGTACAGCCGACTATGAATTTTTTATATTTTCAGCCAGTGATGATAATGATATGCTGAATAATTATCCCGATGATTTAGGCCAACTGCTCATTCGTTTTGCGTTGGTAATACTGTGTATGATTTTTGCCCGTAGTGCAGCCATGGCGTTTAACCGTTATCTGGACCGACATTTTGATGCGAAAAATCCTCGTACTGCTATTCGTGAAATTCCTGCCGGGATATTAAAGGCTAATAATGTATTGTTTTTTACAATTATTAGCAGTGTATTATTTGTGGTTTGTACATTTTTTATTAATCGTATATGTTTTTATTTATCGCCGGTGGCCTTGGCTGCAGTGTTGGGGTATAGCTATACCAAAAGGTTTACTGCACTTTGTCATTTAGTATTAGGTGTGGGTTTAGCATTAGCACCTATTGGTGCTTATCTGGCAGTAACAGGTCATTTTGCTTTATTGCCATTACTGTTTTCCTTTACTGTTCTGTTTTGGGTAAGCGGCTTCGATATTATTTATGCCTTACAGGATGTTGATTTTGATAAGTCGCAAAACCTGAACTCTATTCCATCCTGGTTGGGCAAAACAAAAGCTCTATATTTTTCACGGGCATTACATATATTAAGTGCAGCTTGTGTAATAATAGCGGGTTGGTATGGTGGTTTTGGGTGGTTGTACTGGATAGGTGTGACCGTGTTTGTTAGTATGTTAGTGTATCAGCAAACTATTGTAAAACCCAACGATCTTAGCCGCGTTAATATAGCATTTATGACAGCTAACGGTATTGCATCGGTAGTGTTTGCTGTTTTTGTAATAGCCGATTTATTTATAAAATTTTAATACCTCAACATTTGGCACGTATTCTGGCAATAGATTATGGTTTAAAGCGTACCGGCCTTGCCGTAACCGACCCCATGCAAATAATAGCAACCGGTTTAACCACTGTTGATTCAAGAGAACTGATGGCTTACCTGAAAAAGTATTTTGCACAGGAGCAGGTGGAGTTAATTATTATTGGAGAACCTAAAAACCTGGATGATAGTGATACACATGCTACGCCATTAGTGGCTAACTGTATAAAACAATTACAAAAAAACTTTCCCAATATACCTGTGCAAACCGTGGATGAACGTTATACTTCTAAAATGGCCAAGGATGCCATGTTGGAAATGGGGCTAAAAAAAGGCCAGCGACGTAACAAAGCATTGGTAGATGAAATAGCTGCTACTATTATGTTACAGGAATATATGAACAGGTAACGGGAAAAGTTAAATTTGAGCGCCACGCCTTTTAATGGTTACCATACAATATAAAACTCTCACCGCCAAACTGTATCTTTACAGTTGCTTATTTATCCAATAATAGCCTGTAATATGATGCAAATAAAAAAGCTGTTAGGTCTGTTGTTACTTTGTTGCATAAGTATTTTTGCAGCAGCCCAACAATTTCAAATATCCGGGAGCATTCAGGGATTAAAGCCTAATGCAACAGTTTCACTTACTGATTTAAATAACCCAAATGATACCTTGGCGAAAGCCCGGATTATTAATAACTGGTTTGTACTAAAAGGCAAACTAAAGGAGCCATCTTTATTAGCTATAAACTTACCGGGAGGCAAAAAGCAGAATATATTTGTAGGCAACGAAAAACTTAAGATAACCGGCAGTTTAAATAATTTAAATAACTGGCGTTATAGTGGATCCGCTACACAAAATTCTTTTGTGGCTTTTCAAAAACAATTTCCGCCAAAATTTGACAAGGTGAATAGTTATGCCATGCGAATGCGTTCTGGTGAGCAAGATGAAGCTTTAAGAATAAACCTGCAATTGTTAACCGATTCAATTGATCAACAGGTTGATTCATTTATAAAAAAATACGCCTATTCAGCAGTGAGCCCGTTTTTGTTATTGGTTGTATTAAATTTAAATAATGATGTAAGTGTATTAGAGCAGCGCTTACAACAATTACAACCCAATGCGGTTAACAATGCATATGGTAAATATTTACAATCATATGTTGACAATGAAAAGGGAACGGCAATTGGTTCCATTGCCAAAGACTTTACTCAGGCTGATACATTAGGGCAGCCGGTAACATTATCTTCTTTCCGTGGTAAATATGTATTACTTGATTTTTGGGCCAGTTGGTGCGGACCATGTCGACAGGAAAATCCGAATGTGGTAAGAAACTTTCAAAAGTTTAAAGACAAAAATTTTACTGTGTTAGGTGTATCGTTGGATAATCCCGGACAAAAGCAGAGGTGGCTTGATGCTATTAAAATGGATAACCTCACCTGGACAAATGTAAGTGATTTGCAAGGGTGGGGTAATGTAGTGGCACAACAATATAAAGTGCAGGGAATACCACAGAATTTTTTATTAGGACCTGATGGTACCATATTGGCAAAAAATTTACGTGGCCCGGATTTGGAAATGAAATTATGTGAGTTATTGGGGTGTGAATAGTTTAATTGCAACACGATAAAAGCAAACGCTTGTTTTAATAAAACAGGCGTTTGCTTTTTATAAGAGTAAAAATGTATAATAGTTAATATACTGCTGGCAGCCCCCATTTTTTTATTGCTAATTGTTTACCATGCCGGGATAACAATTTTGGTACTTTGTACGGGGTGGTTGCTACTGTAAATACTTAACACATAGGTTCCTGATGCCAGTTTTTTTTGTTGTATGGGTAGCGCTATTTGCCTGTTGGGTAATACGTTATTTAGTTTTTGCTGCCATACCAGTATACCTTGTGCGTTATATAATTGCGCCGTTGCGTTTTGATAAAGTTGTTGTGTTTTTAACTGTATGGCTTGCTGCCGTAAAACGGTAGGAAATACCTGTAATTTATTGCTGTTGTTTTGCTTTAGTTGTATTACCTGCGAGTAGGTAATTACACCTTGTTGATCGATAATTTTCAGTCGGTAATAACCGGCTTCGGTTTGTGCTGACTGATGTTGAAATGAAATGTTGCCATTGAATGGTACACCGTTTGAAGCAGCAATGGTTGCCGCATCAGTAAACCTTATACCATCATTACTTTGTTGAAGTTGGAAATAATTGGGGTTGCTATTCCCTGTAATAACCCAGTTAAAGTTGAATAAATTGTTTTGAGCAGTGCCTTTAAAACTTAGTAAGGTTACCGGCAGTATATAGTTGTTTTGTATATTAAAGCTAACTACATTACCACCTCCATTTTCATAATAATCCAATACCATATCTACATTGCCGCTAAGGTTTGTGATATAGATTGTTTCGTTATAACCGTGATCCCACCATTGGTCTACTACCCAGGTACTACCGCCATCTAAACTTAAACGATAACCATCATCGGCACCAACTACTATAGTATAACTGCCGTAGTTAAAGTTTTTACGTAAGCGGTAACGTACGCTAAAGGTTTCGGTTTGAACACTACAGCCGGTTGTAAAAAAGGTGGTGTTATCGCCACCAAAATTCTGATAGAAATTTAATGATTGCGTAATGGCACCTCGGTAATAATTAAAATTTGTACCATCGTACACATAGCCAATCCAGCTATCGGCTGTGCCGTACGTAGTTGTATTTTCTGATCCGGCACAGGAGGATTGTATATCAAAACTTATTATGTTATCGCCTTGGTTTTCATAATACTCTAATACCATATTGTAAGTGCCATTCAGCAAAATGGTATGTGTGGTTAGCGTATAGCTTTGGTCTCGCCAGTTATCAATAACCCAGGTAGCACCACCATCCAGACTTAAGCGGTAGCCATCGTCGCCGCCCACTGTAATATCGTAAGTAGCATTGGTAAATGTTTTTTGTAGTTTATAACGTACCGTAAAGTAGTTGGTATTAATGGAGCAACCATTGGTGTTGTATGTTGTATTGCTGCCGCCAAAGGTTTGGTAAAAGTTAGGGTTACCGCTACTGCCTTCCGTAACATAACCTACATAGTTGGTAAAATTTGTGCTGTTGTATACATAGCCAATCCAGGTATCGTTGGCGCCGTAACTTATTTCGTCGCCGGCAGGTGCACATGGCTGTGCATGTAAAACTACGGTAGTAAGTGACACTACAGCAGCCAGTAGTAAGCGGTTATTCATATATTGGATATTAAGTATTTACACCTAAAACTAATATGAATGCGGGTTATTGCAGGCATGAACGGCTCAAAATGACTGATTTTTTGATAAATATCAATCGTTTGCGTATATTTTACACACATATATACAAAAAATAACAGGTGTTACTGCTAAGTAGGACTCCCAATTTTAGCCAAGTACAAAACCAGGTTTATTGCAATTTGTTTTTAATTTCCTGCAATTTTAATAGTGCTTCTACGGGTGTGAGGCGGTTGATATCTATACCCTCTAACATTTGGCGTATGTTGTCGAAGGTTTCGCTGTGTGCGTCGAAAATAGAGAGTTGCATTTTTGGTGCCGCCACATTTTTAATGATGTTTTTTAAATCGGTAGCAGTAGATGGGCCGTTACCGGTGTTGGTTGTACTATCGGCATCTACATGTTGGGTTTCCAACTGGGTTAAAATTTCATTTGCCCTTTGAATAAGCGAAGGAGGCATGCCGGCCATTTTTGCTACATGAATACCAAAACTATGGGTGCTACCGCCACGGGCCAGTTTGCGTAGGAAAATAATTTTATTACCTATTTCTTTATTAGTTACGTGATAGTTTTTTACCCTTTCCAGTTTTTCTTCCAGTTCGTTTAACTCGTGGTAGTGGGTAGCAAATAAGGTTTTGGGTTGGTGCGGTGTATTGTGTAAATGTTCGGCAATGCTCCAGGCTATGGAAATACCATCGTAGGTAGATGTGCCACGGCCAATTTCGTCCAGCAATATTAAACTGCGGGCTGTAATATTATTAATAATGCTGGCCGTTTCATTCATCTCCACCATAAAGGTACTTTCGCCACCACTTAAGTTATCCGATGCGCCGACACGTGTAAAAATTTTATCGGTTAAAGAAAGCTTCGCAGCTGTTGCAGGTACAAACGAACCCATGTGTGCCATTAAGGTGATCAGCGCAGTCTGGCGTAATAAGGCCGATTTACCACTCATGTTTGGCCCGGTGAGAATAATAATTTGCTGGTCGTTTTTGTTTAACTGCAAATCGTTATGAATATAGGCTTCGCCAATGGGCAGGTTACGTTCAATAACCGGATGGCGGCCTTCCTTCACCTCCCATTCGCTGCCCTCGTGTATTACCGGTTTTTTGTATTGAAACTGTATGGCATTGTGTGCAAAACAACACAAGCAATCAATAATGGCTACAATATTACCGTTTGTCTGTATAGGAGCCAGGTATTCAAACAACTCATTTACTAATACATCAAACAACTCGGTTTCCAGTGCCAGAATTTTATCCTCGGCACCTGTAATTTTTTCTTCATATTCTTTTAGTTCCGGTGTAATATATCGTTCAGCATTGGCCAGTGTTTGTTTGCGCATCCACTCGGCAGGTACTTTGTTTTTTTGCGAGTTGGTTACTTCTAAATAATAACCAAACACATTATTAAATCCAATTTTTAAGGATCCAATACCCGTACGTTCAGCTTCGGTTTGTTGCATTTTAGCCAGGTATTCTTTACCAGACTGTGATATGCTTCTCAACTCATCTAACTGCGCATTTACACCGGTATTAATAACACTGCCTTTGTTTACCTGTACCGGTGGATTATCTATAATTTCTTTAATAATTTTTTCGGCAATATAGGGGCATGGGTTCAGTGCATCACCCAGTCTTTTTAAATATTCATTATTGCTTTGGCTGCAATACTCTTTCACCAGGCTTATTTGTTTTAAGCCGCGAGCCAGTTGCAATACTTCACGTGGGTTAATTTTCTTTAATGGTATTTTAGATACCAATCTTTCAATATCGCCACACTGTTTAAATGCCTGTAAAAACTGCTGCCTTAAATCGGTTTCTTTAATCAGCATTTCCACCAAATCCAACCGCTCATTAATTTTTAATAAATCCTTTAGCGGAAAAATTACCCAACGTTTTAACAAACGGGCGCCCATTGGCGAAACCGTGTTATCCAATACGCCTAATAAGCTATGCTGTCCATCGCCTGTGCCGCCAATCAACTCCAGGTTACGTATCGTAAACCTATCCATCCACAAAAAATCTTCCCGGTCTATACGTTGTAAAGTGGTAATGTGTTGCAGGTTGGGGTGTTCGGTATCTTTCAGGTAATGCAGTATCGATCCGGCTGCAATCATACCGTTCGTTAAGCCCTCTATACCAAAACCTTTTAATGAGTGTGTTTGAAAATGTTTCAACAAAACATCATTAGCATAAGTATCGCTAAAAATCCACTCATCTAAAGTATAGGTATACATTTTGCCGCCAAAAATCTCCTTAAATTTTTTTTGTTGCTGGCGGGCAAAAACTACTTCGGCGGGTTTAAAGCTTTGTAATAATTTATCGGTGTATTCTCTGTCACCTTCGGCAATAAAAAATTCCCCCGTCGATATATCTAAAAAAGCCAGACCGAATTTATCATCATCAACAAAATGTAGTGCTGCTAAAAAGTTATTGCTGTGGTGTTCCAGTAATTTATCGTTAACCGTAGTGCCGGGTGTAATCATATCGGTTACACCTCTTTTTACAACGCCTTTGGCCGTTTTCGGGTCTTCCAGTTGATCGCAAACGGCTACCCTGTAACCTGCTTTTACCAATTTATGCAAGTAAGTATCCAGAGCATGATGCGGAAAACCGGCCAGTTCCAACGATGAGGCTGCACCGTTATTACGTTTGGTTAAAGTAATACCTAAAACCTGTGATGCGGTAATGGCATCCGGGCCAAAAGTTTCATAAAAATCTCCCACACGAAATAATAGCACAGCGTCAGGATATTTTTGCTTAATAGCCCGATGCTGCTGCATCATAGGAGTTTCTTCTGTCTTCAATTTTGCCATGGCAGGCAAAGATGGGGAAGAAAAAATAATTTTAAGGCCCGAAAGAATAAATTGTGAAAAAGTAGTGTTTCGGCAGTTCCAAAGGTTCAATGTTCCAAAAGTTCAAAGTTGTCGTAATGGCGCAGGGTTCCCTTTCTAAATACTCAATACTGTTTTTTATGTTCCCAGCTGCATTGCTACTATCATCGTCTGTTGTGTCACTCACTTGTGCTGCAACAATTCTATTGGCCATTTTGCAGTACCCAGCATTTTAATCGGGGTGTTCGGTAATCCTATTGAGCATTATGTAAGCGGCTGTGTTTTAGCGTAAACCACATTATCTAATTGCCAAATTGTCTAATTTGTCAATTGTCACCTGTCATCTGTCAATTGATTTCCCGAACCTTTAAACCCTGACAATTGTTGTACCTTTGCAAGCATTAAAATGAAAAAGCAACAAGTTTACTTTAACGATCTGGGCAGTATGCGTTATAAAGATGCATGGGCTTATCAGGAAACTTTATTAAGCGAAAATGTACAGCTAAAATCCCTGCGGTTTGAGCAGCAAGCGAATGAGGAAGAGGCAGCAACGGCAGCAGCAAACACAAAAAATCACCTGTTATTTGTTGAGCATCCGCATGTGTACACTTTAGGTAAAAGTGGCCACATTGAAAACGTACTATTAAGTGAGGAAAACCTGGCTGCCCGTGGTATAGATTTTTTCAGAACCAATCGGGGTGGCGATATTACCTATCATGGTCCGCAACAATTAGTAGGTTATCCTATTTTAGATTTGGAAAAGTTTTATACAGATATTGGTAAATACCTGCGCAACCTGGAAGAAGTAATTATACAAACCATTGCACATTACGGTTTAAAAGGCGAACGTTCTGCCGGTGAAACCGGTGTTTGGCTGGATCCTGATAAAATAGGCCGTGAAAGAAAAATTGCTGCCATTGGTGTACGTACCAGTAGGTGGGTAACCATGCATGGCTTTGCATTAAATGTTAATACCGATTTAGATTATTTTGGTTTTATTGTTCCCTGTGGTATTCAAAACAAGCAGGTTACTTCTATTGAAAAAGAGTTAGGCCAGCAAGTAGATATTAATGAGGTAAAAGCATTTTTTAAAAAACACTTTGAAGATATTTTTGAGGTGGAGTTAGTTCATAGTTAATGGTTCATCGTTCATAGATAATTGCAATAATTCAATATTTAATATTTAAGATTGAATATTTGGGTATTGCAATAGGGTGAATAGAATTACTGAACGTTGAAGTGTGCGACGCAACAACAGCTGATAGTAGCAATGCAGCTGGTAACATAAAAAACAGTATTGAGTATATAGGATTTATTACGACAACATTGAACGCTTGAACTTTCATATCCATAGTCCCAAACCTTACACCTTAAATCCTTAACTAAAAGTCTTTTCTCAAAAAAAACTTATGCTTTTCAATCGTGTTGCCATCTTCAATTAATTCAAAATTGTACCAGCCCGATTTATAAAAAACTGATTTTTCTATTTTAAAACTTTTCTCTTTCAGTTTTTTAAGTTCAAATAAAAACTCATCATCGGCCGTGTAAAATTTTATTACATATTTTTCAGTGTCATCGCCGGGTAAAGAGATTTGTATGTTACCATCTTTGCCATTTGTGTACACATATTTTGAGGGTATATATGGTGGTGGACCAGTAGGTTTGGTAACACCCGGCAGGGGGGGCGTTACAGCTCCGGAATCAATTATACCTGGAGGAAAGTTATTGTTGTTGTTTGCATCAGTAGGCACAATGTCTTCTATCGTTTTGCCTGACGTATCTAATACAGGTCTTTTTGCATCGCTAAACATATACACACCACCAGCTAGCTGAATATACAGGCGATAAAACATTCTGTCATTCGGTGCTTTTGTATCAAGGTAACCGTTTTGTGGTGTGGTAGGGTCGGCAACGGTTAATATGGTTTTATAATTTTTTAAACTGTCAGGTGACCGCTGAATACTTATTTGTGTAATGGATTCAAAGGCGTTTGTCCAGCCCACTACTATACGGTTATTGCCTACGTTTTTTACCGAAAATTTAGGTAATGTATCCTGCCCGAAAACGCTGCTGATGGTTAGCATACTGATAAACAGTGACAAATATGTTTTATTCATGAAGTTGTACCTCTCTTGGTCTAAAGTTGCTTTGTTACTAACAAAGATAATACCCGTAATGGTAAAAGTTTAATAGATTAACGTTCCTTTTGGCAAAGACAGGTTGCCTTGCAGTCCGCCACTATGGATTAATAATATTTTACTACCCATTGGAAAATAATTTTGTTGTACTAATGTATCAAAACCATAAAAAAGTTTACCAGTATATACAAAGTCGGTGGGAATAGCGGTTTGCCGGTACAGGTTATTCATAAAATTTATTAATTCAGGTTTGTGTTTGGCATAACCGCCAAAATGAAACTGGTGTAAAATATTTATTGTTTCGGCAGTTGTACCGTTTAGTGCAGCCGTTTCTGCTGCAAGGCTCAAGTTATTTTTTAAACTGCTGATACCTATTACCTGTGTAGATACTGGTACAGCCTGTAACAGGCCCGCCAATGTGGTGCCGGTACCTACAGCACAAAGCATATGGGTAAAATCTTTTCTTATACCATTCAGCATGGTAGCTGCACCCTGTGCACCTGTATGCCCGTAACCACCTTCGGCAATACAGTAATCTGTATCGGTGCTAATGTTGGCGGGCATTATTTTTTGTGCATAATCTTCGCGGGATATAAATTGTAGTTGCATGCCCAAACTTTGGGCTTGCAATAATGTATGCGATAGAACCGAAGGCTGCTCGCCACGAATAATACCCAAACATTGCAATCCTGCAGCTTTACAAGCCGCTGCTGTTGCTACAATATGGTTAGAAAATGCACCCCCGTAGGTAACAATGCGCTTTTTTTGTTGTTGTAATGCTTCGCTTAAATAAAACCTTAGCTTAAACCATTTGTTGCCCGAAATAACCGCATCAATAGCATCGGCACGTAATACAAATGTTTGTTTTTTGCCATCGCTGTAGTAGGGTATGGCATTTATTGCTGGTGGTGAAAATGATAACGAAAGCATAAGCGGTGAAGTTCGGGTAAATTCAATTAAATTCGCAACTCAAATAACGATATATGACCCAACCTACATTGGTAATTTTAGCTGCCGGTATGGCTTCACGTTACGGTAGTATGAAACAAATACAAGGTTTTGGCCCGGGTGGCGAAACCATTATGGATTATTCTATTTATGATGCCATCCGCGCTGGTTTTGGCAAAGTCGTGTTTATCATCCGTCGCAGTTTTGCTGATGACTTTAAAGCTATTTTTGAACCTAAATTAGCGGGTAAAATTGCAATTGAATATGTGTATCAGGATATGGATGCTTTTACGGAAGGATACCAATTTCCAGAAGAACGCACCAAGCCATGGGGTACATCGCATGCCGTACAATGTGCTAAAGATGCGGTGAACGAGCCTTTTGCCGTAATTAATGCCGATGACTTTTATGGCCAGAAAGCCTTTGAAGTAGCTGCTGATTTTTTACGTAACGATTGCAGCGAAAAAACATATGCTATTGTTGGGTACGATTTATTAAAAACATTATCGGAGCATGGTACTGTAAACCGTGGTGTTTGTGGCTTGGATGCGACGGGTAATTTAGCCACTATTACAGAACGTATTAATATTGCTAAAAAAGGCGATAAAATATTGGTAGATGATGAACTGGAGCCTAAAGAATTGCCCTTGGATACTCGTGTGTCTATGAACTTCTGGTGTTTTGATCCATCTTTCTTTAACTATAACATGCAGTTGTTTCGTGAGTTTTTACAAAACCATGGCCAGGAATTAAAGTCTGAATTTTTTATTCCGATTGTTGCCGACCGATTTATTCAAGACGGCGGTCGTGTTGAAATTATACCAACAAGCTCATCTTGGTTTGGTGTTACTTATAAAGAAGATGCACCCTTTGTAGAAAAAAGCCTGAACGAATTAATTGAAAAAGGCGATTACCCAACTTATTTGTGGAAAGAAGCGTAAGAGCAAATTAGATAATTAGTTGATTAGATAATTTGATAATGGCGGCGCTATAGAAGCGATATTAAAAGTCCTGTAAAAAATTACAGGACTTTTATTTTATACGAGTACAACTGCTCATTAGCGAACAGAACCCTGAACGGAGCCCTTCGACAAGCTCAGGATAAACTACAACAAAAGCTCAATCAAGGGAGGGGTGTTGGTAGCATAAAAAAAGTATTAAGTATTTAAAAAAGGAAACCTGCGTTGTTACGACAACCTTGAACTTTTGAACATTGAACTTCTGGAACTTCTAAATCAGGGCTATGCGGTTGGTAACAAAAAATTCACTAAAAGAAAAAGGACTCTTAATTAAAAAAGTCCTTTTCTAAAATCTTATGTCTCAATTCTGATTTCTGCAACCTAATCACCTTTCACCATAAAAATATAATCCTCTATTTTCTTCACTTGTACGGTTTGGTCTAAACCATTAAGTGTTGATTTTTGTGACACTTTTACTTTTTCGTATAATTGGTTTTTGCGTAAGCTATCCAATGCCTGAAAAATGTATTTTGATTGTACAGCAAATACTGCACCTTCGGCACCTACTTCTTTTGCACTTAAAATACCAATTACTTCGCCGTTGCGGTTAAATACAGGGCCGCCACTATTGCCCGGGTTGGCCGGTACCGAAATCTGGAAACTTAGTGTATCGCCATTAAAACCGGTTTTAGCACTCAGGTAACCTTCGCCATATACCATTTTGTCGCTAGGGAAAGCAAGGGTAAAAATAGGCTCGGCAATATCCGATGCTGTTTTGCGAATACCATAAGGTAATGATGCAACAGGTTTAAAACGGTCATCTACAATTTTAATAATAGCCACATCACGTGCCGGATCTTGCTTTAACACAATAGCTTTAAACTTTTCGCCCTTGTTGTTTTCTACATATATATTAACTGACCTTTTTACTACGTGTGCATTGGTAATCATTAAGCCTTTACCGTCAATTAAAAATCCGGTACCATTGTAACGGGCATTGATATCAATACCCGATGCGTTTGAATTTGCAGCCGCAGTTGCTTTATTATCTACATGGTCAATCTTTTGGTCAAGATTTTTAGTTTTTTGGTCCAGTACTTCAATTTTACTAACCAGCTCTTTTACCTGCGGATCTTTAGGGTGCGGAGCAACCGAGTTAAATAAAAGCGATAACCCTACTGCCGTAATACCCGCAATACTGGCTGCAATCCCTGCTACACGCTTATATTTTTTCCATAAAAACACCAGTTTGCCGGTATGTTGATTGGCAGCCGTAGTAATAGTGCCGGCATTTTCCAGTTTGTGGTGTATATCGTTAAGGTTAGCCGCAAAATCTTTACGTACCGCATAACGGTTTACCTGACGTAAAAACAGGGTATGTTCTACCACCATCTGGTCAATCTCACTATTGGTTTTCCGCAGGTTTTCAAAAAACAGGCGTTCATCTGGGTTCATTTCACCCTTAATGTACCTTTCTACGGAATCCAACATCATCAAATCTTTATTGTCTTGCATTACACGTCGCCTTTATGATATTTTGCAAAAAATGTTTTCTTTAAACGCATCAGGCATTTGTATTTCTGTGTTTTGGCATTGTCGGCGTTGGTGTAACCAAAGTCGGCTGCTATATCCTGCATATTTCTTTTTTGCAGGTAAAAAGCTTCCAACAAACTTTTACACGGTTCGCCAAGGGTTGCCAAAGCCTGGTGCATTACTTCAAATTCCTCGTCTTTCTTCTGGTGTTCTTCCATGTCTTCCTCAACTGCAACAATTTGGTCGGTATTTACCAAATCCGATGAATACCGGTTAGTTTGCTGCAACCTTTTCAGCCATAGTCTTCGGGATACAGAATAGAGGTAGGTTTTAATCTGGCAGTTAAGCTCAAAATTGCCTGTGGTTACTTTTTCATACAATACAATTAAGGCTTCCTGAAAAATGTCTTTTGCGTCGTCAGCTAATCCGTTGTTATTGATAATCAATGCCTGAACCATATTATAATTTTGTTTATAAATGGTTTCTATTGCCGTTTTGTCGTTCTGGGCCAGTCCTTTAAGTAGTTCCTTTTCGTTATACGCAACTTTCACACCTACAGTTTTAATACTTTTTTTTAAAAATAGTAACCCTTTTCCAGCAAAGAAAAATTTTTTTCCAAAAACCGGGTTACCTTTTTTTTATAATTGTATTAATATCAGAAATATTTCAAAAACTCAATTAAAAAAACGTCACAATGAAAAAGCTTTTCATTTTATTAGCAGTAGCATCTTTAGGTTTTGTAGCTTGTAACAACGAAGCCGAAAGCACTAAACCTGAAGACACAATTAAAGTTGAAACTCCTGAAGTACCAGCTCCAGTTGTTGATTCTTTAAATAAAGCAGTTGACTCTTTAGATAAAAAAGTTGACTCTTTAAATAAAGCTAACTAATTTTTAGGCAAGCAATAAGAAAAGAGCCATTCCTCAGGAGTGGCTCTTTCTATTTATAATAGTTTGTATATGATACAGTTGTGTTTGTTTAGGCGTATCCCTATTAAATAAACACAGCTCGTACCTCACCCTGTTTATTTAATGGGGTCGGGCTTTACGCTATTACTCCGGCACAGCCCAGCCTCACCACACCTCACCGGGGTAACCACTGCAATCCCTTACACTAGAGAGGCGAAAAGCTTAATGCTTAACGCGGAAAGCTGGAGTCCTTAGTGGTAAGTCCCCGCATTAAGCTTTCTGCTTTTGGATTTCCGCTTTCCTCCCTATCTCCTTAATTCTTAATTTATTACCCAACAATTAGGCGCCATCATAAAATAAAACCCCAAACCCTCTTAATTTAGCGTACCTTTGCGCCTTCAATTAATAAAATAGATCTGTGACTACATTTGAATCATTAGGTGTTAAAGACGGCATATTGGAGTCCGTTACAGCACTGGGTTTTACACAACCCACCCCCATACAGGAGCAAGCTATACCTGTATTATTACAAGGAACCAAAGATTTTATAGGCCTAGCACAAACAGGAACCGGTAAAACGGCTGCGTTTGGTTTGCCTGTATTACATTTATTAGATGCCGCTCAGCGTCATCCGCAAGCATTAATCATTTGTCCTACCCGCGAACTTTGTTTGCAAATAGCCAACGACTTAGATGCTTTTAAGAAAAAGTCAAAAGGTATGTATGTTACTGCCGTTTACGGTGGTGCATCTATCGGTGAGCAAATCCGCGACCTGAAAAAAGGTACCCATATTGTTGTAGCTACACCGGGCCGTTTAATTGACCTGATTGAGCGTAAAGCGATTAACCTGGAGCAAATACATTACGTAATATTAGACGAAGCCGATGAAATGTTAAACATGGGCTTTAAAGATGATATTGAGTTTATTTTACAAAACACCCCCAACCGTCAGAGCATCTGGTTGTTTAGCGCAACCATGCCACAGGAAATACGCCGTGTAAGCAAGCGTTACATGACAGATCCGTTTGAAGTTACCGTGGGTAAGGTTAATGCTACCAATGTTAATGTCGATCATCAGTATTACACTACTCAACACATTAACCGTTATGAAACTTTAAAACGTATCATCGACTTTAACCCTGGTATTTATGGTATTATATTTACCCGTACTAAAGCAGATGCACAGGAAATTACTGAGCGTTTAATACGTGAAGGGTATGATATTGAAGCGTTACATGGCGACCTAACACAAGCGCAGCGTGATAAAGTAATGGGACGTTTCCGTGAAAAAAGTATTCAATTGTTAATAGCTACCGACGTAGCAGCCCGCGGTATAGATGTTAAAGGTATTACACACGTAATAAACTACGAGTTACCTGATGATACTGAAGTGTACACACACCGTAGTGGTCGTACAGGCCGTGCGGGTAAAGATGGCGTATCGCTTTCAATTGTTACCCCACGTGAAATTTACCGTTTACGTCAGATAGAAAAAATTGCAAATACCCGTTTTTCTAAAATGGATATACCAACCGGTAAAGATGTTTGCCGCAAGCAGTTTTTCCATTTTACCGATAAGTTATTATCGGCTGATATATCTAATAGCGAGTACGAAGCTTATATACCTGCTTTACAGGAAAAATTTGCCGATGTTAGCAAGGAAGAAATTTTACAACGTGTAGCTGCATTAGAGTTTGACAGGTTTTTAAAATATTATGAAAACTCTGCCGACTTAAATGTACGTGAAGATGCAAGGCGTGAACGTGGTACCCGCGAATTAGACCGAAGAGGCCAAGGTGAAGCAAGCCGTGGTGCGTCAGCAGGTGCAGGACGAAGATCAAGTGGTGGCGCTTACCAGCGTTTGTTTGTAAACCTTGGTACTAAAGATGGCTTTTATAAAGCAAGCTTTTTACAATTCATTTTAGATATGAGCGATTTACGCAAAGATTCCTTAGGGCGTATTGACATGAAAGAAATGAATAGTTGGGTAGAAGTGGAAGCCGGTCCTAATGCTAGTAAGATGATTAAAGCATTAGACGGCAAAAATTTCAAAGGCCGCAAAATAAGAATGAACGATGCCGATAGTGGCGGTGGCGGCCGTAGAAGAACACGAGAATAAATTTTTTTCTTTCATTTAGATCATTATATTTGTTGCGCAATGACAGCAAACAATACATTCTTTGGTTTTAGTTTTTATTACTTCTTCTTTTTTAGAACGAGGGCCGGGAATGTTTTGTACTAAGTTTACTAAATAGATAAACGAATAAATACAAGAGTCCCGGCATAAAGCCGGGACTTTTTTTTTGAATGTATATGGCAACAAGAGTATCAATACAGGGTTACGAAGGCAGTTTTCACCAAGTGGCTGCACGAACATTTTTTGGCAAACAAATAGAGGTACTGCCATGTGCAACCTTTCGTGAGTCGGTTAGTTTAGCAGCTAATAAAAAAGAAAGTGATGGTGGTGTAATGGCTATTGAAAATTCCATTGCCGGTAGCATTTTGCCTAACTATAACTTGTTGCTTAAATCGGACTTACAAGTTGTTGGCGAAGTTTATTTACAAATAAAACAAAACCTGTTGGTAAACCGCGGTGTACAGCTAGAAGATATTAAAGAAGTGCACTCGCATACCATGGCTTTACAACAATGTTATGGCTACTTAGACAATCATAAATGGAAACTGGTAGAAACGGATGATACCGCATTAAGTGCCAAACATATTCACCAGCATAAAAGTAAATCTATAGCTGCTATTGCCAGTAAGCTGGCGGCCGAGTTATATGATTTGGATGTGATTGCACCTAATATTCATACTCTTAAAAATAACTACACCCGATTTTTAATATTACAAAGGGCCGATGTTGCCCAGGTGGTTGAGGAAGCAAATAAAGCATCAGTATATTTTCATACGGATAATTCAAAAGGCAGTTTATCTAAAGTATTAAACAAAATAGCCGACATGGATATTAACTTAAGCAAACTGCAAAGTTTCCCTATACCGGGTACCGATTTTAAATACAGCTTTCATGCAGATATGGAATTTACAAACGTTGATATACTGCATAAAGTAATAGAAGCAATAAAACCACTAACGGAACATGTGAAAGTGTATGGGGTATATAAAAAAGGAGTGTGGAAGTAATTAGCTAATTAGATGATGTGCTAATGTGCTGATGGAAAACAATGTGATGATTTGGTGATTTGGAAATTTGGTAATGAGGGTTTCTGATGTTAGTAGGAGACTTACAAAATGCTGAATAGAGTTACAACAGTACAAGAGTGCGACGCAAGTAAAGTTCAATCAAGGGAGGGACGATGATAACAAAAAAAGAAAAAGAGCTATTGGGAAATTATAAAACAGTTAGAGTAACTAAAAAAAATTAAACAATAAAACCCCTTCCTTGGAGGGGCTTGGGGAGGCTTTATTATGCAAACGGCGGCAAGATTAGAAGGAATTGGCGAATATTATTTCTCGAAAAAACTAAGAGAAATAGAAGGCTTAAATAAGGCGGGGAAAAATATTATTAACCTTGGTATTGGTAGTCCGGATTTACCGCCACACCCCGATGTGGTAAAGGTTTTGCAGGAAGAAAGTTTGAAAGCAAATGTACATGGCTATCAATCGTACAAAGGCTCGCCTGTATTGCGTAATGCCATGGGTGACTGGTATAAAAAATGGTACAATGTAGGCTTGGATGCTGATGCGGAAATATTGCCTTTAATTGGAAGCAAGGAAGGTATTATGCATATATGCATGACGTATTTTGAGTCGGGTGTAAAAGTGTTGGTGCCTAATCCGGGCTATCCTACTTATTCAAGTGCCGTAAAATTATCAGGTGCTCAACCAGTGTATTATGATTTGTTAGAACAAAATAATTATGAACCTGACTTTGCTGCAATAGAAAAATTATTGCATGCAGCGGATAATGAAAATACAAAACAGTACAGAGCCATTTTTGTAAACTATCCGCAAATGCCTACAGGGCAACAAGCATCTATACAGTTGTTTGAGCAGTTGGTAGCATTTGCTAAAAAACATCAGTTGTTAATTGTACACGACAACCCTTATAGTTTTATTTTAAACGATAATCCTATTAGTATTTTAAGTGTAGATGGCGCAAAGGATGTTACATTAGAACTAAACTCATTAAGCAAAAGCCATAACATGGCAGGTTGGCGTGTTGGTATGTTGTGTGGCAATAAAGAGCGTATTGAAGAAGTGTTACGTTTTAAAAGTAATATGGATAGTGGCATGTACCTGCCATTACAATTAGCAGCAGCCAAGGCGTTGAGTTTGGAGCAACAATGGTACGATGATGTGAATACTATTTATGCCGAAAGACGTACAAAGGCCGAAGAGTTGTTGCAATTAGTAGGTTGTACTATTGCGCCCAATCAGGCAGGTATGTTTATATGGGCAAGGCCCAATAATGTAACAGCCAATGAGCATGAATTAGGTAACGGCGGTTATGTGGCAGATAATATTTTATACAATGCCAATGTGTTTATAACACCCGGTGGCATATTCGGATCGGCAGGAAATGATTTTATAAGAATAAGCCTTTGTTCACCGGTTGAAAAATTAAACGAAGCAATTAACAGAATAAAACAAGCAGCATTATGATAGGGCAAAGAAAAAAAATTGCCATAGTGGGTGTTGGTTTAATGGGCGGTTCATTGGCGCTGCAATTGCACGAGAAAAAATTATCGTCAAAACTAATTGGCGTTGATGCAAATGAAGCGCATGCACGCAAAGCGGTGGAGTTGGAATTGGTAGATGAAAGTTTACCGCTGGATGAAGCCATACAGGAAGCTGAAGTAGTTATTTTATCTATACCTGTAGACAAAATGGTTAACTTTTTACCGGAAGTGTTAAATAAGATAACCACACAAATAGTTTTAGATTTAGGATCAACCAAGTCGCAATTAATTGCGGCTGTACAAAACCATCCTAAAAGGGGGAGATATGTAGCCACGCATCCCATGTGGGGTACCGAGTATAGCGGTCCACAGGCAGCGGTGCGTGGCGCCTATGCCGATAAAGCAGTAATTATTTGTAATGCCGAAGCATCGGATCCTGATGCACTGGCATGGGTAAAAAATATGTACACCAAAATTGGTATGCGCTTGTTAGAAATGGAAGCTTATGCGCATGATGTACATGCGGCTTATGTTAGTCATATTTCACACATTACCTCTTTTGCTTTGGCCAATACGGTGTTGGAAAAAGAGAAAGAAGACAATGCTATTTTCGAACTGGCATCGGCGGGTTTTGAAAGTACGGTAAGGTTGGCCAAAAGTAGTCCGGCTATGTGGACGCCCATCTTTATACAAAACAGAGAAAATATCCTGGATGTATTAACCGAGCATATTGCACAGTTAGAAAAATTTAAAAAACTAATTCAGGAAAAAAAAAATGATGAGTTAGAAGGCTTAATTCATCAGGCAAACCAAATAAAAAGAATTATTAAATAACAAACAATTTTTAAAACAAATACAATGCAAGCAACAGAGCAATCAGCAAAACAGGTGGTACAGGATGCATGGGCCAAAAGGCCGCTAATAATTAGTGGGCCCTGCAGTGCAGAAACCGAAGATCAATTAGTAACTACGGCACAGCAACTGGCCGCAACCGGAAAAGTAAATATGTTACGTGCCGGTATTTGGAAACCACGTACCAAACCCGGATTATTTGAAGGTATTGGTGCTAAAGGTTTGCCATGGTTACAAAAAGCAAAAGCATTAACCGGTTTACCAACAGCAGTAGAAGTAGCAACCGCTAAACAAGTGCAGGATGCGCTTACTTTTGATGTGGATGTATTATGGATTGGTGCCCGTACTACCGTTAATCCGTTTAGTGTACAAGAAGTGGCTGATGCATTACGTGGTGTAGATGTACCGGTGTTAATTAAAAACCCTGTTCATCCGGATTTGGAATTGTGGACCGGGGCTGTTGAGCGTGTTGCCCGTGCCGGTGTTAAACAAATTGGTTTAATTCACCGTGGGTTTTCATCTTACGGTAACAGCGAATACCGTAATGCACCTATGTGGCATTTAGCTATTGAAATGAAACGTCGTAACTTAGAGTTGCCTATCATTAACGACCCTTCGCATATTTGTGGCCGTCGCGATATTTTATTCAGCACGGCACAAAAAGCTATCGACCTTGATTTTGACGGACTGATGATTGAAAGCCATATTGATCCGGACAACGCATGGAGCGATGCCAAACAACAGGTAACACCTGAGCGCCTGAAAGAAATGTTAGACGAAATTACATGGCGTAAAGAAGATATTAATTCAGAGGAATTTCATGCTGCACTGGAAACTTTGCGTCAGCAAATTAACCACCTGGATGATGAGTTAATGCAGATTTTAAGCCAACGTATGAAAATTGCCGATAAAATCGGGGCATATAAAAAAGATAATAATATTACCATTTTACAAACCAACCGCTGGAACGAAATATTAGAGCGTGTTGCAGATAATGGTGAAAAATTAGGTTTAAGCCGTGAGTTTATTACCAAGTATTTTGATGCAGTACACATGGAAAGTATCAACCATCAGAAAAAAGTAATGGACGCTGAATAATTTTTAACTGCCGCAAGGCACTGTTGTATATTGTAAATTGTTTTATGGGGTTCCCCGTGAGCGTAAACAAGGTTTCGCATACTCAACCTTGTTTTCTCTCACGGGTCGGGCTATCCGCTGTATCTTTTGCCCTGCGCCGCCTGCCGATGCTTCGCAAAAGGATGCCGCTTCTATCCCTAACCCAAATACAAAAGCAGTATATATTTCTAATATTTTAATAATGACAGATACTAGCCCTAAAGCAAAAAAATTTGTGTTTAATAATGCTACAGTGCAATGTTATTTTGCTACCGGATTTGCAGCATTAAAAAACATTGTAGATAAAAGCCATACCATCTTAATAACCGATGAAAATATTTATGCCCGCAACGAAAAGAAATTTAAAGGGTGGAATACCATCGTTTTAAAAGCAGGTGAAGCATACAAAGTGCAACAAACGGTTGATGCGGTAATTGACCAGTTGATAGAAATGGAAGCCGACCGCAAAACAACTTTAGTAGGTGTAGGTGGCGGTGTAATTACCGATATTACCGGTTATGTAGCATCAGTATATATGCGGGGTATAAAGTTTGGTTTTGTGCCTACTTCTTTATTGGCTTTAGTGGATGCGTCTATTGGTGGTAAAAACGGTATTGATGTGGGTATTTATAAAAACATTGTTGGTATAATTCGCCAACCTGATTTTATATTACACGATATACAGTTTTTAAACACATTGCCTCAGGCAGAATGGGAAAATGGTTTTGCCGAAATTATTAAACACGCTTGCATTAAAGATGCAGCCATGTTTAAACACCTGGAGCAAAATAGTTTTCGTACTTATCAGGGCAAGAAAAAAGAAATATGTGCCTTGGTACAACGCAATGCACTTATAAAAACCAAAGTTGTACAAAACGATGAGTTTGAAACCGGCGAAAGAAAGCTGTTAAACTTTGGACATACTTTAGGGCATGCTTTAGAAAACCAGTACGAACTCTCGCATGGTCAGGCAGTAGCTATTGGTATGACTTATGCCTGTGAAATCTCTGCACAAATTACCGGCTTTAAACAAACTGATAAAGTGGTGGGTTTATTAGAGCAATACAATTTACCAACCTATGCTCATTTTGATAAGCAAAAAGCACTTGATGTTTTAAAGCATGATAAAAAAAGAGAACGTTCTGATATTAGTTATGTGCTGTTAGACAAAATTGGTAAAGGAGTCATATATAATCTTCCGTTAGCCGATTTAAAAGATACCATTTTAGCATTGTAAGTAAACATTTTTAAGCATTAGTAATTGTAATGAAAGTAAGCATACAACCTTCGGATTTATCGGGTACTATTCAAGCACCTGCCTCAAAAAGCTCTATGCAGCGGGCATGTGCTGCGGCATTGGTAGCTAAAGGTCAAACCACTGTTTTAAACCCCGGGCATAGTAACGATGATAAAGCAGCATTGGATATTATACAACGTTTAGGCGCAACTATAGAACAAAAGGCAGATGCTGTTGTAATAAACAGTAACGGTGTTAATCCGGTTGCTAATGAAGTAAATTGTGGCGAATCAGGTTTGAGTATTCGTATGTTTACACCTATTGTAGCATTGAGTACGCAACCGGTTACTATTACAGGCCAAGGCAGTTTAGTTACAAGACCCATGAATTTTTTTGATGAAATTTTACCGCAACTAAATGTAAACATCACCAGCAAAGAAGGTAAATTACCTATGCAGGTTAATGGTCCGTTGGTTCCAAAAAATATTGAAGTTGATGGATCATTAAGTTCGCAGTTTTTAACCGGCCTTTTATTAGCTTATGCCGCCTCGGTACAGGATAACAAACTGGAAAACGATTCGGTTGCCATTACTGTAAACGATTTAAAAAGTAAACCTTATGTTGATCTTACACTGGATGTAATGAAACAATTTGGTTTACCTGTACCGGAGAATAATAATTACGAACAATTTATTTTTACTAAGCAACAGCAAAATAATACAACGGAAAGAACCTATACCGTAGAAGGTGATTGGAGCGGCGGTGCTTTTTTATTGGTTGCCGGTGCCGTTGCGGGGCCAATTGTTGTACGTGGTTTAAGCCCTGCATCCACACAGGCCGATAAAGCTATATTACAAGCATTGATTGATTGTAACAGTGGTATAGCTATAGATGCAAAACAAATTAACATGCATCCCGGTAAATTAAAAGCATTTGAATTTGATGCAACTGATTGTCCGGATTTATTTCCACCACTAGTGGCATTAGCGGCTTATTGTGAAGGACAAACTATTATAAAAGGGGTAAGCCGTTTGGCACATAAGGAAAGCGACCGTGGCATAACCCTACAACAGGAGTTTGCTAAAATGGGTTTGCAGATTGATTTAAAAGATGACATCATGGTGATACATGGCGGCAACGGATTAAACGGAGCTGTTGTACATTCGCGTCATGATCATCGTATTGCAATGGCTTGCGCTGTAGCTGCGTTAAAAGCAAATGGTGAAACAGTAATTGAAGAAGCCGAGGCTATTAATAAATCCTATCCTGATTTTTATGAGCACTTACAAAAGTTAGGAGCAACGGTTGATACGGGGGAGAAAAAGATAAGGTTTGTCTGATGAGTTAATAGTTCATTGTTAGTGGTTAATAGTAAGTTGTCAACTTATCCATTGTCCATTGTCATTTGTCCATTGTTTAGCCTTTTACTTTTTAATTTTTATTGATTATGAACTCATTTGGAAGGATATTTAAGGTACATATTTTTGGCGAATCGCATGGCGAATCGGTGGGTATTGTTATTGATGGTTGTCCGGCAGGATTGGCGTTAAGTGCCGATGATTTGCTACCCGATTTAGAACGCAGAAAAGGAGGTAAACAAAAAGGCACCACACCAAGGCAGGAAGCGGATTATCCGTTTTTTAAAAGCGGCATTTTTAATGGTAAAACTACCGGCGCACCCATTGCTATTTTTTTTGAAAACAATAATACCCGCAGTGGCGATTATGAAAAACAAAGAAGTTTTCCAAGGCCGGGTCATGCAGATTGGGTGGCGCATGAAAAATATGGCGGCAATGAAGATTTTAGAGGTGGCGGACATTTTAGTGCCCGATTAACAACCGGTTTAGTAGCTGCCGGTGCTATTGCAAAAAAACTAATGCAAGGTGTAATCATACAAGCTGCTGTTACCGAAATAGCCGGCGAAGCCGATACTGAAAAAGGTTTGCAAAAAGCCATTGATGCAAAAGACTCAGTGGGTGGTATTGTAACCTGTACGGTGGATGGGTTGCCGGTTGGTTTGGGTGAGCCTTTTTTTGATTCGGTAGAATCACAGATTGCACATATTGCCTTTGCTATACCTGCTGTAAAAGGTATTGAGTTTGGTAGCGGGTTTGCTGCTGCAACCATGTACGGTTCGCAACACAATGATGCCATTATTGATAACAGCGGTAAAACAGCTACCAATCATGCAGGTGGTATTGTTGGCGGAATAACAAATGGCAATCAGTTAGTTTATCGTTTGGCAATTAAGCCCACAGCATCTACACCTAAAGAACAGTTTAGCTTAAATTGGGATACAGGTGTTCAGGAGAGTTTTTCTATCAAAGGCCGCCACGATTTATGTGTTGCTTTGCGGGCACCTGTTATTGTAGAAGCCGCTACTGCCATAGCTTTACTGGATTTAATGTTGCTGCAACAAAATGTTAAACCGGTAGTTGGTTAAACAAATATTACCCAATAATTGTTATATGCAGGGTGTACTACAATATGCTTGTATTAACCACACCTTTTTTAATTTTTAATTTTTTGCTATGCCAATAATATATCACATTACCACTTTACCCGAATGGGATAATGCCCAAGGAAACGGAGCTTACGAAGCTTCATCATTAAAAGAAGAAGGATTTATTCACTGTGCACAGAAAAGTCAGGTGCAAGGTGTGCTGGAAAGATACTTTTCAGGAAAAGAAAATTTAGTAAAACTTACTATTGATACGGATAAACTAACCAGTAACCTGGTATATGATTGGTCGCCATCTACACAGGATACTTTCCCGCATATTTACGGCGCATTAAATGTTGATGCCGTTATATCAATAGAGCAATTAAACTAATTTTGTAAATTCTACTTTTTAATTTTCTCATGCACAATTTTATCGTAAATGCTTCGCTCCAGATTGTTCCTATTGTTCAGGATAAGCATCCTTATATATGGGTTGATGAAGCTATTGCAGTAATTACTGCATCGGGCATTAAATATGAAGTAGGGCCTTTTGCCACCATTATTGAAGGTACTTATGATGAAGTAATGAATGTAGTACATCAGGTAAACAACTATTTACAACAACAAAGTTGTAACGAATGGATTTTAAATTTTCAACTGCAAATAAGAAGTAAAGAAGATATTACTGCAGATGAAAAAATGGATAAGTTTAAACTAAGCTAATTGAAGTTGATTATTAGGTAGTCAACTGCATTACTACTATGCCCCCAGCCCCCTAAAGGGGAGTTTGGTTGCGTCGCACTCTTCAACTGCAACAATTCTATTGGGCATTATGCATGTTTCCTACTTTATCGCAAAACCGCATTTTCATATTTCCAAATCATCTAATTATCACATTGTTTTCTGTTGCGTCGCACTCTTCAACAGTAGTAATTCTATTAGGCTTTGTGTAACACCAAAATATTCAATCTGCAATTTTAAATATTACTGTGATTGTTTTTTTAATTGTTTAAAACTTAAATCCAATACATCGTAGTCACGGGTGTTAGGGAATGAGTAGTGCCACCATTCGGTAGATAAAGCTTTAAAGCCATATTTCTCCATAGTAGTTTTTAGTAGTTTTCTGTTTTCTAAAACAGTTGCAGGTAATTGCCAAAAACTATGATGTGCTGTATCGGTAAAATTATCAAAATCAGTTCCCATGTTTAAAGCTTCACCTGTTTCATTATTTATAATTGTAAGGTCAATGGCAATTCCACGGTTATGGCCGCTGCCTTTGGCCGGGTCGGCAACATAACGTTCATCTTTTACCAAATCCCAAAATGCAACGCTTACCGCATAAGGCCTGTAAGCATCAAAAATTTTTAATCCGTACCCTTTTTGTTTTAACTCTTGCTGTACACTGTCCAACGCTTTGGCTGGGGCTAGCCTTAAAAAAGTATAATTGGTACTTTTGGGGTACATTATTTTTTGGACAAAATTATTTGTAGTGGCATAACGTAAGTCATAATGCAAATCAGGAATCAGGCCGCTTAACAATTGCATAGTTTGCAAACTATCAGTGGCTACTTTTTGCAGGTATTGCGCCGGTTTATTTATAACATTAAGCGAGTTTTGTGCCCTAACCGTCGAATAAAGGAGTATAAATAAAACCGCACTAATATATTTGCAATAACCGGTTTTGTTTACTAATTTGTATATAATCATTAGCTTAAAAGTAAATAAAACTTATATAAAATTTTTAAGTTTAAGGGTTATAAAAACTAGCGTGTAAAATTTTTTCTGCTTTTTACACCATTAAGCTACACATTGAGAAAACTACAAATCACCATGTTGATACTAAAACGTATCGTTCATACGCTTCTATATACAAGTATAATAACTATGTTATACTGTTGCACTAATAATACTACTAAAGATATAGCAGCGACCCCGCAACAGCTACAGGAAAAAACACAACAACATTTGTCAGACTGGTTATCATCCGGCAATGATAATGTTTATGATTCAATCACTATCCTGAATAAGTCGTTGGTACAAGTTGTGTACACACAACATCAAAACAAACCAGTTTGGTCGCAGGAGGGTAAATGGTTGCCTGTTGCCGATTCCTTAGCAGTACTTATACAAAACGCAAGGTATTTTGCATTATTCCCCAATGATTATTTTGATACAATCATTAACAACAATCGCCTGTTAATAGCTGCCGATAGTTTAGGGAAAAGTGATAGCCGCGATGCTGTTATTTGGGCTAATACAGATATTTTACTAACCAGTGCTGCTGTACAGTTGGTAAGTGATTTAAAGCTAGGGCGTCTGCCCAACGATAGTGTGTCCTTGCGTAAAGACTCTGTGTTGTCTCCGGAGTATTATAAGGAGATGATAACTGCTTTACTGCAAACAGGCGTACCAACAGATTGGGCCTCAAAATTAGAACCGCAATTACAACCCTATCAACAGTTTAAAAAAGGGCTACAACATTTTTTACAAACAGCCAGTTTTAAAAACTATACCAAAGTTACAGGCTCAGCAAAAGGTGCTGACTCGGCTAAGTTTTATACGATGCTGCAAACACGTTTGTTTGAAGGCGGCTACATACTTGCCGATAGTATAAAAGCCGATAGCACAACAATAGCGGCAGGCATTAAAAAGTTTCAGGATGAAGCCGGATTAGCAGTTGACGGCAAAGCCGGCGAGGTAACAGTACGCATGCTTAACTTAAACGACAACGAAAAGTTTATGCGTATTGTTATTACAGCCGATAGGTACAAGTTGCTGCCTGAAACATTACCCGAGAAATATATCTGGGTTAATATTCCCGCATTTAATCTACAGTTGGTTGATAGAGATACACTACGTCTTACCTCAAAAGTAATTTGCGGTAAGCCTAAAACCCGTACACCGGTACTTACCAGCAAAATCACCAATATGGTTACTTACCCGCAGTGGACAGTACCCTCCAGTATTATTGTAAAAGAAATACTACCGCAGGTGAAAAAAAATCCGGGCTATCTTGCCAAGAAAAATTTTAGTTTAATAAATGCCCAGGGCGACGAGGTAGATCCTTTTTCTGTAGATTGGTCTAAATACAGCAAGGGCATACCTTATAGGGTAGTACAGGGTAGTGGCGACGCCAACTCATTAGGCATACTAAAGTTTAATTTTAATAATAAATATGCGGTTTACCTGCACGATACTAACCAGCGGTATTTATTCGGACAAACTTACAGGGCCATGAGCCATGGTTGTGTACGGGTTCAGGACTGGCGTAAACTAATGAATCATATTTTAATGTGGGATAGTGCTTTTGTTCATCCGTCAAAAAACTTTACACGGGTAGATTCGGTTGATAAATGGTTGAATAACAAAGAGAAAAAGGGTATAGCGGTACGTAAACCTATTTCAGTTTTTATCAGGTATTTTACCTGCGAGGGTAACAAAAACGGCCAAATGGTGTTTTACGATGATGTGTATGGCGAAGACAAATGGCTTAGGGAGAAATATTTCGCCAGTAAATAAGCCCAAAAGTTGTACACATATTTAATAATAAATTTATTTTCAATTATAGGGCAGAGAGTTTACTTTTGCCCCGATTATAAACACAAACATTAATTAGCTTATGAAGAAGATTTTAGCCATTTTTTTGGCGGTTTCTTGCTTTGCACAGTCAACATTTGCACAAGACGATGAAATCCGCCCTGCTGCAATTGGTATTAGTTTTATTTTAAATGACTATACTACGCCACAACGTATTCGTAGTTCGTCTTTATCAAAAGTTTTTCGAGATAATCAATGGGCCAAAATAGGCGATGTGGCTCCCGGTGCAGCTATTTCTTATTTTAAAGGGCTGCATAAGTATATCGATTTTTCAAGTACGCTTGCTGGTAGCTTTACAAAAGACGCCATCGACCCCGCAAAAAATAACAGAAGCGAGGGTTTTTTATTAGAACTTGATGCTGCTGCAAATTTTAAAATGGTACCGGAAAGTTTTTGGACACAGCCTTACATTATTGCCGGTCTTGGTGCCAGCATGTATAAAGGAAAATACTTTGGCGCATTTCTTAGTCCGGGTTTAGGGTGGAAATTAAACTTGTTTGACGAAACCCAGATTTTCCTTACTTCTCAGTACCGTATCCCGGTAACAAAAGAAACATCTAATTATCATTTCTTTAATCAACTTGGTTTTGCTCAACGTTTAAGTGAACCCAAACCCAAAGTTATTCCTCCGCCACCTGCTCCAGAGGATACTGATAAAGACGGTGTTCCTGATACAGAGGATAAATGCCCTACAGTACCTGGCTTAGCTAAATACAATGGCTGCCCCATACCTGATACTGATAAAGATGGTATCAACGACGAAGAGGATAAATGTCCAACAGTACCAGGTTTGGCTAAATACAATGGCTGTCCTATTCCTGATACTGATAAAGACGGTATCAACGACGAAGAAGATAAATGCCCTACTGTAGCTGGTTTAGCTCGTTATGCTGGTTGTCCTATTCCTGATACTGATAAAGACGGCATCAACGACGAAGAAGATAAATGTCCAACTGTTCCGGGAGTTAAAGAAAATCAAGGTTGTCCTGCAGTAAAAGAAGAAGTGGTTAAGAAAATTAATTTTGCCGCTGAAAATATTTATTTCGCTTCAGGTAAGCACACTTTATTAAGCAAATCTTTTAAAGGCTTGAATGAAGTCGCCGAAATTTTAAAAGCTGAACCTGAGTTGAAAATGGCTATTGATGGTCATACCGACAATACAGGTAAAGCCGATAAAAACCAGACTTTAAGTGAAAATCGTGCTAACGCTGTAAAAGCATACTTAGTTAGCAAAGGTGTTAGCGAGTCTCAATTAACTTCAGCAGGTCACGGACAAGACGTTCCTGTTGCTGATAATAAAACACCTGCCGGTCGTCAAAAAAACCGTCGCGTTGAGTTAAAGCCTAGTTACTTTTAATAGTTATAAATTTTAATAAAAAGCCCGCTATTTCATAATAGCGGGCTTTTGTTTTTTAATTAGTAGTTTATATTTGTTTACTCCTGTTTTTTATGCTATCAGCGTTCCTCCCTTGATTAAATTTGGGTTGCGTCGCACACTGCAATGTCCCGTTCGCTATTCAGCAGAAGAACGTCCGTAAGTCAGAAAGTTAGAAAGACCGTGATTCAGGAAAAGTCAGTAGTAATTCTCTCCTTAGTAATATTCAACTTCCATATAAAACATCCAATATCTAATTCTCAAATCTCAATGCTGACATCTCATTTCTCAAGTCTAATTATCAAAACCTTCCTCATCTTCTTCGTGTTCTTCATCACTTACATTCAGGTTCATCATGCTGCCAAACAAATCTTTAAACTCAATATTACTTTCAAATATTTTTTTACTGATTAAAGAGTAAGAAGCTAAGCCATGTAACACAAACTCCATTAACAGTCCTATCTGCATGTCATTGGCTTGCGCATAATATTTTTTTACTAAAGCGTGTAAGCCATCTACCTGGTACAATTGAATAAGCTTCTCTTTATCGGTTGTATTAAACCCAATATTTAGTTGGTTACCTTTATCAAACCAACTTGTAATAGCCTTGTACGGATTATCTTCTGCACGGTTTTGCTGCGAAGGTTTGCCGGTATTGCGGCGCTTTTTTAATGCGTCCGGATTAGGGAAATATAAAACAAACTGACTACGAATAGCTTTTTCCAGCAAGTTCATGGCTACCTGAAAAGGGCCTTCCTGTTCGCCTTCATACACCAATTCTACCTTGCCGGTAATGGACGGTATAATACCCGTAAGATCCGATAACCAGATCTGTGTATTTTGTTCTTTGTTAATAATAGCTCTGCGTTCGGCAGCACTTACCGCATTTTCAAAAGCCGAAATAGTTAAACGGGCACTAACACCACTTTTTTTATCAACCAGCTCACTACTACGGGCTTCAAATGCTACTTGTTCAATTAAACGTTTTGCCAGGTCACTTATATTTATTAACTCCTTTTGCGCTTCCTCTATATCCGCTTCTTGTTCGGTTATCTCTAAAGCTTGTTCAATATTTTTAGGATAGTGGGTAAGTATCTGGCTTTCTATACGGTCTTTTAATGGTGTTACTATCGATCCGCGGTTGGTATAGTCTTCCGGGTTGGCGGTAAATACAAATAATATATCTAATGGCAAGCGTAATTTAAAACCACGTATTTGTATATCGCCTTCTTCTAAAATATTGAATAAGGCTACCTGTATACGTGCCTGTAAATCGGGTAATTCGTTTATGACAAATATGCCACGGTTACTGCGTGGAATAATGCCATAGTGAATTACTCTTTCGTCTGCAAAGCTTAGTTTAAGGTTGGCTGCTTTTATAGGGTCAACATCACCAATTAAATCGGCTACGCTTACATCGGGTGTTGCCAGCTTTTCACCATAACGTTGCGAACGGTGTATCCATTCAACAGGAGTGTCGTCGCCTTTTTCTTTTATTAATTGTATGGCAAATGCTGATATTGGATTTAACGGATCATCGTTAATATCGCTTCCGGGAATTACCGGTATCCATTCATCCAGCAGGTTTATCATTTGCCTGGCCATACGTGTTTTAGCCTGACCGCGTAAACCTAAAAACAAAATATTGTGTTTACTTAATAAGGAACGTTCTACTTCAGGAATAACCGTGTCTTCATAGCCAACAATGCCCGAAAAACTATTATCACCTGTTTTAAGTTTTTGAATAAGATTTTGTCTTACTTCCTCTTTAATACTCTTGGGTTGATACCCTGATTTTTTTAACTCGCCTAATGTTTTAATTTGATTCATATTTATAGTTGCCTAGTTAATAGTTGTTTGTTGATAGTTCATGGTTAATGGTTAATAGTTCATGGTTAATCGTATTTGCACAGTTTTACTTTTCTTTAAACTTGCGTAGGCTTACACAATGCTGAATAAAGAACAGAACGATGCAGTGTGCGACGCAACAGACGATGATAGTAGCAATGCAGCTGGTTAAAAAGAAATCAGCTGTCAGAGTTGAGAATTGAGACAAACCAATCAGCAATCTAAATAATCAAATCTGAAATCTCAATTCTCATCTCTCAACTCTAAAACACCGTTTTACTTTTACCACTTTCAAAATCTTTAAATATAAATGCGCCCAATTTATCCAGCGATGCAAAGAAGGCTTTACCATGATTCATATCGGTAAACTCTTTTACAAATTGTTGCAGATAAGGATCGGTTGCAATCATAAATGTGGTGATCGGTATTTTATTTTTTTTGCATTGTGCTGCCAGGTTCATGCAGCGATTAATTACTTTACGGTCTAACCCAAAACTGTTTTTATAATAACGTTTACCAATTTTTAAGCAAGTTGGCTTGCCATCAGTAATCATAAATATTTGTTTGTTGGGGTTTTTACGGCGGCGCAAAATATCCATAGCCAACTCAAGGCCGGCTACTGTATTGGTGTGATAGGGGCCAACTTGTAAGTAAGGCAGGTCCTTTATTTCAATAGTCCAGGCATCGTTGCCAAATACCACAATATCCAACGTGTCCTTGGGGTATTTTGTTTTTATAAGTTCGCTAAGTGCCATGGCTACTTTTTTGGCCGGGGTAATTCTATCCTCGCCATACAGTATCATGGAATGCGAAATATCTATCATTAAAACAGTGGAAGTCTGGGCTTTGAAATCAGTTTCACGAATGGCTAGGTCATCTTCCTGCATGCGAAAACTTTCAACACCATGGTTTATTTGAGCATTGCGAATACTTTCAGTAAAGTCTATTTGCTCCAGCATATCGCCAAACTGAAACTGGCGTGTGTCGGAACTGGTTTCATCACCTTGGCCGGGTTTAAAACTTTTATGATCACCCTGTTTGCTTTTTTTAAGTTTACCAAACACTTCTTCCAGGCTTTGTTTGCGGATGCCTTGTTCTGTTTTTGGGGTAATTTTTATTTGGCCTTGCTGGTTATCGTCGGTTATGTAACCTTTTTGTTTAAGGTCATCTATAAAATCGCCCATGCCGTAATCGTCATCGGTAAGTTTATATTGTTTATCCAGCTCGTTAAGCCATTGCATGGCTTCGCTTACATCGCCACTGGTGTAGGTAAGTAATTGCATAAACAAGTTTAACAGTTGGTCAAACTTTGTTTTGCCATCCTGGTTAGGGTTGTATTTTGAAAAATGAAATCCTCTCATGTTATGTTCTCCCGCACAATATTTATAGCAAATTACCAAAATAATGTGTGCAATACATAACAATATACGGGCCGTATTGTTGGCATAAAAAACGCCGGTTTTATATTATCACAGGGAAATATAAAACCGGCGTGTAAAAAAGAGTTTGATATAGGTTAAAAACGTCTGCGGTTGTTAAAGTTGCCGCGGTTATTGTTGTAACCACCACCGCCACTGTTACCACCACTGCCGTAGCCTCCACCGCTGCCACCACTTGGTTTATCATCAGCAGCTTTCACTACCATTGGTTTTTTACCTAAGGATATGTTGTTTAAATTTTCAATAGCGTCTTTAGCTTCGGTTTCATTTGGCATTTCAACAAAGCCAAAACCTTTACTTTTACCGGTATCACGGTCCATTACAACTTTAGCAGAAGCAATAGTGCCAAACTTCTCAAAAATTTCCTCTAACTCGGCATCGTCTAAATCGTACGGTAAGCCGGCAACAAATATTTTCATTTTTATTGGTATTTATAACAAAAGTAAGGCAAGTTGTCATCTTGTGTTAACATTAAGAAAAATAAAATTGATAATTGGTAAAAAAATAAGCACTGCCGGTTTATTCAGCAGTGCTTATGAGCTTTTTAATTGTTACAATTTAATCCTGACCACCTTTACGGTTTGGCGATCTTGGCTCAGGCCATTTGCCCGGATTACCCGATCTGTCGGCAGGTATAACCACCGGCTCTCTGGATGCTTTTGCAGGATCTTCACTGGCCATATAAGCTAAAATAGCAGTAAGAATAGCGTTGTTTTGTACATCATCAAATACCACTTTATCGTAAGTATCTTTGTTCGTGTGCCAGGTATAAGTACCGTACGACCAACTGTTAGAGCTTAACGAAAAAGCCGGAGCACCCGCTGCTACAAACGAAGCATAATCTGAACCGCCAGCACCCGGACGACCGGGAAAATTGGTTTCAATATGTTGTGTAATACTTCTTGGTACGGCTGATAACCAACGACCAATATAATCGTAAGAATGTAAAAAGCCCTGACCTTGAATATTTACTACACGGCCGGTACCATTATCCTGGTTAAATACCGCCTGAATATTTTTAACAATATTCGGATTATCTTCCACAAAAGCTCTCGATCCGTTTAAGCCTTGTTCTTCGCTACCCCAAAGGCCTACTAAAATAGTACGCTTGGGGTTAGGGTAAAATTTCTTTAATAAACGTAATGCTTCCATCATTACCAATGTACCGGTACCGTTATCGGTAGCACCACTGGCACCATCCCAGGAATCAAAGTGAGCAGATAAAATCACATATTCATCAGGCTTTTCGCTGCCTTTTATTTCGGCCATTACGTTAAATGATGGCACAACACCTAATTCTTTCGAGTCGGCTCTTACACTTAATTTAGGTTTTTGTCCCGATTCTGTTAAGCGGTAAACCAAGCCATAGTCTTCTAACGATAAATCTAAGGTTGGTATTTTTTTAGCCTGGGCACCAAAAATTTTATTAGCACCAAAAGCTCTTGACCAATACGAGCTGAATATACCCGCTGCACCTGCTTTTTCCAATGCATTAGCTAATGCAACCGGCGAAAGCCCTGTGTTTCTGATGCGTTTTGCAAAAGCTGCAGTAAGTGCATCACGCTCCGCTTTCATTTTTTCAATAGATTCTTTTGTTCCAAACTCATCCCAGTTATAATCAGGGCGGCCGGTTGGTTGCAACATAGATATTAAAACAAATTTACCTTTTGCATTAGGCAGCCATTTTACAAATGCGGCCGAGTCGGCTACTTCCGGTATAATTACTGTTTCAGCAGTAACCGTTTTGCCGCCGGTGTTACCACTCCATGCCAGTTGCATACCTTCCAGGGTTCTTACACGTGGGCTTATTAAATCAACATGCGTAATGCCACGTTCCCAGCCACGCCAGGTACCCCAGTTTTCAATGCGGGCATTAATGCCCCAATCGGCAAATGTTTTTACAGCCCAATCGGCAGCGGTTTTCATTTGGGGAGTGCCCACTAAACGAGGGCCAATACCGTCTAAAAGTTCATGACCCAGTTGTTTTAACTGCGAATTATTTGTAGCCTCGGCAATCATTTTTTTAACAATGTTGGTATCGGGCTTTTGAGCAAATACCGGCATTGTAGCAAATGCAAAAGCGCCGGCAGCAACTGTTATGAAAACAGTTTTACTTAACCTATTAAATGTATAATTTTTCATGGCCACTAATTTAGCCAAACATTTTGAGAAATGTATCCTTGGCGCTTTTAAAACTTAATACTATATGATTAACGGTTGCTTTTTTGTAACCAACGTCCCTCTCTTGATTGAGCTTTTGTTGCGTCGCACTCTTCAGCGTTCAGTTCACTAATCAGCAGAGTAAGTCCGGGGGAAGTCCGAAAGTCCGTAAGTCAGTAGTGAGTAATTGTTGGTAGTAAATATTCCATCTTCAATATAAAATATTAAATACAGTTTCCCTTTTCTCAAATCTCAATTCTCAATTCAGATATCTCATGCTTCTTCTCTAATTTTGGGCTGTTATGACTTATCAAGAAACTATTGATTACTTATTTACCCGCTTACCAATGTTTAGCAGAATAGGAGCGGCTGCTTTAAAACCTAGTTTAGATAATACAATTGCTTTATGCAATTTTTTACACAACCCCGAAACGAAAATTAAAACCATACATATTGCCGGAACCAATGGCAAAGGTTCGGTTAGTCATATGCTGGCCTCGGTTTTACAAGCGGCGGGTTATAAAACGGGTTTATATACATCGCCGCATTTAAAAGATTTTAGAGAGCGTATAAAAATAAACGGCCACATGATTACCGAAGATGTTGTGGTAGATTTTACCCAACACATACAATCGGTAATTGAAGAGATTAATCCGAGTTTTTTTGAAATAACCGTAGCCATGGCTTTTGATTATTTTGCAAAAGAACAAGTAGATATTGCTGTAATAGAAACAGGCCTTGGCGGCCGACTTGACAGTACAAACGTAATAACACCGGAAGTGTCGATTATAACCACCATTGGTTGGGACCATATGAATTTGTTAGGCGATACGCTGGAAAAAATTGCAGCCGAAAAAGGCGGCATTATTAAACAAAATATACCCGTAGTATTGGGCAATATAGAAGCAGGTGCAAAGAATGTATTGTTGGCAATGGCAAAAGATAAACAGGCTGATTGTATTACTGCTAATGAACAATACCAGGCAACAGAATGGAGCTGGCAAAATCATCATTTAGTAGTACAGGTTGGCGCACAACACCATACCGACAGGCAAACCTATACATTGGACTTACCGGGTATTTACCAAAAGGATAATTTATTAACAGTATTGGCAACTGTATCAGCACTGCAAAAATCCGGTTGGAAAATTACACAGGAACAATTACATAGAGGATTGGCCAGTGCTAAAAAGACCACAGGTTTGCATGGTCGTTGGGAGTTATTGCATCAACATCCCGATATTATTGCCGATGTAGCCCATAACGAACAAGGCATGCAGGTATTGTTACAACAGCTCGAAGTAAATAATTATCATCATATACATATTGTAACAGGTATGGTGGCCGATAAAGAAGTTGATAAAGTGTTAAGGCTGATGCCTCAAAATGCACAGTATTATTTTACGCAAGCCAATATACCCAGGGCCTTACCTGCGGCTGATTTAAAAACAAAAGCAGAAGCCTATAATTTAAAAGGCAAAACTTATAATGATGTAAACGTGGCTATAAACGTAGCAAAACAACATGCACATACCAACGATTTAATATTAGTTTGTGGTAGTGTGTTTTTAGTAGGAGAGATTATTAATTAATAATTAAGAATGAATAATTAATAATTTTTTGAGACCGGAACAATTACATAATTATTTTGCTTTTGCAAAATGCTGAATAGAACTATTTAGTTCATTTAAATTGTTATTAGTCTATCTAAATGAGTGCTTCGCCGTTACCGAACGATGCAGTGAATGGCACAACAGTCGATGCTAGTAGCAGCACAGCTGATAAAAAAAATTAAGGAAGAACACTATATCTATTGATCAGAAATTTTTTGTCCTAATTTATCATCAGCTACATTTTTTCTAAATAACATTACATAGCCGCATATTCCTTTTTTCTTTTTCTTGTTTATTTGTACGGGCTTCATCATATGAAACTCCGAACGCTTGGGAATGTAAGAGTAAGCAATAATATTTCCATCAACATCTGCCCATCTATTCTGGCGAAAAATAACCATCTGCTCCGACCAATCGTACATACGCACTTCATATAAACGGGAGGTATTGTCGCCAACAAATACAAACTGGTACCAGGTGCCTTCGGAAAGTGGCATAACCACCGGCATTTCGTATTCGCTTTCCATGCTTATACTGGCTTCACGTAAAAGGGTGAAATTGGCTTTTTCAAAAACGGTTTTAAGGCTATCTACCTGGGCATTAATAAAGGTATCGGTGCAGGATTGTTGTTTTATAACACCTTGTGCGGTAACAGATATGTAGCTTGCCAATGTTACTAAGGCAATAATAAGGGATTTCATGTATTGGTTTTTACGGGCAAAGATTGTGTTGTTCAATCAGGCGCTAAGTTATTATTAAAACTTTACATTTTTAAATAGCAAACGACATGATACACTAAAAAACGTATTTCCACGCATTGGTCAGCCGTTATCTTTACTTACAGCAATAATTAAACCACATTATCTTGATATAAAACAATATTATTTACAGCCTGTTATAATGAAAAGCATCCGCCTGTTGTACACAGGTTACTACCATATCATTAATACAAACATGTGCCGGCAGGCTGGTAGTCCAGTAAATGGTTTCGGCAATATCTTCCGCCGTTAGAGCTGTCATCCCGGTGTACACTTCACTGGCCGCTTTTGCATCGCCTTTTAGGCGTACCAGCGAAAATTCCGTTTCGGCTGCACCGGGGTGTATAGCAGTAACTTTTATATTGTGACGCAGTAAATCAATACGCATAGCCTGATTTAATGCATCCACCGCATGTTTGGTGGCACAATAAACGTTGCCTTTTTCGTACACTTGTTTACCTGCAATAGACCCAATGTTTACAATATGGCCTTTTTTAAGTGGCACCATTAATTGCGATACAGCCTGTGCCACATACATAAAGCCTTTAATATTTGTGTCTACCATGGTATTCCAATCGTTCAGGTTGGCTTCATTAAAAAAGTCGCGGCCGGCTGCTAAGCCTGCATTATTTACCAAAATATCAATTTGTTGCCAGGTGCTATCCAAACCTTTTACTGCATTAAACACTGCTTGCTGATCCCGTACGTCAAATGATAATGGCAGTATCCGAACATTAAATTTCTGGCGTAATTGTTCACTCAACGTTAATAACCTGTCTTTGCGGCGGCCGTTAATAATTAAATCATGTCCGTTAGCTGCAAATTTTTCTGCGGCAGCTTTTCCAAAGCCCGATGTAGCACCAGTAATAAAAGTAATTGGCATAATACTATGTTAAAACGTTAAGGGCTTCAAAGATAATCAGCCTGTAGCCCTAAACCCCAACAAAACATTAACATATTTTTTATGCAAGTAAACAGGGGATTGCGTCGTTAATAACAGGTGTGGATAATACACCCCCTTCGTATTTACCAGCTAAAAGTTACATTTGTATGTATAAGACTATGGCCATGGCAATGGATTTAGAATTTGAACGGAAAAAAAATACACGTGCAGCATTAATAACCGCCGGAGTAGCCGGCTTATTAATGTTGATTATGTTTTTGTGGAAATGGCCCATTCATGAGTTAACCAAGCCTTTGCCTGACGAAGGCATTATGGTGGAGTTAAACTTACCCGATGAGCCGGAAGTACCCCAATATGCAGCCGTAAGCGGTGGTGGTGGGGGTGGTAATCCTGTACAGGCAGCCGGCGATCCTGGCCTGGCCCCACATACGCCTCCTGTCCCCGGTGTGGATGAAGATGTAAAAGACCTGGACGAAGATGAAACCGAAAAAGAAAGTCCGCCCATTATTAAACCTGATAACCCAAAGCCTAAGGCTAAAGAAATAAATAAAAATACCAACCCGGTAAAAGTGCCCGAGCCTAAAAAAGAAGTGGTTACACCTCCGCAACCTAAACCAAACCCCAAAGCGGTTTTAGGAAAAAATACAGGAGGTAGCGGTTCAGGTGGTAATAATGCAGCAACTACCTACGATCGTGCAGGTGGCAGTGGCACTGGCAGCGGTATAGGCAATGGCAGTGGTACAGGTGGCGGCACAGGTACCGGCAGTGGCGGCGGTAATGGTAGCGGTGGCGGTAGAGGTACCGGTCCACGCCGTGTAAGTGGTAACCGTTCAGTTATTAGTCCTAAAAATATGGATGCTGGTGAAAACCTGCGTGGTAAAGTGTTGGCACGTATAAAAGTTTCTCCTGACGGTGTTGGTACTTATATCAGCGCCGAAAGAGGATCAACTTACACCAGTGGCGAAGCCGTTAATATTATTAAAGAATGGTTACGTCGTAATAAATTCAATGCCACTGCCGAGGAGTCGGTAGTAGTGTACGAATTTAATTTCTTATTGGGGGGCTAGTTAAATTCAACAATAGTTTTATTTTTTTTACCAGCGTCTCTCCCTTGATTGAACTTCCGTTGTGTCACTCACTTGTGCGTTCGGTAATTCTATTGGGCATTGTGAAAGTTTCCTATATTACTCGAAAACAACTTTAATCAACTTTGTGTGACGGCTATGTATGTATTGTTAATTATTAATTACACAGTTGTTTCTATTTATCAAGTTATTAACAAAAAACTATATCTTACAGCCTACACTTAATCGTAGTTAAAGGCTTACTGGTGAAATTTTTAAAACAAACAGGTTTAATGTTGTTCATGTGTCTGTGCACTCAACAACTATGGGCGCAGCTTTGCACAGGCAGCCTTGGCGATCCTATTGTTAATATTACTTTTGGCGCAGGCAGTAACCCCGGATCACCTTTGCCTGCAGGCGTAACCAATTACAGTTATGTCGGTGCAGATTGCCCTTCCGATGGAAGCTACACTATCCGAAATAATACCACCAATTGTTTTTCTGGTTCATGGCATAATCTTACATCCGATCATACGGGTAATAGTGGCGGTTATTTTATGTTGGTAAATGCATCCAATAATCCCGGCGATTTTTACGTAGATACTGTTAAGGGATTATGTAGCGGTACCACTTTTGAATTTGCCGCCTGGGTGGTAAATGTTTTAAAAACCACGGCCTGTACACCTAATCCCACACAACCTAACCTTACTTTTAGTATAGAAAGTACAAACGGTACGGTGTTACAGCAATATAATACCGGTACTATTCAGTCTGATAATAACCCAACCTGGAAACAATATGGGTTCTTTTTTACAACACCAAGTGGTGTTACCGATGTGGTATTACGCATGACAAACAATGCACCCGGTGGTTGTGGTAACGATCTGGCTTTGGATGATATTACTTTTAAACCTTGTGGCCCTTTATTAACGCCAACTATAACGGGTTTTACCCAACGGGAAATAATATTGTGCGAAGGCGAAGCTGATCAGTATGAATTTAATGCAAGTCTGTCTGCCGGATATGTAAACCCCAATTTTCAGTGGCAACAATTGAATAACGCCGGTAACTGGGTTGATATACCCGGCGAAAATACTACGTCTTTATCGGTAAATTTTATTAGTTCTACACCTGTGGGCGTGTATAGTTATCGTTTAACCGCAGCCGAAGCTGGCAACCTAAACGTAGTACAATGCAGGGTAGTGTCGCAACCATTAACCATTAGGGTAGAAGCGAAACCTACTGTTACGGTAACCAGCAATGGTCCGGTATGCGCAGGTAATGCATTAATACTTACAGCAACCGGTGGTAATCATTACGAATGGTCAACCGCTACACAAACATTTAGCAATACAACGGCCTCTATTGATTTTACCAATGCTACCACCAATTTAAGTGACAGGTATAATGTTATAGTAACCAATGCTGCAGGTTGTAAAACATCGGGGAGTATTGATGCGGTAGTTAACCCCAGGCCTGTTTTGCAAACTTTATTTAGCGATACCACTATTTGTTTAAACGAAAATCTGCAATTAAATGTATCGGGTGCAGATGAGTATAGTTGGACACCGGCTGCAAGCCTTAACAATGCAGCTATTGCCTCACCTGATGCTACGCCAACTGCAAATACTATTTATACTGTTACAGGAACCAATCAGTTTAATTGTAGCCAGACTGCGGTGATAAATGTAAAAGTTATTCCACCGCCAACGGTTAATGCAGGTGCTGATAAATACATTATACAAAATACTACGGAGGTTTTGCGGGCCACCATTACGGGTGAAAATTTATCTTATACATGGACACCCAATTATGCTATTAATAATACAGCTATATTACAACCATCTGTAACACCATTGGTAGATACGGTTTATACCATTACGGTAACCAGCAATGATGGATGTGGTATGGCAACAGACAATGTAAAAGTATTTGTGTACAAGGATATTTACATTCCTAATGCATTTACGCCTAATGGCGACAGGCATAATCCGCTTTGGTATATACCGGCATTACATGCTTATCCTAACTTTTCCCTATCTGTTTATAACCGTTACGGGCAATTAGTGTTTGCAAGCAGCCGTATTAATATTGGCTGGGATGGTAAATACAAAGGCATTGAACAGCCCAATGGTACTTATGTTTATGTACTTAGTTTAAATGACGGTTCGCCATTGCGAAAAGGAACTTTTCAAATATTACGATAGTTATACTGTTAGTTTTTGTATAGCTGCTTCAGGCACAGCAGCTATACGACGAGCCTGGTAATCGTAACAAACCATTCCCGTTTTCGCCAATGCTACTGTAACTGTTTTATCGTCTTTTATTTTTTCAAGTTTATACAATATGTCAAAACCTACTTTGGTAAAATCGTTGGCTATTACATGCGCAATAATAGTATCGCCGTAAAATACTTCGTTTTTAAAATCAATAGCTACATCGGACATAATTAAACCAACACCTTCAAAATTAACCTCACTATAGCCACTTTTATGCAGGTACTGCATACGGGCCTCGTGTATAATACTTAAAATAGCATCATTACCCACATGGCCACCATAATTTACATCGGTTATACGAACAGGAATATTTGTTGTAAATGAAAATTGCGAAGGGGTTGTTAGTTTTAGCCGCGCCATATATTTTATTTGGCGAACAATATCGGTAATATTTTATGATTTTAATAATATATGATTTGGCTTATGCATATGCAACGGTAGAAAATAAAGCGATGTCAGACTAGTAAATGTTAATTAATAGCTTTAAGAACCAAGAGGTATGAACAGATTAATGATAGCCATGGTTGTTTTGATAAGTATAACAGCCTGCAAAAAAGATATAGAATATCAAACGAGTTTCAAAAAAAGTAAGAAAACATGGCATAAGTTTAAAGCATCAAGTAATAATTCCTACAGATTTGAAGTAGTAGATGCAAGCTGGGCTGGCAGTAGCTGGAAAACAAACATAAGAGTTGTTGGCGGAGTGGCCGTGGAAAGAAAATTTGAGTATGTTGTTTTTATGGGCGTAGCAAACGGTGGCGGGGAGTGGACAGATATTAAGCAACAGGAAATTCTGACAAAGATGAATATGACGGCGGCACAGTTTAAAACTGAAAGAGGTAAAGACCTGATTGAATTTTTAGAATGGACGGAAACAGGAGCGAGAGTGGGCACACAGGCATTAACATCTGCCAGTAATTATTTAACCTTGGATGAAGTGTACGATAAAGCTGAAAACTACTGGTTAAAAAAACGTTCGGGTATGACCACTTATTTTGAAGCTAAAAACAATGGAATGATATCCAGCTGCGGATTCTTTGATAAAAATTGTGCAGATGATTGTAGCCAGGGAATAGGAATTACATTAATTGAGGCTTTGTAAACTGGCCTACTACATTTACCATTGTTGACTGAATGAAATACGGTGGTATAATAAGTTGAGATTTGTTATATTGCTGACGGGCTGCCCGATTGTAGCGGCACCGAAGCGTAGCGAAGGTATAGCGGAAAGCGGGAACTACTGCTGAACGAAGTTACTGCTGCCGATAGCCCCAAATAAAAATATATAAAAGAGATTACAGTTCGCCTTCGTTCAAGGTGTTTACCAGACTAAAAATGTCCATAATATTATCGGGTGCTAAAGCTATGGGAGCATCGGCAATTTTTTCCTGCCATTTTTGTAATTGCGTTTTACAATCATCTGTAACCTCGGCACCGGTTACACAACAAATCATGTCTTCCATTTTTTTAGACATGCGCACTACGTTACCATCCAGGGTCATAAAAGCTACATACCTGTCGGAAGTATTTTCGGTTGTGTTGGATGCGTAAATACGATTATTATTATTGGAGGCCGCCTGCTGATAGTTGTTGTTATTTCTTTTAGGCGCAACAGCATTATTGTATTCTGCAGTATTATCCAATACTGCAGAATTGTTATCGCTTTGTTGTGTATCGGGTACGGTAGGCGTAATAACAGCAGGTGTTGTATTAACAGGTGTAGTGCTTACATATTGTTCAACATCATTACCGGTGCCACCTTGCGGGCCAAACACTTTAATAGCACCAAAAACAGTAAGGCCAATTAAAACAGCCGCAGCTGTATAGCGCAGTACGGGTAAAATAACTCCTCTGGGTTTGGTAATAGGTACTACCGGCCTTTCATCTTGCGATAGTTGCGTGGCAATTGCATCCCAAATATGTGTGGGTGCAGTGGCATTGGCGTTGTATAATTTTTCGCCTGCAGCAATGTAAGGATCAGCATCTAATTTAGCGGCAATAGCATCCCAGTTATGTGCGGCTGGTACTACCGCTGCTGTTTGTAATTTATTTGATAGGCTAGTATAAGGGTTATCTAAGTTGTCGGCAATTTTATCCCAAAGGTTAGCGGGTGGTGTTACCTGAGTGTTGTATAATGTTTCGGGAAATTGTTGACCATTGCCGGCATCATCCAATGCTTGCTCAATGTTGCTCCAAAGGTTTTTTGGAGGTTCAACTTCGTGGTTATACAATTTATGTTTAGAGTGGTTCATGAAACTATTTTGCATTGCGTCCGGTATCCAGATACGTTTTCACCAAATCCTGAAGAATAACTTTTGCTCTTGATAATTGTGATTTGCTGGTGCCTTCGCTAATACCCAGCATGTCGCCAATTTCTTTATGACTATAACCCTCTACCACGTACATATTAAATACAGTGCGGTAACCCGGGGATAGTTGGCTTATTAAATCCATAATATCTTTCTCGCCCAATTCATCCAATACCGATGTGTATTTACCTTCAATGGTATTTTCTTCTTTTTCGGTTACCGGTTGCAGGTATTTTTTGCGTCTGAAATGTTCAATAGCAGTATTAACAAATACCCTGCGTGCCCAGCCTTCAAAAGATCCATCGCCACGGTAGCTGTCCAGTTTTCTAAAAACTTTAATAAAACCTTCCTGTAAAATATCTTCAGCTTCTTCGGTGTTGGATGCGTAACGAAGGCAAACTGCGTACATACGGCCAGATAACCGGTTGTACAGTTCCTGTTGCATGCGCCTGTCGCCATCCAGGCATCCTTTAATTAAGTCGCTTTCTGCGATGTTTAGGTTGCTTGCTGCGTTCAAAATTTATTGTTTTGTTGTTGCTGTTAGGTTATTCAAAAATACGACCAGTTTTTCAACTGCTTTTTTCCGGTGGCTGTAAACACTTTTTTCTTCCATACTCATTTGGCCAAAGCTTTTGTCGGCACCATCGGCCATAAAAACCGGATCGTATCCAAAACCTCCACTGCCTTGCCTTTCGCTTAAAATTACGCCTTCACAAATGCCCTCAAACTGGTTTTCTCGGCCATCAATAATCAGCGAAATTACGGTTCTGAATCTTGCTTTACGGTTAGTAGCAGTACTTAGGTTGGTTAGTAGTTTATCTATGTTATCGTCAAACGAGCGGCTGTCGCTTGCATAACGGGCACTTTTTACACCCGGTTCGCCATTCAATGCCTCTACTTCCAGGCCGGTATCTTCGCTAAAACAACTGGTGTTAATCAGGTTATAAATAGTAGTACTTTTTTCGGTAGCATTTGCCTCTAGGGTGTCGTGCGGTTCGGGTATATCAATTAAAATACCTGCTTCTTTCAGGGTTAAAATTTCAATGCCCTGTAATAACAACGCCTTAATTTCATCGGCCTTGTTTTGGTTGTTGGTAGCAAAAACTAATTTCATGACGGGCAAGATAAAAGTTTTTGCTAAATATTAACCCTAATTTATTACAAATGCACTGTAGACACAGCAAAGGGGAAGGGTAACTTAATAAATAAAACTACTTTGGCTTAGTAAAACCAGATGAAAAAAAATAGTTAGTTTAGCCGGTAATTTACTTGCACTGACTTTAAAACTGCTTTATGATAACCAGAAAAATACTAACAGTACGAAGCATATTTGCCTTCGCCGGCCATCATTTATCTTGGCTTACCGCCTGGATGCTACTGGTTACAGCTATTTATTATTTTACCGGTTCTAAGTTTATTACAATGCCTACTTTACCCTTAACCTTATTGGGTACTGCGGTTGCATTTTATGTAGGCTTTAAAAATAATCAATCTTACGACAGGCTTTGGGAAGCCAGAAAAATATGGGGTAGCTTTATTAATAACAGCCGTGTTTTAGGTACAATGATAAAAAACCTTCATTCAGAAAATGCAATACTTAGTGAAACCTCAGAATTACGTAAACAATTTGTATTAAGGCATATTTATTATCTCTATCAATTAAGAAACCAGTTATTGCAACCCACTCAGTGGGAACATGTGAGTCTTGGTTTGCGTTTTGGTACGTTTAATCAAAAACGGCAAGACCAGATTTTTGCTGCTTTTGCAGATGATTTAAAAGAAGTGGCAGAAAAAAATTACATATCGGAAAAGGAAAAAGAAACACTGAATAAGTTTGCCAATAAAGCTACACAATTGCTGGACAAGCAAACACAAATGGTGCAGCAGTTATTTAGTGACAAACAAATAAATATGATGCAACAATTGGAGTTGCAAAATGCGGTCAATAGTTTTTATCAAGAGCAAGGTAAAGCCGAACGTATAAAAAAGTTCCCTTTACCTAGGCAGTATAGCAGTTTTAGTTTTTTATTCGTCTGCATTTTTGTTTTCCTATTGCCTTTTGGTTTAGTAGGTCCCGTAAGTGCCTTGGGTAAAGAAATGGTATGGATGACGGTACCCGCCGGTGTAATAGTTGGTTGGGTATATGTGGTAATGGAAATGATAGGGGACTATTCCGAAAATCCTTTTGAAGGGTTATTTAACGATATTCCCATGCTCAACATTTGCCGCACTATTGAAATTGATTTACTGCAAATGATAGGCGAGGACAATGTACCTAAACCTATTGATCCAAAAAATAATATACTCATGTAGTCCCTTTTGCTTTTTTCTGGCCGCTTTATAAAATAACAGTTGTTTAATTTGACCAGCGACAGTACTACTATCAGCTTTACTTGCGTCGCACTCTTCAACGTTCTGTCCGCTTATCAGCATTGAGCAGGCTAGATTTTGTGTTTTAATATGTTTAAATTTTATTAGATAGTCGGATTAGTTCCGATTATCTAATAAAAATATTACATTATTATGTTTAATTTTGTATATTTAGTCGGAAATATTCCGATTATTGCATAATAATTTTACATATGGAATTAAAAAAACAACGAAAAAGGTTAATTGATGCACCCATTACCCGACATCAAATACTACAATTACTGGATAATTATAAGCGTCCTAACGACAAAATTAGCGAGCTGATAAAAAAGGGTGAATTATTATCGCTAAGGCGTGGTTTATATGTTCCGGGTCCGGATACTGATTTACCCATACCCGAATCATTTTTAATAGCTAATCATTTACGTGGCCCCAGTTATGTTTCGTTAGAAACGGCTTTGGCTTACTGGGGCTTAATACCTGAGCGTGTGTATGAAGTAAGTTCTATAACTGTGAAAACTTCAAGAATTTATAAAACACCGGTTGGTAGGTTTAGTTACCTGCATGTAAAAGTACCTTATTACTCATTCGGTATAAAATATGTTTTGTTAACTACAAAGCAAGCCGCATTAATTGCATCTCCGGAAAAGGCTTTATGCGATAAAATAATATTAACAGCAGGTGTTACACTGAGAAGCATAACACAAACACTTGATTTTTTGGAGGAAGACTTGCGTATAAACAGACAAGCATTAAAAGCATTAGATAGTACCCTTATTAATTCATGGATAAATAATGCAGGCAAAAAAGGAAGCCTTGAAATGCTGGTAAAAACATTAGATACATTATGATAAAAGAATGGATAGCGGGGTATAGCCCGCAAAATGAAAATGATGTTTTGGCTGCCATGCGGGAAATTATGCAGGAGATAGCGCTTGCCGGTTTATCCCGTACAGATTTTTATGAGCGGGCTGCTTTTTATGGCGGTACAGCACTACGTATTTTTTATGGGTTGGATCGGTTTTCCGAAGACCTGGATTTTTCTTTATTAATACCGGATGCTGAATTTTCGCTTGAACCTTACTTTGATGCGATGATTACTGAGTTTAATGCATTGGGAATAACAGTAAGCATTAAAGAAAAAGATAAGAAAGAAAAGACAGCAATTGAATCGGCCTTTCTAAAATCGGAAACGGTATGGAAGGAATTGGTATTGGAAGGTATTGTACAACAATCAAAAGTAGTAATTAGCAGCAGTATAAAAATAAAGATTGAAGTAGATAGAAACCCACCACTTGGTTTTGAAACCGAGGAAAAATTATTGATACGACCGTTTTCATTTTATGTAAAATGTTTTTCACTATCCAGCTTGTTTGCCGGAAAAATACATGCGCTTTTATTTAGAAAATGGAAGAACAGAGTAAAAGGCCGTGATTGGTACGATTTGGAATGGTATATAAAAAAAGGAGTACCCATAAACCTGGATCACTTTTTATTAAGAGCCAAAGATAGCGGCGATTGGCAAGAAGAAACCATTACTCCGGAACAGATAATGGTATTGCTAAAAGAAAAAATAAAAACAGTTTCTTTTGATAATATTAAGGATGATATTGTACGATTTGTAAAAGATGACGAGTTACTTAAAATATGGAACCAGACTTATTTTAACGACTTAGTAGAGAAGTTGAAGTTTGAATAATTGTTGTTTTTTGTGTTTATTAGTGCGATGCTTTGTTATATTAATTTATGATTTTACTTCCATTATCTTTGTTTATATCATTTAGCCCTTACCAATGTTATACTTAGTCGGTATTGTTATTACTTTTTTTTTATCCTTATTGTTAATCAGTAAAAAGAATAAATCATTTGCCGATAAAATATTGGCTACCTGGTTAGTTTGTACCGGCTTACACCTTACTTTTTTTTACCTATATGCCAGTGGTAATTATATAAGCTTTCCCTATTTTTTAGGAGTAGAGATTGCCATGCCCTTGGTACAAGGCCCGTTTTTGCTATTATATACTATTGCTATAACACAATCTCAAAAGTTAACCTGGCGTAGTTTGTTACATTTTTTACCGTTTGTGGTTGTGCTTTGTGTGTTAGTTCCCTTTTTTAGTTTGTCATTAGCTGATAAAATATTGGTTTACCAAAATGGGGGAGTGGGTTACGAAACCTTGACAGGAACAGTTTTAGTTGCATTGAGCATTTCCGGCATAACCTATATTATACTTTCCTTTTTGGTGTTACGTAGGTATTCAAAAGTAATCCGACAACAGTTTTCTAATACCGACAAGATAAATTTAAACTGGCTGCGTTATTTAATTTATGGTACCACTGTTATATGGGTAGTTATTTTAGCCGGATTGGCGGATATGTACATTTTTGGAACAGTAGTATTGTATGTTTTTTTTCTTGGTTTTTTTGGAATAAAACAAGTAGGAGTTTTTAGCAACGGTGTAGTAGTAAATGATAATAATGGAAATGTTAAATTAAATGAACCATTGGCGGTAACTGCTACAGTTATTGAAAATGAACAAACAGTTGAACCGCAGCCAGAAGTATTGCTACAAGCAAATAATGAAAAAGCAAAATACCAACACTCCACCTTAAACGCAAAAACAGGGCTTGAAATATATACCCAGTTAAAACTGTTAATGGAAAGTGGGCAGTTATATAAAAGTCCGGAACTTACTTTAGCCGACCTTGCAAAAGAATTACAAATACATCCCAATATTTTATCGCAGGTAATAAATACCTATGCTCAAAAAAGCTTTTACGATTACATTAATGATTTACGCATTGAAGCATTTAAAATAGCATTAAGCAATCCTGATAATAAACAATACACGTTTTTGTCGCTGGCTTTTGAGTGCGGCTTTAATTCTAAAACTGCATTTAACCGAAATTTTAAAAAAGCCACTGGTTTGTCTCCCACACAATACATACAGCAACTTGATAATGCTATTGGCGACAATTTTATTCCTGAAGCATAATTGAATACGTACCACTTCTCAAAAAAAGACGTTCCATTATTTATAATACATTAAAAAATAAATACTTAGGGTGTTAATAATTATTGTCGTTAACATGGTACCACTTTACAGGATGGGGCGATAAGCCCATCTGCGACATTCATCTTTGCCATACATTTTAAACACGTAAAAGATGAATGGCATGAAGTTTTTAACCCTCACCCTGATTAGCATTACAATGCTAACGGCTTGTTCTAAAGAAAGAAATATTAATGATCCGGGAAGACTGGTTCAAAAAACAGTGGACCAGGATCCTACACTTCCTTTTATTGAAGTAAACGGAACCCGTTTACATGCAGAGGCATTTGGTAACCCCAATGACCCGATTATTATTTTTTTGCACGGAGGCCCCGGTGCCGATTATCGTGGCGGTCTGCAAGTAAAACAATTAGCCAACGACGGTTACTATGTTGTTTTTTATGACCAGAGAGGCTCCGGTTTATCCAAAAGGCATGATAAAAAAACATACACTATTGACATCATGTTTGAAGATTTGAAAGCGGTGATAGCGCATTACAAAACGTCGGTAAACCAAAAAGTTTTTTTAATGGGACATTCCTGGGGTGGTATGTTAGCAGGTGGGTATATTAATAAATACCCCGACCATATTAACGGTGTAGTATTTGCCGAACCCGGAGGTTTTACTTATGAACGTTTACAGGAATACGGTAAAAATACAAGGAAACTGGAACTGTTTAAAGAAGTATCAAATGATATTTTTTACCTGGACCAATTTTTAACCGGTAAAGAAAATGAACATGCTATTTTGGATTATAAGTTAAATGTACATTCCTCATTTGTGTACGGCAATAATAATATTGAAGGCATAGAAGGTCCGTCTCCTTATTGGCGTAATGGTGCCGTGGTATTGAATAGTCTTGTAGAAATTTCGGACAAAGATGGTTTTGATTTTACCCAGAATATGCACTTGTACCAACCACCTGTATTGTTTATTTATGGTGGTAATAACAAAGCCTATGGATTGTCCTTTGCAACAAAAGAAGCTGCTTATTTTACTAAAAAAACATTGGTAGAAATTAAAGATACCGGACATGAAATGTTCTATTTCAAATGGGCATCGGTATATCCTGTTGTGCTTAATTATTTTAATTCATTAAGATAATTACTCCTTCAAAATAATTTCTAAAAACAAAATATTCATCAGATGAAAATTATAAAACTATTTACAGTAACAGTACTATTAACTGTATTATTCACTAACAAAATGCAGGCACAAAGCGTAAACTGGGCTACTGCTACAAAAGAATATAAACATCAACTAAACCTTAATGCGGGTTGGGATTATGGATTAGGTTTTGGCGTGGGTTATGGTTACCGGTTGAAATACGAAATGCCTGTGATGTTAAATATTACCTATGCATTTCCATCGGGTAATAAATGGTTGGATGATTTTAAAACAAGGGTAGGTGTGCAGGCAAGGCTTTTGCAAATGGGCGACTTTGCTTTTACCGGACAAGTACATGGTGTATTCAGACGATATGGAAGTCCGTCAGTGAGGTTGCTAAACTTTGGATCGGATATGTCGGGTGTTATTGGGTACTATAAAACAAAATGGTTTGTAGCTACCGAAATTGGTTTTGATAAAGCCATTGTTACCAACTTTAAACATACGGCCGCTTTTAAAGAAAGTTTTCCGGAAGTGCAAGATGGCTGGTACGAACCGGCTACCGGTGGTAACTTTTATTATAACCTGCAAGTTGGGTATAGCTTTAACAAAAGTGATGTGTATATAAAAGGCGGTAAAGTATTAACACAGGATTTTCAAACCACACCAACTATTCCTTTTAGTGCGCAGGTGGGTTATAATATTAAGTTTGGGAAGAGATGATTTAAAGCAAACGCCTGTGCAATACCACGATGCTGAATAGCGATATACTGTACAAGAGTGCGACGCAAGGGACGATCATCTGTGTTACTGTTGCTGGTAACATAAAAAAACTACAACCCAAAAATTGTTTTCAATCCGGCCCAGAGTTTTGTTTTTAATAATTTGTCGCCCATCATTTCGCCTAGGCCCGGGCTGTGTAAAAACTTGCGGCTATCAAATTGCTGAATTTGAAAAGCCGGAAAATTAATGGGCAAGCCCCATTGTGTAGGCTCAACACCAAACAGAAAAACGGTTTTACTGCCAAACTGTTGTAGTATATCGGTGTAAGCCGTTTGTTGATACTGTTGCAGGTTAAGCAAGGCAATATCGGCCAGGCTTAATTTACAGGCCTGTAACATTTGGGTAAGAAATGCCAGCTCGTCATCGGGTAAAAAAGTAATACCGGGGTTGTTTACCAATATCAGAATGTTCTTGGCATTTTGCCCAAGGCTTTTCCATTCAGGTGCTGCCGTGGCTGTTGCCACCGGTATTGGTTTTGCTGCGGCTGCGGCCGGGGCAGGAGTAGGGGCCGGGGTAGTACTCACCAAAATATTTTCGGGTTGCGCTATATTATTTGTGGTAACAGGTTCAATAGCTTGGGCAGGCTGCATTATCTTTGCATCCTTATCCATAATCAATGACTGTGCATACAGGTCGGTAATTAAGGCAGATGGTAATTGTATATTGTTGAGCGACATTGATTTATGATTTAATTGCTAACAATTGTTAGCTTTTTCGTTTCTTTGAACCCTTTTAATAGCCCAAAAATAGATAAGTTATGACAGATACTTCGATAGAAATTGCAATAAACAAGGCAACAAAAAGTCGTTTGCAGGATACTAACCTGGAAAATATTCCTTTTGGCCGTGTATTTACCGATCATATGCTGGAGGCCGATTATATTGATGGCGAGTGGAAAAATGTAGAGATAAAGCCTTATCAGCCAATTAGTTTAGACCCATCGTTGGCGGCATTACACTATGGTCAGGCAATTTTTGAAGGTATTAAGGCTTATAAAGATGCGGATAACAATGCCTATATATTTCGCCCGGTCGATAACTTTAAACGTTTTAATAACTCGGCAGTGCGTATGAACATGCCCGAAGTACCCGAGGATATTTTCATGGAAGGTATGCGTCAATTAATTGCAATTGATAAAGACTGGATTCCTTCACAAAAGGAGCATTCTTTATATATAAGACCATTCATGTTCTCTACCGATCAGTTTTTAGGCGTTCGTCCGTCTGCTACGTATAAATTTTTAATCATTTTAAGTCCTACCGGTCCTTATTTTGTTAACCCTATGCGCATAGCTGTGGAAGAAAAATACACACGTGCGGCTCCGGGTGGAGTAGGCTTTGCAAAAAATGCCGGCAACTATGGTGGCAGTATGTATGCGGTAAGTCGTGTACAAAAAGATGGTTTTGATCAGGTATTATGGACCGATGCTTTTGAGCACAAATGGTTACAGGAAGTGGGTATGATGAATGTGTTTTTTGTAATTGATGGTAAAGCCGTTACACCATCTTTAGAGGAAGGAACTATTTTAGAAGGTGTAACCCGTGCCAGCGTAATAACGGTGTTGCAGGAGCAAGGTATAACCGTAGAAGAGCGCCGTATTAATATTGACGAAGTGGTAGAAGCTTACAAAGCGAGAAAAATTACCGAAATATTCGGTACAGGTACCGCAGCAGTTATTGCGCCACTTAAGGAGTTGAATTACAAAGGTTTTGCAATGACCTTTAATACGGAGAATTATCCGGTATCATCAGGTGTTAAAAAACAACTGAGCGATATTAGAGAAGGAAGAGCAGCCGATACGCAGGGCTGGATGTGGAAAGTATAACAAAAAAGAATATTTATTATAACCTGGCAAAGTGTAAAGGGTTGTTTTGGTGTAGTTTATCAACAGCTGTGGACTTTTTTTTAAAGTTTTTCAGAATATTTTGGTATTTAACCTTCATCGCCTTACCTTTGCCGTCCCAAAAACAAAGCATTAGGAATGCCTACTATACAACAATTAGTACGAAAAGGAAGAGAAATTATCAAAGCTAAGAGTAAATCAAGAGCTTTGGACCAGTGTCCACAACGTCGTGGAGTATGTACACGTGTATATACCACAACCCCTAAAAAGCCAAACTCTGCGTTACGTAAAGTAGCTAAGGTACGTTTGACTAATAAGATTGAGGTTATTGCGTATATCCCGGGTGAGGGTCATAACTTACAAGAGCACTCGATCGTATTGATCAGAGGTGGTCGTGTAAAAGACTTACCAGGTGTACGTTATCACATTGTACGTGGTTCATTAGACACTGCAGGTGTGAAAGACCGTAAACAAAGCCGTTCTAAATACGGTACTAAAAAAGAAAAAGCTAAAAAATAATTGAGTAGCAGGTATTACACCTACTGTTCTGTTTTAAAAATAGTATAAGACTATGCGTAAAGCACAAGCAAAGAAATTGCCCTTAGCACCAGACCCTAAGTTTAATGATAAACTGGTTACCCGTTTTGTAAACAACCTAATGTGGGAGGGTAAAAAAAGTGGTGCCTTTAATATTTTTTACGACGCTTTAGATAAAGTGGCTAAACAAACCAACGAAGATGGATACGAGGTTTGGAGAAAAGCTTTAGCTAACGTAACTCCGGGTGTTGAAGTTCGTAGCCGCCGTATTGGTGGTGCTACCTTCCAAATTCCTTCTGAGGTACGTCCTGACCGTAAAATTTCTTTAAGCATTAAGTGGTTAGTGCGTTACAGCCGTGAAAGAAACGGACGTAGCATGGCCGATAAATTAGCTAACGAAATTGTAGCTGCAAGCAAAGGTGAAGGTGCTGCTTTCAAAAAGAAAGAAGATACTCACCGTATGGCCGAAGCTAACAAAGCTTTCGCTCACTTCCGTATCTAACCCTTGTAAAAGGTTTAATATATTTCAAAAGCTGCCCATTAGGGTGGCTTTTGTTGTTTGGGGCTGTGGGCGATAGTAACTCCGGTTTCTAACCCCCGACTTAGAAAAACAAGGCGAAGAATGAGCTGTTGTTTTTCTTAATCGGGGTCAGCAGCAATCCCCGCTTTTTGCAGTAGTGCAACGCTTCCGCTGCTTTGCCCACCCACCGTTGCAGCTACTGCTGCCAATCGGACAGCCCTTCAACTGAAGTTAATAGTTCATCATTAATAGTTAATGAAAGTGAATAGTGAGTAGCGAATTGACTATTCACTGCTTACTTACCTTCTTCAATTCCTTCAACGATTCTGGTTATCCCTTTATCGATTGCATTTGTGTTCTTTTTTTGCTGATAATACATTTGGGTTAATAAATATTTTAAACCCATAAATCTGTTTATATGAAAATGTTATTAGCCTTCTGTATGCTTTTAACCTTGTTTACCGCATGTAGTAAAAAAGACAAATCTGAGCCTGTTGTTTATGGCGAAGAAGATCCGCTACCCGGTTTTTTAGCCAGGGCTTTTTATACGCAGGAAACCTATGTATGGATAAATGAGTTAAGTGGTGTTGCACAATATGGTATGAGTTTTATACCTACCGAAAACGGAAAAATAAACAGCCTGGTTGTTAAAATACCCAGCCCCAATAATGCATTAAAAGTAATTATTTGGGACAAGGCCACTAAGGCCAAAGTGCGGGTAGAAACAGTTAAAGTGCCAACTGCTAATACGGTTACTACCATTGGCATAACACCTTTGGCGTTGGTAAAAGATAAGGAGTATGTTATAACCATGTTTACCGACGATTTTTATGCCCGTAATAAAACCGGTAATGGTGTTGGTTCTTTTCCTATTGTATCGGGTAATATAAAAGTTACAGGCTCGGTAACCGGTAGGGCCGAAAATGAATTGTTTCCTTTAAGCGGTAGCGGCAACCAATATTTTGGCGATTGTAGCTTTCTATTTCAACGCACCAATTAAATTGTTACAAAAAATTTATACCTGTTTTTGTTCAGTTGTTTCAATATCTTCCTGTGTGGGTAGGGCTTCTTTATTTTCTACTTCCACTTGCTCTACCCATACAGCAAACTGGCTTGGATAAATACGAGACCCTGTATGCATGGCATATACCCTGGTAAACACAGCTCCAAAATATAAAATCATGGCCGAGTAGTACACCCATAATAACATAACAATAATAGAACCTGCAGCGCCATAGGCCGATGACATACGACTTTGCCCCAGGTAGTAACTAATTAAAAATTTACCTACCATAAACAATAGGGCCGTAGTAAAAGCGCCGGCACGTACATGCTTCCATTTTATTTTGGCATCAGGCAGTACCTTAAATATTAAGCCAAATAAAAACGATGTGATAAGAAAGGTAAACACAAGGTTAAAAGTATAAGCCAGCATAACCTGTGTATCGGGAAACATGGCCGTTAGTTTGCTAATCAGGGCATCCATAACACCATTTACAATTAACGATACCAGCAACAAAAAGCCCAGTGAAATAATAATAGAAAAAGAAAGCAACCTGTTTATAATAAGTTTTAACCAGCCCTTACCCTTTTTGGGCTTTGCTTTTAGCCGCCATATTAAATTAATGGAATCCTGAATTTCGCCAAATACACTGGTGGCACCAATAACTAATGTAGCAATACCAACAATCGTGGCTAAATGCCCGTCTGATGAGAGGGTGGCGTTGCGTATAGTTTCCTGTATTTGTACTGCTGCATCTTTACCTACTAATCCGGCTATTTGTCCATATACGGTTCCTTCTACAGCCTGTTTGCCGTAAAAAATATCGGTTATCCAAATAATAATAATAACCAGGCCCGGCAAAGAGAATATGGTATAATACGCCAAGGCAGCACTTAACTTTAATACCCGATTATCAATAAAATCGGATACTGATTGTTTGATGATATTCCATATTGATTTTATTGGCATAGGCTATAAGACTTAAAAAATAGTGCCAAACATTATTGTTTATTGTAATTTAGGATTCTCTTTATGTCGGTTCGCATCACGTATACTTTTTTTCTCAAAATTGTTTTGTAATGCCGTTGTTAAATTTACACCGGTTTGATTGGCCAGGCAAATCAATACCCATAACACATCGGCCATTTCATCGGCCATATTATGTTGTTCATCACTTTTTTTAAAAGACTGGTCGCCGTATTTACGGGCCATGATACGGGCCAGTTCGCCAACCTCCTCTGTTAATATAGTCATATTAGTAAGCTCACTAAAGTAACGTACACCTACTGTCTTTATCCATTCGTCAACCTGATTTTGCGCTTCTTGTAAAGTCATAACATAAATTTTAGAAATAGCCGGCAATTTTACACCCGTATATTCGTTGTATGTCAAAGTACAACATAAATTTTGAATTAGCTTCTCATAAATGATCTTCCGCTTTTTTATATCAGTATGTATTATTTGTTTTGTTTGGGGCACTGCGGTGGCACAAACTAATAATCGTATACCGGTAAAAACATTCGAAGAAACAAAACCTCCTTATCAGTTATTTACCAATGGCCGGCAAATTACAGTTAAGTGTTCTGCCGGCATTAAACAAATAATGGTGTGGGCCGCAAGTGGCCATCGTGTGGTGGAACAAAAAGAGATTGATAAAACCAGCTTTTCCTTTAAGCTGGATGTAAACGAAAAAATATTCTTCCTGCGGTTGCAGTTAAGTAATGGTAAGGTTTTTACACAAAAGTTCGGGGTGTAGAAAGGTTCAAAAGGTTAAAGAAGTTCCAGAGGTTCAAATGTTCAAAAGTTGTTACACCATCTCCTGCACAAATAATTTCTCACAAGTATATAGCAACAGTTTCTAAATGTTTTAGGATGCATCCCCTCCTTGGAGGGGCGAATGTAGGATTTACATTAAAGTTGTACCTTGGGGTGGGTAAATAAATGAACCGTAAAATTATTACATACAATCCTGCACTTAAAGAACTGGCAAAAAAGCTAAGACAGAATATGACTTTTTCTGAAGTAAAACTTTGGAATGAATTAAAGAATGGTCAGTTACTAAACTATGATTTTGACAGGCAACGGCCAATGGGGAATTATATAATAGATTTTTATTGCAAAGATTTACAATTGGCAATTGAAGTTGATGGTATAACCCATTATGAAATAGGTGCTCTTGAAAATGATAAAATCAGACAAGCTGAATTGGAGAAGATGGGAATTAGTTTCTTGCGTTTTGATGCGTTAGATGTAATTAATAAAACGGGTTCTGTATTAGATGATATAAAGGAATGGATATTACGTTATGAGTTAAATAATGGCATTAGCGAAAGGATTTTAACTAAACGAAATCAAGTAAACCCACCCCGGCCCCTCCAAGGAGGGGATGTAAACTCCTCAAAGGAATAAAATTTACTATTTGAATAATAAACGTACTTTACTCGTTCTTCGACTACCCCATCCCCGGTACACCCAATTTTTCAAAAGCATACAGCAAGCAGGTAATATGCATACTTTGCATAATTTTATTATCACGCAAAGCCTGCTTCACTTCATCAATTGTCCATAACTCCATTTCAATTTCTTCGTTGTGATCCAACTGTTGCTCGTATTTTTTCTTACCACCTTTTGCTACATACATGTACATTATGTTGCTGTTGGTAGATGGGTTAGCCGATGTTTTTCCCAAATATTCAATCTGGTCAAATTCATAACCTGTTTCTTCTTTTAATTCACGTAGCGCAGCCGTTTTAGAGTCAGCATCCGTGTCATCAATACAACCGCCGGGTATTTCCAAACACACTTCCCCCAAAGCATGGCGGTATTGTTTAATCATAATTATTTTACCATCTTCTGTAATAGGTACAACTGTAACCCAGTTAGGAAAATCGTACACGTAGTATGGGTCAATAATTTTTCCTTGAGGTGTTTGGCAACGTTCGCGGCGAACTTTAAACCATAAGTCCTTAAACAAATATTCCGATGTTATAACTTTCCACTTCATAATTTACCATTTCATTCTTTCACGTAAGGCATTAATATGTGCCACATGATGTTTGCCATGCCACGCATACATGCCTAACAAATACCATAAGCGCATAGTTTTTTTATGCTCCGGATGAAATACCGTACGGTTATTCCAATCGTTATCATTTACGTACTTCAACGTTTCGTATAGCCTTGCATGCAAAGCATGCAGCAAGGTTAACGAAATATTGATAGGTAATTTTTCTACATCATGCAATAAAACCCACTGATTTTCATCATAAGGTTTTATTGTCGGATTATCTTCTGTAAGTGCCAACTTAAAACGGCAATAAGCATTGGTATGACTATCGGCAACATGATGCACCAATTGATGCACCGTCCAGCCACCTTCACGGTAAGGCGTATGTAATTGCGCTTCATCTAAATTTAGTACCGCAGTTTCCAACATCAATGGTAAAAATTTAATGTCGGCCAGCCACTCCACTTTTTTTTCAATAGAAAAAGGTTGCGGCTCGTATTGCCCAATGGGATAACGTAAATTATCTGTCATAGTTAAATGTATTCCTGAAAGGAGTGTTTGTAATTATGTAATCAGCTGCATTACTACTATGCCCCCAGCCCCTAAAGGGGAGTTTGGTTGCGTCGCACTCTTCAACGTCCAGTAATTCTATTGGGCATTATGTAAGTTCCCTATGCACTCCGAAAAAATTACAGTTGTAATTTTTTTTAGGTATCAAAAAATCATACATCAGACATTGTTAAATCAGACATCAAAACCCCGATTACTTTACAGCCAACAGCTCAACTTCAAAAATCAACGTGGCACCACCCGGAATATCAGCACCTGCACCTCTGTCGCCATAAGCCAAATCAGATGGTATCCATAAACGCCAGTGACTTCCTTCTTTCATTAAGGGAATAGCAATTTGCCAGCCTTTAATTAATGCAGTCAAAGGCGCTGAAAAAGGTTGGTTTCTTTTGAAAGAACTATCAAATTCTTTACCGTCTAATAACGATCCTTTATAATGTGCTGTTACGGTATCAGTAATTTTAGGCTGAGCACCGTTGCCTTCTTTTATTACTTCGTACTGAATACCTTCCGGTAATTCAATAACACCGGGTTGTTGTTTGTTTACTTGCAGAAAAGCTGCACCGGCATCTTTCTGCGCTTGTATTTTACCACTCATAAGTTCTTTTAATTTATTTTGTAAGCTCATGTTTACAATTTTATGAAATATTATCTTCTTTTATTAATCTTCCCGTAAACTTTTGCCGGTCAGGTTTATAAATACATCTTCCAGGTTGGCCAGTTTAACTTGTTTGGGCCTTTCAAAACCTGTAGCCACTAAGTTATCTATTAATTTATCGGGTGAGTCCAATGCAACAATTTTACCGGCATCAATAATGGCAATACGATCACATAAGTATTCGGCTTCGTCCATGTAATGGGTTGTAATAATAACCGTAGTGCCTTGCTCACGAATGTTTTTTATAAGGTCCCATAAACTGCGGCGGGCTTGCGGATCAAGACCGGTAGTAGGCTCATCTAAAAAAATAATACGTGGGTTATTAATTAAAGTAGTGGCTACCGAAAAGCGTTGTTTTTGACCGCCACTTAATTGTATAAATTTCGCCTTGGCTTTATCCAATAAATTTACCGATTCCAGTAATGCTTCAGCATCAACCGTTTTGTTATACAAACCGGCAAATAGTTCAATAAGTTGCAATAGGTTTAAACCGGGGTAATAACCACTTGCTTGTAATTGTACACCAATAATGCTTTTAATATTATTGTGTTGCGTGTCTAAATCAAACCCATCAACAGTAACAGTGCCACCGGTTTTTTCACGCAGGGTTTCTATTATTTCCAATGTGCTTGATTTTCCGGCGCCATTAGGGCCCAGCAAACCAAAAATTTCACCTTCCATTACCTGAAAAGAAATACCTTTTACTGCCTGAAACTGACCGTAGTTTTTTGTCAGGTTATTAACCGAGATAATTACCTTATTACTCATTGGCTGCAAGTTACGGAACAAAAATTTACAACCGACAATGGACAAATGACAATTTCTTATTCGGGTTTTTGTAGAGACGCCATGCTAGCGTCTAGGCATTGTATTAAATTAAAAAAACGCCAACATGGCGTCTCTACGGGAGCAGTATTTTGCGAAAAATAATTTGTTATTGCATAATGCTGAATAAAGAACAGAACGATGAAGAGTGCGACAGAAAACAATTAGTTAATTTGAAAATTTGGCAATGAGGTTTTCCGATAGAATAGGGAACTTACATAATGCCCAATAGCATTACTGCAGTACAAGAGTGCGACGCAACAGACGATGCTAGTAGTAATGCAGTTGACTACCTAAATAAAAACTATTTTTCTTCCGGGTTTAAGTAAGTATCCAGCTCGTCCATCATGCCTTTGCTGCCAATATACATGGGTGTACGTTGGTGTAACTCGGTTGGTTTAATATCTAAAATACGTTGCTCGCCATCCGTAGCACGACCACCAGCCACTGCTAAAATAAATGCGAAAGGATTGCACTCATATAACAGCCGTAATTTGCCTTTTGGTTTATCGGTTGTACCAGGGTACATAAATATGCCACCCTTTAAAAGATTGCGATGCACATCGGCCACCATGCTTCCTATGTAACGCTGCGTATATGGACCACCGTTGGTTTTATTTTTCTTTTGGCAGGCAGTAATGTATTCTTTTACGCCTTGCTGGTATTGAAAAAAGTTACCGTGATTGACGGAATAAATATTGCCAAAATCGGGGCATTTAATATCAGGATGACTAAGCGTAAACTCACCAATACCTTGATCTAGCGTAAAACCATTTACACCACGACGAGTAGCATACACTAACATGGTAGAGGAACCATATACCACATAACCGGCAGCTACTTGTTGGGTACCGGCTTGTAAAAAATCTTCCTTAACGGCCTTGGTGCCTTGTGGCGAAACACGACGGTAAACACCGAAGATGGTTCCAATGGAAATGTTCACATCAATATTACCGCTACCATCTAGTGGGTCAAACAGGCAAACGTATTTTGAATTTCTGTTTTCAGGATCATCGAAGGAAACAAAATCGTCCAATTCCTCGCTGGCAATACCGGCACAACTGGTGCCGTGTTGTAGTACTCCGGTAAACTGGTCGTTGGCGTATATGTCCAACTTCTTTACATCTTCGCCTTGTACATTTACACTGCCTGCATCGCCTAAGATATCTACCAATCCGGCTTTGTTTACTTCCACATTTACTCGCTTGGCGGCAAGTCCAATGTTGCGTAATAATCCACTTAACTCGCCGGTTGCGTTGGGAATATGACGTAGTTGTTGCAGGGTAAACTCGTCCAGCGTTAGTACTTTTTTATTTACGGGCAGCATACAGTTAGGTTTTTGATAAACTTATACTAACAAATGTAAGGGTAATTTGCGTTCATCTATCCTTTACTTACCTAGTGTGGTATGGCGGTGTGGTTTGTGATGCGGTGTTGTTATCTTTGCGGCCAATAAAATGTAACATGAAGGTTTTTAAATTTGGGGGTGCATCGGTTAATAGTCTGGAACGTATTCATAAGATGGGTGATATTGTCGCGGATTATATGCAACAACCTTTACTGATAGTAATATCGGCCATGGGTAAAACAACCAATGCGTTGGAAAAAGTAGCTGAAGCATTTTATGCGGAGAATAAGGAGATGGCGCTGGAATTGTTTGAGCAGGTTAAACAACAGCATATTACTACTGCAAAATATTTACTTACTACTGAATACCTGGCTTGCGAAGCACAACTGAAAGATTTTTTTACCGAAGTAGAATGGTTACTACATGATAAACCTGTTAGGGAATACGATTACTATTACGATCAGATTGTTTGTGTAGGGGAGTTGTTGTCTACAGCTTTAATAAGCCACTATTTAAATGAAAGAAAGATTGTTAACACTTGGCTGGATGTAAGGGATATTATAAGAACGGATGATAATTTCCGCGATGCAATTATTGACTGGGAGTTTACTGCAAAAGCAGTGACGGGTATTAAGCAGTCGTTATTGCAGGAAAATAAAATGGTGATAACCCAGGGCTTTATTGGCTGTACGGATGAAAATGAAAGTACCACGTTAGGACGAGAGGGTAGTGATTATTCAGCCGCCGTTTTTGCCAACTTGCTGGATGCAGAAAGCCAGACAATTTGGAAAGATGTTGAGAGTGTGATGAATGCCGACCCAAAAGTATTTCCCGAAGCAAAACCATTACCACATTTAAACTACCGTGAGGTAATTGAAATGGCTTTTTACGGCGCACAGGTTATACACCCTAAAACAATAAAACCGTTACAGAATAAAAATATTCCGCTATTGGTTAAATGTTTTTTAAACCCCGCTTTACCCGGTACAGTGATAGATGCGAATGCGGTAAAAGAATTGCCGCCAATTGTAGTGCTAAAAGAAAAGCAAGTATTGCTGCAACTAACAGCAAAAGATTTTTCCTTTGTAAGCGAACATCATTCTACCGTATTGTTTAAGCTATTTGAAAAATTAAAGTTTAAACCCAATCTTACACAAAATGCAGCTATTCAAATGCATTGTGTAGTAGATGATTTTGCAGAAAAGATTGAAACCCTGGCCTTGGAAGCATCGGCTATATTTGATGTAAGCATACGGAAAAATTTATCGCTACTTACTATACGCCACTATACCGGTGAGTATTATAATAAAATAACAGCCAACCGTACCATTTTGCTAAAACAACAAACACCGGATATTATACAGGTGTTGATGACGGAGGAGTAGGGGGAGAGTGGAGATTTGAGATATGAGAATTGAGACGAGGTGTTAATTTCTTATATGGTTTACTATTGAATTTACTATTACAATAATGAATACTTTAAGCTTTTTTATTTTCGTCATTGGTATAACCCTGTTTTTCTTGTTAGTTCGGTCTTTAAGAAAAAAGAAAACGTTTGGGTCTTTACAGCAATTACCACCCGACTACCCGGCTTTACTTGAAAAAAATGTATTGTTTTACCAGCGGCTTACCGATGAACAAAAGCTACAATTTAATGAGAGAGTAGCCCATTTTGTGGAGGATGTACGTATTACCGGAGTTAAAACAACGGTAACCGATTTAGATATAATATTAACAGCTGCGAGTGCCGTAATACCCACTTTTAATTTTAAGCATTGGGAATATCCAAACCTGAATGAAGTATTAATTTATCCCGGAACTTTTGGGGAAGCGTACGAATTGGAAGGAAATAATAAGAATGTACTGGGTATGGTTGGCAATGGCCCCATGCAACATGTAATGATTTTGTCGCAGCAAGCTTTACGGTTAGGTTTTAGCAACAAAACCGATAAGGAAAATACAGCTATACATGAGTTTGTGCATTTATTAGACAAAGCAGATGGAACGATTGATGGAGTACCCGAAGCTTTATTAAAACATGCTTACATATTACCATGGTTACACTTGGTACATAAAAATATTGCAGCAATTGATGATGGTAAATCTGATATAAACGTTTACGGGGCTACCAACGAAGCCGAGTTTTTAGCCGTTGTAGCAGAATACTTTTTTGAAAGACCGGCACTATTACAACAAAAACATCCTGAACTATACATTATGATGAACAAAATGTTTAAAAGGGGGACTTAATTGAGGATTGCCTAAGCCCCTCCTTCGGAGGGGTTGGAGAAGCTTCCTATTCCGCAGAAACCGTAACCGTTTGAATCATTTTTTTTGCCACCGGTTTTTTATGTAAAATAGCCGGTTTCCAGGTGCCCATTTTTTCCATACGGGTAAGTAGTTCATCGGTAAACTCTTCGTCTTTTGTACCTTTAAGCAGTTTAAAGTTTACGGGTACACCGTCTGAGTCAACAATAAATTCAACTTGCGCATATACTTTTTTAACACCTTCCGGTAAAAATTCCACCATGTCTTTACCCAGCTTATCCAAATAATCCATAAAGGCTGTGCCACCGCCTTCAAATTCAGGCCAGGTATGTACAGCATCTGCCAATACGCCTACATTACGGGTTAGTAATTTAGCTCTTGGTTTTTTTACTTTTGCTTTGGGTACTTCTTTAACTACAGGGTCGTTTACAATGTATTCTCCTTTGTCGGTAATAAATACTACGGGTAGTTTTTTATGCTTTTCAAAGTAGTTAAAAGCATCTTCTAAATTATCTGTAAAACGTCTTAATGTATTGTCGTCTTTGGTAAGTGTGGCTAAATAACTTACACTTTTAGGTACATTATAACGTATGGGGTAAATATGTACGGGAATATAATCCTGTCCTTGGTTTTTTGCATGTGCAGCCAATACATATAACTCTTCAATCTGGTTGTCCATAATTGGAATACAACCTACCGTTACACAACTACCATGTATATAAATAGCACTGCCGGGGCGTGATGAATCGCTTAAAATACGGTCAGATGCGTTGGGGTAATTAATACCTAATGAAAGGTGGTATTCGCTACGTGGATTAAACTCGTTGATATAATAAAAACCTTCCGGTACCTGATAATCGCCTTCCATACGTTTAGGCCCCATACTGCCCGCTAATGCACAAACCTTGTAAGTTTTAAACAATTTAAAAGGTTCGTTCATTTCATTTTTTACCCAAACCTCTAACTGGCTGTCGTACTTAAATGAACGGATGTACATATACTTAGCCGGCCATTCCAGTTTTTTGGCCGCAAATTGTTTTTGCAGGGTATCTTCTTTGCGTTTAAACGATTCATCCGGTCGGGGAAAAGTTCGCTGAAAATCGATAAAGTTTTTTTGAACACCGTTAGTGCTTACACTAGCCGTGCCCGAGTTACGACGGCTGCCATTGCCATTTTGTGCTACAACAACTGATGAACCAATAAGAGATATAAATAATACGGTAAAAAGGCTTTTAATCATAACTGTAACGCTTACTTAAAACAAAACGAAATAGCAACCATTTTATTCTGTGCTATTTCGTTTCGGTATGTAAAAATACCCTTATTTATGATATGTTCAACAATCTACTACAAATTGCCGCGGGCTTCCTGTTCACGCTCAATGGCTTCAAACAAAGCTTTAAAGTTTCCTTTACCAAAGCTTTTGGCTCCTTTACGTTGTATAATTTCAAAAAACAGGGTAGGTCGGTCTTCTACCGGTTTGCTAAATAATTGCAAAAGATATCCTTCGTTGTCCCTGTCTACCAAAATACCCAGCTCTTTTAATGGCTCCATATCTTCATCAATTTCACCAACACGGTCAATCAGGTCATCGTAATAAGTAGTAGGTACTTTTAAAAATTCCACACCACGGCTCATCAGGTCCTTAACCGTAGTTACAATATCATTAGTAGCTAAAGCAACGTGTTGTACACCTTCGCCTTGGTAAAACTCCAAATACTCTTCTACCTGCGATTTTTTCTTACCCTCGGCCGGTTCGTTAATCGGGAATTTAACAAACCCGTTACCACTACTCATTACTTTACTCATCAAGGCCGAGTATTCAGTCGAAATATCTTCGTCGTCAAACGATAAAATATTTTTAAAGCCCATCACGTCTTCGTAAAATTTTACCCAGGGGTTCATACCATTCCAATCTACATTTCCCACACAATGGTCAACATATAAAAGCCCGGCATCTGTTGGTTGAAAGTGCGGATTGCTCCATGCACGATAACCCGGCATAAATGCACCTTTATAATTTTTTCTTTCAATAAATAAATGCACCGTATCACCATAAGTATGTATGCCACTCATTACCACTTCGCCATCAGCATCTTTCATGGTTACCGGTTTCATATAACTTTTAGCACCACGGTTGGTAGTCTCGTTCCAGGCGCTTGTGGCATCCTGTACACGTAAGGATAATGCTTTAACACCATCACCATGTTTGTAAATATGATCGGCCATTTCATTATCCGGACGCAAAGGTGTGGTTAATACAAAAGTTAGTTTATGTTGGCGTACCACATAACTGGCTCGGTCTTTCATACCGGTTTCGGGTCCTGCATATGCAAGGGCCTGAAAACCAAAAGCACTCATATAATAGTGTGCCGCTTGTTTGGCATTACCTACATAAAATTCAACATAATCGGTACCTTCTAAGGGTAAAAAATCGGTATTGTTTGTAGCAGCCGTTGCTGCCTTTAATGTTGCAGACATACAAATAGTTTTATAGTAAACAGTGTTTGTGTAAAATGTACAGGAGCGTTCCTGAAAATAAAAAATGAAAAGCTAAAACGTAGTAGAAACGAATTATGAACCCATCGCAAGGGTTTCCATTAAAAGGTTAAAATTACCTCTAATGTCAGTAAACGGTTTATGTGGATAATCCGGTAACATGAGTAACAAAGATAGCCTTTTATGCATAAAATTACATTCCTGATATTTTACCGGAAATAGTTAAATATTCGCAGTTTTATTTTTTATGTTACGGGCTGCAGTTCCCTGATCATCGTACCTTGTTTTTAACCCCGAGTAGGCCTTGTGCATTTGATTCGGGGCGTCGCACTCTTGTACTGCATATCATTGTTCGGCTTTATTGTTATTAGTTAAAAGTTATTGGTTAATCGGAAAGAACAGATAATATTTTTATACTATTAACATTTAACAAATAACGATTAACTAACTGATGATTAGTATTCCTACAGTTGAACGGAGCGTCGCAAGTAAAGCTGATTAGTATTACTGCTGCTGGTCAACAAAAAATAAAAAAGTTTTATGCTAACATTTCTTTGTGCCGGGTATAAAATAATGAAAGCCCCGATAAAAATCAGGGCTCGTATGAATTCAAACCGTCCAAGTGAGAATATTTTTATTGTTGTAAAATAATTTCGCCTACATCCACCGGTTTGTCGGCTACTTCTAAATTATTTACAGTTACATCTTTATAAGGATCTTTTGCGTCAACAATTAAAGTGTAAGTGCCGGCTTTAACATCTACCGAAAACCTACCTTGTGTTAAAGTGCCTTTTGTTGTATCGCCACCGCTTTTAATGGCCCAAACTGCCTGTGCTCCATCTGCCGGACTAATGGTGCCGCTTATAGCACCTTGCAAAACAATTCCGTTATCGTCATTTTTTGTAAAGGCAAATAACACTGCAACTATGGCCAGTATAAAGCCCACACTAAGTAATTTCTTTTTCATAACTTCTGCTTTTTTAAAAATTAAACAATCCAAATTATTTCCCTTTGCAAACAGAAGTGGCTTGCTTTTCTTCGCTAAATATATTTTCAACTACTATGCCAAAACATCAATACTGTGGATAACTCTACCAATTTTACCTATTAGTGGTATATATTTAAACACCAATGTTTTAACATTGATTTTATTTGTAATAAAATTGTCATGAACATAAAAAAAGAGATCGTGATGATCTCTTTTTGATATTATAAATATTAATCGTTTTTACTTAGATGCAGCTAGTACTAAATCTTTAATGGCGTCAATTGATATGCGCTCTTGCTCCATACTGTCACGATAACGGATAGTTACCGTATTGTCTTCTTTGGTCTGGTGATCAACGGTAACACAGAAAGGAGTACCCAACGCATCCATACGACGATAACGTTTACCTATTGAATCTTTTTCCTCATAAAAACAACGGAACTCGCTTCTGCAATCATTAATTATTTGTTGCGCTATTTCTGGTAAGCCTTCTTTTTTAATTAGTGGTAAAACCGCCAATTTAATAGGGGCCAGTTTAGCAGGTAGTTTTAATACTACACGGCTATCTTGTTTTTCCTCGGTACTTAAGTCCTGCTCTTCGTATGCATGACTGATAACAGAAAGAAACATACGGTCTAAACCAATAGATGTTTCAATTACATAAGGTATATAATTACCATAAGGTTTACCCGTTGCAGGGTCAACATCGTTATCAAAATACTGCATTTTCTTTTTGCTGTATTGTTGATGTTGGGTTAAGTCAAAATCGGTGCGGCTATGTATACCTTCCAGTTCTTTAAAACCAATCGGGAAATCAAATTCAATATCACAGGCAGCATCAGCATAGTGCGCCAGTTTTACGTGGTCGTGAAAACGGTATTCCTCGGGTGAGTTGCCTAAACTTAAATGCCATTTTAAACGTTCGGCTTTCCAGTATTCGTACCACTCTTGTTGTGTGCCGGGGCGAATAAAAAACTGCATTTCCATTTGCTCAAACTCACGCATACGAAAAACAAACTGGCGGGCTACAATCTCATTACGGAAAGCCTTACCTATTTGTGCAATACCAAACGGAATTTTCATGCGTCCGGTTTTTTGCACGTTTAAAAAGTTTACAAAAATACCTTGAGCCGTTTCCGGACGCAGGTACACTTTGTTGTCCTCATCATCTGCAGAAACAGTGCTACCAAACTCGGTAGAAAACATCAGGTTAAACTGACGGATATCGGTCCAGTTAGTGGTACCGCTAATAGCACATTTTATTTTGTTGTCTTCAATCAGTTGTTTTAAACCCGCTAAATCACCGGCAGCATCTAATTTTTCCATGTCGCTGATGATGGCAGCAGCTTCTGCTTCTTTGCCTTCAGTTTTTAACTGCTCGGCATAAGCCTCAATTAAATGGTCAACACGGTAGCGTTTTTTGCTATCCTTGTTATCAATCATGGGGTCGTTAAAACCATCTACGTGTCCGGATGCTTTCCAGGTGGTGGGGTGCATAAAAATGGCCGCGTCAATACCCACGATATTGTCGTGCATTTGGGTCATGCTTTTCCACCAATAATCTTTAATATTCTTTTTTAGCTCGCTACCCATTTGGCCGTAGTCATATACAGCCTGTAGTCCATCGTAAATTTCGCTACTGGGAAATATGAAGCCATACTCCTTACAGTGCGATATAATAGCCTGAAATTTGTTTGTATCGTTTGCCATAAGGCTGCAAAAGTACAGCAAAAGGTGATAGGTTGGCAAATTGTAAATTAGGGAAATATGTTACCGGAAAGGATTAAAATATGGCTATTGACCTGACTTGATTATTTATGCTCATACGCTGCAAACAACTTCCAAAAATGTTTTGGTTTTTTAAAATCGAAACTGTGTTTTTTAAAGTTGTTTAGTATTAACTCTACTTTATTACCACTTATTTCGTAGCGGCCAATCGTTAATTCGGTATTGCTGCTGTATAAACCTATTTTATGATGACATAAATGGATATTATGTTCCGTTACTTCTTCAAATACCAAAACATCGTGCTGATCATAATCGGATAAGGTTTCGTGGTGGGGGATATTATTATTAAAGGTTAGGGCTACCAGGTTGTTATTAGCAGTTTCGGGTAACACCAATTTGGGAAAAGCTGCCCAATCGTTAAATGCCATTTCGTGATGGCAGCACTTCATATATATATTGTCGTTAATAAAAGGGACTTCTCTTAACTGTAAGTTGATAATATGATTTTCATTATCAATTAATTTGTCACCATTGTACTTTAATATTTCATTGATAGTCAGGTTCTCGGTGATAAAATTTTCAACCGGTATGCTAAAATAATTTGCAATTTTAATAACCGTCTCAATCCGAGGCTCGGCCCGGCTTTCCTCATAAGAAGAAATATTTCCCCGACTTATTTCGAATAAATCGGCAAAAGCTTGTTGACTTAGCCCCTTAGCCGTTCTTATTTTTTTTATATTACTGCCTATCTTGGTCATGAGATTACAAATATACGTGAAAAAAAAATTATCAAAATTGCAAAAAATATTTGCAATTTGTTAAATTTTGTGCTAAATTTGTTTGACAAGATTGGGAGGTTCTAGAAGTTCAATGTTCCAAAGGTTCAATGTTTAGAACTTAAAGGATTGTGAGGTTTTTAGATATGAGGAATATATAGCCGGGTTCATAAAAAAAATTAACGCCAATGAATTACATAAACACGATAGAAAATTTTGCTGCACAAATTGGATGTTCCATAATTTATAAAAACGAGCAGGAGGGTATTTTAAAAATTGATAACCAACCTGACGGAATTCATAATTTAATTATAGGCATTGCACCGCCCATTTTAATTATGGAACAATACCTGTTTTCGTTTTCTACCGATAGTGTAGACATGTTTAAACAATTGTTGCAAAAAAACAGGGATATGATTCATGGTGCGTTTGTAATAAATGAAGAAGGCAACAAAGTATTATTCCGGTACACGATGCAGTTAGAAAATATTAACCTTAACGAATTTGAAGGCGCCCTTAATTCGTTAGGCTTACTATTAAGCGAGTACTATCAACAAATTATTAATTTTTCTAAAAACTATTAGTTATGAACATATTTAAAAGAATTTTCAGAATAGGACAGGCAGAAATTCATGCGGCTGTTGAAAAAATGGAAGATCCTATTAAAATGACGGAACAGGGTTTACGTGAATTGCGTGACGACCTTGCCGAAGCAACGGAGGCCTATGCTAAAGTGAAAGCCCTGGCTATTCGTACTGAAAATGAACAGGCGGATTGTGCTAAAGAATCTGCAGCGTATGCTGAAAAGGCGGTGCTGATTATGCAAAAGGCGCAGAACGGCGATATAACTTTAGAAAAAGGCGAACAACTGGCAAGGGAAGCCTTATCTTTAAGACGCAAGTACGCAACCGATGCTGAGGAGTTGGGTAAGCAGGCTACAACGCATCACCAGTCAAGTAAAGAGATGTTGAAAAACATTGAAATTTTGAAAGAGAACCTGGTGAAATGGGAGAAGGAATTAAAGACCTTACGTGCCCGTGTTAAAGTAAGTAAAGCGACGCAACAAGTAAATAAACAGCTGGCGCAAATGGATAACAATGGTACTATTGCCATGCTGGAACGGATGAAAGAGAAAGTGGAAGACCAGGAAGCACTTGCTAAAGCCTATGGCGAAATAGCACAAGAAAAAAACGATTTGAAAGAAGAGCTGAATAGTCTTTTAAACGATGATAGCTTGTCAATAGAAAAAGACCTGGATGCTATTAAAGAAAAGCTGGGCATTGATACCAAAACTGAGAAATAAAACATGGCCGATTTTTTAAATTTTTTATTTTATCCGCTGTCAAACGCAATAATGACCATACTTACAGGCATTACTGCCTTGTATTGGATATTTACTTTTATTGCCGGCGATTTTTTAGGCGACATGGATGTGGACGTTGATGTAGATGCGGATGGCGGCGCTGATTATGATACCGATACAGAGGCTGATATAAAAGGTGAGGGTACCGAAAAATCGTTTTTTACAAAAGCCATGGAATACATAAATGTGGGTAAAGTACCATTCATGGTAGTGTACAGCACTTTTAAATTTTTGGCCTGGATTTTAACCTTGGTGTCATCATTAATATTAGGCACGGCGGCATGGGGCTGGCGGTCGGCATTGTTACTTATTCCAATTTTTATTATCACATTTTTTATAACAAGGTTTGCAACAAAACCATTGGTAAAATTGTACCGTGTAATGGGCTATAATGGCGAAGATAAACATGACTTATTGGGACGCATTGCCAAAATGCGATCAACCATCAGTGGCGAAAAAATTGGTGCCGCCGAGCTGGTTATTAACCGTGATGTTATACGTATTAATGTAAAAAGTAAAAGCGGTAACATAATAAATTATAACGATGATGTAATGATTGCATCCGAATCACCCGATAAACGTTATTATTATGTGGTGCCAGAAATAACCGTAGATAACGTGGTGTAATACCTTAAAACAAAAGAAAAATGATTGTATATAAAACTAACTTAATTATCAAAAACATTTTTAAGTCGGCTGCATTACTACTATCATCGTCTGTTGTGTCACTCACTTGTACGTTCGGTAATGTTATTCGGCAATTTGCAAAAACCATAACATTTATAGTAAAAGCCTGAGGGGTATAGTGCACAGCTATTATCCTGAAACAAATAACCAATAACAATTTTTACAAAAACAAACAATTTTAAACACTTATGGGAATTTTTGATGCATTGGGTGGAGTAACCCTTTTAATCATTGGCGGTGTATTTTTCTTTATTGTAATTTTTCTGTTTGCCCTGGCAACATTTTACAAAAAAATACCGCAGGGTAAAGCAATAGTACGTACCGGTGTTGGTGGCGGTAAAGTAGCTTTTAATAAAGGTATGTATGTAATTCCCATTTTACACAAAATGGAAATTATGGATATATCGGTAAAAAAATTACAAATTGATCGTATGGAAAATGACGGTCTTATTTGTAAGGATAATATACGGGCCGATATTAAAGTGGCATTTTTTGTGCGGGTTAATAAAAGTATTGATGATGTTTTAAACGTAGCACAAATTATAGGTACCGAACGTGCGAGTGATGTAGAAACCTTACGCAATTTGTTTGAAGCAAAATTTTCGGAGGCGTTAAAAACCGTTGGTAAAAAGTTTGATTTTATTGAACTATATGAAGCCCGCCGCGAATTTAGAACCGAAATTCTGGATATAATTGGTACCGATCTGAATGGTTATATTTTGGACGACTGTGCGATTGACTATCTGGAACAAACTGAAATCAGGTTTTTAAGTGCACAAAACATTTTAGACTCGCAGGGTATTAAAAAAATTACCGAGTTAACGGCCGAGCAAAATGTAAAAGCCAACCTTATTAAACGTGAGGAAGAAAAAACAATTAAGAAGCAAAATGTAGAAGCCCGTGAAGCTATACTGGAACTTGACAGGCAAATGGCGGAGAAAGAAGAAAAGCAAAAACGTGAAATTGACAACATACGTGCCCGTGAGGAAGCCGAAATAGTAAAAGTGAGGGAAGAAGAAAGGTTGAAAGCGCAAACGGTAAAAATACAAACAGATGAATCGCTGGCAGTACAGGAAGAAAATAAATTACGCCAGATAATTATAGCAGAAAAAAACAAGCAACGTACCGATGCTGTAGAAACTGAGCGTGTAGAAAAAGACCGTGAGTTGGAAAGAACAGAAAGGGAGAAGATTGTTACCCTTGCTCAAATTGAGAAAGAAAAAAATATTGAGGTAGAGAAAAAGAACATACAGGATGTAATTAAGGAAAGAGTGAAGTTAGAAAAAGGTGTGGTAGAAGAGCAGCAAGGTGTGAAAGATCTGGAAGCGTTCCGTACTGCTGATCGTGAAAAAACTGTTGGCTTAACCGAAGCAAGCCGCCAGGCAGAAGAGAAATTAATATTTACGGTTAAATCGGCCGAGGCTGAAAAAAGAGCAGCGGAAGAAAAAGCCAAACAATTAATTATTGATGCGGAGGCTAAAAAAGAAGCAGCTAACAAACAAGCGGAAGCCCGTAAAATTTTAGCAGAGGCTCAAGCCCGTGAAGAAGCAACCTTAGGCTTATCGGAAGCCGAAGTAATGATAGCAAAAGCCGAGGCAACAGAAAGGCAAGGTACTATTGATGCAACTGTAATTGAAAAAATTGCCGAAGCAAAACGTAAAGAAGGTTTAGCACAAGCCGAGGTTACCAAAGAAAAAGCATTAGCAGAAGCTGTTGGTATTGAAGAAAAAGCCGAAGCCATGAAAAAACTGGATGCAGTTGGTAAGGACCACGAAGAGTTTAAATTGTTGTTGCAAAAAGAAAGAGATATTGCTTTAGCGCAAATTAATATTCAGAAAGATATTGCCGATGCACAGGCTGATGTATTAGGTAGTGCATTAAAAACTGCCAATATTGATATTGTGGGTGGTGAAACCATGTTCTTCCAGAATATTGTAAACCAAATATCAAATGCTAAAGGATTTGACAGGTTGATTAACGAAAGCGAAAATGCTACCCAAATTAAAACCGCTTTATTAGGCGATGGTAGTAATCCCGGTGATTTGATGGAACGCATTAGAAACTTTGCGGATAAGTATAATGTTTCTACCAACGATTTAAAAAACCTGACAATCTCCAGCATATTATTAAAAATGCAACAGAATAGTACAGACAGTGACAGGCCTACTTTATTGAACCTTGCAAATTTGGCAAGTAGTTTGGGCTTGTCTAATAAAAAGTTGAACGGATAAAAACAGGTATGAAGATTGTTTAGTTGATATAGGAGTACATGTGGTAACATGATGTTGAATAGAATTGGTGCAGCACCGCCGATGTATCGGGGTGCACCTTGCACAAGGTTGAGTAAAGTTACAGGTGCACAAGAGTGCGACGCAAGGGATGATGAATAGTATTACTGCAGCCGGGTACAAAATAATAACTAAATAATCTGTTGATTTTTTTTTTTTAACGTAAGAATTTTATCACACGCTGGTTAGCGGGATGGGGGGATTACTTCATGGCAGTTACAGAACAAAATATTACGGCATCGTTGGATTCGGGTACATATGAAATAATTCGCAATAGGTTAAACGAACAAAAAGTTAACCTGTCCGAAAGGTTAAACAAATTAAATACAGCCCGAAAAGAAATATTTAATACTACGGGGTTTGCGTTAATAGCCAACCAACGTATTACAACCGAAAACAATGGTGTAGCCCGTGGCATTATTGCCTTTGGCGAGTTATGTATTTTTGGTTACAATGTACACTTTGGTTTGCGTGAAGCTATACAGCTTAGCGATGTATTTAGTGTATATCGGTTTACTGATAATCATTTTGAACCGCAGCCGCTTACTTTAATTAATGATGAAAGTTTTGTAACCGACTTTACCAATCTTTATAAGTATTACCGCGATTCTATTTTTGCAAAATTCACCCGTACAGAAAATTACCTGTACATGATTTTTCAAACCAGCAAAAATCCCAGCGACTGTAAAGCTTTTAAATGGTTGATTAAAGATGGTAAGCTGCATTATATTGATGACAGAAGTATACATGAAGTAAAACGTGTTAATCAGCATGATTTTGAATGGATAAAAACCGGATTGGAAAATCGTAAGCTGGGTAAGTATCCACATGTATCTATACTGGATAAAGTATTTATTGAAGCCACAAACGGCGACATTACTTTTAAAATTGAAAATAATACGGATACAGGTCGAGGTATTTATGCTGAACCTGTAAGCAGTAAGGATCAGCAACTGGATGATGCCGAATATCATTATGCCGATTTAGGCAACCTGATTGCATTGAAAATAAAACCTTATCAGGAAGACTACCGTACTTATATTTTTAATGTGCGTACTAAAGAAGTAGTGCCCATTAAAATGTTGTTGGATGCGGGTATTTTATTGCCCGATAATCAGGGTATTATTTTCCCCAATGGTTATTACCTGCAAAATGGTACGCATAAAATATTTGAGTCAAACATATCGCAGCTTGATTTTATCCGCAGCGTAGCTTCGCCTAACGGCGAAGACTTTTTATATGTTTTTTACCAGAGTGGTAGTAATACCTATGTGTTAATGTCGTACAATGTTATTATGCAACAGGTGGAAACGCCCATTGTGTGTAATGGCTTCACGGTGTTTAATGACGGTAAGTTAATTTATTTCCGTACGGAAAATGAAGCGGTGCGGCATCATCAGGTGCAAATATGGCAAACGCCATACTCTGCTGTACTTACAGAAAATACAGCCATGAAAGATAATGTGCTGTATAAAATTGGCAATAAGGATATTGTTAGTGCCATGTCTGAAAGTCAGGAAGTAATACAGTTGTTAACCAAGGAAGATTCTTATGAAGGACTTTACGAGGATATAGTTAAAAAAACGGGCGACATAATTGATTCCTATTTCTGGATTCGTGATGCGGAAACTTTTGAATTATCTAACCCGTTATTGCAAATAAATGAAATAGCCAATACGGCTATTGATGAGTTTGTAAAAGTACAAACGCAACGGCAGCATGCCCGTGATATTTTAAAAGCCATGCAGGCCCGGGTAGATGATTTGGTGTTGGAGGTGAAACATGCCGTAATTGAATCGTTAGATCAGTTGGTGGGCTTGTTGTCAAAAACAAGACAAACACAAGGCGCCGTAATTGATTTACTGAATGTAAAATATATTGATACGGCTGCGGTTGATGAATTGAAGGAAACTTTGTTGGGTTACAATGCTCAGTTGTCGCAGGATACTATTAATTTCTTATTACGGGAAGAAGCTTTAAAGCCATACGAAGATAAAGTTGCCTTACAGAAACAGGCAGTTACCGGTGTAACCAAAGTAATAGATGCACAGGTTATTGACGAAGCAGTAAAAGCGATTGGTGTTGAGTTGGAAATGCTGATTGGTATTTTAAATAGCCTGAAGATTGATGATACAACACAAACCACTCGTATCATAGAAAAAATATCGGTCATCTTTTCTTCTTTAAACGAAGTAAAAGCCGATTTACAACGTACCATTACCAGTTTACGTAGTAAAGAAGCTACAGGCGAGTTTCATGCACAACTTACTTTGTTGGAGCAAAGCATTGTAAACTTTCTCGATCTTTCTACCAGCCCTGAAAAATGCGAAGATTGTTTAACTAAAATAAGTGTACAGGTAGAAGAGTTGGAAAGTCGCTTTGCAGACTTTGATGAATTTGTGTTGAAAATAGCCGACAAGCGAGACGAAGTAATAAAAGCATTTAGCAGTAAAAGGGAAATGCTGGTAGCGCAAATTAATAAGCGTACTACTTCGCTGGAGCAAATTGGTCTGCGTATTTTAAAAAACATCGAAAATAAAGCACAAACTTTTGATAATAAAGAAAGTATTTACGCTTTCTTTTCTACGGATTTAATGATTGATAAAGTTCGCAATTTAGTGGACGAACTTAAAACCCTAGGCGATGTGGGTAAGGCTGAAAACCTGGAGAACCTGGTGAAGGTAGCACAGGAGGAAGCTTTACGACAACTGAAAGATAAAACCGAATTGTTTGTTGACGGGCAGAATATTATTTCGCTTGGCAACTATAAATTTACGGTTAATAAACAAGCTTTAAATCTTACCATTGTTCGCCGTAACGAAAAACTGTTTTACCATTTAATTGGTACTGCTTTTTATAAAGAAGTTGAAAATGATTTGTTGTACCAACACAAAGACAGTTGGGAGCAGGAAATTATTTCAGAGAACAGAGAAGTATATCGTTCGGAGTATTTAGCCTATCAGGCATTTCAGGAAAGTTTTTTACATAACAATACTTGGAATTACGAGGCCTTTATTACCGAACGTACAGAAAAAGATTATGCGGCCGGTTACCTGAAAGGGGTTCACAATGCCGATGCATTGCTTATATACAAACAACTACAAAATCTAAAAGACGAATTAGGCGTTTTACAATTTGCTCCGGAAATAAGAGTAGCGGCGCAATTGTTCTGGTTTACTTTGGCCGACGAAGCAAGCGTTAAATTGCAACAGCTAATAACTGCTGCACATGCTATAGAAACAAGTTTTGCCGGTAACAGGCAGTTTGCTTTTGTACAAAACCAAATTAACCTGTTATTGCAAACGCATAAAGTGGCTTATACACAGGTAGATGAAAATTTGTTAAGCCAGTATTTATATCAGGAGTTTGCAATTAATAAACAGTTTACTGCCAGCCAACAAGCCGGTGCTATTAAAAAAGATTTTCTTTCTTTTTTAAATAAAAATAAACGTGCCGATAACTTTTGGAAAGATGTAAGCCAGGATACATTTGTTATTGACGAAAAATTTTACATTATACAAAACTGGGTAGCGGCATTTGTGGCGGCCAACCCAACTTATAATACACATTATATTGATGAAGCTGTTTGTATGTTGTTGTTTAAAGACCATGCATACAAAGAACGTGTTGCGGCCGATACGGTGGTTATCTCGGGTTTAAAAGGTACATTCAAAACAATTGTCGATCAGCAATATTCATTATACTATCACGGTTTTATACAAAGGCTGCAACATTTTGTAACCGTTGCTGTGCCTGCGTTTGCCGCCTTAAATACACTAAAAGAAAACTTAGTAAACAGTTATAAACAAAGTCTGAAAATTGCCGAGTTTGAACCCAAAGTACTTACATCATTTGTGCGTAATCGTTTAATTAACGAAGTGTATTTTCCCTTAATTGGTGCAAACCTTGCCAAACAAATTGGCGCAGCCGGCGATGATAAACGTACTGCTCGTATGGGTATGTTGTTATTGGTGTCGCCGCCCGGTTATGGTAAAACAACATTAATGGAGTACCTGGCTAAAACCATGGGTTTACATTTTGTAAAAATTAATGGTCCTACAATTGGTCATCAAATAACTTCTATCGATCCGGTGGAAGCAAAAACTTCTGGTGCCAGAGAAGAACTCAAAAAAATAAATCTCTCTTTCGAAATGGCCGATAATGTTATGTTGTACGTTGATGATATACAACATTGCAGTCCCGAGTTTTTGCAAAAGTTTATTTCATTGGCCGATGGCCAGCGTAAGATGGACGGCATATTTGAAGGCGTAAGTAAAACCTATGATTTACGTGGTAAACGTTTTTGCATTGTAATGGCTGGTAACCCATATACCGAAAGTGGCGAGCAATTTAAAATTCCCGATATGTTAGCCAATCGTGCCGATGTATATAATCTTGGCGATGTAATTGGCAATATCGATTATTTATTCAACCTAAGTTTGATAGAAAATGCTGCCGGCGAAAATAAATACCTGCAACGCATTGTAAATAAAAGTTTCGATGATTTGTATAAACTCATCAACTACATCGAAACCAATAGCGATATGTTGCCCGATTTGGAAAGCAATTTTAATTCGCAGGAAGTAGATGATGCCATAGCCGTATTAAAAAGTTTAATTAACATTCGCAATATTGTTATAAAAGTAAATGCGCAATACATAGCCAGTGCCGCCATGAAAGACGCATACCGTACCGAACCTGCGTTTAAGTTGCAAGGTTCTTACCGTAACATGAACAAGATGGCCGGTAAAGTGGTGCCGTTAATGAACAAGCAGGAGGTGCAAACGCTTATATTGTCGCATTACGAAGGCGAATCGCAAACCCTTACTTCCGATGCGGAGGCCAATTTATTAAAGTTAAAAGAACTTGCTACTTTAATAAACGAAGATGAGGCGCAACGCTGGGAACAAATAAAACAAGTCTTTCGTCAAAACAATAAATTTGGCGGGCTCGATCAAGGCGATGCTACCGGTAAAATGTTGGTACAGTTAAGCGATTTTAACGAGCACCTGCAAGCCATTGCCAATGCTATAAAAAAAGCTGCTAAGTAATACGCTTAAAACTCAAAACTTACAACTTATAACTTACTATGGGGTGCCCCTGTGTTAGTAAAACTTCGGCTCCTGCGTCGCCTTGTTTTGCTAACACAGGGTCGGGCTGCTACGGGGTACGCTTCGCTTCCGTACTACGGCTATCGCCTTCGTACCGGCTCGTTCCTCGCCGCCCTCCGTATCCCTCATCCAACCTATGCAAGAGTCTTGTAATGATGTAAATTTTTATGGTGTTAGTAATAGTGTATTGTTTAGTTCATTAATTTTGAGGCCTAACCTATTAAAATGATAAAAACACTTCTTCCTTTAGTGGCAGTTGCGGCCATACTGCTGTCCTGCTGTCCTGCGGTCAAACAGAAAATAAACCTGCTTCACCAGTTAAAAGCAACCCTGACAGCCTTACTGCCTCCAATACTCAACAAACAAATACTGTCAATCTCGATCGGGCCATGGATAGTATTCCTCGTTTTTCCTCTGCCGAAACACAAAAGTTTGTAGATGAATATGTAGGCTTTCTTAAAAACAGTTTTAAAGAGTTGCAAAACAGTAACATAAACGGCGATCCTGAAAAGGCCAAGGCCATAGCAATGGAGCAGTATAAAAAATACGAACCATGGAAGGCAAAAGTACAGGCGGCTGTAGCGGCCATGTCTCCGGAAGATAAAGCCTTATGGAATAGTTACAGCGAAAAAATGGCAAGAAAGTTGGTGGTAACTCAGCCTGTACAATAAATTAAACAAACAACCATATTTTAAATATCAAAATCAAAAAAAGCAAATGAAAAAGTTATTATTGAATGTTGCCATAGCCGGTGTTTTATTGCTGGCAGCTTGTAAAAGCAGTACCGTAAATTATAATGATACTGTTGTTAATCTGTATGCAAAATATACTACCGAGTTGCAAAGTCTTGCAAGTAATGTAGAAAATGCAGCCGATGCAGCTGCAAAAAAAGCAGCAATAGATCGTTTAAGTTTTATTACAGATAGCTGTACAAAAGTAATGAACGACTTAAAACCCAGCGATGATGCGCAAAAGTTTCATACTTCTGTTACCGATTTATATGCAACGGTTAAATCTGATTTTATACCTGCTTATACAAAATTATTGACAATAGAAAAGCCTGAAGAAAATGTAGAGGCTTACAATGGGGTTATAGAAGACGTAAACAAAGCTTCTCAAAAAATTACTGATTTGGAATCAAAAGCAATGACCGCTCAACGTGAGTTTGCAGCCAAAACAAATACCCGTTTACAATAATTAGAAACTACTTTTTTTAAGCCCACCTAGTAAAAGGTGGGCTTTTTTGTGTTGTCAAAAAAATCAGCCTAATTTTTATAAATTTTATTTTCTTGTCCTATGGCAAGTGTAGTAAACATTTATAAAAATAATTTTGGTTTTAAACAACGCAACATGGAAAATAAAAAGTTTAACCCCGTAGGCTGGTTCGAAATTTATGTAAACGATATGGATCGGGCAGCAAAATTTTACGAGCAGGTATTTAATATACAAATGCAGGATATGCCAGCACCTCCTGATAATAATATTCAAATGAAAGCTTTTCCTGGTGAAATGGAAAACGCCGGAGCCAGCGGTACTTTGGTAAAAATGGAAGGCGCTATTATTGGCAGTGGCGGAACACTTATTTATTTCGGTTGTGAAGACTGTGCTATTGAGGAAAGCAGGGCTGTAGCAGCAGGTGGTAAAATATGTCAACCTAAAATGGCCATTGGCGATTATGGTTTTTGTTCCATTGTTGGCGATACAGAAGGTAACACGATTGGATTACACTCAATGAAATAAACAAATACTCACTAAAAATAAAACATACAACTATGCCTAAATTAAATCCTTATTTAAATTTTGATGGTAAAGCAGAAGAAGCGTTTACTTTTTACAAGTCAATTTTTGGCGGTGAATTCTTGGGTGAAATATATAAAATGGGTAATGCACCGGGCACCGAAGGCCTTTCTGAAGAAGAAAAAAATCGTGTAATGCATATTGCATTACCTGTTGGTAATGACCTGTTGATGGCTTCTGATATTGTGCCGTCCATGAATCAGCAATTAAAACTGGGAAACAATAACTATGTTTCTATTTTCCCTGATTCGAGAGAACAAGCGGATGCTTTTTTTAAAGGCTTGGCTGAAGGTGGTGTAATAGAAATGCCGATGGAAGATCAGTTTTGGGGTGATTATTTTGGATCCCTTGTTGATAAATACGGTGTGTGCTGGATGGTTAATTTTAACGAGGCCAATAAAACAAACTAACTGTAACGCACAGGTTAATTTTTTAAAATGTAGTAATGAATACCTATAATTTTTCTATAGATATTACCACCCACAAAAGTGCCGAAGCGGTTTTTAATGCTATCAACAACGTTAACCACTGGTGGTCGCAGGAAATAACCGGTAACTCGCAAAACGTTAATGATGAGTTTTTTTACCATTATCGGGATATCCATTCCTCTCATATACGTGTTGTGGAAAGTATTGTTAATAAAAAAGTTGTTTGGTTGGTATTGGATAATTTTTTTAGATTTACTAACGACGAAACAGAATGGAAAGGAACTACTGTTGTTTTTGACATTGAACAGCAAGATGATAAAACAATACTACATTTTACCCACGTAGGGTTGGTACCGGAATATGAATGTTATAATGCATGTAAAGATGGATGGGCCAACTTTATTGGCGATAGCCTGTATAACCTGATTGAAACAGGGCAAGGTAAGCCCAACCCTATTGAGGGTGGCTTTAATGAGCAAAATGTAAAAAGATGGAACTTACAATAATCCTAAAGTCGTTATTCATTATTAGCTCAAAATTTACCATTTATAAAACTACCAAAACATGAAAATTTTAAAAGGAGTGCTGATAGGCATATTGGCCTTGGTTGTAATTATTTTAATTGTTGCAGCTATTTTACCTAAAACCTTTAGTTCCGAAAGGCAAATAGTAATTAACAAGCCCCGCAGTGAAGTATTTGAGTACATTAAATATGTAAAAAACCAGGACAATTATGGGGTATGGCAATTGTCGGAACCTGATTTGAAGAAAACGTATGAAGGTACTGACGGTACTGTTGGATTTAAATACTCCTGGGATGGCAAAAAGCTGGGTAAAGGTTCTCAGACGATCAGTAATATTGTAGAAGGCGAAAGGATGGAAACAAAACTGGATTTTGGTTTTGGTGACCCGGCTACCTCACATTTAATTACGAAAGATGCAGGAGCAGGCCAGACAACAGTAATATGGGGGCTTTCCGGTAAATCGCCTTACCCCTTAAACATTATGAGTTTGTTTTTTGATGTAGGTGATGATTTTGAAAAAGGATTAGCTAACCTGAAAGCAGTGTTGGAAAAACAATAATTAAGTATGAAATTTTATAAATGGCTTTTATTGCAGGAATGTAATAAAAGCCATTTTTTATAGAAGCTTGCTCAAGTAAGGCTAAAACAAAACATAAAATATCTTTTACATTCGGCATCTTTGCATGCTTTATGAATAAAAAGGTAATAAGCTGGGGTATATTTATACTACTCTGTTTTATATGGGGTAGCTCGTTTATTTTAATGAAGGTGATAAGGGAAGGCCTTACTGCGCCACAAACGGCTGCGTTGCGCATTTTTTCAGCCAGTATAGTTTTTGTGCCTTTTGCTTTTGTACATATTTTTAAAATACCACACAATAAACGTGTATTGGCAGGTGTAACCGGAATTTTTGGTAATTTTTTACCGGCTTTTTGTTTTGCTTATGGCATTATGAAAATAGATAGTTCGCTGGCAGGCATATTAAACTCGTTAACCCCTATTTGCGTTGTGGTAATTGGCGTATTATTTTTTAAGGATAAGATTGCATGGAAAAAAATAACCGGTGTATTAATTGGTTTTGGTGGCTTATGTTTACTTACATACAATCATGCAACGCTTACCATTAACAATATTGAATATGCTTTATTAATTATTGCCGGCACCGTTTCTTACGGTGCTAATATTAATATTGTAAGTCATAAGTTAAAGGAGGTGAATCCTATTCACTTATCTACCGTATCCTTATCGGCTATGTGTTTGCCGGCTTTGTTTATGTTATGGCAACAGGATTTTTTTAGTCTTGATTTTACTGATACTACTATTCAATGGGCTATTATTAATGCGGTTATCCTGGGTTTATCGGCCAGTACCATTGGTACTTTTTTGTTTTACTCATTGGTAAAACGAGAGGGTGGTTTGTTTGCCTCACTGGTTACTTACGGTGTGCCCTTTGTTGCTTTGTTTTGGGGCGTATTGGCCGGTGAGTTAATAACTGTTATTGAAGTAGTTTGCCTGCTGATTATTTTGGCCGGAGTGTATTTGGCGAATAAGAAGAAGTAGGCGAGATGTAGGATTTCTGATTTGATGATGTAGGATTTGGGAATTAAGATATGAGAAATTAGAATTCAGATTTGAGAATCGAATTGTTATTAACGATTAGGTTCTCACTGCCGGTTCTTTTACTCACGGACTTTCGGACTTCCCGACTTTCGGTCTTTTGCCCGCCTTCCCCTTGCTGAGTAAAGTTACCCACGACAAATGTCGGGGCTTACGCAGGTTTCTCCGATTAAAATACAGAGTACTGCATTTTGGCCAATAGAATTGTTGCAGTACAAGTGTGCGACGCAAGGGACGATGATTATATGGCGGGACGATGATAAACAAAAAAAATCCTGCAAGCAAAAGCTAACAGGATTTTTTAGTAAGGTGTTTATGTTTATACGGACATAATTTCTTTTTCTTTAGCCGCCAGCACTTTATCTACCTGTGTTATAAATTTATCGGTAATTTGTTGTACTTCCGCTTCACCATCTTTAGCAACGTCTTCGCTAAGGCCGTTTTTCTGTAATTTTTTTACATTTTCAATAGCATCACGGCGTATGTTACGAATGGCAACTTTTGAATGTTCACCTTCGCCCTGGCAGCGTTTTACCAATTCTTTACGCCTTTCTTCGGTTAAAGGAGGTAAAAATATACGGATGATAAGACCATCATTTTGCGGTGTAACACCCATATTGGCGGCAATAATAGCCCGCTCAATAGGCTGCACCATATTTTTCTCCCAGGGCTGTATGGTTAAGGTACGGGCATCCATTACACTAATGTTAGCTACCTGATTAACGGCCATTGGCGAACCATAGTAGTCAACTACTAAACCGTCAAACATTTGTGGATTAGCTTTTCCTGCTCTTATTTTTGTAAGCTCAGCTTCAAGGTGGGTTAATGCTTTTTGCATTCCATCCTCGGTTTCTTTAGTTATTGTAATAATGTCTTCTGCCATAAGTATATTATAAAAGTCGCAAATCTACATAAACAAAGGGTTAAAAAAAAAGTGCTTCTGTTAAAAAGCACTTTTACTCGAAATATCTAAGCAATTAATTTTGGTCAATCTTCAACTTATCTTTTAAAGATGAAGCTATATTGAGCACTTTTGAAGTACGTGTTTGCAATTCGGCCGTTTCGGCAAGTGGTTTTTTTGCTACTACCAACCTGCGGCGTGGGCGGGTAAGGTATAAAGCACCAACCGAACCAAAAACCAGGGTTAATAAGCCAACCAATGTCCAGGTAGGCCCCATAAAGCGGAAAGTGTAGGTTAATGAAATAAGCACCACATTGGCCGATACCAGGGTAAATGTTACTGCTGCATGGCCTAAACCACGATCCAGCAATAAATGGTGTATATGTGTTCTGTCAGGCGAAAAAGGTGATTTGCCGTTTAAAATACGGGTGGCAAATACACGAATCGTGTCCGACAAAGGAATAATAATAACTGCCATAGCCAAAGGCACCGCTTCCGGTAATACTATATTTATATTTGGCGCATTGGCAATATTAATAAACCGGATGGCTAATATAGAGCAAACCAGGCCTAATACCAGTGAGCCGCAATCGCCCATAAATATTTTTGCCGGGTGATGGTTAAAAATTAAGAAAGCTACTAAGCTGCCTGCTAATGCAAAAGCCAGTAAAGCATAACCACCGTCGCCAATAATTAGGAAATAAGTGCCAAATACCAGCGTGGCCAGTAAACCAAGGCTACCTGCCAAGCCATCAATACCATCAATAAGGTTATACGAGTTAATAATAAAGATGATGGTTAAATAAGAAAGCGCCAGGCTAAAAGCTTCAGGAATTTCGGTTAAGCCCAGTACGCCATGCATACTATCAAGGCGTAAACCGCCTAGATGTATAATGATAGAAGCGGCTAAAATTTGCCCTACAAACTTTTTGGAGGCCGATAAAGCTACTAAATCGTCTTTAAGGCCTAAAAAGAAAGTAACTAAAATTGCGGCAAAAAAATATTGAAACTCGGGGTAAATGGTACCTTGAACGGCCAGTAAAAGGGCAAACACGAAACCAACAAAAACACCTACGCCTCCCAATGAGGAAACATGGTGTGTGTGGAGTTTTCTTTCATCAGGTACATCGTACAATTTCTTTCGGTCAGCTATTTTCAGGACAACGGGTATAGCTAAAAAGGAAATAATGAACGCGACAGATGCTGTTAAAAAGACATCTAAATCTTGCATTTTTCTAATTTTTAACGAGGCGAAGGTAGGTAATAAAGCCCGTTTTTAACAATTAATTTTGCATTAAGCCTGAACAAAGGCAAAATTTAGTACTAACACTTAATATATAAAATGTACTATTACTAAGGTTTTATAAAAGAAAAACCGCAAATTTGCCAAACACTTTTTTAAAACTTTATTTTATACCATATGGCTCAGTTAAAGGAAATAGCATCACAGGTTCGTCGTGATATTGTAAGAATGGTACATGGCGCCAACAGCGGGCATCCCGGAGGTTCACTAGGTTGTGCCGATTTTTTAACGGCATTATACTTTGATACGATGAAACACGATCCATCTTTTAACATGGATGCCAAAAATGAAGATGTTTTCTTTTTATCAAATGGCCATATATCACCCGTTTTTTATTCCGTACTGGCCCGTTCGGGGTATTTCGATATTAAAGAACTGGCTACTTTCCGTAAAATAGATTCCCGTCTGCAAGGCCACCCAACCACACATGAGCATCTTCCGGGTATTCGTGTAGCATCCGGCTCATTAGGGCAGGGTTTAAGTGTAGCCATTGGCGCTGCTTTAACCAAAAAATTAAATAAAGAAGATAACCTTGTTTTCTCCTTACACGGTGATGGTGAGTTAAACGAAGGCCAGATATGGGAAGCCGTATTATTTGCTGCACACAATAAAGTGGATAATCTTATTGCTACTATCGACTGGAACGGACAACAAATTGACGGCCCTACCGATAAAGTATTAGGTCTTGGTAATATTGGCGATAAATTCAGCGTTTTTGGCTGGACTGTTTTAGAAATGAATGGCAACGACATGGATGATGTTGTAGCTGTTTTAAACAAGGCCAAATCATTAACCGGACAAGGCAAACCAATTGCCATTATGATGCATACTGCTATGGGTAAAGGTGTAGATTTTATGGAAGGCACTCACGAATGGCACGGTATAGCACCAAACGACGAGCAACTGGCAAAAGCCCTGGATCAATTACCTGAAACATTAGGAGATTATTAATCAACTATATAGCCCCTCAACTGAGGGGTTTTTTATTGATTGTACCGGCTGTATTGCTACTAGCATCGCCTGTTGTGTCACTCACTTGTGCTGCAACAATTCTATTGGGCATTGTGCAGGTTTACCACAGAGTTGCACAGATAAGCAAATAGGTATAAAAAAAACTCCATATAACTCAGTGAAAAAACTCCTTAAACTCTGTGGTTAAAAATCCTGCTTATTTTGGGGAAGGAAACTTTTAGTCACTTTTTCATATCTCAACTCTGACATCTCAATTCTAAAGTCCTAAATCGAAAAATCAGAAATCGTAAATCCTAAATCCTAAATCTCCCTTCTACACGTTACCTTTGCAACTAGTTTATGATATCTGATTTATTGCAGCGGTACCAACAAACACCCGCCCTTTTTCAACTGGCGGACAGGCTATCCTATACCCAACCGCAAAAAATAGCCCTGACAAATGTAGCCGGAAGCAGTACCGAATTAATCATCGGAGCTTTGTTGCAACACAGTGCAACATCGCAGTTAAACCACCTGGTGGTTTTAAATGATGCTGAAGATGCGGCTTATTTTTTTAATACACTGGAAAGCATTAGTTCCGCACTCGATTTATTTTACTTTCCGTCTTCATACAAAAACAGGCGTAATTATAAGTTGCTCAACTCGTCGCATGTAATGTTGCGTACAGAAGCACTTACAAAAATAGCAGCAGGCGGCAACAAAAAAATACTGGTAACCTATCCGGAGGCCTTGGCCGAAAAAGTGGTATTACCAAGTACATTATCCTCCAATATCATTCACATAAAAACCGGCGATGTATTAAATACAAACGAGGTTTTATTAAAACTATCCGATTATGGTTTTGAACGTACCGATTTTGTGTACGAACCGGGCCAGTTTGCCATTCGTGGTGGTATATTGGATATATATTCTTTTGGCAACGAAAAACCATACAGGGTAGAGTTGTTTGGTAATGATGTAGACTCCATCCGTATCATTGATCCTGAAACACAATTAAGCGAACGCAAACTTTTACAGGTAAGTATAATACCCAATATTGACACCCAGTTTAACAGCAATGAAAAAGTGGCGTTAACAGGCTTCATGCCCGAGAATACCATTATTTGGGTGCAGGATATGCAGTTGTGTAAAGAAAGGTTACAGCAAAGTGAAGATGATGTACAAGTGTTTATTGACTGGGAGCAGAGCAACGATAAACTAGGCAATGTAAAAGCAAAAGAAAATGACGAGAGTCTTGTTAGACATGATGTAAGCAAAGATGACTTTATTACTGCCGATGATTTTATAACAGCAGTGGATGAAAAACATTTGGTAGGCTTTGGGCCAAAAGCCCTGCAAGGAGTAGCGCATCAGGATATTGCTTTTAACACTCGTCCGCAACCGGCCTTTAACCGCCAGTTTGAATTATTAATAAGTGATTTACGTAACTACGAAAACAAAGGCTACACTTTATACATTTTTGCCGAAAATCCCAAACAATTAGAAAGGCTGCAAACCATTTTTGATGATTTAAAAGCCGAGTTGGTATTTAATCCTATCACATCAGCCTTACACGAAGGCTTTATTGATGATGATTTAAAAATTGTTTGTTATACAGACCACCAGATATTTCAGCGTTACCATAAGTATAAAATAAAACAGGCTTACAATAAAAACAAGGCGCTTACGCTGCGTACATTACGTGAGTTACAACCCGGCGACTTTGTTACCCATATCGATCATGGTGTAGGCATTTACAGCGGGTTGCAAAAAATTGAAGCCAATGGTCGCACACAGGAAGCCGTACGCATTATTTACAAAAACAGCGATATACTGTATGTAAATATTAACTCGCTACATAAGATTGCCAAGTTTACCGGCAAGGAAGGAAGTATACCGAAAGTAAGCAAACTGGGTAGCGATGCCTGGGCGAAATTAAAAGAGAAAACAAAAATTAAGGTTAAGGAAATTGCTTTTGACCTGATTAAATTATATGCGCAACGTAAAGCGCAGGAAGGCTTTGCACATACACCAGATACCTACATGCAAACCGAGCTGGAGGCTTCGTTTATTTATGAGGATACACCTGATCAGAACAAAGCCACAGCCGATGTAAAGCGAGATATGGAGTCTTCATCGCCCATGGATAGATTGGTTTGTGGTGATGTGGGTTTTGGTAAAACAGAAATTGCTATTCGTGCTGCTTTTAAAAGCAATATTGATGGTAAACAGGCTGCTGTACTGGTGCCTACAACCATCCTGGCATTTCAGCATTATAAAACATTTAAAGAAAGGCTGAAAGATTTTCCGGTAACCGTAGATTATATTAATCGCTTTAAATCGGCCAAAGAAAAAAAAGAAACTTACCAGAAGTTACAGGAAGGTAAGATTGATATATTGGTAGGCACACACGCAATTTTAGGGAAAGAAGTGAAGTTTAAGGACCTGGGTGTGTTGATTATTGACGAAGAACAAAAGTTTGGCGTAGCACATAAAGAAAAAATAAAAACCTTACGTACATCGGTTGACTGTTTAACTTTAACAGCCACACCTATACCACGTACTTTACAATTCTCTTTAATGGGTGCAAGAGATTTGAGCATCATCAATACCCCGCCGCCTAACAGGCAGCCTATACAAACAGAAGTATTGGTGTATAACGAAGATGCTATACGTGATGCTATTTATTTTGAAACAGAACGTGGTGGCCAGGTTTTCTTTATTTATAACAGGGTAAACGGGTTGCCTGAAATGTGTTCTATTATTCAAGGCCTTTGTCCTGATTTGAGCATTGGTTTTGCCCACGGACAAATGGAAGGGCATGTGTTGGAAGAGCGTATTATGGATTTCATCGATCGTCGTTATGATGTATTGGTTTGTACCAACATTGTAGAAAGTGGTGTAGATATTCCCAATGTAAACACCATCATCATTAACAATGCACATCATTTTGGTCTAAGCGATTTACACCAGCTTCGTGGCCGTGTAGGACGTAGTAATAAAAAAGCATTCTGTTACTTATTGGCACCGCCAATGAGTACATTGCCCAACGACTCCCGCAAACGTTTACAAACCTTAGAACAACATAGCGAACTGGGCAGTGGTTTTCAAATTGCCATGCGTGATCTGGATATACGTGGTGCCGGTAATTTATTAGGAGGCGAGCAAAGTGGTTTTATGGCCGATATTGGTTTTGAAATGTACCAGAAAGTATTGGCTGACGCTATTAAAGAATTAAAACGCAGCGATTTTAAAGAGCTGTTCAAAGAGGAAATTTCGAAACAAGACGACTTTGTTCAGGACTGTACCATTGATACCGATTTGGAAATTTTAATTCCGGACGATTATGTGGAAAGTATTACTGAACGTTTGACACTATACCAACGAATGGATAATAGTGAGAACGATGAAGAATTGGATGCCATGCGTACCGAATTGGCCGACAGGTTTGGCCCTGTACCACAACAGGTAGAAGATTTGTTTATTACCATGCAATGCCGTAGAATGGCCATTGAGTTGGGCTTTGAAAAAATGTCTTTAAAAGATAATACACTGCGCTGTTTCTTTATCAATAAAAACGACTCGCCTTACTTTGAATCTGATTTGTTTCAACGTATTATTTCTTTTTTACAAACCGGTACTAATAAAGGCCGTTTAAAACAAACTGGCAAACTGTTTTTACTTATTGCCGAGCCAATAAAGAGTATGATGGAAATGTATGAGTTTCTTAAAAAAATGCATAGCGAAGTGGTTATGACATAATTATCTACCATTTTTTTAATGATAAGCAAAGTTGGTTAAACATTTTAGCAACATAATGTTTAACCAACTTTAAAAAAGATCAATAGTATTACTGGTTTCCCAAAATAAATTCGGGATGCTGCTAAAATGCCCAATAGAATTACTGCTGTTGAACGGAGCGTCGCAACGGAAGTTGAGTAGAATTCCGTCTGTTGATAAACAAAATAAAATGAGCTGAAGGAGAGTTTACTCCCCCCTTCGGAGTTGCACGAAGGGAAGTAACGAAGTTAGGGGGAGGCTTCAATCAGGAAACTACAGTTGGTAACTAAATTAAATTAACTCAACAACATTTCTTGTGTTTTCATACTACCGGTTTGTTGCAGGTTGGTGTACCAACTAAAGGCTTCCTCCAGTAAATGTGGAGTATGTCCACCTCTTACCACAGCCCGCTGAAAATAATCGGCCAGCGCATCTTTATAATCAGTATGCACACAATTATCAATTACAACTTTTGCTCTTTCTCTTGGTGCTAAACCACGTAAATCGGCCAGGCCGTTTTCTGTTACAATAATATCTACATCGTGTTCGGTATGGTCTACATGCGATACCATGGGCACAATACGGGATATATTATTATGCTTAGCAACTGATGGGGTAACAAAAATGCTCAGGTAAGAATTACGTGCAAAATCACCCGAACCTCCAATGCCATTCATCATATTGGTACCACCAACATGAGTTGAGTTTACATTACCATACATATCACATTCTAACGCCGTATTAATAGCTATAACACCCAGGCGCCTTATTACGCCGGCTGCGTTGCTTAAGTCCTGCGGCCGTAACATTATTTTAGATTTATACCTGTCAAACTGGCCCCATATTTTTTTATAATAATCGTCCGATACTGTAATGGACGAACCCGATGCAAAAGTCATTTTACCCGAATCCAATAAATCAAATGTACTGTCCTGTAATACTTCGGAGTACATGGTCAGGTCGTGAAAGTCACCTTCTACAAAACCGCCTAACACTGCGTTGGCAACCTTACCAATACCTGCTTGTAATGGCAATAAAGATTTTGTTAACCTGCCTACTTTTACTTCATGCTCAAAAAAGTCCAGTAAGTGTCCGGCAATAGATAATGTTTGAGTATCGGGTGGTGCAATTTCGGCCGGACTGTCCTGCGTATGGGTAATAACAACGCCTACAACTTTACTAGGATCAACTTTAATAGTTGAGCTGCCAATGCGAGAATCGGCAGCCATAATAGGAATTACTTTTCTTGGGAAATCGCCGGTATAAAAAATATCATGAATGCCTTCTACAGTAACCGGAATAGATAAATTTATTTCCAGTATAATTTTATTGGCTACCTCGGCAAATGTTGCGGAATTACCTACCGATGTTGTAGGTACAATACTACCATCTTCTTTAATCAGTGCACATTCAATTACGGCAATGTCTAATGTATCATATAGCTTACTGCGTAGTTGTTCTACTGTTTCCGATAAATGCTGGTCAATAAATAATACATCGCCATCATTTACTTTTTTACGTAACACAGGGTCAACCTGAAAAGGCATACGCCTTTTTAAAACGTTTGATGCGGCTAAGTTTCCATCAGTATTATGCCCCAGCGATGCACCGGTAATTAATGTTATTTGTAGTGGATCGGTTAATGCTCTTTGTGCCAATGCCGATAGTACGGCTTTACTATCACCGGCTTTAGTAAAACCACTGCAACCCACAATGGTATTATCTTTAAAAAACATTGCCGCTTCTTCGGCGCTAATCACTTTATCCCGTAACGATGGGTACAAAATCCTATCATGGTAACTGCTCATACAACGCAAATTTCTTTGTGCAAAGCTATTAAAACACGTAGCTGAGCCAATGACATAGGTCAAGGATAAAACTGATTACAGCCAATTAATATTAAATTTTAGAATCAACAGAAATTTATTTTTGGTTGTCAACTATAGTAAGGCTAATCACCGTCCCTTGCGTTGCAAGCTTGTGTGCCGATCCTATCGCAATAAAGCCCCATTAGGGAATCGCAGTCGGAAGCCCCAAAATATTATATAATTATTACGCAATCGTTGTACCGGATTATGAATAATAGTTTCAGTTAACTTTAGTTGTATAAACGAAATTATATGAAACTAAAATTATTTGCTTTAGTAGCCGCTGCTGTCTTTTTGTGTTATACAGAAGTTGTTGCGCAGCAAAAGCAACAAATAAAGGTACTCACGTTTAATATTTATCATGGCGAGGCGCATTATGAAAGAGGCACCAGTAACCTGCAAAAAGTTGCTGCAGTAATAAATGAACATCAACCCGATTTTGTAGCTATGCAGGAAGTAGATAGTATGACCAACCGCACTGCAAAATTTAATAATGGCAAACCCATTGATATTGTAAAAGAGTTGGCAGCACTAACCAATATGCAAGGTTATTTTGCCAAGGCAATTGATTATGATAATGGTGGTTACGGCGAAGGCGTACTAACAAAAAATCCGGTAATTGTTACCCGCTATAGTTTGCCCATACCTAATGGTGGCGAAGGCCGTGCCATGTTACAGGTGCAACAAAAAATGAGTAATGGCAAAACGATTGTTTTTGCAGGCAATCATTTGTGTCACCAGTTTGATGTTAATCGCATTGCACAAATAAAAGCCGTGGATAGCATTTGTAATAAGTTGTCAAACCCGGTTATACTAGCCGGTGATTGGAATTTTGTACCTGGCTCGAAAGAATATGAAATAATCACAAAAAACTTTAAAGATGCAGCTGTTATAAATGGCAATACTGCTGCTACTTTTCCTTACACCAATCCTAAAAAAAGATTAGATATGGTTTTTGTTTCTAACAATGCAAACTGGACAGTTAAAGAAGTGCAGGTGATAAAGAACGATGCATCGGATCATATGCCTGTGCTGGTTACTTTAGAACTTGAATAATAAAAAATAATTAGCAATATAATTTTATTAAAAAGGCAGGTTATTTAACCTGCCTTTTTAATAAATCTATTTTCGTCCAGGCCACCATGGATTATAGACTTTTATCGTATCATTAAGGTTAACCATCTCACCAATTAATGGTGTAACCAATGGTAGTTTATAAGTTTCGTTATAACGTACTAACTCCGACAGTGGCTCGTCCCAGGGATGCTGCCCCAATGTAAACTTGGATGAATGCACCGGCATTAATCGTTTTGCTTTTAATGCTTTTGCTGCTTTCAGCGTTTCTTCGGGTAAAGTGTGTATAGCATGCCATGCTACATTATATTGTCCGTTTTCAAGTATGGCTAAATCAATGGGGCCAAATTTATTGCCAATAGCTTCAAAATGGTCACTAAAGCCACTATCACCACCCAGGAAAAGTTTTTGCGTAGGCGTTTCTACCAAATAAGCTAACCATAAAGTATTGTTTCTTTTAAATGTTCTTCCGGAAAAATGGCGGGCAGTAAGCGTATGAATGTTAATATTGTTTTCCAGTTCAACGGTTTCATCCCAATCTTTTTCTATTAACATACTAGCCGGGTAACCCCAGTATTCAAAATGTTCACCAACACCTAACCCACAAACTACTTTTTGTACCTTTTGGCGTAGTTTAAGTATTGTTTCATAATCCAAATGATCGTAATGGTCGTGGCTAATTAATAAATAATCAATGGTGGGAATATCATCTACGGTATAAATATCTGCACCGTTAAATGATTTTGCTGTGCCGGGTATAGGCGATGCATTACCGCTAAACACAGGATCAACCAATATTTTCAGTCCGTTTATTTGCATGTAGTAAGAGGAGTGGCCAAACCATACCAATAAATTGGAGTCTGCGGGAAACGTTAACAAATCTGTTTTAATAGATGGTAAACTATCAACTGGCCTGCGACGTGGATATGATTTGAAAAGCTGGTTATACAACAACCCGGCCATGGTGTAACCCTTTGTTAGTGTTGGCGTGTAGGTTCTGTTTTGAAAAGCGCCGTCTTTATAGTTAGGCGATTGTTTAATGCGTTCAAGGCGGGCACCACTGGGTGCTTTGCCAAATTTATCCTGACGCATATAAAAAAATACAACAACGGTTAGTATCAACGCAAGGCTTATTATTACTATCATGGTTCGTTTCAAAATTTTAATAAATCGTTTCATATAAGGTGTTACTGTAAACTAATTAGCAGCTAGTGCATTAATATCTTTTACTTCCAGTACTTGTTTGTTATAACCTTTTGTAACTGTATTTATCATAGCATCGGCTACTTGTTGTAAGGTGCTGGCCGCGTTAGGAAATAGAAGTTTGAAAAAAGGAAATGTCCAGCCTAAAGCCTTATAAAGCTTTAGCAGGTTTTGTTGTCCGGGCATGGCTTTCATTAAGCCGGGTCGGAAGTTGTATACTTTTTTAAATGGCATACGTATCAACGCATTTTCCGTTTTCCCTTTTACCCTTGCCCACATAGTCCTACCTTTTTCAGTACTATCGGTACCTTTTCCACTTACGTATATAAAACCAACATCGGTGTTTTGCTGTAATACCATTTTTGCAAAATGTATGGTGGTGTCATAAGTAATTAAACTGTATTTTTCTTCGCTCATGCCTATGCTGCTAACACCGGCACAAAAAAAACAAGCATCATAACCTTTCAACATATTGTCGTCAGGCTTTAGTTGCAAAAAATCAGGCACAATGTATTCAGTTAGTTTCGGGTGAGTTCTTCCCGTACTTTTTCTGCTTACGCTAAGTACAGCTTCCACCGCCTTATTTTGTAAACAGGCTAAAAGAACTCCTTCGCCAACCATGCCTGTTGTGCCGGTTATGATTATTTTTAATCCCATAGGTTGTGTTGTAAAAATCGAAATTGATCAATTTTCGCAAAGTTATACAGACAAACTGGTCCAAAGGTTTAAAAACTACCAATTAATTGTGCAAACGGTTTTAATGTAAGTTGACTGGTAATTGGAAAAATAAGTTCATCGGTAAATATTTTTTGAGGTCGGCCGTAGGGATACTAATCATCGTTCCTTGTGCTTTATCAACGCGAAGCATCAATGAGGTTAATTCAATAACTAAAATCGAATTAATTCTAATCATCATCGTGTAATATCAAAGCCTTTTTTTAGCCAATATACGTTTGGTTATGGTTCGAAAAAACATTTATAATTCATTGTTGCATTATTAAAAACAATCATGTCGGACAATATCTATAACTATATTTATGTATATAAACACCAAAACAACCCCCGCGGGGTTGTTTTGGTGTTTAATGTGTGCTTAAAAGTTATGTAATCTTACCAATAATGTTAATTTTGAGTTCCAAACCCGGCTTATGAAATATTATTTTTTATGGTTGTGTTTTGTATGCACCACTCCAACTCTGCTACATGCTCAACAGAATAATCAGTTTGAAATACAACTCCAGGATAAAAAAATTATTCCGCAGGAAAATATTACACACGGTCAATTGGCGGAGTTAAAGTCAAAGTCTACAAGTTATAAAAACAGTACACTTTACTTTCTACAGTTTAAGCAGTTGCCGGATGAAACAACCCGTAAACAGTTGTCGAAAAACGGAATTACATTAGAAGCGTATGTATCAGGAAATACTTACCTGGCTTATGTTAAAGGTGAGTTAGATGCTAATACACTGGCTTCAGTAAAAGCAAGGGCTGTACTTAATATTAGTGCAACGCAGAAAATGTCCGCTGCATTGCAAAAAGAAACTACGCCTGCTTACGCCAGAAAAATAAACGGAACAATTGATATTGTTATAAGTGTAGTAAAGCTTTTAGATATAAATGCTGTAATACAACAATTAAATCAAGAAGGATTTACTACGGTAAATGAATCGTATAAATCCTATCATATTCTCACAGTTAAAACAAGTCAATCTGATCTGGAAAGATTGGCAGGTTTTCCTTTCATTACTTATCTGCAACCTGTTTTACCGGACGACAGAACCTTAAATGCAAACAGCACCAATATTGCCAAAGGTGTTGTTTTGCAATCATCGCAAGGTTGGGGACTTACCGGTAAAGATGTAGTTGTTGGAGTAGGGGACGATTCAAACCCAATGACCCATGTTGATATCGGCGGTAATTTAATTAACCGTTCACCGGCTACAGGCGGCTCACATGGCTTACATGTAATGGGCACAACCGGCGGTGCCGGTATCAGAAATGAATTATACAAAGGCTTTGCGCCAAAAGCAACAATCATTTCTCAATACTTCTCCAATATAATTGCCAATACACCTGCCTATATTAACGATTATGGTATGGTAATTACCAATAACTCCTACGGTAATATTGTTAACGATTGTAATAGTTTTGGTATGTACGATTTGTATTCAAGTGTTACCGATCATCAGATAAACCAATACCCGCATTTACAACACATATTTGCTGCCGGTAATAGCGGTAATTATGACTGTTTAACTTATACTCCCGGTTATAGTAATGTATTAGGTGCTTTTCAAAGTGCAAAAAATGTTATATCAGTCGGCAATACCTCATCAGCCTTAGTTATTGCAAATGGATCCAGTAAAGGTCCGGTTAGAGACGGTAGAATAAAACCCGAAATTACGGCACAGGGAAGTGCGGTAATGTCAACAACACCCACTAATAACTATGGCAATAATAGTGGTACCAGTATGGCTTCGCCTGCTGTAAGCGGTGGCCTTGCATTATTATACCAGCGTTACAGGCAATTACATGGTGGTTTAAATCCGCGTAACGGTTTAATGAAAGCTTTGTTGCTAAATGGTGCAACAGATGTTGGCCGGAAAGGTCCCGATTATGCATACGGTTTTGGTTTTATGAATTTGTTGCGATCCATAACCGTGTTAGATGCAGGACAATACGTTCACGATTCTGTTGTGACAGGACAAAATAAAAGCACAGTTATATCGGTGCCGGTCAATACGGCTCAATTAAAAGTTATGTTGTATTGGAACGACCCTGCAGCCGCACCCATGGCCGCACAAACCCTGGTAAATAATCTCGATCTGATAGTACGAACACCTACCGATTCAGTTGTTTATCCGCAAAAATTAGATACTGTTCCTGCCAACGTTACCGCCACTGCGCAAACCGGTATTGATAATATAAACAATGTTGAACAAGTTGTTATTGACAGTCCAACAGCGGGAGATTATACCATAGCCGTAAATGGAACGGCTATTGCCCAGAATCCAACACAGGATTATTTTGTAGTGTATGATTTTGTGCCTGTCTCCACAAAACTTACTTACCCCGCAGGTGGCGAAGGGTTTGCTAACAGCGAAAACGTATTAATTACCTGGGATGCTTTTGGTGAAGATGATAAAACTTTTACGGTTGAGTATTCTTTGGACAATGGGCTTAACTGGATTGTTATAAATAATAATGTAACAGCAAAACAGCGCCAGTTAGCATGGGCAGTTCCTGCAAGTGTACAAACAAAAGAGGCAAGGGTTAGGATTACAAGAAACGGAACTTCGTTAATAAGTACGGGTAATACCTTTACTATAATTGGTACGCCTGTTATAAATATTAGCGGTGTACAATGCGAAGGGTATATAAATATTGGGTGGACAACCGTAACCGGTGCTACCGGTTATGATGTGCTTATAAATAGAAAGGATAGTATGCAGGTAGTAGCAAATGTTGGTGCAGGTGTTACTAGTTATATTATCAAGGGACTATCAAAGGATACTACTTATTGGGTGAGTGTACGAGCTAAAATAAATGACAACTATGGTCGTAGGGCTGTGGCGTTAAGCAGGTTGCCCAACAACGGAACTTGTGTTGCTGCGTATAGTGATAATGATTTAAAATTAAACGCAATTATAGCTCCTGTATCAGGTAGAATGAATACCAGTACAGCATTAACAGCAACAACTCCGGTTATTGTAAGTATTAAAAACCTGGATAATGCGGTTCAAAACAATTACCGGATAAAGTATTTTGTTAACGATGTATTACATGCTACACAAGCCGGCATTTCATTAGCATCTTTGGCAACTGTTTCGCAACAGTTTACTATTACATATGATTTTTCAGTTATTGGTATATATCAGTTAATGGCAGTTGTTGAAAACCTGGCTGCCACCGATCCTAATACAACAAACGATACATTAAAAGTAATTGTAAAAAACCTTCCAAACGAACCTGTTACTATTACATTGGTTGATGGTTTTAAAGATGATGTAGAAACTGTTGCGTCAGAGGAATATTATACCAAAGCCATCGGTTTAACAGGTGGTGACAGATATGATTTTGTATCCAGTACAGCCTTTGGTCGTGTACGCAGTTTTGTTAATACAGGAATATCAGCATCAGGCAGTAAAGCCTTTACATTAGATGCAAACCGTTATAATGTGGGTGGTACAACAGATTCTCTTACGGCTACTTTTAATCTTGACGCTTATGATGCAGATTCGCAAGATCTTCGTTTTGACTTTTTATTTAAACATCATAACCAGCAATTAAATAACGCAAATAAAGTGTGGGTAAGGGGGGCAGATACTGCGAGTTGGTTAGAGGCTTATGACTTATTTGAAGAGCAGGACTTGAGCGGTAGATTTAAAAAATCTGCCAGCCTGGAGTTAAGTAATATTTTAAAAAATGCAGGACAACAATTCTCCTCCAGCTTTCAGGTTCGTTGGGGTCAGTGGGGGCGTTTACCAACTGCCGATAACATAAACGGTGCCGGTTATACTATCGACGATATTAATTTATACATGGTGCAAAATGATTTACAGATAGTAAGTATTGATACACCGATTGTATCGGGTTGTGCATTAAGTAATGCAGTACCGGTAAAAATAAGGGTGCGCAACATAAGTAATAATTTATTAACCAATGTGCCGGTTAAGTATACCGTTAACAATGGTGCTGTAGTAAGCGAAACAATAAATACTATTGCGGCAAATGCCACTTTGGTTTATGAATTTATACAACGAGCGGATTTATCTGCTTTAGGTACCTATGCGTTAACAAGCTGGGTTGATTATGCCACTGATACTTACAGAAGTAACGATACTACAACTAAAACAATTATTAATTCACCGCTTATTGCAAGCTTTCCGCATGTAGAAAATTTTGAAAGCAATGATGGTTACTGGCATACTGCAGGTTTAAATAGTTCATGGGCACATGGTACACCGGCAACGGTAAAAGTAAATGGTGCGGCAAGCGGTAGTAAAGCCTGGAAAACAAATTTAACCGGCAATTCTAACGATGCAGAAAAGTCTTATCTGTATTCTCCTTGTTACGATTTAACTGGCCTTACTAATCCAACGCTTAGCTTTAGTATGAGCCTCGATTTAGAAGATTGCGGCAGTGCGGTATGCGATATTGCATGGATGGAATATTCAGAAGATGGCATTACCTGGAACCGTTTAGGCGATTTTGGCCAGGGTACAAACTGGTACAATAAACAAATGGGCGTAAATGGTCCGGTATGGAACGTTCAGGACTATACACAATGGCATGTCGCTACAACAGCCTTGCCGGCAAATAGTAACAGGCTGCGTTTACGTTTTGTAATACAAACCGATCCTTATGTTAGCAGGGAAGGTATAGCTATTGACGATATTCATATTTACGATAAAGCCTTTGATATATATAATGGAGCCACCTTAACATCACCTGTAACAGTTGCCGGTGTGTCTGGTAATAGTTGGACAAACTTTACCACAGGCTCTCAAATAATTGCTGCGGTTAAAGCAAACGGACAATCGCTGGGTAATACAGATGCCCAGGTATATATTAATACAGCCGCTGTACGTAACAAAAGCAATCAATATTATCACGACAGAAATATTACTATCAAACCAACCAATCTTACACCGGCAGATTCAGTAAGTGTACGTTTTTATTTTCTGGATACTGAAACGGAACGTTTACTAGCTGCAACAGGTTGTACAAGTTGCGATAAACCTGCATCGGCCTATGAGTTAGGTATTTCAAAATATACCGATGCTGATAAAAGTTTGGAAGACGGTAGTATTAACAACAATTACCTGCCCAATTGGCTATTTATTACTCCGCAAAAAGTAACCAAGGTACCTTATGCACAGGGTTATTATGCCGAGTTTAAAGTAAACTCTTTCTCTGAATTTTGGTTAAACAATGGCGGGCCTACGGCTACTACGCCTTTACCCTTACAGTTGAAAAGTTTTACGGCTATAAAAACCAATAACGATAAAAATGCATTGTTACAATGGAGTACTACGCAGGAAGTAAATGTGCAACGTTTTGAAATAGAAGTAGCCAAAGGAAATACAGCCATAGCCAATAATCAGTTTAGTACATTAGGTACTGTGCCTGCAATAAATAATAACAACAGTCAGGTTAATCAATATACTTACACCGATGAAGAGTTATTAAAAACAGGTGTACGTTACTATCGCTTAAAAATTATTGATGAGGATGGAAGTTTTCGATATTCCGCAGTACAGCCATTATTTTTTAGCAACGAGGCTATGTGGGCGGTTTATCCAAACCCTTCCGAAGGAATTTTTAATGTGGTGCTTCAGGTCGGTAACGGACAAAAAGTTACAGCCACTGTACACGATGCTACAGGCAAGTTGGTGCATACTGGTAATTGGATAGGCGCAGGATTTTTACAAAAAGAACAATTAAATATGCAACTACCGGTATTTAGCAGCGGCTTGTATTTAATAACCATTAACAGTGGTACTACCACGCAAAGTTTCAGGGTAATAAAAAAATAGTGAACTGATGCTTTGTATGCTTAAATATTTTTTGTTACCAGCGTTCTAACCCTGATTGAGCTTTACTTGCGTCGCACTCTTCAACAGCAGTAATGCTATTGATCAATGTGCATAAACCAAATTTATTTTGCAACTCACTTAAATATTAAATCAACAATCTGAAATTTAAAAATTACCCTTCGCTTTGATTGGATATTTGTTATAAGATAAAAACTTACATGAAATAGTTTTGTAGGATTGTGCGGTAAGTTTCTATAAATTGCAATAAAACATCAATAATAAATGGCAAAAATTAAGTTAAAGGACATTAGTACCCGTGCGCCGGAAGGCTGGGATAAAGCGGAAATAAAAGCAAAAACAGCAAAAATAATTGATGAATTGGATGAATTGCAAAATCTGCTGTATGCGGAAGGTAAACACGCTATCCTGATAATTTTACAAGGCATGGATGCCAGTGGTAAAGACGGTGCCATCAGAAATATTTTTGGACAAATGAATCCGCAGGGTGTTCAGGTAACATCGTTTAAAACACCAACCAAAGAAGAATTAGCGCATGATTTTTTATGGCGTATACACGACCATACACCCGAAAAAGGAATGATTGGTGTATTTAACCGATCGCATTACGAAGACATTCTAATAACAAGAGTACACGGTTGGTGCGATGATACAACGGCTAAAAAAAGAATGAAATCCATTAACGATTTTGAATACCTTTTACAGGAGCATAACAATACACATATTTTAAAGTTTTACCTGCACGTATCGCAGGAAAAACAACACGAAAGATTGGCAGAACGTATTGAAGATCCCACGAAAATGTGGAAATATAATGCATCGGATATGGAAGAGTCGAAGCTTTGGAATAAATACATGGATATGTACGAAGATTGTTTTGAAAACTGTAACCAACCGGAATGGATTATTACCCCGGTTGACCAAAACTGGGTAAAAGAATATATTATAGCAAAAGCCTTTTACGATTTACTCAAAAGCCTGGATATGAAATATCCGCAACTGGAAAAGTAAAATTGGCTATTTGTTAATTAACTCCTTATTTTGGTGCCAGTTCCTGTAAACCAATTTTTAAAATATCAATTTTTTTATTATGGGTTTCTTAAAAGAGTTTAAAGAATTTGCTGTTAAAGGCAATGTAATTGATTTAGCTGTTGCCACTGTATTAGGTGTAGCATTTAATGCAATTGTAGGCGCCGTGGTAGATCATATCTTAATGCCTATCATAGGCATGATAACCGGAGGTATAGATTTTAATTCATTGGCTTTAAGAGTAGGTAGTGCCGAATTGAAATATGGTATGGCCATATCCGCACTTATAAAATTTGTGGCAATTGCCGGATTTTTGTTTATGGTTGTAAAAGCTATTAACAAATTAAAGAAAAAAGAGGAAGCTGCCCCGGTTGCTCCGGCACCACCTTCCGAAGAGGTTATTTTACTGCGTGAAATCCGCGATTCCTTAAAAAAGTAAGGCAAAATATAATTCCGTAATTTTGAGCCCTGCCGGGAAATAATCACCCGGTAGGGCTTTTTAATTTTTGTCAACATGTCAACACCCGCTTCATATCAAATAAAACTACCGCAGTTCGAAGGCCCCTTCGATTTATTGCTGTTTTTTATTGAGCGTGACGAACTGGATATTTATAATATTCCCATTACACGTATTACCAACGATTTTTTAGCTTATATACAACAACAGGATGCGCTTAACATTGAAATGTCAAGCGAATTTATTCTGTTTATTTCTACCCTCATGCGTATTAAAGCAAAAATGCTTATTCCGCGTAAGGAGGTAGATGCCGATGGCAAAGAAATTGACCCCCGTGACGAGCTGGTTAATAAACTGTTGGAGTATAAAAAGTTCAAAGAAGCATCTGCTCAAATGGCGGAGATGGAAGCCATACGTATGTTAATGGTAAAACGTGGTAACATACATAAGGAGCTTTCTAACCTTGGCGAGGAAGCAAGCGAGGGAACCGAGATACAAAATATTACGCTGTTTAAGTTGATGAAGGCTTTTGAAAAAGCCATGCAGAAATATTCTGACAGGGTAAACAAACCGGTTCATACCGTAGTGCAATATCGTTATACCATGGACGATAGCCGTCAGGATATGTTAAAACTGGTGGAGGAAGAAAAAACGGTTTCCTTCGAAAAAATATTTCAATTAGCCGAAAATCGTGTACACGCTATTTTCTTGTTTCTTTCTTTATTAGAATTGGTGCAACAGAAATACATGAAAATTATGATTGGCGAAGGCAAGAATAATTTTTTGTTGGAGTACAATGCCCCTGAGGAAAGACTTGCCGAGCTGGAAGAAGAGAGGCAAATGAAAGAAGAAGGAGAAGCCTGGGATGAAGAAATTGAGCCCGATAATAACAATATGGATGACACACAAACATCACAAGAAAATGATGATGCAGAAAAACCTGACACAATACCTGAAGCATAGCCCTCAAATAACCTTTAAATATTAACAATATGAAACGTACAGCTACAGCAAACTGGAAAGGTTCCGGTAAAGAAGGAAAAGGCACAACCAGTACACAATCGGGTGTATTAAACAATACACAATACTCTTTTTTAAGTAGGTTTGAAGAAGGCATTGGTACCAACCCCGAAGAGTTAATTGCAGCAGCACATTCCGGTTGTTTTACCATGAAGCTGAGTTTTGTGTTAAACGAAGCCGGTTTTACTGCGGATAATATTGATACAAAATGTATTATTAATTTTGAAAACGGTGCTATAACACAAAGCCATTTAGATGTAACTGCTACCGTACAAGGTATTGACGAAACAGCTTTCTCAAATGCCGTGTTAGATGCAAAAGAAAACTGCCCAATAAGTAAGTTGTTAAATACTACTATTACGATAGAGTATAAATTAGTATAAAACTTTCTATACCATTTTTGCAAGTTCTGTTCAACTGTGTTACTGCAGTTGAACGGAGATTCTGTGTTCCATACCAATAATTTTTCTATAATTTTGTTCTTTAGGCGGTTTTATACCAGCCTGTTTAGGGGGCGACGCAAGTTGTCCTCTAATTTTTTTCACACACTATTGATTCTGATTTTGCAATAAAGTAATTTGGATTATACCGTTCTTTCTTTTTGTATATCGTAAACATCATCTCTAACAGTTTGCGTTGTACGGCTACTGCTGCTTTCATTTTTACGCCATCTCTGGACACCAGTCGCACAAATACCCCTTTAAAACGTTTATCATGCTGTATGGCGGATAGTGCCGGTAAATGCAATGATTTACGTAAATACTTATTCCCTTTTTTTGAAATTCTGGGCTTCCCCTTTATTGACGTCCCTGATTGTTTTTCTATTATATCTAAACCCGCATAACTAACCAACTGATTCTTGTTGCGGATTAAATCAAAGCCGTTCGTTTCTCCTAAAACTGTCGCCGCTGTCAAGATGCCTACACCCGGAATAGAACATAATAACTCAGCGGCCTCACGTACTTCCTGATCCGACTTTATTAATGCTTTTATCTCTGACATCACCTCCCGTTCCTGTAGCTCTAATAGGGATATATGTGTATTTAAACGTATAACACCACTTTCACTTGGTTCAGCCTCTGACTTCTCTGCATGAAGTTGATTTTTACATATTGTCCGCATTTCTATTATCTGGCTCCGTTCACGAGTTAGCTGCCTTAAACTCTTATACACCTTTGTCGGACGTTGCCACTTTGCCAAATCACGTTCCAATCCAAAAAAAGTAATAGCCTCGGCTGAGGTACTGTCTGTTATGGTCTTTTTATCCAAACTACGCATGTAATTACTAATCTTAACCGGCAACACAATGCTTACTTCTATTGCGTTCTCGTCCAGATAATAAGCCAATAGCTCATGGTACACTCCCGTTGCTTCCATTACATACCGGATACTCACATTATTATTCTTCAACTTATTAACCCAACCCACCAAGGAAGTAAATCCTGATAGATTATTTACAAAATTTTTAGACGCATAGACCTCTGTAATACAGTCCTTACGCATCCTGCCCAGCTTTACAACTAGCTCATCTTGCGATACATCAATACCTAATACTTGTTTTAAAATACTTTCCATTACCAATAGTTTTATTTTTTAAAAAAAATAAAGTGAAAAATCTCCCTCCGTTTTGTCTCCTGGTTGGATATTCTGGATATACCGCACTTGTGGTATTCCTTACATTCTGTTCTAACTCGAAGAGATAAAAAGTGTGAGGTCTTTTCTCCGTTGCAGCATACTACTTGAGTTACTTACGTCGCTTTGACTCTCACACTTTTTCACTTTTAAATCAAATCTATTGGTAAATGCATACTTCCCCTTACACAATTATTATACAAACATAGGAGCGTCGCAAGTAAAGCCCCATCAGGGCACTGCAGTAGGTAACATTATCTCCTTCTTTTTATTGCGGCACATTTTAATCATAGTTTTTCTATTTATTTTATCAGCTGCATTGCTACTATCATCGTCCCTTGCGATCCGTAGGTTCGGGATTTAATTTATTTCCAATGGAAATGAACTAAATACTCACACTTCAACTGCATTAATTCTATTCAGCAATTTGTATTTAGTTTAACTGTGCAGTAAAAGCATCAGATAATTTATTGTTAAACTAACAGTTGTAATTATAAATAGCCAGTATTTACTGAAAATAATTGACAATTACTTGCCATTTATCAATTAAAAACCACACCCGAAAAAATACATAACCAGGAAATATAATTTTTTTATTTATAAGAATATAAAGCCTACTTTTCAGCAGTTAAAACTAATTAATTGAGTATGAGAGTAAAGCTTTATGAGAAAAAAGTCGGTACCCAACCACCTTGTTTAAAAGGCATGTTAAAGAAGGGAAGTATTGTGCTATTATCTTCCCTTTGTATGTTGCAGGCAAATGCCGGTGAGGGTTGGTATAAAACCATTCCCGGTTACGAAATGAATGCAAATGAAGATGCAGGATTTTTTAAAACAATCAGGGGTAAAGTAGTTGATGAAGAAGGTAATCCTGTAGCAGGAGTAGCCGTAAGCGTTAACAACCGTAAAGCCGCTGTAAGTACAGCACCCGACGGAACTTTTACCATTGAGGCCAATGAAGGCGAAGACTTAGTGTTTACGCACATATCTTTTGTAACAAAAACAGTTAAGGTAGGTGCTGAAACTAATATAAGTATTACGCTTCAGCAAAGCGTTAATGATTTGGAACAGGTTACGGTAACTGGTTATACTAACTATTCCCGATCTAAAAGCCCTAGTGCGTCTGCTGTAGTATCCTCAAAAGATATTAATAAAGTACCCATGAGTTCTGTTGATCAGATACTTCAAGGACGTGTAGCGGGTTTAAATGCGATTGCCAGCTCTGGACAACCCGGACAAAGTGCCGATGTTGTTATCAGAGGTATTGGCTCAATCAATGGGTCTAGCAGCCCATTATATATTATGGATGGTATTCCTATTGAGAATGGTTACTTTCAAACACTGAACCCGGAGGATATTGAATCCATAAATGTATTGAAAGATGCATCTGCTAAGGCATTATATGGTTCTAGGGGCTCAAATGGTGTAATTGTTATTACCACCAAAAAAGGCCGCAAAGGTCGGTTAAGCATTGGTTATAGTTCTCAATATGGTATTTCAACACTTACACAGCCCGTATTTGAAATGACTGATGCTACTGAGAGGTTGAAATTTGAAGAAGAGGTTGGATCTGAAACCGGCCGTGATATTGGTCCTGGATGGCGCTTTTCTCCTTTAAATCCTAATTACGCTACCCAATCACCAGCATGGCAACAACGTGCCGGTGTTATTTTAGATAGTTTACGCAATATGAACACCGATTGGCGAGATATGTTTTTCCAAAACGCTAGTTTTATGGAACAGCAATTAAATCTTAGCGGTGGTAATGAAAATGTACAAACCTATAATTCAGTAAGCTTTTGGAAGGAAGATGGTATTGTAAAAGAAACCGGAATGCACAGGTTGTCATTACGTAGTAACACTAATTTGAATTATGGAAAGTTTACTGCCGGTATTAATCTTAACCTGGGTTATTCTAATTCAAAATTTACCTTTAACGAAGGTGGTACCGGCGTAGGTTCTCCAATGGCTTCTGTTTATTATGGTTTGCCTTATGAATACCCCTACACGGCAGATGGTGTTTTTCATCCAACCGATCAAACTGCAACGGTTTACGATACACGTGAAGGTAGCCGTGGTATAGATGTATTGTATGGTACTTCGGATAGAACGCAACAGTTTAAAACAACATTGGGTATAGATTTAGGTTACGAAATACTTAAAGGTTTAAAAGTTACTAGCCGTGCTGGTATTGATTTTAGAAACTCAGTAGATGAGGCATACATTAATCCTTCATCATATATAGGTAGTAGGCAAACAGGTTTGGCTGGATACTTTGGAGAAGGGTTTAGAAGAAATTTCAGCTTAGTATCTACAACAGGTATTACCTATAAAAAAAGAATGGATATACACGATTTTGAAGTGTCTGGTTTTTTTGAGTATCTGCAAAACAATTACAGGGCCTTTAGTTACCGAGGTTTTCGTATTGATGATCGCTTGTTTGAAGACCCAAGTGGTATTACAGGAGGCGCTGCTTTTCCTGCTACTCTTGGTAATAATCGTACAGCGAGTGCCATGAATACATTAATGGGTGTAGGACGTTATACATTGAGTAATAAGTACACTATTACAGCCAGTTACAGATATGATGGAGCCTCCTTGTCGTCAGTACCGGAAAAAAACCGTTGGCATGGGTTTTATTCCTTTGGTGCTACATGGGATGCTAAACAAGAGCAATTCCTAAGCGATGTAAGTCTTATTTCTGCATTACGTTTAAGAGCTAGCTATGGACAAACAGCTAGTCCTTTTGGTTCAGGCTTTGCCTATTTTCCGAGCTATTCAGTAGGGGGTACTTATGGTGGACAAGGTACTATCAGACCTACAAATATTGGTAATCCCGATTTTGATTGGGAGTATGTTGATGAGTTTAATGCCGGTTTCGACCTGTCTCTTTTTCAATCACAAAGATTAAAAGTTGTTTTTGATTGGTATAACAAGTTGACAAAAGGAATGTTTATTGACCAGCAGGTTTCAGCTACTGCCGGTGGTGGTAGTGGTACTGACGGGGGAACGGTATTATTAAGTACAGGTCGTATGCGTAATAGAGGTATTGAATTAAGCGTAAGTGGTGATATTGTACAGAATAAAGATTTTAATTGGAATGTAGGCATTAATGGTGCAATTAATGAAAACAGAATTTTGCGTGTTACCGATTTAACCGATCAGATGGCTGATGGCGATACAAGAATTATTAAAGTAGGGATGCCGTATGGTACTTATTTTGCTCCTGTGTGGGCTGGAGTTGATCCTGCCAATGGAGATGCTTTGTATTACAACCCAGACGGAACTATTACAAATGTTTATAATGCCGATGTGCAGTCTGTGCCTATTTCAGCTAGCATGTTCCCTAAATTAACTGGTGGTATTACCACTAATCTCCGCTGGAAGCAATTTTCACTGGATGCATTATTGTCATTTGTTTCGGGAGTAGATCGCTGGAATAATATTGATTTTTATATAGAAAATCAGGCATACATGACCAGTAACCAAAGTAAAAGAATATTATACGATCGCTGGAAAAAACCGGGTGATAATGCAACATTACAACGTATTGATATACCCAGACGTTTTACTTCAAAAGATATACAGGATGCAGCCTTTATGCGTTTAAGAAATGTAAAACTGAGTTATAGTGTGCCGGTTGCTTTACTAAACAAAGTAAAAGTGTTTAAATCTGTTGATATTTTTGTGCAAGGTCAAAACCTGTTTACCTGGACATCCTGGAGAGGTCTAGATCCGGAGAATAACAGACAATATGGTAGGTTTGAATATCCTAATGCACGTAAATATATCGGAGGAATCAGTGTTAACTTTTAATTAGAATTTTATGAATATCAAGAATATATTTATTTTACTATTATCTACAGGAGCGGTATTTCAATCCTGTAAAAAATTGGATACACCGCCCAATAATGCTATTGATCCTTCAAAGGCATTTCGTAACCTGACGGATGTAAATATGGGTGTACTTGGTGCATATGCACCTTTGGGTGCATCATTAATTGAAGCAGGTGCAATCGTTTCAGATGAAGTAATGTTTCCAACAGAAAATACGGTTTCTAATACAGAGGCTCACCGCTGGTTGTATAATTCCGGCTCAGGTTCGGTAACATCGGCTTGGTACACGTATTACAATGTGATTGATCGTACCAACAGGGTAATTGAGGCTTTGCCTAATATTCCGGTAAATGCAAACACGCAATCCTTATTAAATCAATATCATGCCGAACTGTTAGCCATAAAAGCTTATAGTCATTTTGAACTATTAAGAGCATACGCGTCTTCCTATAATCCTGATGGAATGGGAGTGCCTTATATGAAAGAACGTAAGGTTGGCTCACCTGCAAGGGAAACCGTGCAATCAAATTTTGAAAATATCAATATAGATCTTAAAGCGGCGAAAGATTTAATTCCTGATGGATTTAACGATAATACCCGCATTACTAAAACAGCTATTGCGGCTATACAGGCAAGGGTGGCACTTTATGCTAAAAACTGGCCTGATGCAATTACCTATGCTACTGAGGTTATCAATGCTGAGCCGTTGGCTCCTAAAAATGATTTTGATAAAATCTGGACAGATAACAGCCAATCAGAAGTAATATGGAGATTAGCAAGAATAGTTAATGATTCTCAACTTGGTGCTATATTCTTCCGTCAAACTGGGGGGATTGTTTTATATGCACCGTCTTTTAAATTAATCAATCTTTTCAATCGTGCTGACGATATAAGGTTTACAAGCTACATTACTTATGATCAGGCAAGACAAGATAATTCAGGTGGTACAAAATCTGCCTATCTTGTAAAAAAGTATAATGGTGGTGATCCTTTGAATCCAGGTCTCACTGCTGTGAAACTTTTCCGCACGGGCGAAATGTATTTAATTAAAGCAGAGGCTGAGTTAGAGAATGCTACTGGTAACGGGGGTGTTGCGGCTGCAACACAAACTTTAAACCAATTAAGAAGCGCAAGGATTTATAATTACGTTGACCAGACTTTTGCAGATAAAGCAACGCTGGTTACTGCTATTTATAGCGAAAGGTTTAAGGAGTTAGCATTTGAAGGACATCGCTTTTTTGATTTAAAACGCAGGAACTTGCCGGTGGAACGTACTGCGCAAGATGCAGTTAATACTGCTGGTGCTATTAAATTAGAACCCACAAAAGCTCAGTATAATTTCCCTATAGCTTTTTCAGAAATGAATGTAAATAAAAACATGCGTCAAAACCCGAACTATCAGTAAACCATAAGTTTGTAATGATGAAAAGATTTTGTGTTGTACTTATCGGAATGGTATTGTTAGCGGGTTGTAGCAAATCTGACTCATTGAATCCATTTGAGCCGGGTGTGCCGCCTCCAACTAGTACCGTTCCCCGGCCATCTTCTATAGGTATTGTGGGAGATACTAGTGATGTAACTACTACCACTAAAAGTGGTATAGTAATCATGGGTGGTGGTACAGATGTTGATGCCGCTTTTCAATGGATGATTGCCAGAAGTGGCGGTGGTGATGTTGTTATTATCAGGGCTACCGGTACGGATGCATATAATCCTTATGTGAAAAATTTAGGAACGGTTAATTCGGTTGAAACGCTGAAGATTGATTCACGTAAGTTGGCCGATGATGATGGCGTTGCCAGAATTATCAGAAATGCGGAAATGTTATTTATTGCAGGTGGTGACCAGTCTGATTATACAGGATATTGGAAAGGCACAAAAGTAATGGCGGCTATTAATTATTTATTGAAGGAAAAGAAAGTCCCGGTTGGTGGAACAAGTGCTGGTGCGGCAATTCTAGGCAATTATTATTATAGTGGAGAAAGAGGAAGTGTAACATCTGCTGAAGCCTTAGCCAATCCTTATATTCAAAGTATAACAATTGGTAAAGATGATTTTTTACAAACTCCCTTTTTACAGAATGTAATAACCGACCAACATTTTTCACAAAGAACAAGAGAAGGACGTACCGCCGTTTTTTTAGGAAGAATAATGAAAGATTGGGCTAAAACACCAAACGCCATTGCAGTGGATGAAAGAACAGCAGTTTGTATTGATGAAAATGGCATGGCAGAAGTTTTGGGTACTAACAAAGCTTTCTTCTTAAAAACAAATACCGGAAAAACACCTGAATTATTAAATATTAATCAACCTGTTACCTGGAATAATGATGGTAAGGCAATCAATGCATCTGTTATAGCTGCTTCTGGCGGTGGTAGGTTTAATCTTAAGACATTTGAGCCGGTGAATACCATAGGCCTTGAATCCTATTGGTGGTCAGTTGTAGCAGGGAATATGGTAATAGTTACTCAATAGACTTTTAAAAAATGAAAAATAGTATAAAAAAAATTGCTTTTGCTTTAAGCTGTAGTTGGGTAATGGTTTCATGTAATACAGAAACAAATACAAAGGCTACAACTACTGATGCTGATACGACCAAATATGTAATGGTTATTCATGGCGGAGCAGGAACCATCGAGAAAAGCTTGATGACGCCTGAAAAAGAAAAAGCCTACACGGCAGCATTAACAGAAGCATTACAAGCCGGATATGATTTAATTAAAGCCGGTAAAACTTCGGTAGAAGCTGTACAGGCCGCTGTTAATGTAATGGAAAATTCTCCTTTGTTTAATGCAGGCAAAGGTGCTGTGTTTACCAACGCCGGTAAAAATGAGTTAGACGCTTCTATTATGGATGGAGCCACATTAAAAGCAGGTGCTGTAGCAGGGGTAACTAATATAAAAAACCCTATTAATGCAGCAATTGCTGTTATGGAAAAATCAGAACATGTAATGATGGTAGGCAAAGGTGCCGAACAATTTGCTGCCGGCAATGGATGCGATACGGTGCCACAATCTTACTTTTTTACACAAGAGCGTTGGGATCAGTTACAACGTACCATACAACAGGAAGAAAATGGCCGAGCTGCATTTAACGAAGCAGATGTAAAAAAGAGTAAGATTTCAGGCATTTCAGATTTAGATAAAAAGTTTGGAACAGTTGGAGCCGTTGCATTAGATGCAAAAGGTAACCTGGCTGCAGGTACGTCAACTGGTGGTATGACTAACAAAAAGTATGGTCGTGTTGGTGACTCGCCAATTATTGGTGCCGGCACTTATTGTAACAATGCTACCGCAGGTATTTCTTGTACAGGTTGGGGTGAGTATTACATTAGAGAAGTGGCCGCCAATCGTATGTCCTCGCTTATCGAACTTAAAAACCTTTCTATAAAAGAAGCCGCAAAACAGGTTATCGAAGAGATTGGAAAGTTAGGTGGTGATGGAGGTATTATTGGTTTGAATAAAGAAGGGCAAATTGCTATGGAGTTTAATACATCCGGTATGTACCGTGGTACGGTTGACAAAAACGGAAAAATATCTATCCAAATTTATAAGTAAGTAATGTTTAATAATTTTTATAAAATAGTATTCCTAATATTTGCCTTCACTTCAGCAAGTTTATTTAGCTATGCCCAAAATAAAGGTAGCCTGTTTATTATTGGTGGTGGCGAACGTTCGGATGCGATGGTAAAAGATATGGTTGAAACCGCTAAACTTAGTGCTACCGACTATATTGTTATTTTACCCATGGCTACTAGTGTTCCTGAAGAATCGATTAGTTATGTTAGTGGGCAAATAGTAAAAGTTTGTACTAATCGCATTGCCAGTTTTAATTTTACTAAAGCGCAGGCAGACGATAACCAAAGCTGGATTGATTCTGTTAAAAATGCCCGTATGATTTACATAACAGGTGGCGACCAAAACAAATTTATGGCGGTTGTGCTAGGTACAAAACTATATGATGCCATGCATGTTGCTTTTAAAAATGGTGCTACCATTGCGGGTACCAGTGCAGGTGCAGCGGTAATGTCGCAGATTATGATTACCGGCGAAGACAGAGGTAAAAAAAGCAGCGAAAGTTTTAAAGAAGTAAAAGTAAACAGTACCGTTACTACACAAGGAATGGGTTTTATTTCCAGCGCAATTATTGATCAGCACTTTATTATCAGAGGCAGGTATAATCGTCTGTTAAGTGCATTGGGCGATCACCCTGATAAAACAGTAATTGGTATAGATGAAGCCACTGCTATTATTGTAACCGGTAAAACAGCAACAGTAACTGGCCAAAGCCAGGTAGTAGTAATAACAAAGCCTAAAAAGTTAACCCTTTTTGGTAAAGACAAAATAACATTTAAGAATGCAACGCTTTCTCTTTATTCACCCGGACAAAGCTTTACTTTAAAATAATAAAAACATTCGGCAAAATTTGTAGCCGTAACAAAACTAAAATACGCATATGATTACTTTATTTAAAAAACTATCACCTGTACTTTTTCTAATGCTAGCGGTAATAGCAGGTTGCAAAAAAGATAGTTATAATTTTAAAGATTTACTACCTACTGTTAAAAGTTTTTACACCGTTGTTGGTAGCGATTTTGAAATGGGCGATGAGGTACAGTTTAAAAACGAATCTTTAAGAACAGATACATATAGTTGGGATTTTGGAGATGGTACTACATCAACTGAAACAAATCCCAAAAAAGTATTTCCCGATGCTGGAATTTATACTGTTGTGTTAAAAGCTGTTGGTGCAGGCGGCACAGGTATTTATTCAAAAGATATTACCATTATAGACCCCAACGCGCCTGCGCCAGGTAAAGAGGCTGTTTATTTTATAGAATATAACGCAGGACTTATTAATAAAATGGCTGTAGCCGCAGGCTCAACAAAAACTCTGGTGGCTAATGTTAACACTACTAATGGTGTTTACATGGCTTATGATGCTGTAAATGATCAAATTTATTTTGCCAACGTAGACGGTGGTACTAGTGGAAAAATTATAAGAATGGATATTGACGGGTCTAATGCTACAACAATTGTTTCTAATGCGGTAGCGCCTTATGGAATTGCCGTTAACCCAACTGCAGGAAAAATATACTGGACAGATGGAGAGGCAAATGTTTGCAGATCTAATTATGATGGCACAAATGTAGAACTGGAGTTTATAAATATACCTGGTGCCAATTTAATTGGATTGGGTTATAGTAGTAAAATAGATCGTATTTTCTTTTATGATTTGGAATTGGAAGATTTGTACATAGCGAATAGCGATGGAACTAATGTTCAAAAATTAATTGAAGGTATATATGGATATACCCTTTTTGTTGATGACGTAAATGGTAAGATTTATTATGATGATAGAGCTAAGAGAAATATTAGCAGGGTTAATTTAGATGGTACTAACATTGAAATTGCGGTGGAGTTAGGAAGTACTACAAGAGTTACTGGAATGGCAATAGATTATACTGCTCAAAAACTATATTGGTCAGATAGAACTAACAATTCTATTCGCAATGCAAACTTAGATGGAACTGGGGCTGTCAATTTCCTATCAGGCTTGCAAGCTCCAAGAGGTTTATTTATTCGATAGTTGAGGTTAGAGAAATTAATATAAAGACTACTTACAATTTGTGAGTAGTCTTTTTTATTGTACCAACTGTTGATTAACGATATCTAGTACGAGAGTGGCTCTCATCTTTTCTTTCACTGAAAGAAAAGATTGCGAACAAACACCTGCTTGTAAGGGACGATCATATGTGTTAATGTCGATTGGCTCAAAATAAAAAAAACGTGTTTTTTTACAACTATAACTTGTAAGAAAACACGTTATTTTTTTGTTTATCAGCGTCCTTCCCTTGATTGAACGTTCCTTGCGTCGCACTCTTCAACTGCAGTAACGCTATTGGGCATAATACTGAAACCCAATTATTAATTAAACAAACTTTCTGTTATCGTAATTATAGTTTTCTCTAAACTCTTTTGGGGTGCAGCTTTTACGGCTTTTAAACAAGCGGTTAAAGTTTGATATATTATTAAACCCACAGTGGTAGGCAATTTCCGAAACGGAATCGGATGTGTCAATCAACATGCGTGAGGCGTGTCCCAAACGCATTTCCAATAAACTTTCTACAAACGTAATACCTGTTTTGTTTTTAAAAAAACGGCTGAATGATACCTCTGTCATGTTTACCAGTTTGGCTACTTCGGCAAGGGTAACAATGTCCTGAAAGTGATGAGACATATACTCCATCACCATCTCTATGCGTTTACTATTGTATGATAATTCTGCATTGCTAAATGTGGCATCAGATAAAGTGGTCATATTTCTGGATATAGAAAGATCGTGTAATAATGATAGCAACCCCAATACAGAATCGAAACCTTGTGTATGGTTTAAAGCTTTTAAACGAGGTATAATTAGTTTGGTAGTTTCGATGGAAAACAAAATACCTCTGGCAGATTGTTCTATCATTTTACGAATAAAACTTAATTGGTTGCGACGTAAAAATTTTTCGTCCAGTAAATCTTTATGAAATTGTATGGTTGTTTCTTTAATGTTTTTGCTTTTGCAATTATGCGTTTGCCATACATGAGGCAGGTTAGAGCCTACCAGTACTAATTCTACATTGTCAATAATACCTATATGGTCGCCAATTAAACGCTTGGCCCCTTTGGCGTTCATAATAAAGTTAAGCTCTAGTTCTTCATGGCTGTGCAACGGAAAATCGAAGCAATCTTTTTCACGGGAAAAAATAGTAAAGCAGTCGCTTTTGGTAAGCGGTGTAATTTCCCGCATAATATTATCATACATATGGCAAAAGTTATCTGTTCGAAGATATTATAAAATGGTTAAAATAGTATCATATTTAATTGTAAAACTGTCCTTTATGTACCCGATTGCAAAGCGAGTGTAATAGGCGTTATTTATATGTATGCTAAAAAAGTAGTATTAAAAAATACTATGATTGGATAAAATAGTATTAGTATGTTGCAGGTAAATTAAATTAAATTTGAACAAATTACTTGCTATATGAGACCAAATCCATTGTTACGGATATGGCTGTTTCTTTTATGCCTATCCCTCTCTTCTTTTGTGTTTGCACAGTCTAAAATTGTTACCGGCACTGTGGCCGATGAAAAGGGTACCACACTCCCCGGTGCCAGTGTTACCGTAAAGGGTACAACAAAAAGTACTACTACAGATGTTGACGGGAAGTTTAGTATTGAGCTGCCGGCCAACGCATCTACATTGGTTATTACATTTATTGGTATGGAGGCCCAGGAAATTAATGTGGGAAAAAACAATAACATTTCTGTTAAGCTTATTTCTACAGCAACGGCTATGTCCGATGTAGTAGTAATTGGTTATGGTACCACCCGCAGATCTAATGTTACTACTGCTATTTCTTCAGTAAAGGCAAAAGATTTAAAAGATATGCCGGTTACCGGTATTGACCAGGCCTTACAAGGTAGGGTAGCGGGTGTTTCTATCGCTAATAACAGTGGTACACCAGGTGGTGGTGTGTCAATACATGTACGTGGTGTAACATCTATTAACAGTAATGACCCGTTGGTAGTAATTGACGGTGTTTTGTTTCCCAGTAACACAAAATCTACATCGGGCTTTGCAGGTTTAGGTGGTGCAAACGGGCAAACCGGAAGTAGCGTATTGGCTACTTTAAATCCCGGCGATATTGAGTCTATAGATATTTTGAAAGATGCATCGGCACAAGCCATTTACGGTTCACAGGCAGCAAATGGTGTAATACTTATTACCACCAAAAAAGGAAAAGCCGGTGATGGAAAAATTAATTACGATGTTTATTATGGACAGGCAGAAGTACCTACTCGTTTGGACTTAATGAACTTGCAGGAATTTGCAAAGTACTATAATGAAGTGTCCACTGTTCCCATGGAAGAGTTTCAAAACCCCGAAATATTAGGTAAAGGTACCGACTGGCAGGAAGCTATGTTCCGTACCGGACATATACAAAATCATCAGTTAAGTTTTTCAGGTGGAAAAGATAAGACTACTTATTATTTATCAGGCAACTATTTTAAACAAACAGGTACATTAAACGGATCCGATTTCACCCGTTATGCAACCCGTTTTAATATGGATCATGAATTAAAAAAATGGTTAAAAATTGGTATTAGTTCCAACGTTAGCCGAAGTATACAGAATGTAACCTTGGCAGATGCTGCACCGGGTGCTATATGGGATATGGCTATTTTAAGTCCATTAACACCTGTTAAAAACCTTGATGGTACATGGGCAGCGGGTAGTAATATTATTTATAACGGCCAACGTCCGGACATAAGTAACCCAATTGCAGAAAGTCATTTCAGAGGAAATAAAAATACAAGCTCTCAGGTATTTGGTTCTGTATATGCAGATATACTTTTGCCAAAAGGATTTTCTTTCAAAAATGAGTTTGCTTATTCATTGGGTATGAATAACAATATGGCTTTTCAAAAATCAGGTAGAATTGGTACAAGACCTGAACTGCAAAGTCAATTGTATGATTACAGAGGTAATAGCTACTATTGGGCATTACGTAACTATTTAAATTATCAAAAATACACAGGTAAGCATGGTATAACAGCAACCTTGGGTCATGAAGCGCAATACTCATACTTTGAAGGGATTGCAGGAAAAAAATTAAAACTGCAAAACAATATTCTTGATTTAAATGCAGGTAGTACTACACCAACCGATTGGGAATTAGGTGGTGGTAAAGGCCATTGGGCAATGGAATCATATTTTGCAAGAGGTACTTATTCTTACGACAACCGTTATTTTGTTAACCTGAGTTTAAGGGCTGATGGTGCTTCTAACTTTGGCCCAAACAAAAGATGGGGTTATTTTCCGGGTGGTTCTGTTGCTTGGAACATAACTAACGAAGCCTTTGCACAATCTATTAAGTCTGTAGTTAACGATCTTAAAATACGTATTGGTTATGGTGCAGTAGGTAACCAAAACCTACCTGGCGGTGCGCCAAACCCGCCATTTACTGCTAACGTTTTATTCTGGCCTGGCCCGGTAGGATTTGATACTGCCAGCTATATTACTTCACAAAATCCAAATTTAGGTTGGGAAGCTGTAGTTACAAAAAACCTGGGTATTGATGCATCATTCTTTAATAACCGCGTTTCACTGGCTGTTGACTTGTACAAAAAGACAACAACAAATATGTTAATGTTTGGAGTAGGTGGCACAACCATTGGCTTAGGTGAAAGTTGGGACGATATGAAAGCGCCGGTTGTAAACGTTGGCCAAATGAGCAACACCGGTGTGGATATTACATTGAATGCAACGGTAATTGATAAAAAAGGATTCAACTGGCGCAGTACAGTAATTTTCTCTCATTATAAAAACAAACTGGAGAAAATGAACAACTCTACTGCTGGCTTACAGGGTAAAGTATATTATGATGGTTATACCATTACTTATACAGAGCCGGGTTATCCGGTTGGTTCATTTTTTGGGTATAAAACAGATGGACTATTTCGGACGCAAGCTGATTTAGACAATAGCTTACCACAATTTGGATTACCGGTGGCACAAGATAGGGTTTGGTTGGGTGATGTGCGTTACAAAGATATCAGTGGTCCCAATGGTAAGCCGGATGGTATTATAGATGCAAGGGATATGACCTACATCGGTAGCCCGTTACCTAAGTTTACATATGGCTTTACCAACAATTTTACTTATCAAAACTTTGATCTGGCTATTTTTCTTCAAGGAAGTTATGGCGCTAAAATTTTCAATTTCTTAAAGCACAGAACAGAACGCATGGATGTGCCGTTTTTAAACCAATCACGTACTGTATTGGATAGATATACTGCTGATAATACCGATGGTAGTTTGCCAAGGTATGTAGGGGGTGTAGATAACAACATTCAAATCTCTGACAGGTATGTTGAAGATGGTTCGTATCTGCGTATTCAAAACATAACCTTAGGTTATAGAGTACCGGTTAAGTATTCCAGTAAACTGTTAATGAATAATGTACGTTTTTATCTCTCAATACAAAACCTGCACACGTTTACCAAGTACACAGGTCTGGATCCTGAAATTGGCTCCTTTAATAACAATTTTCGTTTAACCAATGTAGATGTCGGTCACTATCCAAATCCAAGAACATTTACCATAGGTGCAAACATTGAGTTTTAATTTAAACGATTGCTAAAAGAAAAGATTATGAAACCAAGTAAATTAATATACGCTTTATGCATTCCTGCTGTGATGGCAGTGTCTTGCAAAAAAAGTTTTCTCGACCGTCCTGCTTTAGATGGTACTACATTATCTAACTATTATAACACCGCATCCGAAGTAAGAGGTCTTACTGCTACATTATATGGCATACCATGGTCGGGTTACGATAACCGTGCGATGGATTGTATTGGCGATGTAATGGCGGGCAACTCTTACACAGGCGATGGTAATGCTGATGACGCTCCTTTTAAAAACCTTACCATTACGTCCGGTTCGGCACGTTTGGCCGAAGCATGGAAAGTGTTTTATAAAATTGGTGGTTGGTCAAGTGAATACATTAAAGCATTAGAACAAAAAAAGGCTACTGGTACGAGTGCTTCATTTATCGATCCTGCTATTGCTGAATGTCACTTTATGCGAGCTACTGTATATTTTTATATAACACGTATTTGGGGCCACGTTCCTATTGTAACCGACCCTGCCGGTGTTGCGCTTTCTGGTAACTTCAGAATTCCACGTTATATTAAAGAAGATGTACTGAAGTTTGTAATTGAAGAGTTGAAAATTGCAGAAAAAGATTTACCTGAATCGGATGTGCCGGGTCGTTTAACTAAATACGCTGCCAAAGCAATGATGGCCAAAGTGTATTTGTATATGAAAGATTATGACAATGCACGAGTAAAAGCAAAAGAAGTAATCGATTCAAAAAAATATACTTTAGTAACCAATTATGGCTCTTTGTTTAACAGTAGTGCTAATAACAATAGCACAGAGTCAATTTTTGCTATACAAAAAAAATTAGCCACTAATCCATGGGGTACAGGTAGCCAAAAACAAGCCGACCGTGGTCCGGGTAATTTACAAACTACCGAAGCTAGCATGTGGGAATTGTATGTGCCAACCATTAGTATGCGTGATGCATACGAGCAAGGAGATTTACGCAAAGGCGGTTCTATCATGACACATGGATGGTCTAACCTGGCATGGAAACCAAAAACAGGTACTGCCGAATATGATAATTTTATGGCCAACGGTTATAAGTACGATACCATACAACCTGTTGGCGGCATGGGCGGCCAAAAAAATGAAACCCGTTCTAATATTGCTAAATATGTAGTTGGCCCGGGGGCATCATATGGTGGCGAACCGGTATTGGGTATGAATACAGGTATTAATACTATGTTATTACGCTATTCAGATGTTTTGTTAGTGTATGCCGAAGCTATCTTAGCCGGTGCTGCCTCTACCAGCAATGGTGATGCATTAGCAGCCTTTAACGAAGTACGTGACCGTGCAGGCTTACAAGATAAAACCACTATTACTGCCGATGATATTTTACACGAACGTCGTGTTGAGTTTGCTTTTGAAGGCGATTATTGGTTTGATATTAAACGCCAGGGTTATGCAAAAGCTAACGCTATTATACAAGCGCAAAACAGGGGTAATGCCGATTTTGCCAAATTCATCACACCCAATTTTGGTAAAGATGAAGATATGGACCTACCGGTGCCTGCAACTGAAGCATTGGCTAATCCTGCTTTATTGGAAGCACCGAAACCTTACAACCCTTAATTTATTTTAACTGAAATACAACTATTAAATAATAGCGTATGAAAAAAATATTGTTTGCAACAAAACAACTGGCAGTATACTTGTTAACCGCAAGTATATTACTTACTGCCTGTAAAAAAGATAAAGATGGTACACCCGGATATAAATCCGGCGACCTTACTTTTAAAAGTGTTTTTCCTGAAGAAGGTGGTGGCGGCACTATGGTTACTATATCGGGAAATGGCTTTGGCGATATTCGCACCATTGTATTTGATAAAGGTGATGTGCCTGCCACATTTAATCCCACATTAAATTCTACAGGTAATATTATATTTCGTGTACCCAACGAGGTTAATGGTGGTCCCCAAAATATAATATTAACCAACGGTGCAGGTAAGACCTTATCAGTTCCATTTAATGCACTGGCTTTTCCGGTGGTTAATACCACAAGTTTATACGACTTTGTAGCCGGTACAGAAATTACATTAACTGGAAACAACCTTGACGATGTGACTAAGGTTGTACTTAAAGGTACTACTGCAGAGGCAGAAATTTTATCGCAGGATAAAACTAGCATAACTATTAAAATGCCAACCACCACTGTTATAAAAGCACCATTAGATTTAACCAATGTAACGGGTACGGTAACCACCACTTTTGTGTATGCATACAGGCCTTTAAACTTTGTGGTTTTTGATGACGTCTTGGGCCAGGGTACGCATGGCATGGGACAAATACAAAGTTGGTCATGGGGCCTGAATGGTATGGGGCCGGATACCGAATTTAAAAAAGAAGGTACCGCCGCATTAAAAGTTGATTACACAGGTGGTGGAGGTTTAAGCTTGTTTTTAGGAACCAATTGGGCCGGCGAAGTTTTTTCCGACTTATACCCACCGGCATTTATCTCTTTTTGGGTAAGAGCTAAAGGGGAGGATGCAAATATTATTATTCGACCTGATAATCCATGGCCTTCCGCAGGGCCTGGTTCGGGAGAACATACATTTACAGCTTTTAAAGATGTATGGACTTATTACAGAATACCCAATTTTATAACCGGCGGATTTGGAAGGCTCAACTTACAGTTGCAAGGCTCTACAGATAGAACAATTTACTTTGACAATTTTTTAATTATTAAATAAGATTAAAGAAATTATTAGCCCAACTGCAGTTTTCATGGCATCATCGTTGCATCGCACCCTTGTGCACCTGTAACCTTACTCAGCATTGTGCAAGGTGCACCCCGATTCATCGGCGGTACTGCATATCGTTATTCAGCAGAGAAGTTCATAGTTAATGGTTAATAGTTAATGGTTAATAGTTAATAAACTTACTATTGGCCATTCACTACAGACTTGCAGTCTTCCCAACTTCCCTCTGGTGATTAGCGAACGGAACCCTGAACGGAGCGTCGCAACATCAGCTCAATCAGGGAACTGAAGTTGGTAACAAAAGAGTGAAAATCCAAATGAAAAGAGCAACAAAAAATATCAGTATCCCAAGCCCCTCCTTTGGAGGTTCCTGAAAAGGAAGGGACGAGGTTCGTGAGAGACTTTTGTCAGGGAACAAAAGCTGGTAACATAATTATTATTTTTAGTGCATGAAATTTAGTTATTGTTTTATACTTATTAGTTGGATGTTTGGTAGCGGTTGTGTTATGGCGCAGGCCGTAAAACCTTCGGCTAAAAATGCAACATTGCAAACCGTAAATCTTTATAAAAACCTGCATGCGTTAAAAGGTAAGGCCGTTATGTTCGGCCATCAGGATGCGTTGGCTTACGGTGTAAACTGGCGTTATGAAGAAGGACGTAGTGATGTGAAAGAGGTAACCGGCGATTACCCTGCCGTGTATGGTTGGGATATAGGCGGCATTGAAATGGGTAATGAAAACAACCTGGATGATGTGCCGTTTAAAAAAATGAAAGCCTATATTAAACAGGTGTACGAACGTGGTGGTGTAAATACAATCAGCTGGCATCCACGTAGTCCTATTGGAGCCGAAAAAGGATCGTGGGACACAACCAAAGGAACCGTAACAGGCATATTGCCCGGCGGTGACAATCATAACTTGTATAAAGACTGGTTAGATAAAGCGGCAGTATTTTTTAAAAGCCTGAAAGGAAAAGATGGTGAACTGATTCCAATTTTGTTCAGACCATATCATGAGCATACGGGTAATTGGTTTTGGTGGTGTAAAAATGTAGCCACCGATGCAGAGTATAAAACACTTTGGCGTTTTACGGTTTACTATTTACAGGATGTAAAAAAAGTAAATAACCTGTTGTGGGTTTATTCAACCGCAGGCGATGTAAAAACGGAAACAGAATTTTTAGAACGTTATCCTGGCGATGATGTGGTAGATATGTTAGGGTTTGATGCATACCAGTATGACGACCCTGCAACCAGCAATAATTTTTTGGCAAATGTAGATAACCTGTTAGGCATTGTAAGTAAAATAGCAAATGATAAAAATAAGCTGCATGCCTTAACAGAAACAGGTTACGAAGCTATACCCTATTCCACTTGGTGGACGAGTGTATTATGGAGAGCTATGGAAAAACATGACGCATCGTACGTGTTAGTATGGCGCAACCATGGTTGGCATAAGTGGAGCAATAAAATGCATTACTATGCACCGTATAAAGGCCAGACATCAGAAAAAGATTTTTTAGATTTTTATAATTTAGATAAAACGTTTTTTCAAAAAGCAGTTAGTGATCAGCGTTTATATAAATAAGCAGTATGTAAACTCATTTTTCTCATGCAATCGGAAAAGGAAAAAATGCCTGCCGTTCCCGGCAGGCAACTTTTCACTTTCATAAATTTTTTAGGCACTGATATGTTTATACAATTAAAGGAAAAGATTGGATATGGCTTAGGTGATGCGGCTTCTTCCATGTTTTGGAAAGTATTTAGCATGTACCTGTTGTTTTTTTATACCGATGTTTTTGGGTTGGATGCAGCTACAGTGGGTACCATGTTTTTAATAACACGTATCTGGGATTCGTTTTTTGATCCGGTGGTTGGGGTAATGGCAGATAGAACGCAATCGAAATATGGAAAGTTTAGACCTTACTTATTATGGATTGCTATACCCTTTGGTATAATAGGTGTTATAACTTTTTACACACCTGATTTTGGACAAACAGGAAAACTGATTTACGCTTATGTTACTTACTCGTTAATGATGATGGTGTATTCTTTAATTAATGTTCCCTATGCATCGTTATTAGGTGTAATGTCGGCCAATACAAAAGATAGAAACGCATTATCATCCTACAGAATGGTTTTTGCTTTTGGCGGAAGTCTGTTGGCTTTATGGGGCATTGAACCCTTGGTTAAAAATTTTGGCAACAATACACTGATATCGTCAACCGGATGGTTATGGGCTATGGTGGTATTTTCGATAGTAGCAGTTCTTTTATTTTGGGGATGTTTTTATTTAACAAAAGAAAGAGTAAAACCGGTATTGGATAAAGCATCATCACTAAAGGATGATGTTAGAGATTTATTTGCTAACAAACCCTGGTGGATTTTATCGGTTGCGGCTATTGCTGCATTGGTATTTAATTCTATAAGAGATGGTGCCGCAGTTTATTACTTTAAGTATTATGTTGGCGAAGGCATAGCCGATGAGGGTGATTACAGTTTGATTGGTTTTACTTTATCGCTTACCACTTTATACCTGGTAATTGGTCAGGCTTCAAATATTGTTGGTGTAATTATGGCCACACCATTGGCCAACAGGTTTGGGAAAAAACAAGTGTTTCTAACGGCAAATGTTATAGCTGCAATATTAAGTGTAGCCTTTTATTTTGTTGATAAAACCAATATTGCCATCATACTATTATTGCAATGTTTGATTAGTATTTGTGCCGGAAGCGTTTTCCCTTTATTATGGTCTATGTACGCTGATATTGCTGATTTTTCCGAATGGAAAAACGGCAGAAGGGCAACAGGCTTGGTTTTTTCATCCTCATCGATGGCGCAAAAATTTGGTTGGACAATTGGTGGTGCTACAACGGGGTGGTTACTGGCTTTGTATGGGTTTAAGGCCAATGTTACACAAACAGCAAGCAGTTTAGACGGTATAAAAATGATGGTAAGTTTTTTACCGGCTGCAGGGGCCGCCATCGCAGTGCTAATAATTTTCTTTTATCCTTTACACGAAAAAAAAATGTCAGAAGTGTCGGCTGTTTTAGCTGCCAATAACAGAACAAATACACAAGAATAAAATATAAAAGTATGACTAGCAGTTTTGAATTGAGGTTGTCTGGGTTACAAAATAAACATACGGAGTTAATTACCCGGATAAATAAACCTATAGAAGGTAACGGTGTATATGAACGACATGTGTATCCGGTGTTAACGGCTGCACATGCTCCCTTATTCTGGCGTTATGATTTAAATAAAAATACAAATCCATATTTACAGGAACGGTTTGGTATTAATGCTGTTTTAAATGGCGGGGCCATAAAATGGAATGGTAAATATTTAATCATGGCCCGCGTAGAAGCAGTGAGTCGTAAATCGTTTTTTGCCATTGCCGAAAGTGATAACGGTATTGATAATTTTAAATTTTGGGATTATCCCGTGTTGATACCTGAAACCGATAATCCGGATACCAATATTTACGATATACGCCTTATTGAACATGAGGATGGGTTTATATACGGATTGTTTTGTACGGAGCGTAGAGATCCAACCGCATCTGAAGGTGACCAGTCCGCCGCAGTGGCACAATGTGGTATTGTACGTACAAAAGATTTATTAAACTGGGAACGTTTGCCCGATTTAATTACTTCGTCGGCACAACAAAGAAATGTGGTATTACATCCGGAATTTGTAAAAGGCAAATACGCTTTTTATACACGACCGCAGGATAGTTTTATTGAAGCCGGTAACGGCGGTGGAATAGCACTTGGTTTGTCTGATAGTATGGAAAATGCAATGGTGACCAACGAAGTAATTATCGATAGAAAAATTTACCATACTATATCGGAGTTGAAAAATGGTTTGGGGCCCGCACCAATTAAAACAGCACAGGGGTGGTTGCACCTGGCACATGGTGTACGTAACACGGCCGCCGGCCTGCGTTATGTAATGTATATGTTTATGACCGATTTGGATGACATAACCAAGGTAATTCATAAGCCTGCTGGTTACTTTCTGGCCCCGGAAGGAGATGAGAGAGTTGGCGATGTATCCAATGTTGTTTTTAACAATGGTTGGATAGTAGATGATGATGGTAAAGTTTTTATTTATTATGCCTCCTCGGATACTCGTATTCATGTGGCTACTTCTACTATTGACCAGTTGATTGATTATGTTACTCATGCACCGGAGGATGGATTTACCTCCTATGCAACGGTGCAAACAATTAACGGCATCATAAATAATAATATTGATTTTGTACCACAATTAAAACCTGCTTTATCTGTAAATGGAGCTCATTGATCATAATATGGTTGACGAAAATGTAATGACTAAAAATTTACCTGATGATATTTTTGTTGAAGAATTACAGCAGGAATTACAGGCTATTTTACAGTATTGGTTAAAGTTTACTATTGATGAGCATAATGGTGGGTTTTATGGTTCGGTAGATAATGATAATTTTCCGGATATACTTGCACCCAAAGGTCTGGTATTAAACAGTCGTATACTTTGGGCTTTTTCTGCTGCTGCTGTTTATGAGTTTAACCAATCTTATAAAGAAGCTGCCGATAGAGCCTTTACTTACATACAGCAACACTTTATTGATGAAATGCATGGTGGTGCTTATTGGTCGGTAGATGTAAATGGAAATAAACTGGATACAAAAAAACAAGTGTATGGTATAGCTTTTTGTATGTATGGTTTAAGTGAGTATGTAAAACTTACCCAAAATCAGGAAGCATTAACGTTGGCTATTAAACTGTATGAAGTGATAGAACAACACGCAAAGGATATTGCCGGTGAAGGTTATATAGAAGCTTTTCAACAAAACTGGGAAGCAATAGAAGATTTAAGATTGTCGGATAAAGACAGTAATACCCCTAAAACAACCAATACCCATTTGCATATTATTGAGGCCTATGCTAATTTATACGAGGTATGGCCTAACGAGCAACTGGCCGAAAATATAAAAGCTATTCTCGCCATTTTTGATAAATACATTATTGATAAACAAACCCATCACTTACAATTATTTTTCACTAATAACTGGCAATCGCAAACCAGTACTTACTCTTTTGGCCATGATATTGAAACAGCCTGGCTTTTACAACATTGCGCAGCGGTTATAAAAAATAGTGTGTACGAACAGTATTTTAAAAACCTGGCAGTAAAAATGGCACAGGTTACACAAAACTGGGTTGATAAGGATGGTGCTTTATGGTATGAATTGAATACTAACACCAAACAAATAAACAAACAAAAACACTGGTGGGTACAGGCTGAGGCTATGGTAGGTTTTTATAATGCTTATCAACTTACCGGTAATAAGTTATACAAACAATTAACTATAAGTAACTGGCAATTTATTCAAAAATATTTAATTGATATTGAAACAGGAGAATGGTTTTGGGGTGTTGATGAAAATTATCAATTATTAAATGAACCTAAAGCTGGTTTTTGGAAATGTCCGTATCACAATGTTCGTGCTTGTTTACAATTAATCAGTCGGGTATCGCATGCCGCGCCTGCATCTTAAAGGTTGCTTTACTATGAAACAAAAATTATTTACATTTTTAAATTTTACTTGTGTACTGCTGTTGCTTACTACAGCATGCAAAAAAAGTAAAAGTGGTGGTGAGGTCGATCCGCCTATTGTTAATCCACCGGATGAAGAAATAAAGCCGCAGAACGATCCTGCATTGGCCGCTACCATTGGTTTTTTTATGAACGATTGGCAACCTAAAACTTTTACGCCACCTGCTACTACCAACAATGTTACGCCACCTGCCACTACCAATGCAACGATCACTGTCGATCGAAGCGAAGTAATAAGCAAAGTGCCTACCACCTTGTTTAGTAACAATGCCAATACATGGATGACACAAATGGTTAACCAACCTGTGTTAATGAATCATCTTACCAAAAACAAACCGGGCTTTATTCGTTTTCCCGGGGGTAGCATCAGCGATATTTTCTTTTGGAATGGGCAACCCAATACGCCCCCTGCAGACGCACCAGATAAATTGGTAAAAGCCAATGGTGCGGTGGAAGATGCAGGCTATTGGTTCGGCAAAAATACGGCTGATTGGACATTGTCTGTTGATAACTACTACAATATGTTGCAACAAACAGGCAACAAAGGTTTAATAACTATTAACTACGGTTATGCACGTTATGGTAAAGGAACGAATCCTGTTGCACAGGCAGCACACCTGGCGGCAGATTGGGTACGTTACGATAATGGCCGCACACAATACTGGGAAATTGGCAACGAAAATTTTGGTGCATGGGAAGCCGGATATCGTATTAATACCGCAGATAATAAAGACGGACAACCTGAATACCTTACCGGTGCTTTGTATGCACAACATTTTAAAGTATTTGCCGACTCTATGCGCAAAGCCGCAACAGAAATTGGTAAAACTATTTATATAGGTGCGGTAATTTTAGAAGCCGAAGCCCCAACATGGGAAACCAATACATTTAAAAATTGGAATGCAGGTGTTATTCCGGGCATTGGCAACACACCGGATTATTATGTGGTGCATAGTTATTATACGCCACATAATACCAATTCTACTGCTGCACAAATTTTAGCAACCGGCTCTGCCAATACTAAACACATGATGCAATATGTAAAACAACAATTGCAAACTTATGGTGTAACCGAAAAACCAATTGCGTTGGATGAGTGGAATATATTTGCCGTAGGTTCCAAACAAATGGTATCGCATGTTAGTGGCTTACATGCTGTATCGGTATTGGGTGAGTTGTTGAAACAAAAATTTGGTTTTGCTGCCCGTTGGGATTTAGCAAACGCTTGGGAAAATGGCGACGACCACGGTTGGTTTAGCCAAGGCGATGAAGAAGGCGGCATTCCTAAATGGACACCACGCCCTGCATTTTACCACATGTATTTTTTTCAACGTTTCTTAGGTGATAAAACTGTATCGGTTGCCAGTTCTAATGCTGAGTTAGAAGCCTATGCATCATCTTATGCTTCAGGGCAAATGGGTGTAACCTTATTAAATAACGGCACTACTGCTAAGTCGGTGGAAGTAGTAATAAAAAACTTTTTAAAAGGCAATCGTTTTTATTGGTACACATTAACTGGTGGTACTGATAATGGCGAATTTTCTCGTAAGGTATTCGTTAACGGCAATACTACTACCTTGGCTGCGGGTGGCCCTGATAATTATTTAACCTTGGCGGCAAATGCGGCAGTAACAACCAATGGTATAAAAGTAGCAGTGCCTGCCCGTTCGGCTGTATTTATTGGCGTTGATAAAAAATAAGTTCTTTAAAAATATTATGCGGGCTCCCTGTGTAACGTAAACTACGGCTCGTGTCTCGCCTTGTTTACTAACACAGGGTCGGGCTATTCGCTGCAAGTCCGGCACAAGGCCATCACACAAAGGCCTCACCGGGCTTTCCGCTGCTATCCCTGCCCGGGAAAGAGGTTGATAGTTTATGGTTCATTGTTAATAAGAAATTAGTAGAGACGCAATGCTTGCGTCTCGATTTTTCGAATTGATAAACGACCACTGCATAACACGATGATGATAAGCGGACAGGACGATGAACGGAGCGTCGCAACGAGAGTTGATTAGTATTACTAATGTTGGTCAACAAAAAGTAAAACTTGGTTAGCAAATAAAATAAATAGTAAGCATGAGGTTTTTATTTTTAGTGTTTTTATTGGGTAGTGTATTAATTGTTAATGCTCAAACAAACTACAAAAAAACAAACGATGGAGTGTTGGTGTATCCTGATAAAGTATTATCGGGCAATGCCGCATTGGTAAAATTGCAGGTGATAAACGATAAAATAATCAGAGTGGTAGCAGCACCAGGCAAAGAACCATCCACACAAGAAAGTTTGGTAGTATTGCCACAACAATTAACCACAACGTTTACAGTAACCGAACAGCCTAACGATAAATTAGTATTAACTACTGCATTGTTACAAGTAGTGGTAGATAGAAAAGCCGGCGCAGTTAGTTTTTTAGAGAAAAATGGTAATACATTATTGGCAGAAAGAAGTGTTACGGGACGTGTATTACAACCGGTAGTATTAGAAGGCGAATCGCTGTATGGTGTTAAACAAACATTTGACATAGCAGCCGATGACGCCTATTATGGTTTGGGCCAACATCAGGAAGATATGTACAATTACAAAGGACAACAAGTATTGATGTTTCAGAATAATACCGAAGTGGCCGTACCTTTTTTAGTATCAAATAAAAATTATGGTTTGTTATGGGATAATTATTCGCTTACTAAAATTGGTGATACCCGAAATTTTCAATCGTTATCATCATTAAAACTTTTTGATAAAAATAATAACCAAGGTTGGTTAACGGCTACGTACAGTAACGATAGAAATAAACCTGAAACAAAAGATATTATTAAAGCCGAAGCTGATATTAACTACGCTTATGTTAATGACAGTAAACTACTTTTGCCTAAAGAGTTTAATGTTGAAAAAGGAGTTATTAATTGGGAAGGTAAAATTGCCAGTGATGTAAGTGGTGTACATAAAATAAGATTGACTTACGCAGGTTATACCCGTGTATGGATTGATGGTAAATTGGTGTTTGATAAATGGCGTCAGGCATGGAATCCGGGTTCGGGTGTAATTAACCAGCAGTTAGAAAAAGATAAACCATTACCAATAAGAATTGAGTGGATACCGGATGGCGGTGAATCGTACATAACGGTTAAATGGTTGCCACCTGTACCAACAACTGATGAAAATAGTTTTACCATTGATGCGGAAGCCGGTAAACAAGTGGATTATTATTTTGTGTATGGCAACAATACTGATGAAGTAATTAGCGGTTATCGTTTGTTAACCGGCAAACCGCAAATTGTACCTAAATGGGCCATGGGTTTTTGGCAAAGTAGAGAAAGGTATAAAACACAAAAGGAATTGGTTGATGTTGTGGCGGAGTTTAGAAAAAGAAAAATTCCGTTAGATAATATTGTGTTAGACTGGAGTTATTGGCGTGAAGCAGAGTGGGGTAGTCAGGATTTTGATGAAAAACGTTTTCCCGATCCTGATGGTATGATAAATGACCTGCATAAAAAATACAATACTCGTATTATGATTTCGGTATGGCCTAAGTTTTACGAAGGCATACCTATTTACGATACCTTTTACAATAAAGGCTGGTTGTACAAACGTAATATAGCCGACAGACAAAAAGATTGGATAGCGCATGGTTATACCTCTACTTTTTACGATGCGTTTAACGAAAAGGCACGTAAAGGTTTTTGGGATTTGATTGATAAAAAGTTATACCGCAAAGGCATTGATGCCTGGTGGATGGATGCCAGCGAGCCGGATATTTTATCCAATGTATCACCGGAAAGACGCAAGCAACAAATGTCGCCAACAGCTTTAGGTACTGCCGCGGAATATTTAAATGCCTATCCTTTGCAAAATGCAAAAGGTATTTACGAAGGGCAACGAAGTGTTGATCCTAATAAAAGAGTTTTCCTGTTAACACGTTCGGGTTATGCCGGATCGCAACGTTATGCTGCCACTATTTGGAGTGGTGATATTGCTACCAGATGGGAAGACATGAAAGCACAGATTAGTGCCGGTATCAATTTTTCTTTATCGGGTTTACCTTATTGGACAATGGATATTGGCGGTTTTTCGGTAGAGCGCCGTTATGAAAAACCAAATGAAAAAGATTTAGAAGAATGGCGTGAGTTAAATACACGTTGGTATCAGTTTGGTGCGTTTACACCATTGTTCAGGGTGCATGGGCAGTTTCCTTTCCGTGAGATTTACAATATAGCACCGGAAGATCATCCTGCTTATAAAAGTATGTTGTATTACAATAAGCTGCGGTATCGTTTAATGCCTTATATCTATACATTGGCGGGTAATACATATCACAATGATGCTACCATTATGCGAGGCTTGGTATTTGATTTCGCCAAAGATGCGAAAGTGACCAATATTGGCGATCAGTATATGTTCGGTCCTTCTTTATTAATTAACCCTGTACATGTTTATAAAGATAGAAAACGCAGTTTGTATTTACCTGCCGGACAAGGTTGGTATGATTTATACACCGGTAAGTTTTTGGCAGGTGGTCAGCAAATAACCGTAGACGCACCTTATGAGACGACGCCGGTTTATGTAAAAGAAGGATCTATTATACCAACAGGGCCTGCAGTACAATTTACAGATGAAAAACCGGTTGATCCCATTACGTTATATGTATATGGTGGTAAGGACGCTAGTTTTACTTTGTACGAAGATGAAAACCTTAATTATAACTACGAAAAAAATGCCTTTGCTACCATTACCTTCAATTATAACGAAGCAGCTAAAACTTTAACGATTGATGATAGAAAAGGCAGCTTTACCGGTATGTTAAAGAAAAGGACTTTTTATATTAAACTAATAAACACAACAAAACCTGCTGCACTTGATTTTGAAGAAAAAGCCGGAATAAAAGTGAGTTACAGTGGCAAAAAGCAAACGATTAAGTTGTAAAATATTTTGAACAAACAGGAGCATGAAGATTGTATTAAGTTTAGTGATGTTGTTATTGGTTGGTGTTGTACAGGCGCAGCATGATAACCGCCGTTCTTTTAACGATAATTGGCAGTTTTATTTAGGTGTAAACAATGAAAACATACATCAGGCAGATTTTGCTGCTAAAGATTGGCGTAAGTTATCTGTCCCGCATGATTGGAGTATAGAACTGCCTTTTGATAAAGAAAGCCCTACGGGTACCGGTGGTGGTGCATTACGTGGTGGGCTAGGTTGGTATAGAAAAGTGTTCTTATTAACAGAAACGGACAAATTAAAACAACACTTTATTCAATTTGATGGCGTGTACATGAATAGTGAAGTGTATTTAAATGGCCAACTGCTAGGTGTAAGACCCAATGGTTACATAGGTTTCAGGTACGATTTAACACCGCATTTAAAATTTGGCTCGCAGGCAAATGTATTGGTGGTTAAAGTAAATAACGATAAACAGCCCAATTCCAGGTGGTATAGTGGTTCGGGTATTTATCGTAATGTTTGGTTGTTGAGTAGTGGAAATATACGCATCAATGAATGGGGTCCATATATTACTACACCCGATGTAACAAAGAGTAAAGCCGTAATAAAAATTGAAACGCTTATTGATGCTGATAAAACTACAAGTGCAAAAATTAAACTGCGCCATATTTTATATAATCCAAAAGGGATAAAGTTACAACAGTCAGAAAAAAGTATCACGCTGTCAGCAACTGAAACAAAACACGAACAGCAACTGGTTGTCAGTAATCCTATTTTATGGTCAGATGAAACCCCATATTTGTATAAAGTAGTAACACAAATTTTAGATGTAAATAACAAAGTAATTGATAGCTATACTACTCAAACCGGTATTCGCTATTTTAATTTTGATGCTGACAAAGGGTTTTTCCTGAATGGTAAGGCTACTAAAATACGTGGGGTTTGTATGCACCACGATTTAGGCGCTTTGGGTACTGCATTTAATACCCGTGCTATGGAAAGACAATTACAAATTTTAAAAGAAATGGGTTGTAATGGTATTCGTACTTCACATAATCCACCGGCACCGGAACTGCTAGACCTGTGTGATAAAATGGGTTTTATTGTAATGAACGAAACCTTTGATATGTGGGCGAAAAAGAAAAGTGATTACGATTATCACTTATTCTGGGAGCAATGGCATAAAAAAGATTTACAAGACCATGTATTGCGTGACCGTAATCATCCATCTGTTTTTATGTGGAGTGTAGGAAACGAAATTATGGAACAGTGGGGTAATGATTCCTCAGGTTCCATAATATTAAACGAGTTGGTAAGTATCGTTAAGGCATTAGATAATCGCCCTACCATTACAGCTAACAATGAAATAAATACTTATAGCAATTTATTAAAGGCTGATGTTACACCGTTGATCGGGTACAACTACAATCATAAATATTGGGACAGAGTACATAGTCGCTGGGGGAAAAAGCCTTTTATCGTAACCGAATCTACTTCTGCTTTACAAACCCGTGGCAGTTACGATATGCCTTCGGATAGTGTACGTCGCTGGCCCGATGCATGGGATAAACCACTAACAAAAGGGAATCCCGATACTACTTGTTCTGCTTACGATAATTGTGCAACACCCTGGGGGTCTACACACGAAGAGTCGTTAAAGATTTTTGAAAAATACAATCATATAGGCGGCATGTTTGTATGGACTGGTTTTGATTATATTGGTGAGCCTACGCCTTACCCCTGGCCTGCAAGAAGTTCTTACTTTGGTATTGTAGATCTGGCCGGTTTTCCTAAAGATGCGTACTATCTGTATCAAAGTGCATGGACAAATAAACCGGTGTTACATATTTTTCCGCATTGGAATTGGCAACAAGGACAAACAGTTGATGTGTGGGCTTATTACAACAATGCCGATGAAGTTGAATTGTTTTTAAATGGAAAGTCACTCGGTACAAGAAAAAAGCAAAACGATGATATGCATGTGGTTTGGAGGGTAACGTATCAACCCGGCACTTTAAAAGCAATCTCCAGGAAAAATAACAAAGTCGTTAAAGAAGCAATCATTAATACTGCCGGAGCAGCGAGTAAAATTTCTTTAAATGCGGATAGAAGTATTCTTAAAAAATCAGCAGATGATTTATCCTTTATCACCGTTGATATAAGAGATAAACAAAATAATATTGTTCCACTGGCTGATGACTTAGTAAAGTTTTTTATAGAGGGTGATGGGGAAATTGTTGGTGTTGACAATGGCAGCCAAACAAGTATGGAGTCTTTCAACGCCAATCACCGTAAAGCATTTCATGGTAAATGTTTGGTTATAGTAAAGGCTAAAAATAAAGCAGGCATTATTAAACTTACTGCTACGACTAAAGATTTAGCCTCGGCTACTATCAACTTACAGGTAAAATAAAGTTTCATAAGCATAATAAATCATCAGTAACATGAAAAAACTCGTATTGTTTTTTATGGGTAGTCTTTTAACCGCAACGTTAACATCGGCTCAAACTACTGCAGAAGTAGCGGCGGCAAAAGCCTTGGTTAAAAAAATGACTTTACAAGAAAAAGCAGGCCAAATGACACAAATTACCTTAGCGCTTATTGCTAAAGGAGGTTGGGGTAACGAAGATGGTGCTTTAGATCCCGCTGAATTAAAAAAGATAGTAGTCGATCATCATATTGGTTCTATATTAAACACTACTGCCCATGCATTACCGGTTGATACATGGACAAAACTAATTACACAAATACAGGACGAAACAAAAAACACCAGATTAAAAGTTCCTGTTGTGTATGGTTTAGATGCTATTCATGGGCAAACCTATACCATGGATGCAACTTTGTTTCCACACAATATAGCTATTGCGGCTACCCGTGATCCTGAGTATGCACGACAGGCGGCAAAAGTTACGGCTAATGAATTAAGAGCTTCCGGCGTACGTTGGAATTTTGCTCCCGTGTTAGATATTGGTCGACAACCTTTGTGGTCACGCTTTGCCGAAACTTATGGCGAAGATGTTCACCTGGTTACACAATTTGGTGTGGCGGCTATTAAAGGTTATGAAGAAGACGGGTTGAAGAATCCAACCGCTGTTGCCAGTTGTATGAAACATTATCTGGGTTATGCCGCATCACGTACCGGTAAAGACAGAACGCCAATTTACTTGCCCGAAATTGAATTGCGTGAATTTCATTTACCACAGTTTCGTGCTGCTGTAAAAGCCGGTTCTGCTTCTATCATGATTAACTCCAGCGAAATAAATGGTGTTCCGGTTCATGCTGATAAATATTTGTTAACCGATGTATTACGCAAGGAGCTTGGCTTTCAAGGCGTGGTGGTTACCGATTGGGAAGATATTATTCGCTTGCATACGATTCATAATGTTGCACCAACGCCATTAGATGCGGTGGTAATGTCTATCAATGCCGGTGTAGATATGAGCATGGTGCCTTCCGATTTATCGTTTTATAATTTATTAATAGAAGCTGCCAATAAAAAATTAATTCCCATCAGCCGTATCGACGATGCGGTACTACGTATTTTATTAATGAAGTACAAACTTGGCTTATTTGATAATCCTTATCCTGAAAAAGAAGCGTTGCAAAACTTTGGTAAAGCCGAGTATCAAACAATGGCTTTAGAAGCAGCAAGAGATGCTATCACACTGTTGAAAAATGATAACAACACTTTACCCTTATCTAAACAATCAAAAGTATTAGTAGCCGGCCCTTCTGCACAAAGTTTAGCGGCATTAAATGGTGCATGGAGTTATACCTGGCAAGGTACTGATGACAAATGGTATCCAAAAGACAGCAAAACAATTTTACAAGCCATTAAAGATAAAATTGGCGCAAATAATGTAGTCACTACAACGGGTGTAGGATTTACAAATCCACTTAATTACGATGGGGAAAGTTTAAAGAAAGCTGCTGCCAATGTTGATGCTATCGTATTGTGTATTGGCGAAAATGCTTATGCAGAAAGCCCCGGTAATACACGTGACTTAGCATTACCCGACAATCAGAAGCTATTAGTGCAAACAGCAATCCTAACAGGTAAGCCGGTTGTATTGGTATTAACAGAAGGCCGGCCTTTGTTTATTACCGAGTTTGCTGCATCGGTAAAAGGAATTGTAATGACTTACTGGAGTGGTAAAAAAACGGGTGAAGCATTAGCCGATATTTTATGGGGCGATCATAACCCAAGCGGAAAGCTTCCTTTCAGTTATTCAAAAAGCATGGGCGAAATTGTTATGTACGATAGAAAAGGAACCGAAGAAAAACGGGAGATTTTAAATGAAAATGTTACCTGGGATGGTTATGATCCTTTGTTTGCTTTCGGTCATGGTTTAAGTTATACTACGTTTAGTTATAAAAATTTAAAAGTTAGTAATGCCGTTTTGCAATCCGGACAAACCATTACCGTATCGGTGGATGTAACCAATACCGGCAAACGTGATGGTAAGCATGCGGTTGAATTGTACAGTCGTGATTTATATGCCAGCATTACGCCAAGTGTACGCCGGTTGCGTGGCTTTACTAAAATTTCTTTAAAAGCTGGCGAAACTAAAACGGTCAATTTTCAAGTTACACCGGCCGATCTGGCTTTTGTAAACGTTGCTTTAAAAACAGTAACCGAGCCCGGCGATTTTGAGTTATTCATCGGCGATCAAAAAACTACTATTGCATATAAATAATTTTTTTATGAGGTCAACTGCATTACTACTAGCACCGTCCCTTGCGTCGCACTCTTCATCGTTTCGTTCTTTATTCAGCATTAGGGTAGTGTATATTGCTTTGGTTATAGGTCTTTTATCTTGTACCCAATCGCAAAAACCTTTGCAATTATTTCCGGCTAATCATGCAGGTATAGAATATATGGGGCGTGTTGATTATTCAGATTCCACCGCACCTAAATTCTGGCAACCCGGTGTACAGTTTACTTTTACATTTACAGGTGATTCCTGCGGTATTGTTTTACAGGACGAATTGTTATGGGGTACATCCTATAATTATATTCAGTTAGTAGTTGATAGTGTAGAAAAAAGATTAAAACTTGGTAAGGCTTTAGATACACTTTGGGTTACCGGCAATAAAGAACAAAAACAACATCAGGTAACTGTTATAAAAAACACAGAAGCCGGTATGGGGTTTATAGCCGTGAAAGGAGTTATTGCAAGGGAAATACGTCCGGTAAAAGAATCATTAAAACGGAAGATTGAATTTATTGGTAATTCTATTACCTGTGGTATGGGTAACGACACTACCGGTATTCCATGTGGTAAAGGTCAGTGGTTCGATCAGCACAATGCATCAAAAGCTTATGGTGCCTTAACCGCTAATGCCTTGCAAGCAAAATATCACTTATCATCCGTTTCGGGTATTGGATTAATGCACAGTTGTTGTGGTTTAAAAATAACCATGCCCCAAGTCTTTAATAAAATAAATTTAACCGGCGATTCATTACAATGGAACTTCAATAATTACCAACCTGATCTGGTGTCTATTTGTTTGGGTCAAAATGATGGCGTGCAGGATAGTACGGTGTTTGTAAATAACTATGTAAAGTTTTTAAAACAATTACGGGTGTACTATCCAAAATCACAATTTATTTGTATTACCAGTCCTATGGCCGATGATACATTGCGTACATTTTTAAAAGGTGCATTAAACGGCATATTACAACAGTTACACAAGGATGGCGATACTTTGGTAGATAGTTTTGTTTTTGAACAATCCTATACCAGCGGGTGTGATTATCATCCAAGTTTATCCGAACACCAACAAATAGCCCAACAATTAACTACATTTATACGACAAAAGATGGAGTGGCGATAGTGAGAAAGTTGATAACATATTTGCTTTTATTGTTTGTTGGTAGTTATACATTATCTGCAACTATTGTTTATGGGCAAGAAGTGAAAGCCTATGCTTCTCAATTAGGCTTTTACACAAAAGGTGCTAAAACGGTCATTCTTACTCATGCAAAAGCCAATGAAAAGTTTAGCATTGTTAATTTGAAAAACAAAAAGGTCGTATTTACGGGTAAGCTGGCAGCAGGCAAAAAATCACCTGTCTCCGAAATTATTGGTTACGAAGCTGATTTTACCAATCTTACACAAAATGGTTATTACGCTTTTCAATACAATGGCCGTAATCTGGATAGCTTTTATATAAAATCATCTGTTTATAATGATGTAAGTATTGGTGCTATAAAATCTTATTATTACCAACGTGTATCCATGCCTTTATTACCGCAGTATGCTGGTAAATGGCATCGTCCTGCCGGTCATCCTGATACGCTGGTCTATATTCATCCATCTGCTTTAAGTACTGTTGGTACAAATGAAAAGACGATCAGTTCTCCAGGAGGTTGGTATGATGCAGGTGATTATAACAAATACATTGTTAACTCAGGTATTACCATGGGTACTATGTTATCCGCTTATGAAGATTTTGCTGCTTACTACGATACCTTAAAATTGAATATTCCTGAATCCAATAATGCTTTACCGGATATTATTGATGAGATATTGTACAACCTGCGTTGGATGTTAACCATGCAGGATGCTGATGGCGGCGTTTTTACCAAATGTACCAACGCTTCCTTTGATGGCATGGTTATGCCGGGTGTTACAAAAGATAAAAGGTATGTAGTACAAAAAAGCACCGCTGCTACATTAGATTTTGCTGCTGTTACTGCACAAGCTGCACGGGTATTTAAAAATTTTCCTCAACTGTTGTCATTAAGTGATAGTTGTCTACTAGCTGCAAAACAAGCCTGGCAATGGACTGTAAAAAATCCGTCCTTATATTATGATCAGGATGAAATGAATAAACATTACCAACCTGCAATTACTACAGGTGGTTATGGCGATAAAAATTTAAAAGATGAATGGTTTTGGGCAGCTTCGGAATTATATGTTACCACTAATGATAAATTGTTTTTGAATAAGGCGATGGATTATTGGCAGCCTACATTTGGTTTACAAGGCTGGCCTAATGTAGGCTTAATGGGTGTTTATACTTTACTAAAGTTTTCGCAGGTAGTATCATTGCCTGCTACATTTATACAACAAATACAAAACAGACTTTTGCAATTTGCGGATGAATTGTATGATGCACAAACGCAAACCCCTTTTGTTACGGTGATGGGTGCAACACCGGCAAATTTTTCTTGGGGTAGTAATGCAGTGGCCGCCAATCAATCGATGTTATTATTGAAAACTTATTTGTTTACAGGTGAAGTTAAATATGCGAATGCCGCTTTATCAAATCTGGATTACTTAACTGGCCGTAATGCAACAGGTTATTCTTTTGTAACAGGTTTTGGTAAAAAAACACCCATGCATCCACATCATCGTCCTTCTGTTGCTGATGGAATAATTGAACCTGTTCCGGGTTTTTTAGTTGGAGGCCCAAATAAAAATGCTGCTACACAGGATAAATGTACTTATTCCAATTTGTTGCCGGAACTCCAATACAATGATGTTAGTTGTTCTTATGCATCTAATGAGGTAGCTATTAACTGGAATGCATCGCTAGTATATATTACCGGTGCTTTTGAAGCCGCAAGACATCTTCTAAGATGGACGAAGTAAGTGTTTTTAATCATGTTCATTGTTAAAATGAAAATTTGCTTGTCTTAGGGTTTCAAAACTCCGGTGGCTGATATACCTGCCATCCTGTTTTCTTTCCATACAATGATAATCTTCTTCATCAAATTTTACCAGTCGGTAATTTTCTTTTTCTGCAATTATTTCTCCATGTACTTCGGTGTTAAGTGTTGTGTCTGGTGTATCAATAATAGGGCCTTCACTTGTGGGAATAGGTAGATTGTCAACGGCACTTGCAGGAATATTATCCCATTGTTTTCTGTTCCACTTCCGGCTTCTTTTTTTATAGCGGTGTATTAAGCGTATTCTTTTTCTTAACATAAGTAATTATTTTTTTTCAGTTAGCAAGGTAAAAAGTCATAGCCGCCGAATCGTTAAATACTTTGGCTATATTATACACCAAAGGTTTGTTCATGCCACCAATTTTGTTTTTTGAGTTTTGTAAAACCATATAAAATTGCAATAAACTTTCGGTGTTATTATCGGGCATTATAGGTTTGTGACTAAGAAAATTGAGATCAATTTTATTTTTATAATTGTTGTGCAGGTATAAGCCACCTTTTCCTTTTTTTATGTCAACCGCATATTCAACTTGTAAGGACGGATTGTTTTTGCCTGTATTTATGGAGCCTACATAAGCAGGGCCTAAGGATATACATTCGCCTTGGGGATTATAACCTGTACTTACTAAGGCAAATTTTTTAGCCAATCCTGAATCAATATTAAAAAGGTATAAATACAGTTCATGATAATTGCCGGTTACGGCTTTATTAACTGTATTTTGTTGCGAAGCTGTATTGATTAGTTTGTATTCTCCCACACTATTATTTTCAACCAAAGCCTCTTTAAGGGTTGCCCGGTAAATACGGTAAGCCGTAATATTATTATATTTTATGTCTTTCTGTTTGCTGGCATAGTCCGAGAAAATATAAGCATCTTGTTGAATGCTGTTGTTAATAATATCGGCATAGTTAAAATTGTGTTTGGTTGGACTACAACCAATACACAAGACTAACAAAAGCCACAAGTAGAATGATTTATAGTTTAACATGATTAAAGTTATTGTAGCTGGCGCCAATGAAAAATCTGTTACCATCGTTGTTGGGGTGCATGGGGTGTTTTAGTTTCAAGTGGATAATATCCTGAACACCCCATAGCTTGCCTTTCTTGTCAACTAAAGAACCGATTACACCAATGTTTACTCCAAAATTTTTATCAGTGTTAATGCGCAAATTATAAGCGGCTGTATTAAAATTGTATTTCGATTTTTTATTTTCAGGATCATCATATAACGGCACATTAATTCCTAGTAGTCCTGATAACTCATACAATAAGGGGACATATCCTGTAAACTGATCAAAGCTTAACTCCGCTGTGTTATATCCTTTTTTATTGTGTATGATAATACTACCACCACCTGTCCAATACCGGTCAAATCCATCGCTTAAACCCATTGTCTGAAACGGCGTACCGTCGTTATAATAGTTAATAGATACTTTGTCAAAAGTGGCATTAACAGAGCCAACGATTTGATGCCGTTTATGATTGTTTAAAATAAAATTAGTACTGAGTAAAAAGTTGCCGGCACGGTTATGAGCCAGGTTGTAAAAGTCTCCGGTATGTATAGTGCGGGTGTATTTTGTATAATCGGTTACCTTGCCCCAGAGTACACCGGCTGTAATGCTATGGCCAAAATCTATTTGCCAATCGCCAACCAAGGGGTTTAAATTAGCACCGATTGATTTTGTATAAACAGAAAGAGAAGGACCATAGTTAATAAATAAATCGCCACGGGTAACAGCAGCACCAAATGCGGTAAACACTCTTAAACCCGGAAATTTTTGTGCTTTGGAATAATTAAGAAAAATATTGCAGCCAAAATTAAACTGTCCGGTATAAACATATTTTGATTGACCTGATAGTGTAAATGGTATGGTGCTACAAAAAGCAAACAATAAAAATACTAACCGTATTATTTTGTACATAGGCAGTTGGTTTAATTGCCAACTTAGGTGGTTGATGGTAATTGAAATTACGGAAAAAAAGGGCAATTTGGAGAGAAAGTCGGAAAGACGGTGAGTCTGTGAGTAGGTAAGTCAGCAGTGGCTGAGAAAACAATTTGACAATGAGGTTTTTTGAGTAAGTAGGAAGTTTGCACATTGCCCAATAGAATTACTACAGCTTAAGCGTGCGACGCAACAGACGATGATAGTAGCAATACAGCTGATTAACAAAAAATAAAACTACTGCACTTAAACAGCTTTGATTAACGCAGTAAGTTTATTAAATAATTGTGTGGTTATATTACCGGCATTGCCGTTGTTAATAATGTTACCATCAATGGCTTTAACGGGTTTTATATTAAGGGTGCTGCTGCTGATAAATGCTTCTTTGGCGGCATAAGCTTCGGCTGGTTTTATATCACGTATTTCAATGTTAAATTCTTTTTCGGCAATGGCGATAATTTTTTTGCGGGTAATGCCTGCCAGAATATTTTTTTGAGGTGTAATGATGGTATCGTTTTGATCAACTATAAAAAAGTTAGCCCTGGGACATTCTGTAATGCTATAGTTATTATGATATAAAACTTCATCGGCACCGGATTGTTTAATAACCGGCTGTAACCAAACAGCCATTAAATAATCGATGGTTTTTACATGGGGTAACTGGCGTTGATGCTGGTGTAACATAAGTGATACCGGAGTGGCAATAGTATCGGCAATAGTTATTGCTTGCTGGGTGATAATAAAATTGGGTGCAACAATAGAGTAGCCATCCGGTGCATAACCAGCGGTTACGCCAACACGTATGCCGCCGTTGGGTGAATCGTTTTTTGCAATCAATTCTTTTAAAATGTTGATGATCTCTTCCCGGGTGTAGGGTAGGGTTAGGCGCATGGCTTCGGCAGATTTTTCTAATCTGGCCAAATGATCATCAATAAATATAAGTTGGTGGTTAATAAATTTAAAAAAATCGAAAATGCCATAACCACGTTGGATGGCCATATCGGTTATATTCAACCTGGCATTAGATGCCGGCACAAACTGGTCGTTTACAAAACTGTAATAGCTATTCATGGTATGCGATTGTATTTTTTAAGCAGTTCTTTTACTTTTTTTAAAGGCAGTGCTTCAATGGTTCGTCCTTTATAACCAGTTACAGTTGTTGCAGCAAAAAGCGAGTTTAATATAGCTTCTTCTGTTGCTTCAATTACGGCCATAAATAAAGGTGATGTATAATCGTTGTGTAACAAGGGAGTGTTTTGTACAGTGCTATCGGGTTGGTGTGGTACACGTACGGCAGGGTGGGTAGAAAAAGCAATGGCATAATCGCCGCTGCCATTAGATGCAATGCCGCCCGTTTTACCTAAGCCCAATATACTGCGTGCTGCCAGGCGTTCTAAATTACGGGCATCTAGTGGAGCATCAGTGGCAATCACAATCATACATGATCCGTCCACATTATTTAACAGCTGATTACTAAAGGCAAATTTTTGTAACTCCTTGCCAACAGGTGCCCCATCAATTTGTAAAACACCCCCGTAGTTTGTTTGTACTAAAACGCCAACAGTATAACCACCTAAATTAACTGGCAATTTACGTGATGCAGTGCCAATGCCACCTTTATAACCAAAACAAACTGTGCCTGTGCCGGCACCTACATTACCTTCGGCTACTTTACCTGTCTTTGCATTTTTTATTGCATTTAATACATCGGCCTCCTGTACATGTTGGCCACGTATATCGTTAAGCCAACCATCATTTGTTTCGCCTGCCAATGCATTAACCGATTGTACATTCTCGTTGCCCTTTTGTTGTAAAGTATGTTTTACTGTTGCATTAATGGCAGTGCTTACATTTAAGGTATTGGTTAAAATAACAGGGCTTTCAATATTACCTAATTCCATTACCTGTGTACTGCCGGCCAGTTTACCAAAACCATTACCTACAAAAATACCGGCCGGTACTTTTTGCTGAAAAATATTACCATCGTGTGCTAAAATGGCGGTAACACCTGTACGAATGCTGTCTGCTTTTATAATAGTAGTATGGCCAACCAACACACCGCTAACATCGGTAATACTGTTGAGTTTGCCGGGTTGCATTACACCGGGCTGTAAGCCAATATCACGGGCACGGCTTTGCGCTGTTAATACTGTGGTTATAAGGCAGCAAAAAAATGTAAGTATTATACTTGAAAGATGTAAGTGTTTCATGGTAATAAAACCCTAAGTTAGTAAGTAGTTGCCATAAAATAACAGGCAATTAAAAGTTGGTGGTATAAAAAAAGCGAATGAAAATCATTCGCTTTAATAAATGTATACAGTAAAACTAGTTTTGACCAAACAGGTTGCCTACTGCACCTTCCAGCATAGGAAACTTCTCCACCACATATTGTTTTACAGCCTCAATAGCTTTAGCTGCCTGCTCGTCGTTAATTCCTGCTTCGGCTTTAATTTTATCAATTAGTTCTTGCATTGTAATTTTTTATTTGTAATCTAATAATGATTGATTGTATTGGGTTTGTTTCTCAGCCCCTCCTTCGGAGGTTCCCGAAAAGGGAAGTAACTACGTTAGGGGGAGGCTGTATTAAGCCACTTTTAATAAGTTCATTTTGCTTTTATCAAAAGTTTGTCTGGCATATTCAATATCCAAAACAAATTTCTTTTCTTTCGATGATGGCAACTCAAACATAGCATCTAGTAAAATACTTTCACAAATGCTACGTAAACCACGAGCCCCTAATTTATATTCAACTGCTTTCTCCACCATAAAATCCAGTACAGCGTTTTCTATTTCCAGTTCAATACCTTCCAGTTCAAATAGCTTTTTGTACTGTTTAATCAGGGCATTTTTTGGCTCGGTTAAAATAGAACGTAAGGTTTCGGCAGTAAGCGGATCAAGGTGTGTAACCACCGGTAAACGACCTAATAATTCCGGTATTAAACCAAAGGTTTTTAAATCGGTAGGGTTTACATATTTCAACAGGTTCTTTTTCATGTCTTCCTGTTGCTCTTTATCTACATTAAAACCAATGGTGTTGGTTTGTACACGACGGGCAATAATACGGTCAATACCATCAAAGGCACCCCCGCAAATAAACAATATATTCTGTGTGTTTATTTTTACCAGTTTTTGTTCGGGGTGTTTACGACCGCCTTGTGGTGGTACCAGCACTTCCGATCCTTCTAGTAGTTTAAGCATACCTTGTTGTACTCCTTCGCCACTTACGTCACGGGTAATAGACGGATTGTCACCTTTACGGGCCACTTTATCTATTTCATCAATAAATACAATACCACGTTCAGCAGCAGCCACATCGTAGTTACACACCTGTAATAAACGTGATAAAATACTTTCAACGTCTTCACCTACATACCCCGATTCGGTAAACACTGTCGCATCAACAATCGTAAACGGAACATTTAATAAACGGGCAATACTTTTGGCCAGTAAGGTTTTACCGGTACCGGTTTCACCCACCATTATTATATTGCTTTTTTCTATTTCTACTTCGTTATTGTCTTTGTTGTCGCTGTTGCGTTGTTTTAAACGTTTGTAGTGGTTGTACACGGCTACAGCCATGGTGCGTTTCGCATCATCCTGGCCAATTACGTACTCGTCTAAAAATTTCTTAATCTCAACTGGTTTTTTAATCGTCAGTTTAAAGTTAGATCCACCTTTGTTATCATTGGATACAACTTCCTGTTCAATTATTTCGCGGGCATGCTCCACACAGTTTTCGCAAATATGCGCTTCCTGCCCTGCAATTAAAATTTTCACATCATCACGGGTGCGATTACAAAACGAACAATGTAAGGGACTTTTTGCCATGTTATTACAACAAATTAAAATGCCGTTAGTTGAGTGTTACATCTATTTGCGGAGTTATTCGGGAGGCTTTTAACAAGCTACAAACAAATCAGGAAATACAAGCCAACAAGCAAATAGCGCTACTAATTATTAATACTGCAAAATTAAAAAACCCTTCTGAGAGAAGGGCTTTTTTTATAAGGTTATTGCAAAAAATGTTTTTTGCGTCAACTTTTTGATTCAGAGTGCATTACAGCTTATCAACTATACCGTCAACTATACCATATGCAATAGCTTCTTTAGCATCCATATAATAATCACGGTTAAAGTCTTTCATAATCTGCTCTATCGTTTTACCGCAGTTCTCTGCCAGAATGCGGGCACCAATTTCTTTAACACGTTGTGTTTGACGGGCCTGTATTTCCAAATCGGCGGCTACACCACGCATCATACCGCCCAAAGATGGTTGGTGAATCATTACCTCACCATTTGGGTAAATAAAACGTTTGCCTTTATCGCCGGCGCTTAACAAAATACTACCCATGCTGGCAGCCATACCCATACAAATAGTACTAACGGGACTGCTTATCAGTTTCATGGTATCGTGTATTACCATACCGCTGGTAACAACACCGCCCGGGCTATTAATATAAAATTTAATTTCTTTACCGGGTGCATCCGCTTCCAGTAATAACAGTTTAGTTGTTATTTCACGGGCACTTTTATCATCAACCACGCCCCACAGGTAAACCGCTCTTTTTTCAAAAAACAGTTTTTCCAGTTTTTTGTTCAGCATCATTAAATCATCACGTTTGTCTTCCGGTTGTTTTTCATCATCTTCATCTTCCATGCGCCAGTTGCCTGATAATAAATTATTATGGTTCATGTTATTTTAATTTTGGCCTCCCCTGCCCCTCCAAAGAAGGGGATTTGTATTCCTGTTAAATCAGGTAGTACAAATTGGATATAGCGGTTTAAATTTTTTTTTTACTTTTTACTTTGCCAACTGCATTACTACTAGCACCGTCTGTTGTGTCACTCACTTGTACGTTCAGTAATTCTATTGGGCATTATGCGAGTTTCCTATTAAATATCAGAAACGTTCATTTCCCAATTATCTAATTATCAAATTAACTCTTCTTCTCTTTTCTTGGGTTAATTAACAATACTTCATCAACCAATCCGTATTCTTTAGCTTCGGTGGCCGTTAACCAATGGTCACGGTCAAAGTCGGCTTCAATTTTATCCAATGGTTGGTTACTGTGGTAGTTAACAATATCGTATAACTCAGTTTTAAGTTTACGAATTTCGTTTACTGTAATTTCTATATCGCTGGCTTGTCCGCCAATGCCGCCACTTGGCTGGTGCATCATTACGCGGGCATGTTTTAAAGCTGCACGTTTGCCATGTGTACCGGCAGTAAGTAATATAGCACCCATACTGGCAGCCATACCAATACAAATAGTCGCCACATCAGGGCTTACATATTGCATGGTATCATAAACGCCTAAACCGGCATAAACGCTACCACCCGGACTGTTAATGTACATATTAATATCACGGGTACGGTCGGTAGAATCCAGAAAAAGTAATTGTGCCGTAATAATATTTGCTACCTCATCATTAATAGGGTAGCCCAGAAAAATAATGCGGTCCATCATTAAACGGCTGTACACATCCATCACCGCTACATTCATGGGGCGCTCCTCAATAATGTTAGGCGTAAGGCCGGTAACCAGATGCGATGCATAACCATGTAATGTATTGCTACTAAGGCCACGATGCTTTACAGCGTATTTTTCAAATTCGGAATTAAAGTTCATCTATAAAGTTTATTAATTGAATGATTGCGAGACTAACCTAGTAACAAACAAGATAACGATTTAGTTTTTTAGTTCCGTACGTTCCAAAAGTTTATGCTACCGGTTTTTTGATACAGTCAAATATCCGTCCAAATGCTAAAACCACAAAATTGTATGACAGCTTTGGGGAAAATAGGACAAATTGACAATTGGGCTGAAGGCTTAATGCCGAAAGCTGAAAGCGGAATGCGCAGTGCTGAAGGCTTAATGCTAAATGCGGGGTACTCGCTATGCGAAACTTGCAGTTTCGCATGAATATGCTATCGCCTGTGGCGATAATACTTGCATACGCATGTTTTTACTAAACTTGTGTACACTGCGCAATTGCCGAATAGCAGTACTGAACGGCCCCGATTGAAATACGGGGTACTGCACAAGTGTCCAATAGAATTGTTGCAGTACAAGTGAGTGACACAACAGACGGTGCTAGTAGTAATGCAGCTGGTCAAACAATTAAAAGTAAAAATGCAGAAGCAGTTAGTAGGCTGCTTGCATTGTAGGAAATAAAAAACCCCTCCTTTGGAGGGGCTTGGGGAGGCTATTATATGCTATTAATGGTGAGCATGTTGGTGCTCTTGTACCATTTTCGTAAAGTCTTCTACCGAAATTTCTTGCTCAACCGGGTTTACTTGTGTTTCGGCCCAATCGAACATTTTTTGTGTTTGAATACGCATGAAAGTATCTTCTACAAACTTTCTGTCTTTCATCATTTTGTCAACGTATTCTTTAACCCAAGGTTGATCTTCCAGGTTTGACGCACCACCCATGCCACTCATGTAGCTGAACAATTGGTTTAGTGCAAACTGACGAACTTCTTCAGGTTTAACATCAATTTCCTGATCTTTTGTAATTTTTTCAGATACCAATGACCATTTTAATTGCTTAAGGAAAGTAGGGAATTCCTGCTCAACCTGCTCATCAGTTTTAGGTGCACCACCTTCTTCGGTTCCTTGTTGTTGTAACCATTTTTTCAAAAAGGTTTCAGGAAACTCAATGCTGGTATGGTCAGTTAATTGGTGGAAAATCTGGTCTTGAATCTGGTTGCTGCTTTGGCTTTTCCAATAAGCTTCAATTTCAGCTTTAATTTTATTACGCAGGTCTTCTTCAGACTTTACTTCCTGGTTAGGGTAAAGCTGGTCGAAAAACTCCTGATTTAATTCTTTTTTTACTTTAGAACCAATCTTGTTAATGGTGAAAGTGAAAAATTTATCAGCAGCAGCTTCTTGTTCGTTAATTTTTAAGTCTTCTAAAACAGAAGCCAGTTCTTTATCTTCAAAAGAAGCTTTTAATTGAAGGGTAATTGTATCATTAACAGCTTTGCCTTGTAATGCAGCACGGGCAGCGTCGTTAAAGTATTTGGCAATATATACCTGATTGCTGGTTACGCCACCTTCAACAGCGTTTCCTTTTTCATCGCTTTCGGTAAGGGCTAATGTTAATACATTGTCTTCGCCGGCAATAGTTTCTTCTTCTTTGGTATCGGCAAAACGATTTTGTAAACGCTCTACTTCTTCATTTACCATAGCATCGGTAACAGATACTTTATAACCGGTAATGCTTGCAGTACCTAAATCAGGCAGGTTAAATGAAGGTTTAACACCTATTTCAAAGTTGAAAGTATAATCCTGTGGATTGTTTACGTCAATGCTTTTGAAATCGGCTTCTAAAGGTAATGGTTGAGCAAAAATCTCCACCTCACCTGTTTGCAGGTAGTTGTTTAATTCTTTATCAACGGTTTTTAAAACCTCATCCGTAAACAAAGAGGCACCGTACATTTTTTTAATTAAACCGGCAGGCACCATTCCTTTTCTGAAACCAGGAATGTTAGCTTGCTTGCTATATGTTTTTAATGCTTGATCAAAAGAAGGAAGGTAATCGGTTTTTGCAATTGTAACGGAAAGTTTCTCGTGTAATAAACCGATGTTTTCTTTAGTAATTGTTGCCATGATATGTGTTTAAAACCCGACCATGTCGGATATATTTTTATTATAAAATAAAAAAACAGTTACCGGATAAGTAACTGTTCTTTCATTTGTCCCTGTTGAGGGAACTGATTTTTTGTCCGGATGGAGGGACTCGAACCCCCATACCTCGCGGCATCAGATCCTAAGTCTGACGTGTCTACCAATTTCACCACATCCGGAAGACTAATACTGAAAACTGAAAGAACCGAAGGCATTCAGCCACAACCGCTTTAAAGTTTGTTTTTGACATAACCTTTATAACGGGCTGCAAATGTAAGGCATTTTTATAAATGAAAACATTTTAGAGAATATTTTTTTATAGAATTATGAAGAACTGTTTTGTGTTTAAGATATGGACAAAGTATTTTATACCAGTTTGCTGCGCTAACCTTTGTATTTTTGGTCCTACATTTTTTATATGCAACAACTGGCAGGTACTAAATACTATATTATAGCAGGCGAAGCTTCAGGCGATTTACATGGCAGTAACTTGATTAAAGCAATGAAAGTTTTACAACCTGATGCCCATTTCAGGGCATGGGGTGGCGATAAAATGCAGGAAGCCGGGGCAACTTTGGTAAAACATTACCGCGATCTGGCTTTTATGGGTTTTATAGAAGTGGTGATGAACCTGCGCACTATTTTTAAAAACCTGGCTTTTTGTAAAGAAGACATACTGGCTTACAAACCGGATGCCCTTATATTGGTTGATTATCCGGGGTTTAATTTACGCATTGCCAAATGGGCAAAAGAGCAGGGGATAAGAATTATCTATTATATTTCTCCGCAGGTATGGGCCTGGAAAGCCAACCGGGTAAAAATGATGAAACAATGCATTGATAAAATGCTGGTGATACTGCCTTTTGAAAAAGATTATTTCCGTGATAAATGGAATTGGGAAGTAGCATATGTAGGCCATCCGTTGGTGAATGTAATTGATGATGCCATCAATAATAAACCGCTAGAAAAGTTATCGGATAAACCGGTGGTGGCATTATTGCCCGGTAGCCGCAAGCAGGAAATAAAAGTTAAACTACCTATTATGTTGCAGGTGGCTAAACAGTTTACGGGTTACCAGTTTATTGTGGCCAAAGCACCCGGATTGGACGAAAGTTTTTATGATGAAATGCTGAAAGGCTATAACAATGTTTCTTATGTAAGTAACCAGACTTATAATTTATTGCGCCAATCTACAGCAGCATTGGTAACATCGGGTACGGCAACATTAGAAACAGCTTTGTTTGGTGTGCCGGAAGTAGTTTGTTATAAAGGTTCGCCAATATCGTATGCTATTGCAAAAAGGGTAATAAGTATAAAATATATTTCGCTGGTTAATTTAATTATGGATAAACCAGTGGTGAAGGAATTAATACAACACGAGTTAACACCCGAAAATATTACCAACGAGTTAGAAGCTTTGTTACACAACCCGCAACGCAAAGCCGAGCTGGCTAATGATTATAAAGCCTTGAAAGATTTATTAAGCCAGAGCGGAAATGCCTCGGAGAAAGCGGCTAAATTGATTGTTGATTTTTTAGCAGCCTAATTTAAACGCCAGAATTACAAGGGCTACTAAAAACAGGATAATGCTTAAGCGGTTAATGCCGTGCATGTACTTAACCCAAGTACTGTCGGGACGGTCAGTATCTTTCTTTTTGATGTATAAATATTCGGCTATTTGTTTCCAGATGCCCATGGGGTTGATTTAGGGTGTAAAGGTAATAATACAAAAGTGATTAATTAATCAGACTAATGTTATTTGCCATGGTTCGTGTCTCAAGAACCATTTTCAATTTATGAAATAAGAACCTAAGTAGGCAGCTTGTAGAAGCGTTACAAATATTTAGACATTGTTCTTTATTTCTCTATGAATAATCTTTTACAACTTCATGATGTAAACAAGTACTTTACTTACTTTTTTTCTTGACAAAAAAAGTAACAAAAAAGTCAAGTCTTGTCCAATGTGTATTCCGCCTGCGGAAGCTTGCTTTTGTTAAACACTGTTAGGCGGAACCGTATAGCCGCTTGGCTATCGGCTATTTTTCGGCCAGTCTTTTTTTGTAGAAGCTTTTATAATGGATAAAGCTTGTTGAGGCTCTGGCCGAAAACCGCCTTGCCGCCATCGGCTATACTTACACTGCGGACAAGACGGCGTGCTACGAATACCTTAACACTTTACAAACGATGCTTCGATTATCTATTTTTAGCACGGGTAATAAAAAAAGTCCGATTAATGTTAACCGGACTTTTTATTGAAATATGTTGCTTTTATAACTTAGTATTTGCCATATCTGTTTTGGAACAAAGCCACATTAACACCGGCACGAAAAACAGGAGCCATTCTGGCCTCATAGGTACCAGTAATAGAATTGTACACCACATTTACATAGGGTGAATTGATATTCTTTAACACATCAACGGATAAAGAAAGATAGAAGAATGTATTATTACCGCTTTCCCTTCCTTGTGCATATCCGGCACCTAGTAAAAATGAACTGGCATCTGCATTGTATTTTCCGTCAGGAACATTACCGTTCTTATACTTTACTGTAGTGAAGTTATGTTCAAACTGCGCTTGGGCAAATATAAAATTGACAGGATAAATTCGTGTAAAAACACCCGGACCAAAAGTAGTTTGGTTTTCTTTATAAGCAGGGGAATATCTCTTGTCTTTAAACTGGCTATAATTAACATTAAAAGAAATACCTGCATCTAACCAATTAAAAAATTTATATCCAAAATGTGGTATAACTCCAGCCGAGAACTGACTGATAGTAGTACCTCCGCCAAACCCCGCACTGACATTACCACCGGTAAATAAATTCTCCAGTTTAAAAAACTTTTCTTCCGGTTCAGGTGTGTGGGTACGGTCGCGGTCTTGTGCAAATGCAGTTGTTGTTAAACATGCTAAGCTAATACCTATAAAAAATGTTTTCAATTGCATAGTTTCTTAAATTAATCTTGAATGTTTGAACAAGTGAATAACGTTGCTACCACTATTTTAGTTTGTAACAAGGTCCAAAGATATTTTTAACACCTGTTAAACCTGCGTTAAACCACAACAGCGGCAAGTTTAAAGGTTATACGATTATAAAATGACTGTTGTAACTACACGGTGTTGATTAGCGAACCGAACGATGCAGTGTGCGACGCAAGGGACGATCAACAATGTTACTGCAGTTGATAACCAAAATAAAAATTAACTGTGGTCGAAAATTTTACCGGCGTTTAAAATATTATTCGGGTCGAATATTTTTTTAATACCGCTCATTATTTGCAACTGTATGGGGTCAAAAGCAATATCCATATACGGTTTTTGAATTAAGCCAATACCATGCTCGCCACTAATAGTACCGCCCAGGCTTTTTACCAGTTTAAACAGTTCACGTAAGCTGGCGGTCATAGCTTCGTCGCCATGACTATTGGGTGTGCCGGGTTTGTGTATGCGTATATGCAAATTGCCGTCGCCGGCATGGCCATAACACACCGCATGAAAGCCATGTTTTTCGCCCAGTTCTTTTACGCCTTTTACCAAAGCGGGTAACTCGGCACGGGGCACTACGGTATCTTCCTCAATCGTATAACCGGCTATTTTTACTGCTTCGGCAGTACGGCGGCGTAATTTCCACAGTTCTTCTTTTTGCTGAGAGTCGTCCGCAAAAAATACTTCACCACCTTCGTACTGTGCTGCTACTTCGGCTATTTGTTCCATCTCCTGCATTAGTACATCCATATTGTTGCCATCTACCTCAATTATAAGGTGTGCTGCAATATCATCGGTTACGGGTACGGCGTGGCTGTCCACCATTTTACTTACAATCTTCAGCGCATCAATCTCTACCAGTTCCATCGCACTTGGCGTAAAGCCTGCCCGGAAAATGGCACTTACTGCTTCGCTGGCTTTTTCCAGATTGGCAAAAGGTACCAGCATTAATAAATCGTATTTAGGTAGTGGTAATAAGCGCAACACAATTTTGGTAACAATACCCAATGTGCCTTCGCTACCCACCATTAATTGGGTAATATTATAGCCGGTTGAGTTTTTTAAAACGTTGCTGCCTGTCCAGATAATTTCGCCGGTAGGCAAAACCACTTGCAGGTTTAGTACATAATCCTTTACCACACCATATTTAACCGCTTTTGGTCCGCCACTGTTTTCGGCAATATTACCGCCAATAAAACAGGTGCCGCGGCTGCTGGGGTCGGGTGGGTAAAACAATCCTTTTTCTTTTACGGCATTTTGCAAAACCTCGGTAATAACTCCGGGCTCGGTGGTTACTTGTAGGTTCCGTTCGTCAATTTCAAGAATATTATTTAACCTGTCGGTTGTAATAACCACGCCACCTAAATGGGGCAGGGCACCGCCACTTAAACCGGTACCGCCACCACGTGGGGTAACGGGTATAAGATGTTGGTTACATATTTTTAAAATGGCACTAATTTCTTCCGGTGTACGCGGACGAATAACCACATCGGGTAAAAAAACAAGACGCTCGGTTTCGTCGTGGGCATATTGTTCAAGGGTTTCGTTATCGGTTTGTACGTACTGGCTTCCTACAATTTGTTTAAAAGCCTCTATATGCTCCAGGTTCATATTATGCAGTTACTAAAATGTTTGAGGATGTTAATAGCGGTAAAAATCGGAATAAAAACCCATATTATCCTATGTTTTATGGTAATAAAATGTTGTTTTGTTTAACCGGCTGCACGCAAAAAACTGCATTTTTTAATTGTATTCAATTTTTCATCATTGTCTGCTCAACTGCTTTTATTACCTTCGCAACAATAATAAAAAAGCCTCCCATTTATGAAATTTGGTGTTGTAGTTTTTCCGGGTTCCAATTGCGATAGAGATATGCAGGATGCCCTGTCTAAAGATTTAGGTCAGGAAGTAACCATGTTTTGGCACAAAGACAAAGGATTGGCCGATTTTTCTACCGAAGATTGTATTGTTTTACCCGGTGGTTTTTCCTACGGTGATTATTTGCGTTGCGGGGCAATTGCACGTTTTAGCAATATTATGCAGGATGTAATTGCATTTGCCAACAGCGGCGGTAAAGTATTTGGTGTGTGTAACGGCTTTCAGATTTTATGCGAGTCGCACTTACTACCAGGTGCTTTACTACGCAACCAAAACCAACAATTTATTTGCAAAAACACTTTTATTAAGCCTGATGGTTTTTATAAAGAAGCACTTGAAAATAAAGAGGTTATTTATAAAATACCCATTGCCCATGGCGAAGGACGTTATTTTGCCGATGATGCTACATTAGCGGAGTTAGAAGCAAACGGACAGGTTATTTTCCGTTATTGCGATGAAAATGGCAACGTGAACGATTTGGGCAACCCCAACGGCTCCACCAATAACATAGCCGGTATTAGTAACAAAGGCCGCAATGTATTTGGTATGATGCCTCACCCTGAACGTGCCTGCTCCACCATTTTGGGTAATACCGATGGCAGAGAAATTATTGAAACCTTATTGATGGCTAAGCAACTGGTTGGTTAGTATTTACGTCAAAAGCAGGTGTAAGTATAAGTTTAACGTTACATTAGTAGCCACTAACAACTTGCACGAACAATTTTTTTAATCAGGTGTTTATATTTGAACAATAATTAAGCAGTATGAAAAAAGTATTTACGCTGGCCTTACTATTAACCGTTGGTTTAATGTCTTTTGCACAAACCAACCCTGTTAGCTGGAAGTTTACCACCAAAAAAATAGCCGATAAAACCTACGAAGTGCATTTAACGGCAACCATGGAAAGCGGCTGGCACCTTTACTCGCAAACACAACCTGAAGATGCGATTGCCATGCCAACCACGTTTAAATTTACGGCCAACCCAATGGTAACACTGGATGGCGCTGTAAAAGAAAAAGGTAAAATGGAAAAGTTTCACGATGCCAAATTAGGTGCATCGGCTAACCAATATTCAAAAACGGTTGATTTTGTACAGGTAGTTAAAGTTAAAACAAGCGTAAAAACCAGTTTGCTGGGCGAGCTTACTTTCCAGACCTGCGACGATAAAAAATGTTTACCGCCTAAAAAAGTTCCTTTTAATATCCCTATCGGATAATTTAAAAATATTAACAGAGAGCCGTTCTTAAGAGCGGCTTTTTTATTTTGTTATCGGCTGTATAGCCCTGATGGTTCGTCCCTTGTTTTTAAACCCGAGGTGTACTTTGTGAGTTTGTTTAGGGGCGACGCTCCGTTCAACTGAAGGAACACAGATGAACAGAAATACAAACCTGTTTATAAGTCCACCCCAAACCCGAAAACAAAACGACCATTGTTTTTAATTGCTGTTTGTGGCGTAACCTGATGAAAGTAGCCTAAGTTTAAATTGAGGTAATAAAGGTTTAGGTATTTTAAACGTAATATTCGGTTTAATAAAATACCGGCTTCGGTATAGGCTTTTGTGGGTACATTAACCTGCACCAATTGATGGGCTTTCCGGTTACGTAAGTTACCCCACAATGTATTGATGCCAAATCCAAGATTAGGTATACTGCTTACTTTTCCTTCTCCAATTTTTAAAGTGTATAACCTGAAATCAAAATCGTGTTGCCAATAAGCATTTAGAAATTTATCCATGTAAAAATCGTAAGGTAACATGGTTTGCATTCCGCCAAAAACATGAACAGACATTCGGTCTAAGGCAAAACCGTTGCCGGCAAATAACTTACTCAGTGGCAGGTTTTTATTGCTTTGCGATAAACCACCAATTACTAAAAACTTTTCAGTACCAATTCGGTTAATCTTTTTTTGCCAGCTTACCGTTGCTATAAACTGGTGATATCTTATATTGCCTTCGGTTATTTTACCTGTATTAAATCGGCCATATAGTATAGGGTATTTTGTTCCGGAATTATAATATTTGCCAAATGCGGGAACCCGTCTTTCGCCAAAGGCATACCGTACATTTAAAGCAAGTTCATAATTTGTAAACCGAGTATCAATTTTACCATTGTTTTCTAATCTGTATAAATATTGAGGCACAATTTTTTGATAATAGCCGGCTACCTCGGTGTTAAAATAACCCATGCGGTTTTGTATTGCGGCTGAATAACTTTCTACCAAATCTACCCGCTGTAACAGGTATAAACGCAGGTAGTTTTTGTCTAAGTCTTTATTAATTTGCAATCGCCCCGGATCTTTAATATCCTTACTGTAGTTTATTTTAAAAACCTGATCCTTATATTTATCAAAGTATATTTCGCCAAAGCCGCCATATTTCCATCTTTTATCACCAAAGCCGTAACCGGCCCAACCACCTACCGAAAAATTATCCGACACTTTTTCATTGGTTTGTAACCCAAGTCCCAACCTGCTTTTTTCATATTTATTATAGCTATAAATACGGCCTAAATTAATATCAAATGCGCCAACAGGAAACTTGCCTTCGGTTAATTTTCCAGCATAAGATACCAACCTGTCTAAATTTCTTTTCTCCGAAAGGCTATCCATAAATACATAGGTTCTGTCCTCTTTTGCATCCAATTCAATTGGCCTTATATTTTGCCAGGCTGTGTCAGTTTTGCTTTCGGCGCCTTTCCTAAGTTTAACCGTGTAAGCTTTATTAAAACGAAATCCTTTAGGTTCCTGCCAGCTTACGGAGTCAATTAATGATGTTCCCTTCATGTACACTTTAGTTGTATTTACATCGTTTTCCAAAGTCCAGTCAATAAGGTAGTTCAACTTTTCAGGGAACCACTTATTGTCAATGAAAGTGTATTGCTGCTCTATACCAAATTCTCTTTTCAGAATGGTGTCTTTTGTGTAGGCTAATAAATGTTTTACCGCAAAGCCATTGGAGTGGATATAAATAGTGCCTCTTAAATCTTCCTCATGTTTACGGGGTGTAAAACCAATCATCCAAACAGTATCCTGATTTTGTAAAATTTCATCAATTAACTTAAAGCTAAAACGCTGGTGTAAACCCTTGCTTAATGGGCTAAAGTAGTCTTTGCCATTAATATTTATAAAATCATTGTAAGCATGAAAAGGTAGTATATCAGTAATAATATTGGTAAATAGTGGAGTTTTTAAACCGGACATTTTTGAGGCTAAAACTTCCTCCTGCAAGTGTTGTGGTTTTTTCCAATGTCGTATGCTTTGGGTTTCGGTTACAAAAAGATGTTGGTTGGTGAGTAATTTACGTAAACTGTTATCTTTTTGTGCAGTATCGTTTTTAGGAGTATCAGGAATATCAATACCCGCTACCATTTTATAATAAACCCGACAACGATACTGGTTGTATTTATCAGGATTGTGTAGCTGTTTGTTGGCTACCGCTTTATTCATAATTCTTTTGACTTTACTGATATCTGTGGCAGATATAACTACTTCATTTAATGTTTCTTTTGAAATATTTAGAACAACGGATAATTGGAGGTTGGTCGAATTAATGTATATTTTTTTCGATTCATGGCCGGTATAACTTACTTCAATAAAAGCAATAGAAGGTTGAAAGTGTAAGCTGAACTTTCCATCAAGATCGGCAATAAGGCCTTGTTGTGTAGAGCCTAGCTTTATGGTAGCAAAGGGAAGTGTTTTGCCATTTGTGTTGGTAATGGTTCCGGTTATTGTTTGCGCATTTACCGTTACATTAAATAATACTGTAATTAAGAATATTATAAGCAGCTGGTTAAGACGCATAATGCTTGATGATAATTTTTAGTTTTGGGATTGATAGGCATTGCCTGATATGTCGGGAAAGATAACAAAAAATGTATTTTTCGTTTTTTGATTAACTTTTTATTAAGCAAGGTTTATGCGTACATGCGTGAGGGATGGAAGTGACATCCTTTTGCGAAGCATCGGCAAGGGCAGCCGGGTGCAAAAGATACAGCGGACAGCCCGGCACCGGTGGCAATAAACGAAACTTGTTGGTGAGGAATGCTTTGTTGCCACCGGGGACACGCCCAAAAACAAAAAACCGTTTTCTGTATGAGAAAACGGTTTCAATTTGGTGTCGTTCTGTAAAAACCCGGCGACCGGCAAGCAAGTTGATAAACTGCTATAATATCAAGTTGATTTTTCGTCAGGAAATACAGAACGACAAGACTTTATGATACGAATGATCGTTATTGTATTTTTCTGTTGCAAACTTAAGGGAAATTACAATGCAATTTGTCTTTGGGTCATCATTTTTCTAAGATTAATTAACCCGTAACGCATGCGTCCTAACGCGGTGTTAATACTGCAGTTGGTAGCAGCAGCAATTTCTTTAAAACTCATATCGGCATAATGGCGTAATATGATAACCTCACGCTGATCTTCGGGAAGATGATCTAACATATTGCGCACCCTGTCGTGGCTCTGGCGTTTAATCATTACATATTCGGCACTTTCTTCGGAGAAGTTAAGTACTTCAAAAATGTCTTTGTCGTCGCCGGTGCGGATGGTTGGGGTACGCTTTACTTTGCGGAAATGGTCTACACAAAGGTTATGTGCAATACGCATGGCCCAGGGCAAAAATTTACCTTCATCGGTATAACGGCCGTTACGCATCGTGTCTATAACACGAATAAATACATCCTGAAATATATCTTCGGCAAGGTGTTTGTCCTTAACCATAAACAGGATGGATGTGTACAATTTGTCCTTATGTCTTAAAACTAATGTTTCTAAGGCATCAAGGTTTCCGTTGGTGAATAAATCTACCAACTCATTGTCGGTTTTTTGACTAAATGATTTCATAATACTCCTACAGGTTTAATAGTTTCTTCATGCACACAAACGTATAAGCGTATGTACACAACGATAGATATTGGGTTTAAAATAAATTCGGTTGAACTAAAAAATAAATGTGTAGAAGTTTATAACAATAGGCGTGTTGTTTTTTGGTTTCTCATTTTATTTAAGGATTGATTGGAAATTAAAATTACGCCATTTTAGATAACCGCCAAATATTTATTGTGCCTTTGGTCCCTTTTTATCAAAAACAAATGTTAATACTCAAAATGGGGTTTTGCAGGTTTGGATAAATAATGACAAAGTCAGGCAGCTGAGCAGTGGTGTGGAATGCAGTACTGTATTGCATTACAAGAGATTTTAAAAATAAAACAGCTAGTTTGTTTTAAGATGATACAATGACTTTATTTTTGTAAACTATGGCAAAGCGCAGCAAAATAAAAGAGGATAACCACGAGAACGAGCCTACCGTAATTTCCGCAGAAAATATACTGATTAAGGGTGCAAGGGTACATAATTTAAAGAATGTTACGGTGGAATTTCCTCGTAACAAGCTCATTGTAGTAACAGGCGTATCCGGTTCAGGCAAATCTTCCTTAACTATTGATACCTTATATGCAGAAGGCCAGCGCCGGTACGCAGAAAGCCTTAGTGCTTATGCCCGCCAGTTTTTAAACCGCATGAGTAAACCCGATGTGGATTATATTAAAGGGTTGAGTCCGGCTATTGCTATTGAACAAAAAGTTATTAACCGCACCCCGCGTAGTACGGTGGGTAGTATGACGGAAATTCAGGATTACCTGCGTTTATTATATGCACGCATGGGGGTTACTTATTCGCCTGTATCCGGAAAAGAAGTAACCAAGGATGATGTGACAGATGTAGTAAAAGCCATCGCAAAATGTAAAGAAGGTGATAGGGTATATATATTATCACGCTTTAAGCAACATGCTAACCGCAGCATTCCGGAGGAGTTAAAAATATTAATACAAAAAGGTTTTTCCCGTTTATATATTACCGGTAATAATGCACCGGGTACTTTGCATAAATTAGATGAGCTTGTTGAATTAGCTGATAAAGAGTTGTTGAAATTAATACCTAAAAAATCATCATCGGCTTATTTGTTAATAGACAGGATGGTGGTAAAAGAGTTTACAGAAGAAGATGAACACCGTTTATCGGACTCGGTAGGTACTGCTTTTTACGAAGGCGAGGGTGATGTGTATGTAGATGTACAAAGTAAAAATGATACAGTAAAACTATTACATTTTAATAACCGCTTTGAACTGGATGGTTTAACGTTTGAAGTACCGCAACCTAATTTGTTTTCATATAACAATCCTATTGGGGCTTGCCCAACCTGCGAAGGTTACGGACAGGTGTTGGGTATTGATCAGGACCTGGTAATACCTAATAAACTGATAAGTGTGTACGAAGGTGCTGTAGCACCCTGGCGTGGCGAAAAACTAAGTGCCTGGAAAGACCAGTTTATACGTGGTGCCAAACGTTTTGATTTTCCTATACACAAACCTATTGCCGACCTTACCGCAGCGCAATTAAAAGTATTATATACCGGTAACGAATATGCAAATGGTATTAACGATTTTTTTAGGGAAGTAGAACAGAATTTATACAAGGTACAATACAGGGTTTTGTTAAGCCGGTATCGGGGTCGAACCACCTGTCCTGAGTGTGAGGGTTTCCGTTTGCGTAAAGAAGCTTTATATGTAAAAGTTGGTGATAAACATATTGGTGAATTAAGCGAAATGCCGGTAAAAGACTTGAATGTTTTTTTTACTGCATTAAGCAAACAGTTAACACCTAATCAAAAAATAATAGGTACCCGTGTTGTAACCGAAATAGTAAACCGCTTACATACTTTGCTGGATGTAGGTTTAGGTTATCTTACCTTAAATCGGTTGGCCAATACATTAAGTGGTGGCGAAAGCCAACGTATACAATTAACCAGAAGTCTGGGTAATAACTTAACCGACTCACTGTATATACTGGACGAGCCATCCATTGGTTTACATGCCCGGGATACCGATAATTTAATTCGTGTATTAAAAGAGTTACGTGATTTAGGCAACACCGTAATTGTGGTAGAGCATGACGAAATGATGATGCAACAAGCCGACCATATTATTGATATTGGTCCGTTGGCTTCCCATTTGGGCGGTGAGGTTATTGCCGAAGGCACTTATGGTGACCTAATAAATAACGAGGCCAGTCTTACCGGTAAATACCTGGGCGGCACATTAAGTATTACACCACCTGCACAGTTGCGCAAGTTTACACGTAGTATAACCGTAGAAGGCGCAAGGCAACATAACCTTAAAAATATTGATGTAACCTTTCCATTGAATGTATTGTGTGTGGTAAGTGGTGTAAGTGGCAGCGGTAAAACCACTTTAGTAAAACAAATATTTTATCCTGCCTTACAAAAACTAAAAGGGGAGTTTAGCGGCGATAAAGTCGGCTTGCACAAAAGCATTACCGGTGATGTGGATAGTATTCAGCAGGTAGAAATGGTTGACCAGAATCCGATTGGTCGTTCATCCCGCAGTAATCCGGTTACGTATATAAAAGCTTACGATGATATACGGGATATTTTTGCCAAACAACCACTGAGCAAAATGCGTGGTTTTCAGCCCAAACATTTTTCGTTTAATGTAGAAGGCGGTCGTTGCGAAACCTGTAAAGGCGAAGGCGAAACCGTGGTAGAAATGCAGTTTTTGGCCGATGTACATTTGGTATGCGAAAGCTGTGGCGGTAAAAGATTTAAAGAAGAAGTACTGGAAGTAAAATTACAGGACAACAGTATTTTTGATGTATTGAGTATGAGTGTTGATGATGCCATTGATTTCTTTAACAGCGTTAAAGATGGTCAGTCGGTAGCAAGAGCCATACAACCTTTAAGTGATGTGGGATTGGGGTATGTAAAACTGGGTCAATCGTCAGATACACTTTCCGGTGGCGAAGCACAGCGTATTAAACTGGCTTCATTTTTAGGCAAGGGTAGGGCAGGCAATAACATACTGTTTATTTTTGATGAGCCAACCACCGGACTACATTTTCACGATATTAAAAAGTTACTCGCATCCTTTAATGCATTGATAGAACAAGGCCATACCATACTGGTAATTGAACATAATACCGATGTTATAAAAAGTGCTGACTGGTTAATTGAGCTTGGCCCCGAAGCCGGTGACCAGGGTGGTAATTTAGTGTATGCCGGCGAACCGCTGGGTATTAAAAAAGTAAAAGCAAGTTACACGGGTAAATATTTGTAAAATTTGTTTAATAATATTTCCCGCAGATTGCATAGATTTTCTCTGTTAATCTGCGGGATTTTTTGTTACCATCGTCCCCCCATTGATTGAACTTCCGTTGCGTCGCACACTGCATCGTTCTGTTCTTTGTGCATCATCGTGATGGTTTGTTGTTTCCTATAGTTAATGAATGACTTTAGTGCAGGAGTTTTCTCCCGTTGGTCGAAATGACAGCGTTCTATAACTTCAACGACCGTCATCCCTAGCAAAGCGAGGAGAACTCCTCAATAAAAATACTTGAGTAAACGAAGTGTAACCAGCACAATGCCCAATAGAATTACCGAACGATGCAGTGAGAGTATAAAATTCATTTCCACTGGAAATAAATTTTATCCCAACCCTATCGGGTTACAACA